>NZ_JACJSB010000041.1 GCF_014697585.1 Dolichospermum sp. FACHB-1091 | reverse complement strand
AACCACTCCAGGCACAGAGGTCACGGAGAAATGAGGATTTGAGAGATATTTTGCGTAGGTCCTGATTATTTTTTTGTTGGGTTGCGCTGTTGCTTAACCCAACCTACATGACTAAGCAGATTTTTGATTACTGCTACTTTCGATATGACGACGTAAAAGTTGATTAATAGCTGTTTGATAGTCTTTATTTTGGGTTTTAAACCAAGCTATGATATCAGGTTCTAATTGAATAATATTTTTAGCTTGTGCTGCGGGAATTTGCAAAGTTGCTTTTTCAAAAAACTCATCAGTTAATGGTGGAATATCAGAATAGTCAATGTCCTCATCTGACATTGAATCTAATGCTTGCCAATTAGTCCGTGAGATATTGTTCAAATTTTTTTCGTTCATAACGATTTGCCTTTCGTGCTGAAATAATTCTAATTACATTGCCTTGTTTTTCTGTCCAAACAACTACAGCGACTCCATTTCCTAAAAAACCAATACCAAACCATCTTTCCTCACCATAGTCAAAACGTTCATCTTCCTCAATCAACATTGGACTGTCAAAAATTTTATAAACATCTTGAAAGTCAATCTGATGTTTACGGATATTTTCTAAATTTTTCGCTTCGTCCCACTCAAACTGCATCTCTGATAGTTCAAATCATTTCTTAATTATAAGATATGGCTATCCTATTCAGCAAAAATCATTCATCCTCAAAATCCTTAAATCCTGGATATCTTGATTCAGACATCTTGATTATATCTTTTGTTGGGTTGCGCTGTCGCTTAACCCAACCTACATGACTAAAGGGTATTTTGTTTGTTTAATCTGTTGTATAAATTCTATGAATTTATACTTTTAAAACAACCTGTTAGGTTAAGCAACAGAGTAAATTAGCAACTGGATTAAATTGTATCAGGATCTATATTTAATTCCCGCAGTTTTTCTGCTAAACGTTCTGATTTTTTCGCTTCTTTTTCTGCTCTTTTAGTTTGCTGTTCTGCGGTTTCTTCAGGTGTAGGAACTAGCTCTCCTGTTGGTGTGAAATACCGTAATAATCCTTGATATATTCCTAAATATAAACCTAGCTGACGACTCCACAAATGTCCTTGCTGATTTTCTTCTAAAGGTTGATATTCTCCGTCTACTAAATGAAAACCTGCAAATTCTAGTGTATAAGGGTCGAACCAAAAATAATCAGGTGTGCGGAAAGTATTTTGATAAAGTTCTTTTTTATATTCTCTATCTGTATTTGCTGTAGTTGGTGAGAGAATTTCTAAAATGAAATTAGGATATTTACCATCTTCTTCCCAAACTACCCAACTTTTCCGAGTTTTGCGTTCTGTTCCCAAGACCACAAAGAAATCTGGACCTCGGAAATATTCAGATTTTTTCTGATTAGGACTATAGTAAATGGTGAGATTCCCCGCAGCATAGAAATCATTTCTATCTTTCCATAACCATTTGAGACATTTAATTAAGAGCATAATTTGCTCTAGATGTAGTTCTGTTTCCACGGTCGGTTCATCACTATATAAATCACTTGGGGGAAATATTACATCTTGGGAGATGTTTTCTTTGCATTCTAATTCTTGAGTAATCATCATGATATGATACCAAGTAGTTATTTGCTGATTATAGCATTTAATGTATTAATCCTGAAAATCCTTTAATTCTCAGTAGTTGTTAAAAACTTGGGCGACTAGAAGTCGCACCTACACAGACAAAACCCATCTGCATGGGTTTAAAAATCTTAATTTTTCTGTTAGTCCACCTGGGTGGACTTTGTTTGTGTAGTAGCGATTTATAATCGCCGACAAGTTTTATCTCTTAACTCAAAATGCGAGATATGCGAGATAATAGAGATAATAATTAAAAAAATAATTAGTATATTCAAACATGGCAATTTTACACGGAACTTGGGTAATAAATCATCAAAATAGCTATTTCTTTATTTGGGGGGAAATTTGGCGTTCTTCACAGGTGCATACTGAAGTATCTGCTGAAATTTATTTACACCCATTGGCTATGACATCAGGGGAATTAAATGAATGGTTAAAAACATCTAATTTATCAATTGCTAATTTAATTCAGCCAAATACTACTAATAAACAAAGAATTAAAGGTAAACCAGCAACAGAAATAAAATTACCTATTCACTCCCAAATAATTTCTTTACCAACTGATTTTGTAGAGAGTAATCAATCAGAAATGATCACAATTTTTCCGGTTCATTCTGTTAACTTAGATATAGATTCTCGATATTCACAAGATTTACAATATTTACATCCTTGGAAAATTGAAGGTTTTAGTCTCACTCCAGCATTAGCAATTCAATTTCTTAGCTCTTTACCTCTGAGTCCAAATGACAGTAAAGCAGCTTTATTAGGAGCAGATATTCATTTCTGGGTACATATTTTTAGATGGCATTTAGATTTGATTTCTCGTTGTAAATTTTTACCAACAGTTGAAAAACAAGATAGTAGTTTAATTGCGAAATGGCAGGTACTTTTAGATAGTGCGATAGATGTCACTAGATTAGAAAAATTTGCCTCAAAAATGCCTTTGGCTTGTCGAACCTATCAACAAAATACCGAAAATCTCGCAATTGATTTACCATTATTACCTCAAGAATTAATATTATCATTCCTCAATCACATTACAGATCATCAATTGCGGTTAATGGTTGGTTCTCAATCTCCC
The DNA here is from genome assembly GCF_014697585.1 of Dolichospermum sp. FACHB-1091. Lineage (GTDB taxonomy): Bacteria > Cyanobacteriota > Cyanobacteriia > Cyanobacteriales > Nostocaceae > Dolichospermum. The sequence continues at coordinate 30,413 of NZ_JACJSB010000041.1, read as the reverse complement.
CTTGAACCGAGAATCATCATGTCTTTACCTAACGCATTACAGCAATGGTTAAAAGGATTAATTAACGAAAATAATACAATTAATGGAGCAGGAGGAGAACGTTTAAAAACTACTTTAAAAGCCTGGACTTTACCCTTACAATATCAACTTACAGGGAAAGCATTATTTAGAACTTGTTTCCAATTACTCCCTCCAGAAAATCAAGAACCAAATTGGACTTTAAAGTATTTTCTGCAAGCAGCAGATAACCCGGAATTTTTAATAGAAGCAGGGATAATTTGGCAGCAACCTGTAGAAAAATTAGTTTATCAAAATCGGACAATTGAACAACCTCAAGAAACCTTTTTACGAGGTTTGGGTTTGGCTTCTCGATTGTATCCTACAATTACCGCAAGTTTAGAAACTGCATCTCCCGAATTTTGCCACCTCACTCCTACAGAAGCTTATGAATTTATCAAAGCTATAATTTGGAGATTTGAAGATAGCGGTTTAGGAGTAATTTTACCTCCTAGTTTAGCAAATCGGGAAGGGTGGGCAAACCGTTTAGGGTTAAAAATCAGTGCCGAAAGTCCTCAACAAAAATCAGGACGTTTAGGTTTACAAAGTTTATTGAATTTTCAATGGCAATTAGCAATTGGTGGACAAACAATTTCTAAAATTGAGTTTGATAAATTGGTAAAATTAAATAGTCCTTTAGTGGAAATTAATGGTGAATGGGTAGAATTACGTCCCCAAGATATCAAAACCGCCCAAAACTTTTTTAGTTCCCGTAACGAACAAATGTCTCTTTCTCTAGAAGATGCTTTACGTATTAGTAAAGGAGATACCCAAATCATTGAAAAATTACCTGTTGTTAGTTTTGAAGCTTCTGGTGCGTTAGAGGAATTAATTGGGGCATTAACTAATAATCAAGAAATTCAAACTTTACCAACTCCTAGCAATTTTACCGGACAATTAAGACCTTATCAAGAACGTGGTGTAGCTTGGTTAGCGTTTTTAGAAAGATGGGGTTTGGGCGCTTGTTTAGCGGACGATATGGGATTAGGTAAAACCATTCAATTCATCGCTTTTATACTTCATCTCCAAGAAGAAAATGTTTTAGAAAAACCAACTTTATTAGTTTGTCCTACTTCAGTTATGGGGAATTGGCAAAAGGAAGTAAGTAAATTTGCTCCTACTCTCAAGGTTTTAGAATATCATGGTGATAAACGTCCCCAAGGGAAAACATTTACAGAAGTTGTCAAAAAACATGATTTAGTTATTACTAGCTATGCACTCATTCACCGCGATATTAAACTTTTAAAAACCGTTGAATGGCAAATAATTGTTTTAGACGAAGCCCAAAATATAAAAAATTCAGAATCTAAACAATCCCAAGCAGTTCGACAGTTAGAAACTACATTTCGCATTGCTTTAACTGGAACACCTGTAGAAAATAGATTACAAGAATTATGGTCTATTTTAGATTTCCTGAATCCTGGTTATTTAGGTAATAAACAATTTTTTCAAAGACGGTTTGCTATGCCTATTGAAAAGTATGGTGACACTGCTTCTTTAAATCAATTACGTTCTTTAGTGCAACCTTTTATTTTACGACGATTAAAAACTGATAAAGATATTATTCAAGACCTGCCAGAAAAGCAAGAAATGACTGTTTTTTGTGGTTTAACTTCCGAACAGGCTACACTATATCAACAATTAGTAGATCAATCTTTAGTAGAGATTGAATCTGCGGAAGGTTTACAACGTCGGGGTATGATTTTAGGATTATTAGTGAAGTTAAAACAAATCTGTAATCATCCTGCCCAATACTTAAAATTAGCAACTTTAGAAAAACATCATTCTGCTAAATTACAAAGATTAGAAGAAATGTTAGATGAGGTTGTGGCAGAAGGAGACCGGGCTTTAATTTTCACACAATTTGCTGAATGGGGTAAGTTATTAAAACCTCATTTAGAAAAAAAATTAGGACGAGAAATATTCTTTTTATATGGTAGCACCAGTAAAAAGCAAAGAGAGGAAATGATTGACAGATTCCAACGTGATCCCCAAGGACCACCAATTATGATTTTATCATTAAAAGCTGGTGGTGTTGGCTTAAATTTAACTAGAGCAAATCATGTTTTTCACTTTGATAGATGGTGGAATCCCGCAGTGGAAAATCAAGCTACAGATAGAGTATTTAGAATTGGTCAAACTCGCAATGTTCAAGTCCATAAATTTGTTTGTACAGGAACATTAGAAGAGAAAATTAATGATATGATTGAAAGTAAAAAGCAACTAGCTGAACAAGTTGTAGGTGCAGGAGAAGATTGGTTAACAGAAATGGATACTGATCAATTAAGAAATTTGTTAATATTAGATCGGAATGCAGTCATCGAAGAAGATGAAATATAAAAAACCTCTTCCCTCTGGGTTCTCTGTGCCTCCGTGGTTAAATAAACTAACTTTAAACCGCAAAGTCACAAATAGTATTAAAGTAAAAATAAACATCCACACCAAACAGTCAAAAAATGATGCTTACCCAAGAGAAAAAACTAATTAACTGGAAACCCATAATCAAAAAATTTGTGGCTATCCTTGGCGAAAAAGGCGTAGTTCAACGCAAAGAAGAACTCCTCACTTATGAATGTGACGGTTTAACCAGTTATCGTCAATGTCCCCCAGTTGCAGTATTACCTAGAACTACAGAACAAGTATCAGAAATTGTCAAAATTTGCAATCAATTTTCCGTTCCTTTTATTGCTAGAGGTTCAGGAACAGGCTTATCTGGCGGTGCTTTACCAACAGAAGATTCAGTTTTAATTGTCACTTCTTTAATGCGACAAATCCTCAAAATTGATTTAGAAAATCAGCGGGCTATTGTCCAACCCGGGGTAATTAATAGTTGGGTGACTCAAGCTGTTAGCGGTGCTGGATTTTATTTTGCACCTGATCCTTCTAGTCAGATTATTTGTTCCATTGGTGGGAATATTGCTGAAAATTCTGGGGGAGTACATTGTTTAAAATATGGTGTCACAACAAATCATGTTTTAGGTTTAAAAATTGTCCTACCTGATGGTGCAATTATTGATATTGGCGGACAAATTTCTGAAACACCAGGCTATGATTTAACAGGTGTCTTTGTTGGTTCTGAAGGAACATTAGGAATTGCTACGGAAATCACCTTAAAAATTCTCAAAAGTGCCGAATCAATTTGTGTATTATTAGCAGATTTCACCAATGTAGATGCTGCCGCTGCTAGTGTTTCTGATATTATTGGCGTGGGGATTATTCCCGGCGGTATGGAAATGATGGATAATATTAGTATTAATGCTGTAGAAGATGTTGTAGCTACTAATTGTTATCCCCGTGATGCCGCTGCTATTTTGTTAGTAGAAATTGATGGTTTAGAAGTCGAGGTTTCTGCCAATAAACAGCGAGTTAAAGAAATTTGTCAAAAGAATGGGGCGCGAAATGTAACTAGTGCCAGTGACCCAGAAACTAGATTAAAATTATGGAAAGGCAGAAAGGCAGCTTTTGCGGCTGCGGGACATATCAGCCCAGATTATTATGTGCAAGATGGGGTAATTCCCCGAACTCAATTACCTTATGTTCTCAAGGAAATTGAGCGTTTAAGTAATCAATATGGTTATCCCATTGCCAATGTTTTTCATGCTGGAGATGGTAATTTACATCCGCTAATTTTATTTGATAATTCTGTCCATGGAGAATTGGAAAAAGTAGAAGAATTGGGCGGGGAAATTCTCAGATTGTGCGTGAGAGTAGGTGGTAGTATTTCTGGTGAACATGGTATTGGTGCTGATAAAAAATGCTATATGCCAGATATGTTTAGTGAAGCTGATTTGGAAACTATGCAATGGGTAAGAAAAGTTTTTAATCCCCAAGGTTTGGCAAATCCTGGCAAGATTTTCCCTACACCTCGCACTTGTGGAGAAGCTGCTAAAGTGTCTACTCAACATTTTCCAGGTGTGGAAAAATTCTAATTAGGGCTTGCTGAATAAATCTAGATTGGGTAGGTTTGTTGTTGTAGCAATCCTACTACTATTTTGCGAGAAACTTGAAAATACTGGCTTTATGGCTAATATTTATAGTTCAACGTGAATCTTAATAATTATAGATGTTACCCTGTTTATCATAATTTACCCACCATAACGGGTAACATCTATAAAATCAGCCATGAGTTTGATTTTTTCTACTTTAAACAGCATCTACCAATTCAAAACGAATTTTTTTACCAAGAACTCTTGCCGCTTTATCAATCGTCTCTAAAGTAACAGAATGATGATCAGGATCTAAAAGTCTATCAACAGATGATCTACTTGTTTTCATTTTCTCAGCCATTGCTGTTTTAGTAATATTTTTCTCAGCCATTGCGGTTTGAATTTGCCAAGCAATTACTCTTTTCATAGCTATTAAATTTATTTCTTCTAATGTTCCTTCTTCTTCTAAAAACGCATCAAGAGAAGAACCAACATAAGGATTTTCTGTCATTTTTACGCCTCCAATGTGTGTTTGCGTTCCCAGGCTAAATCTAATTGTTGTTTTGGGGTTTTTTGGCTTTTCTTAATGAAGCCATGCAGCAATATCATTTTACCTTCATAGAAACAAAATAACACACGAGCAATTTTATTTTGTGGTAAATTTGTTCTGACTTCAAATAATCCATCACCCATTGGCCGACAGGTAGGCATTCCAATTGGCCAACCAAATTCAACTGTTTTTAAGTTTGTTTGGTTGGACATGGTGGGATTTTTCCTCATGCTGTAGCTGATATTTTTTTAATATTATCAGTTAGCTTTCTCACCCGTGGAGGGAATTAATTCCTAGTCTAATAGCCGAAGTCTGTTTTAACGGACTCAATGATTATACTTTAAGCTGTTTGTTTAGTATTATATTCAACACTTCCCCAACTTTCAGGAAGAGGGTTAACCCAGGAAATAGGAACAGAAACTACATCTAGAGTTTCACCATCTTCAAAGACCTCTAGAATATATCCTGGTTCTGGCTGGGTTGTAGTAGGATTGAGATGATCTAAAACAACCCCCTTATTACCAGCTTTTACAGGACTATTTGGAACATCTTGTTTTATTTCTACCCATTGGAATAAGGTGGCTGTTGTTATGATTAGTTTTATTTTCGTTGACTATCAGTTAAGCATAGATAATACGCAAAGAGTCTAATTCATTCATGTCACTTACGACTTTACGTAATATCTCACTGAAATAGAAAACTTCATAATTAGGTGTAAGTTCTTTTTGCAGTTGCTTCCACAAACTAATACCTTCTGCTTCAAAAGCTTCTTTAGCTTCTAAACTGGGAAAACCTGATGAATTAGGATCTTCCCAGTTCAACTTTGCATCATAAATATCTGCCCATTTTTCTAAGCGGCTAATTGTTTCTTTGCTGAGTAGCAGTGTTTGAGGGTCAATATCCCCGGCTTTATCATAACTAGCCCACCATAGTGGGTAGCATCCATAATCGGCCATGAGTTTGATTTTGTCTGCCATAGTGAGTTTACCAAGTTATAGGAGAATACGGTTCAGTTAAGGGTTTTTCAGATACTATTAGGTAACGAAATTTTAATAGTTTCAACCCCCTGTGATTCAGTTAACTGAACCGTATTGAGTTATAGGGAAGTTCTGGGGTTAGCCCCAACTATATATCCATTATTGCTTACAGTCACAGCTATATAATGAGTTTTGCCATTAAAATTAACTTCATAAATAGGGCGAGTTTTTCTTCTGTCTTGATAGCCAACTATTTTACCTTCTATTACTGCTGTAATAATTGCATCTGGTATTTGGTCTGCTTCTATTCCTTGACCCGCAAATTGTGAAGAATGTTCTTCTAATATATGTTGAAGCCCTGCTTCAGATGTTCCTTTTTCTAAAAAGACAATTTTACCATCAGGAGTTTGGGCTATATTCTCTACTTCCTCTGGGGTGTGCTTAATCCCATTTGTACGGAGTGCTGCTAAGAGTGCGACCTTATCCTGCTGTTTATTTAATTCTGTCATTATAAGTATTTTAAATAATTTTTAATAATAATCTTTATTGTGCTTTATAAATAATAATTTGTCAACTATTTTGCCAAGGAGATTGAGAGGTAAAGATTGTCAATGAATCTTTACCCCTTAATCTTATCCCCTAACCCCAAACTTACGCCCCTACGGATTCCTTCGCAGCATACAATACCTCAGCCGAGATATCCTTAAACCCACGCTCACGGGCAAACTTTTCCGTATTTCGTTTCACTTTCCCCCGCACAAAACCAGGAATCTTATTCAATTCTGCTTGACCATCTTTTGTCCAATTCAAACCAGATTCTGCGGAAATTCCTTTGGTAATTACTTCCTTGGTATCGTGTCCACCAAAGATTTCTAAAAGGTGATCTTCCATTCCCAAAGTGAAGGAATTGTAGATTAAATCTGTGATTTGATTTGTGCCTTCATAACCCATAAATGGTTTATAACCAATGGGGAAATTCTGCACGTGAATAGGTGCTGCAATGACACCGCAGGGAATATCCAAACGTTTACCCACGTGACGTTCCATCTGCGTACCAAATATAGCAGAAGGTTCAACACGAGCGATCGCATCCCCAATTTCACCATGATCATCTGTAATTAATACTTCATCGCAATATTCGCTCACCTGTTCTCTAAACCAGTCAGCATCATACTTGCAATAAGTACCAGCCCACACCACATGAATCCCCATTTCCCGCGCCAGAATCTTGGTTAAAGCCGCTGCATGAGTATTATCACCGAAAACCACCGCTTTCTTCCCTGTCAAGTTCTGACAGTCAATAGAACGGGAAAACCAAGCCGCTTGGGATACGTGCAGAGTTTGTTCATTGATGAAGTCTTCATAATTAACCTCAGCGCCTTGGGCGTTAATTACCTGCTGAATTTTGCGGATACATCTAGCAGTTTCCACAACACCCATGGGCGTAATATCTACGTAAGGTGTCCCGAATTGTTCTTCTAAATATTTAGCCGTTGTTAACCCCAGTTCCCGATAAGGAACTAAGTTAAACCAAGCCTGGGGCATATTTTTTAACTCATGAACCGCAGCACCTTCAGGAATGACAATATTCACCTCAATTCCCAAATCAGCCATTAACCGTTTAAGTTCGGTACAGTCGTGGTTATTGTGGAAACCAAGGGTAGAAACGCCGATAATATTAACCGAAGGTTTAGCGGTTTTCTGTGTTGGTAATTCCCCCCGCTTCCGGGCTTTTTCAATGTAATATTGGACAATTTGTTGTAGAGTCCGGTCTGCGGCTTGTAGTTCATTGTAGCGGTAATGGTTGACATCCGCCAGCATTACGTCCCCTTTTGCTTCTAACTGCGCCCGTTCCACAAAGTTGTGTAAGTCCTCTTGCAAAATGCTGGAAGTGCAGGTAGGAGTTAAGACAATTAAATCGGGGTGTTCTTCCGCGTCTTTGCGAGTAATATTGTCTACTACCTTTTCTTGAGAACCACGGGCTAAAACGTTTCTATCAACGACGCTGGTTGTCACTGGAGTGAAATCTCTCTCCCGCGATAGCATGGAACGCATGACGTTAAAGTAGTCATCACCCAGGGGCGCGTGCATGATTGCATGAACGTTTTTAAAAGAACTAGCAATTCGCAAAGTACCAATATGGGCTGGTCCTGCATACATCCAGTAAGCTAATTTCATCCGGTTTTCTCCCTTTGCAACTTAAAATTTCTATAAGTGCTTGATTATTAAATCGTTTCTAATTTTCTCAAATCTACCAGCTATGAACAAATAAGGTTTGTTACGAGGTTCTTTGGTGTGAAAGATGGTAAAACCTAGTTCCTGACTGGGTTATAGCTGCTAATTTAAACAATATTTATGTTGTTTAAGTCAATAAATCTTAATAATTTTTAGGGATATTTGTACTAAAACTAACAAAAATCATTTATATACTTACTTTCAATCATTGATAGAATTAGTACCGCCAAAATATCAAGAAAGATTTTCCCGGTTTTCGTATGGTCCAAGAAATCTCTCCCCGTTAAAATGAATTAAATGATCTGGTTGGTCTGCTACCCAAACTTCTGTTTCCCAAGAAATCTCAGCTAGATACCGAGTCATTTCCTTGCGACTGGGAAAAGCAGTCATAAAAACTAATCCCTTGCTACTAAATTGAAACAGTTGTTTTAGTTCATTGTGTCGTTTTAAGTTAACAGGACCATGACTGGTTACAGCTTCTATTAAGATTAGCCAGTCTTGTTTTTGATAATAAACGACAACATCTGGCATTTTACCATGAGGATCTAACTCTACTCCCATTTCTCTAAGATTTTGACTTTCATTAAAAATAAATTCTTGACAGAAATAGCATAATTACGACGAGATTCTTCCCACTGGTCAGAGTTGTATGATTGTATCAGCAAAAGTGCTTCTTGTTGAAGTTGATAACACCATTTAGGGCTATTAATTGGTCGGTTTGGTTGATCTGGATTTTCCACAACTAAACCCATTTGTACAAACTGGTGCATTGTTTGTCTTCTCACAGTTTCTCGTGTATTTGGTGCGTATTGTTTTCCATAATAATCACGAAACCAATCCATCATTTCAGTAATTCTGCGTTTGGGAGTTGTTGCTTGATTCCAAAAAGTTTCCGGTCGAATATCTGCTAATGCAAGTAAGCACAGTGCGGATCTTTCATTCTGCTGTTCTTTTGGTGCAGAAATTTCTTTCAGAATAGTTAGTGCTTCTTGAATACGTTTACTAGCTTGAATTGCGTTTATTGCTTCACTCATAATTGACAGAGTTTTGTGAACAAGTGTATCAAGTTTTTCCTGGTCAAATACAAATTCATCAATTTGGCTTCCCAGTTGCATCAAATCCTCTTGAGAGGGATTGAGAGTAAATCCTGGGTAAGTTCTGATTGTGGACAGTGTACTGTTTTGTCAAGAACCACGATTTGTCCACCGTTTTGTTCGACCATATATTGTACAAGTTCAAATCCAAATCTTGCGAGTCTGTCCCGACAGGCAACAACAAGGATAAATTTATTTCCTTGCAAAAGTCTGTCCAGTTTGGAGCGCAGACCTTTTCTTTTGAAGTTGAGTTCTGAGCCAATATCTTTGATGATTTCTGCGTCTGGGTAGAGGGATTGCATATAGGCGATTTGTCTATCAAGGTCATCTCGCTGTTTTGAGGAACTGACCCGGCAGTAGCAAATAGTGGGAGTTCTAATTGAATCGCCCGTGATGTATGATTCGACATCGTATAATCTTTGTCCTGCCGGGTTTTTAATGCTTTTGATTTTCCCCTCATCTGCATATCTCCTCAAGGTGTTTGGATGCAATCCCAGAAATTCGACCGCTTTTCTAAGTGGTATGTATGCCATAAGAAAAGCATAGCATTAGTTAGTATTAGTTGGCAAATATTTAACTAGCTAAACTCCCTTACGCCACGCTATCAGACACAATATTATACTTCGTGAAGCATCATCACCAGCCTGGGAATAAATTAAGAGTCTCATAGCGAAAGTCCGTTAAAACGGACTAAAGAAATTTTGCAATAAACATCCTGTAAATCCTCTAATCCTGGTTATCCTGATTTACAGAACTTTATAATGTGTAATATTGTCATTGCACGGAGAGAAATTAAGAGTCTAGTTTAAAATCTTGTAGTTCACCACAACGCCGTTTTACCTAAGTTTATGACCTGGTTAAACCAGGTGGGAACCGAGGTTTCTCATTTAAAGTTTCCGGGTACAAGCCCGGTATACTGCCATGAGAAGTATTTAGCTCCCTTGTTGTTAAAGACATAGATCAAAAAACTTGATGGCAGTCACCAATCGTCGTAGTGGAACTAACCTATTATAGCTTTGAAAAATAGTTTGTGTGTTTATTCTGGAAAATTTTGAAAAATTTTTGTTGGGGGATACCAGATAGATTCTATTTTATGTATAATTTCGTTTATTGCATTTCGATTGTTTTGCTCTAATAAAACGGTGATATGTCCTAGTTTACGTCCTGGACGAGCTTCTGTTTTACCGTACCAGTGAACAGTGGCTTGGGGAATCTCTGCTAGTTGTTGACGTTGTTTTTGGTAGTCGCTTTGACTGGTTTCATATCCTAGTAAGTTAACCATCACAGCACTAGCGCAATTTAATCTAGTATTGGTTAATTGTAAACCACACACGGCTCTGAGGTGTTGTTCAAATTGGGAAGTTTCACAAGCGTCAAGGGAAAAATGTCCAGAGTTGTGGGTACGTGGTGCTATTTCATTGACTAGGATTTTTCCCTCAGCGGTGAGAAATAGTTCTATGCCGAAAACTCCTACATATTCCAGGCTATTTAACAGTTTATAGGCGATCGCTTCAATTTCTAAACTTTGTTCTTTAGTAATTGTAGCAGGTGCAATTACCCATCTACAAACCTGTTCTTTTTGGAGAGTCTCTACCGTTGGATAGATGACAATTTCCCCATTTACAGAACGTGCTGCAATAATAGCCAGTTCTTTTGTAAAAGGTACAAATTCTTCAACTAAAAACTGAGCTTTGCTGTGATTAATTACTTTTGATAAAGTTGCAAAATCGGGAATGATAAAAGTTCCTTGACCATCATATCCATGTCTGCGGGTTTTGAGAACCACAGGAAAACCCAAATTTTCCATTTGTGATTCTACCTCTTTTTCCCTTGACAAGGCAAAAAACTGGGGAACTGGTAAACCTAAATCTTGTAAATAGCAACGTTGTTCATATTTATCTAATAGAGGTGCTAAAGCTGCTAACTGAGGACGAAAGCAAACACCTTGTTTTTCTAAAATTGATAAAGCGGTGAGGTTAACAAATTCATTTTCAAAGGTAATAATATCACATTTTGTAGCTAAAATTTCTGTGGCGGCGGCATCATCAACTGCGGACAAAATGCTATCCTGGGCAATAGATACAGCCGGATCATTTTGGCCAGGAGTTTGGACTATTAATTCTACTCCCAGCTTATTTGCTGCATCTGCCATCATCCAAGCCAGTTGTCCACCACCGATTATACCAAGTTTCATTAACATCCTAAGGAATCACGAGTTTCTACACCAGTTTGGGAATTTACACCACTGGCTTTTTGACATAGCTCTTTAATTTGCGCTTTATCTAGAATTGCCTCTGTAAAATCCGCACCTGTAATGTTAACATCTGTAAAGATAGTACGGAGTAAAAGAGTTTCCTTTAAAACAGCATCAGTTAAATCAGCACCTATTAATTTTACCCCATCAACCATGGCATTTGTCAAATCTGCCCCATGTAAATTTACTTTTGTCATTACTGAAGCACTTAAAATTGCTCCTCGCAAGTCAGCGCTTGTAAAGTTAGCCATTTCCAGGTTAGCGTTAGAAAATTCCGCTGCTTGTAAACTCTGTCCAGAAAAATCTCGTCTTGACAACTCTGCATTACTAAAAGATAAAGGATGAGTCCAGTCTGCTAGTGCGGGCTGTGAAATGCACAAAATCATAATTACCAAAATAAATCCTAAGCCCTTTTGCCAAAACATATTTTATCAGTCCAAGTTACTATGATCTAGTTTAATCTGATCATGGGTAATTGGTAATGGGTAATTGGGTGAATTTTGGGCAATGCTTAATATTTTGTAATAAATTTTTGAGTGATTACTATATTCTCTAAATTGGTGAAGATTGGATAATTAGGCTGTCAGGACTTGAGTATTTACAATTATTCATAAACTTTGATGATAAGTAAAGTTTATTATCTTTTGAATTATCACAGGTCGAACAAGTGTTAGTCTGTTAACTATGGTCATAGCTGTAGGAGCGAAGTTGCCAATATGTACATAATGTCTAATAAATATCTAGAATGATGGACTTAAATTTAATGTTATTGCTAACAGTTATCTGACTAATACCAAATCAAGATGAAGCTGCATAGAATCAGGTTTAAAGAATAATTAACCGCAGCGGTGGGTTGGTATTTGGTTTTATGCAAATTTTCGAGTTATTGAAATTGACGGAAGACACATATTCACAAGGTGAAATTGGTATTTTTATGATGGATCGTTACTCTATTCAATGGATTGAAGCGTGGTGTTTAGAAAATGGCTGGACAGATTTATTTATGGAGAGACGTGGGAATTATTGGGCGTTTCCTCCGGGGGGGGTGATGCCAGAACCAATACCAATGAATGTGTTAAGAATAATTAAAGAGGAAAATGGCTTCACTAATCAAGAAATGTACTGGGCTTGTGCTGCCATATCAACCACGATTTTAGCAGTGATTTATACGTTTTGGTTTAAATGTCCGATTCCTTTAGTGTTATCTTTTGCGTTTAATGCTGTAACAGTAGCACAATTTGAACCAGAAGATGCCTAGACTCGGTAATATGCTGTAAGTGTTGGGTTTTGTTCCTCAACCCAACCTACAAAACTAAGTAAGTGAACAGAAAAAAACCGACATAAGTAACGAAAAGTAAAGTTTCCCTGTTCCCTGTTCCCTGTTCCCTGTTCCCTGTTCCCTTGTCATAACGACAATTTTTAACGCCAACCTACTTACTCTAAATTTTGCAACCCCATTGCTATTTTACTGTGTTTTTCAATTTGTGTCATTACCTGTTTTGCGCGTTGAATGACTACCGGGGGTAAACCGGCTAATCTTCCGGCTTCAATACCATAGGACTTATCAGCACCACCGGGTTGAACTTGATGTAAAAAGATAATTTGGTCTGGTAACTCCTTAACCGTAACTTGATAATTGGCGACATTAGAAATAATAGTAGCCAATTCATTCAACTCATGATAATGAGTAGCAAAAATCGTCCGGGATTTAATATCAACAGCCAAATATTCAGCCACAGCCCAAGCAATTGATAACCCGTCAAAAGTTGCTGTACCGCGACCAATTTCATCTAACAAAACCAGAGATTTCAAAGTTGCATGATTGAGGATATTAGCAGTTTCATTCATTTCCACCATAAAAGTAGATTGACCCGTAGCCAAATCATCCACCGCACCAACGCGAGTAAAAATGCGATCGCATATTCCCAATCTAGCAGAACGAGCCGGGACAAAACTCCCCACCTGCGCCATTAATTGAATTAACCCAACTTGACGCAAATAACAACTTTTCCCACTAGCATTGGGACCTGTCAAAATCACCAAATCAGGATATAAAGACAAACCCTCCGTGTTCTCTGTGCCTCTGTGGTTCGTTTCCTTACCCCCTAACAAAGTAGAATTAGGGACAAAAAACCCAGCCGGTAAAGACTGTTCCACCACCGGGTGACGACCATCAACTACCTCAATCTCTCTACCTGTCAGCATTTCCGGGCGACAATAACCCTGATGTGCAGCCAATTGTGCCAAACCAGATAATACATCAGCGGCGGCCACAGCGCGGGAAACATTGCGAATAATTTCGGCTTGATTACCCACTTCATCCCGTAATGCGTCAAAAATCTGATATTCCAGTTGATTCAAATCATCTCGCGCTGTGAGAATGCGTGCTTCTCGTTCTTTCAAATCGGGAGTAATGTAACGTTCCTCATTTGTCAGCGTTTGTTTGCGGATGTAATTATCGGGAACTTGGTCAGATTTACTGCGGGAAATACTGATATAATAGCCAAAAGTTTTATTAAATCCTACCTTTAATGTGGGTATTCCTGTTCTGGCTCTTTCCTCAACTTCTAAATTTGCAATCCATTGTTGATCACTTTCTACAGTAGCCTTTCTTTCGTCCAACAGCGTATTAATACCTGCCCGAATTAAACCACCTTCTTTGAGATGTATAGGTGGTGATTCTACGATATGGGCGTGTATTTTTTCTGCCAATTCTTCTAGTACCGGGGGAACTTTTTGCAAGGCTTTCAAGAAAGGAGATTTTGCATTGGTAACTAAGCGAGATAATTCAGGTAATCGTGAGAAAGAATCAGCTAAAGCGACTAAATCCCGTGCATTTGCTCTACCAGAAGCGGCTCTAACTGTTAAACGTTCTAAATCGTAAATTTGCCTTAATAATTGCCGGATATCTTGACGTAAAGGGGTATTTTCTACTAATTCTTGAATAGTATCTTGGCGTGATTTAATCCCTTTAATTTCCAGTAGCGGTTGTAACAACCATCTTCTTAAAGCCCGGCTACCCATAGCGGTACTAGTTCTGTCTAAAGCCCATAATAGAGAACCATGAAATGTGCCATCGCGGACAGTTTGAGTAATTTCCAGGTTACGGCGTGTTTGATGGTCTACAATCAAATAATCAGTAAAGGTATAGGTGCGTAATAATTGCAGAGATACAGGATTAGCTTTTTGTGTATCTTCGATGTAGTCTAGAAGACCACCAGCGGCACGAACAGCGAGGGGGAGATGTTCACAACCCAAACCTTCGAGCGATCGCATTTTAAATTTCTGTAATAATTTACTCCTAGCTTCTGCTTGGGAAAAGGGAACTTGAGAACGTAAACTGTAACAAAATGATGGTGGTAAACACTGAGGAAGGGATGGGGAAGTTTCTCCTGGACGCAGTAAACTACCTAAATCTGGGGCATTAGTGGGAAATAGCACCTCAGCGGGTTGTAACCGCATTAATTCTTGGGTTAGGTGTTCTAAATTACTGCCTTGAGATGTGAGAAATTCCCCAGTTGATATATCTGCATAGGCTAAACCCCAATGATTGGCAGCAATTACTACAGCAGCTATGTAGTTATTACGACTGGCTTTGAGCATTCCCTCTTCCAACAATGTCCCAGGTGTGAGAATGCGCGTTACTTCTCGCTTGACCAAACCAATAGCATCAGCAGAGTCTTCTACCTGGTCACAAATCACCACAGCGTAACCTTTTTCTACCAGTTGGGTTGTGTAGCGTTCCCAAGCGTGATGAGGTACACCTGTCATGGCAACGCGACCAACATCACCACCGTGTTTACTGGTTAAAACTAGTTCTAATTCTCTGGAGACGGTTACAGCGTCTTGAAAAAAGGTTTCAAAAAAATCACCGACTCTATACAGCAGCAACGCATGAGGGTATTTATCCTTCATGTCTACGTAATGCTGATACATTTTACTCAGCTTACTGCGGTCTTCTACCAGATTTGTATCAGTAAGTGGTGTGTTGGGTGAATTTGGTTCTGGTGTCGGATTCGTCATGGTAGATGCTGAGAGTTGATTTCCACTGTCTTTGATGATAGCGTGATGTGGGAATTTGGGAGCGATCGCTTAAAGTTTATTTATTTTTTTTGTATTTTAGAGTGAATATGGCTCACGCAGAGGCGCAGAGGCGCAGAAAGGGTGAGGTTTGATGTGTTTATTTTTAGTTATGGTTATTGTTTGATACATCTATTATTGCTTGTATGGTTGTGAAAATGCGATCGCAATAGGGGGAAGCTTGACGAACTTTATTTGCATCTATCTTACCTAATAATTCAGAAGCGTGGTTGATTTTATGATACTCTTTTTTGCTAGTATTAGCAGTCGCAATTTTGAGAATACGTTCTAAATCATCTTTTGCAATAGTTTCCACATGAGGAGTTTTGGGAATACCACTTACTTTAAATCCTTGACGATAATATGCTTTTAAAGCATCAATATCAGCAATAAACCAAGCTTCCATTGTTTGAACCATTAAATGGCAATTATCATCATTAACTTCTGTTGGTTTATCCCAATTATCTCTCAATTTCAAATGTTCCCAAGGGGAATTTTTTGTAATACGCGCTTCTGCATCAACCAGCAATATATTAAAAGCATCAGGATGAGATTCTAAAGCATTTTTAAAGTCACGAAAAGCATGATTACGAGTACCACACATAATGATAATGATATTACATTTAATTTTTTTGCTTTTTGTTTCGTTTACTAATTCTTTAAAAAACTTACTAAATCCTTGTCTAAGTGAAGATTTCTGATCTCTGGAATCTCCACCCCCTTCTATATGAATACGAACTTCTTTTACCATCTGTTTCCCCCTATTTCACCCATGCGCCATAGGTCGCCTAAAGTATAATTTTCTAACCAATTTTTTAGCTTATCAGGTTCAAGACGATGAAGATGAGATCCTGTTTCATCTCTTTTACAAACTACTACAGATCCAGGATATTCACTCAACGCAGAAACCAAAGCATCAGAATGAGTGGTAACAATTAATTGAGTTCTCTGAGATGCTTCAATTAACAATTCTGCAATAGTTGGTAAAATATCTGGATGTAAACCTAATTCCGGTTCTTCAATACAAATTAAAGGTGGTGGAGTAGGATCTAAAAGTAAAGCCATTAAAAATAAATATCGTAGTGTACCATCTGATAAACGAGTAGCTGGAATTGGTTGAATTAACCCCTTTTCCCGAATGAATATTTGGACAGTACCGCCATATATGCTTACATCTAATTCTTCTGCTTCTTCATAGAATTTTTCCAGATATTCAATAAGTTTTCTCTGACCTAATTTACGTTGTAAAGCTTTTAAAACCAAACCTAAATTACTGCCATCTTCCAATAAAGGATGTAGCGGTAAATCAGTGAATTGAGATTTGCGAGGTTCTGAATGTCTTCCCATTTGCCAGTAACGATATAAACTGAGTTTAGAAAATTCCTGGCTTAAATAATAAAGTTCTGGATATCTATTTGGATCTTTTATTTGAGATAAAACTGATTGGTCTGAGTTAATTGAATGTATATCAAAAAGTTGTTCACTTCGTCTTTCTTGCCCTGATAATGGATCTTTATCTCTCACTGTAAAAGAACGAAATCCATTACAATTGTTAAGATAATAAAATTGAAAACCTCCTTTCCTCGTTTCTGGTTCGACAAATTCATCTACTAAATCAAATCTTTGATTAGATGTGGTAAAACTAAGCGTATAATCAAGTAGAAGTGACTGTAATTTTTGAGGATAATCAACAGTAATTTTAATTTCTGCTATTGGAGTATCTTTGTTACCTTTCCATAAAAACTCATTAATACCTCCACCTTGACGAAAAGGCGCAGATAAATCTGTTGGTATTGCTTTTAAAATACCAATAGCTTCTATTAAATTAGACTTACCAGAAGTATTAGCACCAATTAACACATTTAATGGTTGTAATTCTATTTCTTCTCCCTCACTTCCATAGGAAAGAAAGTTTTGTAATTTGATTTTATGAATAAATCTTTTACCTTCCATTGATTTCTCCTTGTCTGAAAATATTTATCCGAGAATACTATTTATTTACTTTATCATTTTTGGCGATCGCTGTAAGAATTTTATCTTAAAGCATTTTATTATCAGGACTTACGCAAAATACCTCTCAAACCCTCTTTTCTTCGTTATCTTCGCTCCTTCGTGGTTCATTATTCCGTGACTTGTGCGTAAGTCCTAATTATTACAAAATGAAGTGTATAATGTGGCATACAAAAAAGTTTATGGCTAGTTTATGGGTAGGAATAGGTTGTCAAAAAGGAATTTCTCAGCAATTGATTAATCTTGCAATTAAAAAAGTTTTTCAAGAATATCAACTTGTATATAATGAAATCGCTGGAATTGCAACCATTGACAAAAAAGCTTCAGAAATTGGTTTAGTAGAATTTTGTGACTTGGAAAAGTTACCCTTAAAAACCTTTAGCGCCGAAATTCTGAATAATGTATTTGTTCCCAATCCTAATCATATTATTACTAAGTTAGTGGGAACATATAGCGTAGCCGAGGCATCAGCAATTCTCGCAGCTTCAGAAATCACATCTGCGGAAATAACTTTATTAGTTCCTAAACAGATTTTTCGATTACCAGCAGAAGGAGGATCTGTAACTATAGCTGTTGCTAAAAGTCAAAAAGTCAGAGATTAAAAATTGATATTTAATCAATTGCATTAACAACTTGGTTAATAATACCAGAAACAATTGATAGGACTATTGAACCTAAAAAAGCAGGAATAAAACCCCTAATTTCAAACCCAGAACCGGGAGTTATGGAACTCGCAAACCATAAAGTTAAGCCATTAATTACAAATGTAAATAAGCCTAAAGTGATTAAGGTGATAGGAAATGCTAAAATCTGCAAAATGGGACGAACAATGGCATTTACTAAACCAATAACAATAGCGGCCATTAAAGCAGCAGTAAAGCCACTGAGAATAATCCCAGGGACAATTTTAGCTGTGATTAACAATGCTACCGCAGTACCAAGCCAAGTTAAAAGGAAGTGTTTCATATTTTTATCGTCATTGGGAAGTGCGTTTTACGAAAACTTTCCATGTACCACCACCAACTACACCGTCAGGTTTTAAGCCGTAACGGAGTTGAGCTGCTTTGACTGCTGCTTCTGTGGATACCCCGAAGTCTCCATCTATTGTACCAGTTAAAAACCCCAGATTTTGTAGTTGTTTTTGCAACTTAATTACTTCTGGACCACTCATGCCTAAACGCAAAATTGGCCATCCCTCGGTTGTATATTGGATACCAGGTATTTGCTGATTAATAGGAGTTGGTTGAATTTTATTTGCAGGGGTTGTGCGTTTGATAGTTGGGTTATTAATTTTGGGTTTATTATTTATTTTACTGGGAATATTAGTAATACTATTGATCGTATTGGGTGATGAAGAGATATTTGCAGGACTGGGAAATAGTCTTTGCCAAGTAATATTATCTACATTACCATTCGGATTTAACCCAGCAGCTTGCTGAAAGCGATAAACGGCCATAGCTGTATTTTGTTGATACGTACCATTTACATCTCCCGTATAAAAGCCTAAAATCTTCAAAGCTGCTTGAAGTTCATTTACACGCTCACCTTGACTACCAAGTTTCAGAGTAGGACGATTAATTTTAAGTTCTTGGTTGACTTGAGCAATTTTAATTGGCACTGCTATTGATACTAGTGCAGATGAAATAATTAATATGGGTGTTGTTGTTAACAAGAGTAAACAATAACAACAATTGGCGCTGAATTTCGGGATACTTGTTATCTGACTAATGTGACTAAGTTTCATAGAACTTTTATATAAGTTTCTTATGCTCATATTATATTACACTGAGCGTGAGCAGATTTTTTTGGCTTTCCTTGGGTCAAACCAACCTCCGCAATTTAAGGTTTTTGGTTTTGAGATTAAGATGTTAAAAAATGACAGTCCCAATAGCTTCTTCTGGTCCAACTATAGACAAGTATGGTGTTTGTAAATATTTACGAGCAGATGTAATTGCCTCCGTTGCTGTGACATTATTAATTAGTTCGGGAAATTGTTGATCAAATTCAATTCCTAAGCCTAAAATTTCATACCAGCCATATATCTGAGCAATATGTCCATTAGTTTGTTTACCTAAAGCATATTGACCGATAATTTTGTTTTTAGCGGTTTGTAATCCTGCCTCTGATAGTTCGGTGTTACATAATAATTCTACTTCATGGCGAAGTCCTTGAAAAGCAATTTTGGTATTTTCTGGTGCAGTACCAATATAAACTATAAAGGCAGCGGGAAATAGTCGGGTAGAATAAATAGCAGATACATCATAAGCTAAACCCTGCTTTTCTCGCAATTCTACAAATAAACGACTAGAAAGACCATTACCTAAATAACTAGAAAGTAATTTAAGAGCGGCATATTCTGGGTGATTTACTGATTGTCCTAAATAACCTAACATGATAATTGATTGTTGTGTATTTAGGGGTTGTAGACAAGGTTTGAGCGAGGCGATAATTTGTGGTAAATTAAGAGTAGGTTTTGGTAAAGCGGGTATTTTCCAATCACCAAAAATCTTGGTAATTAGTTTTTCTGCTTGTTCTGCTGTAATGCGTCCAGCAATGCTAATCACAATATTATCAGGACGGAAATGAGTTTGATGATATTCAACTAAGTCAGCACGGGTAATACTACTCATGGTTGTTTCATCACCTAAAACTGACATAGAATAGGGATGATTTGAGTACATTACCTGACGCAGTTGTTCAAAAGCTAGGTGAAAAGGTTGCTCTTTTTGGGAACGAATATCTTGAATTGCTAACCGCTTTTCTAATTCTATTTGATTTTCGGGAAAAGTAGGCGATCGCAATAATTGTCCGGCTAATGTTAAAATGTCAACAAAATCGGCAGTTACTGTTTTTAAAGATAGCAAAAAATAATCTGTCGCTGCATCTGTACCTAAACTAGCTCCCACAGATTCAATTTTTTCAGCAATTTCTAAGCTTGATAAACCATCACAACCCTTTGTCATTACTGCTGATAACAAATGAGCTAAACCAGCTTTTTCCCGTGGTTCATAACAACTACCAGCACGAATAAAAATCCGTCCAGCAATAATATCAGCAGCTTGATTTTCTGATACTAATAAAACAATGCCATTACTTAATACAGTACGATGAATGAGCGAGGGACTATTAATAGTTTGCATTCTTAATTTCACAGGTTAATAATTAACAAGGTTGGAGAATTGTCACAGCATAATTAGCTGGAGAAAGATACTGTTGAGCTATTTTTTGCAATTCCTGAGCATTGAAAGACCGGATTTCTTGGGGATAAGTAACAGCCAATTCAGCTTGGGCTATAGTATGATAAAAACCATAAAAACTACTTAGTTGATTTGGTGTTTCTGTAGAAAAAGCATAATCATTACATAAAATCCTCTGAATGCGATTTAATTCTTGCTGACTAATTTCTTGATTTTGCAATGCTTGTAAATGGGAACAAATCAAATCTTCAACTCGTTGCAGATATTCTGATTCTAACCAAGCCGTAATTGTAAATAAACTTGATTCTTGTTGTAGAGAAAAATCACAGGAAATTCCTTGAACAAGTTGTTTATCTTCCCGCAAATCAGATACTAAGCGAGAAATTCTGCCTGCCCCTAATAGCACTGATAATAATTCTAAACCATGAACAGCCCGAAATTCTTCTACTCCCGGTACTTTCCAAGCCATCATCAACCTTGCTTGTTCTAATCTCGGTAATATTAACTCATGACGACGAATGCCTTTAATTATCGGCGCTGGAACTTTGCCTTGGGGACAACTATGCCGTTTGGGAAAATCTGCAAATACACGGCTTACCAATTCCCTAGCAGCTTTTTCACCAATTCCCCCCACAATTACCACAGTCATATTTTCTGGTTGGTAATAACTGCGATAAAAGCAACGCATAGCCTCCGGTGAATACTGCATCAATTCTTTCTCAGTACCCAAGACAGAACGTCCGTAAGGGTGGTTTTGGTAAACATTTTTAACCAGAGATTGAAAACCTAGCCAATCGGGATCATCATTATAACTACGAATTTCTTCTAACACCACATCCCGTTCCCTGATAAATTCATCGTCAGGAATGGCTGCATTGAGGAGTAATTCCCCTAAATGGGGTAGAGTATGTTCTAGATGATTAGCAGCGGTTGTGATGCAATAATGGGCATAATCGTGGCTTGTTGCCGCATTACTGACACCGCCAATTTTTTCGATGTGATCATCAAATTCCCCAGGAAGCAGCTTGGGAGTGCCTTTAAAAATCATGTGTTCTAGGAAATGTGCCATTCCAAACCAAGATTCTGGTTCTAGGTTAGCACCAGCACGCACCCAAACGTCAGCTACTACCACTGGTGTAGTGGATATCTCTTGGTGAATTAATGTTAAGCCATGATCTAATTTGATAACTGAACCGGGAAACAGGTTGTGAGTGAGTTGTTTTGACAATTTCTTCTAACTTAATGAAATTTAATTTAGTTATTCTAACCTTGATTTTCATGACTTCTACTAAATTTTATCTGAGACTCCACAGAATCATCATTATCGCTTATCTGCGTTTATCTGTGTTTATCTGCGTTTGATTATTATTAAATTGCTTATTCTACTATAATTTGATTTTAATTTGGTCTTGGTAAGAACGAACCACAGAGAACACAGAGGACACGGAGAAATAAGGGGTTGACAGGTTTTTGCGTCATTTGTAAATTTTACGAAAATAAAGTTAAATAATATAAATTCAGTAAATCACTAAGTTTTTATGAAAACACGTCCAGTAATTTTGCTATTTACTTTAGTTGTTCCTGGGTTTCTGGTAGTATTGGTTTCTCTTTATTTTTTTGCTGTGGATTATGAAGCGTTGATTAAGGCTGAAACTTATGTAGAAAAAATTGCCAATGATAAAAGGCCTAATGAAGGAAATTTACAATTTGCATATCATCGAGCTTTAGCTCATCGAATTAATGTTTTTGCAGATGCTACTTGGGGATTATTAGGAGGTGTGATTACAGCGGTAGGTATTCATGGTTTAGTGATGTTAAAACAGAAGGATTAATGTTTAAATTTTATTATTATTGTGGGCTAGAAGCCCAGCCCACAATAAAAGGAAGTCTACCCCACAAGAGTTGGAAAAATTTTAGCTATGCAAATTATCTATATTTTTCCTCTTCAGTTAAAATGGGTAAATTTTCCCTTTTCCAAGTTGCTAAATCCGCTAAGGATCTATCCCGGTAACGTCCATATTTTTCTGGTTTACTCTTGATTTTTACACCCAAATCTGGGACAATTCCAAAGTTAGGAGCCATGGGTTGAAAATGTTTTGGTGCAGCGGATCTGATAAACTCAAATAATGCCCCCATCATGGTTGTCACTGGTAAAATTAACGGTTCTTTTCCTAAAGCTAATCTGGCAGCATTTGTTCCCGCTAACCAACCTCCCGCAGATGCAGCAGTATAACCTTCTGTTCCTATTAATTGTCCCGCAGCCAATAACGTTGGACGCTCTTTAAATTGCAAAGTTGCTAACATTAACTGGGGTGCATTTAAAAAAGTATTCCGGTGCATTACTCCTAATCTGACAAATTCGGCTGTTTCTAACCCAGGTATCATTTGAAATACTCGTTTTTGTTCACCCCAACGCAAATTAGTTTGAAATCCTACCATATTCCAAAGTTGACCAGCTTTATCTTCTTGTCGTAATTGAATTACCGCATAATTACGTTCTCCAGTACGAGGATCGGATAAACCCACTGGTTTGAGAGGTCCATAACGCATGGTATCTTCCCCTCTTTTTGCCATTTCTTCAATTGGTAAACAAGCTTCAAAAAATTTCGCTGTTTCTCTTTCAAAGTCTTTTAATTCTGTTTGTTCGGCTTGACAAAGTGCTTCTCTAAATTGTAAATACTGCTCTTTATTCATGGGACAATTTAGATAAGCTGCTTCACCTTTGTCATAGCGAGAAGCCATAAATACAATATCTTTATTGATAGAATCTCCCGCAATAATGGGACTTGCAGCATCAAAAAAGTTGAGGTATTCCATCCCCGTAAACCGTTGTAAATCTGCGGCTAAATCGGGACTGGTTAAGGGTCCTGAAGCTAAAACGACAATACCTTCGGGAATGGCTGTAACTTCCCCCCGTCGAAAATCAATTAAAGGGTGATTGGCTAGGGTTTTGGTCAAATCTTCCCCAAATTGTCCTCTGTCCACCGCCAAAGCCCCACCAGCGGGGACTGCGTGTTCATCTGCTTTAGAGATGACAATAGAACCAAGTTGCCGTAATTCTGCGTGTAATAGACCGGCAGCGCGATCGCTGGCCATAGCCCCAAAGGAGTTACTACAGACCAATTCGGCTAAATTTTCGGTATGATGGGCAGGGCTGAAGCGTTTAGGGCGCATCTCATGAAGAATTACAGGCACGCCCGCTTGGGCTATTTGCCATGCTGCTTCTGTTCCTGCAAGTCCGCCGCCAATTACTTGTATCGGTTGTTGTGTCATAGTGATTTGAGATTTGAGATTGGAGATAAAATTATTATTCAAATAGAGAACGAGGTAGTTGAGATTGTCGAATAATTGACATTAATGTACCCAGTTTAACAAAAGTAGAGTCTTCTATTGCTTTTTGCATGACAATATGACTTCCTTTTTGTCTAACTTCTGTAAAGCCATTGTCTTGTAAAATTTTGCAGATTTCTTTACCTGATAGTAAGCGTAACTTACCCAACAGAAACCTCCAAATTAGTAATAAAAATTTCGCTTTTAAGACGATTTTTTATTTCTGAAGGTGAAGCAAACTCTAAAAATAATTCAATTGCTTCTTTTAAATTATCTTTTGCTTCCTCAATGCTATCTCCTTGACTAGCAATATCTAATTCTGGACACAGGGAAACATACCCATTGTCTTCTTTTTCAAGAATTACAGTAAATCTTTGTTTAATAGTTGGCATGGAATATGTAAGCTACTTAATCTTTATATTATTATACTGCTTATTGTCCACGAAATATGTTTTAACCTGGATTAATTGAATTACAGTAATAATTTTCCAAAATATAAACAATAGTAGCACAAAATTGTTGATATTTTCCGTCATCATTCAATTCTAAATAATCCTTAATAATATTCCTGATTTCCTCTTCATTAAAATCCTCATCTGCTAATAATTCTAATTCTGCATCAATTGCAGCTTGACGCATTCTTTGTAACTTGGGAATATTCAAAGCTAATTTTTCTATTGTTGTCTCAGCAGCAAGTTTTTTACTAGTTTCTTCTGTCGGTAAAATTTCACCAGCAGCAGAATATTTAAAAAACCCTGCACAATTTGCTATTAACGGTGAAACTAACAACTTTTCATCATACCAATTATCTTTTTGATGTCCACAATGTACAGGAACACGGGGTTGTTGATCTTCTCCTTGACAGGAAACTATAAGATTAAAATAATCAAATCTCACAGTTTCATCTATACCTTGAGGTTTAAAATGTTCAATATGACAATTTCCTTTATCTATAGCAACACCACAATAACAACAAATATAACCTTGTTCTTTTAATAAAATTTCTAAAAGCTGACCTTTAACTACAGTTCTTCCAAAACTTTTCCAAGTAGGTATTTTATCACATTGCTTGATTTTCCATGTAGATAAACTAGTTGGTTCTGCACTTTTTTGAATATATTTCATTTACGTAAAAGTCCTTTTCTTCTAATTAAAATATCAGCTTTGACAAACTGTGCTTCATCTTCACCAATTTTTTTAGCTAACTCTTTTCTCAATTCTTTAGCAGTTTCTAAGTTTCCTTCATCAATTAAACGAAATAATTTTAAAATTTCTTGTTTTATTTCCTGTGGACGTTCAGGAACATCCATTAAATCTTCTAATATTTGATTACTATCTCTACCATAGGAACTTTCAGGACGTTTAGCAATTATATCTGTATCTGTTTTTTCTAGAATATAAATTCCTTGAGGTTTAATTTGACTAATTACTTGGGGTGAATGAGTAGTAACTATAAATTGACAATTAGAAAATGTTCTAATTAAAGCTGGGATAATTTCTCTTTGCCATTTTGGATGTAAATGTAATTCAATTTCATCAATTAAAACTACTCCAAACCCATCAAGCGGATTTTCTAAACCAGGGTTAGCAATAGCTAATCTTCTCGCTAAATCTCCTACCATTGCTAACAAACATTTTTCCCCGTCTGATAATTGATTAACTATTAATTCTTCTCCATCTTTTTGTAATGTCATTCTTAAAGGAGAACGACGGACACGCAATTTATTAAAATTGGGAATTAAGGAAGAAATAGCTTGTCTTACTGCTTCTAATTGTTTATCTTGATAATTAGGACTATTTTCTAGACGTAATTCATTTTCTAAATCTTCCTGTTTTCTAAACCATTCAAAGAAGATTCTAAAGTCACTTCCCGTACCGCTAATTGCATTTTCATAAGTATCTATTTGTGCAAATGAATGTTGTTTTTTTATCTTTAATGGAATATCAAGAACCGCACGATTAGTTGAGTAATAAAGGATAACAGGGAGATTATATTCTTTAGATAAAGATAATTGATGTTTAATATTTTCAGTAATCTTGTTGATTTCAGATAAATTTGTACTTGTATCTTTAATACGTCCTTTTTTAACTTTAGTTAAAGACCAAGTAAATGCCTGAGATTCAAAATCAGTTATTATCTCATTATGAGTTTCATGTTTGTCATTTTTTATGTCTTCTTCTGTAAACAATCTTCCTGAAGCCGTCGAGTGTTGAATTGCACTAGAAAAACGTGATAATAGAATGGCTAAACAATCAAGAATACTTGATTTACCTACACCATTAATACCAATAAATACTGTTGGTTCTTTTTCATCAAAATCTATTGTTAAATCACCAATTCCTCGAAAAGATTGCATTTTTAGACGCTTAACTCTCATAAATTCAAACCAAAACTAGCAAAACTTTATTATATAATATATATTATATTTTACAGCATCTTGGTAAACTACTCATTAACTAGTGAAGAATCTTAACTCATTTTCACTCTAACAACCAAGCAAACAACTCTCCAACTGTCAATTTTAAATCACTAGCAAAAGACGGTACAGGAATTAACATATCTGATTCATCAAATACCTCAAGTTGCTGTGGACGATAAACAAAATTTGACCATCAATATATTCACTCGCAGGTTTCTGGTAGTTATGGAAAGAGTTAAAGGGTAAAGAGTAAATATTTTTTTATGATCATTTTCCTCTTTCCCTTTCACCCTAAATCAAGCAATATTTATCGTTACCCTACCAAGTTAATTTCTAAGCACAAAGAGCTAAAATTTGCTCAACAACTTCCAAATTAACATCTTTATTTTCCCCCAAAGCTGTCATCCCATGTTTTTCTAAATTCTCAATAACTGCGGGAATAGTTTCTAACCCCACACCATAATCAGATAAGTGAGTACGCACCCCAACTGATTCAAAGAAATCACGAGTTTTACTAATTGCTGTATTCACCCGTTCCTCTTCTGAACCACCGACAATATCCCAGACTCTATCTGCATATTGTAGGAGTTTTTGCCATTTGCGATCGCGTCTAATTGTTAAAGTGCTAGGTAAGACAACCGCTAAAGTTTGAGCATGATCTAAGCCATGTAAAGCTGTCAATTCATGACCTATCATATGAGTAGTCCAATCTTGGGGAACACCAGCCGCAATTAACCCATTTAAGGCCATTGTTGCTGACCAAACTAAATTTGCTCTAGTATCATAGTCTGTGGGGTTTGCTAAGGTTTTTGGTCCTTCTGAAATCAAAGTTTTCAAAATTGATTCAGCCATGCGGTCTTGTAATGGTGCATTAACCGGATAGGTTAAATATTGTTCCATGACATGAGTAAAAGCATCAACAATACCATTACCAATTTGTCTAGGAGGGAGAGAAAAAGTCGTTTCTGGGTCAAGAACTGAAAATTTCGGAAATACCAAAGGACTGGCGAAATATAACTTTTCTTGAGTTTCCCACTTGGTAATAACCGCGTTTGTATTCATTTCCGAACCGGTCGCGGGTAAGGTCAACACTACCCCCATTGGTAAAGCCGCAGTTACGGGCGCACCCTTTGCTAAAATATCCCAAGGGTCGCCTATAAAGGGAACAGCAGCAGCGATAAATTTAGTTCCGTCCGCGACAGAACCACCACCCACTGCGAGGAGAAAATCAATACCTTCTTTGCGTATTAATTCAACGGCTTGCATTAAAGTTTCTAAGTGTGGGTTAGGTTCAATACCGCCAAACTCAAATACATTCCGTCCCGCTAATGCTGATTTTACCTGATCATAAACGCCATTGGCTTTAATACTACCCCCACCATAGGTAATCAGGATTTTAGCCTCTGGGGGAATTTCTGTACCAATGTTAGCAATTTGACCTTTACCAAACAGGATTTTAACAGGATTATAAAAAACAAAGTTTTCCATGATAGTTAGACAAAGGAATGAGATTTGATTTTGAGTATTGTAATCAGTTTCTTGTTTTTTTGCATCTTCAACTACATCCCATTTATGAAAAATAAGATATGAAAAATAAGATATGCAGTTAATATGGCAGAATTTTTTATAAATATCCACCAAACCAATATATCAGATTTTCCATAATTTATGATTCTTTTAGATATTCAATATCAACATTAACTAAGTGAACGGAAAAAAACCGACATAAGTAACGAAAAGTAAAGTTGCCCAAAACCGTTCGGCTGACGCTCACGGCGAAGCCTGTTCCCTGTTCCCTGTTCCCTGTTCCCTGTTCCCTGTTCCCTTGTCATAACGACAATTTTTAACGCCAACCTACTTATCAACATTAACAGAGGTTTTCTTAAATTCACCATTGCGCCAATTATCAGCAATATCTTTAATAAAACTAGCTAGAGGAATAGCAACTAATAAACCCACCACACCTCCTAATTTTGCTCCTATTAATAAAGAAATTACCACCCATACAGGATTTAAACCAGTTAAATTTCCTAAAATGCGTGGAGCAACAATATTAGAATTAATTTGGTCAATAGCTACACATATAGCTGCAACTTCTAAACCTAAACCAAAGTCTTTTAAGGACACTAATAAACTAACAATACCAATACCAATACCTGTTCCAAAAGGAAATAGGGAAAATAAACCAATTCCTAAGCCAAAAAGTAATGATAAAGGCACACGCAACAATACAAATGCGAGTGTTATAGTCATAGCTAAAATAGCACCTAATGTAGCTTGACCTATGAAATAATTATTAAAATCTTCCCGCAGTAACTCCCTAACTTTCCTAGTAATATGTGCAGGAAACCAGAGATAAATTCCATCCCATAAACTTTCACCATTCAAAACTAGATAAATCGTCAGAACTATGGTGATAATTAAATTAAATAAATTTCCAATAGTGTCCAAAGCAAAACCTAAGATTTTTCCAGTAAAAGACTGAAGTTGAGCAGATATTTTACCTAAAAATTCAGCAGCTAAACCACTTAAATTTACTGGTAATTTTTGTCTAGATGCCCAATTTTGTAAGTCTTCTATTTGTTGAGTTCCAGATTGAATCCAATAGGGAAGAAGATTAGCTAATTCATTCAATTGCTCCAGAATAAGTGGTAATAAAATAACCCCAATTGCACCTAAAATTATAATAGATAATAGCAATACTACTACAACAGCTAAAATACGAGGTACTGCACGTTTTTGGAGAAGTTTAATCG
This sequence comes from Dolichospermum sp. FACHB-1091, assembly GCF_014697585.1. Lineage (GTDB taxonomy): Bacteria > Cyanobacteriota > Cyanobacteriia > Cyanobacteriales > Nostocaceae > Dolichospermum. The sequence continues at coordinate 1,527 of NZ_JACJSB010000041.1, read as the reverse complement.
GATAATCTAAAACAAAAGCTAGGAGAATAGCAATAGAAATAATACTAACTAAAGGTTGAAAATAGTTAATAAATTGAATTAATAACCATCCATTAAGAATAATTATAGGAAATGCTAATCCTATATTTAGCCATTTCGGTAAATTTGCTAGTTTTTTCTCTGGTTGTGATTCCATGGATTTATTAATAATCTAAGTAATAATCTAAGTTTTTGGAAAAGCAATTAAAAATTTTCATTTTCAAAGCTTTTGATTACCTAACTGATATAGCCCACACCATCATTTTATAGCGTTTTAATAAAATCTAACATGATTTTTTGAGGTAAAGTTGCTAAAGGTCTTACTTCTCCTGCTTTTTGAGAAAAATATTCCCCTTGCTGGATATCTTCTGCTGTTAACAAATCCAAATCCCAACCTTCAGAAAGTACAAGTTGATCTAATGGTACTAACAAGGGTGCTTGAAAGACATAACGAACTGCTTTTTGATCGCTATAAATTCCGAATTGAGAAAAAGCAGTTAATTCATAACCAATTTCTTCCAAAACTTCTCGTTGAACTGCTATTTCTGGAGTTTCTCCAGGTTCAATATGTCCACCAAATAAAGCCCAACATCCAGGAGCTATAATATTAGGAATATTGTCCCGTAATTGCATTAAAAACTTATTATCTCGATAGAGAATAGCAACGGCTACATTAACTAATTGACCGTTCATAAATTACTTTTCCTCTAAATAAATTTCTCCGTATTCTTTCCCTGCTAAAGAAATTGTTTTGTACTGGACATTACCTTTTAATACTACATTTTCTCCAACTCGAAAATTTCCTTGATTAGTGATAATCCAGATTTTACCAGTTGAATCATTAATTTGATATGCTTTTTGTTTGATTAAGGGAGCAGTTTTTTCTACTGTACCTTGAATATAAATTGTAGTATCCTGATTTTTTTTGCTGATTTTCTGAATTTGTGTCACATTAGTACCAACATTAAAATTTTTTAAATTGATACCAGAATTTCCTCTTTTATTGTAAGCATAAATTCCTGTTATCAGAGAACAACATAGTCCCAGGTAAAATAATCGCCAAGTAAAAATTTTTCGTTGTTGCATAAGAGTTTACACAAATTAGTTTCTACTTATAGCGTTCCCCAGTTTCATGAAGTACACACCAATTTATTCTCTGTTCAGAGTTCCCTGTTAAGAGTTCCCTAAAACTAAAAAACTTTGTACCTCACAAGCATGGGAACTGCTATATCATAATAGTATTTTGTTCAAAAAATACAAAATTATGCCCAAATAATCAAGAGATCAATTAATTTTAAACTATAATCCTATTTATGGTATTTATTGTTTTATATACAGGGGTTTCCGCTCTTATGAGGTACTTCATTTGCCCCCTCCTCGCACCCCCCTCAGTCCCCAGGGGGTTTTCATTTTCTAAATTCTAGCAGAAGAAAGAGCGAAACTTTTACTATTATTCGCTCTTTTTTCCGTTCATAATCTATTGAGCAATTATTTTATTTTATCATTAGG
>NZ_JACJSB010000040.1 GCF_014697585.1 Dolichospermum sp. FACHB-1091 | reverse complement strand
AAAGGCGTATTGAGTGATTTTCTGACAAATACCTTTTTCTTTAATCCATGCCAATTCAGGTTTTACATGGTTATTAAAGAATTTTTTGAGGATATATTTGTTTGGCTTTAATCTATCTTTATGCAAAGAAGCCCAAGTAGCTAAACCCCAATTAACAGGTTTTAATCCCTGGGTAATCAGTAAATCATCTTCAGTATAAAAACGATGCCCCGACAATGTTCTTTTGGCTGGAAGTCTTCCTTCAACATCCCATCTTTGCAAGGTCTTGACTGAAACTCCGATTTTTTTAGCAAATTCATGAGGTTTAAACATAAAGTCACTCATAGGTTTGTCTATGAGTGTACAGGTTTGTCTATTAAATTGTCAACTTAGGACAAGCTCATTCATTAAATTGGCAATAACAACTAAATTATTAATGGTTGAAGTCCCTTGAACTTGGTGTATACGCCCCGACCTTCCTACAATAGTTCCACTTGAAAGCAGAGTATTTATTGCTGGACTTAGTTTTAATAAATCTGTTTGCTCGTTAATTAATTTCATAACTGAATTTTAAAGTTTAAGTGAATAATAAGGAGTAATTTGAAGGAATCAATCAAAATAAAAACAACACTGAAGTCGGATCATCTGGGACTTTTTAGTTATCTTCTACTCTATTTTAACTCTTCTGATCTACTTAATAGATACTTCAAGTCCAATCTCCTCCCCAAAATCTCTGACAAATAATTTCCGCATTTTTATCCCAAGAATTATCTTTCTCATATTCTTCCCATTTAGGAGGTTCTATACCATTTAACCACTGTTGAATGCCATCACGAATAGCTTGAGAATCATCTGGTTTTACAAATACTCCTAAATTATATTTCTGAACTACACTTTTTAAATTACCTTCTCCTGCTGAAGCAATACAAGGACGATGATAAGCAACTCCTGTATTTAAAACGCCACTAGCGGATTGAAAACTAGCACTATAGGTCAACAAAACTACATCACAAGCATTAAATAAATTCCCTACCTGCTCTTCGGGAATAAAATTAATTAACCAACGACATTGATTGCTAATGCCAAGACTATCAGCTAAATCCTGATAATAAGTTATCGGTTTTTGACTTGATGAGGAAACTTTTCCGGCAATTACTAAATATACATCGGGAAAGTTCGTCATGGCCTGTAAAATCAAATCCAGATTTTTACCATCCCGAACATGACCAAAGGATAATAGCATTTTAGCTTGTTGGGGAATATCTAATTCTTTTCTAATTTCTTCTCGACTTTGCTGAGGTTGAGAAAATTGATAGGAACCATGAGGAATAACTGTAGTTTGTAATTGCGGCATTGGCTTTTGTGTATCTAGTTCAATAGCTTCATGCACAAATGCTTCTTTTAAAAACGAGTATCCACAAGCGATTGACCAACGATGCCACCATAATGGACCAACAACATAACCTCGTACCGGATCATGAACTACAGCCCCAAAAGTTACGCCCTGTTTCGCTAGTTCGCGCAAGGGAGAGAACCAAAGAGGTGCTAAATATTCTGCGTAAGTTGCCAATAAAACATATTGAAATTTTTCTTGACGAATAACATTAGCTAAAGTTGTGTAATTTTGTAGTATGTTAAGCCCAAGTACTGTTTTCCTCAGTATATTTATGGGCGATTGAAAAGCATTAGCCGAGGTTAATATAGGACGAATTTCATAAAATTCAGTCTTCTCTTTTTGGAAAAGAGGAGAAGTTAAAAGTGTTACTTTTATTCCTCTTTTGCCCAAGGCTTGGGCCTGTTCGTGGGCATAATCAGCTATCCCTCCTGACCAGGCAGGGGAGAAATATAGTAATTTATAGTTGGAATTTGATTGCATTATTAATTACGAGAAAACCAAACAATACCAAATCCTGAATTTTCTTCAAGGTGTTCGAGAGTAAATCCTAACTTGTTTATAACCTCTTTAACATCTTCTATGATTCGACCCTCTGTAAGATGATATTCCATACGGATTGATTTAATATTTTTAAAGGGTTCTGGATTCTGAAAAATATCCCATTCGGCACCTTCACAATCAATTTTTAAAAGATCAACCTGGCCACCTATTCTGTTGATTGCTTCCTGCAAGGGAATAATTCTAATTCCTTGTGATGATCCTGTTTTAATTTGACAAAGTCGTGACTCAGAATTATCTACCAATGAAGCAAAACCTGTTTCAGTTCCAATAGCTTCTCTAAACAAGTTTACACCACATTGATCAAGATTTTTCTGTGTAAAAGGTGTAATTCTTGGATTCGGCTCATAAGCATGAATAATTGCTGAAGGAAAACAGCGTGCAGACCAAAGAGAAAATAAACCAATATTTGCGCCAATGTCAAGCACTGTTGCGGGAGGGGGTAGAATATTATACAGTCCGTATTCATCATCTAGCAAGACATTGATAAAATCCCAAGCTAGTCCTGATTCTTCAGGAGCATTAATTTTAACTAAATTTTTACGGATCAATAATTGTTGTGGTAGTTTAAATTGCTTAGTTCCTGGGAAATATACACCCATTTGGGCTGCATTAACTACTCGATTTGTAAACTTAGACAATTTGTGAAAATACGAAATCATATTAATTTTATTCCCAAATATTAGTTAATTTTTGTCAAAAAACAATTCCTAAAATATTTGACAGAAAAATGGAATTGAACTCTAGAAATATTTAATTGACACTGATTTATCAGATCCTGATAATGATTTATGGCGTAGTTAATAGCTTCAGCAACACTAACAGGATCTTCATTTTTACATCTGACTAAAGCTCCAAATTCAGCCGCTTGATCTGCTAAGGTAGTACCATCAGTGGCAATGACTATGATACCATTAATCATTGCTTCAATCACAACCCTAGAAACACGCAGACGATAGGAGGAAATTCGATAAGGTAAAAGCATGACATTGGTTTTTTCTAGATATCTAGGATACTCACCAGGTTGAAAATAATTAGTTAGCCAATTTACATTAACATCATGAGATAATAATGCCTTTTCTGCTTCAAAACCCTCTAAACACTGTAAAATAAATTCTGTATTGGAGTTAGGATTAAGAGCATTAAATTTTGATATTCCTTGATAAAGGATATCATTACCTTTTTCATGTCGCGCTGCACCATAAGAACCCATAACCAATTTTCCTGGAGGTGATTCTTGGTAGAAATTAGTGATAAAAGGTTCAACAGGATGGGGAAAATAGGTAAATGGTAAACCACTGAGTTGAGTTAAGACTTTTTGCATTGGGTAGGTTTCAGCCCCTAAGATAACTCTTCCCTGTTGAACTTCTGAGGTTAATGTTTTCAGTAAAAATTTGAGTAATCTTGTAGTCAGTGAATTTGTCCAATTATAATTCCCAGTTGCCACATCATAACTTACAGGAGCGTTAGGAAAAAAGAGAATAACTCGTGTTTGTGTTTGTGGTAGATAGCGTTTGATTATCCATGTCCAACCTAGTAAATGATGGACAAGAACTGTAGGAACAAAGATTACATCATAAGGATCTTTTTGAGTTAAAAACTGTTTGATTGCTTTTACTGTCTGCCAAGCATGAATAGGCAAACGTAGATAACGAATTAAAGGGTTAGCCCCATCACTCATGCGATGCCATATAGAATGAGGAAGAATAGGTATAGCTTTGAGATGTTCTAAAATGAAAGATTGAGCTTCTTTATCTGCTAAAATAGTTACTTCATCACCTAATGCTTGCAATCCTCGGCGGAAGGTAGTAATATATTCAAACCAGTGGCCTTTTTGATCGCGCAATGCATCTTCAATGATGAGCCAGTGTAATGGTTGCGAAGCATTTATTTCCATGTTTCCTAAATGAGTTATGAGTCTGGATTTAGTCTGGATATTGTATACGCTTTGCTAAATTCATGCTCGGTAGTTCAACCAACCGATATAGAAGAAAGGAAGCAGATAATGAAATTATCAAGCTGCTTAGGGGGAAAATCCAGGGTATAGCAGCCCAAAAATCACTCTCTGCTACCAGTTTTTTACCAATATTACCATTAATCAGAGATGTGATCGGATAATGAATTACATACAAAGAGTAAGATATTGTGCCAAAAAAACGTACTTTTATTAAAGGAGCTTTCCAAAGCACTATCAATAAAATTGTCAATAGTGCCACTAAACTTTTTTCTAAACTGCCCATAGGGCTAAATATATAGATATTGAACAAAAGCAATAATAATGTAATGAATGCTATGCGGTCACAAAAATTAATATAGTAAAGAAATCCAACTAATCCAATCATAAAAAGTGGTACATAACTACAAATTACAAAGCCTAATTTAGTACCTTCATCCCCAATGAAAATTGATATCACTGATAAAGTAATAATAATTAAGTAAAGCCAGGTTTTTTTATGTTTGTCTATCAACAATTTTAATAATGGAAATGCCAAACCTAATACTACATAGAATTGGAATTCAATTCCTAAAGTCCAAAAAACTTCGTTCATCCACTTATACTTCGTAAACGGAACCATATAAAGCATATGGGCTAAAATTCCTCCAAATGATAAATTCCAAGGTTCGCCTCTAGTAGCAAATTGAGCTTTTACAAAACTAATAACTATTGAGAACAATAAAGCTGATAAATAGACTGGGTCAAGTCTAATTAGACGCTTGATAATAAAAGTTGGATAATGCCTTAGACGATATATAGGATACATTGAATAAGGTAAAATAAATCCTGAAATCACGAAAAAAGCGGTGACAGCTAATTGACCGTGACCATCGAACGGTTTAATAAAAATTGAGATGGAACCGAGATCAATCCAACCAAAAGTATGATCTATTAAAACTAGTAATGCAGCAATTCCTCTGATCAAGTGAATAGATTCAAGAAAACCCTTTTTATTTTTCAGTGGATTATTTTTTGTTTCTGTCATTTTTATGATTACCTGATACAAAAAGATAATTATAGCGGTATGCACTTGAACGATTGGCTATTGCCATGATTGACTTATTCCTAACCCTATATTTTTAATTAATATATATTCGACTTCAGAGGGGAAACCAGATTGATAGGGATAAATCCATCTGCTTCCGGTAGTATGCCAACGTAAACGAAGCATGATTCTTTTAAAGATCGCGTATGAATACCATAGGATAGCAGGATAAGATTCCCAAATCTCTTTAATTTTATTCATCTCTAGCAAGGAAAACTTAGATTGTTCTTGCATAGCATTCCATAATTGCCAAGCATTTAAACCCATATTTACCCGAACAAAAAGATTTACTTGAGGAGAATAATTATTAAGAATTTGTAAAAATCCTGGATAAGTGGAGACCCTATCTTGCAATCTACGGAAGTCAGATGTCCCTGACTGAGTTAACTTTTGATAATTGTGTAAGCGATAAAGAGTTAAACATCCCGGTGCAAAAATAGTTTTTGGTTTAAGTGCAAACAAACGAACCATATACTCACCATCTTCCCACACTAATAAATCTCTGCGAAAAGGTTCAATTTTTGATAAAAAACGCCTCCGAAATAAGCAGGACTGTAGTACAATTGACCAACCACTTAAAAACCATTCTAAAATAGTTAATTTTTCTGGAAGAGGTTGTTTTTGAAGTACATGATCTTCAAAGGTAACAAATCCATTTTCAATATAAACTTTTGCCCAAGGACTATAAACCATATCGGCCTGATTTTTTTCTAAAGCAGCAACTTGTAATTCCAGTTTGTTGGCACTCGCTAAATCATCACTATCCATAAACTGGATATATTCCCCAGTTGCTATAGCTAAACCTACATTACGGGCTGCACCAGGTCCTTGATTTTCTTGCTGAATTAAAGTTACTCGTGAACCAAAGGAACGAATAACTTCTACAGAATTATCTGTTGAACCATCATCTATTACAATAATTTCATACGGTTTTAGAGACTGACTCAGTATATTTTCTATAGTTTCAACAACTAATTTTTCCCTATTATAATTAGGAATAATAACTGATACGGTAGTCATGGTTTATAGTTAATGAGATAAATTGATATAAATTGAATTAATTGGCATAAAATTTTATTAAAACTATTTACAGAAAATTGATTTATAACCTGTTTCTTGATTTCCAAGAAGATATAAATCTGGATTTTTGGAAACGCAGGAAATTAAGTAAACCATTTAAACCCTGTAATCTAAAAACTGTCCAACCCGCATGAATCCAATCTAACCAACCTGGATTAACTGGTAAAAGAGTAAGATTGAGATTTTCTCCTGCTTATTCAATACCTCATCTTATTTTAAGATTAGTTGCCGAATATGATCTAAAAATTTATTCTGTATTATTGTAGGATCAAACTCTGTTCGAGAGGCAACCATAGCTTTTTGTCCATAGTATTTTAGGTTTGGTGAAGAATCCTTGAGCTTTTCTAAAGCGGCAACTAAAACAGATGGGTTTTGATCACTTACACATAAAGCCCGATCGCTCTCCCTCCCCCAATGAATAGCTGAACAATATTCAGGTCCCCAAATCACAATAGGTTTACCAAATTGGGCATATTCAGGTAATTTAGAGAGGAAACTGGTTTCCATCCGTCGCCGTAAAGCGGGATCAAAACTCATCACCACTAAAAATACATCAGCACTAGCTAACCAGTCATTTAACTCCTCTCTAGGGGCAAAATCTAACCATAGTTGGCGATCGCGCATTTCTGAACGGAAATCTGCTGGCCAATTTGGGCTAGATCCTCGAACTTGTACTTGAATCTGAGGATGATTTTTTGTTACCTCCAGTAATTGAGCTAAAATTGGTCCATAGTTATAGAGATTACCAGAATAAACAACTTTTAATCGAGATGATATTTGTTCATCATTTTTAGTTTGAGGTTGTTTAGTTATTTCCTTATTTAATAAAGCAGGTATGGGATAAAGAACCTGACTATTACAATGTGAACCTAAAGCATCTTTCATACCTTGCGAAACACACAGAGCTAAATCAGATTGCTGGTAAAGTTGCTGAAATCGTTTTTCCAAAAAATCATGAAAAGGTTTATGAAGACTAGGAAAGTCTGGAAACCAATCATGAAAAATTGTGACTAAAGGTAATTGATACCTTTGAGCAAATCTTTGAGCAGCCCAGCAACCATTACCATGAGCTACAGTAAGAACTACTGTATTATTTTTTATAAAAAAATTAGATAGTTGCTTGCAATAATTAGCTATTATAGCATTCCAATTATTTCCGTTATCTATAATATCTAAATCATGACTCCAACGATGGAAACGAGTACGTTCTAGTCTTTTAATTAATTTTGTTTGCCATCTATGAGTTTTATTGTCATCAGGGTTAGGTACAATATGAACATCCCAACTAGTTGCTTGGGTTAAATGACGATATAATACCACCTGACCAGCACCAGTAGGTTGGGGAGAAATAGAAGAAATGACAATTATTTTGGGCTGATTTGCAGCTTGATATTCGGTAAATTCCATATCCTAAGATTTAAAAGATTTGTGGCAAACATCAGTAACTTTGTCAACAAACAAATGATGTATTTGTTCAGCGTTAAGTACAGTATTAGCAACTCGACTAGAACCTTCACAGGCTGAATACCAGTCCGTTGGATTTGATGCTGTTTCAGTGATAACTTGTAGTAAGACTTCTGGATTTTCTTCCATAATAGCAATACCTGATTGATATTTTTTGGCAAAACTACAAGCTGTAGAATACTCTGGTCCCCAGACAAAAACTGGTTTACCATAAGGTACATAATCGAGCCACTTAGTAGTAAAACTAGTTCGCATGAATACTTCTTCTTCCTTTTCAAAGCTCATTACTGTCAGAAACGCATCTGCTTGTTCAAGTTGCTCCTTTAAAAGATGAAAAGGCTTAAATCCTTGATAAATACCAGCTTGAGTCATCTGTTCTATTTTTTCTGGCAACCAATCATTTCCGGCGGCAAAAATTTGTAGCTGAATGTGTTGAGATTTAAGCACATATTCAGATAACTCTAATAACATTCTTCCGTAAGCACCATAACAATTACCAGCATAGATAAGTTTTATCTGATCTTGAGGACATTGTTTTTGGTTTATGTATTTTTCTTCTTGAAAATTACCAACTGGGTACAATACATCTCCTTTTTCATTATTTCCAAACCATTCCTTCATTCCTTCGCTAGTGTAAAATACATGGTCAGCAAATTGATTAATCTGGTGATAACGCTGAATTAGCCAAGAAGTTATTAAAGGGTAAGGACGAATTAGATCAGGAACAAATTGAGATAAACAAAACAAATCTTGAAAATTAACAACTAATGGAATTTTTAAGTAATTTGATAACTGATATGCCAACCCAAAATGCCAATCATCTACTACACAAACAATAACATCTGGTTGAAAGTTATCAGCAAATTTTACAAGCGATTTAGGAACATTAAACCAATTAATTAAATATTCTAAGTTATAAATTAAGCGACAGAAGCGAGTTCTTCTGAGTCTCTCAATTAGTCTATTGCGACGAATACAAAACTGTTCTTTGATTGGTAAATGAACAAAATTCGTACTAGCAACAGCCACCTCAAAATCTTGTTTGATAATGAGGTGACGATACATGGCAAAACGTCCCCCAGATGTTGTATCAGGACTCACTGCTGAAATATATAATACTTTATAAGTCATGTTGATGATAGCCTACACCAATTTTGTTGTTCACTAGCAAACTTAGCAATTTCTTCCAAAACTTCCTCTATACTAATTTGCGGTTTCCATCCCCAAACTTGCTCAACTAAACTAGCATCTAGGACCATCCAAGGAATATCAAAGGGGCGCTCAATATTTGTTTCTAACACTTCATTACTACCAAATTTATTGGTACACCATTGAGTTAATTGATTTAAAGACATACTATTTTCAGTACCACCACTAACATTAATTACTCGTGGTTTATTAGTAACCAAAGGTTCAGCAAATTGCTTTTGTAACAAACTAATTAAATCCTGTGGATGTAAACAATCTCTAACTTGATAACCTTTACCACCAAACCCAATATATTTTAGAGGTTGCTTTTCTCGAAAACTATGAACCCAAAAGGCAAAAATACCTTGTCCTGGATGACCAAACTGGCCTGCACCTGCCATGACTCCACAGCGATTAATCCAGACGGGAAAATTAAAGGTTTCACCATATTCTAATGCTAAATGCTCTGAAGCTACTTTTGTGCTTCCATATAAGGATACTGGTGGATTGGTAGAGTAGTTTTCTGCGACTCCCAAGGGGGAAATACCTACGGGAAAAACCTGTTCAGGAATGGGGTAAAACCCGCCATTAGCTTCTGCAACTTGCAGTTGACTTAATCCAGGAATGGAATACACTCGACTGGTAGATAGTAGTGTAAATCCAGCTTGATAACGTTTGCAATATTCTAGGAGGTTAATTGTTCCTAGTAAATTATGTTGTACTAGCTGCAAACTACTGGTTTTACCATCTACTCCTGCTAATACACTGGGGTTAGCTGCTGCATCAATTACCCAATCAGCAGGAGGTAAGGCATCTACATCACTATTATGGCGGATATCACCACAAATAACTTGAATATCTCGTTGTTGTAGTGTTTCTTTGTTTATCCAACTACCTGAACGTGACAGGTTATCAATGCCAAAAATATGATAGTTAGGTGAGTAATCTTGTAATTGCTTGGCTAAGGTTGAACCGACAAAGCCACAAATTCCGGTGATTAAAATTCGCATACTTGTTATTTATTATTTAATTTAATTTCTATGACAAGTAGTTTTTTCATAAGAGAAAGAGTACCAAAAATTAACTCATTAAGTTTTTGATTGAATTAAATCTTGCAGGGATACACGAGGATAAACATCAAGTATTCCTCCTTCAGTTGCATTGAAAATTGCAATTCCTAATTTTTTAGCATATTGGTTTAGCAGGATGTGTTGATTCCATATCAGACTATGAGCAGCCAAAGAACTTGCAATATTGGAAACCTTGACTGATACATTGCCAAGCTTACTTTCTGCTTCTGTATAAAAATGATTCTCTTGAGATTGCGTTAAAGCACTCAGTATGAAATCATGATCGATACCAACTAAGTATATATTTTTATATTTCATGCACAAGGCAACTTGAATTGCAAAAATGACCGAATTTTGAGGTGGGCAAATAGGTCGATTAGGTGCTAATTCAACACGATTAAGACATGACCAATCAAGATTCCAATTAAAGTAGTATCGCAATTTAGAAATATTAAACTTGCAAGATTCAAAAATAGCTCTGTCTTGAATATTAAGAATCAGTTTTGCATCCCTAGCATAGATAGATAATTGATAGAGAACATTACTAATTTGGTCTTGGTCAAGATGTTTATGACAAGCAAAACCACTTAATACACAAAATTTATTTTCTATCAAATTGAAGTCTTCATGTAAATAAGTATGGTTTAAGAAAAAGCAAGCTTCATTTTTTAAAATTTTTAAATTAGTCTTCTGTAATGAAGGACCAGAACCAATAATAAAGCATCTTTCATGTGAATCACTTTCTCTGATAAGAGAAATATTCTGTCTTAGAACTTTCCGAAAGTCTTTTTTAAGAAAAGTTTTTATTTTATAGAGATAATAATTACCCCATTTGTATACACTAGGTGGAAGTAACCATTTTTGTGCAATTTGTTTCATATCTAACATTTAACGAGTTGTTATTTTATTGCTTAATAAGCAACAATAATTGAAATTTTGCTATTTTATTGTTTGTCTAGTATTTCCTGTATTATACAGTAAAAAATACCTCCAACTGCTCCAAAGCTATCCAAAAGCCCTCACCTTCATTTTTATGTCCCTGCCAAATTTCGGGGATAAAAGACGCATTTGGTGCAGCCTTATTTAAGACTTCTGCTAAAGCAGGAAAATCAATTTCACCTTCACCGATTTGTAAACCTTCCCCATCAACACCTTTAGCATCAGCAATGTGTAAATGAGCAGTGTAAGGTCCAATTTGTTCAAGAAATTCTTTGAATGATATTTTGTGATAAGTACAAGCTAGTTTGGAATGAGAGATATCTAAGCAAATACGATAGTTATGTTGACGACAAAAATCAGTAATGTCTTTCGGATCTACAAAAAGATTATGATTTCGTTGTCCCCCAAAATGCCAAGGAAAAGGAGGCATGGTTTGAGGAATGATTTCGACTCCATCTGTATCTAATTGAGATAAACTATCATAAAGTGTTTTGTATAGTTGCTGGCGAACTGACAAAGATAATAAAGTATCATTTGTAAATCCACCAACATTGGTGACAATGCAGGGGCGACTTGCTCGTTTGAAAAACGGTTTTAATTGTCGAGTAATGTCAATCACTCTTTGTAATTCTTTAATTGATAGTTGACGGTAATCTTTGTCTTGGGAAGATAGATCCAAGACGTGATCGCCTGCAAACAACTCTGGAGCGTGTACAATTACATCTAAATCATAGACTTGATCAATATACTGGTGAATATCAACTTCTAAATCTTTATAACTGAGATGAAATTCTAGTAAATCTGGATTTGATTGTGACAATAGAGTTTTAAAGTCATGGTAGCGAACTGGAACACCCCAAGGTCGTTTAAAACGATAGTCTCTTGCTTTGACTTGTTCCACTTCTAAGTCGCTAGGGTAAAAAAAATCACCTGCTTTGAGCGATCGCCGGGAACGTTTACCAATTAACTCTGTCTTCCGATTGGGTTGTAAACCTTTTCCGGGACTTTTTACATCAATCATGGATTCAGTAATGATTTGTCCTACCTCTAAATTGCAGTTAATCACCAAACTCTTAGCCAAGTTTTCTCGGTTCATTAATTCCCCTTGACTGAGGTTTCGTTCTCCATTTGTACCCAGTGATTGTTCTACTTGGCGAATTCCTTCAATCATTAGCCGAAATTCATCTGGTAATAAACTCACTTTGTGGTCATTACCTTCCATTGTTTTGTCTAGGGTGAAGTGTTTTTCTATTACCTTAGCACCCTTAGCTACAGCGGCGATCGCTACATGAATACCCCGTTCATGGCCGGAATAACCAACGGGACAATTACCAATTTCTTTCAGACGGTCTATATAGTTTAGATTGACATCTTTAAAGGGGGCTGGATAGGTTGAATTACAGTGCAGCAAAACATACAGCGCACCTAACCGATTTAGTAATGCCACTGCGTCAATTATCTCAGCTTCAGCCGACATCCCCGTTGAACAAATTAATGGCTTACCCGTTTTTGCTAAAGCCGTGAGTAAATCATAGTTAGTCAAATCAGCCGATGCCACTTTATAAGCCTGTATTCCATACTGTTCTAGCACAGATAAACTCTCAATATCCCAGGGTGTACAAAGGGGTAAAATTCCCTGTGTTTGACAGTAATCAAAGGCCGTGAACATTTCATCGGTTGTTAATTGGAAACGAGTTAGCAAATCTAGAGTATATTGTGATCCTAAATCTTCACTAGCATCATTAGCATTCCCAGCATTCCGATATAGTGATTTGAGATCGCGCATTTGGAACTTTGCACAGTCTGCACCTACCGCTACCGCTTGATCAATTAACTGTTTAGCAAGTTCCAAGCTACCATTGTGATTATTGCCAATTTCCGCAATGACAAAAGTAGGAGATTGGGCATCAATGATAAAATTTCCGATGCGAATACCTTCTGACTTCCGACAAGCAACTGCAACTAAATGACGGTTATTGTCTAAAAGGGGAATGAATTCAACTTCATTAGAAAAGTAAGATTGAATCTTTACAGGATCATCATTGTAATTAGCAAATTTATAGTTTTTGTTAGAAATTTTTGAGACAGGTTGATTGAGATTAATAGATTCTTGTTGCACCAACCAACGGCGAAAATCTCCGTCTGTGAGGACACCTTCTAAAACACCTGCTTCTGTCACCGAGAAAATAATGCGGTTTTTGTTGTCGCTGATTTTTTTCAGGGCATTTAATATATCGTCTTCAGCGAAAACAATATACTTTAATAAATTTTTGTCAATGATCATAATACTTTAATTTTAAAAAAATTTTCAAAGTTAATTTTTCACAATATAACAAGGTGTCATACAAAATGGAAACTTATTTATCACCACATCTTTATCCTGAAAATATTCATCTACAGCTTTTGTTTCTCCAGGGAAAACACCGTAATCGTCTATAATTAGTACCCCCCCTGACAATTCTAGGAAACAGTAATTCTAAAATTACAGAGGCAGGTTCGTATATATCAGTATCTAAATTGAGAAGTGAAATTTTTAATTCTGGATGGTCATTCAGATAATTGGGGACTGTTTTTAAAATGTCTCCTTTCACTAATTCTACATTCTTGTCAACTCCTTTAATTTTTAGGACTTCTGTAAGCTGATCTACAGCAATACTTTCCTCCCCAGCACTATCAATAAAACGCTGTCTAGGTGCTTTATCTTCCTGAAAATTAGTTTCAGGAAATTTACCATAAATATCAAAACCAATTATTTTTTTAGCGTGGGAATTACTGAATAAATCTCGAAATGTGGCGAACCTTGTCAATGATGTTCCTTTAAAAACGCCACATTCTACTATTGCTCCTGGTATGTTGGCAACCATTTTGTATAATTCATAATGAGCTAATAACTTAGCAATTCTGCTATTATCACAGGATAGGTAGAAGTTATTTTCGTATTCAAATGCTTTTGAAAAATCAGGTAAATTAATCATGTTTTTTTTCAGAACTATTAAGGTTTACGTTTGTGATTGATTAAAAACTCTATATACTCAAAATCCTCTAACGAATCAATTTCCCAACTTTGAGATTCATCCATCACAAACAGAGAAATTTTACCGCCCAATCGGTTATTTAATTCTTTTAAAACCCAGGGTTTAAAGATATAAATTGAACCATTTTCCATATATTGGGGGTTTAAATCTTGGCGACGGGGACGGTGGTGATAGTCATAGTTGATAGACTGGGCAACATCATCTACTTGATGCCACAGAAAGCGATGGGTTGGGGAAACTGAGAGGAGAGAATCAGCGTTTTCCGCTCTCATTTGCTCAATAGCGCGATCTATATCTAGCCCAGTTCGTAAAGGGGATGTACATTGTAAGAAGACTATAAGTTCTGGGTTAATCCCCTCTTTTTCAATTTCTGTTAAGGCATGAATAAGAGCCGACTCTGAAGAAGCAGTATCGTTGGCTAGTTCAGTGGGTCGGTGAATAATACTTGCACCATATTCTGTTGAAACCTGGGCAATTTCGCCATCGTCTGTGGTAACGTAAATGCGATCGACTAGATGGGCTTCTTTCGCATCTAAGATAGAATGGGCGATTAGAGGTTTATTAGCTAGAGGACGAATGTTTTTGTAAGGGACTCCTTTTGAGCCACCACGTGCAGGAATTAGAACAATGCTTTTCATTTTAGAATTTTAAAAATTTCCTCTTGAATGCATCTACAGCAAAATCACCCAACAATAAGCGAATCGTTTTAGAAAAATAATAACGTGGGTACTGGATAATCCGTAAAAATGGAAAGTGATGACTAATTTCTGCAAAATAAAAATAGATTAAAATAGAATGCCACTCACCTAAATGACTCGATAAGACAACTTTATCAGTTTTCTTATATAGTGCCTGAATAGAGTCATTACCTTTGATAAGTTCAAATCCAGCTTGCTGTAAAAGAAATGTTAGGGTTGATAACGTGAAATGATAAAGATGTGCATTTTGGAAGTAAAGTAATGGGTCTTTATAAGCGTGGTGAATGTTAAAGATACCAGGAACTTCTACATAAAGATATCCACCATCACTCATTCCCTGAGATATCTTTTTAAGGGTTTCCAGTGGCTTGGGGAAATGTTCAAGAACATGGCTAAGAATAACTAAGTCAGCCTTACCATATTTATATAGAGATTCTATATCTCCGTGTTCTAAAGTTAGTCCTGATGATATGCCTCGATATAAGTATTGACTACCTAAATCACAACCAAAGACTTTACATCCCAAATTTCGGAAAGGAATAAGTGTTCCTCCAGCCCCACATCCTACATCAAATACAGTTATAATTTTCTCTGGTTCAGAGATTTTCCATACAAAATCTCTAATTGATACACCATGAGTTTCTTGTTGTTCAAAAAATTCATCAGGTGCTTGAGGACTGCCAACATAGATTGAACGATAGTCTTGTTCGTAAAAGGTTGATAAACTCGGTTCATCTAGTCTTGGGCTTGTCCGTAGTGTACCGCAGGATGTACATAAAAGAGTTTTAACTGGCAAACAGTAGCGATCGCGCTCGGTTATTAATACACCACCCGGATCACCACACAGGCAGGGAACATTCTCAAAGTTATATTTCCCCTGTTGGACTTTGCGCTTAAACTCAGAAAGGGATTGTTTTTGAGTTTCACTTAGTTTTGCCTGGGGGTGATCAAAAGTAAAAAACCTGCGGAGTAAAATTTTGTTTAAGGTATTAATCATTTTCATTTTAGAAAAAAAATATAGATGTACTAGACATACTTCCACTCAGTGGAAACTAAAAATAATCCAGAACGCCGGGAACCTTCTTTCAGAGTCCCAAAATCACCTGTATCGTGTAGATTGAAAGAGACTGCTTCTTGGCGGTCAAAAGATTCAATTCCAGGTATTCCTAAACCAACAGATACATGATATGTAGCGACATTAAAAAATTCCATGGGCAATTTTACTTGAACTAAGTAATCTCCAGGTTGGCGTTTATTAAGCCTTTCTGAGTTATTGTCAGTGTCAGCAGTAGAAAATAGATGTTGACCATCGGATGTACTAACAATACAGGCAATATGACATCCTGTGACTGGCGTGTTTAAAATAAACTCAATTTCAATAGTTGGTCGTGTTCCACACGAAAAATCTGAAGTTTCTAAGCCATGATCATCCATTAGTCTTACAGACTTAATTTGTCCTTTTTTGTCTGGGCGAATCTGAAATTCTTTTTTATGGGAATTACTATAAGCAGTTGACAAGTATTGGCCTATGACCTCTTCCGTTTGGTCTTTTAACTGAATCTTACCAAAGTTCATCCAAATGCTTAAATTACATAGTTTATTTATAGCCCCCATATTATGACTCACAAACAATACCGTCCTACCCTCCTTTTCCGCTACATCCTCCATCTTCCCCAAACACTTCTTCTGAAACGCTGAATCTCCCACAGCCAAAACCTCATCCACAATCAAAATCTCTGGTTCCAAATGTGCCGCCACCGCAAACGCCAACCGCACATACATTCCCGAAGAATACCGTTTCACTGGCGTATCCAGAAACTTCTCCACCTCCGCAAAAGCGACAATCTCATCAAACTTGCGTTTAATTTCCTCCTTACCCATGCCCAGAATAGCACCATTCAGAAATACATTCTCTCTCCCTGTCAACTCTGGATGAAAACCTGTTCCTACTTCCAATAAACTAGCAACTCTACCCTTGATTTTAATACTCCCTTTTGTCGGTTCTGTAATTCGGCTTAAAATCTTCAATAGTGTTGATTTTCCCGCCCCATTACGCCCAATAATCCCAACTCTATCACCTTGTTTAATTTCAAAGGATACATCCTTTAAAGACCAAAATTCCTCAAAAGCTGGATTTTCATTCTTAGCTTGAGGATTTAGTAGATTACCAATAGATTTAACCTTATTAGTAATCACATCTCGCAGTGCTGTATAGCGTTCCTGCTGTTGATGTCCAATAATATATTTTTTGCCCAGGTTTTCAACGCGAATAACTGTATCTGACATAGTTTATTAGTAATATTCTTTTTATGATGGCAACCATTCAGGATTGAGAATTTCTGTTAAGGAATAAGGACAACTTTCAGGGAAAATTGCTGGAGATAGTTCAGATTTACGAATAGCATTATTTCTGGCTTTAATGTAAATCTTATCTAGGATTTTTGTACAATGATTATAAAGAACTTTAGACTCCAATAATAAATCTAATTCCAGCCTAAAGTTATCAATTTCTTTTTCCCAACCTCTCCTTGACCAATCTTTTTCTGAACTCCAATAATTATACAATAGTAGATGAATTAAAAGTCTCAATAAATAACTCTCTACTTTACGCCTTTGTTCGTTTCCCAATGCAGTAATTTCCTCAATTAAATGTTCCCAGTCAACATTTTCTAAGTCCCGATTTTGCAGTTGGTTAAGGGTAATATCTAACCATTCAGGATAATCTTGTTCATAAATATCGTAATTTGCTTGTGTAGGTTGCATTTTACTTGCTCAATTACAGTTTCAATACGGTTATAGACAAAATAATAGGGGATTCTCAGAATTTGCTCATATACTGTCCATTTATTGGGAGGTTGATTGACTTCCCGTAAATTTCTGCCTAAGTCTTCGTTTTCTGTTCCTGGAGATATTAATTCTACCACTACAAAGGGATATGTTCCTTCACACCAAGTAACATAACTTAATCTTAGTTCTGTTTGTTCAGAAAAACGGGATACCCCTAATACCGCAAACCAATCAGGGCGTTTATACCATTGTGTATGCTTACTGTCATAGTATAAGGTATAAGTTTAAGTCACTAGCCGTAAATACATTATCTTCTGCATAAGTCGGTGGACGGAAAGTAACACGCAATAATTCTGGTTGTAACAGGTGAAATTCGTCTGGCAACCCTGGCTCATCCGGATCTTCACTAGGTAAATCATACATCGTTGGCAGTGTCTGTTGAGCAGGTAATGGCTCATAGCTGGGTTTGCTATAGACATCGCTTTGATACATTATTAATTATCTCCTGTATTTAATCGCTGTTGCCAAGATTCAACTATCTGCTTAATTGTCTCTTCTAAGGAAATTGTAATATCCCAGTGAGGATAATGCTCACGCATTTTTGTTAAATCGGAATATATGATCACCAATACGGTTTTCTGATACGTAGGTATAAAGCATCGCTTTACAAGTAGTCTCTTGTTTTTCAATAGCAGTTAGGTTGATCTGATTCCTTTCAAAAACTAGATTTGTTTCCGATTTGACTCTAACATAGAAAATATCATAATAAATATTATGATGGAAACCAGATTCTGTTTTTGTTCTTAATAAAGCATCCGGTTGAGGTTCATTATCTAAATCTAATCATCTAAATCACATCAGCAAATGTCCTTTCCATCTTCCTAAAATACCAAATTCCACTCACTAATAGTAAAAATACTAACACCATAGAAATAATAAAACCTGGTAAATATAATTGAGAATCTGCACCTAAAATTGCCCACCGAAAACCATCAATTACCCCTACCATTGGGTTCAATGAATAAACAAATCGCCATTTTTCAGGAACTATGCTACTGCTAAATCCTACAGGTGAGATATATAAACCGAATTGGACAATAAATGGCACAATAAACCGAAAATCTCGATACTGGACATTCAAGGAAGCTAACCATAATCCCGCTCCCATTGAAGCAGCAAAGGCGATAGCAATAAATAATGGTAAGGTTAAAATCCGCCAACTAGGAACAAAGTTATACCATGCCATTAGTCCTAATAAAATAATTCCCGAAATCATAAAGTCTACAAAGCTTACAACTACAGCACTAGTTGGTACTACTAATCTGGGAAAATAGACTTTAGAAAGTAAGTTAGAATTACTAATTAAACTATTACTGCATTCAGAAAGGGAATTAGAGAAGAATTGCCAGGGTAACATCGCAGAAAATACTAAGATTGGATAGGGTGCACCTCCCGATGGCAATTTTGCCAATTGTCCAAATACTACGGTAAATACAACCATTGTCAAAAAAGGACGAATTAGTGCCCAAACAATACCGATTGCAGTTTGCTTGTATCTAACTAATATATCTCTCCAAGCCAGAAAGTAAAATAATTCTCTATATCGCCATAAATCTCGCCAATATTCTTTTTCTCTACGTCCTGCTTCAATTACTAATTCTGGTTGGGAGGCGGTTTGTTTCATAATTTTAGCTTACCTAACTTGGCATCAACTGCTAATTTTTCTCTTCTGATTCATTATGGCAATTCCGCCATTGTATCTATAGTCACTAGTCACTAGAAATATAGGCAAATATTTTTAGATCGGTAAGGACTACACCTTTTAGTAAAATACTAAACAAAATCTCATCCTAAGCGATTCTGCCATGATTTAGTAATTTCCGTAAAAATATCAGTTAATGACTTAGTAACTGACCACTGAGGATAATGTTCCTGCATCTTCCGCAAATCGCTGTAGTAGCAAATGTGATCACCTTCTCGGTTTTTGTCTATGTATTCATGTTGCATTGGTTTACCTGAGAGAGAAGCAACAATATCAAAAGCCTCTAAAATTGAGCAGGTATTATTTTTACCTCCTCCCAAATTATAAACTTCTCCACAACGAGGATTGTTAATAAACTCTTCTATAAACCGAGCCACATCGTAGGAATGGATATTGTCTCTAACTTGCTTGCCCTTGTAGCCATAAATTTTGTAAGTACGTTCTTCTAAGTTACTCTTGACTAAATAACTTAAAAAGCCATGTAATTCTACTCCTGAGTGGTTTGGACCGGTTAAACACCCACCGCGCAAACAGCAAGTTGGTATGTCAAAATAGCGTCCATACTCTTGGACTATCACGTCTGCTGCAACTTTAGATGCACCAAATAATGAATGCTTTGATTGATCAATGCTAAAGGTTTCGGGAATCCCATTTTCATAGGTAATATCGTCATAATCCCATCTGGTATCTAGTTCTTTGAGCTTAATTGAGTTGGGAAGATCACCATATACTTTATTTGTGGACATATGCACAAAGGGCGATTTTGGACAAAATTGTCTTACAGCTTCCAGTAAGTTGAGTGTTCCTACTGCATTTGTGTCAAAATCGTCAAAGGGAATTGCTGCTGCTCGATCATGACTAGGCTGTGCTGCTGTATGTACAATGGCATCTGGTTGAATACTCTCCATTAAGTTTAGTACACCTTGGCGATCGCGGATATCTAGTTCATGATGAACAAACCCCTTGATGGAGTTTTGCAGTCGTTGTTGATTCCAGCGCGTATCTCCTGCAGATCCGAAGAAAACCGCTCTTTGGTTATTATCTACACCATGAATTTCCCAATCAAGGGAGGCAAAATGAAAGCATACTTCAGAGCCAATTAACCCTGATGAACCAGTTACAAGTAGTTTGAACATAAAAAAACCGTTGTTTACTTCAAGACAGCAATTTATTACTACAATTGGTAGTAGTCTTATGGACAAATGCCCTCAAGCTACTTTGTTTTAAGGATCAATTCATTACCGAAAAATCCTTAACACTCTTACCACCAAGAGTTCGAGACTGCCTATATGTAAACTCTCCGACGGAAGGGTTACGATGGGGATCAATCACTCCTGTTGCTTGCCGCCAAAGTTCCTCTGAGGCAATAGCTAAGTTATACGTAGTACCATTCTTATGCACATGATACCACTTTGTCTCTTGGCACTCTTTACACCAGAAAGCCTCTAACCACTCACCATTTAAGGAAACTGTGGTTTTAGCTGCAACTAAAATCATTGCTTCTCTTCTGGCTATACCACGTTTTTGTAGTTGTCCGGGTTGTTCGGCAAACAGTCCATATTTTTGGCTGACACTATCCATATAGCAGTTATGGATTGGACAATATATAGCTCTCCGCTGAGAGCGTTTCCGATTTTTATCACACCTTCTCTGCACTGCGGCCCCCTGATCATATCATTAATAGACAACAGATCGTAATAAGGTTGCGTGGGAGGGACTGAGATCAAAAAGACCATCGAAGCCCAACTCCTGATTCAACATCTCAGGTATTAAATTTTTCAACTTAGTTTTCTTAAATAATTTCTTGTATTAAAGGTAATACAGTAATTGCGATTATGTTCATAAGTCAGATATTGAGGATTTTAGCACATTGATATATTGTTTCGCTATGATTTTCGGCGTAAAATTTGACTCCAAATATTTCCGGGACTCATGACCCATTTTTTTGGCCATTTGGTCATTGTGATTTAATTGGAGAATGAATGCAGCCAAAGCATTACTATCTCCATTGTCAATGGCAACACCAAATTTACCATCTGCTATTAGTTGTCGTAAATAGGAACTCCTGGGACAAATCGCTGCCACTGGTCTCCCAGCAGCTAAAGCTGGGTAGAGTTTGCTAGGAGCCACTAAACCTTTGAGACCATCTTCTAGACTAACTAAGGACAAATCACAAGCCGTCATAGAGTATGGTAACACATTCTTATCTTGATAGGGGAGAAAAAGAAAGTTTTTTAATCCTAGGTTAGCAACCTCCCGAATGAAGCCTTCTCTTTTAGGACCACCACCAATACAAAGAAACTGAATCGGTTCATCTTTCAGTTGTTGAGCCGCCGCTAAAATGGTGTCCAAGTCATGACACCTACCCATATTACCAGAATAAAGAACTGTAAATTTATCAACTAAATTATGTTTTTTGGCAAACCAATTGTCTTCTTTGGCAATAGGTACAATCAATTCAGGATCTCCCCAACTATGAATCACAGAAACTTTATCAGACACCTCTGGGCAGGTTGCTATTACGCGTTCCTTCATATCAGAACTCAATACAATAATGCCCTTGGATTTTTGCCAAACCTGCCGGTTGATTGCCCGCCAAAATTTTACTATCCAGTGATTATCGGAAACCACCCCCAGAGCGATCGCAATATCTGGATACAAATCATAAATTAAACAAATATAGGGGACTTTCAATAATAAATTAGCAATATATGCTGCTATTGGTAAAAAAGGAGGTGCTGATGTTATTAGAAATACTTCACTCACTCGAAAATTCTTGACTATATGCAGAAAAGCCCGCAGTGTAAATAAAATGCCACTGACAGCCTTACCACGAATCCGTCCAGTCCAAATTTGGGTTGATCGAGATCTGCGGATTAAAATATCACCGATTCGCTCTGTTGCTGCTGCTTTAGAAGTAGAAAAAGCGTACCCTGGTTGTCCTGTGAATACTCTAATTACCACTCCTTGCTTTTCTAACTCTTTGACTAATTCCTCAATCAACTGTCCTGTAGCTGCATAATCTGGAGGGAAAAACTCCGTGATTATAGATACATTAATTAATTTGTCGGGTGATTTATCCACTTTAGGGTACTGAACTTCATTTACTGAATTTAGATAATGTCGTAATGGCATATTCTAATTTACTCCTTTAAAACCGCTTTTCTCATTTTTAGCATTATCTTACACTTTGCTCACTGATTCTCCTGTTTCCGCTTGCTTTTGTATATCTCAATACTTGTTTTACACTCAATTATTTATCTACAATGATCACAGATGACAAAAATTACTCACTGATAAAACATCACAAACAAATATAAAGCTAGATTTTTGTACACTTTAAGAGAATTTTTTGATCATTTATAAGCCATGTTTGTACCTATTTAAAGTGCATTACGATCCCTCCCATAGGAGAGTAACTAAGTGTAAAAATAAAAACTGAGTTTACGGATTGAAAAATAAAAAACTAGCTCCCAAAAAATATTTAGCGTCATTGTAATTTTAAAAGGGCATACTAGTAAGTAGCGGGGTTAATAACTACAAATTTCAAAATTACAATTATTACAACTAGGTGAGATGTGATAATTGTTTTGATGTTATTTTTTATGTTGACAAATCATATCGTCTAATATTCTGGTTTGAATGACAATCGCGTAAATACCTAATATTTTTTTTTAAATTTGTAAATAATAATTGTTTTTACAAAAGGAATATTATCAAAACCTTTGATGATGGAATCTCTAATTTAGTGAATATTTATCTCCTGTAAGGATTATATAGAGATAATATCGAAGGTTTATACAAATATTCTACATCACTGAGATTTAGTTTTTGTTAGATGTCTAATACAGGCTTTTAGTGAGTAAAAAAACGAATAATGCTCAAAACCACTTAATAAACGCCATTAATTAGCACCTGCATCATTGGCAAAATGCGATCGCCATTTTACACCTGATCAAGAAAGACTGAGATAGTGATCTTTGAAATGTACCTTATAACTTACCTTGTCAACAACCGCCGCCGTAAATTGTCCAGTGCAGCATTTGCACTGACATAACGAATTAAAGAACGGCCACGAATCGTTCCAAACCGATGTTCAAAACTTACTACTTGATTTCCAGGACCGGCTAACCCGATATAGACTAAACCCACTGGTTTGGCTTCTGTTCCCCCAGTCGGTCCAGCAATTCCTGTAATACTTAATCCCCAAGTGGTTGAGAAACGATTTTTTACACCGATAGCCATTTGTTCGGCTACAGTTGCACTCACAGCACCAAATTTCTCTAAATCCTCTGGGTTTACCCCTAACAATCCAACTTTTACTGAGTTGTCATAGGAAATTACCCCACCCCAAAAGTAATCAGAACTACCAGGAATTTCTGTTAACATTTGGCCCAGACCTCCACCTGTGCAAGATTCCGCCACTGATAGGGTTTCCCGGGAAGACCGTAACAAATGACCAACTACGGAAGCTAATGTGTCATTATCAGCACCATAATAATCTAAGCCAGCAATTTCTATTAGTTGTTTTTCAATCGGTGTAATTAAGGACTCGGCTGCTGTTGTGTCCGCAGCCTTAGCCGAAATTCTCAATCTGACTTCTCCTTTACCTGCATAGGGTGCTACTGTGGGATTAATTAGGTCAAAGTAAGCAGCTACTTTTTCAGCTAAAGCTGATTCTCCAATGCCCCAAAACCTTAAACTGCGACTATAAATAATTTCTTTTCCCCAACCTTGACTTTTAAGAAAAGGTACGGCGGTTTCTGACCACATTCGATACATTTCACTGGGAACACCAGGGAATGTAAAAATAGTTAATCCAGTCCCAGGTTGCCAAATAATACCAGGTGCTGTGCCTGTGGGGTTGGGTAAAATTTCTGCACCTTGGGGAATCAGGGCTTGTTTGCGATTATTGGGAGACATAACTCGTCCCCGTTGGGCAAATTTCTCTGCTATATCTTCTACAATATCGGCTCGTTCTACTAAAGGGGTACGAAAAAAATTAGCGATAGTTTCACAGGTCAGATCATCGGGTGTGGGTCCTAAACCACCTGTAAAAATGAGAATTTGCACTCTAGAAGCAGCAATTTCGATAACTTGTTTCAGTCTTTCTGGATTATCCCCTACTACAGTTTGATAGTAATGGGGAATGCCTAGCTTTGCCAATTCTTGAGCAAGATATTGGGCATTGCTGTTGAGAATATCTCCTAACAGTATCTCTGTACCAACACAAATAATTTCTGCACTCATGGTTTTTGTTTATTATACCCCACATTCTGCACTTCAACAATTTCAATTTTACATAGTTTTTTCCAGGACTTACGCAACTGGCACATTTGTAGGGTGCGTCAGATATCAATAATCTGTTTATTTGCAGGATGTATGCAGTAGTAAAGCACCCTACAACAGATTTTTGGTGTGACACTTGTGTAAGTCCTAATAGAAAAGAAAATAGAAAAGAAATGAACTAAAAAGTAAGATCCCCGACTTCTATTATTGATTAAGGGACTTCCAACTAAAAAAATACCCAAAAATTTCTTGTGGTGCAGGACGAACTGCCCGCTAATCATCAAGGACGGGCAGGATGCCGATCCCACAAAATTGGGTAATTTATTTTTTGGTGTTCCCTAATTATAGGGCTTACGCACAAATCACGAAATAACGAACCACTCCAGGCACAGAGGACACGGAGAAATGAGGGTTTCAGAGATATTTTGCGTAAGTCCTGAATTAGTTATTGACATCATCAAAAAAGAAGTCGGGGATCTGATCTAGTTTCTGTGGCTGAATACTGACGTTTAATCATCAATTATGGCTAAATTCTAACTTGTGAATTTTGGCTAGATCAAAATAGTTTAAATCATTAAATATGGGGAAAATTGGAAAAAATTATAAATCAAGCTCTTGAATACAAGCGTATACTCAATATTCTTAAACTTGACTTTATCGCAATCTAGTGTAATACTGTCACTATATTTTTAGTGGGTAGCTTAATTCAAATTCATCAAAACTGAATTTGAAGCGGAGGAACCAAGTATTTGGGGCTAATCTTATGAGAGACACCTTCCAGTCTTAGCCCGTCAGCTAACTCCGTCAGCAATGGAAGGAACTCCCAAAATCTTGGCTGTAATACCAGTTATGATTGGGTCTTCCTTAATAAATTCTAGATTTTAGATTACAGATAAATCTAAAATTTAAAATTGTCATCCCCGCTTCTCATTGGTCAATTGTTTCAAGGGAGAGAAGTTAAAACTGTGAAAATTAAACCAATATTGGCACGTTTACAAAGTGCTATCGGTCGTGATGACCTAATTGAACAAATGGTTTTACTGCCAGGAACTCAAAAATCATGTTCTAAAAAAGGTTCAAAAGCGAAATCAGTTAATCTAATTGTCGCTTATAATGGTTCTCCTCAAAGTCATACAGCCTTAGATATTGCTTTTTGGATTGCCCACCAAACGAGTTTAGCTACTAGTTTTCAAGTTACAGTTCAAGCTGTTTATGTAGTAGAAGAAAACTTGAATCATCAGTCTCTTGATATCTTCAAAGTTCCTGAAAATCAAGCTCAATTAGAATATCAATTGGGGAATATATCAAAGTCAGTTGCATTGGGATTAAATCGCTCAAAAGGAACAGCTATTTTACCGCAGTTAGAAAGAGAATCTAGAACTTCTCTCCAGGAAGCAGATAGAATTATTTGGCAAGCAAAAACTCTCGCTGAAGAATGGCAAGGTTCATTTAGTTCTCATCTGCGCTTTGGTAATGTTGCTAAAGAACTTAAAAAAGTTGTCCAATTAGAAACCGCTGATATTCTCTTTTTAGGCTGCAAATCTACTGATCATCCCATGATTGAAACATTAGGTAAAAATTTTCCTTGTGCAGTGTTAGGTATTCCCCATTGTCTTGATAGATAAATAATTTCTTTTTCAATGACTGGAAATTAAATTGAAATTATGAAAAAGTCACTTATACTTTAAGTGGCTTTTTTATCAATTCCTAACTTAAATTTGTCGCGGTAAATTAGTACAGGGCGTAAATCTGAATTTATGAAAATACTTGTCCTCAATGCCGGTTCTAGCAGCCAAAAGAGTTGTCTGTATGACATGACAACCACAATTCCTCCTCTAGCACCCCAACCCCTCTGGGAAGGGAAAATCAACTGGACTGAAGACAAAAATCAGGCGGAAATTACAGTTAAAACGGCTATCGGTGCAACTCTACAAGAAACTATTGTCAGTGATTCCCCGCAGGTACAATTTGCTTATTTATTGTCTACTCTCATACATGGTGCAACTCAGGTAATTGATGATTTATCAGTGATTGATGTGGTAGGACATCGGGTAGTACATGGTGGTCAAGAGTACAAAAAAGCTGTAATAATCACTGAAGATGTCAAACAGACGATCGCTCGTTTATGTAATCTAGCACCAGCACACAATCCAGCCGCTTTTGCGGGTATTGAAGCTATGGAAAAAACTTTGGGCAATATTCCTCAAGTGGCAGTTTTTGATACTGGATTTCATAGCACCTTACCAGATGCAGCCGCCATTTATCCAATCCCATATAATTTCGCAGAAAAAGGTATTCGCCGTTACGGCTTTCATGGCATTAGTCATCAGTATTGTGCTAATCGGGCTGCGGAAATTCTTGGTCAAGATTTACTATCTCTACGGGTAATTACTTGTCATTTAGGTAATGGTTGTTCCTTAGCTGCCATCAAAAATGGTTGCAGTATTGATACAACAATGGGATTTACCCCCCTAGATGGTTTAATGATGGGTAGCCGCAGTGGTTCAATTGATCCAGGTATTTTAATTTATTTATGGCAACAGTATAATTACTCTAGTGAAGAATTAGATAATATGTTAAATAAACTTTCGGGATTACGAGGTATTTCTGGAGTATCAAGTGATTTAAGGGATGTGATAGCCGCTAAAGAACAAGGTAATAAACGCGCCCAATTGGCATGGGATATGTACGTGCATCACCTTCGGTCTGGTATCGGCGCAATGCTGGCTAGTTTAGCAGGTTTAGATGTACTAGTTTTTACTGCTGGAGTAGGAGAAAAATCCGCAGAAATACGTCAAGCTGCTTGTGAACCCTGGGGATTTTTGGGACTGAAAATTGATTTAGAGAAAAATCAACAACAACCTGTTGATATTGATATTGCTACATTTGACTCAATGGTGCGCGTTTTAGTCGTAGAAACTCAAGAAGATTGGGCAATAGCGCAACAATGTTACAAACTGCTGCAATAATAATACAGGAGTCAGGAGGAGAAAATCTCCCCTATTCCCTATTCCCTATTCCCTGTTCCCTACTATGTTTTTATCTCGTGAAGCTATTACCACACCCTTAGTCGCTTGTTTGTGTATTGTCAGTATTGGCTTAATGCAAATCCCAAGAATGCAAAAATTACTAATCAATAAACAATCTCTCCCCGTAGAAACCCTGGAAAAAGACCTCAAAAAAGAGAGTCTCCGTTTGAAATTACTCCATAATTTACCCAGTTTTAGTTATAAAAACTTAATTGCAGATTGGGTATATATTGATTTTTTGCAATTCTTTGGCGATAATGAAGCCAGGGATAAAACCGGGTATAGTCTCAGTCCAGAATATTTTCAAGTCATTCTGGAAAATGACCCACGTTTTTTAGAAGCTTATCTGGGACTTTCTGTAAGTACGTCTTTATACGCTGGAATGCCAGAAAAGTCTATAGCTTTAATGGCACAAGGGTTAAAATTCCTATCTCCACAATTACCACAAAAATCCTATTTTATCTGGCGTTACAAGGGTACAGATGAGTTATTATTTTTAGGTGATGCTCAAGCAGCACAAATATCTTTTCTGAAAGCCGCAGAATGGGCAGGTACTTATACTGATACAGAAAGTAAACAAATAGCATTTGTTTCTCAAAGAACAGCGGAATTTTTGAGTAAAAACCCTGATAGTAAATCTGCGCGAGTTGCTACATGGGCAATGGTTTTAAATAATAAACTAGATGAAAGAACTCGCAAACGAGCAATTAGGGAAATTGAAGCCTTGGGGGGGGAAGTGGTCACTAAGCCAGACGGTACAAACAGTATTAGATTACCAGAAAAAGATTGATGGGTTAGTGGTCAGTGGTGATTGGCCTTTCTTTGTCTGGTGGAGAATGATTACAATAGAAGTCCCACATTCTTAAATTTTAGACTTGTGGAGGATAAAAGATTATATGTAGCATGACAAAAGGACTATTTTAAGATATCTTAAGATAAGTTAACATAATTATCATAATGTCCTCTTCCTTAGAGAAGCTACGTATAAGCAGCAAACAAGTACAGGAGAAACAACATCGGTGAATAATAAAAAATGGAGAAATACGGGGCTGTACGCGCTCCTTTTTATAGTTGTCATTGCGCTAGGAACAGCATTTTTTGACAAACAACCTCAA
Organism: Dolichospermum sp. FACHB-1091; assembly: GCF_014697585.1. GTDB lineage: Bacteria > Cyanobacteriota > Cyanobacteriia > Cyanobacteriales > Nostocaceae > Dolichospermum. Next base: position 6,041 of record NZ_JACJSB010000040.1, on the reverse strand, counting down.
AACAGAGAGACATGGCGCTACAGTCAGTTTATCCAAGAAGTTGAACGGGGTAGGGTTGAGAGAGTTAGTTTGAGTTCTGACCGCTCTACAGCACTGGTAACACCCAAATATGACGAAAAGAAAAAGATCGTTACTTTAGTTAATGACCCTGATTTAATCAATACCCTCACAGCTAAAGGTGTTGATATTTCTGTACTACCTCAAGCAGACGAGGGATTTTGGTTTAAGGCTCTCAGCAGCCTATTCTTCCCTGTGTTACTGCTAGTTGGTCTATTTTTCCTCCTCCGTCGCGCTCAAGGCGGTCCTGGTAGCCAGGCCATGAACTTTGGTAAATCTAAAGCCAGAGTGCAAATGGAACCCCAAACTCAAGTTACCTTTGGAGACGTAGCGGGTATTGACCAAGCCAAATTAGAACTAAACGAAGTTGTAGACTTTTTAAAGAATGCTGATCGCTTTACCGCCATTGGTGCGAAAATCCCCAAAGGTGTACTTTTAGTTGGACCTCCTGGTACTGGTAAAACCCTGCTTGCACGGGCTGTAGCTGGAGAAGCTGGTGTTCCTTTCTTCTCAATTTCGGGTTCTGAATTTGTGGAAATGTTTGTGGGTGTGGGTGCTTCCCGTGTCCGTGATTTATTTGAACAAGCGAAAACTAATGCTCCTTGTATCGTCTTTATTGATGAAATTGACGCGGTAGGTCGTCAACGGGGCGCTGGTTTAGGTGGTGGTAATGACGAACGGGAACAAACCCTCAACCAGTTACTAACGGAAATGGATGGTTTTGAAGGTAACACTGGCATTATTATTATTGCTGCTACTAACCGTCCTGACGTATTAGACGCAGCTTTATTACGTCCCGGTCGTTTTGACCGTCAAGTTGTCGTAGACCGTCCTGACTACGCGGGAAGAAGCGAAATATTGAGAGTTCATGCTCGTGGTAAAACTTTATCTAAAGATGTAGACTTGGATAAAATCGCCCGTCGGACTCCTGGTTTTACTGGTGCTGATTTATCTAATTTACTCAATGAAGCCGCAATTTTAGCCGCTCGTCGGAATTTAACTGAAATTTCGATGGATGAAATTAATGATGCTATTGACCGCGTATTAGCGGGTCCTGAAAAGAAAGACCGGGTAATGAGCGAAAAGCGCAAAACTTTGGTAGCATACCATGAAGCAGGTCACGCTTTAGTCGGTGCTTTAATGCCTGACTATGACCCTGTACAAAAGATTAGCATTATTCCCCGTGGTCGGGCTGGTGGTTTGACTTGGTTTACTCCTAGTGAAGACCGTATGGATACTGGTTTATATAGCCGTGCGTATCTGGAAAATCAAATGGCTGTGGCTTTAGGTGGTCGTCTCGCTGAGGAAATTATCTTTGGTGAGGAGGAAGTTACGACAGGTGCTTCTAATGATTTACAGCAGGTGGCCAGGGTAGCTAAACAAATGATAACTCGTTTTGGCATGAGCGATCGCTTGGGTCCAGTAGCCCTTGGTCGTCAACAAGGAAATATGTTCCTGGGTCGAGATATTATGTCTGAGCGTGATTTCTCGGAAGAAACTGCTGCTGCTATTGATGAAGAAGTGCGGAAGTTGGTTGATACTGCTTACAGTCGAGCTAAAGAAGTTTTACTCGATAACCGCAAGGTGTTAGATGAAATTGCTCAAATGCTGATTGAAAAAGAAACCGTAGACGCTGAGGAATTACAAGCAATTCTTGGTAATAACGATGTGAAAATGGCTGCTTTTGCGTAATTTTTCCTAAACTTTTTAAAAGGGTAATTCTGGTTTTTCTGGAATTACTCTTTTTAGTTTCTTGTGAAAGTTAAAGATGCTAAAATAGAGAAAAATAGTAAATATAACCATGATATCACCACAGTTAGCAGTTGTTAAAAATGGGAAAATAGAATTAATTGATTCCTTGTCTATTCCCGAAGGAACAAAAGTGTTAATTACTCCTATTATTGTAGATAATGATACAGAAAATCAAGACGATTGGGAATGTTTTTCTTTGAAAAATTTGAATCTATGTTATGGAGATGATGAACCAGAATATACCCTAGAATTAATTAAAGAATATAACAATAATTATGAAAGAAGGTAATATTATATTAACCCCTATTCCTCAAGTAAATGGAGAAATAAAAAATCGTCCTGCGCTGATTTTAAAAGAAATGCCAAAATATCAAGACTTTTTAGTTTGTGGTATTAGTACCCAATTAAAACAATATATTGCTAATTTTGATGAAATAATTTCACCGGAAGATGAGGATTTTCAATCCAGTGGTTTAGTTAGTCAATCTGTTATTCGACTAAGTTTTTTAACTGTTATCTCTCGTAACAGTATAATTGGTTCAATTGGGGGAATTTCAACGGAAAGACATCAAAGATTATTAGAAAATTTAAGCCAATATTTAGTTAAATGAACGAAGTAATTACATACAACAATAATAGATAAGGGATTTTACCTGGGTAAAACGCAAAGATTGTAAAGTTGTGTTGCAGGATTCAACACTTCTGTGCAATTATTCGGTTTTATAAAGGCATCAGTAGAACCGTAAACCGTTAGATATCATGGAAGTTTTAGCATTACCCAATAATTGGCAAGATATACAACCTGACGTTGTATATTCTTCGACTTATGATTTGCAAGTTTCATTTAGCGAGGAACAAATAAAATTAGGTATAAGATATGATAGTAAAGGAAAGCATTTAAAGGCAATTGCGAAAGGCTTAGTACACCCACAGGGTAGTATTGGGCTTGTTGATTCTCAAGAAAAAGGATATAATTTAAAATCTAAAGTGTTAGGTAGCGGTGGTGATAGACGGTTTCACGCCAAATATATTAATGGCATATTACATTTTCCTGGTTTTGTAACACAACATTAATCTAGAATAGATTATGACTACACTTCAATTGAAAAATCACCAAATCTGGCAAGATTTAACTGAGATATTAGAAAATTTAGATACTAATTCTCTTGTTCAAAAACATCTTGAACAATGCTTTTATACAATCAATGGTTATTGGGATGAACAGGATGAATATTATGACTCAATTAGATTACCTCACACCATAGAAGCAGAATTAGTCAGCAGTTTTGTGGGTGTTACGCAAGATAATCGGTTTCTAAAACTCAAATTTTCTCTTATTGGTACTGATTTTGGTACTGATTGTATTAATCCTGCTGCTGCTGCTATCTATGCTGCATATGATGATAAATCTTACCCATTCGGATATCCAACTATTCAAAATATAGGTGAGTTAGTTCTTATCTATAATGAAAATCTGGAATTTGTTGATGAAAATTGGCTTTTAGATATAGATTCTCCTCTGCTTGATAAAAGACAATTTACTAACACCTAAGATAATTGTAGGTTGGGTAGAACGAAGTGAAACCCAACAAAATATAGCTAGAATTATGAAAGTAATCTATTTTTGCACGCAGAGTCGCAGAGTTGCAGAGAGTTAATTGTCTTTTATCCTATTTGCAAAACTAGGGTTTCTTCTCCTGGTAAAATTAGGGTTTTTCCGACTGGTAAAATCGCTAAAGCATTTGTTTGGGATAGGTTAATTAAGTTCCCTGAATTTAAGTTACCACTTGTTTGCTGAAACTCATAAATACCATCATTTAATTTTAAATTACCCCAAATATAAGTTTCCATTTTTCCGTTAGATTTTAATTCGCAATGGGATTTTACTTTTAAAAGTTTTGCTTCCCAACCCGTCTTAATTCCTGAAAGTTTTTTAATTGTCGGTTCTACAAATCTCCAAAATGTGACTAATGCAGAAACGGGATTTCCGGGTAAACCAAAATAAAGAGAATTAGGAAATGTAGCAAATGTTAAAGGTTTTCCTGGACGCATTTGCACGGCACGAAAATGAATTTCTGCCCCCAAAGATGTTAATATATTATCAATATAATCATAATCACCTACGGAAACTCCACCAGAAGAAATAACTATATCACTATTATTAATTGCATAATTTATAGTCTCTGTTAACGCGCTAGGATTATCTTTAACAATTCCTAATGTTAACACTTCTGCACCCAAATTGCGTACTAAAGCTGCTAAAGCATATTGATTAGAATCTACTATTTGTCCGGGTTTTAGAGTTTGTTCTGGTGTTACTAATTCATCACCACTGGAAAAAATTGCCACCCGTGGACGACCGAAAACACTGATTTTTGGTAATTGTGCTGCGGCTAAAATCGCAATTTCTGCTGCATTGAGGGTAATTCCCGCTGGTAAAAGTTCTGTTCCTGCTTGATAAAAGTCTCCTTGTTTTCTGACAAATTCTTGGGGTTGAGGTTTAGCAAAGATAAAAACTTGATTCTCCTGTAAATTAGTTTTTTCCTGCATAACTATAGTATCTGCACCTTTTGGTATGATTGCACCAGTGAAAATCCTGGCTGCTTGTCCTGGTTTAATAGTAATTTGAGGTTGATATCCTGCGGGAATCTCTTCGACAACTTCTAAAATTGTCGGATTTTCAGAAGTGGAATTTTGTACATCTTCATAACGTACAGCAAAACCATCCATTGCGGAATTATCCCAATGAGGAAAATCTAAAGAACTAATTACAGGAGTTGCTAAAATCCGATGAAATGCTGTTAATAAATCCACAACTTCCAGATCATTTTCTTGATTTAAAGGTCGAACATGATTGAAAATAATCGTTTCTGCATCTTTGACTGATAACATAGTAAATAAATCTGTTATTTGATTACTTTTGATAAATTAAAAATACCGAACCAATTGGACCTAAATTCTCGACATAGACTTTATTATTATAAAACAATCCTGGAGACATTCCTCCATCAAATAACATTCCTTCCTGAATTGTCCCTAAACAGTTATTTTTAGCAATTCCTGTTAAAACATTATCAAATTGATTGGGTAGTAATTCTTTATTGTTAGCAGAAACTTGAATAATAGAATTAGCTTTTATATCATTTACCAGGAAAATTACAAAACCTTTACTGGTAATAGCAACTAAAGAACGATTAGTAGCACCTTGACAAGCAAATTTTCCTAAAGCTTGACAAATATCTTTGAATTTTCCTTGATTATAAAATCTCCCATTCCCCCCCACTATATTGTAATTGAGAATATTTGTTCCTCTTCTTCCAGTTCCCATGGTGGCTTGACGTTGTTGAGGATTTCCTGATGATATTCCAAAGGAAGAACGTCTATTTTTAAATACTCCTGAATATTCAACACCGCGAGAAATATTTAAACCTTGAGGTTGATTTTTTGGATCTATATAGTCAGCATTAATGGCTGCAATTGGTGATTTACCATTTAATTTAGAATTACTATCAGTGATAATTTCTCGAAACTGTTTTGGTACATATTCTCTACGAAATCTTCCCCTAGAATCCTTAGCATAAATCTGATGATCTAAACCGACATTGACTTTAAAATCTAACTTGGGAGATTGAGGATTAAAAATAATTACATGATTAATCCCTTTTTTATATCTTTCTCCATGATTATTAGTCTGAAAAAACTCAATACTAAATTGAGGATTTTTACCAGGACAGTTAACAGAATTTTTCGCTTTTGAATTAGCTATCACATCCTCAGAACCTGATATTAATGCTGCTGCTATTGTCGCAATATATATTAAAGATAATTTATCTGTATTCATTTAATTTTCTTTTTTTACTGGATCACTTTTTGTTGCAGAAATTACTAAGTAAAGTCAAACCCTTTTTCAACTCTCAATTTTCTATCAAATGTCGCCGTTATATTACAACCGATTTTCATCAATCACAAAATCAACCTTACTTCCTGTGTCCAAATTCAGATAATCCCTAATTTCTTTAGGAATAGTTACTTGTCCTTTTCTGGTAATTGTTGCGCTAGCTATTACTTAAACTCCTTACTTGAGTTTCTTGCCTAATCATAACATCTGATATTGTTTATTTTTTTTTCAATAAAAAACCCACCATAGAAATACTATAGTGGGTGAAATCAACAAATGCAGTTATGGTTAATCTTCAAATACAGCAATTATGCAAGCCATTCCAGAACAGCTT
>NZ_JACJSB010000004.1 GCF_014697585.1 Dolichospermum sp. FACHB-1091 | reverse complement strand
ACAACAAGGATGAATTTATTTCCTTGCAAAAGTCTGTCCAGTTTGGAGCGCAGACCTTTTCTTTTGAAGTTGAGTCCTGAGCCAATATCTTTGATGATTTCTGCGTCTGGGTAGAGGGATTGCATATAGGCGATTTGTCTATCAAGGTCATCTCGCTGTTTTGAGGAACTGACCCGGCAGTAGCAAATAGTGGGAGTTCTAATTGAATCGCCCGTGATGTATGATTCGACATCGTATAATCTTTGTCCTGCCGGGTTTTTAATGCTTTTGATTTTCCCCTCATCTGCATATCTCCTCAAGGTGTTTGGATGCAATCCCAGAAATTCGACCGCTTTTCTAAGTGGTATGTATGCCATAAGAAAAGCATAGCATTAGTTAGTATTAGTTGGCAAATATTTAACTAGCTAAACTCCTTTCTAGATTCCAACTTAATACTGACCACTGACCACTGACTAATCTTCCCATGATTGGGCTTGGACTTCAACCGCTGTCACATCAATTGTCCCTTCCGGTGTAAAACGTTGAAATTGACTGTTTTTAACTGATAATCGCTCTCCACAGTTAGCACACTGTGTTTGACTATTATTTAAACCTGTTAATTCATATCCACATACGGGACACTGTCCACTAACCAGATTCTTTTGTAACCACCAGCGAAACCCAAAAAATGCTGCTACGGGTAAAAATAACAATAAGCCAACAATAATTACTAAAGAATTAACTAACCAGCCCAAGCCCAATGATGCTAATAACCAGGTAATTGCTAACAGGGTCAGCCAGGGGCGGATTTTTTCAAAGTTGAATTGCAAGTTTTTAAAGCTCATGTCTCAAATTTGTACTGCTGACTCTAGGATAGCGAGTTTATTTTTTGCTGATGGAAAATGGCGGAAATAGAACTTTTTAATAAACTAAATAGTTATTATACCCTTTTATTTTAACTTTTTAATTCCTGTTAATTCCTGTAACCTGTCCCCTGTAACCTCTTTTCCCTTTCCCCTGTTCCCTCTTCCCTGTTCCCTGTTCCCTGTCCCCTGTTCCCTGTTCCCTCTTCCCTTGTCATAACGACAATTTTTCACGCCAACCTACTTAGTGTGATTCATCTAAACAATATTTGACAATTAACAAACAATTTCTTGTATCTTGATCACGCTCATAGACGACTTTATCAGCCAAACGTCGGAGTAAAAACCATCCATACCCACCTACTTGTAGAGTCCCCGGTACTGGTTCAGTGATCACATCAGGATTAAATGGTTTTCCATAATCCCAAATTCTCATTTCCAGTCTATTAATCCATAGACTGACTTGAATTTCTATCGCTGTTTCCGGTGGTAAAGAATGATGAGCATGACGAACAGCGTTGGTAAAACCTTCTGCTAAAGCTAGATTAAGACGATAAATTTGACTGTCTGACCAGCCATATTTCGGTAAATATTGGTGACAAAATTCTTCAAACCATTGTTGCACTTCGTTTAGGAGTTTAAGATCGCTCCTCACAGTCCGATGGTCCTGCTGCACTATGCCAAGCATTGACCCTAATTTGAATAAAAAATAAGTGGATAATACTTTAGACTGGGGAAAATTGGCAGGTGATTTGAGATTGGGGATATTTTGGTTTTGACTCCCTCGTGATCACTAATCTCAAGATTCTCCCGCTCCAATTCTATATTAGTTAACGCCTGTTGGTCTTCAAGAGCATATATTTTGAAATATCAATATCAATCACAATAGATCATCAAAGACCTAGTGTTATTTGTTTTTCAGATATTGTCTTCTATACACCCTTGAAAACCACAGACGTTATCAGGTTTATGTTTGACTGGAACTACCTTAGAACAATCCTAAAGTTAAGGATTTATCTAATGGGAGCGCAGCACCAATACCTAGCCACAGAGTCACAAGAGTACCAAAGAGAAATACAGTTGTTGCTACGGGACGACGGAAGGGGTTTTGGAACTTGTTCACGTTTTCCAGGAAAGGAACAAGAATTAGTCCCAAAGGTACAGAAGCCATTGCTAATACACCTAATAGTTTACTAGGTAATGAGCGTAAAATTTGGAATACAGGATACAAATACCACTCTGGTAAAATTTCCAAAGGAGTAGCAAAAGGATTAGCTGGTTCACCTGTCATAGCTGGATCTAAAACAGCTAAAGAGACAATACAGGCAAAAGAACCCATAATGACGACAGGAAATATATACAGCAAATCGTTAGGCCAAGCGGGTTCACCATAATAATTATGACCCATGCCTTGGGCAAGTTTGGCTCTCAACTTAGGATCGCTCAGATCCGGTTTTTTTTGCGTTGACATTTTTAAATGCGCTCTCCGGCTGAATTGAGGTTAAAGCATTAGCGAAAGCTATTAGCTTACAACTAGCTTGTGATTTCCGATATCCAGTTGTTTTCTTTTAGTTTAAAACAAACTCCGATGATCTGGAAACACAAGTTATAGCTGTTGGCTAATAACTTTGATGACAAAGTGATTACAATGGTCCTGAAATACCTTGTTTGCGAATCATCAAGAAGTGGAACAACATGAAGACAGCAATTAGCCAAGGAAGAATGAAGGTGTGGGCGCTATAGTAGCGGGTGAGTGTAGCTTGACCAACACTAGAACCACCACGTAATAAATCGGATATAAAAACGCCGACTACGGGAATTGCTTCTGGTACACCGCTAACAATTTTTACAGCCCAGTAACCAACTTGATCCCAAGGTAAAGAGTAGCCTGTTACACCGAAGGAAACGGTAATAACTGCAAGAATGACACCACTTACCCAGGTCAATTCCCGGGGCTTTTTGAAGCCACCAGTCAAATAAACGCGGAATGTGTGGAGAATCATCATCAGTACCATCATACTGGCTGACCAGCGGTGAATGGAGCGAATTAACCAACCGAAGTTGACTTCATTCATGATGTACTCTACAGAAGAAAAAGCTTCGGTAACTGTAGGTTTATAGTAGAATGTCATCGCAAATCCAGTCGCAAACTGGATCAGGAAACAAACTAGGGTAATTCCACCTAAACAGTAAAAAATGTTAACGTGGGGAGGAACGTATTTGGTGGTAATATCATCAGCAATCTCTTGGAGATCCAAGCGTTCCTCAAACCAGTCATAAACGTTGGCCATACAATCCTAAGTTCCTAAAAAATAGATTGCGGTTGATAAGTTTTGTGATGCGAAGCTTAGTCGGGAACGACTATTCAACTAACCTAAGTTAGAGGGTTCGCTTCTCGTTTTACTCAAGAGAATTGGCTTCTACTTGTCTACGAGCGTTAAGGGTGTAAGTTACCCTAGTTTAGTGAGTGTTTCTTCCTGTCTCTCGTCTTTAATGGACTGACAATGACAATGTTGACCCCAAAAAAGATTTTATCGTTAGATCAGGAAGAATGGACATCTCATTCAGTTGGACTAGCAACTTTATGAGAATAATGCACTGCTTCTATAAAAAAAGTAACATAGTCGAGAGATAGATTTCATCAACAAGTGAGCATTACACAAAGTTTTAGGGAATTTGAGTCTGACATGGAACTGAAATTAGGGTTTATTCACAAACGGGCTTGGCGGCTAGGATGTTTACTATTACTGCTTTTCGCTTTGGTGTTTACTGGCTATATTCCCCCGGCCTCGGCTTTGACTCCAGAACAGAAGTTAGTTTATGAAGTATGGCGAATTGTTAACCGTTCTTATTTAGATGGCACTTTTAATCATCAAAACTGGCTTGATGTCCGACAAAAAGCACTTAAAAATCGTTTTGTCAATCATGAAGCCGCTTATGCCACAATTCGGGATATGCTCAAAGGGCTGGATGATCCTTTTACCCGTTTTCTTGAACCTGAAAAGTATCGCAGTTTAAAGGTTAGCACCTCTGGAGAACTTACGGGTGTGGGATTACAAATCGCTCTCAATCCCCAAACTGGTATTTTGGAAGTGATTACACCTATTGAAAATTCTCCAGCCGATAAAGCAGGTTTAAGACCGCGCGATCGCATTTTGAAAATTGAGGGTCTATCTACAGAGAATATCTCTCTTGATGAAGCAGCGGCGCAAATGCGTGGACCATTGGGCAGTGTGGTTACGCTTTTGATTGGTAGGGAAGGAGAAAAAGATCAAGAAGTTGTATTAGTACGCGATCGCATTACTCTTAACCCTGTTCTATATGATTTAAAATTATCCCCAACAGGAAATAAAATTGCTTATATTCGTTTAACTCAATTTAGTGCTAATGCGGTGAAAGAGTTAACACAGGCTATTTCGATTTTAGAAGAAAAAGGCGCGTCTGCCTATATTCTTGATTTAAGAAATAATCCTGGTGGACTCTTACAAGCTGGAATCGAAGTCGCTCGTTTATGGTTGGATTCTGGTACAATAGTATATACTGCTAATCGTCAAGGCATTCAAGGAAGTTATGAAGCCTGGGGTCCGGCCATGACACAAGATCCCTTAGTTATTCTAGTCAATCAGGGAACAGCCAGCGCCAGCGAAATTTTAGCCGGTGCATTACAAGATAATCATCGCGCTCAATTGGTCGGGGAAAGGACTTTTGGTAAAGGTTTAATTCAATCTTTGTTTGAATTATCCGACGGTTCTGGTTTAGCAGTGACAATTGCTAAATATGAAACTCCTAACCATCGAGATATTAACAAATTAGGAATTAAGCCTGATCAAATTATTCCCCAACAACCTATCAACCGCGAACAAATTGGTACGGTGAAAGACGCTCAATATCAAGCAGCTATGGCACTACTAGCTAATTGATATAAGACTTAAGCAAGCATCAGAAAACATGATCATTTTTGTTTTCCAGTTATGGCTTTAGCCCTTATTCTATTCGCCCAGCGTCTAGAAGAGAGGACTAAAGTTCTGAATAAAATCGCTTAAAAATAAAAATATGTGTTAATTTACATAATACTAAGTTATGATAAAACTCGATAAAATAAGTCTTCAAGAATAATTGAACACAGATAAATACTAATGAATTAATGTGAACCAGGACTTACGCAAAATATCTCTCAAACCCTCTTTTCTTCGTTCTCTTCGTTCCTTCGTGGTTCATTATTCCGTGACTTGTGCGTAAGTCCTATGAACTAATGGATTTGATGATTCTGTACAGTCTCGCATAAAAAATGAAAAGTTTTAGAAGTGTTTGCTGATAAATGTTTGTCCTACTGGTTAGCAAATAAATGCTCTCCAAAAAATCATCCAAAAAATAAAATACTGTCAAATTTACGATAGTATAAATAAGAAAACGCTGGAAAATAGTCTAGTATTTAAATTATTTGTGTTGTAACATTGAGAGTAAATTCATCAGTAAGATTGGTGACGGTTAAAGGGAATAAATAAGCTTTTTGCTGTTCAACTAAGCATCAAAATCTTTAATAGAAATTACAGGTAAGGTATTCTATCTAATTATAGTGTAAATAATATGACATTTTGGTTTTTTATCGTTCTGGGGTTATTAACTTATTTACTAATGCAGTACAGTGTCGCACGGGCTACAAGAACCCCAGTGTGGTTATTGTGGCTAGTTTTAATGACACCAGCATTTATATCTACTGCTTGGAGTCTGATATATGGTGTCAAACAATCACCTCCCTCTGGGCTAATTATTTCGGTTTCAGTGATTTGTTTATTATTGTATTGGGTATTGTTTAATTCGGGCAGACAATTACCTGTAAATCGAGAAAATCAATCTCAAGACAATCAAGAACAACCAAATAATAATTCTCCTAATAATTCCCGTAATTCTACAGTAGAAACACCACCAGTTCGTCCTATTGACTTAGCAGAAGAAGCACAACTGCGAACTTGTTTTCCCTGGTCTGTATATTTTATCCAAAAAATCGAATATCGTCCCCAAGCAATTATTTGTCGAGGACATTTGCGAACTATGGCTAGTGCAGCTTACGAAGAAATTAAAGCTAATATTGAAAAAGAATTTGGCGATCGCTTTTTAGTTATATTTCAAGAAGGAGTAAATGATAAACCATTTTTTGTTTTAGTTCCTAATTCTCAAGCTGCTAAACAAAATAACCAACGAGATGCAGAAAAAATTACTCAACCGGGGTTAGCATTGGTATTATTAATAGCAACCTTAGTTAGTACCACCTTTGTCGGGTTGAAAATTGCGGGTTTTCAAGTCTCACAACTAGAATCTGATTTCACATTATTTTTTCAGGGTTTACCTTATGCTTTAGGTTTAATGACTATTTTAGCTACTCATGAATTAGGACATTATTTAACAGCGAGATTCTATAAAATTCGCGCTACATTACCTTATTTTATTCCTGTACCTTTTTTCCTGGGAACATTCGGCGCTTTTATCACTATGCGAAGTCCCATACCTCACCGTAAGGCTTTATTTGATGTGAGTATTGCTGGACCTTTAGCAGGATTTATTGTAACTGTACCTTTATTATTCTGGGGTTTAGCTAATTCGGAAATAGTAGCTTTACCGGAAAAAACCGGAATGTTAAACCCCAATGCACTTGATCCTAAATATTCGATTTTATTAGCTTTACTCTCCAAATTAGCTTTAGGAAGTGAATTAACTGTAAAATCAGCTATTGATTTACATCCGGTTGCAGTAGCAGGTTTTTTAGGATTAATTGTCACAGCTTTAAATTTAATGCCGGTCGGACAATTAGATGGAGGTCACATTGTTCATGCTATGTTTGGACAACGTACTGCTGTTATTATTGGTCAAATTGCCAGATTATCATTACTAATACTTTCGCTCCTTAGAGAGGAATTTTTATTGTGGGCAATTATTTTATTATTCATTCCTTTAAGTGATGAACCTGCTTTAAATGATGTTACTGAATTAGATAATAAACGGGACTTTATGGGATTAATGTCAATGGTTTTATTGTTGTTGATTGTTTTACCATTACCGGAATTTCTGGCTAATTTATTGCACATTTAACAAAAAAATTCCCAAGTAATTATACAATATGAATGTAATCAAAAAGCAAAAAGCAAAAAGCAAAAAGCAAAAGGCAAAAGGCAAAAGGCAATTACCAATTACCAATTACCAATTACCAATTACCAATTACCAATTACCAATTACCCATTACCAGCCTCAATATTGTATTTTAGGATTTTAGCGAATTAGCGGCTTCTGTAGCCTTTTTAGAAGCATCCGTACTACCCATACGGATTTCAGATGTAAAGGAAGCCATACTAAAACCACCAAACCGCTTTAATACACTTACTCGCATCCGTAAATTAGGACTAGCAAACCATAGTCTTTCTTCAGACCACATAGTTTCATATTCGGTAATCAGTGTCAAAGCACCATCATCACCGATTTTATAGCTACCAGCAACGGGGGCTTTTTCCGCATAACCCATTTCTCGCAGTAATTTACCTTCATTTGGATTATCTGCATTGGGAACTGTAGCTAAAACCGTCGAACCCTCATGTTTTTCCTCGTCCCATTCCATTGTCCCATTCCAGGTGACACGGGCCCCACAAGTGGCTGTATGCGGCTCAATTTCATACTGTTGACAGAGTTTAATCACTTCAGGATGATCAGCGGCTAACATCTCAATCACGATGTCTGATTTACCATCTTCTGACTGCTTAAACGCTAAATGGTGACTGGTGCGGTGAGAAAACCATTTTCCAGCACTTAATTCAAAAAATTCTTCAACCTTCATAAATAAAACTACCCCTGCATCATAATTTTAACAATCTCTTTTATTATTAAAAACTAGGAAGAGACTTTAATTTCAACTCAAGTTGTTGGTTTTCTCAAGTTGTTGCAGAGAAATTCTGGCCGCTTGAGCAACGTTGTGATGACTATCTTTTGCTAGATATTTTAAAGCTGAGACACTTTGGGGTGTGGGTAAATTACCTAAAGCTTCAGCGAGACGTTGACGCACTAACCAATCTTCTGATTCAGCAAAACGGAGAATATGTGTTACGGAATCTATATCCCGGATTTCTCCCAACGCAGAAATAGCAGCTTGTTGAATTACTATTTCTTGACTATTTAAGGCTTGAATGAGAATATCATGGGCGCGGGGGTCTTTAATATTACCTAAAGATACAGCCGCACTAAACCTTACTAGCCAATCTGTATCTTCATAAAATGCCCGTGATAAGGCTTCCACGGCTCGATTATCTTCAAGATATCCTAAAGCTCCAGCCGCATCAGCACGGATACCATAATCTGGATCTGTTTCCAGAATTTTTACTAGGATAGAATAACACTCTGGTGTTTTCTTGATACCTAGAGCAAAAATGGCCATGGAACGCATTTGCAGGGAATCATCATCTAATACCTTTTTAATTAAAGGTACAGCCTCAGCAGCGGATACATCACGTAAACTAGCAAGAGCTATCATGCGATCGCGCAAATTGGGACTTTCTAACTGAGTTGAAATTAATTCTAAACTGAGAGCAGCCATTTCTTTGACAGCATTTTCTTAATTTATCTTTACTTTAACGCAATTGGGGAAGTCTAAACCGTGATTTTGGTGATTTTGATAATTTAAGTAATTAAACTTATTTTTCCGGTCTAGTTTGTATTGTATAAAAGGGTAATATCTGCAAAACTTCATGAATAATAGTTAAATTAATCACACAAATTATAGTCCTATTCCCCAAGTCTGATCTTGTCACTTAAATAACAAATTATATTTCACACCTATACTGTATCTTTGGTCAGAAGAGAATAAATCAAAGTAGAACTAAAGTTAATAGAACTGCTGCTAAATGCAGTTTCATATCATCAGGAGAATAATCATGGTTCAACTTAGCGAGCGTCCAATTACAAACAAAATCACCAATTTGCAACAGAAGTTTATCTATGAGATAAACACCATGTTTGATGCTGAAAATCGCTTTTTAGAAGCCCAGCAAATGATGTGGCAATGTTGTCAAAATAATAAGCTGAAGACGGTAATTGAGCCACATATTCAAGAAACTGAACAGCACATTAAAAACTTAGAACAGGTGTTAAATATTTTAGGAGAAAAACCACAAAGAATTACCTGTGATCTTGCGTCTGGTTTAATTAGTGAATGTCAGAAATTTACACTTTTAGCAGCAGATAATCCCAAAATTGTAGACTTAGGACTGGCAGAATGGCATAGTAAAATTGAACAACTAGAAATAGCTTGTTATCGTCGTTTGATTAAAGTTGCTGAACAAATGGGACAAAACCAAATTGTCCAATTGTTAGAGCAAAACTTACACCAAGAGGAAGAGGTAGCACAAAAGCTTGAGCAATTGATGATGCAGTTAATTGAAGCAATAAAAACAACCGAAGGAAAGTCAACTGCTAAAGCTCGTTAGTCTGATTAATTTTTTTTAAAGCCCAGTTAAATAGTATTTTAACTGGGCTTTTCTATTGATTAAAATTTCCAGATTATGTAAAAATTGTAGATTTTGAACTTGATATTTTTACCAATCAAACATCGAAAATCTAGTAACTAGGAGGTATGAGCAAATGATCAATTTGATGAATAACACCATTACTACCTTGGATATCTGCCTTAGTTATGTTAGCGTATTCAACCTTGACAACTTTCTTATCAATGCTTACTTTAATAGGTTCTCCTTGTAGACTTTTCAATTCCCCAGATTTCAAATCACTAGAAAGGATTTTACCAGGTACTACATGATAAGTTAAAACATCCACTAATATTTTTCTATTTTCTGGCTTTAGCAGATCTGTAACGGCGTTTTTGTCTTTTAATTGTGCAAATGCCGTATCTGTGGGGGCAAAAATAGTAAAAGGACCCTCCCCTTGTAAAGTATCTATGAGTCCCGCTGCTGTTAGGGCTTTAATGAGGGTTTTGAATGAGCCATTGGCGTTAGCCAACACTATTAAGTTCCTGGTTTCTTTTATTTCTGTTATGGGCGCTGCTGAGGTGGGTTTAACAGTGGGAGCAGCGGGAACTGTTGTTGAGGCTGGGGTGGGTTTGTTGACTGGGGTTTCACTAGGTTTTTTACCACGATTGTAGAGTGGTTCGTTGAAAATACTTGGTTTGGGATTGCGTACTTCTTGTGCTTGAGATACTACATTCATCAGGAGACTAGTGCCGACTAATCCCATTATACTGACGATTTTGACCAATAATTTGAATTTGAACTGGCCAAATTTGCCGTAATTATCCTTCATAAATTTTTTATCTTGTTTATTTACAAGTTATATCAAGACTTATAACATTTTGCCAACTGTAGGACTTCTATTGGAGTTTTGGACAAATTCCGTACATCTCAAGAGTGGGAAAATCAAAGGTAGTGTGTCGAATAAACCACTCAAACATCCACTTTAAATGACATGGGAGAATTTTGGTATCAATGCACAGAAAGGCCGAACCCATGTTTTAGTCCATATTCCGCACTTCGTTTTGCAATACGCGAATATTTCCTTGATTTTATTTTTTATTGTATTTTAACAATACTTATGTTATCAAAAATTTTAAGTTTTAATACTTAATTACTTAAGCATTATTAAGAATAATTCTTAAAAAGCCTCATACTACATTATGAAGTGCGGAATGTCGGGTTATATAGTAGTCCTGAATTATGCGTTATGTTGCTATAAAATATTCCTCTGTCCTCTTGGTGCATAACTCCCATGACCACATTTGGTGAAAATCCATTTTCTACCCAAGAAATTGCCTCAGAAGGCATAAAACCAGAAGAATATGCAGAAATCGTTCGCCGTTTAGGTCGTCACCCCAACAAAGCCGAACTAGGTATGTTTGGGGTCATGTGGTCAGAACATTGCTGTTATAAAAATTCCCGCCCTTTACTCAAACAGTTTCCCACCACCGGACCGCGGATTCTCGTCGGACCTGGGGAAAATGCTGGAGTTGTGGATATCGGTGACGGACTACAATTGGCGTTCAAAATAGAATCCCATAACCACCCCTCCGCTGTTGAACCATTTCAAGGCGCTGCAACTGGAGTAGGTGGAATCTTAAGAGATATATTTACCATGGGGGCGCGTCCTATTGCTTTATTAAATTCTTTGCGGTTTGGTGATTTGAATGACCCGAAAACCCAAAGATTGTTTACAGGCGTAGTTGCGGGAATAAGTCATTATGGCAACTGTGTCGGCGTTCCCACTGTGGGTGGTGAAGTGTATTTTGACCACGCTTACTCTGGAAATCCCCTGGTTAACGTCATGGCTCTCGGTTTGATGGAAACTTCGGAAATTGTCAAATCAGGAGCTTCAGGCGTGGGAAATCCCGTGCTGTATGTAGGTTCAACCACCGGGCGGGATGGTATGGGAGGGGCAAGTTTTGCTAGTGCAGAATTAACCCAGGAGTCTATGGATAATCGTCCTGCGGTGCAAGTGGGAGATCCATTTTTAGAAAAGTCCTTAATTGAAGCTTGTTTAGAAGCATTTAAAACTGGGGCTGTAGTAGCAGCACAGGATATGGGCGCTGCGGGTATCACTTGTTCAACTTCGGAAATGGCCGCTAAAGGTGGTGTCGGTATTGAATTTGATTTAGATAAAATTCCGGTGCGGGAGTCAGGAATGATACCCTATGAATATCTGCTGTCGGAATCTCAAGAAAGAATGTTATTTGTCGCCGAAAAAGGACGAGAACAGGAATTAATCGCTATTTTCCACCGTTGGGGACTACAAGCGGTAGTTGCAGGTACGGTAATTGCTGAACCCATTGTCAGGATTTGGTTTGAGGGGAAAATCGCCGCCGAAATTACCGCTGAGGCTTTAGCGGAAAATACACCTTTATATGAAAGAGAATTATTGACAGAAGCACCAGAGTATGCTATCAAGGCTTGGCAATGGACAAAAGATAATTTACCCGCTTGTGATGTGACAGGAATTGAAATTGGCAGAAATTGGCAAAGTTGGAATCATATTTTATTGACTTTGTTAGATACTCCTACTATTGCTTCTAAAAGCTGGGTTTATCGCCAATATGATCATCAAGTTCAAAACAACACAGTATTATTACCAGGTGGGGCTGATGCTGCTGTAGTTCGTCTTCGTCCTTTAGAAAAAATCCAAAATCCAAAATCTCAAATCGAAAATCCAAAATCTGCTGTTGCGGCTACGGTAGACTGTAATTCTCGCTATGTCTATCTTGATCCTTATGAAGGGGCTAAGGCAGTAGTAGCAGAAGCTGCCCGGAATCTTAGCTGTGTGGGCGCTGAACCCCTGGCTGTGACGGATAACCTCAATTTTGGTAGTCCAGAAAACCCCATTGGTTATTGGCAATTAGCGTCCGCTTGTCGGGGTTTGAGTGCAGGTTGTCGGGAGTTGGGAACGCCGGTAACTGGGGGGAATGTGTCTCTATATAATGAAACCTTTGACGCGGAGGGAAATCCTCAACCAATTTACCCAACTCCCGTTGTGGGTATGGTGGGTTTAATTGAAGACTTGACTAAAATTTGCGGACAGGGTTGGCAAAATCTAGGTGATATAATTTACCTGCTTGGTTTACCTATTCAATCCCAAATCGAAAATCTAAAATCTAAAATTGAATTAGGCGCTTCTGAATATTTGGCAACAATTCATCATACAATTGCAGGTAGGCCGCCTAAAGTTGATTTTGATTTAGAACGGTGTGTACAACAGGCTTGTCGTCATGGTATTCGCACTGGTTGGGTAAAATCTGCCCATGATTCCGCTGAAGGTGGTTTGACTGTTGCTATAGCAGAATCTTGTCTTTCTGGAAATTTGGGGGCAGAAATTAATTTCCCAATCACGACAAATCATGATTTACGATTTGATGAAGTGCTTTTTGGTGAAGGTGGAGCAAGAATTTTAGTTTCTGTGAGTGGGGAAAATCAAGAAATTTGGGAATCTTATTTACAAGAGCATTTGGGGGAATATTGGCAAAAACTAGGTATTGTAGTTAATTCTGGCAATTTGCAGATTTTAACGGCAGACAACCATAAGTTAGTTCAGGTTAGTATTGAAGATATGCGCGATCGCTATTATGGGGCAATCTCTAAACGTCTAGCAGTTCATAGTAACATCTGAACCAGATCAAAAATCAAGGTTTGAACGTCAATAACCCCACCCGACGATAGGTATGGAGCTTGTAAAGAACAAACTTTACGTGGTTGACTAGCTCGTTGAGACTAATCCTGATACGCACTTCCGAATGCTTCCCTAGTTCGGATTATCTGCAAGACTATTTGTTTAGTCGTTGGGTACAAGCCAAGACATTTTGGATTAGTTGGGCGAGGGGACTTAAACGGGTTTGCTAGTTCCTAGGATTATATCCACTCAAAAACTAGTAATTTAATGATCACGGCGGTTTTAACCACACCCTTCGGGATCTTGCTACGCGTCGCTTCCCTAACCCATAAATTATGGTAATAACAGATTTGTACCAGATTTTAAATAAAAAATGGGAGGTGCGATAGCTCGCAATGTTCGAGTCGAACGTCAATAACCCCACCCGTCAATAGGGATGGGGCTTGTAATTAACAAAAATTACGTGTTTGACTAGCCCACTGAGACTAATCCTGATACGCACTTCCAAATACTTCCCCAGTTTGGATGATCTGCAAGACTATTTGTTTAGTCGTTGGGTACAAGCCAAGACATTTTGGATTAGTTGGGCGAGGGGACTTAAACTTTTACTCCAAGGATTATCTCTTTATGCGAGTACCTGTAATTTCAGTAGACAATATTCCATTAATGCCAACTAAGTCTAGCCGCGCTAGACGTTGGGTAAAGCAATTGGTAAATTCAACAAGTTAGGTATTTTTTATGTCCAGTTGATAACTGAATCATCTAATACAAAAGCTCAAGAAATCGTAATTGGTTTAGACCCGGGTAAAATGTTTTCTGGTATTGCTGTTCAATCCAATAAATACACTTTACAAATGTTGCATCTAGTTCTTCCATTCAAAATTTGTGAAATACCAAACATGGAATGACATTAAAAATCATGGTGCGTCTTGGGTAGGTAATGTAACTATTACTGAGTCGCAATTTACTATTTTACGTCCTCCTCCCATTAGTCGTAGACAACTACATTTAATGGTTTTCTCGAAAGGTGGAAATAGACGTAAATATGGTGGAACTACAACAAGGCATGGATTCAGAAAAGGTGATTTTGTAGAAGCTACTCAAGGTAAGAAAACATTTTTCGGTTGGGTTAGTGGAGACACAGAAAAACAAGTTTCAGTTAGTGACGCATCTTGGAAAAGATTGGGTCAATGTACAGCTAAAAAAGTCCGATTGATACAGCGAAACACGGGTTTAATTGTATTGTCAACTCGGAAAATGTTTAATTTAACAGTGTCGTAGGCGAAGCTTTCTCGAAGAGTACCATTAAATTAAACGCATTATCCCGTCCCAACCTGCTTCGCTGTAGCTTGCTTCTTCGAAGGAGTGGATGGGGTATCTCGCAGAAAACAAGATGAAAATTCACAATTCATACTTGATAATTCACCAATTTAAGGTAATGTTTTAATGGATGGTTAACGATTTGTTAAGAATGTTTCAACTATCCATAAAGTAAGGTGACAGGTAGGATTTCTTTACTTTTGACTTTTGACTTGTGACTTTTGACTTGTGAACAACATCCCCACCAGGAGCAATACCAGTATGATTCCCATTAATTCCGTCACCTTAGATGAATACCCCGAAATTGCTAATAACTTGATCAACAGTTATGAAAATACCAGTGACAAACCCGAAGAAGCTTGTGGTATTTTTGGCATTTATGCTCCAGAACAAGATGTTGCTAAATTAACCTACTTTGGATTATATGCTCTCCAGCATCGGGGTCAAGAATCTGCTGGGATTGCTACCTTTGAAGGTTCACGCGTCTACCAGCATAAAGATATGGGTTTGGTGTCTCAGGTATTTAATGAAACTATCTTAGAGCAATTACCAGGTAATTTGGCAGTTGGTCATACCCGTTATTCTACTACTGGTTCTAGTCGCAAAGTTAACGCCCAACCTGCTGTGGTGGAAACTCGGTTGGGTTCATTAGCTTTAGCACACAATGGTAATTTAGTCAATACTGTACAATTGCGTTCTGAGTTAATCAAAGATAAGTTTGATTTAATCACAACAACAGACTCAGAAATGATTGCTTATGCGATCGCTCAAGAAGTCAACGCTGGTGCAGACTGGATTACAGGCGCAATGTATGCTTTTAAACGCTGTCATGGCGCATTTAGCCTAACTATTGCTACTCCTGCCGGTGTAATGGGAGTCCGTGATCCTAACGGGATTCGTCCCTTAGTAATTGGCACATTAGATAGTGAACCTGTGCGTTACGTTCTCGCTTCCGAAACTTGCGGTTTAGATATTATCGGCGCGGAATATCTGCGTGATGTCGGACCTGGGGAATTAGTTTGGATTACCGAAACTGGTTTAGAATCATTTCAGTGGCATCAACAGTCAGAACGTAAACTTTGTATCTTTGAAATGATCTACTTTGCCCGTCCCGATAGCCTCATGCACAATGAAACTTTATACAGTTATCGAATGCGTTTAGGACGGAAAATGGCAGCAGAATCTCCCGTAGAAGCCGATTTAGTCTTCGGTGTCCCTGATTCTGGTATACCTGCGGCCATTGGCTTTTCCCAAGCTTCTGGTATAGCTTATGGTGAGGGACTAATTAAAAATCGCTACGTCGGCCGCACCTTTATTCAGCCTACCCAAGCCATGCGCGAATCAGGGATTAAAATGAAACTTAACCCCCTCAAAGATGTTTTATTCGGTAAGCGAGTTATAATTATTGATGATTCCATTGTCCGGGGAACTACTAGCCGTAAACTCGTGCAGGCCCTTCGTGATGCTGGTGTAGCAGAAGTTCACATGAGAATTTCGTCTCCTCCTGTGACACACCCTTGTTTTTACGGTATTGATACTGATACCCAAGATCAATTAATTGCTGCGACAAAATCGGTAGAGGAAATAGCCAAACAATTGCAGGTTGATAGTCTAGCTTATTTGAGTTGGGAAGGAATGTTAGAAACCACCAGAGAAGATACTAATAGTTTCTGTTCTGCTTGTTTTACTGGTAATTATCCCGTTGCTATTCCTGAACAAGTAAAGCGTTCTAAATTGATTTTGGAAAAAGTTGTAGTTTAGAAAATTGGAAAGAGCCAAAAACTGAATTGTACAATTTTGTGATTTAGAAATATCGGGTAACTGGAAATTTAGCTATCCAAACTAAACCCAGTTACCCTTTAGGACTTTCCAATAAATAATGATAAATAAAATAATGTAGAACAGTTTTTACAGTCATAACTTCTTTAAGATAATTAGAACGAATAATTTGTGGTGTTGGGTTTTGTAACCCAACCCACTTCATGACCTGGGAAAATGTAAAATTGGCATAGTAAATAAACCCCAAGCTAGACCAGTAATCAAACCGAAAGGAGTAACAATATAATTATTAAAATCCCATAAACCGAAAATCTGGGCTGCTAATTCCAAAGGATAGGCCATCATTAACACAGTAGCATAAGCAGCGCCATTTCTACCATATTGACTTAACCAAAAAACACCTTTGCCATCAGTTAAACTATACAAAATCCGAGTAATTAATAAACCTGTCACTGTGCCATAACAGCGCATACAAACCGCCATAATAAAAGGTGGTGCTAACTCCAAACCCATAGTAGGCTGCGGACAGACATGATCACCCATAAAGTAAATAATATCCGCAATACCCGGAAGCAAAAACACACCAGACCCAGCGAGAAAAGGAGCAAGAGGGGGACCAAAAACCATACCAGCTAACAGGAAATCAGCAAAAAAACTCACCCAATTAACTTGTAACCCTCTTAATAAAACTACCCTTTCCATATTCTCTCCGTGTCCTCTGCGCCTCTGCGGTTCGTTTTCTGCAATTAGTTAGTATTCTAGCGCAGAAAATACCCAAAATGATTATAAATCATCATTTGGATCTATCCCCATTGCCCGTAAACGTTCGGCTAATTGTGCAGCTTTTCGTTCTGCTTGTTCAGCCCTTTGTTGTTGCTGTTCAGCCCTTTGTTGTTGCTGTTCAGCCCTTAATTTTTGTAATTGGGCTTCTTCTTGACCTACCAATAACAAATTACCATCTAAATCCCACCAGCGCAGCCAAAGTTGTTCAGGATTATTTAAGTAACTTCCTTGCCATAGTCCCAATTCTACACCTAATGGCGCAATAGGATAATGTCCACGTTCGTTAGGCTGGATTTTTTGGTAAGCAAAATCCACCAAATGATAAACCTCTAATTTGCCATGATTAACTTCATAGATGGCATAATAGGGAACACGGATAATACGTTCATATACCCAGAATTTACCAGGTTTTTCACCTTCCTGTAAACCCACTAGAGGGGTGGAATCTCTTTCTTCGTCACCATTACCACTGGCTAATTCTATAACAATTAATGGAGGAATATATTCCCGCCATAATACATAGGAACGACGAATTTTACCATCTAATCTTGGTGCTACATCAGGGACATAAAACCAATCTGGTGCTACTGTACCTTTTTCTGGTGGTTCAGTTTCGCGCCAGTAAATACCACAATCTTGACCTATACAAAATTGTCCATCAGGATGTAATTTTTGTAAACTTTGAATTATGGAATCTGTGATGATAATACTTTGGGGATGTTCTTGAAAATTCTTCACGAATGTACCATCAGACTCTGGGAGTTGAGTATGATCAGGAAACTGCGGTGGTATAGCAATATCAGCCAGGGTTTCACTCATACTATTTAAAGGATTGCAGTTGTTAATTTAGTATTATATCAGAGAATAGGGAGCGCGGAATTACTGGATATTGTATTATAAAGGTTATACGGTCATCTATCACAGATTATGATTTGCTGCTTAAACCCGGATTGTTCCCAGCCTATCAACCCTGATCATAATAAGTTCTGTCAATCTTGCAGAACCCCATTGATACCATTATTAATCAATCGCTTTCAAGTATTGCGTGTGCTTTCTAATGAGGGTGGTTTTAGGAGAACCTATTTAGCGGAAGATAGCCAAAAGTTAAATGAACCCTGTGTAATCAAGCAACTTGCACTTAAACAGTCAGGAACTTACGCTTTAAAAAAAGCCACAGAGTTATTTATTGAAGAAGCTAAACGCTTACAAGATTTAGGAGAACACCAGCAAATACCAACACTGTTTGCTTATTTTGAAGATAATGGGTTTCTCTATTTGGTACAACAGTTTATTAAAGGGGATAATTTATTAGATGAATTAGAACAAAAGGGGAAATATAACGAAATTCAAATTAGAGAATTATTACTAGATTTATTACCACTTTTAAAGTTTATTCATGAGCGCCAGGTTATTCATCGAGATATTAAACCACAGAATATCATGCGCCGAGCAATTGATGGTAAATTGGTATTAATTGATTTTGGAGCATCAAAACAATTAACTATCACAGTTCACACCCAAATAGGAACACAAATTGGTTCTTATGGATATAGTCCACTGGAACAAATACAAGGTGGTGAAGCTTATCCAGCCAGTGATTTATTCGCTTTAGGTGCAACTTGTTTTCATTTATTAACAGGGGTTAATCCTTTTAATTTATGGACAATAAATGGTTTGAGTTGGGTGAATAATTGGCGAGAAAATTCACCCGTTTCTGTTAGTCAGGATTTGGGGAAAGTTTTAGATAAGTTGTTGAAAATTGAGATTCAAGAACGGTATCAATCTGCGGATCAAGTCATCAAAGATATACAAATTCCTCCTATAGTTTATCTACCTCCAGGGGGAAATCAAATTTATCAAAATCAAATTTCGGGAAATTCTCCAACTACAATCAATCGTCGCGGTTTTATCTATGGAGGATTATTTTTAGGTGGTGTAACTGTTGCATTTATAGGACAAAGTTTATTTTCTGGGAAGCAAAATCAAACTTTAATTCCCGAAAATACAATCACTCCTGAAAATACACCAACTCCTGAAAATACAATAACTCCAATAACTCCTGGAAATACACCAACTCCTATTATAAATAACCTTAAAACATTCAAATTTGAAGTGGTCAGCACTAACGCAACCGGAAACATCATTAACCGACGGAATGAAAGTGCAACATACTTTACAGAAGATTTAGGAAATGGTGTGACATTGGAAATGGTGGAAATCCCAGGGGGAACATTTATCATGGGTTCACCGGAAAACGAAGCAGAAAGGTATTCAAACGAAGGTCCCCAACATCAAGTTACTGTTCCTGCTTTCTTCATGGCAAAATATGAATTGACACAGGCACAATATCAAGCTATCATGGGTAGTAACCCTTCTCAATTCAAAGGCAATAATCGCCCAGTGGAAAGAGTCAGTTGGAATGATGCAGTTACTTTTTGTCAAAGGTTAAGCCAGAAGACAGGAAAAAACTACAGATTACCCAGTGAAGCCGAATGGGAGTATGCTTGTAGAGCCGGAACTACCACACCGTTTTATTTTGGTGAAAGTATTACTGCTGATTTGGTAAACTATAATGGTAATTCCACTTATGGTTCTGCACCAAAAGGACAGAATCGTCAACAAACCACAGATGTAGGTTCTTTTCCCCCTAATGCTTTTGGTTTGTATGATATGCACGGTAATGTATGGGAGTGGTGTTTGGATGATTATATAGATAATTATAGTGATGCACCTAAAGACGGCAGTGCCTTGACAGGACGAAGCAGTTATAATATGTTGCGAGGCGGGTCTTGGTTCTTCCTTCCTCGTTTCTGCCGTTCTGCGTCTCGCCACGTCTTCCCTTGGGACGTGCGCGACTACGTCATACTCGGCAGCCAGTTTGGTTTTCGTGTTGTCTGCGTTGTTGGGAGGACTTAGTAGCCGTTTACACTCTTGCTCTTTTCCCTTCTTTGATCGCATCACAGCGATAAATTTTTTTTATAAAAGTTAGAGTAGGGTATGTTGTATGATAATAACAGAGTTTTTCGGTCATGTCAAGTTTTATTTTGTCAGAATCAGGATATCCAGGATTTGAGGATTTTCAGGATATTGTTGATAAATTTCTGGTTTTCCTTTTTTAAAAAATTGCAGTTGTTAATTTAGTATAACTTAAGTAGTGTAGACTGTTGCAAAGCGATCGCTCAATTTTGTCATTATTGCGTGGTTAATATTTCATATATACCATTTTTACCCCTGCTGATATATTTATACAATGATGTATTCATGTATATATAAATAATTCAAAAAACATTTAATTTAAGTTATTGATGTTTTGTAAAACTCATGATTAATTACTAATAATGACTATTCAAACAATAGATTTTATGGTAAAATGTGAATTGTTGATTGCAATAAAATTTTTATGTTACCTATTAAATTTGTTGATTTATTTGCAGGAATTGGGGCAATAAGATTAGGTTTAGAACAAGCTTGTCAATCTTTAGGATTTAAAAGTGAATGTGTTTTAACATCCGAAATAAAAACTTCAGCAATTCAAGTTTATCAAGAGAATTTTCAACAAGATAAAATATGGGGTGATATTACTACAATTTCAACTCAACAAATACCTGATTTTGATATTTTATTAGCTGGTTTTCCCTGTCAACCTTTTAGTAGTGCAGGAACAAGACAAGGATTTTTAGATACTAGAGGAACGCTGTTTTTTGAAATCGAACGAATTTTAAAAGATAAATCACCGTTTGGTTTTTTATTGGAAAATGTGGAGGGTTTAGTACAACATGATGATGGGAGAACATTAACAACTATTGTTAATAAATTAGAACAATTAGGTTATCAGGTAAAATATGATGTTTTAAATGCTAAAGATTTTGGTGTTCCTCAAGATAGAAAAAGAGTTTATATAGCAGGAACTAAAACAAATGCTATTTCTCTGAATTTCTCTAAAAATGCTAAACCCAGATTATTAGATATTTTAGAAACAGGTTGTTCAACTTTACAAACTAATTTTGCCAAAAAATTATTACAACAATATTCTATTGAAGAACTTTATGGAAAATCAATTAAAGATAAAAGAGGAGGAGAAGATAATATTCATAGTTGGGATTTAGAATTAAAAGGAAATGTGAGTTTAGTACAAAGGGAATTATTGAATTTATTGCTAAAACAAAGAAGAAGAAAAATATGGTCTGCAAAAAAAGGGATTCACTGGATGGATGGAATACCATTAACGGTAGATGAAATTGCTACTTTTTATCCCCATCCTAAATTAGCAGAAATGTTAGATGATTTAGCAAATAAAGGTTACTTAAAATATGAACATCCTAAAGATATTCAGGAAGTAATAAATAAAGATGGTAACAAGGTTAAAAAAAGAGAATATAGATTTGATTTACCCAAAGGATATAATATAGTGGTGGGTAAACTGAGTTTTCCTATCAATAAAATTCTCGATCCTCATGATATTGCACCCACTTTAGTAGCTACAGATATGCAGAAATTAGCAGTAGTTGATGGGGATGGTTTAAGATGTTTAACAATTAGAGAAGGATTAAGATTATTTGGTTTTCCTGAAGATTATCAAATTAATTTACCTATTACTAAAGCATTTGACTTATTAGGAAATACTGTAGTAGTTCCTATTGTAAGAGAAATTGCAGAAAGAATAGTTATACAAAAAATGTTATCAGTTCCTAAAAAAGAATATGTTTTAACTTTTCTGTGAAACTTATAATTCTTCTCCTGTGTGTAAAAGATAATTATCTTTAGTAATATTTGAATTTTCATCAACCAAAAAAGCAGGGAACTCTTGAGTATTTTGTTTCGTCTTGAAATTAATCTTTTTTTGTCTCATCCATTCAGCAAACCATTCTTCAAATATATATCCTACAGCACTTTTTTCATTGATTTCTACAGATATATTGAAAAAATTAACAATAATTTCTCCTTCTTGTTTTGTAATTTCATCCTTAATTAATAAATTGTAAATTTGAGTAGCGATAGGATGATATTGAATCATAAGTGTTTTTTTGATCCTGTTTATGGATATTTAGTTTAATGATAACAGACTTTTTAGGGTGATGTAAAGGTTTATTTTGTCAGAATCAGGATTTACAGGATTTGAGGATTTACAGGATGTTATTGATAAATTGCTGGTTTTCCTTTGCGTCTACCCTGCAAGATTCCTAAGAGGATGTTTTAAAAGTATAGGGCGAATATATAGGAATCCTATTTGATTTTTGATAGCTTGGGTGGCGTAGCCATACAAGACTCAGTAGGTATCAATGCTGTCTTTCCTGTTCCCTGTTCCCTGACCACACAAGTAAATTCACAGAATCAAACCGGATTCCTATAATATGGCTTCGCCACGCCCAAGGAGAACGCTACTATACAAACTAAGTCCATCTGCGTGGGCTAAGGTCAAATTAAGGTTTTTTAACTCAGGTAGGTGGGTTTTCTCTGTGTACCTGCGTAGCGCAACGGGTAAGCAAGCTATGGGTAGCGTGCTGGAAGCATCTTTCTAATCGCCGGGTTAGGTCTTTAGAAACATCTGGTACAATGGTTTTTGCTGAAGGTTCTATTCCATAGTTCTAATTCCTGCCCAGGAATAGGTAGAATCTTCTTATGGACTAGATATCTAGTCCTAAGCTGACAATTTGCTAGACAAAGCTATATTTCTGTGGACAAAAATCAATATAAAAAATCAAGATATTTTAGTTAAAAAAATCAACTACTTGATATATAATCCTAAGATATCAAGTATCAAGTATTAAATTAAGACTATTGCTGACGCAAAAACCAAGCAATAATAGTGGTAGTCTTTTTCAAAACTTTTACAAAAGAAAGATGGCTGCGCCGTTGAAGACAGCTAAATGCGTTGGGCTACAGCGTGTAAGTCTACGGAGGGATAACCTCCCAAAAACTCCTGTTGAGGTAGAAAGTAAAGTCTAGCTTTGTCTAGGTTTTATATAACAGAACCACCTCGCTTACTAGATACCGCAAGGGGTCTAATTTGAGTGGACTCGTTCAACCAAGAATCACTGTATCTAAAGGTTCAGTGAATGTCAATTTTTTTTAATCTTTCCCTAGCTTACTCACTTAGGATAAATAGATCGAATATTTAAAATTATGGCGCTCATAGTTCAGAAATACGGGGGTACATCTGTTGGTTCAGTCGAACGTATTCAAGCGGTTGCGACTAGAGTTGAAAAAACTGTCAAAGCTGGAAATTCTGTAGTAGTAGTAGTTTCAGCCATGGGGAAAACTACCGATGGATTAGTTAAACTAGCTCATGATATCTCTAAAACCCCTAATCGTCGGGAAATGGATATGCTACTCTCTACAGGAGAGCAAGTTACTATTGCCTTATTGAGTATGGCATTACAGGAAATTGGACAACCAGCAATTTCCATGACTGGCGCTCAGGTAGGCATTGTTACTGAAGCTGAACATTCCCGCGCTCGCATTTTACATATTGAAACAGAACGCTTAATGCGGCAGATTAATGACGGTAAAGTTGTTGTGGTTGCTGGATTTCAAGGGATTAGCAACACAGAAGAATTAGAAATTACTACTTTGGGGCGTGGTGGTTCTGATACTTCCGCAGTTGCTTTAGCCGCAGCCATTGGCGCAGATTTCTGTGAAATTTATACAGATGTACCAGGTATTTTAACTACAGATCCCCGCATTGTCCCCCAAGCCCAATTATTGACAGAAATCAGCAGTGATGAAATGCTGGAATTGGCAAGTTTAGGGGCGAAAGTATTACATCCCAGGGCTGTGGAAATTGCCCGTAATTATGGCGTTCCCTTGGTGGTACGTTCAAGTTGGACAGATCAACCGGGAACGTGGGTAACAACCCCTCCAAGACGAAATCGGGCGTTAATTAACTTAGAATTAGCTCGCCCTGTAGACGCTATAGAATTTGATATGCAACAGGCTAAGGTGGCTTTATTGCGCGTTCCTGACCAACCTGGGGTAGCAGCCCGGTTATTTGGCGAAATTTCTCAGCAAAATGTGGATGTGGATTTGATTATTCAATCTATTCATGAAGGTAATAGTAACGACATTGCTTTTACAGTAAATACATCAATATTAAAACGAGCGGAAGCGGTATCATCGGCTATAGCTCCGGCATTGAGAAACAATCCCAGTTCCAATGAAGCAGAGGTTTTAGTAGAAAAAGATACTGCAAAAATTAGTATTGTCGGCGCGGGGATGATTGGTAGACCAGGGGTAGCAGCGCAAATGTTTAAAACTTTGGCGGCCGCTGGTGTGAATATTCAGATGATTTCTACCAGTGAGGTCAAGGTGAGTTGTGTAGTTGATGCTGTAGATTGCGATCGCGCTATAGTTGCTTTGTGTGATACATTTGAGATCAATTCTTCCTGTACTTCCCTGGCCTATCCAAGTCCTCAAGCCCCCGCTGTGCGTGGTGTCGCTTTAGACAGGAATCAAGCCCGGATTGCTATTCGTCAATTACCAGACCGTCCGGGTATGGCCGCTAAATTGTTCGGATTTTTGGCAGAATATAACATCAGTGTGGATATGATTATTCAATCCCAACGTTGTCGGGTGGTAGACGGTGTTCCCCGTCGGGATATCGCGTTTACTGTGGCTAAAATAGATGCAGAAATCGCTCAAGAAAAACTTACACAAGTCGCAGCGGAATATGATTGGGGTGAGGTAATATTAGATAGTGCGATCGCTAAAGTTAGTATCGTTGGTTCTGGTATGGTAGGACAACCAGGAATTGCAGCGAAAATGTTTACAGCTTTAGCGCAAAATCAAATCAACATTCAAATGATTGCTACCTCAGAAATTAAAATTAGTTGTGTTGTAGGTATTGATGAAGGTGTGAAAGCTTTACAAGTTATTCACGCGGCTTTTGATTTAGCTGGGAGTGAAAATTTTGTAGTTCCCGCTTGAAGATAATCAGCTTGTCTAACTATTTTAACCAAGAATCCCCGTGTCCTGAGACCGGGGAGTATTAACCTGATAGCGAATCCTAGTCTAATAAAGTACAAAATTATCTGCGTTTATCCGCGTTTATCTGCGTTTAATTCTGAGTTCTTGTACCTAACTTCCATACTTCCATGGGAATTGCTATATTACCTAATTACAAAATTGATTTTTCCACACCTTTATGAACAGTTTTTACCCATTTTAAACGTTTTGGTCGGAACGACATTCGCGCTGTGGTGCTACTCATAACTACTAACCAATGCAACATATATAAACTGCCGCGAAGGGTTTGTAAAAGTAACACTAAATATGTAGACGGTTTTAGCTGTTCTGATAGCCTTGGGGTAGCCTTATAGACCTGCTTTAAACCCGCAAACATACCTATAACTGACATCCCTAGAGATAACCCACTTACAGAACTTAACATAGGTGGACGATGACGAGCGATCGCCATTAATATATCTGGTATTGCCGCCGTTGGCAAGATATACATTGTCACCATAAAGATCAACAAATCCCAGGTTTTCTTTGTCCCCATGCGGTTTTTGAGGATCAGATCCCAGTAGTCTAAATAACGTTGATAACCACCTTCCGCCCAGCGGTTACGTTGATGCCAAAGGGCTGTAGCATTGGTAACACCTTCTTCCTCCACTGGGGGATGAAAAACACATTCAATATCCCACTTATCTAAATGTAAGCGGATAGTTAAATCCAGATCATCGGTGATAGTTTCCTCATTCCAACCACCGCAACTTGCTAGGGCTTGACGACGGACAAATTGACCATTACCTCGGAGTTCACCAATACCACCAATAGCAGTCCGCTGTTCTTGAAACCAGATATCCAACAACATTTCCGCCATTTGTCCCTTAGTCCAGAAATTTTCTGGAGCATTGGCGATCGCTTTACGTATTTGTACAGCCCCTACTCTGTCTTTTTCAAACAAAGGAACTACCTGAAATAGTAAATCTGGTGTAACTTGGGCATCAGCATCAAATACAGCAATAATGTCTCCCTTTATCAGTGGTAATACCTGATTTAATGCTCCAGATTTTCCGCCACTAGCTTGGGGAGAACGCCTAAATACATTCAGTTGTTGATATTCTTGCTGGAGTTCTGCTAATAATTGGGGTGTATTATCTGTACTATTATCATCAATAATCCAGACTTCATATTCACCATTACCGTATTCCAAATTACAGAGATTCTTAACTAATCTGCCAATTACTGCTTCTTCATTTTTAGCAGCCACTAACACAGACACAAAAGGCAAATCTGCCTCTATTTTTGGGGAATGGTCGCGGGGTTTGGTAAAAATAATCCCCAAGGCATGAATTCCCAGTATTGTTGTCAGTCCCAGGATCAATATCGAACCCCAAGAAACTAAATGTAGGGTAATAGTCCCACTCCAGACTATAGTTAAAACTAGAGCAGCTTTGCCACGACGGCCTTTAAATCGTTTTGGTTGTAGGTATTCTGATTCTTTATTTTCTGAGAGGTCAGGTAAGATCAGGTCAAGGGGATCAGAGTTTCCGTGATCAGTATTGTTTTCAGGCCAGGAATTTGCTGGCATAGGTTATATAATTAAAAAGGGCTATTTTATGTATGTAGCCTTAAATTACAGACCGATTCTGTAACAGATTACTAGCTACCTAATTAATATAGTTCTAAAGAGTCCCAAAGGGAATAGATAGAGCATAATTCCTCTTCTCGTCTCCCCCTCTCCCTCACTCCCCCTCATCGAGTGAAAGCGGCTATTAAATTAATTCCACATAATTATACATATCCCGGACTTCTTCAATAAGTTCGGGATACATAGCGATTATAACTAAAACGACAATACCTCCCTTTTCTCTACCTCTGCGTCCTCTGTGTCCTAGTAGGTTCGTTCCAAAAAAATCCGTTCACAACCCACCGAGGAATGCTACAGCACTACAAGAGTGTTATGAGGTACATATCTAGCGGGCAAGATGCCCGCACTACAAGAGTTTCATGATTCAACTTTATACCTCATCAGAGCGGAAAACGCTGTAAGTAGGTGAACGGAAAAACCGACACAAGTAACGAAAAGTAAAGTTGCCCAAAACCTGTAACCTGTCCCCTGTTCCCTATTCCCTGTTCCCTGTTCCCTGTTCCCTGTTCCCTGTTCCCTATTCCCTTGTCATAACGACAATTTTTAACGCCAACCTACTTATATTTACCTATTTACGGCTCAACTTTCACAAGAGTTTTCTGCTTGGAAATGTAATAATAAACCATATTCCAAACCTTCAACTACTGCTTGATAAGAGGCGGCCAAGATATTCTTAGAAACGGCAACAGTTGTCCAGCGTTGTTGAATATTGCGAGATTCAACTAAGACACGAGTTTTTGCCGCAGTTCCGGTATTTCCATTCAAAATTCTAACTTTATAATCTGTTAACTCAAAGGTGGCAATTTGCGGATAAAAGTTCACCAAAGCCTTACGCAAAGCCGCATCCAAAGCCGCTACAGGTCCAGTACCTTCCGCAGCTTCCAGAATATTTTCACCATTGACAGTGACCTTAATAGTTGCTAAAGAATGAGTTGTTTCTTTGCCCTGAATCAAATCACAATGGACTTGAAAACCATTGATTTCAAAAAATTGTTGACGCAGACCTAAAACATCATACATCAACAGGGCAAAACTCGCCTCCGCTGCCTCAAATTGATAGCCGACACTTTCCAATTCTTTCATCCTCTGGAGAATTTGTCTAGCCTGGGGATGATCCTTGTCTAACTCAATACCAAAAGTCCGGGCTTTAGCCAAAACATTACTGAGTCCAGACTGTTCGGAAATGACAATGCGGCGTGTATTTCCGACTTGTTCTGGTTGAATATGTTCATAGGTTAAAGGGTTGCGTTCTACTGCTGATACATGAATACCGCCTTTATGGGCAAAAGCGGAACGTCCTACAAAAGGTGCGTGTTCATCAGGAGCGAGATTGACAACTTCACTGACAAAACGACTAGCCGCTGTCAGTTGATGTAGCTGGTGTTGGGAGATACAACTATAACCCAGCTTTAGCTGTAAATTAGGAATCAGAGAACACAGATTAGCATTACCACAGCGTTCTCCATAACCGTTGATTGTCCCTTGTACCATTGTTGCACCCGCCATAACTGCTGCTAGAGCATTAGCTACCGCCATTTCTGAATCATTATGAGTATGTATTCCTATTTGCGGAATTGTTGACCATTCACCATTGGCCATTGACAAATGACAATTAACATCCTGAACAATTTGTGTAACTTCATGAGGTAAAGTCCCACCATTGGTATCGCATAAAACCAACCATTCCGCACCTGCGGTCATAGCAGTTGTCAAAGTTTGTAAAGCATAATCAGGATTTTGCTTATAACCATCAAACCAATGTTCAGCATCGTAAATTACCCGTCGTCCTTGAGAACACAGATACTCAATCGTGTCACCAATCATGGCTAAATTTTCTTCTAGACTGGTCTTGAGTCCGGCTGTAACGTGCAAATCCCAGGATTTACCGAAAATAGTCACCCAGCGAGTACCTGCCGCCAAAATCGCTTGCAGCATGGGTTCATCTGGGGGTTTGGTATGAGGACGACGGGTAGAGCAAAAGGGAACAACTTCTGCCTGTTTGAGGGGATTTTGCTGAAGTTGCCAGAAAAACTGGACATCTTTAGGATTTGCGCCCGGCCAACCACCTTCAATAAACGGAATCCCTAATTGATCCAGTCGGTGAGCAATGCGTAACTTATCTTCTATGGACACTGAGAGTCCTTCCCGTTGGGTCCCGTCCCGGAGAGTAGTGTCATAGAGCCAAAGTTGATTTGAGGGAGTTTTGGTCATAAAAATTGTTGAACCTTTGATTCAACACTGACACCTGAGAGATAACTTGGCTGCACGCGAATAAACAACAAAAAGCTGTTTTGGTAGTTTCATCAGGCCATACAAAAATGCTAACAATTGCTCTGAGGAAGTGTAGCGAAGCTTCATATTTTCTTCCTACTTCCAGTCTCAAAGCTTCGCCACTATCCCCTTGGGGGTTTAACCCATTTTACCCATGCAGGAAACCCTCAAACCATTCGGTACTTATTCTTCCTCTGCCAAACCTTTAGCAAAAACCATAACCGGTTCTGTCTGCTGTATCGAAGGTTGTTAAGAATTTAATTCTAGGCTGTTTTCATTCTCAAGACCAGCAAAGGAAATGATCCCCAAAATCCTGTTAAATATGAGGAAAGGAATTGGCACTTATGGTACTTGTGCGGTTAAGGTAGAAGGCAAAGTGTCCGCAGTAAATTGGTCTGAGCATTCTTCTGCGTTCCCTTCTTCCCCATTCTCCCACAGGTAATTTGGGTTTGGCTTGTCAAACTCAGGTTTTAGGTGCTATTAAAGTGACTAAATTTTACGGTTTTTGGGGTCAAGGTTCTCAAATAGTTTGGATACCAAAAGGTTAAAAAGGAGACAAACAAGATGGGTAGATGGACACCCTTGATTTTGATGGCTGGCGGCGTAGCAATTTTGCTAGGTACGCTACTGGGAATTAACTTCCCTATGGGCGGACAACAAAGTGCTAATGTGCCAACAGGACGCAGAGCATCCAGTGTTCTCCCAGCTAATATTAATGTTAATAGTGCCGCTGGTGGTAATGATAGGGAAAATAATTCTAGTAATGAGTCAGAAACGATTAAAAGCAATGATTCTAACAGTGAAAGCCGCCGCACTAATGTAGCTCAAGGTAATGTTTCTACTGGAAATTCAGGTAATTCTTCTAACACTACAGAAGAAACAAGCGCTAGTGACCAAAGTTCTGATTCTACCAGGGAAACGGCGAGTACAGATAGTGACATGACTACACCACGCGGGCTATCAAATTCCAGTAGTAATGTTAATCAAGACAAACAACCAATTCGAGCTTTGTGGTAACTAGAGATAAGTTAAGTTAAAAATCAACGGTCAACGGTCAACGGTCAAAATTAAATAACTCATGACCAATGACCAAAAATCTGGGATACAAGCCCCGTCCTTTTAGGACGGCTTTATGTTAAAATTTGGTCATAGTCGCCTTATGGCATTGGGAGACTTTAAACGGACATGGAGGGACGATAAGACCACTTGTGGCGTGTTCCGGTGAAGTGTCAAGTGTTTCCCCGCACCTTCAGGTCGGTGAGTATGTCAACAAATTCTACTCCCTTTGTTAGCCTTTATGAGTTATTAGTTATTTACTAGACTAATGACTAATGACTAATGACTAATGATGTTTTAATTATTGGTGGTGGTATTATCGGGTTGGCTTGCGGTCTTGAACTGAAATTACGGGGTGCTAATGTAACTGTACTTTCACGTGATTTTACTGCTGCCGCCAGCCACGCCGCCGCCGGAATGTTAGCTCCTGAAGCAGAAAATATTACTCATGAGCCGATGTTGTCTTTGTGTCGGCGATCGCGCAATTTATACTTAAATTGGACGGAAAAATTAGCAGAATTAACTGGAGAAAAGGATGTAAATAATACAGGTTATTGGCCTTGTGGTATCCTCGCACCAGTTTATCAACAACCACAAAATACAGGGGATAGAAACGCCCACTGGTTGAATAAAGATACTATTAACCAATATCAACCAGGTTTGGGTCAGGATGTGGTCGGTGGTTGGTGGTATCCTGAAGATGGACAAGTTGATAACCGGGCTTTAATTAAAGTTCTACGGACTGCGGCGGAGTCTGAGGGTATTATATTTCAAGACGGAGTTACCGTAGAAGCTATTTCTCAACAACAGGGAAAAGTGATTGGTGTCCAAACTAATATAGGTTTATTTCGGGCTGACCATTATCTTTTAACCGCTGGTGCTTGGGTAAATCAATTATTACCTTTAGCAGTGCGTCCCCGCAAAGGACAAATGTTGAGTTTACGAGTCCCAGATTGTCTCAATGAATTACCCTTAACTAGAGTATTATTTGGAGAAGGTATTTATATTGTCCCCCGAC
This sequence comes from Dolichospermum sp. FACHB-1091, assembly GCF_014697585.1. Lineage (GTDB taxonomy): Bacteria > Cyanobacteriota > Cyanobacteriia > Cyanobacteriales > Nostocaceae > Dolichospermum. Next base: position 202,642 of record NZ_JACJSB010000004.1, on the reverse strand, counting down.
GCAATCGTTCTATCATTATTGGTGCAACTAATGAAGATGTGGGATTTACTGCTGATAATACCCCGGTCGGGATTCAAAGTTTACTACAATCAGCTATTCGCTTGTATCCCCAATTAGAAAATTATCCTCTTCAAGAACTTTGGTGGGGATTTCGTCCAGCTACCTCCGATGAATTACCTATTTTGGGTGCTAGTCATTGTCCTAATTTAACTTTGGCTACTGGTCATTACCGCAATGGAATTTTACTCGCACCAGTGACAGCGACATTAATTGCTGATTTGATTTGCGAACAAAAAACAGATCCTCTTTTACCTAATTTCCACTATTCCCGTTTTTCTGCTGTGTCATCTACTACTACATCAATGCTCGTTAATTCTACTGTCACTAATACTAATATTAATAGTGTAAACAAGCTCCAAAATAAATCATTTTGTGACATAGCTACGCCGAGACTATCAGATCTAAATATTCAAGATTCACCATTAATTATTGCCGGTAAAAGCTTTAGTTCTCGGTTAATGACCGGAACTGGTAAATATCGCAGTATCCAGGAAATGCAGCAAAGTGTCGAAAACAGTGGTTGTCAAATTGTAACGGTGGCCGTGCGACGGGTACAAACTAATGCACCGGGACATGAAGGTTTAGCAGAGGCGCTAGATTGGAGTAAGATTTGGATGTTACCTAATACTGCTGGCTGTCAAACTGCGGAGGAAGCCATTCGGGTGGCACGCTTGGGACGAGAAATGGCGAAATTATTGGGACAAGAAGATAATAATTTTGTCAAGTTAGAAGTTATACCTGATCCTAAATATTTACTTCCAGATCCCATAGGTACTTTACAAGCGGCAGAACAATTGGTAAAAGAAGGTTTTGCTGTATTGCCTTATATTAATGCTGATCCTATGTTAGCAAAGCGGTTAGAAGAGGTTGGCTGTGCCACTGTGATGCCTTTAGCTGCGCCCATTGGTTCTGGACAAGGGCTGAAAACTACCGCCAATATTCGGATTATTATTGAAAATGCTAAAATACCAGTGGTGGTAGATGCGGGTATTGGTGCGCCTTCACAAGCCGCTGAGGCGATGGAATTGGGTGCAGATGCGTTATTAATTAATAGTGCGATCGCTTTGGCTGAAAATGCCCCAGCCATGGCTTATGCGATGAATTTAGCAACTGTGGCGGGTCGCATAGCTTACTTGTCCGGTAGAATGCCCATTAAAGAGTATGCTAGTGCGAGTTCACCTGTAACGGGAACGATTACTGGTTAGTTTTGTTGTACTTAGATCCCCGGCTTCTTCCAGAAGTCGGAATCGCTGTCTAATTTCAATGGTAAATATTGTCTCCTTCTATCATACAGCAAGTAGCTTTGAGTGAGGTACACCTTGTGCGGGCAAGATGCCCGCACCACAAGAGTTTTATTATTAATATCTGTACTTCATAAACGGATAACTGCTGTAATTTACCTCAATTTAATCAACTGTAATAAACCAATTCTCAATTATCAGATCCTCAAAATCCTGAAAATCTGCCATATTGTTTGTTACTAAAATCAAGTCATTGCAGAACGCAATACTCGCAATTTGTCCATCAATAAAAGCAGGTATTTTACCAATTTTTGATAATCTAGCTCTTTCCTGTGCGTGCCATTTTGCAGCTTTGAGATCATAATTAAACACAGGCATTTTAGCAGGTATTTCCTCGATATAATCTTCTAAAAAACGTCTTCTTCCAGATTCAGGAGGTAAACGTAAACAGCCAAATAATAATTCATGAATAACTACTGAAGCTGTAGCTACTTCACCTTGATACTGATTCATTTTATCAACAACTAATTTATTGGGGATTTTTTTATTAATTTCCGAAATAATATTAGTGTCTAAAAGAAAACGAAAAGTCACAGTTCTACCTCTCGTCCTGGACTACGATCTCTAAGATTGGCAAAATCATCATCTGTAAATTCTATACCTTCTCTTTCCATCCGTTCCCGAAATCGTAAGGTCATTTCCCAGAAATTTTCACCGTCAGGATTAAAAGTTGGTTTATTTGGTGGTAATTTATGTTTGAGAAATTGAATAAAATCTAAAACTTCTTGTTGTTTATCGGTTGGCAACTCTCGCAGGTTTTCTAAAACTGCTTGTTCAATGGTCATAGTTTCACCTCTACTACTAGGCTATAATTCTATTATAAATGACATCAGCATTAATTTTTATTTTCTCCTCCATTGTTGAGATCAATTCCTAATATTGCAAATTGTTGATTTATCCAATCTGTAGAGGAAAATCAATTTATTCATATAAATTCAGCTTAATCTTAAAAAGGATTATCATCAATTTCTTGTTTTTGCCGCAAATATTCCCAAGTTTCCGTTTGTTCTTCTTGTTCTCCTTCTTCTAACCACTCTTTGGTTAATTCTTTGAGTAATTGATGTTGTTGATTTAAAATTTGTTGTTGTGCGTCTATTTCTAGCTGAGAATGGTTAAAAATCTCAGGTTTAAAAGTAACACTTTCTCGAAATACTCGCATTATTTGTAGGAGATTTGGCCAATATTCTTTAGGTGTTGCTTGAATTTCTCGTAAAATTTCTATGAGATTATTTTCTTTGGTAGTGTTACTTAATTCTGGTTTATTGATTAAATCGGATTGAGACATAATTATTTATTCCTCATAATGTTGATAAAGCGTAATTAGTCATGGGAATCCTATCTTTATATTATGACAAAATTTGCCGTGATAGTAAGCTGTTAAATTGATCAGGGAAAATATATATAAATATTATACAACAGGAAATTAACTAATGATGCTTTTGAGATCAATTCCTAAATTTTCCAATTGTTGATTTATCCAATTTGTAGCTGTTGCTTCATCGGTTTCAATGGCTTTTTCTACTCCTATTTTAGCAATTTCTAGGAGTTGTTTGGATTGTTCCTTTTTTGTAAAAGACATCTGGATTTTACGAGAAATGTTCTCTTGAATTGCAAAATCTATAACTGGAACTAAAATATTTTCTATTTGAGAAACTCGCCAATGTTGAATAATCGAACCACCAGAATCTCTTTCTGCTTGTAATCCAACAATAATAGAATTTAATACTAAAGTCAAATAATCAGGCAGTATAAAAGTTTGTTTTTTGATTTTCAAATGTAAAATTGCTCCTGATGTAATAACTTCTAAATCATTATCAACTTTATAAGCTATTCCAATACTTCCATCTTTACTTAATAAAATTGTATCTTTTTTAGGTGTTAAAGATTCGATATTTCCTATTAAATCGTGACTAATATGTATTTCAGTAGAAGTAATTCCAAATTTTGATAAATTAGAAACTCTAATAAAAGGTATACCATCTTCTTGATAAGCATCTGAACCAGGTTCAATAGATTTTGTAATACTAACAATATCCTTTAATAATTCAATTTTGCAATTATCCAACCTTCTTAATAAATCCTCATATTTTGGCTGATAATACTCAGAATCAAGTCTCCCAAAAGACAAAAAAGACTCTTTAAAACTCTTAACAGCAATAGTCTCTTTAGTAGGCTGCCAATCTTTCAAATTGAGTTCGGACAAAAGTAAATTCTCAGCTTGTTGGTAAATTTCAATTGCATTATCTTTAATTTTTGATACATATCTAATAATTTGCTCTATCTTATTTTGAAATTCTAGTTTTGGTTTAGCAATTAGGATATCATTTAATTCTACTAATTTTATTTCAGGACGAGTTGCTTTAATTCCTCTTCTTCTAAGCTGAAGATAACCATAGTTTGAATTGAAAAAAGTAGATAAATAGTAGGAGTTAACCTTGCTTTCATCTACTTTAATTTTACCAACATGAGCGCTTGTATTAGCAACTGGAAAATTATCTGGAATTACAGCACTTCTTCCAAAATAAACACCCGTTTTGGTCAATACAACATCTCTTGGTTTTAATTCTGATCTTTGAAGAGATTGATGCAATTCAGGAGATATAAATCTATAAATATTTTCATCAATATATCCTTCTTTAACAGATTCACTTAAAATATAATAGATACCTTCATCTTGATACTGAGTAGCACTGTGATCGCCATCTGTAATTAGTAAGCTACATTTACCAAGAGTATCTAGATCCATCTTGCTGCTTCTAATTGTATGAACAGCATCAACATATTGTTTCTGATAAAACTCAGCGCCTATTGTTATCAAGTTCTCAAGTTCTGAGAATTTCAAAGATACAGCTTCTAGCCCATCCATCAATTTTTGATACTTCACAGCATTAAAGGGCGCAACAGATGGGCTTAACTTAAAAAAACTGAGATTCTCCTTTTTCGCAAACTCAATAAACGCCTCAGCAATACCATCTTGTGTCTTTCCTTCATGATTAAATAAATCATGATCAATAATCAAATGACCATGATCATCTAACAAAAATTCACCCGAACCATCAGAATTTTTAACATAAATTTTCTCACCCGAATTATCCTTACCTGATTTTTGCATTGTCGCAAAAAAGATATTGTAATCATCCTGGCGAGGACATAACGCGCCTACATTTGGATCATCATTCCATTTTTGCACCAACAACACCGAAGTTTTAGTACCTGTATGGGGTTTAAAAGTATTTCCATGTAACCCAACTACCGCCAAAATTCGGCAACGTTCCGCAATAAAATCACGGATATTTTTATCAGAAGAATTATTAAAACGTCCTTGAGGTAAAACAATGGCCATTCTTCCCCCAGGCTTCAAAAAATCCAGATTGCGTTCAATAAATAAAATATCTCTTCCTACCTTAGTTTCCCATTTACCATTAGCCTTTTTTGCTAAATCATAATGATTAATAATGCGAGTTTCTTTAATATCTCCAGCAAAAGGTGGATTGGCCATCAACACATCAAACTGAAATTCTCGATAGTCCTTACTACCTTTTGGTCGTTGCCTTTTTAAACGTTTGAATCCACTATTATAAATATCATCCCATTCTTCCTGTCCTGTTACCTCATCCCACATTTCATAATCTAGAGTATTCAAATGCAAAACATTTGTTTCACCATCTCCAGCAATCAAATTTAAAGTCCGCGCTACCCTTACCGCTTTTTCATCAAAGTCAATTGCAAATACTTGTTCTTGCACATATTCTCTACATCGTGGTGGCTTCTCTTCCAGTGAAAACAAATGACTTGCTGATAAACCTTCATCCTCCAAAATTTGCCGCCACACATGAAAAATTGTATGCACTGGAAACCCGGACGAACCAGCGGCCGTATCAATCATGTATTCATCGTATTGAGGATTAAGCATCTTCACACACATATCAATCACATAACGAGGTGTGAAAAATTGTCCTTTTTCTCCCTTACTACTTTTATTAATTAAATATTCAAAAGCCTCATCAACAACATCCAAATTAGAATTAAACAACTTCACATTTTCTAAAGAAGATATACATATTGATAAATGAGAAGGAGAAAGGCTTATTTTCGCATCTTCACTAAATACACCTTCCCATTTTTTCTTAGACCTATCAAATAAATCTTGAATTTTAGTTTTGAGTGCAGCTTCTGTTTGTCCTGTGTTACGAAACTCCATTAAACGAGTTGTGCGGCGATTTCCTTGACCAGAATACCACTCATCATACAGTTTAGTAAAAATTAGTTTAAATAGTTCCTCAAAGACATCTACCCCAGCATTTGCGAGTACCTCATCTTCCATTTCTTCGATTAAGGCTTTGAGAGATTTATTCTGTTTTACTAATTTATCATTAACAACTAAATCTTCTAAAGTAAACTTAATTTGCAGAATATCAGCTAGAGTTTGACTAGCATTAGGTAAACCAGAAATTTCTTCAAAATAGTTAGGATCTTTTCGCTGGTAATAAGAAATTTGATCGCCATTTGTCCAAATAGCAATAGGCGCACCTGTAGCGTGACAATAAGATCGTAATTGTTCTTTACCGTCTTTGAGTTTCGGCTTTTTCACCTCCACCAGCATATAGACTGTATTTAACCGATCTTTGTCCATGACGACAATATCAGCCCGTTTCACTTCACGTCCAAAATTCACCCCATACTCTACTTGAATCCGATTAAGGGGATAGTAAAACCGTTCTGTTAATACCCGCAAATATAGTTGTCGGATTGCTTCCTCTGGTGTGAGTTTAATTTCTTTTTTACGGACTAAACAAACTGTGTAGGGTGTTTCGCCACTTTTGCTAGATTTGAGAATAATTGACTTTTCTAGCTGTGCAATTTCTTCAGCAGTAAATTGAGAGAGTTTGTAATTTGAATCTTTGAGAATGTCGGCTAATTTCATAAATTAAATACTAAGGTTTTGAGATTGCTTTGCTCCATTTCATTACCCGCGCAATGACAGTTTTTGAATCTTATGTTTTTTTGGAACATTCTTAATAAGAAATTGTTTAATTAAATCAAATTTAAATTTACCCTATCCTCACCATAATTAGCAACTAAAACAAACGACTTCAACCATCGAGAACCCAGTAAAATTTCCTGTATTTCATCTCCAGCAAATACAGGAATTTCCCACTCTTGACCATCTACTATTACCCTACCATGATAAACATCAAAATCAGTTTCTCCTTGAGCAGTTCTTAATTTATTTTGTCTTAAAAAAGGCCAATCAAGACTTTGTACATCTTGTTTATTCATGGCTAAATATTCAGTAAATCCCGTGTCTAACATTGTTTCTACAGGAAAACTGAAATTATCTCCATCAATTAAATCAATTTCCAAATAAATTTGACCTTTATCTCCAAATCTACCCTCAATCATATTCTGCCACTAACTCCCGTTTCATTAATGCCATAAATATGATGAATGACATGAGGATACTTTTCTCTGGCCATTTTACTAGCTACCTCTTGATCCTGATCAATAAAATAATCCCCGCTATCAGGTTCAATAGCAATATACCAACCATAGTATTTATCGAGTATTTCCGGTTTTAACCGCTCAAAAATTACCCAACAACGATCAGAAAAAGCCTGTCTTCTGGCTTTTTCCTGAGCTTTTTGTTCTTGGGTCCACTGAATTTCGGGAAATACTCGACCACGACGGACAACCCTTTGCGGTGTAGATTCTGTCATGATTAATCACCTGATTAAAGTGTATTGTCTATTTTAACCTAAAAAACGACTATATTAATAGTGCGATCGCTTTGGCTGAAAATGCTCCAGCCATGGCTTATGCGATGAATTTAACAACTAAGGCGGGTTTCATAGCTTATTTATCGAGTAGAATACCCATTAAATAGTATGCTAGTGCGAGTTCACCTGTAACGGAGACTATTGCTGGGTAGTAATATTGTGGTGCAAGCATCTTACCCGCTTTTTCCTTTTTCTATCTAGAGTTTGCTGATTTCTCTACCTCTGCGTCCTCTGCGTCCTCTGTGGTTCGTTCAAAAAAATCCATTCACAACCCACTGAGGATTGCTATATAAGTAAAAAGTCAGAAATTCTAAATCATGTAACTATTTATCTATTGTTATGTTATGAGAGTAATGTAAGATTTATATAGCATTAAGCAAAAGAAGATAACAAGGAATAACTTTATGCCCTATACAACAGAAGAAGGTGGCCGTCTTAATAACTTTCCCAAAGAACCCAAGGTTATACTAGCTGAACCTCCAACTAACGCTCAAAAGCGTAATTACATTATTTTAGGAATTGCAGCAGCCCTTTTGATTGGGGGGGTAATTTTTGTTGCTTTCGCTGTTTCCAATGTCAGTTGATTGCACAATTTTTCTCAAAAATTTGGGTTTAAGACCCCTCAGTGGGTATGTAAGAAATTTTAAATTTTCCTAATTTCAGGTTCTTAGTTTCCTATTACTTACGCAAGTGTGACACCAAAAATCTATTCTAGAGTGCATCAGATATCAAAAATCCGTTTATTTGCCAGATTTCTGCGGTAGTCATACACCTTACCAATGTGCCAGTTGCGTAAGTCTTGTTTCACAAAGAGCCTGATTTTTTGTTATTATGGCAAAATAGCAGTGTAATTATGGTTTGCTAATAGCTTGCGTGGCCTAGCCATAAAAGTTATCTGCAAGGACAGGGAAGGGGAAAGAGTTTAGGTGATCTGTTAGCATCATAGGACCCAAAAACCTGGAACTTTTTGGAACGAAAAAAGGATAAAATAAAAGCCTTATCTGCCATTCCTTTTAGATCTCAACAGCAAGTCCTAATTATATTTTTTAAATCTGATATAGCCGGAAAAACTGGATCAATCCTGAAAAATAAAACATCTAAGCCAGAAACCCCAAAATTAAAGCAGGAAATCAGTGTCATTTGCATATTTCATTCCTTAAACATTACCATACCAGGGGTTAGCCACAAAAAGAAACTTGGTGCCATTGGCAAAAATCAACACCGTCAGATATGAATTTATTCAGTCAGGATGTATACAGAAAAAAAGGACAAAAGCCAAATACATACAAGCGTGAATGAACCTATACACACAAGAAACATTAAGAATCAGCAAGTCTATCAACGTCTAAAGCTTGCCCTTAGTCTAGGTTTACGTAGACAAATTCTATTTGCTATATGTGATGATTTAAAGTTAAGAAATCGGATAGCAGCCCGTCTACACTCGATCCTAGCTTATCCACTCAAAAATACCGTATATCAGCAAGAAAATGGCGAAGAGTTTAGCGCACAAGCTTATCCAAGATTAGTTACTTGCAGATTAAATGTAAGCGATCCCAATCCCATAGCGCAAATAAATCAATGGTTAATTAATTATCCGCCTCCTATTATTGGGGGATCAAAAAATAATTCTGGCCGCCCCTTACCAACCCCAGGATTTCAAATTGTGGGGGTAGAAATGCTGACTAAAGAACCAATAGCAATACAACGGTTATTTTTGAATTATCTGAAACTAAGTGAGGTATATCTATCTAGTCAGGAATCAAGTCGTTTTTTAGAATCCAGTCTGTTATTTTGGGTTTCCCGTCCTTGGTTATTTGCAATTCAGCAATCAGCACCCAACTTTTGGCATTGTCGAACGGGTGTATTTGTATTCGCGGGAGAACCTACACCAACGGTAGATAATAGAGTTTATTCAGAATCTTTTGCAGATTCTAGCAGTTTAGATCGGGAAGATATAGAGGAGTTTTTTGTTAATGAAGCGGCAATTTCTCAAACATTTAAACAAACGGATAAACCTAATTTACCTTTAAATGCAAACGAATATTTACTAACACAAATACCAGAAAAATATCCTGTTAAATTTCCTCAAATAACTGATTACCAAAGCTTGGCTTCTTTATCTCATATTAACCAGGAATTACAAGAATTAGTTCAAGGATTATTAGGTAATGATGATGGCGGACAAAATCAAGAAATATTATTATTATGGGAAATTGAGCAATTACACATTCAGAATGCAACCGGAGAAGAGTTAGCTATTGCTTATCATAATTTTGGTGATTTGTATCGGTTGCGGATTGAGGAAGGACAACAAAAGCTAGAAAACTTAATGGTAGCAATTATCGCTTATCAGCAAGCGATTAGCTATGATGAAAGTTCTCCACAAGTTCCAGATATTTTGAATGATTTGGGAACACTTTATTGGATGTTGCACTGCATCCGTGATGATCCAGAAGAAGCAAAAATCTATATTCAGCAAGGTATAGATTTTTATAAATTAGCACTTAAGCTAATTAGAGGTGATACTCAACCAGAAACTTATGCCTGTATCCAAAATAACTTAGGAGCGGCTTATGGTGATTTGGCCAGGTTTTCTGAACCATTGGAAAACTGGAATTTAGCAGTTATTGCTTACCATGAAACACTTCGTTACCGACAGGAGGAAATAGAACCTTTAAAATATGCTGCTTGTCAAAATAACTTAGGTACGGCTTACTGGAACTTGGGGCAGTATAATCAGCCTGTAGAACATATCAAAAAAGCGATCGCTGCTTATAAATTAGCAGTTGTTCACTATAACCCGACAGATGAACCCCTAAAATATGGGATGATTCAAAATAACATTGGTACAGCTTATTGGAATCTTTCTCAATATGAACAACCAAGGGAAAATCTCCAATTAGCGATTCAGGTTTACACTGAAGCACTAAAATATAGAACATCAAAAAATGCTCCCCAAGCCTATGCTGCTACTCAAAATAATCTCGGTATGGCTTATTGGCATCTAGCAAATCAGGATCAAACAACAAAGGAAGATCAACAACAATTTATTAACTTATGTATTAAGTCTTATGAAGAAGCTGTGAATATTGCTCAATCATTAACTAATATAAATTTAAGTTTTGATTTATGTTTGACACATAATAATTTAGGAATAGCTCATTATTATTTAGTTACAAATGTGTATTTTGATCAAGACAAAAAAATACTTTCTCAACATTTAGAAGCTGCTTTAGAAAATTATTTACAAGCCCTAAATGGATTTAGTAAACAAACAGAAACCTATCAAAAAACAATTAACCACATTATTAAAACAATTCGTACTTTCCATAATGAGCTAGGCATTCAAGGACAAAATTTAGCTTTGTCTAAACTTCCAGGATATTTATTATCCAATATTTTAGAGAAATTGTAAATTGTTTGGTAATTGATAATATGAAAGAAATAGTGCTAGAGGTTCGTAATCTACAAGTTGAATTTATCAGTGATAACAGGACAGTTAAAGCCGTAGATGGTATTAGCTTTCAGTTACATCAGGGTGAAACTCTAGGAATAGTGGGAGAATCGGGAAGTGGAAAGTCAGTGACAGCTTTAGCAATTATGGGTTTATTGCCATATCCTGGTAAAGCTAGTGGGGGGGAAATTTGGTTTTCTCCAACCAATGGCCAACCACTGGATTTATTAGCTTTACCACCTCAAGAAATGCAGCTTTATCGAGGTGGTGATATTGCTATGATTTTTCAAGAACCAATGAGTTCTTTAAATCCAGTTTATAGTATTGGGTTTCAATTGCAAGAGGCAATTATGCGTCATCAAAATGTGAATGCAGTTCAAGCCAAAGCAATTGCGATCGCTGGCTTACAAGAGGTTAAACTCTTACCTAGTGATGACCAAATTCAACAAGAGTATCTTAATTATGATCTGTCTGTACTGGACAGTTTTAAATTAGCACAATTTGTAAAGCAACATAAGGAAGCAATGCTAGATCGCTACCCTCATCAATTATCAGGGGGACAGCTACAACGGGTTATGATTGCTATGGCAATTTCTTGTAATCCTTCTGTGTTAGTCGCGGATGAACCAACTACAGCTTTAGATGTGACTGTACAAGCGACCATTTTGGAATTGTTGTCTGAATTACAAAAAAGTCGCAATATGGCTATGATTTTTATTAGTCATGACTTGGGATTAATTTCCGAAATTACTGACCAAGTAGCGGTAATGTATCAAGGTAAAATAGTCGAATATGGCGCGGCTGCACAAATTTTTAATCACCCCCAACATCCTTATACTAAAGGACTTGTAGCTTGTCGTCCCAGCCTTAACCATCGTCCCCGCAAACTCCTAACTGTTTCTGACTACATGAGTGTAGTCGAAAATGATTTGGGAGAAGTCATAATTAAGGCTAAAGAACCAGTTAAACCAGCGGAAATTACCAAGAAAGAATTTCAGGAAAGACTGGCAAATATTAGTGCCAAACAACCGCTATTAACCGTGCGGAACTTAGAGGTAGGTTTCCCTGTGCGGGGAGTGTTTGGAGAAACAAAACGCTACCATAAGGCTGTAAATGGGGTTTCCTTTGATGTTTTTCCCGGAGAAACCTTGGGATTGGTGGGAGAATCGGGTTGTGGTAAAACTACTTTGGGTAGAACCTTGCTGCGACTAATCGAACCCATGAGCGGTAAAATATTCTTTGATGGACAAGATATTACCCACTCAACTGGGAAAACTTTGCAGCACTTACGACGGGAAATGCAAATTATTTTCCAAAATCCTTTTAGTTCCCTCAACCCCCGGATAAAAATTGGGGAAGCGATTATAGAACCTCTGTTAATTCATGGTGTGGGTAAGTCAAAACAACAGCAACAAGCTAGGGTAGTGGAACTTTTGGAAAGGGTGGGTTTAAGTGCGGATGATATGAGAAAATATCCTCATCAATTTTCTGGTGGTCAACGTCAACGGGTTTGTATTGCCCGCGCTTTAGCTTTAAATCCTAAGTTTATTATTTGTGATGAATCAGTTTCAGCTTTAGATGTTTCCGTACAAGCGCAGGTTTTAAACTTATTGAAAGAATTACAAGCAGATTTTCAACTCACTTATATCTTTATTTCCCATGATTTAAGTGTAGTGAAATTTTTGAGCGATCGCATTTTAGTCATGAATCAAGGGAAAATTGTAGAATCAGGTACATCTGAAAGTATTTACCTTGAACCAAAAGAAGAATACACGCAAAAATTAATTGCTGCAATTCCTACAGGTAGTCCTGCACGGGTGAGAAATCGCCACAATTAAATGGAACAATTAAATAGAAATTATAGAAATTTCTAGACAATAGCTTTTTATTACCAGATTTATCTATAATACGGTTACTATATCGGGAAAAAGTAATATAGATACTGATGTCATTACACACAACTCTGGTGCAAACATCTACTCACAATACCCAACAACATTTTACCAGGCGATCTTTATTGCCAAGTAAAAAGAATGCTTTATGGCAAATAAAAGCAGGATTTGTCATAACTTATACTTATTTAGAAGATGGAACGACAGTAGCTTTAGGATTATGGGGGCCGGGGGATACAGTTGGGGAACTGCTATCAAAAATGAACCCTTATCATATTGAGTGTTTAAGCAAGGTAGAGGCGAGTATTGTACCTGTATATGATTGGACTGAACTTACAAATACTTTGCTTGATCACATTCAACAAGCAGAAGAATTAATGGTAATTCGCAGTCACAAAAAAGTAGAAACCATGTTGATGCAATTATTAGCATGGTTATCAAAAAAATTTGGTTCAGAAGTACAAGCAGGAAGATTAATTGATATGCGTTTAACTCATGAAGACTTAGCAATACTGATCAATTCCACTCGTGTAACCATCACTCGTATATTAGGACAATTAGAACAGGAAGGATTAATTAATAAACTTTCTCAGCACCGGATTATAGTGAAACAAGAAGATATTTGGTATTATCAAATATAAAATTGTGAATCTACTCAAATATTAGAAATTGCAGCATAACAGGACTTACCCAACTGGCATATTGTTAAGGTGCATGACCACCACAAAAATCAGGCAAATAAATGGATTGTTGATATCTGATGCACCCTACAATAGATTTTTGGTCTGACAATTGCGTAGGTTCCATAGAAGTGTCTCTATACTGGCATTATGATTGAGTAGGGAAAATAAATGCCTGTAGAGCAGTTTTCCGTCTTTATCTAGTACAAACTGTGCTGGTAAAGGCGCTCCTAATGCTTGTCCAGTTTTATAAGTACGGAATGTGTGGCAACTAGGATCACTTAATAATGGCATTTTTAACCCCAAATCCTTGACGATGATTTGACTTTGCTTTTTGTCAGTGCTAGTAATTAATAGAATTTCGATTCCTCGACTTTTGAACTGTTCATAATTCTCATTTAAAGCTTTAATATGGGGATAACAAAATGGACAATATTGCTTTTCTGTGAAAATCCTAGTAAAAGCCAGTATTACAGGTTGTTTACCTCGGAAATCAGAGAGTTTGATAACGGTGTTGTTAGTAATATCTGATAATTTAAAATCTGGTGTTCCTATACCCAATCTAAAATTATCTAAGGCTGGTATAGGTAAAAAGTTATGCAAAAATCTCTCATTAAATAAGCCAGTAAAATCAGTTGAAGTCAGCATGAAGAATAATTTGTAATTTGTAAAATTCGCACTAATTCCTAATCCCCAATTATCTAAATAGTAGAGAAGTAAATTTTAGACTTGATGGGATCAGGATTCATAGTTTTATCTCCTGGTTGCCAATCAATAGGACAAACTTCATCTGGGTGAGATTGCACGTGCTGAATTGCCTGTAGTATTCTCAAAGTTTCGTCTACACTGCGACCAAAAGCCATATTATTGATCGTAGCGTATTGAAGTATGCCATCTTTGTCAATAATGAACAAACCACGTAAAGCAATACCGGAGGAGGGGTCGAGAACGTTGTAAGCCGCGCTAATTTCTTTTTTAATGTCAGAAACCAGGGGATAATTTAAGTCACCCACACCGCCGGATTTACGATCTGTTTGAATCCAAGCAAGGTGAGAAAATTCACTATCAACGGAAATACCGAAAACTTCCGTATTCAGGTTGCTAAATTCTGCATAGCGATCGCTAAATGCGGTAACCTCAGTGGGACAAACAAAGGTAAAATCTAGGGGGTAGAAAAACAGAACAACGTATCTGCCGCGATAATCAGACAATTTAATTGACTTAAATTCTTGATCTGCTACAGCTGTTGCTGCAAAATCGGGAGCCTGTTGACCAACGCGGAGGCATCCTTGGATCTCATAGGCAAGTGTCATTAATCTGATTCTCCTTCAAATTGGTATTTATATCTATTGTTCAGTCTGGGCGTATTGGTTATATGTAAATGAAAATTATCTATCTACACAGTCATGATCTAATTATATATAATTCTGTCAAAACTAGATCATAAATATAACTTGCGACCTGGGGTATTAGTGGGTTGAAAACAAAAGTTATCTTTTACACTTAAGAAGCAGGGAATGATGAAAATAGACAATTAAAAGATCATTATTTTTCCTGTTGAAATTCTTCTCTGAAGAAGTTACTATATACAAGGGCAGGGTGATATGGAAAATAGCCGACTAGTCTAAAAGATAAAAAATAATTCATAATAATTCACAAGAGATAAATTCAAGAGTTAATCGAGTTCGGCTTGAGCGTTATTATAGCTGTTCTCCATGGACAATTCTCAAGTTGATCAGACTGTGGTATATTAACCTCATTATTGATACTTCAGAGTATATCATGGAGATGAATCCTGAATTCTTTGCTGATAAAAGTTCTATTCAACTTTAACCGATCTGAATAAACGATAACACTATGTCTTACGTATCTGTCTTAAAAAACATACCGGAAATATTAAGCCAACCAACAGGAATAGCGGCTATAGCTTCCCTTGGTATCCACGGTGCTATTGCCTTAATTGTGCCATTAATGCCAGTTAACCCTAGTGAATCTGCTAAGATTGACCCATCAAAAGCAGTTCCCCTCATGGAATTGAGTAGTGCTGATCAAAAGCGATTACCAGAAGCTCCCAAAACATCTCAGATAGCGTTACAGCAACCCCAACTACCACTACAGCAGCAATTACCAGGTGCTTTGGGCGGCCTATCAACTATCTATCCTCCTACACAACCAGAATTATCTAGTCAGCCATTACCGCTTATTCCTCGCTCATTAAGTAACTATAACCTCTCTTCCGTACCTAGCAGACAATCTATCTTGGGACTGATTCGCAGCAATTCACAGAGAGAAATGCCTAGATTAGAAGCCAGATATACACCCTCAGCGTCTCCTGATGTCAATAATCTCAGCGAGAGAATTCCAGAAACCGAACCCCTAGCAATTAATAGGCTACCAGAACTCAAGCAGAATAATGAAATACCTGGAGAACCACTTAATAATCCATCTTCTGAACAGTATGATATTGGTAGTAGAACAGCAACAGAAATTTCACCAACACAAGCAGTGAAATCAGAAGATAATCCGGTTAAAATTCCTCAAGAACAACAAAAAATAGCCTTAGCAGGCAATTCTACAGGTAAATCACCAGAAATAGTCACAAACGAGTCTGAATTAAAAAGTAAAAGAACTGAGCAATTACTGGCTAAAATACAATCCTATCGCACTCTCAGGCAGAACATTCAACAAGAATATCCGAATGTCAAAGAGAATGGAGTAATTCGTGAAACTATCCCTACCGATACACCAGAAATGGAAGGTACAGTTTCGGGTACATTAGTTCTAAATTCAGATGGCAAAGTTTTAGATATTAAATTCCAAGAAGCAAGTATATCGCCTCAGTTACAATCTAAGGTGAGAGCATATTTCAAGAATAATCCGCCTCAAGCCGATAAGCAACTGATTAGCTCTTATCCTTTCCAATTCAAGTTCCAAAATAATCTCAATGCTTCTGGAGTCAGTTCTAAGATTCAACCTTCTGCAACTCCCAATCCTGAAAAAGTATCTACAACTCAAACACAACCTTCCGCAACTCCCAATCCAGAAAAGGTATCTACAATTCAAACACAACCTTCTGCAACTCCCAATCCAGAAAAAGTATCTACAATTCAAACACAACCTTCTGCAACTCCCAATCCAGAAAAAGTATCGGCATTGCAGAATACTAAAAATGCCCTTCAGACTCCATCCGTAAATACTCTTAATCCTGTAGCTTCACCAACACATAACGATAATCGCCCCGCTGGATCTACTAAGTTTAATCAACAACTGATCCAAAAATTACGCCAAATCAAGGAAGAAACAAAAAATCCTCAATAATCATTTGTCAGGGGGTAAGAGGTAGGAAAACCAATACCAATTACCAGCCCTGAAAAATATGATATCAGTTAATGAAAAATGGACTGGATTACTCTACTGCGATCGCTACAGTCTGACTTTCTCAACAGGTTAAAATCTGGTTGTCTACTTCATTGCGAAGTTGAAGGTCAACATAGTGAATTAACTATTATTTCCGGTGATAGATTAAAGACATTACGGGAATTTTGTTGGTTAATGACGGAAAAATATAAACGCACCTCCCCAGTCCGTGATGTTTTTATTAATAACCTGAAAGGTAAATTAGGAGAAGAAGTTGTTAAAGAAAGATTAGCCGATTTTATTACTGAAATAGATTATGAAAAACGCTTTGGTGGTGATGGTAAAAGCGATTTTACCCTCACCGCTAACTCTTTAATTGGGGTTGAAGTCAAATCTCGTCACGGTAGTATTGATAGAGTTAGATGGTCAGTGAGTGCGGAGGAAGTGGAAAAAAATGCAGTAATTGTCTGTATTTTGATTCAAGAAGAAGTTAATGAAGCCCAAACAGCATATCACCTTTTATTAGCTGGATTTCTCCCCACGCAAATGATTAAATTGAAAACTGGAAAAATTTCCTTTGGGATTAATCAATTATTATATGGTGGTGGTTTATTTTCCTATTTAGAACAATTTCAAGTTTCCGCAAATTCTCATAAATCTAATTTATCTCCAAGTCAATTAATTAAATCCCCATCTGCACCTGTTGATTTAACAAATTTTTATTTAACTCTCGGTGATGAATATTTCCAAAATGGGGATTATGCAGCCGCAATTAATAGTTATAATCAAGCTTTAAAAATAGCTTTAAAAATTAATTATAATCATGCTGAAATTTATTACAAACTCGGTTTAGTTAATTGTCAATTAGGAGATTATCACACAGGAATTACTAATTATAGTCAAGCAATAAATATTAATATTAATCATGAGCAAGCTTATAGCAAAAGAGGTTTAGCACATTATCAAATAGGTAATTATCAAGTAGCTATAGAAGATTACAGCCAAGCAATTAGAATTAATCCCCATATTGCAATTAATTATAAAAATCGTGGTGATGTTCGTTCTCATATTGGTGATACTCAAGGAGCAATTGAAGATTATAATCAAGCAATTAAGCTGAATCCTGATTATGCTACCACGCAAAAAGATAGACAAATTGCTCGTTATTTATTAGATGATAAAAATCAATTAAAGCAAGTGATTCCTATTGATTCTGATCATGGTATTAGTTATAAAAACCGGGGACATAACCGGGTTAAATTAGGAGATTATCAAGGAGCAATTGAAGATTATACCCAAGCAATTAAAATTAATGCTGATGATATTGACGCTTATTATTATCGAGGCAATGCTCACTTTGATTTAGGAAAATATGCAGCAGCAATTAGCGATTATACTCAAGTAATTAAAATGAATTACCACTATATTAATGCTTATTATAACCGAGGAAATGCCCGATTAGAAATAGGAGATAAACAGGGAGCGATTGAGGATTTTCATAAAGCAGCAGATTTATATTGGCAAGAGGGAAAATTAGCAGAATATAAAGATACACAGGCTAGAATTATAGAATTAGAAATAGAAGCATCTTTAGATATTTTAAATTTTTAACCATAAGTAACTACAAGTAGGGCTTGCTGAATAAGTTGTCTGTGAGAGTAGGGAACAGGGAACAGGGAACTCTTAACAGGGAACAGGTGACAGGGAACAGGGAACAGGGAACTCTTAACAGGGAACTCTTAACAGGGAACTCTTAACAGGGAACTCTTAACAGGGAACTCTTAACAGGGAACAGGGAACTCTTAACAGGGAACAGGGAACTCTTAACAGGGAACAGGGAACTCTTAACAGGGAACAGTTTTAAATGTTTGGATATCCTCAATTTTCCAAATTCGACAAAGAAAAATGCACCTTGACGGAAACAAACCGATACAAAAAATAACCCCCTTGACTACCAGTATCAGGGGGTTTACAAAACTTAATATCCGCCTTCTTCTTCGTATTCCACCTGTCGTTCCTTGACCTTTTTCGGGATATTTACGGGCTTTGGTGCATCATCCCAAGCATCACCATCTAAATCATCATCATAGTCATCATACTGGTCAGCGTAGGTCTTTTTAGTAGGTTTGGCCTCGTATCTGGGTGCTTCTTGATAACTGTCCCTAACCGTCGCGTCACTCCAGTTATCTTCTTCCTCCTCCTCATACCGAATTGACTCATAGGAACGGGCTTTCATAACTTGACGCTGAGGCCTTTCTTCCTCTACGTAGTCTTCTGTCCATTCCTCTTCTTTGGCTACGGGTTCAGGAATACGCACCTTGGGCCGAGGTGCTTCCAGAGGAACACCGCTGGGTAATTGATTACTCGGTGCAACCGCCCGAGGAGGGGTATAACCAAATTCTTCTTCTGCGTCCCTTTCCCAGGGGGCTTTACCAATACCTAGCCGTTCTAAAACGCCTACAGTTAACTGGTTAACCCTTTCTTCAGCACCTTCAAACACAATCAAGCGACTCGGTCCAGTGCTGACAACTTCATCTATGGAAAGTTCGTAGGTACTTAAAAACTGGTCAGGAATTTGGGGTAATCCCAAAGCAGCAATGACTATAGTGTATATTTTACCTGTTTCGCCATTAAATTTAAAGCCCCGTACCTTGCCTAAAACTTCACCTGTTTCTGTGATAACTTCCCAGTTCATGAGGTTACTGAGAATCTCTATTTCCACATCTTCGATAACATCCTCATTATCAACTAAGATGACATCACCGATTTGGTTAATGGTGTTAAGATACATATTGCGAGGGAGACTAGAAATAGAAATAAGGCTGTCTCGCAAACTAAGCGCCACAACCTCTCTTTGATCTACATCAACCCAAACTTGACTCACGATACCTAACCGCTTACCGTTGTCGCGGGTAATTACCTGAGTGTTTAATATATCCGAACGTCTAATTACTTGCTCTGAGGTCATTATATACCTAGTCCTGATCTTTAATCCAGTTTATGTATATCACTATTTTTAACAGAAATTTGTCAGTTGTCACTTGTTAGTTGTCTGCTCCCTGTTACCTGTTGCTGTGGTGATTCTATCATCGGACAGCACCAACTTACAACTACAGGGATTTCCGCTTTTATGAGGTACTTCATTTGCACCCCCCTCAATCCCCCCGCAGCGGGGGGAAGAAAAGGATAAACTTTTGATATTGGAGGGGTTTGGGGGTGGGGTTCTTGTACCTCATAACATCGGGAAGTGCTGTATCTCAAAACTATAAATTGTAACTGTTTTACCGATTGTTTTTACATTTTAGCTAATCTTTCCCCATTTGTCCTATCTCAAAATAGACAGTTGTTAACAAAGTATCGCCAAAATGCCAAAATAGAGATCACCAAACCAGTTTTGACCCCACCCTAACCCTCTCCTTAACAACAGGAGGGAAAAATTGTGATCAATAATTGAACGCAAATAAACGCAGATAAACGCAGATAAGGAAGGATGATCATAAGATCCCGGACTTTTATGATAAGTTAAGACATTAATGAAAATAATTGAATTGAAAAAATCAGGGTTCTGAGGCTACTACACAAAATGGCAATTAAGAAAAGTGAACTTTACAGTTCTTTATGGAAAAGTTGCGACGAATTGCGGGGAGGTATGGATGCTTCTCAGTATAAAAATTATGTATTAGTTTTATTATTTGTTAAGTACATTTCCGATCGCTATGCAGGTGTAGAAGATGCCACCTTAGAAGTCCCTGAAGGTGGGAGTTTTCAGGATATTGTCAATTTAAAAGGAAAACCGGATATAGGGGCGAAAATCAATGAAATCATCCAGAATCTAGCCACAGCTAATGACTTAGGTAACATCTTTAATGATGCGGATTTTAATGATGGGGATAAATTGGGGAAAGGGAAGGAAATGCAAGATAGGCTTTCTAACCTGGTAGCTATTTTTGAAACCCCTGCTTTAAACTTTAGTAAAAACCGCGCTGATGGAGATGATATATTAGGTGATGCCTATGAGTATTTAATGCGGAATTTTGCCACCCAGTCAGGTAAAAGCAAAGGACAATTTTACACCCCTGGGGAAGTTTCCCGCGTTATTGCTAAAGTCATAGGAATTAACACCGCAACCAGTCAAGAACAAAGCATTTATGATCCTACCTGTGGTAGTGGTTCATTATTATTAAAAGCAGCAGATGAAACCGATGTAAAAATCAGCATCTACGGGCAAGAAATAGATAACGCAACCTACGCATTAGCGCGGATGAATATGATTCTACATGGACATCCTAGTGCGGAAATTTATCAAGATAATACCTTATCAACTCCCTATTTTAAAGATGATCAAAGTGGTTTAAAAACCTTTGATTTTGCAGTTGCAAATCCTCCTTTTTCTGTGAAAGCTTGGAGTAACGGCATTAAATTAGACAAAGATGAATTTAACCGATTTGATGGTTATGGAATTCCACCAGTTAAAAATGGTGATTATGCCTTTTTATTACATTTAGTTGCTTCTTTAAAACCTCATGGTAAAGGAGCGATAATTTTACCCCACGGGGTGTTATTTCGGGGGAATGCGGAGGCAGATATTAGAAAAAATCTGCTGCAAAAACGGATAATTAAAGGGATAATTGGCTTACCTGCTAATTTATTTTATGGGACGGGGATACCGGCCTGTATTATTGTCATAGATAAAGAAAACGCGGAAAATCGGCAAAGTATTTTGATGATAGATGCAAGTAAGGCTTATATTAAAGATGGCAATAAAAACCGACTGCGAGAACAGGATATCCATAAAATAGTAGATGTTTTCAATAAACAGTTAGAAGTTCCCAAATACTCGCGGATGGTGCTTTTTACAGAAATTGCAGCCAATGATTATAATTTGAATATTCCCCGTTATATTGACTCTCAAGAAGAAGAAGATATTCAAGATATTGCAGCCCATTTATTAGGGGGCATACCTAAGCGCGATATTGCAGCATTACAAGATTATTGGCAGGTTTACCCAACTCTACAACAAGATTTATTTGCAGCAACAAATAGAGCAGGATATGTACAGCTAAAAATTGCAGTTTCCGAGGTCAAAACCTGTATTTTTAATCATCCTGAATTTATCCAATATAGTCAAGAAATTGACAAGGTTTTTCAAACTTGGGAAAATAAACACACCCCGTTATTAACAGCTATTCAACCAGGGGATAAACCCAAGGAAATTATTTACACTTTATCGGAAGATTTGTTAACAGCATTTGCAGATAAAAACCTGATTGATAAGTATGATGTTTATCAGCATTTGATGACCTATTGGTTAGAAACAATGAAGGATGATGTTTATATTTTAGTTGAAGATGGTTGGAAAGCGGAATTAACGGAAATTACCAATAAAAAGGGGGCTATTATAGATTATGTCTGTGAATTGATTCCCGAAGATTTGATGATTAACCGCTATTTTCTCACAGAACAGGGGAAAATTGCCCAGTGGGAAATACAGAAAGATGATCTAGTCCGACAACAGGAAGAAATGCAAGAGGAATATGGTGGAGAAGAGGGTTTATTAGCAGAAGTGACTAATGATAGTGGGAAAATTACTAAGACTAGTATTAATGTCAGAATGAAGGAAATTCAGAAAAATCCGCTTTTTGCAGATGTAGATGAGTTAAAGGTGTTAAAAAGTTATTTAAAATTGATTGAAGCGGAGGCAGAAATGAGTAAGAAAATTAAGGATCTGACTCTATCTTTACATAATCAGGTGCTTAAAAAATATCAACATTTAACAGAGGAGGAGGTGAAAATTCTGGTGGTTAATGATAAATGGATGAAGACATTAAAACAGGGTATAATTGGGGAAATGGATCGGATTTCTCAACGGTTGACGCAAAGGATTAAGGAGTTAGGGGAACGTTATGATCTGCCTTTATCTGTGTTGACTTCTGAGGTGGAGATTTTGACTCAGAAGGTTGAGGGACATTTGCAAAATATGGGGATGGTTTGGTGATAGTTATCTTTTGTAAAGGTAGAGACGTTCCATGGAACGTCTCTACAAAGGTTTAAAACGACGTACAGATTTGCAAAATATGGGGATGGTTTGGTAATGGAAATTAATATTAAGGATGGTTATAAGGTTACTGAGGTGGGGGTTATTCCTGATGATTGGGAGGTGAAGAAATTGGGAGAAATAGTAGCTATTCGTAAACAAAAAATTGATCCTAAAAAGGTATTATCACAGCCGTTTTGTATTGAATTAGAACATATAAATCAAGGTAATGGTATATTACTCGGTTATACTGAAACTACTAATAAATCATCAATCAAAAACGTCTTTTATAAAAATGATATTCTATTTGGTAAATTACGCGCATATTTAAGAAAATACTGGTTTGCTAGTACAAATGGTGTTTGTTCAACTGAAATTTGGCCTTTTGTTGTAATTCCAGATATTCTACTACCTAAATATGTATATTTTTGTATTCAAACTGATAACTTTATAGAAACTGCAAGTATGGCGTATGGTACACATATGCCTAGAACTGATTGGAATGTTATCAAAAACTATTATATTCCCCTTCCTCTGCTTGCTGAACAAAAAGCGATCGCTCATGCACTGAGTGATGTAGATAACCTAATTACAGCTATAGATCAACTGATCACGAAAAAGCGTAACCTTAAACAGGGGACAATGCAGGAACTCCTCACGGGTAAGAAGCGTTTACCTGGTTTTAGCGGTAAATGGGAAGTGAAGACTTTTAGAGAATGTTTTGATTTTCTTTCTACAGGAAATAATTCAAGAAGTGACTTATCAGAATACGGAAATGTTGGTTATATCCATTATGGAGATATTCATACACAATGGAATCTTGTTTTAGATTGTGATAAAGATAATATTCCTTTAATAAACAAAGAAAAAGTTAAAGGACTTCCAACTTTAAAAGATGGAGACTTAATTATAGCAGATGCTTCTGAAGATTATGAAGGTTTAGGAGTTAGTATTGAAATTAAAAACATTCAAGATAAAGAAATAGTAGCTGGTTTACATACATTACTTTTAAGAGCAGATAAACAAGTTATCGCTGATGGATTTAAAGCATTCATCACTTCAATGCAATATGTTAAACAATCTTTTCAAAAAATTGCAACAGGTATATCAGTATATGGCATTTCTAAAACAAATTTAAAAAACGTTGAAATTCTTTTACCTCCAACTATAGAAGAACAAAAAGCCATAGCTGAAATACTCAGCGACATAGACAAAGAAATAGAAGCATTAGAAAAAAAACGCGACAAATATAAAACCATAAAACAGGGAATGATGCAAGAATTGTTAACAGGAAAAACAAGAATAATTGACAATTGATAATTATAGGATCTTCCTTTGCGACTTGACGGGAAACCAAGACCCTATAAAATTGGTAATATTGAATAGAGCTTAAAAATTCGTGAACATAAAACCAACATCAGAAACAATATAAACCTATGACCTATACCCCAGTAAAAACCCTCACCTTTGAGCAATTTTTAATTGAATATGGGGACAATACCCGCTATGAACTAATTGACGGAGAACTCAGAGACATCGAACCCACAGGACCCCATGAAGAAGTTGCGGGAAATATTGCCGGCAGAATTTACACTGAGATTATTGATAATAAATTAAACTGGTTAATTCCCAAAACCTGCTTAATTAAACCCCCTGCTGCGTCAGCTACAGCACTGCGTCCAGATGTGATAGTTTTAGATAAAATCAAACTTAATCAAGAACCACTTTGGCAAAAAGAGCCAATAATTTGTTATGGTAATACTATTAAATTAGTTGCGGAAGTTGTCAGCACAAATTGGCAAGATGATTATGCTAGAAAAATAGAAGAATATGCCTTTTTAGAAATACCAGAATATTGGATAATAGACTTTTGGGCATTAGGTGGAATGCAATTTATTGGCAACCCCAAACAACCGACGTTAACAATTTGTCAATTAATTAATGGAGTATATCAACAAGAAAAATATCGTTTAGGAGATAGTATTTTTTCTCCTCTATTTCCAGATTTAAAACTTAAATTAGATGATACAGCAAGTAGCTTTGAGTGAGGTAAATATTATGCGGGCAAGATGCCCGCACCACAAGAGTTTTATTATTAATATCTATACTTCATAATAGCGGTAACTGCTGTATTATGCCATAAAATTTAATGAAAAATCAGGTTGTAGGTTGGGTAAAACGAAGTGAAACCCAACTTACAAATCTTTGTTTATTTGCGCTTTGGGGTGAAACATATATGCTCATGTTGGGTTTCATGCTTTAACCCAACCTACAAATCTGCTCATGTTGGGTTTCATGCTTCAACCCAACCTACAAATCTATTGCGACTTTAAATCATAACATATTATAACATATTAATGGTGCGATCGCTTTGGTATAACGGTAAAATTGTGCAGTGGCATATAATCTTATTTAGTCAGACTGTCTCTAGTCATCCTCTTAAGATTCTTGAGAAAGAACTAAAATACGCTAAGGGCAAGATTTGAGAGAGCAGAAGTATCACTGACGACAATCATAGCCAGCCCCGACTCCGCAGGTGTTGAACATCCTGCCCCAGGTCTTCCACATCATAATGGACGCAAATATTCCGGTCCGCCAGCAGCTTTTGAAAGTTCATTATGTCTATTCCGGCAATTTTGCTGGCACGGCTGAGGGAAATCCGCTGCTGCTGGAATAAGGCAATGGCTATTTCCCGGAGCCATTCACTCTGGTTAAAAGTTTCAGTTTTACTGAGGTTATCAGGTAGGTTTAGAGTAATTTGCATCAATTTGTCCTCACGCATTCACTTCTAATTTTCAGGAGCAAGTAATTCCGTTTCAAACCCTCAAAACCAAAATATCACTATATCCCAATATCCCAGATGATTGCAAAAATTATTCAACCCAACCTACAAATCTTTGTTTATTTGCGCTTTGGGGTGAAACATATATGCTCATGTTGGGTTTCATGCTTCAACCCAACCTACAAATCTTTGTTTATTTGCGCTTTGGGGTGAAACATATCTGCTCATGTTGGGTTTCATGCTTCAACCCAACCTACAAATCTGCTCATGTTGGGTTTCATGCTTCAACCCAACCTACAAATCTGCTCATGTTGGGTTTCATGCTTTAACCCAACCTACAAATCTTTGTTTATTTGCGCTTTGGGGTGAAACATATATGCTCATGTTGGGTTTCATGCTTCAACCCAACCTACATATCTTTGTTTATTTGCGCGTTGGGGTGAAACATATTAAAATAATTAAATCCTATCAAACCGTAATTGTCACTAAAAGGGTTAAAAAATGAGTGAAGTAGGACAATCGGAACGGGCAACCCAAAACCGTGTAGTGCAACTATTCCAACAACAACTAGATTATACATATTTAGGGAATTGGCACAAACGCGACAATAATAGCAACGTTGAAAGCGACTTACTCACCATATTTTTACGCGATACCCAAAAATATAATCATACTATTATCAATCAAGCTCTTGATGAACTAAATAAACTTAATCAGGATACAACTAAAAACCTTTATGACGTTAATAAAGAAATTTATGGCTTATTACGCTATGGTATAAAAGTTAACCCAGAAGCAGGTGAAAAAACTCAAAGCGTTTACTTAATAAATTGGCAAGAACCCTTAAAAAATAACTTTTATATCGCTGAAGAGGTCAGCATTAAAGGGGAAAATGATAAACGACCAGATATAGTTTTATACATTAATGGCATTGCTTTAGCGGTTCTGGAACTCAAAAGCAGTACCGTCAGCGTTTCTGAAGGTATCCGTCAAAACCTAGATAGTCAAGAATCAATATTTATTAAGTCTTTTTTTAATACAGTTCAATTAGTTGCAGCAGGTAACGATACCCAAGGGCTGCGTTATGGAACAACTAAAACATCAGAAAAATATTATTTAACTTGGAAAGAGGACAGTTATAACCAGATTACAAACCTTTTAGATAAACACCTGTTACAACTGTGCGAAAAACATCGCTTTCTCGACATTATTTATAACTTTATCCTCTTTGACAGTGGTATTAAAAAACTCTGTCGCTCCCATCAATACTTAGGCATTAAAGCCGCCCAAGACCACATAAAGCGCCAACAAGGTGGGATAATTTGGCACACTCAAGGTAGTGGAAAAAGCTTAACTATGGTGTGGTTAACGAAATGGATTCGAGAATTTGACCCAAAAGCCCGCGTTTTAATTATCACTGACCGGGAAGAATTGGACAACCAAATCAAAGACGTTTTTTTAGGTGTCAATGAAAACATCTATCGAACCAAAAGCGGACAGGACTTAATTACCCAACTGCAAAATACCACACCCTCATTAATTTGTTCATTAATTCATAAATTCGGGAAAAAGCAAAATAATACCGAAACACAAGAATATGAAGACTATATAAAAGAACTGAAACGTAATTTACCGAAAAAATTCCAACCTTATGGACAGTTTTATGTATTTGTAGATGAATGTCATCGCACCCAAGCGGGTAAACTACATAAAGCCATGAAAGATATATTACCAAATGCTCTTTTTATTGGTTTTACAGGTACACCCTTATTAAAACAAGACAAACAAAGCAGTTTAGAAGTTTTTGGTAAATATATTCACACTTACAAATTTAACGAAGCAGTGGGGGATAAAGTCGTTTTAGACTTACGTTATGAAGCCCGGAATGTTGAGCAGTATATCACCTCCCAGAGGAAAATAGATCAATGGTTTGCAGACAAAACCAGCGGGTTAACAGAAACAGCAAAAGCCGAACTGAAAAAACGCTGGGGAACAATGCAAAAAATCCTCAGTTCCAAATCTCGCTTAGAAATGATAGTTAAAGATATCATCTCAGATTTTAGCACCAAAGAACGATTACAAAATGGTAAAGGTAACGCCATACTTGTAGCTGGTAGTATTTACGAAGCTTGTAAATATTATGAATTATTCCAAAGTGCAGGATTTAGTCAATGTGCGATCATTACATCTTATGATCCTACCATCAAAAGTATCAAAGGTGAAACCACAGGCGAGGGAAAAACCGATAAAATACATCAATATGAAATCTATCAAAAAATGCTCAATGGACAAAAAGCAGATAAATTTGAACAAGACGTAAAAAACAACTTTGTTAATTCACCCGCGCAGATGCAATTATTAATAGTAGTGGATAAACTATTAACCGGTTTTGATGCACCTCCTGCTACTTATCTTTATATAGATAAAAAGATGCGAGACCATGGTTTATTTCAAGCAGTTTGTCGGGTTAATCGTTTAGATAGTGAAGACAAAGAATATGGTTATATTATAGATTATAAAGACTTATTTGCAAGTTTAGAAAAATCCGTTCAAGATTACACTTCCGCCGCTTTTGCAGATTATGACATCGCTGATATAGCTGGGTTATTAAGTAACAGATTAGAAAAGGGCAAAAATGACCTAGACACCGCTAGACAAGCCCTTAAAGCCCTCTGTGAAGCCGTAAAACCCCCTTATCATACAGCAGACTATACCCGTTATTTTTGTGGTAATACGGAAAACCCAGAGGATTTAAAAAACACCGAACCGCAAAGACTACTATTATATAAAAGTGTCAATTCTTTAGTTAGAAACTATGCCAATATAGCCAATGAAATGGCAGCAGCAGGATATACAGAGCGGGAAATTTATGAGATTAAAAAAGAGGTTAAACATTATCAACAAGTTAGTCAAGAGATAAAATTAGCCAGTGGAGATTATATTGATTTTAAAGCCTATCAAAATGATATGCGGCAGTTGATAGATAGTTATATTGGTGCAGAAGCAAGTCAAATTTTAGCAAACTTTGAAAATCTAACTTTAGTAGAATTAATAGTTAATCATGGAGTCAATGCAGTTGATAGTTTACCCCCAGGAATTAGAAACAATCAAACCGCAGTAGCGGAAACCATAGAAAACAACCTGCGGAAATTAATTGTTGAACAACAACCCACCAACCCCAAGTATTTTGATAAAATGTCAATTTTACTCCAAGAACTAATTGACAACCGTAAAACCGCAACAGCAGAATATGAAAATTATTTACAGAAAATTATCATCTTAGCTCAAGAAATTCACCAACCGAGTAAATCATCAACTTATCCGCCTTCATTGAATACCTCTGCAAAAATCGCATTATATGATAATCTAGATCAAGATGAACAATTAGCGTTAACAATAGATAGGGTAATTCGTCAAACTAAACAAGATGGTTGGAGAGGAAATAAAGTTAAGGAAAGAATGATCAAAAATGCCATTAAGAAATATTTACCTTTACCAGAACAGATAGATGAGATGATGGAAATAATCAAAAATCAAAATGAATATTAAAATAATTCGTAATTATATCATCTTCCTTTGCGACTTTGCTCCTTTGCGACTCTGCGCGAAACCTTAAATTATAATACCATGGAAACCTATCAAATCACCGTCAGTGAAATAATTATAGATGTGGTTAGAAAAGATATTAAAAACCTGCATTTAGCCGTTTATCCTCCAGACGGTCGTGTTAGAATTGCCACACCTTTACATATTAATGATGAATCTGTGCGCTTATTTGCAATTTCCAAATTAGCTTGGATAAAAAAAAATCAAAGTAAATTACAATCAAAACCAACTCCGAAAACAGTAGAATATTTATCAGGAGAAAGTCATTATTTTCAAGGTAAAATCTATATATTAAATGTAATTTATGAAAATTCCCCTCAAGTGGAAATTAGCAATAATCAATATCTGAATTTGTATGTAAAACCCGGAAGTAGTACAGAACAACGTCAAAAAGTTCTCAATTCTTGGTATCGTCAACAATTAAAAGCACAAATTCCCCCGTTAATTAGTAAATGGGAAAAAAATATTGGTGTGAATATCAATGACTGGGGAATAAAAATGATGAGAACAAAATGGGGTACTTGCAATATTCAAGATAAACGCATTTGGTTAAATCTGGAATTGGCCAAAAAAGACCAACAATGTTTAGAATATGTGATAGTTCATGAAATTACTCATCTTTTAGAACGGAGTCACGGGTCTGAATTTCAGGCTTTAATGGATAAATTTATGCCTAATTGGAGAAAATATAAAGAGGAATTAAACCGTGATTACAAATGCTAGTAGCCCTACCCTGAGCAATCTCCGTCAAACCTTTGGCTTGAGACTCAATTCTAGCGATCGCTTTTTTGATGAATGGTTAAATAATGCAGCGACTCTAACCGAATCAATCTAACCTACGAGGGATTCCTAGGTCGCGCAACGCTTACGCACCTAACCCCAACAAGCGAACTAGCCCTAATGAATAATCAAGCTATCTCTAGTCATTTCTAAAAAATCATAGGTCAAAAACAATTCGATTATTTGAGTAATATTTTGTACAAAAAGTTGTTCAATTTGTTTGTTACTAATATTACCTGTGGTTATTAGTAGTAGTTTATAAGGCTCTTGTTTGATTAAGAAAGAATCTAAAAAATCTTTACCTTTGGTAATAACAATTCTCTGTTCCAGGATTGATAGTTTGTTGATTTCCGAATCTGGAGTTGCATTTTTTAAAGGAAGATTCTTGGTATGTATAACATCACAACCTAAGTTCTCTAATAAATTGGCAATTCGCATTGGTAATTGAGCATCAATCAAGAATTTAATGAAACTAATTGGAGGATACTTTTAACTTGAGTGAGTCGAGTAGCAAAGCTGAGAACTGCTAAAATGTCTTCGTATTCTAAATCATCATAATCTTCTAAAAGATCCTCAATATTCATGCCTGAACTCAAAAGTTCTAAGATCATTTCCACCGGATAGCGCAATCCACGAATACACGGTTTACCATGACAAATATCATGGTTAATTGTTATTCTATTTAATAGCAGGTTATTCATGATATTAGATGTTATGTTGGTACTAAATTAATTATACTTGATTTTTCAATTTCTATGACAATAGAAAAAAGCGAAATGAAAGTCAGTGTTGCGAGGGCGCACTTGATCAATCTAAACTGGTAACAAATCTCAGAGATGTTTCTGGTAAGGAAAATTCCTCCAGGTAAAGCCGTGTGGCTTCTTTCAAACCAGCGATCGCCTGCTCGATCGTTTCCCCTTGATCTACTGTGCCAACTTCTGGACATTCAGCAATGTAAACATCATCTTCTTTGTACAAAATAACTGTAAAGATGCGATTTTTCATCGTCTCTTATCCTTAACAGCTTGCTCTGAAAATTATAACATCACTGTTCCCTATCGCACTTTATCAATTTAACCTATGAGCGATTCCTAAGTCGCGCAACGCTTACGCACTGATATGATTTTGACTTTCTCTTGAGAAGTTACTCCGAAAAAATCGCTTTTGTGCCAGTAATAAATAAGGTGCGTTACATTTCATTAACGCACCCTACGAGATCGGCGATCGCACTACAAATCTGCTTATGTTGGGTTTCATGCTTCAACCCAACCTACAAATCTATTGCGACTTTAAATCATAACATATTATAACATATTAATGGTGCGATCGCTTTGGTATAACGGTGAAATCAAGTCCCCGTTCCTGTTGAAGTTGGTTAGCAAGTTGGAAGTTGTTGAGGAATTGGGTTTGAATCCAGTCTAGTTGGAGAATAGCTGAAATGGTAGGATTGCTGGCCGCTACCAATTCGCCGGCAACCACGTCAGGAATGATAACTTTATGGTAGATAGCTTCTAGCAACCCAAGATGATCAACAAGGGCAAGATTCGAGAGAGCAGAAGTATCACTGACGACAATCATAGCCAGCCTCGACTCCGCAGGTGTTGAACATCTTGCTCAAAGTCTTCCACATCGTAATGAACACAAATATTCCGATCTGCCAGCAGCTTTTGAAAGTTCATGATGTCTACGCGGCTGAGGGAAATCCGCTGCTGCTGGAATAGGGCAATGGCTATTTCCTGAAGCCATTCACTCTGGTTAAAAGTTTCAGTTTTACTGAGGCTATCAGGTAGGTTCAGGGTAATTTGCATCAAGTTGTCCTCACGCAGTCACTTCTAATTTTAACTTTATCAATCCAACCTACAAGCGATTCGGAGCGGAGTGCTTCGCTATGCCGAAAAAACACCCAGAACACCGTTGCCCACGGTATGACTGTCTGAAAGAATCTGATACCGCGATCGCCGAACAGTTTCCGAGGGTAATTCTCCAAAACGTTTTTGGTAACTGTGTTTAAAAAAAGTTTAAGACTTTGTTAACTATGTTTAAAAATAGTTTAAGAAATGATATGGTGATACACGAGATTAATACCAGTGCAAATTATCATGGAAAAAAAGTTTGATGTTTTAATAACGGGTGGCTTAGGATTTATTGGGAGTGCCATAACACGCTACCTTTTAAGTGTAGATAAAACCGTTGTTTGTCTGGATACAGCAGATCCTGGACGGCTTGATGATCTTGATAGTTCTGTTCATAAGGTTATAGGTGACATTATGGATGTTGATCTGATGGATAGTTGGATCTCTCGTTGCGATCGTGTTATTCACCTTGCCGCCGTAGTTGGAGTAGATGAATATATGACTCGTCCCCACGAAGTGTTAGATATTAATATTTTAGGGACTCGAAATGTTTTAATGGCGTGTTTAAAACATAATCGCCCCGTTTTGATTGCTAGTAGCAGTGAAATCTATGGACTTAATACGGGAATTTTAGAAGAAGAAAGCGATCGTTGGTACGGTTCTTCACAAAATTATCGCTGGAGCTATGGCATTTCCAAAACAGCAGGAGAACATTATGCCTATGCCCTCGGACGGTTAGGACTAACTGCGGCAGCCGTTCGCTACTTTAATATCTATGGTGCTAAACTTGATGCCCCAGGCAAAGGAAGGGTAATCAGCAAATTTCTTGGTTGTATTCGTGATGGCAAACCCTTAACCTTAGTTGATGGTGGTCATGCAGTCCGAACATTATGCTATATCGATGATGCGGCAGAAGCAACCGCTAGACTTGCCCTAGAACTGAGTCCAGAGTGTTCCTTCAATCATTCTGCCGTCAATATTGGTCGTTCCGAACCCATGACGGTAAGGGAATTAGCCGAAATGATGATCCGCTTGTCAGGCCATAAAGCGGGGACTGTAGAAGTTAAAGGTACAGAATTTTTTGGTAAAGGATTTGAAGAAATCCCTCTGCGTGTACCTGATGTATCAAAATTAGCAAGAGTGCTAAACTTCAAGGCAAAAATTGAACCTGAAGAAGGGTTACGTCGAACTCTAGACTATTGGGGACTGTTAGCTAGGGATGTACCTACTACAATTATCCCCTCATCAGTAGCAACACAGCAGATCATTCCGATGGTGAAACCTCACTTTGCTCCCGATGATGCGCTGATGCAATCATTTCACAAATCCCTGGTAACAGGACAAACTACCAATGGAGGACCTCACCTAAGCTCGTTTGAAAAGGAACTATCTGATTACTTAGGTGTACCAGATGTAGTTGTCCTCAGTAATGGCGCTGATGCCCTCACGTTAGGATTAAAAGCTCTAAATCGTCAAGGCAAGGCAGTTTTACCATCTTATACTTTCATTGCCACTCTCAACTCCATTGTCGCAGCAGGATTAGAACCTGTATTCTGTGATATTGATCCAGAAACATTTACAATGTCACCCACAGCTTTGGGAGAAATCCTTGATCGTGAAGATAATATTGCTTGTGTAGTCCCTGTAAATGTATTTGGTGTACCCGCCGATTTAGAAGCAATATCCGAACTCTGCCAAACCGTAGGAGCTGAGATCGTCTATGATAACTGTCATGGTTTTGGCACAGAAGTCAATGGTAAACGCATTCTATCTCAACCCCGACTACAGATGTTTAGCTTCCATGCAACTAAAGTGTTGCCTGCGATAGAAGGCGGTGCGTTAGTCAGTGCTGATCTAGATTTACTACAAGAAGTGCGTCAACAGCGTAACCACGGCATTGCTCAAGGGAATTTACGAAGCTCCACCATCGGGATGAAT
The DNA here is from genome assembly GCF_014697585.1 of Dolichospermum sp. FACHB-1091. GTDB lineage: Bacteria > Cyanobacteriota > Cyanobacteriia > Cyanobacteriales > Nostocaceae > Dolichospermum. The sequence continues at coordinate 169,128 of NZ_JACJSB010000004.1, read as the reverse complement.
GCCAAAATGGACGAACTGCGTGCAGCTACTGGACGGCACGTTTTACGTCAGTTTCCCCAAGGGTTAGAACAGCGACGCAAATATGCTCAACAGTTGAGATCCTCCTTTACTAATTCTTGTAACGGTGCTTTGATTCCTCAGCGAATACCTGAAGGTGTTAACTCTAACTTCCAAAACTTAGGTGTATTATTACCCGATGCAGAACAATACGGTCTGGAGAAAGCCATTCAAACCCTACGTTCTCATGGAGTAGAATGCCGTTCTTATTTTAATGTTGCTTTACACACCCTAGATTTATTTAAGGATCGCTACTATTTACCTGTTACTGAAAGGATCTTAAAATCTCTCTTGTGTTTCCCCATCCATAGCCAAATGAGCGATCAGGATCTAGCACAGATCCAAAAAGCGGCACAAGCCACGGTTGAGTCTCTCACTTTGCAACGAGCTTAGTCATAAATCTAAAAGGGTGTTGCTGATTTGGGCTACGAATTGTTTTGTTTTGTCTACAATTTTTAAAATCCAGACTCAAACTGACGTTTAGATACGTGCAAAATGAGCATTCGTACTTTGATTAAGCAAACCCAAGTTCTCAATTGTTATCACCTAAAAAATTATCAAGGTTATGAATATTGCCATCGTTACCGGGGCTTCTGGTTTAATTGGTTCAGAAGCTGTTCGATTTTTTGCCGATCAAAACTTTCAAGTTGTTGGTATTGACAATGACTTGCGGAGCTATTTTTTTGGCGATGAAGCTTCAACCCGTTGGAACCGAGATCGTCTGCAAAATGAAATTGAAAACTATATCCATGAAAATGAAGATATTCGGGATTTAAAAGCCCTTGAGCGTATTTTCAAAACCTATAACACCGACATTAAAGTTATTATCCATGCGGCGGCACAACCCTCCCATGACTGGGCTGCCACAGAACCTTTAACCGACTTTGCTGTTAATGCGAATGGTACATTAAACTTGTTAGAAATGATGCGACAGCATTGCCCAAAAGCGGTGTTTATCTTCACGTCCACTAATAATGTTTATGGAGATACTATAAATCACTTCCCTCTAGTTGAATTGGAAAAACGTTGGGAATTAGAAGAATCTCATCCCTATTTCGAGCATGGGATAGATGAAACTATGAGTATTGATCGTAGTGTTCACACTATTTTTGGTGCATCTAAAGTGGCGGCAGATATAATGGTTCAGGAATATGGTATTTACTACGGTCTTAATACAGGAGTATTCAGGGGAGGCTGTTTAACTGGTCCAGATCATTCTGGAACTCAACTTCATGGTTTTTTAGCCTATCTGATGAAATGTGCCATTATAGGACGACGTTACACAGTGTTTGGTTATCAGGCAAAACAAGTTCGTGATAATATCCATAGCTATGATTTGGTCAATATGTTCTGGCATTTTTATCAAAATCCACGGCAAGGAGAAGTCTATAATGCTGGTGGCAGTCGCTACTCCCACTGTTCGATGTTAGAAGCGATCGAGCTTTGTAGTAAAATTGTCGGAAAACCGATGGACTGGGGCTATAGTGAGCAAAATCGCCTTGGTGATCATATTTGGTGGGTTAGTGACGTACGGAAGTTCCAATCCCATTATCCTGACTGGTCATTTAAGTACAATTTAGATGATATTTTAGTACAAATATACGAAGGATTATCAAAACGAAGTGACTTAGCGGTTTAACTATTAACCATCTACAGTTTTGTTTTTGATAATTAATTTCCGCTCGCAAAGGAGTTATTTGAGATGCAGTTAAGCAAGTGGCATAATCCACCTACAGATTGGAGAGATGATCAGGGACAGATTTGGGTAAAAACTGGTCTGAAAAGTGATTTTTGGCGTACAACTCACTATGGCTTTATCCGTGACTCAGGACATTTTTACTTTGGTAATATGTCGGGGGATTTTGTGGCAACTGTTCGGATTTGCGGACGCTACGAAGAACTTTACGATCAAGCTGGTTTGATGGTGCGAATTAATGATCAATATTGGATGAAATGTGGGATTGAATTTGTCGAAGGTGTGCAATATGCCAGTGCCGTTGTCACCCGTGAACGTTCAGATTGGTCAGTAGCTCCTTTAATTGGTCAGCCAGAAGCCCTATGGATGAAGGTTTGTCGTACTGGAGGTACAATTGAGGTGAAATATTCCCTTGATGGAGAACACTATACGATGTTGCGGTTGGCAGATTTTCCTGAAGAGAAAATGATCGCAGTGGGCTTAATGTGTGCCTCTCCTGAAAGAGAAGGCTTTGAAGTAACTTTTGACAATTTCTCAATTCAGCCTACTTAGATTAATTTATAATGACTGACATAAATTCCACGACAGATAAAAATTTTGTTTCTAAGAGTGACACTGCTAGTATTGTCTCAAGTCAAGATAGTGATAGTGAAAGTTCTCTAAATAAAGCTTTGAGCTTTAAGATAAAAGATTCAAAGTTGATTCCATCTCTAATTCTTATCGGTGGTATTCTGGCGTTATCTTCGACGGCTATTTTTATTAAGGTATCAATCCGTGAGATTAGCTCAGAGGCTACTGTATTTAACCGAATGCTTTTCTCTACCCTTATTTTTACAAGTTGGTATGGGAGAAAATTATTTCAGTCCTCCTCTGATAACCAGAATAAGCAAAGTGCTTCACAAGATTTAGAAAGTGATTCAACTGATATGGGGGAAACTCCTTTAGCACTTGGTTTATCTCGTGATACTTGGGTTATTGTTGGTTTAGTCTTTGCTATGTCTATCACCCAATTAGCTGCAAGGTTAGTCTGGACTTGGTCGCTAGATTATACCACGGCGGCAAATGGCACAATGTTGGCTAATATGCCTCCTCTTTTTACCGCATTAGGCGGTTGGTTGTTCCTAGGACAGCGTTTCGATCGTCGTTTTCTGACAGGATTAGCGATCGCAATGCTAGGAGCTGTCGTCCTGGGATTGGGTGATTGGTTATACCCAGACGAAAGCCTTTTCGGAACTATGACAGTAGTTGGTGATTCTGCTGCACTGTTATCTTCTGCATTTTACGCAGTTGGTTATCTTATAATTGAAAAGTTGCGTCAGCATTTATCAACTTCTGATATTTTGGTTTGGCGTTGTGTCTGTGGCTTAGTTATGGTAACCCCGTTAGTTCTATTAGTAGATGATGTAATTTTTCCTATCAGTACCACTGGTTGGTTAGCCATATTAGGATTAGCTTTTGTTAGCGAGGTCATTGGTCATGGTTCAGTGGTCTATGTTCTCAAACATTTTTCTTCGGCTTTTGTCACTATGGCTTTTTTAATGGAGCCTTTGCCCGTTACCGTCTATGGTTGGTTCGTACTAGGTGAATTTCTAAGTTTATCAAGTGGGATTGGTTTTATCCTAATTACCATTGGGATTTACCTAGCAAAAACAGGTACAGGTTCTGATAGTCAAGACAAACAGTCTGATTCTGATCAAAAAAACTTGGTAAAAATTGAAAATGCTTGAACAAGATAAAGTAACTAAACTACCTACCGACAATCCAAGCATCTTTTATGATGGTGCTTTTTATGATCGGATTTTCCAGTCCTCACCCCGTTATTTAAAACAAAGTCAAGATGTATTATTTTGGCTTAATATGGCTGAGTGTTATGGTCCTTCGATACTAGAATTAGCCTGTGGGACTGGACGGATTAGCGTACCTCTTGGGGACAAAGGATTTGATGTGACAGGTATTGATCTGTCTGATTCAATGTTAAAAGCAGCTGGCCAGAAATCGGAAAGCGTACAATGGCTTCAAAAAGATGTGAGGGATTTCAATCTCAAAAGACGTTTCTCTCTTATAATTTTTCCTTACGATACATTTACGCATTTACACGAACTTCCTGATGTTAAATCCTGTTTGCACTGCGTGAAACAGCATCTAGAACCGGATGGATATTTCATTATAGATTTCAAAAATCCTTACTATGTTTTTGACACCTTAAATGCTCCTAATAGTCAAGATATATATTCCATCTTTCAAGATCCACATAGTGACGAAACAGTAACCGCTATGAGGGAATCTAAATATGACGCGGCGGAACAACTTTACCATAGAACATTAACGTTTTCGTGGGAAAATACTACAAAAATTGTGCAAGAAGTTCTAACGTTGCGAATTTATTTTCCTAAAGAGATTGAGGCAATCTTGACCGAAAATGGATTCACAGTAGTTCAGAAATTCGGTAACTATGAGGAAGCACCCTTTGGTAGCAACACTTCTCATCACATTCTAGTTTGCCAAAAAACTTTATAGAGATGGGGTAACTTGTTTTAACAAATTTGTCTATTATTAAATATGATCGTCAATTTTTTAGGGTGGCTTTATGGTAGTGATAATTTATTTCAAGGAGCGGCAGGATTAACCTATCCTTTAGTGGTTCGGACTTCCAAAAATCCTGATCCATTTGCTGTTTTAGGAGATTGGGCAGTTGAAACTCGTTCTTTTCCTGAAAGTAGTTGGCTCTTGGAAGAAATGCAAAAAACAAATAGCCATTTGTGGAATGGTAAAACCTATGCTTTACGGTATTTGGAAAATAGTGATCAAGGGGATCGCCTCCATTGCAGCACAGGTTCATATTTTGATACAGTCAATACCTGTACAATTTTAGAGGTGGAATTACGACGGGCAATGGCAACATTACCAGATAATGCCTCTCATGAGGTACGCTACGAAGCGATGCCTTTACGTCAAAAGTTGCACGGAACTAGAAAAGGATCTGAGGCTTTAGAAGATGCTTGGTTAGGAAAAGGCAGAAGTGCAGCGATCGCAATTTCTTGTTTCTTTGCAGTTTATGATGGACAGGATTATCAATATTTTATCCGACAAAGATCAGCAAATTTAGCTGATGGAGCAGGGCTATATCACATTGTACCATCTATGGTTTTTCAGCCTACCACAAATGCTCCTCTTGATCCCAAATCCTATAATATTCAAAATACAATTTTAAGAGAGGTTGCAGAAGAGTTATTCGATCATGAAGATGCTGATTGCAATCCAATTACCTATCCAGAAATTGCTGATTTACAATCTCTTTTAGTTAATGGTGGGGCTAGTCTGCAGATTTCAGGGATTGCGATGGATCTACTTTGTTTACGACCTGAAATCCTAGCGTTACTTGTCGTGGATGATCCTCAATGGTTGGCTCGTCATGGTTCATCGTTGCGTTTTTCTCGTCATGAATATACTACTGATAAAACTGATAGAGAAAGTTGGCGTTCACTAAATGATATCAGTGTATTCTTACCTGGTGGGGAGTTTGATCCATGCAACTGTGTTGCAACAGGAGCAGCTAGTGTTATTTTGGGTTTACCGTTGATTCGGCGATCGCCAGTCCTGTAAACCCATTCCATAATTTCCAACTTCGGTTTTCAACGTTCTTGCCTGAATTTAGGATGTGATAGGCTTAGGGGGCATTGCTGAGTTAATGTATGAATGGAGGTAAGAAATCATGCAATGTCCTGAATGTAAATCAACCCATATTCGTAAAAATAGCATCAAAAAAGGTAAGCAAAATCATATTTGTGTGGATTGCTGCCGTCAATTTATTGAACAATATGAAAGTAGTAAAGGCTACAGTGATGAAATGAAACGGGATTGTCTGAATTTTCCGACCCAATGCCTTATTATACATATATCGCCTATCAATTTCTTGATTTGGCGATCGCTATTCCTGTGAAGGAAGTGTTAGGTTATATTTGGATCTGGCACTTGTAAATCACGACATATCTTTCTAGCAAGTAAGTTATTCATCTCACGATGGCGTGGAATAGAAGTTGATCTCTGTGCAGCCCGATTGACATAAATAGTATAGCTACCACCTTCTCTTAAAAACTCACAACCATTGGCTTCAAGATGACGAATTAAGTCTAGACGCTTCATGCAACTGATAAAAAAATAGGTTCACGAATAACGTCCTGATCTTGAAGTAGTTCCTCTGTTAAAAAGCGGTTAGCTTCAAGTACCAACTCAATAGCTTCCTCCAGATTAACTCTTGCTTCATCAAGAGTATCAGCTTGAGTATTTGCTCCAGGCAGTTCTTCGACAAAACCTATGTAGCCTTCAGAGACCTTCTTGAACACTTTAGTTAATTTAAAATTCATAGTTCCACTTTATATATGTTTTCAATAAGTATATCACCAAAATTGGGGCAAAAATTGCAGCAAAACGGCTATTTACAGATCGCACTTTATCAATCTAACCTATGAGCGATTACTATCGCGCAACGCTTACGCACTGGCATGATTTTGACTTTCTCTTGAGAAGTTACTCTGAAAAAGTCGCTTTTGTACAATTAAAAATAAGGTGCGTTACATTTCATTAACGCTACAGGCTACAAATTTAACTGGATTTGAGTGGCTTTTGTTTCTATAATTTTTTCCGCACTTTTTAATACTTCTAATCCTAATCTAATATTTAATCTTTCCTGATTCTCAATTATATCTTTAACCGTAACAATTTGGATTTTATCGTAAGTTTGAGTAAAGTATTTATGTTGATAAAATCCGGCTTTTTTAGCTGTAGCAATCATATCTTTAGTTGGATTTTCTAAGGTAATAAATATGGCAATACTGGCATTTTCTAAGGTCATTGTTCCTAATAGATCTCTAATATCTTTTGATTGAACTTTACCTGATTTGACTTGAAAAATAATTTTTTCCTGTTTACCTTGATCTCCATTAAAATATGCTATTCCATCAATTCCTTCATCTTTTCCTTTTTTGCTATTAATTACTGCCCGATTATTACTATAGGTTAAAACTGCCCATTTTTCAAATTCTTTACGAGTTCTATCGTCTTGTTTTTGTGCTAGGGCGATCGCACTTTCTAAATCTTTAGGAATACCATGTAAGGTAATGCAATGGCTATTTCCTGAAGCCATTCACTCTGGTTAAAAGTTTCAGTTTTACTGAGGCTATCAGGTAGGTTCAGGGTAATTTGCATCAAGTTGTCCTCACGCAGTCACTTCTAATTTTAACTTTATCAATCTAACCTACAAGCGATTCCTGGGGAGCGCAACGCTTACGCACTGATATGATTTTGACTTTCTCTTGAGAAGTTACTCCGAGAAAATCGCTTTTGTGCCAGTAATAAATAAGGTGCGTTACATTTCATTAACGCACCCTAGAGGATCGGCGATTCCTGCGGAGCGCTTCGATATAATGGCTAAGTTGAGTGGCGGATAACATCGGGCGCATCACCACCAAGATGTCGCCCCCGTCCGCTCCAACGTGTTCTTATATCTTGCTTTCGTGATAAGCTCACAACTTCTCTACCGCTTTCAGCTTGTTGCTTTTGCAAATCAGCAAAGATAGCTTTCAAGTCATGATTGAATGATCGAGAATACTGTTCACGAATTTTGTGGATCTCTTCCACAATCTGATCATGAAACATAATCAACCTCCTAGAAGTTCATAGGGTGTACAAAGAATCGGCAATTCGTATCCAAAATCAATGCTGATCTCCGCCAATTTTCGCTGAATTTGAGCATTGGCAATGTGCTTGCAATTCCATGTCAGCAGATAATCCATTCCGTGAACAGTTGCAACTGCGATATGAACAGCATCAATATCAGCTTTTGCTGGAAGGTTGCTGCGGCCTAAAAATTGCTCTGCTAAATCCAGCACGGATTAGTTTAAGTTGAGTAATGATAGATTGCTAAAAATTTCTAGTCGTTGAGATGCAATTTTGGCATCTCCTTGGGTAGTTTCTTTCAAGACTGCTTGGGATGAGTACAGTTGAAAGTCACTGCGCCGTGTATTCCACCACTCCCTCGTTATCTCAATATTAGCCGCCACAATAATGTCTCTGCTTGGTCGAGCAGTAAGGTAGCCTAAGATACTGGTTTCAATATAGACAGTTTCACTCATACACGGTAGATTGTAAGCTACTTCATTTTAGCTTATATTTTAGGTGCGTTAGGGTTGCTCTGTTTTCTCCATCAAGATGAAGCTCAACACAAAACAGCAGTTGAATTAATTTCTAATTATAACGGTCGTTTTATCACACATAACTATGTTCTCAATGATTAACAGGTGAAGGTAGAAGTGGTGTTAGATGAAAAAAATGATCATTATTTATTAGTAAAAACTGGTTGAGAAAATCGCACTTTATCCATCCAACCTACGAGCGATTCCTAGGTCGCGCTTCGCTTACGCTTGACATTCAAAACAGGCGCTACAAACTTTTAGGGACTCATTGGTGATTCAAAAGTGTTAGTATAAATCATTGCTAAAAGTTCACAAACTTGATATAATGGACATAAAGACTATTTAGTGAGGTAATACTTATGTTATCAACTGATATGAAACAAGAATCAATAATTAAGAGAATTGAGAATGTTGTTGCTATTTTAATGGAAGAACGTCCTTTATTTAAAGAGGATCTAAATTATACGAAAATGGTTCAAGATTTAGTAAAAGTATTTAAAGAAAACTTTTCTTTGGAAGAATTTAGTCAGATATCAGAAGAAAGTCTTAAAAAGCGTTGTAGTGGTATCATGGCTCTACACCTTTTGGCTAAAATAGGAGAGGATTTTACTCCTGAACAAATGGCAATTTTTGATGATGCAGTTAAAAGAAAATAGAAAATTTATGAATTATTTATTAGATACTAATATTGTTTCTTTAGCACTCAAACAAAATTCCCAAATTCTTCACAAGATTACAATTAGTGAGTCTAAGGAAGAAAAGATTTTTATTAGTTGTATCACCTATTTTGAAATTAGGCGAGGTTTTTTAGCGGTTGATGCACCAAAACAAAGAGCAAGATTTGAGGAATTTTGTCAAGAATATCCGATTATTTTCTTAAATGATTTGGCAATTTTAGAAAAAGCTGCCCAAATTCATGCTAATTTGAGATTAAGGGGTGTACCAATTCAAACTGAAGATGTTTTAATCGCTGCTACTGCTATTCTTAAAGATTTAATTGTGGTTTCTAATGATAGTGATTTGGCCAGAGTTGAGGGTTTAAGTTTAGAGAATTGGGTAGAATTATGATGATTAAATTATTTTTTGGCTGATGTATTTAAAACTGTAGGTTTGGTTAAGCTGTTTTCACCATCTTCAGTTTCTTTCTTCATCACAACATGACTGCCTGTTTGACGAACTTGCTCGAAGCCTAAGCGTTCAAGCGCTCGAATTGCCTCTTTACTTGAGATTCGTGGCAGCTTAGGCATAACTAACCTCAATGCTGGTAACAAATCTCGGAGATGTTTCTGGTAAGGAAAATTCCTCTAGGTAAAGCCGTGTGGCTTCTTTCAAACCAGCGATTGCCTGCTCGATCGTTTCCCCTTGATCTACTGTGCCAACTTCTGGACATTCAGCAATGTAAACATCATCTTCTTTGTACAAAATAACTGTAAAGATGCGATTTTTCATCGTCTCTTATCCTTAACAGCTTGCTCTGAAAATTATAACATCACTGTTCCCTATCGCACTTTATCAATTTAACCTATGAGCGATTCCTAAGTCGCGCAACGCTTACGCACTGATATGATTTTGACTTTCTCTTGAGAAGTTACTCCGAAAAAATCGCTTTTGTGCCAGTAATAAATAAGGTGCGTTACATTTCATTAACGCACCCTACGAGATCGGCGATCGCACTATCAACTATGATGACGGTAATACGCGATCGCCTGACAAGATCAATAATTTCTCTAAATAATTATTCCTACTTTTCGAGTCTAAAATTTCATTTCTAGATTGTTTGAGAACTTGTCAAAACGGAAAAATGCTTTTCAGCATATTGAATAAATCTAAGCAAAAGGATCAGCGAAGTAAAAGCTTCTTCTTCTCCAATATTTAAACTTGCCCCATGAGCAGCATCATCTCGCCAATACTTTAATAATTCACTATACTTACGAAAATCAGCTTTAATATAATCATTAACCTGACCAATAAGAATATTCTCAATTGTAGTTCTGCCTCGATTTGAGTTGTATTTTTTAAGAATATCTTGCTCATTTCCACTTTTCTCAATCGCAAGAGCTAGTAAGACTGATTCGTATGTTGCTCCACACATCACGCAACAAGCAAAATAGTTTTGTGAACGATAGCAACTCAGTGCTTCTTGGCTACGCGATTGATAACCTTGACCAAATAAATTATCTCTATCACTCAAAAGTTTAGAAAATCTTCCATGTTCTGATGGCATACATTCATTTAGTTCACACTTTGAGATCCATTTTTTTCCAAAGCTTGTAAGTAAAAATTTTGCACAAAAGTTCTTGGGATATCGAAGCTCTTCTTGATTGGTCAGAGGTGCAGGTCGAAGAATACCTCTTGAACAAAAATACCAAGCCGCATCATAGAAAGCTTCTACGCCAGTTTCAGTATCATAATATGTGGGACAATAAACACCAGATTTAGTGTCCCACCCGTTAGGTTTGTGTTTTTCAAGATAATCTTCTATTACTTTATCTATGTTAATGACTTGATGATTAGTGCTATTACGAGTTACCCAGCTTACAATTTGTTTACAAGCATCTTCTTCAGTGAAATTTTGTGTGATATCAGTAAGTTTAAGTTCGTTCATAAATATCAATTTTATTGGGATGTAGGATTTCACAAGATATTTTTTCACTTTAACTGTGTTTTTGGCTAACTGTCAAGTTACTGCGATTACTTTCTCCTATGAAGTGCGATCGCTTCAATTATCTATCTGTTAAATATTTACTGAGGGTGATAGCGAAGCGCTCCATAGGAATCGCTATTACTGTGAGTCATGATTTTTAGTTATATAGACATCAAATTCTCAAAAGGATGACGATTTTTCCATCGGTAAGTATTAAAGTCCCGAAAATCAACAGATAGAATCCGCCCATGCCCCAAATGTTCGGCAAGAATAATCAATGAAGCGTCTGCTAAATCCATTGGCAGAGAACTATATTGATTCATCAATTCACTGATTCTTTTCCCATCTTGAACTTTGAGATCAAAAACCTCAAAAGCACCAATTTCTAAGCTATGAATAAACGTCTGTTGAGCATTTGTGCCTGTACGTTTCAAGAGAATATGACAAGCTTCCGTAATCACACACCATGTTGTCACCAGAGGCTCATCAATCGTATCTAGAACTTCTTGAGCGAGAACATGATAATCATCACGGCGATTGATTAGTGCTATCCAAAAGCCAGAATCAACGATGACCATATTTTTCGTTAAGACTTTCAGTAAGATATTGCTTGTAATTAACCGACAAATCAGAGTCCCCTTCAGCACAACCAATCAGCCCTGATTCTCTAAGAAGTTGCAAAGGTTTTACAGGGGATTCTTGATGTAATTTTTCATAATAAAGATCGATCGCCACTTTCATAATGTCAGACGCACCTTGATTTGTCCGCTGGCGAATGTAATTAAACTTACTAGCGCGATCGCTATCGAGCCTTGCATTAATTCTCATATTTTTGATTGTCATAACTCTGTATGACAATACTATAGCTCAAAAAATTTAAAGTTAAGTAGTTCTCAAATAGTTTCCTCATAGGGCGATCGCTCCTCTCGCCGCAGCGATCGCCTCCAACTCAAAACCAAATACCACAATATTGTCAAGTTTAATGCTTTGTTATACAGCGATTCCTGCGGAGCGCTTCGCTATCGCTTCACAATTATATATCTTACGCAATTCTGCGGAATGCTTCAATGGTCAGACGATTATAACTTAATACCCAAAACTTGAGTATAAGCGCCTCTAGCTTGAGTCACCCCAATTGTCCGCTGTGCTGATTCTATCATCGGCCGACGCAAACTCACGACTATAAACTGTGCTTGTTGAGCCTGTTGTTTAATCATTCTCGCTAACCTTTCCACATTTGACCCATCTAAAAACATATCCACCTCATCAAAGGCGTAAAATGGGGAGGGACGATAACGCTGGAGGGAGAATATAAAACTCAACGCGGTTAAGGACTTTTCCCCCCCAGACATGGAAGCAAGACGTTGGACGGGTTTACCTTTGGGGTGTGCGACTAGGTTTAAGCTACTGTTAAAGGGATCTTCAGGATTATCTAGTTGCAAATAACCGTCCCCATCTGATAAAATGGCGAAAATTGATTGAAAATTTTCGTTTACCGCGTCGAAGGCTTCTTTAAATGCTTTTTGACGTAACGTGGTAAAGTTTTCAATTCTTAATAATAATTCTGTCCGTTCCCCTTCTAGGGTCTCTAATTTTTCGGTAAGTTCTTGGAGACGACCTTTGACTTTATCGTACTCTTCCAAAGCCAACATATTTACAGGTTCCATGGCCTGTAAGCGTTTGCTTAAACTCCGTAATTCTTTTTGTAGGTCTTCTAAGTTAACTTTACCAGGAATTTCTGGCAGGGGACTGGGTAATTCTGCACCTAAGTCTCTTAACTGGTTTTGTAGCGCTGTTAGGTCTTCTCGGCGTTTTTCCTGGGTTTGTGCCAGTTTCTCTATTTCCCATTGTAATTGCTGTTGACGCAATAAGAGCGATCGCAATTCTGTTTCTGTCAGATCCCGATTTTTCTTCTCTTCTCCTAAATTTTCTGCTAATTTCTGCAAATTACTCTCATTGACAGCAATTAAATGATTTAATTCTTCAATTTGGTTATTGACTGTTGCTGCTTGCTGTTGGCTGGTTGTTTCTTCTTGTTGATATTGAATTACTCGCGCTTGGGATTCTTCTATTTTTTCTTGTAAACGCTGTTGTTGATTTTCTAGATTTTTTAACTGTTGTTGTCCATCCCTTAGTGCTGTTTCCCGTTGTTGCAATTCTTGTTCTTGCATTTTCATGGTACTTTGGATTTGTTGCCATTCTTTGGGAGTTTGGGAAGATTCTAAATCAGTTAATATCAGTCTCAATTGTTGTAATTGAGTTTCTTGTGCTGGTAGTTCCCGATTTAAAATTTCTAAACGGGATTGTGCAGATGTGAATTTTTCCGTATTTTGGGAAAGTTGACTGCGAGTATTTTCTAGTTGGCTTGTTAAATTCTTAATCTCTTTATTTAATTGTTCTAAATATAATTGTTGTTCTCTCTTTGCTTGACGTGCTTCTGTTAATTCTTGACTCAGGGCTTTCATGGAAGTTGCTAAAGTATTAATAGCTTCTCCACAACGCTCTAAAATCCGATCAATATCCATTAAGCGAGTTTTTAAATTTCCTACCTCTTCCCCTTCCCCAGTTTCACCTTTTTCAAACCGCAAGGAGGAACGCTGGCTACTACTACCTCCCGTCATTGCTCCACTTGTTTCTAGTAATTCCCCTTGTAAAGTGACAATGCGATAGAGTCCGATATTTTTTCGCGCTTGAGCCAGACTAGCAAAAATCACAGTATTACCAAAAACATAAGTAAAAACATCTAGATAACGGCGATCGCATTCTACCAAATTTACGGCATAATTAACGAAACCATCAGCTAAACGCAGAGTTGCGTCCTGAGTAAATTTAGGGACTTTAATTTTATTCAAAGGTAAAAAAGTTGCCCTTCCTGCCTTTTTTTGTTTTAAGAGTTCAATTCCCGCAGAAGCCACACTATCATCTTCCACAACAATATGTCCCAAACGACCACCAGCAGCGGTTTCCAATGCTAATTGATACTTAGGTTCGACCTTCCCCAACTGCACCACTAAACCACACAAACCGGGCATTTCTGACTGTAAAATTACCTTACTAGCTTGTGTTCCTTGTATTTCTTGTTGGGCTTGAGTCTGTGCTTCTAATTTATCTAACTGACGTTGTTTCTCCCGTTGTTCTTGTAAAAGCCGCTTTTGAGTATCTTGTTGAATTTGTAACTCTTGTTCTGTGGCGGTGAGATTTTCCGCTAAATTCTGAATAGGTAAACTAGCAGCATTAAATTCTGTCTCGACTTGTGCAAATTCAACTTGTTTTTGAGTTAATTCCGGTTGTAAAGTGGCTATTAATTGAGATTGTTCAGAAATCAGCAGTTGTAATTGAGTATTGCGTTCTTGTAATTGAGCTTGTTCCGTGCGTTGAGGTTCAAGAATATGTAGTAAAGATTCTATATTCCGATTTAGTTCGGTTTGTTGTTGTACCCAAGCTTCCGAAGCACTAGCTACTTCCGCCGCAGCTTGACGAGAATTTTCTAAATTTATTACTGCATGATTTCTTTCTATTTGTAGAGACGCAGTATTTAACGTTTCCACATTATGTTTTTCTATTGCTTCCTCTAAAGAGAGTTGATATTGTTGAATTTCCTGATAAGTTTGATTTAAACGCCTTCCAGATTCTTGAATAAGAGCTTCTAACTCCTTGTGCTGACGTTGGAGTTGTTTGCGTTCCGCTTCTTGAGTAGCAAGATGAGATTGAACTGCTAAAAGTTCCTCCTCACCCAAAGCCTTAACCCGGAGATTGCGTTGTTCTAGTTCAGTATTCTTCTCTTCAATTTGGGTATTGATTGTTGTTAACTGATTAGTAAAATCCCTGAAATTGCGATCGCTTTCTTCAACCTGTGAAACCAGCTTTTCCTGTTGTAATTGCAGAGAACGCCAAGATAGAACTGCTTCCCAAGATTGCTTTTCCAGAAATTCCGTCCGTAGCTGTTGATACTTCTGAGCCTTAGCCTGATCTTGATAAAGTCGCTCACATTGTACAGTTAATTCAGTTTGAATAATACGACAACTATCTTCCCGATCCTTCACCTCATCCAAAGTTGACTTAGCTTGAACAATCTTACGATCATAAGTTGCCACTCCGGCCAACTCATCAATAATTTCTCGACGTTCCCGGCCATTCATTGAGATAATACTAGTAACATCACCCTGTAAAACCACATTATAACCTTCAGGATAAATCCGCAGTCTCTCCAAATCCTCATGTAATTCAGTCAGAGTACAAGGTACACCATTAATATAATAATTAGACGTATAACCACCCTGTTGAGACACCCGCAAGCGACGGGTAACACTCCAGTCAGAGGATTTTGGATTTTGGATTTTGGATTTTGGATTTTCTTCCGCTACTTCCTCCCCGTCCTCCCTTGATTTTGGATTTTGGATTTTGGATTTTGGATTTTCTTCCGCTACTTCCTCCCCGTCCTCCCTTGATTTTGGATTTTGGATTTTGGATTTTGGATTTTCTTCTGCTACTTCCTCCCCGTCCTCCCTTGATTTTGGATTTTGGATTTTGGATTTTGGATTTTCTTCCTCCTCTTCCTCCTCCCTCTGTGTCTGTGCGTCTCTGCGGGAGATATCGGAAATATCAAAAGTTACAGTTACACTAGCTTCCAGCGCTGAACGTCCCTGATGTTTTTGAGCGTTATTAACTAAATCGGGTAAACGTTCCGCCCGCATACCCTTAGAACTAGACAGGCCTAAACAAAACAGCAAAGCGTCAAGAATATTTGATTTCCCAGAACCATTAGGACCAGATATGACAGTACAACCTGGTAGTAGAGGTACAGAAGTAGTACCACCGAAGGACTTGAAATTGGTAAGTTCAACGCGCTTGACGTATACCATTATAGAACTAATTACTGTAAACTCGTAAAAACTGGGTATTGTGGATGATCATAGCATACTTTTTGCTATTTTCGCCGTTCATCTTAGATAATCTTGGATAATTTTATGCAAATTCAAACACCAGATTGGGTTAAACACGCGGTTTTTTATCAAATATTTCCCGATAGATTTGCAAGAGGTCAGCGTTCCCGTTGTAGCTTTTTAAATAATAGTAATTTAGAAGCCTGGGATGCTATACCGACAATTCAAGGTTATAAAGGAGGGGACTTATGGGGAGTTTTAGAATCATTAGATTATATCCAAGATTTAGGGGTTAATGCTATTTACTTTACGCCCATTTTTCAATCTGCAAGTAATCATCGTTATCATACCCATGATTATTATCAGGTTGATCCTATGTTGGGAGGAAATCAAGCTTTAAGGGAGTTGTTAGATGCTGCCCATGATCGTAATATTAAAGTTGTCCTTGATGGTGTTTTTAATCATTCTAGTCGCGGGTTTTTCTTTTTCCATGATGTTTTAGAAAATGGATCTAATTCTCCTTGGGTAAATTGGTTTAAAATTGAAAATTGGCCGCTTGCTCCCTATGATGGTAATTTACCGGCTAATTATGTTTCTTGGGCTGGTATTCGCTCTTTACCAACTTTTAATCATGATCATCCAGACGTTAGGGAATATATCATGAAAATTGCTGAATATTGGTTAGAATTTGGTATTGATGGTTGGCGTTTAGATGTACCCTATGAGATTAAAACTCCTGGTTTTTGGCAGGAATTTCGTCAACGAGTTAAAGGTATTAATCCCCATGCTTATATTGTGGGTGAAGTCTGGTCAGATGCCCGTGAATGGCTCGATGGTACACAATTTGATGGGGTCCTGAATTATTTATTTAATCAGGCTGTCCTGGCCTTTGTAGTGGGCGATCGCATCGTTTTAGAAGAAGTTAAATATAACAGTTATTACCCCTATCCTGCCCTAGATGCGGCTGAATATGCTACTAAAATTCAATCCCTTTTAGAACTTTATCCCTGGGAAATTCAATTAACTCAATTAAACCTACTTGGTAGTCATGATACATCTAGATTAATTACCATTGCTAATGGCGATCAAACCAGTGTAGAATTATGTAATTTGCTATTATTTACTTTTCCCGGGGCGCCCAGTATTTACTATGGTGATGAAGTGGGTTTACCTGGAGGAAAAGATCCTGATTGTCGTCGTGTTTTTCCGCCAGAATCTAACTGGAATCAGAGTATTTTAAATACTCACAAACAATTAATTTATCTTCGCAATAATTACCCGGCTTTGCGAATTGGTAACTATCAGATTCTCTACGCAGCAGCAACAGTTTACATATTTGCACGAACCTTAGAAAATCAAGAATTAATTATTGCTGTGAATGTGGGAACTGAATCTATAACAGTGAATATAGATTGTAGTAACTTGCAAAATCGGCCAAATCAAGTTTTATTTGGGAATGGGGAGATGATCCAGAAGGGTGAGAATGTTTGTTTAACTATTCCTCCCCGGAGTGGTTTAATTTTGGGATAAATGTTAATATACCAATTTAGAAATGATATAGGAATAATATTTGATTTATGAAAAGATGCCTAGTGTGCGTCAGATATTACAAATCTGTTTATTGATAGAATTTATGTAGTAGTAAAGCACCCTACAATACCTAATTTTTTTCAAAAATCAAATACGAGTTCTATAGATGATATTTTTTTGCCTGTTCTGGGTAATCTAATACTATTAGGAGTAATGCTGATAAGTTTGACAACAGCAATGTTTGGTATATGGCTAAGTCGGGGGATGATTACTTAAATAAGCGGAGTAAGCAAATTGAACAGAAGAAAAGAATTTTTTCTTATATTTCTGCTCTGTCTTTTTTGTTCGGGGGAGTTAGTTTTATTAAACAGGTTTGGGAAAAACCTCAGCAAGCAGCAGTAAAATCAGCGGAAACCGAGTTAAAGAAACAAATTAAGGGTTATGAATTAGTTTTACAGCGTGAACCTAATAATCAATTAGCACTGGAGAAGTTGTCTATTATTCGGTTAAAGTCGGGGGATAATCAAGGAGCGATCGCTTTGATGGAAAAGTTGGTAAAATTACATCCAGATAAGCAGGATTATCAGATTGTTTTGGCAGATGTGAAGAAGAAAACTGGGAACTAGGAATTGTTTACAAGAGACCCCTGGAGGTCAAGATTGTAGAGACGTTCCATGGAACGTCTCTACAGTTGAATTAAAAAATTCTAAATTAAATTTTTTTAGCATATAGCAGTATACAATCGAATGTTTACCGGACATTGTATCATAAAGCATGGATAAATTATACAAAAAGTTAAGGGATTGATACTGGTACTTTCATATCAATTGTAAAGATTTGTGAAAATTAACATTAGTATATCTAGAAAGTGATAGATTTTCGAGAATTGTGGGTACTCTCTAGATATAGGATAGGGGTAATTGAGGAGGTTAAGGAGTGAAGTAAGCGATCGCCGTTATGGAGAAACTGGTAAAATTAAATAAGTAGGATTTTAAAACTGTGTTGGCAGATGTGAAAAACAAAATGGGGGAAAAGAAAACGCTAAGTAGTAAGTAGCTATTTTTCGGTTACACAATTAAATGTGGCTTAATTATTTATTTAAATTTGACGGGAAATCAATATGCAAAATAGTGTTGATAAGTATGGTATTCCAGGTGTTACTACTTTTGAATTTACCAAGATATTAGGATTAGAAAATATTGAATTTGGCAGAAATATTATCATTGATGATTTTGTTTTTATTTACGCTAAAAAGCCTATTAAAATAGGTAACTATGTACATATTGCATCTTTCACCTCAATTACGGGGGGTGAAGGTTTTATTATGGAAGATTTTTCAGGTTTATCTTCTGGAGTAAGAATTTTTACAGGCACAGAAGATTTTCAAGAATGGGGATTTGGTAATCCTACAATTGATGAAAAGTACAGGAATACAAAAAGATCACCGATAAACATAGGTAAGTTTTGTATAATTGGAGCAAATAGCGTTATCCTACCAGGCGTAACTTTGGGGGAAGGTGCTACAGTTGGAGCAGGATCAGTTGTGACTAAAAATTTAGACCCTTGGGGAATATATATAGGTAATCGCAAAGTCGGGGAAAGAGATAAGTTAGGTGTGCTTGAAAACTACCAGAAATTTTTATCAGAAAATAAAATTTCTATGTAGTAATATAATTTATGAAAAATATGATTTGCAAAAAAAAATACTTCAGTGATTTAGCTATATTTGGTGGTACACCCACCTTTACAGAAAAACTGCACGTTGGTCGTCCGAATATTGGCAACCGCGAAGATTTATTATCGCGCATCAATGATATTTTAGACAGAAAATGGTTAACTAATCATGGCATTTATGTCCAAGAATTTGAACAACGTATTGCCGAATTTGTCGGGGTTAAGCATTGTATAGCCACCTGTAACGCCACAGTAGCACTAGAAATAGCTATTCGTGCTGTGGGCTTAACAGGTGAAGTTATTGTTCCTTCTTTCACATTTATTGCTACTCCACACGCCCTACAATGGCAAGAAATTACACCTGTTTTTTGTGATATTGATCCCCAAACCCATAACATAGATCCAAACAAAATAGTTCAAAGTATCACCCCACGAACCACAGGTATTATTGGTGTTCATTTATGGGGTCGTCCTTGTGATGTCGAAACTTTAAGTGATATTGCTCATACTTATGGTTTAAAATTAATGTTTGATGCTGCTCATGCTTTTGGCTGTTCACATCAAGGTAAGATGATAGGGAGTTTTGGAGAGGCTGAAGTTTTTAGCTTTCATGCTACTAAATTTTTGAATACTTTTGAGGGTGGTGCAATAGTTACAAATAGCGATGAACTGGCAGAAAAAATCCGTTTGATGACAAACTTTGGTTTTGCTGGTTATGACCAAGTAATATACATTGGTACTAATGGCAAAATGAATGAAACATCAGCAGCAATGGGGCTAACCTCTCTAGAAAGTATTGATGATTTCGTTGATGTTAACTATCGTAATTACAAGTGTTATCAAAGAGAACTTGCTGATATTACCGGAATTTCATTATTGAGTTATGATGAAACAGAACAATTTAATTATCAATATATTGTTTTAGAAATTGAAGAATCTAAAACTCAAATAACTAGGGATAACTTGATCAAAATTCTTCATAGTGAGAATATCATAGCTCGTCGTTACTTTTATCCCGGTTGTCATCGCATGGAGCCTTATAAATCATATTTTCCCCATGCGAAATTACTACTATCTGAGACTGAAAAATTAGCTGATAAAGTTGTACTATTACCTACAGGAACTTCAGTAAACGAAGATGAAATTTACATGATATCTCAAATCATTAGGATTGCCGTTAGGGAAGCTAAAAACATTTTTCCGCAAATAACTCTATAGGAATTAAAATCATGAATCAGACCAATACAAAACATCAATTAAATTTTGTGATCTTTTCTCCAGCCTTTCAAGCTCATGTTGGTGGAGTTATTGCTCTTCATAATCTAGCTCGAATTATTGATGAGGCCGGATTTCCATGCAAAATCTTTGACATGAATGGGCTAAAGATACCTAACAGCATATTTGAAAAGTATGGAACAGAAGCCGATGTTAATGAAAATACAGTTGTTGTATATCCAGAAGTGACAGTTGGAAATCCTTTAAATGCAAAGTATATAGTTAGATGGATTCTTTGCGAACTTGGTATTAACTGTCCCCATGACATATATAAAACTTGGGGAAAAGATGACTTTGTTTACCACTATTCTACATATAATCCTGAAAAAGATGTAAGGCATTATAATCTTCTTTCCCCGCTATACATAAATCCAGCATTAAAGAATCATGGCAAATCAAGGGATGGTTACTGTCATATTATAAGAAAAGGTCATAAATTTCACAAGTCGTTAAAATATATTCATCCATCTGATTCTCTCTTCTTGGATGATTATTTATCTCAAGAAATTCTCATTGAAATATTTAATATAAAAGAATATCTTATTTCTTACGATCCATATTCCTATATCGCTTCAATGGCAGCCTTATGTGGATGTATTCCTATCATATTACCCATGGCAGGAACTACCAAAGATGAATGGTTTAAAACCTTACCTACTTCAGTGGTTTTAGAAGAAGTCGGAGAATTTGAACTAAAGGGATTTGCTTATGGAATAGAAGAAATAGAATATGCACGAAATACATTGCAGGAGGTACGATATCAACAAGAACTACAAATTAAATATGGTCAAGAATCAGTTCATCGTTTTATAAATGATATGATTAGCATAATTTGTGATAATTCGGAGATATCATCCAAAAATGCTCAGGTATTAAAAATTAGCGATATATTTCCTGTTAGTGAATCTGCAATTACTTTAGAAAATATTCGAGAAAATTCAAAAAATTTATTTGCCGATATTATACCTAAAATAATTAATAATTATCAAGAAGTAAACTATATTAAATTCCTGTTTTCCTCTCATTCATACTTCCAAGAAATAGGCCAGGCAGATAATTACCACCAATACTTGCAGAACTCGCTCGATTACTTATACACATCTATATTCAATAACTCTAACTCTGATTCTGAGTTATGGCATGAAGTAGTTAACAATTTTGCCCAAAAAGCTAACTTTATTCCTCTTTACTTCAATGAAGCTAATCTGAAAGATATCTATGTTAAACGTGCGGAAATAATAGAATATTTTCTGAAACTTAAGGGTTATGAGATTGATTATGAGTTTACGGATAGACCTACAAACAGAAAAAAAATCCGACTTGGTATCTTAGCTCATAATTTCCTACCCTCAGCGGAAACATTCGCTTATCTTCCTGTTTATGAATACCTAACTAGAGATTTTGAGGTAATCTTATACTCACTCACAGAAACAGGTCATACACTAGAACAATATTGTCAACTTTCAGCCAACTCCTTTAAACTGCTACCAGCGGAATTATCAGCGCAAGTAAATACAATTCGTGGTGATAATGTTGATATATTATTTATAGCTACCAACGTTACCGCAATTACTAATCAAATCTTTCTGTTAGCAAGTTTTAGATTAGGAAGAATACAAGTTACTAGTGGTGCTTCCGTAGTGACAACGGGAATACGAAATATAGATTATTACATCTCTGGAACATTAACAGATCCATCACCCACAGCACAAGATCAATATCAAGAAAAGTTAATCAAATTAGAGGGTTCTGCACATTGTTTTAGTTATGGGACTGAAGAAGGAAAAATAACCACCCCAGTAGAACGGAATAATTTAGGTATTCCCGAAGATGCTTTTGTTTTCATCTCCTGTGCTAACTATTTCAAAATCATTCCCGAACTAATTGAAACATGGGTTAAAATTATTAATCAAGTACCAAATTCAGTTTTAGTGCTATTACCATTTGGTCCGAATTGGTCAAATAATTACCCTAAAACACAATTTATCAATCATCTCAATTCCATATTTATTAAGTATGAGTTAGAAACTGAACGCTTAATAGTATTAGATCCTGAACCAGTCCCAGATAGACAGGATATGAAGGAATACTATAAAATAGCTGATGTTTATTTAGATTCTTTTCCCTTCGCGGGAACAACTTCTTTAATAGAACCATTACAGGTTAATTTACCAGTCATAGCTAGACAGGGAAATTGTTTCCGTTCTGCAATGGGAGCAGCAATGATTCAAACATTAAATATTTCTGACTTGGTAGCAGATAGCGAAGAATCTTATATCAAATTAGCAGTTCAACTGGGAAATAATTCTGAATTATGTCAACAAAAAAGCGACGACATTAAAGCAGCTATGAATAATAATCCTAGTTTTCTAGATAGTCGCTCTTACTCTGTTAAAATGGGTAATATATTCCAGGAGTTATTCAGGAATTATCTGTCAGAGAACCTAGAGGAAAATCTACGTTTGAGAGATATTAACTTAATAATATTCCCAGATTGGACACAAGCAGAAGAGGAACTTGGTTTTGAGTTACAAGAGGTAATTGAAGCATTAGGAACTCATCCTGAAAATCAAAAAATTACCCTGATTATCCACACAGGTAATCTAACCATAGAAGAGGCAGAAATGTTTTTATCTAGTGTGGCTATGAATCTGTTAATGACAGATTTAGACATTAGCGATACTATAGAGATTTCCTTCATTGATAAATTAGGAAATATGCAATGGCAATCTTTGTTACCCCGCATTTATGGTAGAGTTATCTTGAGTCATGAAGATCAAATAACTTTAGCACAAATGCCAGTTAGTAACTTAGAAAGTTATCAATTGGACAGTTTGATACAGGGGTTTCCGCTCTTATGAGGTACTTCATTTGCACCCCCCTCAATCCCCCCGCTGCGGAGGGAATAAAAGGATAAACTTTTGATATTGGAGGGGGTTGGGGGTGGGGTTCTTGTACCTCATAACATCGGGAAGTGCTGTAAATCGAATTTGAGAAGAAGTTTATCAAGTCCCATTAAGGGGATGTTTGGGGAGATTATCAGTTTCATCTAATACTTTCAAAGAACCTCAGTTTTCGATCATGATATTAGACACTTATTGACCCTCTTTAACCCCCTTAAAAAAGGGGATTTAAGGAGGTATGAAAATATTTGATACAGCACGAGCGACTTTTAACTATTCACCGTAAGTCCCGTATATCCTTAAATTCTGGATATCCTGATTGTGATTTTGTGAGGTAAAATTACGATAAATCCGTAATAAAATGGCATAAAATCATTTTATTATCGCAATCTGAAAATACTCATAATTTATCACAGATGTTATCTTTAATTGATTTGACAAATCCCTGGTTAATGGGATTAGCCTTAAATGCAATTTTACTAGGAATAGTGGCAATTCTTCCCAAAAAATTGCTCACACCCGCAGGTATACTGAATGCTGGATTATTAGGAATAATCATTTGGGGAACACTAGGTTGGCCAGGGTATCTAGTGGTAGTATTTTATTTTATTGTTGGTTCTGGGGTAACGCGCATTGGTATAGCGGAAAAAGAAGCCGCAGGAATTGCAGAAAAACGTGGTGGTGCAAGAGGTCCAGAAAACGTTTGGGGTTCAGCATTAATAGCGGCTGTATGTGCTTTAGGAGTGTTGTTTTTACCTGATTTTAAATATTTACTATGTTTGGGTTATGTTGCTAGTTTTAGCACCAAACTATCGGATACTACCGCTAGTGAAGTTGGTAAAGCTTATGGTAAAAGCACATTTTTAATTACGACACTGCAACCAGTTCCGAGAGGTACAGAAGGGGCGGTAAGTTTAGAAGGAACTGTAGCTGGTATGATAGCATCAATAGCGATCGCTCTGATTGGTTGGGGAGTGAATTTAATTAATCCTATTGGTATGATTTGGAGTGTATTAGCCGCATTTATCGCTACAAATTTAGAAAGTGTTATTGGTGCAACTTTACAATCTAAATATACCTGGCTAACTAATGAAGTTGTTAACATTTTTAATACCTTTATTGGTGCTATTTCGGCGATGATAATGGCGTTAATTTACCAAAGTATCTTTGTTTAATTATTCACTCAAATCAAAATATCTGTAGGTTGGGTTTACTCGCGTCAACCCAACATTATTATATTATTATTGTATTTTTGTCATCGTGCTTACAGATTTGCAAATACCTATCAGTTAAAATCCTTGAGATATTCCCGACTGATTAAGTATATATTTAATTTATCAAATCTTCATGATTGCTAAATATCATTCTCTACTGTTTTCTCTATTATTTAATGGAAAGTCTTAGAGATGTTTTAGTTTTATTTTCAGAATTACTTCATGGAATCTGCAACTTTTCTAACTGTAAATAACCAAGAAATCGCCCTAGCTGAAGTAGTCAAGTACCTACAAATATCCGGTAGACTAGGAAATTTTATTAATGATGTACTGCGTCAGCACATAATTGAACAAGAAATTAATACCAGGACAGATATTGAGATTAGTTCGGGATTAATTGAACAGACAATTATTGATTTTCGCCTCAAAAATCAACTAACTGATCCACAAAAATTTCAAGAATGGTTAATAAATAATGGTACAGATTATACAACATTTCATACATCTATCACCTTTAGCTTTCAATTAGAACAACTCAAAGCATTGGTGACAGAATCGAAATTACCAGAATACTTTATTGAAAGAAAAATATACTTAGATAGAGTGGTACTTTCACGAATTTTAGTTGATAGTCGAGAATTAGCAGAAGAACTGCAAACTCAAATTGAAGAAGGTGCTAGTTTTGAACAATTAGCAAAAGAGTATTCATTAGCAGATGAAAGAGTATTTAATGGAATGATGGGACCAATTAGTCGGGGGACTATACCGGATAGTTTACGTGCGGCTGTAGATGCAACTGTCCCCGGAAAATTGATAAATCCCATAGAAATAGAAGGGCGTTTTGCTTTATTTAGATTAGAACAAATTCTCCCAGCATCCTTAGAAGATCCTCAATTAAAACAATCACTACAAAATGAATTATTTGAAAAATGGCTAGGGGAGAAAATTCAAAATCTCACAGTCAAAATTCAAGTTAATTAAAAACTCTAAATTAGCAATCTTCACGAATAAATGTGTTAAACAATTTACCCTGGAATCAACCACCGCTATCTTGGCTAAATGCGGAAGAACAAAGCGAATTAAAACAGCAAGCGGAAATTCGTAATTACAAACTTGGTGAGAAAATTTGGTCACCAGAACTAGGAGGTGAACAGTTTTTAATTATCACTGGTAAAGTACGTTTACGAGAAGAAGGAGAAAATAAAACTGTAGCCACTTTACAAACAGGAAATTGGTTTGGTGACTGTCAGGAATTATTTACTAATTGTAAAGCTGTAGCTGCTAGTAAGGAAGTAGTAGTAGTCTGTTGGAATTTAGAGGTGTGGAAAAAGTTTTTAAATCCTCAAGTTGATGAATTTTGGAACAATTCAACAAATCAAGAGGAGAAAAAAATCCTTTTACCAGTTACTAACCCTCGCATTTCTGCACCTGCTTTCACACCTCCCCAACCAATAATTTCCCATTATCCCTTTGTGGGAAGTGGGAATACAGGTGCTGCCTGTTTAACAATGGTAGCGCAACATTTACAAAATCCTGTGCAGTTGGAATGGGTACAACGTCAATTGCGGGGACAAAAGCCACAAAATCTAGTAGAAGCAGCAGAAAAATTAGGGTTAGTATTGCGGAAATTGCAGGTTAATTGGAGTGAATTACGCCAATTATCTTTTCCGGCTTTATTGTTGTGGAATCAAGAGAATCAGGAAAGTAAAAATGATAAAAATGACCAATTAAATAGCCAATTAAATTGGGTTGTAGCATATCAAATGAAAGGTAATTATTTAATTATTGCTAATCCCCAAAATCCTGATTATATTTGTGAACAATTACCTCAATCTGTAGTAGAAAATTATTGGGATGGTACATTATGGCAAGTTGAATTAATTTCCCAACAAGAGAAATTTAATTTAGGTTGGTTTACCCCCGCAGTGTGGAAATATCGGGGATTATTAGGTGAGGTTTTATTAGCTTCATTTACCTTACAATTATTAGGTTTAGCTTCACCATTAATTACCCAAGTTATCATTGATAAAGTCATGGTACAGGAGAGTTTAGCCACCTTAGATGTGATGGCGATCGCTCTGTTGTTAGTGGCGACATTTGAATCTATTCTAGGTATTCTGCGGCTATTCATATTTACTCATACTGCACGGCGGTTAGATTTGAGTTTATCGGCTCAACTTTTTCGCCATTTAATGCGTTTACCTTTGGCTTATTTTGAGTCGCGGAGAGTGGGAGATACAGTTGCTAGAGTTCAGGAATTAGAACAAATTCGTCAATTTCTCACAGGTACAGCTTTAACAGTAATTCTGGACAGTATCTTTGCCATAGTTTACCTGGGATTAATGTTTTATTATAACATTCCTCTCACCTTTGTAGCCCTAGCGGTATTACCTTTATTTGCGACTTTAACGATTATTGCCACACCAATTTTGCGAAATTGGTTAAATGAAACCTTTAATCGCAGTGCGGACAGTCAATCATTTTTAGTAGAGACAATTACCGGCATTCATTCAGTTAAAGCCCACGCGGCTGAACCAATAGCTAGAGAAAGGTGGGAAGGCTTATTTGCCCGCTTTATTCGCACCAGTTTTAAAGCTTCCACCACATCCAATATTAGTAGTAATATCGGTGACTTTCTGACTAAGTTCTCCACCTTAATCATCCTATGGTTTGGGGCGAAATTAGTCATTGATCATCAACTTACCATTGGGCAATTAATCGCCTTTCAAATGTTATCAGGAAGAGTGACCAGCCCCTTATTAAGGCTAGTACAACTGTGGCAAAATCTCCAACAGGTGCTATTATCAGTAGATAGAATTGGTGATATTCTTAATGCCGCCCCAGAAACAGAAGCAGGAACAGGTTTAGTATTACCATCCCTGAAAGGAGAAATTAATTTTGAACAGGTATTTTTTCGTTATTCTGCTAACACCGAACCAGTATTAAAAGGAATTTCCTTTCATGTTAAACCAGGGCAATTTATAGGTATTGTTGGTCGTAGTGGTTCAGGGAAAAGTACCCTTTCTAAACTTTTGCAAAGACTATATCAAATTGAATCAGGGCGCATATTAATTGATGGATTTGATATTAAAAGTGCTGACCTAGCATCTTTAAGACAACAAATTGGCGTAGTTCTCCAAGAAGACTTTTTATTTAACGGTTCAATCTTAGAAAACATCACCTTAGGAAATGCAGATATTAGTGCGGAAAAAGTTATAGAAGCCGCGAGATTAGCAGTAGCCCATGACTTCATTAGTCAATTACCCTATGGTTACGAAAACAATGTTGGTGAAAGAGGTACAGCATTATCAGGAGGACAAAGACAAAGGATTGCATTAGCAAGATTATTTCTGAGTTCTGCACCTCTTCTTATCTTAGATGAAGCCACTAGTGCTTTAGATAGTGAAACCGAACAACAAGTATTAAAAAACCTGAAAAACGTCTCTTCCCACCGTACAGTTTTTTTAATTGCTCACCGTTTTGCCCCCCTCAAACGTGCAGATTTAATATTAGTCATGGAGAAGGGAATTATTGCCGAACAGGGAACACATTTAGAGTTATTAAAACAAAAAGGTTTGTACTGGTCCCTATATCAAAAACAACAGACCAATATTTAAACCAGAAGCCAATTTCTCTCTGCGACTCTGCGTGAAAAAACCTAATTTAATAAATCTAGACCCAAAGCAACAGCACCCCATAAAGGTGCATCATCACCCAACAATGCCCGGACAATTTCAAAATTCACCTCTGGTAATGCGGTTTCTCTGGCTACTTTTCGCACCGCAGCCCAAAAATTATCACCCGCTTTAGTCACACCACCACCTAAAACAAAGCGTTGGGGATTCATAAGATTGGCTACATTACCAATACCTACTCCCAAAGCCCACGCCCCCCTATATAATACCTCTTGGGCGATTTCATCTCCGTAGGATGCGGCAGCACTGACGACTTTTCCCGTGAGTAAATCCAGATTATTACCGATCAAATACCTAAGTATTTCTCCTCTGGCTTTACCCTCAGCGCTGGGTAGTTCTTTTTCCAGCATTTCTCGCGCATTTTGTGCCATGTAAGGGCCAGAGGCCAACCGTTCTACACATCCTCGTTTGCCACATAAGCATAATGGACCTCTAGGATCTACTACTATATGACCAA
Organism: Dolichospermum sp. FACHB-1091; assembly: GCF_014697585.1. Taxonomy (GTDB): domain Bacteria; phylum Cyanobacteriota; class Cyanobacteriia; order Cyanobacteriales; family Nostocaceae; genus Dolichospermum. Next base: position 140,909 of record NZ_JACJSB010000004.1, on the reverse strand, counting down.
TTTCCCCTGCCATGCCTAATGCACCTCGCCAGAGTTTGCCATTAATTATCCAGCCTCCGCCAACACCCGTACTAATGGTAATATAAAATAAGCTATCATATCCTTGTCCAGCCCCAAAGCGATATTCACCGATAGCTGCAACATTAGCATCATTATCTATACTTACAGGTACATTATAATCTTCCTCAAATAGCTGTTTGAGAGGAACATTTTCCCACCCCGGAACATGATGAGATAGTCTTACTAAACCTGTGGTTGCGTCCACTGGACCACCAAAGCTGATACCAATAGCATCCGGTTTATTTCCTTTTAACACAGATTTGATGAGCGATCGCATAATTTCTAAATCACTTAAAGCATCAGCATTTGCAGGAGAAAACCGTGATTCATGATACAACCACTCTCTAGTACCAGCCTTAACTGTCGCTGCTGCTAATTTTGTACCGCCAAAGTCCAAAGATAAGATTAATGTCATATAATTAAACAATAGGGAGTCTAGGAAACAACTATCAACCATTCACCATGATTACTTAATTATAATTTTTTTGTAGTGCATTAGGAAACCATCTTCACAGCCCGGATCTAAAATATTTCTGGTATTTTTGGATTAATTATCCTTGTAACATATATATAACCTAATTTATTACATTTATAAATGCAATCATAGTGATGCTAAATTTTTGTTAACTTATGTATATTTGAGATTGTAGTCAGGACTTTAGTCCTCAGACCTGGTTTTTTTAAAAAATTATTGAGAATTTTTTGCAATATAGATAAATTCAGCTATAATTTGAAATATAACTTAAAAGTTAGTGAATGTATGCTATTGGGTATACAGACAAAAGGTAGGATTTTTTATTTAGATAATTGAGGAAAAACATCATTTAGGAGTCAACAGAAAAGATTAAAAATGCTAGTCAAAACAGATATAAAGTATAAAAAATATTATATAGATTCCCCTACTAAAATGTAAAAAATCTATATTTGAGATGATTACATTTTTGATCACAGAATTTATTTAGCCGGAAAAACTTGAAAAAATGAGAATATGATCAAGTGTCCACCTGAATTTCTGCTAACAATTGTCCATAAAATCCATCCTTGAGTAAGTGTAAATGAATAAATTTTTTTGTGCTGATAATTCACGACAACTACAAGAAGATATCATTGGTACTGCTACCAACTACCAGACCTATATTTTAGTAGAATGTCCTACACCCTGGACCTATGAAGCCTTCAATTCCAAATGGGTTCCCGACAACTTACGGATTTTAGTAGAAGAAGTCAAAGGTGCTAAAATGCCAATTTGTTTTCTCCTAATTGCTAATGATCAATCCCATAGAGTTAAAGAGACAACTTTATTAATTTATCAGCAGCAAAAGGGATTAATCAAAGGATACAGTAAGCAAGAATTTAAACTACCGAATATTGAAAAAGCAGCGGGAGTTATTAGTAAATATTTAGCAGGTTTTAATCCTGATTATGAAATAGAATCTCATCTCAACAGGGATATATTAATATGTACCCATGGTAGCCATGATCAATGTTGTGCGAGATATGGTAATCCTTTTTATTTTTATGCTCAAAATACAATTTCTGATTTACAATTAAATCAGGTAAGAATTTGGAAATCGAGCCATTTTGGTGGTCATAGATTTGCTCCCACAGCCATAGATTTTCCCGAAGGAAGATATTATGGGATTCTTGATCAAAATAGCTTTCAATCAATTCTTAACCATAGTGGGGATATAGAATGCTTCAATAAAATTTATCGTGGTTGGGGCATATTGCCTAATCCGTTGCAAATTTTGGAAAAAGAACTTATCCTGCGTTTAGGATGGGATTGGTTTAATTATAAAGTAACAGGTAAGATACTAGAAAAGAGTTTAGATAATCAGACAATTTTGGGTGAGTTAAGTTTTGAAAAACCCTCTGGGACACTCTACACTTACCAAGCCAAACTTGTAAAAGATAATTTAAAAACACAAACTCTGAAAGTTTCTTGTCATGCTGCACAAGAAGTAGTATGTATGAAATATGCCGTATCTAATCTTTGGTTGGTAGCTGAAAAAGTGGCAACTTATAGTTAAGATAGTTAAGAGATCATTGTCACCAGATCCAGATCCCTGACTTCTTGAAGAAATCGGGGATCTATTTTAAATTAAGGAATATCTAGCAATTGTCTCAAGAGCATTTGATCATCTAATTTAGCTTTTAAACGACCTTTTTCCACATCACGAATCCAGCTTTGGCTTTTTTCCATTAACTTAGCTAATTCCCTTTGGGAAAGGTTCATTCTTTTGCGTCCTTCTATCACTTGTTCCCCTAGTAAATTACCTGTTTGTTGATGATTGCTTTTAGGTTTAGTAGTGCGACGTTGTTTCTTATCTGATTCTGAATGCTTTTCCCAATCTGGAGGCAGTTCAAAAGCTAAAATTCGCGCATTCAGAAGCAGATTCCATTTACCACGAGGTCCGCTATCTGTGAGACGATTTTCACCACTACCGTCATTAATCCAAAATTCTAAAGCTTGATCAGGATCTTCAGGAATATCAACTAATTTAGCCCACAAAGGTTGAATTTCTGGGGGATAGGTGACAGGATCAAATAATGGTTTAATTCCATAATGATTGAGAACTTCTAAATCATTTTCATAGGCTTTAAGTAAGCGTTTTCGCTCTTCCCTATGTTTAGAAGCTTGAGTCAGTTTTTCTTCACCATAAGCAACGCGCAGTAAGGTAGGAATAGTGATGCGTTGTTCCCTACCCATTTTAGTTTTAAATAATAACCAAAGCATGAGTCTAACAGCACCTTCATGTTGTTGCCACAAACTCATAACCGTGGTTAATAAGGTTTTAGGAAGGCTGCCATATTGATAAAATGCAGTGCGTTCTTTACATCCTTGTCTGTTGCAAAAATGTTGCGTCCAAATTCCAGCTTTGATTGTAAATGTTAGACCAATCAAATATTTACACCCTTGATCATCTTCTTGAAAATGGTGTTGAGTATCTATCAAATTCCAGAGATAACTATCTTTAATAGCAAAACTGGGAACTCTACCTTGTTGCGGCCAGTCAATAGAAACCATGAGAGAACAGGTTTGATAAACGATATTCTTGATTAAACCGAGTTTGGTACTTTTGCTCAGATCCTTACGTTTTTCCAAGCCCAAATACTGTTCAATTTGTCGTTCATCAATGGTAAATTCTTCTTGCCAAGGTTGATCTAAGGCTGTGATTTTAGCCGCAAAAATCAGATGAATACAAGCAGCACGAATATCTAAATCATCAATTGCTTGTAAATTACTATTAGTGCGGTTATTAACTGGAAATAGGTTTTGAATTTGAAAAGAAATTGTCCCTTTTCCTTGATTAACTGAGCGGCTGTAATGCAAATTACCTTGTTCATTTTTTTGCCATTGTAAAGATGTCCTTTGTGCTAATAGATTACAAGCTTCCCAGATAACTATTGCTGAAGCAAAGGGGTTATTCTTACCATTAGAAAATAAATCGGAACTGGTAGCATCTCGTGGTTCAATTTTGCATCTTCCCTTTTTTGCCCGTATAGGTATAGGGGCATTAGTTGGACAAGCAATTACGCATTGTGGTTGTGAATAATGACCATCACAATTATTACAAAGGACAGGATCAACCCAATATTCATCATCTTCGATTTTGATTGCACCCGTAGGACATAGGGGTCGGCAGTTGTCACATCCCACGCAATTGTTATTAGGAATTATATGCGGCATAGGAGGTCTTCCTACTTTAATCGTTGAGATGTTTGGCTCAAGTCTCCCCTTACAGAAATTTTTAGATAAATGAACTACATTTAGATTTGGTTTCGCGCTATCACTCTTAGTGATCTCGAAGAGTAGACGCTAAGAAGCAAAGGCGCGAAGGAGGAAGGAGATTAAATACATAAGAACTGCTATAATGTGTCCTTTTGATTCATAATTTGTTACCCAATTACCTCTATAACGAGAAGATATTTTTATCCTCTGATTAATTACTTATAGGGTTGATGAAGCCAGATTTTGTAGCTATTGATATTTGACAAAGTTAGGCTTTATTACTTCTTCATTAACTATAAATTTCATAAAGATTTGAATAAGATTGTTCAGTATGAGCTTGGCGGAATTTCTTAATATTTACCTAGATATTTATTGTGATAATGTTTATGCTGGGCTATATGAATTAGTCTAAATGTTTTTCATGAACATCTTGAGGAGTTAGGCACAAAATGGTTCAAAAATGAAGTAAATTATTTGTTTAACTTTGTATTTATAAATACCATGAAGATGATATTTTGATCTAACTAAAAAATATTCGCAAATAGCTAGTCAATTAAGTTAATAATTAGTTGAAATAATTGATAATAATTGCTATTAATTAAGGTATTTTTTGGCTAATTGACTCAGGTTTATTGAGAAAATAAATTTAAACACAATCTTGAAAAACTTTGGTTAATAAGCCTTTTATCTAACAAGACAGTGAAAATTTATCAATAAGTGTTATTATTTAATAATAATAAGTAACTAAAAATAAATAATATTGTTTAGCAAGTCATCAAAATTTGACAAAAAAGTTAATTTTTGTGATTGAAAAAATTAAATATTAGGCTAGTATGAAGATTAAAGGATTAACTAACATCTAGCTAAAATTGCTGAGGTTCGATTCATGGCTACATTCACAGGATTGACTTTTGGAGGTACTGCTTGGACTCCTAAATTTGCTCAAGAAATTGACAAAGATAAATGTATTGGTTGTGGCAGATGTATGAAAGTTTGTGGTCATAAAGTTTTGGGCTTAATGGCTTTGAACGAAGAAGGTGAATTTGTAGAAGATGAAGATGATGAGGAAATTGAACGGAAAGTAATGGTTGTTATTAAGCCAGAAAACTGTATTGGTTGTGAAGCTTGTTCTCGGATTTGTCCCAAGAATTGTTACAGTCATACCACTTTAGACCAGTAACATTTTGGGTAATTTTTAAACAGTTGATTTTTGTCATTCTCAGCAAGGTAACTAGAGGGTAATCTCGATATTTACAGAATTTATTTGAAAAGTTCAAGGTAAACAGAAACGTAGATCTTCAATTGTTATTATCTAAAAAATCATACTTGCTAGTATTTTTTCTACTTATATTTGGCTTATGAAAATATTAATTCTCAGATCCTCGATTTTTTCAAGAAGTCGGGGATTTTGTGGTTATCAATATGAAAAAATATGGAAGTTTAGCCATTTTTTGCTAGTTACAAGTTAGAACAGTAATAGTGAAAAATAAAAAGATGATTCTCTCTGTAAAAGAGAATTATTGATCTATAGAAACAAAGTCTATCTTCACTGACTATTGTTTTATTACTGTTTACAAAGCAGGTAGCATTTATGCAAAAAGTTCCTGTTTCGCTGTGGACACTGTTAGCTGGGATGATCATAGCCCCTATCAGTATCTGGATTGGTCAAAATCATCATTTATTACCGGAAGCAGCATCGCAACAAGCGCCTTTGGTAGATGGTTTTTTCAATATCATGTTGACAATTGCAGTAGCCCTTTTTTTAGTAGTTGAAGGGACAATTCTGCTGTTTCTAGTTATCTACAGACGACGAAAAGGAGATAATTCCGATGGTGTAACTGTAGAAGGTAACTTGAGTTTAGAGATTTTTTGGACAGCAATTCCTACGGTAATTGTAATCTTTTTAGGCATTTACAGCGTTGATATTTATAACCAAATGGGTGGTTTTGGTGTGGGTAGTCATCCTCACCATGGGTCAACAACTGCTATGAATGTTAGTCATACAACTAATATTGGTATTGGTGAAAATCCTCAAACCAAAAATAAACCTGCTGATTTAGTTGTAGATGTCAAAGGCATCCAATTTGCGTGGTTATTTAATTATCCTGTAAGTGGTGTTTCTGCTGGAGAATTGCACGTTCCCGTGGGTACTGATGTCCAATTAAATTTATCCGCAGATGATGTAATTCACTCTTTTTGGGTTCCCCAATTTCGTCTCAAACAAGATGCTATTCCTGGTGTTCCTACTCAACTGCGATTTACAGCTACAAAAACTGGTACTTATCCAGTAGTTTGTGCAGAATTATGTGGTGGTTATCATGGTTCAATGCGGACACAGGTAATTGTCCATGAACGAGAAGATTTTGATGCTTGGATGAGTGAAAATCAAATTGCTGAACATCAAGAGATAAATCAGGCTGTGGCTGTGAATTTAGAGAATTTATCCCCATCAGAATTTCTAGCCCCCTACACTCAGAATTTAGATGTAACTCCCGCAAATCTTGAGTCATTAGCCCATCAATTTTAGATTTTGGATTTGAGATTGATTCTTGTCTAAAATTTTGGATATTGAATCATCAAAATCGAAGTTTAAAATCTAAAGTTCAGTCGTTACTAATTATTAGCTAATAACTGAAACCTGACAAAAGACAACCAACAAAAATATGACACAAGTAGATTTTCCAGTTAATCCTCCACCTAATGAAAATCAAGCACCAACGCTGCTAAATACTCATAGTTCTCATCCCACAGCGTGGAAAGTTAGAGATTATTTCACATTTAATACCGATCACAAAGTGATTGGTATTCAATATTTAGTGACAGCCTTTGTATTCTATCTAATTGGTGGGTTAATGGCGATCGCAATTCGCACAGAATTAGCCACACCAGACTCAGATTTTATTGATCCAAATCTCTACAATGCCTTTATGACAAATCATGGAACAATCATGATTTTCCTATGGATTGTACCCAGTGCCATTGGTGGATTTGGTAACTATCTAGTTCCCTTAATGATGGGTGCTAGAGATATGGCTTTTCCTAAATTAAATGCGATCGCTTTTTGGTTAAATCCAGTCGCTGGATTATTACTATTACTAAGTTTTTTCTTTGGTGGTTCTCAATCTGGTTGGACCGCTTACCCACCATTAAGTTTAGTTACCGCCAACAACGCCCAAAGTTTATGGATTTTATCCATTGTTTTAGTTGGAACTTCTTCAATTTTAGGTTCTATTAACTTTGTCATCACCATTTTGATGATGAAAGTTCCCAGCATGAAATGGGATCAAGTTCCCCTATTTTGTTGGGCAATTCTAGCAACTTCCATCCTCGCACTTTTATCTACTCCAGTATTAGCAGCAGGTTTAATCTTGCTGTTATTTGATATTAACTTCGGGACATCTTTTTTCAAACCAGACGCAGGTGGTAATGTCGTTATTTACCAACATTTATTCTGGTTTTATTCCCACCCGGCAGTTTATTTAATGATTCTGCCGATTTTCGGAATTATGTCCGAAATTATTCCCACCCACGCCCGAAAACCGATTTTTGGTTATAAAGCCATTGCCTTCTCCACCGTTGCTATTTGCGTCGTTGGTTTATTCGTTTGGGTACACCATATGTTTACCAGTGGTACACCTGGATGGATGCGGATGTTCTTCACCATTTCCACACTCATAGTAGCAGTCCCCACTGGTGTAAAAATATTCGGTTGGGTAGCGACCCTCTGGGGCGGAAAAATCCGCTTTACCAGCGCCATGTTATTTGCTATCGGTTTACTTTCCATGTTCGTCATGGGCGGTTTAAGCGGTGTGACCATGGGAACAGCCCCCTTTGATGTTCACGTTCACGATACTTATTACGTAGTTGGTCATTTTCACTACGTTTTATTTGGTGGTTCAGTCTTTGGGATTTACGCAGGTATCTATCACTGGTTCCCCAAAATCACCGGTAGAATGATGAACGAAACCTGGGGACGAATTCATTTTATACTGACATTCATCGGTACAAACCTGACATTTCTACCCATGCACAAACTGGGTTTACAAGGAATGCCCCGCCGAGTTGCCATGTATGACCCCCAATTTGCCAGCTTAAACCAGCTTTGCACCATTGGCGCAATCCTTTTAGGTATTTCCGTCATTCCCTTCGCTTTAAACGCCATTTACAGTTGGCAAAAAGGCGAAATTGCTGGTGACAACCCCTGGGAAAGTTTAACTTTAGAATGGACAACCAGTTCCCCACCCATGATTGAAAACTGGGAAGTTTTACCAGTTGTTACCCATGGACCCTATGACTACGGACATCACCAGGAAGAATCATCAGTGACAGAAGCTATCAGTTAAAACCCAGAGGTATGCAGAGGTCTTTCGCGCCTTTGCACCTTTGCGTAAGACGAGAAAAAATTTACCAGGAAAATAATATGACTGCAATTACACCCAGTGAACATCACAGCGACGGAGAACATCCAGATTTACGAGTGTGGGGTTTAATCACATTTCTCGCTTCTGAATCTTTGATGTTTGGCGGATTTTTCGCCACCTATTTGTTTTTTAAAGGGACGACGGCAGTTTGGCCACCAGAAGGCACAGAAGTAGAATTATTTATCCCCGCCATTAACACTATCATCCTCGTTTCTAGCAGTTTTGTCATTCATTTTGGTGATATGGCAATTAAAAGAAATAGTGTAGGTTGGATGCGGTTTTGGTATTTTATCACCGCCATTATGGGTGCTGTATTCCTAGCAGGTCAAGTTTATGAATACATGAATTTAGGTTATGGATTCACTACCAATGTTTTCTCGAATTGCTTTTATTTAATGACAGGTTTTCATGGCTTGCACGTCTTTGTAGGACTGTTATTAATTTTAGGTGTCCTATGGCGTTCTTTCCGTCGTGGTCATTATTCTGCTACTAAACATACTGGCATAGAAATGGCGGAAATTTACTGGCACTTTGTTGATATTATTTGGATTATTCTCTTTACTTTGGTCTATCTTCTCAATATTTTGTAAAAATGGATTGTGAGTAATTCCCAATTACGAATTACTCATATTCTTGTCTAAAAGAATTATCAGAATTTCGGCAAAAACTTCTAGAAATTAACCATTATGGAAACCGATACCAATAGATTTTCATGGTTTGATGTTGCAGATGATATCAAAGAATTATTGATATTAGCCGCAGCCACCTGGGAAAATACAGAAGAATCTACAAAATATATGCAGCAAGCTTTGGCTAAAACAGCAGATAATACAGATATTTTAGTCGCAGCTTATAGATATTTTTACTACAAAAATAATTATGGTTTAGCACTGACAACAGCAGAGAAAATAACCGCTAAAATCAAAGCAGTAGAAAATCTATCTGATAATTGGGAAGAACTTAAACCTATCTTAATCAAACGTCAGGAAGAACCCCAAATCAGATTGTATTTGAATGCTTATGCTGCTTCTGGTTTGGTATTAGCTAAACTAGGAAAAATAGAGGAAGCGAAGGAAATTAGTAGTAGAATTAAAGGTATTGATGACAAAAATGATTTTGGTGCTGGTATTCTGCTCGATATTTTAACTCGTCCACCGGAAACAGATGATTAAACTTTCATAAATTATGCAAGGTAAAGATTGGTTTGTTGCAGCAAATGGAGAATATCAAATTTGTAAATCAGCAAGATCATGGGATTTATTGCAGGATAATTATCGTCTATATCGCTTTTTAACCGAAGTGGAAGATGTACTCAATCATGTTGAAGAAGAATCAACCCAACTTCCAGCCATAAGAACCCTAGTAAGACGATTAATTGTTAATTCCTATTGGGTACAAAGTCAGTTTTTAAAACCTGATGCCAAAACGGGAATTTCTGTTTTATTATTATATGATGAATTAGGATTTCCCTTAACAGTACAAACAGTAACATTTGCACCAGGAACAACTTCCACTATTCATAATCATGGCACATGGGGAGTAATCGCAATATTAAAAGGTCAGGAAAAAAACACATTTTGGCGACGTACTGAAAATCCTGACTTCCCTGATCAAATTGAAAAAACAGGAGAAATAAACTTATTTCCAGGTGACATTATCAGCTTTACATCTGAGACAATACATCATGTTCAAGCAATGGGTGAAGAACCAACAGTAACATTTAATATTTATGGAGAAACCAACCCAAAACAGAGATTTGAATTTGATATAATTAACCACATTGCTAAAAATTTTTAAAGAATTTTCAAGCTAATGGCAAAAATAAAAAATGTTATAATTTCGGGATATAGGTGTTAGCTATCAATCAAAAAAAATCATCTTGAATCTGCGTTTATCTGCGTTTATCTGCGTTTAATTTACATCCAGAAATCAATAGGAGAAATAGCAATGGCCAGAGTAATTTTCTATGAAAAACCAGGCTGTAAAAACAATACCAGACAAAAAGTATTACTCACAGCCGCAGGTCATGAAGTGGTAGCATATAGTTTATTAACAGAACCTTGGACAGTGGAAAAATTACGGTCATTTTTTGGCGATCGCCCGGTAATAGAATGGTTTAATAAAGCCGCACCCAGGGTAAAATCAGGAGAGGTGAATCCTGAAAATATCACCGCTGAAAATGCTTTAATCATGATGCTGAGAGATCCTTTATTAATTCGTCGTCCTTTGATACAAGTAGGAGACAGAAGAGAAATCGGTTTTGATGTGGAAAAAATTGACACATGGATAGGCTTAAAACCTGTGGATGAATCTTTGCAACAAATGAGCGAAAAACTGATGCAGCAAGACCTCCAAGGCTGTGCTAATAAAGATAATCACGACCACCATCATGGTCAAGGTGGTTGTAAAAATCACAAACAATAACTAACAATTTAGTAGGGTGTGTTAGCGTCAGCGTAACGCACCCGTGAACAGTTTATTTTTTAAGTCTATATATTAATAAATATTGGTGCGTTATTAAAAAAGATTTTGTTGGGTAACAAAAGAGTTAACCCAACTTACAAAATATTCAGAATTTGGTTGAATTAATTAACTCATCAAATCTTGAAACATAGCGGTACTTAAATAGCGTTCACCAAAGGAAGGTTGAATCACCACAATTAATTTACCCGCATTCTCTGGGCGTTTACCGACAACAATAGCCGCACATAAAGCCGCACCAGAAGATATTCCCGACAATAAACCCTCTTCTCTGGCCAATCTACGCCCATACGCTATTGCATCTATATCATCAACTTGGACTATCTCATCAATTAAGTCTTGACGCAAAACATCAGGAACAAAGCCCGCACCAATACCTTGAATTTTATGAGGACCCGGTTTACCGCCTGATAAAATGGGACTGTTGCTAGGTTCTACCGCAATAGCTTGAAAACTGGGTTTGCGTTGTTTAATCACTTCTGCAATACCAGTAATTGTACCACCTGTTCCTACCCCAGCAATTAAAATATCAACTTCTCCGTCCGTATCCGCCCAAATTTCCTCAGCGGTGGTTTCTCTGTGGATTTTCGGATTGGCAGGGTTAGCAAATTGCTGTAACATAAAAGCATGGGGAGTATTCGCCACAATTTCCTCTGCTTTATTAATTGCTCCTCGCATTCCTTGAGTACCGGGTGTTAACTCCAAACTCGCACCATAAGCCCGCAGCATGGCGCGTCTTTCTTGACTCATGGTTTCAGGCATGGTTAAAATCAATTTGTAGCCTCGCGCGGCTGCTACCATAGCTAACGCAATACCTGTATTACCGGAAGTTGGTTCAACTAAAACCGTTTTTCCTGGCGAAATTAAACCTTCAGCTTCAGCGGAAAGAATCATACTTACGCCAATTCTGTCTTTGACAGAGGCCGCAGGATTCATACTTTCTAATTTGACAACTATCCTGGCCTTCACTCCTTCAGCTTGGGGAATTTTATTTAACTGAATTAATGGAGTTTTTCCAATTAGTTCTGTTACATCTTTAGCAATTCGCATTTTTTAACTCCTAAACTCCTAAAGTTTATATATTAAACTATTTTGATCAAGTATTTATCTCATTGAGTATTGGTATTAACCACGCTTATTCTAGCATAATTTATATCTATTTCACCAAAAATATTAGTAATTAAAAACTATTAGATTCGTAGGTTGGGTTGAAGCATGAAACCCAACATGAGCGTTGGGTTGCGCTGTCGCTTAACCCAACCTACAAAAATGGTGAAGATATTGATTCATGAGCCTTGGGTTGTTGTCGCTTAACCCAACCTACAAAAATGGTGAAGGTATTGATTCATGAGCCTTGGGTTGCTGTCGCTTAACCCAACCTACAAAAATGGTGAAGATATTGATTATTGAAAATAATACTGTTTTACCTTCCTAAGAATATCTTAATGTTGTTTCTGAGTTATTTAAGATATCTTAGGCTTATCTTTGTCATGGAATGATGTAATTTGAGTACAGTTTGTACTTGGAAATTTTCTTAGCAAAATATCTAAAACTCATAGTCTGTCTTGGGTTGAGTTTGAGTACAAAATACCCCGTCCCCTTTTTCAAAAATGCTAGTCCCCCACTCAATAAATACTAGCACCCCAACCCCAAAAAATATTTTAATTTCTTTTAAATGCTTACCAAATCAGGATCACAGAATTTGAGTAATGTCGTAATTATCTTAATAATATTAACTTGAGTCGCTGAAAATTGGCACTAAAAAGGGAACTGATATAAACGATATAGGATTTACGCAGAGATTCCCCTCTACCCCCCGAAGTTCCTCAGATGAAAGTCTGACGAATCAGGGGGGACTTCTTAACTCCTGTATTTGTCATCAGCATATTTTGAATAAAAAAGGTGCAAAAAATCAACATACTCATAAAAATTTTCTTTCTAGGTAATTAAGTCCTGGTAAGGGAGAATAAACATGAAAGTGAAATTTTTAAATCTGCTGACTGTAAGTTTAGTAACTTTAGCATTAATTTCTCCAGGGATCATAGTATTTGCTATAGTTTGGGGACAACATAAAGAGTTCGTTAAAACACAGAATTTATCCTGTGAATTGCAGAAAATAAATATAGCATCTTCAGCATTAGTTCCCCAAACAAAAATTATCAATACTCAGTTATCTTTAGTCAAATCCCAACCATCTGATCACAATTTTCTGCATCAACTAAAAATTACTGCAAAAAAATATAAATTAGCGACAATTTTGCAATGGTTATTTTTAGTAACACCCATTTTTATTGGTGTAGTAATTATCGCTTATGACAGATATCTTGTCTATCGTGCTGCTGTATTAAAAGAACACATTGCTATGTTAGAAAGAATGTGGGAACAAAGCATCGAACAGTAATTTTTCAACTTAATCATTCACAATAAACTAAATTATCATGACAGACGAACGCCAAACCCAGTATTTTAATTTAATTGATGAACTTCTGCAATGTCCTAATGGTCAAGAACCAGAAGTTTTAGAAGCAAAACCAGAATTAATTGACTCTGGTTTAGTGCAATCAATGTTACAAGTAGCCACAATGTTTGCTCATCAAGGTAATCAAGATGGGGCGCAATTTCTATTTTTTGTTGCTAAACAATTAGCCAAAGAATTAGGTTTATATCCTGAAGTTTCTGATCAAGTTGTCACTCAGGAGTAATCATGTTATTGACTGCAACTGATGCTGGAAAAATATCATTAGAATTTCTCTTAGCAGATTGGAATATTGCTGATGATTTTAGAGATTGGTTTACAGTATTTAATTCTCGCTTAATGGGTGAGAGTTGGTATATTGTAGAATTGGGTGTAGAGGGATTACCTGATAGATGGTTTATGCAGGTTTATGACACAGGAGTTTGTGACCCTAATTATACTTTTATCTCCCCAATTGCTGGTGCAGAAGGATATACAGATTTAACAAATCTACCAGATATTATTGCCGATGTTTTAGTAGCAGAACGTAATTCTCGATAAAAATTGGAAATCTTGAGATCCTCGACTTATTCAAAAAGTCTGGGATCTTTATTTTTGTTATGCTTAAATGACAATTATATGTTATAATAAATAGAGTTATGGACGCTACAGAAGAATCAGTCAAATGATTACTGAAGACATCCTAGCCCAAGAATTTCTCAGAGTGGTAGATGACTATTATCCGTCCGTGGGAGAACTTTTAGAAGGCTGCCACGTGAAAGTTATCACTTGCTTTTGGGGACGACCTGCAAAACGGTTTCAATATATAGGAATTTATTGTCGAGAAGACATAATGCCCTATATTCAAGCCCAAAAACAAATCCTCAGAGAATTAGCTGAAAATATGGGGCTAATTCAAGTAGTTTGTCTCAATGCTAAACGATTGCTACGTGATCCTATGTCGAAGTTAAAACAGTCTGAACCTCGATTATGGTTGGAGTTGCAATTAGTGGCAGCCTAATCTAATATTTGGTTAACAATGAAAACAGGACTTTTCTGCAATTACGAAAATCATCACCATGATGCTAGACGCACTATCTTTGAACAAGTTTTATTGGTGAAGGAGGCTGAAAGTTTAGGTTTTGAAGAAGCCTGGGTAACAGAACATCATTTTAATGAGTTCAATCTCAGTCCTTCAATTCTGCTATTGTTGGCACATTTGGCAGGTGTGACTTCGCAAATTCGTCTAGGAACTGCGGCTGTATTATTGCCATTTCACCAACCAATTCGCGTTGCTGAAGATATTGCTACCTTGGATAATCTTTGTAGTGGTAGGTTGGCTTTTGGAGTAGCTAAAGGTGGACCTTTTCCCCAGCAAAATAAACATTTTGGTGTGAAAATGCAGGAATCTCGCACCAGAATGTTAGAATCAGTGGCATTGATTCAAAAGCTATTATATGAAACTAACGTATCATTTAATGGCGAATATTATCAATGCGAAAATCTGACGATACAACCCCAACCACTGCAAAAACCAATTCCTATATATGTTGCTAGTGGTGATGATGATGCAGTTAAATTTGCTGCTGAAAATTCCTTTGGTTTAATGGGGGGTCCGCCGTTTTCTTTAGCAAGACTAAAGAAGACGGTTAATAAATATCGGGAATTTAATCAAAGTGGTGCAGAAAAGTTCCTGTTAGCGCGGTTCTTTTTTGTGGGTAAAACTCATGATCAAGCGGTAAATGAAGCATTACCTTTTATTCGTCATTTTAGCAAAGAAATGACGGCTAACTCAACTCAAGTAATGGAAAAAAGTCCTCAACAACCAGCATTTGATCGGACAAATATTTGTTTTGATGAGGACTATTTGCTGGAAAATTCAATTATCGGTGATGTCAACGGTTGTCGTGACAAAATCAAGAAATTTCAGGACGAATTAGATCTCAGCACACTAGCGTTAAAACCTTCATCTTTTTCATTACAAAAAAATCGAGAAAGTTTACAACGCTACAATCAAGAGGTGCGGAATTATGTCTAAACTTTCCCTACTTCCTCCCGATGATTTACCTCCGACTAAGGTAACAAAAGAGGATGGAATGCTACATTTAGAGTTGGAACAGTCTATTGGTAAATGCTTCTTTTATGCGTGCGATCGCATTACCCAAGTATTACTATCTAATTGTCAGTGGTACATGACCACAAATAAGACGACTTTGATGTTAATTGTAGACTGTCCTGATCTGGTTGCCTATTGGCATATAGTTAGTAATATTCCCCAATTAGGAAATAGGCTGGAAAGATTCACTAAAGATGCCAAAATTCGCGTTTATCCTCCTTTTGGTAAAGGATCACCCTTTGAAATTGGAGTCAATGAAATTTCAGCTTATCGAGATTGGTTGTAAGTCCTAAATTATATTTTAATCACTAAAATCACCAGATCCCCGACTTTTCAAGAAGTCGGGGATTTATCTTCTATCTTGTTATAATAAAATAAATACAATATACCAGCCATGATTAACAACATGATTAATAACAAAAAAGAACTATTTGATCGTTGGGCAAATAGTTATGATTGGACATTTCCTTCCTTTATTTATCAAGCAATTCATAAAAGATTACTTTCCCAAGTTGAATTATCAGCAAATGCCAATGTACTTGATTTAGGTTGTGGAACAGGTAGATTATTAAATAGATTAGCAAATCAGTTTCCAGAAATTACAGGCACAGGTTTAGATTTATCTCCGCAAATGTTGCGGGTAGCGAGGCAAAATAACCGCCACCGTCCCCGCTTAATTTACCTTGAAGGTAATGCCGAAAATCTCCCCTTTGTAGAGGGACAATTTAACGCGGTTTTTAATACTATCAGCTTCTTGCATTATCCCCAACCAGACCAGGTTTTAAAAGAAGTAGCAAGGGTACTTTCTCCCGGTGGTAAATTTTATTTAGTGGACATTACTTTTAACAACTCATCATCATGTCAAATTACACCCCATTCTCATACAGCAGTTAGATTTTATAGCCAAAAACAAAGAGAAGAAATGGGGAATAATGCCGGTTTAACTTGTGTAGGTCATTATGACTTATTAGGGTTTGTATTATTAACTGTTTTTCAGAAAAAATAATGAAAATAGTTGATTAAATTTTGGAATTATAAACATAAAATGTGTAGGTTGGGTTAAGCGATAGCGCAACCCAACTAATTATTTATATTATTTATTTATACTCAATTTTTGTCTGAATCAGGATGTACAGGATGGAAATACTGTTTAGTATCCCCGAATTCTATGATCATTTATTGGTGAGGAGGAAGGTGTTAAAAGAAGTCGATGCTCTGAATTTAGCCTTGTTGCTGATTTTTGATTAATAATAATTTTTGTTGTAGTTCCTGATTCATATTTGCATTATTTTCCAAATCTCTGAACATTTCTGCTATAGTTTCTATTACAGTTTGCTTAATTAACTCTTTCAGTTGATTTATGGTAATATGTTTAAATTCTAGGGGTGTGATTTGATCAATTGATATAGCAGAATCTTTGAGAATTGCATCATCACTTTCATAATACATTTGATGTCTAAATTCTTCAAGTGAATGATTTTCATGATTCTTAATATTGTCTATTTTTAGTCTTTTTACAGTAGCAATAAAATTAGATTTTTTAATATTTTCTCCTAATTGATCAGAAATAACTTGCCATAATTCTGAGGCTACATATCTGAGATGTCCTGAACTACAATGATATTTATTGGCTATTTCTGAATAGGTTTGATTTTCAATTGTTCCTTGTAATATCGCCTGTTCTAAATCAGTAAGATGTCTTCCTTTTCTCATAAATACTAACTGATCAGCTAGAATTAATATATCTTTCAATTCCATAACTAATAATTAACAAAAAACAAAAGAAAAAGGCTTTTAGATTCAGATACACAGTATCACATACCTGTAATCATAGCATTAAATATAATTTAAACGCTATTTGTTACTAAATTTTACTTATATTTATTATTATACATAATATTATTTTTTAAGTGAAAATTCGTAACATACATATATCTTATGATTTCAGTTTTATTACTGAGTAAGTTCATATCTATAAGTATAACTTTGAAGAGTTTAGCTGCTGTTATAAATTTAGGTTATTTGTTTTATTTCTCACTAAATACCTAACAAAATCTTACATTTCCTGACAATCCAAAATGTAAATCTATTTAAAAAAAGTGCAATAATGTAGAAAATTAACGTTGTCAGGTATAAACATGGGTAATTTTGTTGGTATTGATTTGGGTACTACTAACTCTGTAGCTGCTTTTAAGTTGGCTGAATTGGAAGTAGTAACAGCTGATGGTAATACTCAACCAGATAAAAAGTTAACGAAATCCGTAGTTGCGTGTGATCAAGGAAAAATTATTGTTGGTGATACTGCTTATAATCAATTACGTGCAGATCCTGAAAATGTGATTATTTCTATTAAGCGTTTAATGGGTAGAGGGTTTGGTGATGAGGTTGTACAACAACAATTATCTAAATTTGCTTATAAAGTTACTAAATTAAGTAGTGGTACAGAAAATAGTTTAGCGGTACATCTGGATGGGAAAGAGTACGAACCAGAGGATATTTCCGCAGAAATTCTCAAAAAAGTGGTAGAAAATGCCCAAAAATATCAGCAGCAAATGGGACAAACTGGTACTATTAATCAAGCTGTAATTACGATTCCTGCTTATTTTAATGATAAACAAAGATACGCTACTCAAAGAGCAGCAATTAAAGCGGGATTAGCAAAACCAGAATTATTACCAGAACCAACTGCGTCCGCTATTTCCTATGGTTTTAAACCAGATAGTGATGATGTGAAAACTATTTTGGTTTATGACTTTGGTGGAGGTACATTTGATTCTTCAATTATTACTTCAACAGGAAAGGATTTTATTGAGTCAGGAAAAGCAGGAGATTTATGGTTAGGTGGTGATGATATTGATCATCAAATCATGGATTATGTGAAATTACAAGTAGCTGAGAAAGAAGGTTTAGGACATATAGATAGTTTAATTCAAAAAATGCCGCATTATCAGAAAGTTCGCTTTTTAGGTGATTTGAAAATTGCGGTAGAACAGGCAAAAATTCAATTAAGTAAAAAAGATTCTGTAAATATTATTCCTTCTACTCCCTTAATTGATGATTTGGGAATGACGGTCTATATTGATGTTACTTTGAGTAGAGAACAATTTGAAAAAATGATTGCTCCAATGGTAGAGCGTTCTATTAATATCTGTCAAGTAGCGGTAAGAGAATCAGGGTTTGAATTAGATTTAGTTGATGTGGTTTTATTGGTGGGTGGTTCTTCCCAAATTCCTTATGTACAACGTCAGGTTAAACAAGTATTTGGTGTAGAAAAAGTAGTAGTTCATCCCCGTCCAATGTATGCTGTAGCTGAAGGTGCTGCTATTGTTGCTGCTGGTTTAGTAGATAAAACTTCGACAGTTTCTAGAGATTATTGTATAGAATTAGTAGACGAACCACGTCATATAATTATTCACAGAAATGAAAATTTACCTGTGACAACTTCTCACACTTTTAAAACTGAAGCTGATGGACAAGGTTTAATTCACTTTAAATTTTTTAGTCCTGATCAAGTGAGGGAAGATTTAGAAAAGAAACGATCAGAAGAATATATTGGTGGTATGTGGTTAGCTTTGCATAAACCTTATCCTAAAGGTACGGAACTATTGGTTACTGCTGAATTAGATGAGAATAATGGATCTTTACAAATTACTGCTGCTTTAAAAAATGATCCTGCTGTAAAAGTTAGTCATTCATTTTCTAGAGGTGATAGAGATGAAGGTATTTCTAAAGAAGTAGAACAGTTAATTAATGATTTGAATGAGGAGGGAGCATTAACAGAGAAAGGTGTAAATAAAGTTTATGAAATTGCTGGTACTGTGGTAACGGCTGCTAACCAAATTAGCGATAGAAACGGTATAATTCAAAGTGATAGACAAGCAATTGCAGAAGCTAAATTACAGGAATTAAAGGCTTTTAGTTCTGACGATTATCATTTAGCTAATAGTTTAATTGTGGATTTTAGATTTATTGTAGAAGTGTGTGATCAATATCTTACCGATGATCAAAAAATCAGATTAAGACGATTAATTGAGGAATTAGAAACAGCAGTCAGAACTAACAATTTATCAGCAATTCAAAAATTAGTAGAAGATGGTAACAAAGAAAGTAGAAACTTACCAGAGATTGTCAATTTAATTCTAGCCTGTAGGGAAGGTGTAGCGCGTGCTAATCAGATTAACCCCAGTGCAGCTAAAGTATTAAGTATGAAATTCGGACAAATGCTAGATGCAATGGAACGTGGTAATGGTAGTGAAGCTGAGAGAATTTTATCGGAAATAATTCCTGAATTACAACATTATTTAGGACAAGATTTACCAACCATGAATATTGCTACAGGTTTGACTAAATAATAGTTGATTGCTCAATTGTAGCACTTGATAAATTGGTGGGCAAGATGCCCGCACCACAAAATTAATTAAAATCAATTCACATTAATAATAGAAAGAGAAAATTATGAATAAAAAACTCAGTTGTCCAGTGTGCGATCGCCAAGAAATTGTAGAATCAATTTGTCCTAATTGTGAAACCGATCTTTCTCCTTTAAGAATGTTGGAGGAATTACCTGAAGTAGATAAAACTAACTCTTTAGAATCTGTAATTATTCCAGTTTTACCAGATTTAGAACCAACTATATCTGAAAATAGAGAAGAAAATAGAGAATCTGAATCTAGTTCTATATCTAATCAGCAAATATTACTATTTATTGTGTCGTTTGTTATTTTCTTTGTGTTTAGCAATATCTTTAAGTAAATCTATTAACTTACTGGATATTTAATAAGTTTGTGCATCTTATCAAAATCAGGAATAAACAATGAATAAAATGATCAATTCTGTCAGTAAATTAATATTTGGTGTTGGTGTTGTTGATATTTTAGAACAAATTACATGGTCAGAGAAACAAGCTAAACAAGCAGATAATTTAGCTAATAAAAAGAATTTACAAGCAGCGGTAGATATTACTGTGAAGATTCTGGAACGTTGGTCAAAATCTCCAAATTTTTTAGAACAAAAGTTACGTGAACGTAAATTAGATAATCTCTTAAAAGATGTACAACAAAAACAAAAAAAATGGCAACTTCAAATTAAGCAAGTTGAAAAATTTATCACAGATGCAGATACTATCTTAAATCAAGATAAAAATAATCCTTTTGATACTAATTTATTAGCACAAGCATTAACTATATATCAACAATCTCGAAATTTTAATTATAGTGAAATAGTATTAAGTAAAATTAGTAAAATTCAAGCAGAGATTGAGAAAAGAAATAACTTCCAGTTATTAGTTAAACAAGGACAAGAAGCTGGAAACCAAATGTTTTATAAACAATCTTTAGAAAAATTTACTGAAGCCAAGAAACTATTCGATTATCCTACTCTAGTAGAACCTATTCAAGCTTGTGAGTCAAGAATTAACTATGAAGAAAAATATGAACAATATTTAATCCAAGCTAATAAATTAGCACAAGGGGGAGAGTTTCAAAAAGCCATTAAATTAATTCAACCTATTGTGAGTAAATTTCCTCGCTATGATGGTAAGCAATTTTTAGAAAAATTACAGAATGTGGAGAATGGTAAAATTTGTTTTCATGCGGGTTTATTAGCAGAAAAAAATCATGATTTAGAAACTGCAAAATCTAAATATCAAGAAGCATTGTTAATTTTACCACATTTAGAAAAATGTTGGACTAGATTAAATATTATTGAAATTAAAAATCAAAAATATCAACGAGTTTTATCTAATCTGACAAATATTAATAATTCTACAGCAGCTTATCTGCGCGGTTATATTTATGCACAACAAGGTGATTTTACTACAGCAGATAATGAATGGAGAAAATTTCCGAGTGAGGTTGTAGAAGAACAAAGAAAACTATTATTAGATTTAGTAAAAAGACAAAAAATGGTAATAATTAAAACAATTGAAAATTTAGTGACAATGGGGGAGTTACTAGAAGCAAAAAAAGTCAGTTTAGAATTTTTACAACAATATGGTGATGAAAGTATTGTATTGAACAACTTAAATAATCACATTGAACCTGCAATAATAGGAGAAAAATGGAAGCAAAACGACTGGGAAAAATTAGCGCGAGAATGTGAACAGGAATGGAGAAATAAAAAAGATATTGTGTCTTTACATAATTGGGCGATTTCCACCTATTATTACAGTCAAATTGATCCTAGTAAATTGAGAGAATTAATTACCGCTTGGTCAATTTTTCTCACCAATATTTATAATAATCCTGTTTGGAAGAATATCATTTGGTTAGATTATCATAAAATCAATTTTACAGAAGTTGTCACTAAAGTTCAACAAATTTTAGAAAATAGAATTGAAGACATTAAAGAAACAGATTTATCAGAATACCTACATTTAAGAGATTTATACCGTCGAGAAAATGCTTATTGGAAATTAATTAATCTTGCAGAAAAACCATCAAAAAAATCAAGTCTTATGTTCAATAATTTGTTAGTTTCTCCTGCTGGTGCTAAGTATTTCAGTAATAATTCTTTACAGAATTATTTAAAGTCAGTTATTTATAATGAGCAATTATGTCAAGCATTATATACTAATTGGGGTTTAGCCATAGCAGCTTGTTTACAAGGAGATATGGAAAGAGCAATTAAAATCAAACCTAATAATCAACCTTATTTAGAAATAGAAAAATATGCCCACTCATGGCTATGTTATCATGAGGGTTGCTATTTATTAAAAAATAATGATAGTTGGGAACAAGCGGGAGAAATTTTAAAGCAAGCTCGTCACCTAATTGTATTTAACAATGAATGGATTGAAAGTTTAGATAATATTTTCAACAAAAAGCGTAATCAAATCAAAAATTTATCAGAACATTTACAATTTGCTAAATTATGGGTTGATTTGCTAAACAGTCAAAATGCTAAAAGTTATTTAGCAGAAATGAAAGCAGAAGAGGTAAGAGAAGAAATAGTAACTGAAAAAATTGCTTTACGACAAGCATTAAGAAAATTTCAAGAAATCAAACAAATAGATGCTAATAATTCTGTAGTTTTGGATTTAATTGAAAAAACAGAATCAATTATAGAAAAAGAAGACGTATTTAATATGATTAAGAATAATAATTTTGATGGTGCTGTGCAAGCTGCTAAAAGATCCCGTTATTCTGAAGTGCGTTTGATGGTTACTGATCTTTGTATAGATATTTTACTAAATGGCATCAAAAACAACTCATTATATCATGATGATGTTATCAAATTATGCAATTGGGCTTATCAATTATCTCCTGATGATCCCAGAGTTAGAGAGATTAGATATCTTTTAGGTGTTCGTTTTTAATATCCAATACTACAGACGCTCATTTATCAGTAATCAACAATCAAATTAAACCCAACTAAAAAATCATGAATAATAACCTACCAAACCCTAATCCCTATCAAGTTTTAAATATTTCTCCTTCTGCTTCCAATACAGAGATTACTAAAGCTATGAAAATGGCACTGGTACAAAAAAAATATCCCATAAACGTCATTTCTCAAGCTCATAAAAGTCTATTAAATCCCCAAGAAAGAATTATTGCTGATTATTTAAGGGAGATATTACCATTAGTACAGCGTTTTCAAAAAACAGATTTATCTGAATTAGAAAACCTTCCAGAAAATTTAGATTTATTACCAGAAATAGATAATATAGATAAGGAGATATTGGAACTAAAAAATATTTCTGAAAGTGATAAAAAAATAGGACAAATTCTATTTTCCCAATCTCCAATTCAAATGGCTAAATTATCCAATTGATAAAACACAAACCCAAATAAAGATAACAAACTATGATTAACTATCAAATAAGTTCAGAAGAACGTGAACAATTAAAACAGGTAATTAGTACCTTGCTGAAAACTGAATATACATTAAGACAAAATTTGCGCGAACAAGAAAAGGAACATCAAGCAAGTAATGAACAACTGTATTTAGAAACATTAGAAATATTTGACGCTTTAGAAACATTACGTTTTGTTTTAGCAGAAAATCCAGAAATTAAAGAAAGTGGATTACAACGTTTACCTAAATCATTAGCAAGTATTGAGAAAAAATTATTAGGTATGTTAGAAAAAAGAGGAGTAAAGTCAATTATTTTTACAGAAAGTCAACCAAATTTTGAATTTTGTCGAGTAGTAGATAGAGAAATCAAAGATGATATAGAAGAACAAACAATTACTAAAGTAGTGCGTCAAGGATTTGAATTAGATAACCAGGTTTTACGTCCGATAGAAGTAATTACTTCTAAAAAATCATCATCTAATTAAATTATTTTCCTTGAAGAATTTAGTATAATATTTATATATACTGAAAAAGTCCATAATAAAAAATACCTAATCTTGTCAATAGTTAGGTATTTTTTACTGAATTTACACAGAAATCAAATCAACTGAATTATTCACCTTTTGACTTAACCACCCATACCAATCTTCCAAACCTTCCCCAGTAGTAGCAGAAACTTGGAAAACTTGGATTTTGGGATTCACCTGTTTAGCATATTCAATACAGCGCTGAACATCAAAATTGATATAAGGTAATAAATCAATTTTCGTTAAAATCATAATATCACTACTGCGAAACATATAAGGGTATTTAATAGGTTTATCTTCTCCTTCCGTCACCGATAAAATTACCACCTTAGCCGCTTCTCCCAAGTCAAACAAAGCCGGACAAACCAAATTTCCGACATTTTCAATCATCACCACAGAATTAAGGGGCGGATTCAATTCTTGCAGCCCTTTTTCTATCATGGAAGCATCTAAATGACAGCCTGTACTCGTGTTAATTTGTACCACTTGACAACCAGTGGATTTAATTTTTTCCGCATCATTTGTAGTTTCTTGATCACCTTCAATAACGCTGATAGTTAGTGTATTTTTTAAATCATTAATAGTGCGAGTTAATAAAGTAGTTTTACCTGCACCGGGAGAACTCATTAAATTTAAAGCCAGAATATTTCGACCTTTAAACCAGCCGCGATTTTGGGCAGCTAATAGGTTATTTTTACCTAATATTTCTTGTTCTAAAGATATGGTTGTATTATGAATTTGAGCATGAATTTGGGTTGTTTCCTCATGATGATGAGAATGAGTAATTACAGTTCCATCTGCTAAAGTATGAGTATGATGGTGTTCATTTTCCATATTTGTAATTGTTGTTTGATTATCACCAGAACATCCGCAATTTACACACATAAATCCTCCACTTCAATTTCTTTAATTTTTAGTTCTTCACCAGCTATTATATCTAATTTAATACTACCACATTCACAAATACCAAAAGGTTTTTCGACATAAAAATTTGTACCACATTCACGACATTTAGCCATTCCTGGTATTTCCAAAATTTCTAATCTTGCCCCTTCAACTATTGTACCTTGGGCGCAAATATCAAAACAAAATTTAATTGCATCTGGCATAATAGCCGATAATTTACCAACTTCTAATAATACTCTTTGGACTTTTTTACCTTGGGCATTTTCGGTGACTATGGCAATGATATTTTGAGTTATTCCGAGTTCGTGCATATTAGGTGACAGTTGAGCCGTTACAGACAAGGAGTATAATGAAGTACACATCAATTTATTTCCTGTTCCCTAAAACTAAAAAACTTTGTATCTCACGAGCATGGGAACTGCTATAATAATTTCTGCAAAAGATTATAAATATCTTCCTTATTACCTTCCTTTCTTAAACCTATGCCAACTACTAAAACAACTACCTTATCATTTTCCACTTGATAAACTATACGGTAGCGTTGCCCTACAGCCCTAAGACTACGATAATTTATTAGTTGTCCAGTTAAAGGTTTTCCCTGCTTTTCAGGTTCTATTTTTAGTTTATCAATTCGTGAAATTAGAGCTTTTTGGTGACGTTTATCTTTAATATTTGTTAACATCTCCAATGCTAAAGGCGTTAACTGAATTTCAAATTCAATATTATCAGTTTGTGGTTTTTCAAAGTCCGAGTTTGAGTTTTGCATCATGCCAACTAATAGTTTCTCCCCTGTGTGCTTGAGCTATACTTTCTTGTAATTGTTGGTTAAATTCTTGATCAAATAAAATTGCTAAAGTTTCTAATAAAGATTCATATTGCTCAAAACTAATAGCCGCCATAACTGGTTTACCATGTTTGGTAATAATTATTGGCTCTTGTTGTACATCATCTGGCAAATGTAAAATTTGCTGTTGTGCTTCTGTAATTGTGAGGTGTTTTAACATATTCTGGTAACAAATAAGTATTGTATATGATTATATCACTAATTCATGCACAAGATACCCGACTTCTGTGTTGATGATAGAATTTGTAGGTTGGGTTAAGCGACAGCGCAACCCAACAAAACCGCAAAAATGTCGGAAATGTTGGGTTTCCTTCGTCAACCCAACCTACTATAGATTTTAACATATTCTGGGCAGTTGATCACCTACTAGCATATCTATGATTCTTTCTGCACCAAAGGCGGTTTTTAAAAAGACTATTCCTGGTGGGTGGGGAATTATTTCACCTATAATAGATGCTTGTTTTCCTGTGGGGTGGTTTTTCATTGTTGCTAAAATCAAATCGGCTTTTTCTGGAGGTGCAACTATGACTAATTTTCCTTCGTTGGCTAAATATAAGGGTTCTAAACCTAAGATTTCACATACTCCATTTACTTCTTCTTTAATGGGAATTGCATTTTCATGAATGCGTATTCCTAAGTTAGAAGTGAGGGCAAATTCATTTAAGACTGTGGCTAAACCTCCTCTGGTTGCGTCTCGCATGGCGTGAATTTGGGGACAAATTTTAATAATTTCGGCGACTAATTCATGCAGTGGTTGACAATCACTTTCTATGTCTGTTTCTAATGCTAATTCTCCTCTGGCAATTAATATTGCTGTGCCATGATTTCCTATTTCTCCATTAATAATTACTACGTCTCCCGGTTGAATGTTGCGAGGAGAAATGTCAATGTTTGGGGGAATTATGCCAATGCCGGCAGTATTTATAAATAATTTATCGGCACAACCTCTATTAACAACTTTGGTGTCTCCTGTGACTATTTGCACTCCAGCTTTTTCCGCTGCTTTCTGCATACTAGCTACAACTTTTCTTAATATTTCTATGGGTAAACCTTCTTCTAAAATCATGCTACAAGTCAGATATAAAGGTTTTGCACCACTCACGGCTAAATCATTAATTGTACCATTAATTGCTAATTCTCCTATGTCTGAACCAGGAAAAAATAAAGGATCTACTACATAGGAATCTGTAGTAAATGCTAATCGTTTTCCATGTTGAGAAAGACTAAGTAAATCAAATGTGGCTTGGTCTTCTAATTGGGATAAAATGGGATTATCAAAACTTTTAACAAAGATATCGGCGATTAAATCTCTCATGGCTTTACCACCGCTACCATGGGATAAGTTAATGTGAGTATCTCTTATCTTTCCTTGACGACGACGGACTTGCTCAATTTTTTGGAAAAGTGGATTTTGATGAGAGTTAATTGTCATTTTTAAAATTGCTTTGTAATTATTTGTAATTATATTTTTTGTTGTGGGACAGGCATCTTGCCTGTCATTATTAATTAATTATCTGCCAGTTTCTTCATGTCTACCAGCGTGTTTATCAGAGTGTAAAACCCCTCCAACCGCCCAATTATCCCGTTCAAATTCATCAATATGAATAGTTATCCATTCGGGCTTTGTTCCTAGTGCAGAAACTAAAGCTTCAGTGACAGCTTGGGCTAGTTTACGCTTTTTTTCTATGGAGTGACCCTTACCAATTTGAACAGTGACAAAAGGCATATAATTTTCCTCAAATTGTGCAATTTAGACTGATATAGGTTCGGACGATACACCTGATTTATCTCTTTTTGCCATGGTTGACAGTCGCCCATATTTGTAATATGCTGCACAAGCACCTTCAGAAGAAACCATACAAGTTCCTATGGGTGTTTCTGGTGTACAAGCTGTTCCAAATACTTGACATTGCCAAGGTTTTAAAACTCCTTTGAGAATTTCTCCACATTGACAAGCTTTATGATCTGCTATTTTTAAATTCGGAATTGTAAATTTAACTTCAGCATCAAATTGGGCATATTCTGGGCGAATTTTGAAACCGGAATTGGGGATTTCTCCTAAACCTCGCCATGCAAATTTTTCTCGCACTGTAAAAACTTGATTCATGGCTGTTAATGCGTTTTGATTTCCTCTAGTTTCTACTAAACGATTATATTGATTTTCAACTTGACAACGATTTTCTACTATTTGTTTTAATAACATCCAAATTGATTGGAAGATATCTAATGGTTCAAAGCCAGAAATAACAATTGGTTTATGATATTGTTGGGTAATAAATTCATAAGGTTCTGTGCCTATGACCATACTTACATGACCAGGACCAATAAAACCATCAAGTTGTAAATCGGGATTTTCTAATAATGCTTGCAAGGCGGGAATTACTAATACATGATTAGAAAACATACTAAAATTAGTGATATTTTCTGCGGCTGCTTGAAGTATGGTAAATGCAGTGCTGGGGGCGGTGGTTTCAAAGCCTAAACCGAAAAATACTATTTCTTTATGGGGGTTTTCTTTGGCTATTTTCAGGCTATCTAAAGGTGAGTAAATCATGCGAATATCCGCACCTTGGGCTTTAGCTTGCAAAAGGCTGGTTTTTGCACCAGGTACACGCATTGCGTCGCCAAATGTGGTAAATATGATGTTGGGTAGTTGACACAGTGCGATCGCATCTTCTATTCTACCTTTAGGCATCACACAAACTGGACAACCAGGACCATGAATTAATTCTATATTATCGGGTAATATTTCTTCGATTCCATATTTAAAAATAGAATGGGTATGTCCTCCACATACTTCCATGATTTTTAAATGTCTATTTATTTGTTGGCTGAGTTTGGTTATTTCTTGTTGTAAAGCTTGGGCTTTTTCGGGGTTGCGAAATTCGTCTACATATTTCATAATTTTTGTTTCGCGCAAAGGCGCAAAGGTGCAAAGACGCAAAGAAATAAAGGAGATTTTAAGTATAAGATTGGGCTATTTCTTGTAATATTTTTAATGTTTCTGCTGCTTCTTGTTCGTTGATTCTGTTCATGGCAAAACCAACATGAACTAATACCCAATCTCCTATACAAGCTTCTGGTGGGTGTTGTTGGTCAACTATACAGGCTATGTTTATTTCTCTTTTCACTCCTCCAATATTAACTGTGGCTAGTTTGTGTTCTCTGTTGGTTATTTCTGTTATTTGTCCGGGTATTCCTAAACACATTTTAGTTTTCCTTTTTTTAAGATTTATCTCACGCAGAGGCGCGGAGACAACGGAGGTTTTTATAGCGTTTCTTTTAAGTATTTAGCGGCTGCAATTACACTTTGTCCTAGTGATAATCCTCCATCATTTGTTGGTACTATACTATGAGTTAATACGTTAATTTCTAATTTTTCTAATTGCATTTTTACCTGTTGTAATAAAATTTGGTTCTGAAATACTCCTCCTGTTAATACTACTTGATTAAATTGATTTTCTTGTTTCAATTGTTTAACTATTTTGACGGTGGTTATAGCTAAACTTTGATGGAATTTTGCAGCTATTTCTGATGATGAAATGTGCTGTTTTATATCATTCAAAATTTCTCGCCATGTCGGGGATGTATCTATATAATATATATTAGCTGATTTTTCCAATTTAAAGGAATAATTTAGAGTTTCTTTATCATTGTTTAAAATATTGGTATCAGCTATTGCTTCCATTTCTATGGCTGCTTGTCCTTCATAGCTGCATTGTTCTGGACAAATACCTATGGCCGCTGCAACTGCATCAAATAATCTGCCTACTGACGATGTTAAGGGTGAATTAATACCTTTTTCTATGATTTGGTTGAGTAGTTTAGGGTTTTTATGTTCTAAAAATTTGATTATTGCTAAATCCCTGTATTTTTCTGGTATTTCTTGCCAACTAAAAGCATTAATTAATTGAGAATAGGTATTTCTCCAAGGTTGATAAATTGCCTGTTTTCCTCCTATCATGGGCATAGGTTTAAATGTTGCTAATCTTTGAAAACTTTGATAATCTGCTAATAAAAATTCTCCTCCCCATAATGTACCGTCTTCTCCATATCCTAAACCATCAAAGGCTATTCCTAAAATCGGTTTTGTATCTAAAGAAATTTGATTTTCTGCCATACAAGCGGCTATATGGGCGTGATGATGTTGAATTTCTGCTAATTTAATATGATTAACCGTTGCTAGTTGTTTACCAAGTTTAGATGATAAGTATTCTGGATGTTTATCAATAGCAATTATTTCTGGCTTATGTTCAAACAAATTTAGATATAAATTCAATGTTTCTTGATAAGCATTAAACGCGGACGCATTTTCTAAATCTCCTAAATGTTGTGATAAAATCGCCTCACCTTCTCTTAATAAACAAAAGGTATTTTTCAACTCACTACCCATGGCTAAAATAGGCGGTATTTTTTCAAATCCCGGTGGTAAAATAATTGGTGCTGGTGCATATCCCCTAGCACGTCTGAGGGTTTGAATTTTATTGTCAATAACTCTAACTACAGAATCATCTACCCTATTAACAATATCTCGATTATGTAATAGAAAATAATCAGCTATTTTCGATAATTTATCTTTAGCCTCTTCATTATTTATACATTGTGGTTCATCAGAAATATTAGCACTAGTTAAAACTATTGGTACTTTCATTCTTCTGAGAATTAAATGATGTAAAGGCGTATAAGGTAACATAAAACCCAGAGTATTTTGTCCGGGCGCTATAGAAGAAGCTAATTGATGATTATCTTTAATTTTTAATAAAACAATAGGTGCAGCCGAACTTGTTAATAATTCTTTTTCTAAATCATTAATATAGCAATATTCAGAAATAATATTCATATCTCTAGCCATTAAAGCCAAAGGTTTATGATATCTATGTTTACGATTTCTGAGTTTTTGAACTGCATTTTCTAAAGTAGCATCACAAGCCAAATGAAAACCACCTAAACCTTTAATAGCAACAATTTCACCCTTTTGTAATAAAGTACAAACAGCATCCAAATCATCCAACATTGAGAACATATCAGATATCACAGGTTTACCGTCAGCCCTTTCTAACCATGCACGAGGTCCGCATACAAAACAAGCCACAGGTTGAGCATGAAAACGACGATTTTCCACATCTTCATATTCCCTTTCACATTCCTTACACATTGGAAAATTCGCCATACTCGTATTATCCCTATCGTAAGGAATAGCGCGAATAATAGTTAACCTTGGACCACAATGAGTACAATTAGTAAAAGGATAGCGAAAATAACGACTAAAAGGATCAAAAATTTCCCTTTGACATTGGGGACAACTTGCAGCGTCAGGAGAAACTTGAGTTTTTATCACACCATTAACACTTGGAGAAATCACAAAATCATCAAAATTAAATTCTCCCCAATATAGACCTCTAACCACCTGATTAATCCTTGCCAAAGGCGGACATTCTTGATATAATTTATTCACAAAATCCGTGATTATTTCCTCACTACCAGAAACACGAATCAACACCCCTTTTCCATCATTAAAAACCTCACCTTTCAAACCTAACATATTAGCTAAACGATAAACAGTAGGACGAAAACCCACACCTTGTACAATCCCACAAACCCTAATTTCCTCTATTCTCATTCTTCCTTCCTTTGCGTCTTTGCGACTTTGCGTGAGATAATCAAAACTTCCAAATCAAAACGCGATTATTCCCAGAATCAGCCTTCCTTCCTTTGCGTCTTTGCGACTTTGCGTGAGATAATCAAAACTTCCAAATCAAAACGCGATTATTCCCAGAATCAGCCTTCCTTCCTTTGCGTCTTTGCGACTTTGCGTGAGATAATCAAAACTTCCAAATCAAAACGCGATTATTCCCAGAATCAGCCTTCCTTCCTTTGCGTCTTTGCGACTTTGCGTGAGATAATCAAAACTTCCAAATCAAAACGCGATTATTCCCAGAATCAGCCTTCCTTCCTTTGCGTCTTTGCGACTTTGCGTGAGATAATCAAAACTTCCAAATCAAAACGCGATTATTCCCAGAATCAGCCTTCCTTCCTTTGCGTCTTTGCGCCTTTGCGTGAGATAATCAAAACTTCCAAATCAAAACGCGATTATTCCCAGAATCAGCAATTACCGCAACTTCTCCACAAACCTTAACTCCATAACACCAATTTAAACTTTGTCGCGTTGGTAGTCCAAAATTGCGATTTTCACTTTTATTTGTAAAGTTATCTTGCCCAATGACAAAATCAGCATCAGCACCCTGTAATAATAGAATAGATTCTCGTTTTTTCCATCCTACTAAACGCGAATTAGCCGTGTCAGCTACCATTAAATAATCTCCCCAAATATCTACTCCATAAGGCATACTTAAACTACTAGCACTAGGAAAATAAACCCCTTGATTTAATTCAACAAAATTAAAGTTTTTTTGTCCTAAAATCACCGCACAAGGAGTATTATTTTCTGTTGGTATTCCTGGCCAAATCATCACCCTGTTATTACCTGCATCAGTAACAACTAAATTATCATCCCACATCGTGATATCATGACACCAACGCATACTAGCAGCAGTGGGAGAACCACCTCCATTTTCATTGCGCGATATCATATCTGGTTGTCCCAAAACTATATCCGCAGGTTGACCATTTTCTGTGGGTAATTGATTCCAAATTAATAACCGACGATTTCCGGTATCAGCTACAAATAACTTACCTTGATAATAGAAAATACCGTAAGGCCAATGGAGAGTATTAGCTGCGGGTTGTTGGTGTCCTCGATTTGGTTTATTATCAATAAAGTTAGTTTGTCCTAATACTAAATCTGCGGGAATATGACTATCTTTTGGAATATTATACCAGATTAAAATACGATGATTCCAAGCATCTGCAACGGCTAAACCATGACCACATTTACAAATACCCGTAGGTACACTAAATGTAGATTTTCCTGGTGTATTTTTTGCATTTTGTCCTTCATGAAAAAAGTCAGGTTGTCCTATTACCCAGTCCGCAGGTTGATGGTCTTTTGTGGGTAAATTTTGCCACCCCAATAAACGATGATGTCCTGTATCTGCTACCCATAATGGTCCTGTTGGTGATAATAAACAAGCTGCACGGGGTCCAAACATTGTTGTCGGAGTGGGTACAAGGGGAATTACTAATTGTTCTGGCGTAATATTATTTCCTAATATTATTTTAGCGCTATCAGGGAAGAGGGAGAAATGGGATATATTTTGGGTTTGCAATGTAAATAGGGAATTAATGTTTATGCTATTTAATCCAGGTTTAGTTAATAAAATTGTAGGTTGGGTTGACGCAAGGAAACCCAACATATTTAGATGATCGGAAAACCTGGAATAATTCTATCAATTTCCTGCATTATTCGGAAAGTTTCTGTTAAGGAGATAACAATTTTTTGATAATGGTTAATTTCTTCAGTAGATAATTCTCGTTTAGCGTTTTTTCTGTCTTTTAACCATTTATCTAATACTTGGTATCCACCAATTTTAAATTCCCAGATATGTGGAGGAATATTGGTAAAATAACTCTGTTTATTGATATATACTCTTTGCAATTCTGAATTATAGGTAACTTCGCTAACTTGATTATCTTCTATTGTTTGATAGGTTGTCATTAAATTATTGAGTTTATTGGATTTCATTAAATGTAAGTTAACTAATTCTTCTCCTTTGACAGCTAATGAATTAAATAGGTTTTGATTACTGGTTAAGGGAAGACGGGGAAAATCTATTTTCAGAAATCCAGCGTATCTAGTGCGGTATGTAGGACTGTGAAATATAGCATAAGCATAGTAAAAGATTTGTTCTGGTGTGGGTATTTTACCAAGTTTTTCTTTGATAGCTTCTAAGAATTTTGGGGATAGGTTAGGAGTTTTTTCTACAAAAAGATTTGTTTGTTTATTTTCTGTATTTGGGTAGATATAAAGAGGAAAAACATAAGTTGCTTCTCTACTTTTTAACGATACAGTACAATGTTCTGTGAGAATTTCTGAACAAAATATATGATAAAAACCAGGTTCAACTTGTTGACGACAGGAAAGTAACGCAATATTATTACCTTTTAATAAATGTCCCATTAATTCTTTACGACTATCTCCCCTTTCAATAATCTTAGGATTATAATAAACCCAACGATTATCAAATGGTCTATAAGCATATAGTAGTATTTTTGATTCAATTTCATCTTGTTTAATATCTAACTTAGCTTTTTCTAAACTCCAATATTCTGTATCTTTGATATTGTATTTTTGTTTTAATTCTTCTAAATTAGTATTTATAGAAATATCATGAAAACGATTTATTAAAGTTTCTCTATCATAGTCAACACATACATTATCTCTTCTAGTTTTCACACCAGCAGCATAAATAGGAAAGATATCAGTTATACTCAAATCTCTTTGATATTCGTCTTCATAATCAAGATTTTTCCGTGCAAAAAAGTAATTAGGTTCAGTAGGTTTTACTTCTATCCAATCAATATTATCTAAACTTGCAGATTCTAAAAACTTATATTTATCCTCACGTCTTCCCCACAGATCATAATATAACACCTTAGCCATTTCCTTAACACCATCTCTGGATTTATAAGCAGTAGAACCATAATCAGGCTTATCTTTTTCGCGCACAGCAATTAAAATCGCTACACCCTGTTGAATATCAAAAACATTTTGATCAACATTTCCCTCTGGAGTGGTTTCTTTTAATAAGGAATTACCATGTAAATCCATGATATATAATCTATCAAAATACTTTAATAATTCTTCCCTCATACCTCGATGAATTAAACCATTGAGATAGGAATGGTTAGTAATAAAACCAATAATACCCGCATTTTGAGCATTATTTTCAATTTGATATTGAGCAAAACGAATAAATTTAATATAATCATCATCTAAAGGTTGAATATTCTTTTCTCCTTCCAGTCTGACTCTACCTTTATATAGTTCTAAAAGTTCCCCAATATGGGTTAATTCCGTGATAGTTTTACCCGCTTTTCCAGTTTTATAAATCCGATTCCAAACTGAACCAGTATATTCAATATCTGCTAAATATCTTTCATCTTGATTTAAGACCCTTTTGCGTTTACTCGCATTTTGTGAACTGACAGAATAAGGAGGATTTCCTAATACTACAGTTACAGAAATTTCCGTTTTTACCTTTGCTGCTTGACTTGATTCTTCCGCGATAATTTGGGTAATTCCGGGAATTAATTCCCCGGATTTTATTCCTGCTTCCAAAGCATTAGTTAAATAAATTTTTAATCTTTCTGCTGGTGCAAATTTATAACCCAAATCTCCCAATAATAAACCTAATTTTAAATGCGCTATGGTATAGGGAGTCATCAATAATTCAAACCCAAATAAACGCTTTAAAAGTTTTGCGTCTCTTAAAAAACTATTCCATTTATCAACACCATATTTAGCAACATTATCACGAATTTGTTTAATAACTGCATATAAAAATGTTCCTGTTCCCGTTGCGGGGTCAAGAATTGTGACTTTGCGATTTCCTAAGCCATATTCTAAATCAAAAATTTCTTCATTAACTAAAATATCATTAACAGAACGGACAATAAAATTAACTACAGGTTCAGGAGTATAATAAACTCCTCTACTTTTTCTCAATGAAGATTCATAAGCGGCTAAAAATGTTTCGTAAAAGTGAATAACTGGATCTTCTGTGCGGGTTTCTTGACCAAAGTTTTCTAAAATATTGGTCATGTCTATTGTGTTAAATAACTCTATTAAATTCTCAATTGATTTGTGAATTTTACTAACGCTATTAGTTCCTAAAACTAAATCAAATAAACCTTTTAAAAAAGGAATTTTATCAGTAATATAAATACTTGCTGTTGTGCGATTAAATGCAAATTCTCCAGGGTTTTGTGCATGACCAATTTTTGCAGTAAATAACCCATAAGCGATAGTTTGAGCGTACATATCTGCAAATTTATCATTATCTATATCTAAAAGTAGTAGTTTTTTAAATGTCTCTTGTAGAAGATTTAATTCTTCTGTGGTTGTTTCTATTTCTAAAGATGATTGAATTGCGTTTCTAATGGTTTTAGTATAAGCGGCCATTTCTTTAGCCAAATCATAATAATTATTAATATCTTTGGCTTTTTGATTCAGAAATAATTGTAGTAATTCTCTAATTGGTTGTAAATCATTAACCAGAATAATTTTACCTGATTTTAAATCAGCTAATTTAGCAGTTTTTTCACATTCTCCGTTTACATACCAATGAAATTCTAGATAATTAGTTAAAATCAAATTGTAACCAATGTTGGATTCTAAATAGCGTTTAATTTGTGCAGTTTTTTGGATTTTACCTAAATCAACATGAATATCTTTAGCTTCTATATATCCTAAAATCCGCTCATTTTTTCTGATAGTTAAATCTGGTATTCCTGCTTGATTACCTTTTTCTTCAATTCTGGCATTAATCCCAATCATTAAACCTTCAATTAGTCGTTTTAGACTGGGGTAATGACTGCGTTCTCCACCGCGTTGGCTATTTTCTTGTAAATCTTGGATGTAGTTATTAAAATCAGACATAATCCCTGGATAATTATTTATTAAATTTCTTGATTTTTATCATAGCATATAATTGTAATATATTTGTAGGTTGGGTTAAGCGACAGCGAAACCCAACAAGTTGTGAAAATGAAAATGTTGATGTTGGGTTTCCTAATGTCAACCCAACCTACTTATTTATCTGTTGATCATGTTGGGTTTCCTAATGTCAACCCAACCTACTTATTTATGATCATGTTGGGTTTCCTAATGTCAACCCAACCTACTTGTTTATGATCATGTTGGGTTTCCTAATGTCAACCCAACCTACTGTAAATCATTTCATTCTAAAATCTTGCAATAAAAAAGGCATAATTGCACCCGTAATTAAACTAGCTACAGTAATGGGAATACAAAGGGGAATTGATGCTTGTGCTAGTAATACTAATATAACTGTGCCAATACCACTAGCAATTATAGTTTGACGCAGAAAATATATGGGGTCACGGAATAGTTTACCCTTAAAAAATAACTTAATAGAAAACCAACTTAATTCTAACATATATCCTCCTAGTAATTAGCTAATAAATTCAGGATAAATAACCCTAAAATTACCGCAGGAATTACCCCCGCTGGTGCGAATAAACTACCAATTATGGCTGCAAATTTGTATCCAATATCTTTACCAGCAAGGATAATTCCACCAATTGCACCACCAACCAT
This sequence comes from Dolichospermum sp. FACHB-1091, assembly GCF_014697585.1. Classification (GTDB taxonomy): domain Bacteria; phylum Cyanobacteriota; class Cyanobacteriia; order Cyanobacteriales; family Nostocaceae; genus Dolichospermum. The sequence goes on along the minus strand of NZ_JACJSB010000004.1, from coordinate 104,330 downwards.
TGATAAAATTACAGCAATAATTAACCAAGTAAATCCTGTGGTGAAATTTAATTCTGTATTTAGACTATACAGAAAGTTAATAAATTCTGGATCATTGACAAAATCAAACATGATGATTCTCCTATACTTGAATTTCTGCGGCTAAATCTTCTAGTGCTTTACCTACTATTTCTGCTTGTTCTAATTGTTGATTGTCTGTAAATATTTGCCAAGCTTGCTGATAGTATTCTCGCGCTTGCAAAAGATTTCTTTGATTTCCTAATTCCGGTTTTTCAGGATTGTCAGGTAGGTTGAAAAGAACATTAGCTTTGTTAGAAATTGTGTTAGCATATTCTAACGGTGTATCTTGAGGATTACGCACTTTCAAAGCTTCATTGTAAGCCAAAACAGCCCGTAAATTATTGTCTATAGGATGAGAACTTACTAAATATTGTAAAGCATTTCCTAAATTATTTTGCAACATTGCATATTCTCTAGGATGGTCAATGATGTTAATATGTTTGAGAGCAGTTTCAAAAGACTGTATTGCTAAACCTTGACGTAAAGATTCCCGTTCTGATGACATAGGTATAGACAGATAAGCGATCGCTATATTATTATATAAAATCGCATATTCTTGGGGATACTTTTCCCAAGTGAACACTCGCAAAGCCTGATGATAAACATGAATACTATCAGTTATCCGCGCTAAATTTTCGGGAACTAAAGACTGTAAAACCAAACCCAAATTCATTTGGGCTGCTGCCACTTCCTCCGCAGTGGCAAATTGTTGTAAAATTGGCAAAGCTTCCTCATAATCTGCTCGCGCTTCTTGCAACATCTGGGAATCACCATCAGGAATCATTTGTAATGCCCCTGCCTTGCCCACCTTAGCCCGTGCTTTCAGTAAAACATATTCCACCCCACACATTTGATATGCACGGTCAAATAGCCCAACTGCATGGCGTAAATCTTGGGATGTTTTCGGTTTCTTTTGTAAACCTGTCGCAATTTCCATCAGCATTTGGATTTTTTCTGCTGTTGTTGCTGACTCGGAAGATATAGCCGCGATCGCTGCTTTTACCGCTGAATCTGTCATACTAGATATCATAAATTATTCTGGGGAATTAAATTATCAATCAATACTCATACATTTGGGTTATTAACTAAGCTGATTTACGCAGTTTTCGAGTTGATGCAGATTTCTCAATTTATCATTGTTTCATGACAAATTATGAAACCCACTTTTTCGATCAATTTCCTAGCTGAAAGCAAAATTCACCTAAGGTTAAATAGGGAGTTTTTACTTATTTCCTCTTCACGAACTTGAGTACAAAGGCAACAACACCAATATTTTTCACTATAAAACATTTGCTTGATGAAAATCTAGAGTAAATTTACCAATATTAATCTCAGTTTAAAATAATTTACAACTTAATACCATTTCTATGTATAGCAATCCTCCTTATAGGAATTATAAATGATAAATGTAGGGAGGGCAATGCTCACCCTACATTTATTTCAAAAATCAAATATTACTCCTAAAAAATCATTTTCACAAAGGACAACTACAGTTGCAAGTTCGGGAAATTACCCTCCCAATAGGACAATAAAGCCTGCCAAACGGACTCCAATTCAGCTTCAGTACCGTCAGCCCTTGCTAAGGAGATTTGCCCCCAGATACAGCGTCTATCACGGATAGTTTGTTTACCGTTCAAGAGGTTTACCCATTGAGAGGGATTTAGATAAGGACGATAAAAATAAGCTGTGAATTGAGCCACTGTCACTGTACTTTTTCCCATGGAATTAATACAAGCTGTCAAATAGTGATTTTTCTGATCAGAGAACTGTAAATGATAACCTTTAGGGTTCACCTTTGCCAGAGGTTTTATCACCTTGGGTAAATCAGGCAAATAAGTAAACTGCTCATAGTACGACATGATATCACCTAAACTCACGCGGATATAATAAAAATTGACCGTTAAATCCCGTCCAGCTTTTTGGTAATGATAAATTTGCCCAGTCAACATATCCTTCTTCTTATCTGCTTCCACATTTGTAGTTTGTTGAGGGGGATTATTTTCCTTGACTACTTGCTGATAAGAAACAGGTTTACTAGCGGTGAGTTGCCAACCAGGGATAGTAATTTCCGACGGAAAATGATAGACTACGTTTTGACTCAAGCCACCATTGGGATTGATGAGAAAGTTAAGTAAGATAATCAGTGAACCCATACCTGTCAGCACCATTAACCAGGATAATGGCTGGGATTTCTCAGGGGTCGCTTCTGTCACTGACGATGGCATATTATTATTGTTTGGTAATACCAGAAGAATCACTGCGCCAAAGACCAGAAACGAGATTACAAAAAAGATATTACCACCTTGATGACCGTGCCAATAATTAAATGCAGGTTTATCTGACACCACAAGGGCTATAATAACCAATCGGATAATGGAAGAAATCAGGCTAATCGCTACTGAAAGAATAAAAGGTAAATAACTATTTTTCAGTAGAGATGGAAAAAGAATGACCAGCAGAAAAGAAATTTTTAATAGCAAGATCAGAATTGGTACAGCCGTACATTCTGATAAAATCTGAATTGTTCCATTATTAACCCAAACAAAATCAGCCTGAGTAGCCGCATCAAAGCCCAAATACCATAAAACAAAAGAGGTAAGTTTGGCGGAAATGACTGTAATCCGCATCACCATTCCCAAGAATTTTACCAAGATAACAACCAGGGGAAATATGGCAATAATTGCTAAATATTTCCGAAATTGTTTAATTCCCTGAAATCCCGATACTAATAAAACGAAACCAGTGAAAGTGATTAAAGGTAGAAAATACCAGGAAATAGAGACTTCTTGGAATGAAAAATTTCCCTTGATGTAGGGAATTATAATCAAAAGACAACCAATAAAATTATCCGGAAACCTACTAATCAAGGTGAGATTATAGCGTTTCTGGTGAAGATGCCATAGAATACTTCCATATAGTAATAATTCTAAAAACCATTGATTAAAGTTTTTTTCAACTCGCCAATAGAGTGTTAGGTTAATTGAAGAAATCAACCCAAAGACGAATAGAACTAGAAAAGTCTGATTCAGGAACTTAACTTCCTTGAAATTTCCAATTTTACGTTTAATTTCTAACATGATCTACAATGTTTTTAAAGGACTTTCTAAGAGGATGTTTTAAAAGTTTTGGATGGTAATTTTATTTTAGATCCCCCCTCATGACCACCCTTAATCAACAGGATTTAGGGGGATGTGAAAATATTTGATACACCTTTGAGATTTTTAAAACATCCTCTAACCCACATTCCGCAGTGATTTTTCCCTAAACTTTACGACTTTTCAAGTATGCTCTAAAAAGCCGCACCTATTTTGAACCAAATAATCACAAAGGTAAAACTAAGAATGACGAGAGAAATAATTACTCTGCGACTTGTCTTCCACGTACTCAAAGATTTCTCTCTTTTGGTTTTTTCTGTTTCTTTGCGGACACTATCCTTGAAAGTGATTAATTTTTGTTCAATTGCATTTTTAAGTTGAGGATATGGTAAATTTAACTCCTCTGGACTCATTTTTATATTTCTACCTAAAATCTTGAGTTGTTGCTCATTAACCACAGAAGCCAGATTCTTTTCGAGTTGAGTTATTTGTTCAATATTGGTATTTTGCTGTTCGTTAATCTGATCATTGAATGATTTTAGTAAACGTCCTGTATCTAAAAAGACAAGGGGAATTAAAAGCAAAAAGGCAATCCCCATTATCAGAATCACCCAGCGAAAAATTTTCTGAAAAATAACTTCTAGAAGGCGGATATCAGATTGGTTGTCAGTAAAATAGCGAGTAAAAATAAATCCCAAACCAATCAAAAAAACCCAACTGTGTTCAGCAAATAGACTAATGGAATTGAGTTCATTTTCAAAGTTGTTCAACTGGAACTCAGCAATAACCGAGATATAGTCTATAAATGACATGGTAACAAGGACATAACCAATAATCGGTAATATACCAGTGATATCAGGACTACTCAATGATACCTCTCTCACATCAATCCGACGGAAAAGATTCTTGATGTTCATTTGCGCTAATGTTGTTTCTAAGTGGTAGGCTGGGCTGGTTAAATATCTTAACAGTTGCAGTACAATTGACGAGCAAAAGCAGTTAAAAATCCAGTTAAAATTTAGTATACCAAATTAATTCTCGCAGTCATTTGTTACGGATTTACTTTTTTACCCAAAAACATTAATGCAATGACTTTAGGCTATAAAAAATTAAATCTATCTGGGTAACAAATTAAATAAGGTTAAATACTTAAGGTAGATATATTATTTAGTGTAAATTTTAGTACATTTAACCAGAGAAGTTTCTACTAACGTAAGTTGCTAGTTAGGGAAAATGTCTGGGTCAGAATGTCCAGGATTCAAGTATTTACAGGATTAAAACGGAAAATTACTCACCAATGACCTATTACCCATTACCCATTACCAGCCTCAACCAGATAACCAGCAACTTGAGTTACTGTCCGGGCTTGAAGTATCTGCATGGATATAACCTTTACCAAATATTACTGGTTGAAATTAAATAACATTTGGGAATCTAACAAAGGTAAGGTATAAACAGAATAAAGTTCTAACCAGCCTTGAAATGAACGTCCACCTTGTTGAACATACTGATTTAATTCCCTTAGACAACGACTGCGATAAAAACCACATAAAGGTTGCCAGATTGGATAATTTTGTACTAAAGCTGCTATTTTATTCTCTGGAATTGTATCTAATTGACATATCCATGCTTGTAATATTTCTAACCGTAAATTTGGTAAATCACAAGCTAATAAAAGTACCCAATTTGTTTCTACCAATTCCAACCCTTGCATAAAACCTATAAGTGGCCCATGAGTACGAGATTCATTTCCAGTTTCTCCAGTTAGGGGAATTTCTCGAATAAATTGACTTTTAGGTGTTAGCAATTGTTGATAACGCTCAGGCCAGGGGGTGACAATATACACTTTATCCGTGCAAGCTTCAGCAATGTTACAAATTAATTGTAACATGGGTACACCTTGAATAGGAATTAAGGCTTTATCTCTACCCATGCGAGTGCTTTTACCACCGGCTAAAACAATAGTAGTAACATTGTATTTAAAATCAATATTCATAATGGTTGTATTTTATATACAATTCAAAATCGTTATAGTAAATATATAAATATTACCAATTTTATGACAGATTTTTTTGAATTTGAAGCGGACTTTGTTGATTCTTTGCGTTGCATTCCTATGTTAGTGCGCTATAAATTAGATACTTGCGGAATTAAGCTCAAGTTAGCGGAATGGAATCAGATGAGCCAAGAATCACGTCAATATCTAATGATATTACCTTGTGAGACAGATGATCAAATTAATGATTATAGGTATTATATTCAGGAATTGGTATTGCAATTGACTGGTAAACCTGTGGCTGAATTACCAATTGAACCTTGTCCACCATGGCTAGATGTTACTAATATTCCCTGTAGTGTTTACGAAAAAGCTGAGGAAATAGGTGTGATAATTATTGTTGAGGTTTGGGCAAGTTTAACTATTTTACAACGTTTTGCTTTAATTAAACTGAGTCGTCCTAGTCATGAAAATAAAAACTTTTTACCGGCTTTGCAAGAATTTAAATTGTTGCCAAAATCCTAAATCCTGCTATATTGCTATAGGTGATATATTTTTTAAGCTATCAGCTATCAGCAGTCAGCCAAGAGTAGGGTTTGCTGGTAACTGAGAGCTTATCACTAAAGACTTACACACTTTTTAAGTAGTTGCTAAGAGCAGATGATTAAACTCGACCAGTTTTTAAAGTTTATTGGTATAACCTCTACTGGAGGTCAAGCGAAATTATTGATTCTTCATGGTGAGGTGAAAGTTAATGGTATACTGGAAACGCGGAGAGGACGGAAATTAGTGGATGATGATCAGGTGACAATAGGAGGACAAACTTTTAAAGTTGGGGAAATTATATCCCGGACTTCTTAAATAGGGCTGGCTGGATAAATTGAAAATTTTGATCAATCAAGAGTTTCAGGGGTTTAAGATGATTTTGTTCTGATTTGATTTGATTTAATGTCTCTTCCCAGCACCTAAATATAATTCTCCCACTTTTGGATCATGTAATAATTCTCTACCAGGTCCTGAGATAGCGTCTCTTCCTGATTCTAACACATAACCTCGATCTGCCATTTCTAAGGCTTTACGGGCATTTTGCTCTACTAAAACTATAGCAGTTCCCGATTGGTTAATTTCCTTAATTTGCTCAAATACCTGATTTACTAAAATGGGAGATAATGCGGCTGAAGGTTCATCTAGGAGTAGTAAACTAGGTTCTAACATTAATGCTTTCCCCATGGCTAACATTTGTCTTTCTCCTCCAGAAAGAGTCCCCGCTCGTTGACGCAAGCGATCGCTCAATCTCGGAAACATATTGTATATTTTATCTTTAAGGGGTTTTAATGGCGTATTCCTGACAAAAGCCCCCATTTCTAAGTTTTCATCTACGGTTAATGATGGAAAAACATTCGCAATTTGTGGAACATAGGACATACCTTTTTCTACAATTTGATTGGATTTTAAACCTACTAAATTTTGATTTTTAAAGGTAATTTTTCCAGTATGGGGTGTTAATAGTCCAAAAATAGTTTTGATTAATGTTGATTTACCCGCACCATTGGGACCAATTACTGTTACTAATTCTCCATTGGTAACATGAAAGTTGATACCTTGTAAAATGTCTACATCTTTAATATATCCTGCATGGACATTTTCTACTTTTAATAAATAGTTATTCGTCATTTGTTCGTTGTTATTTGTTATTTGTTAGTTGTCAGTTGTCAGTTGTTTTTCTTTTACCACTGACCACTGACCCATGACTATGTTGGGGTTTTTTGCAATTCTGGTCTTTCTTCTGCCAAAATCGCATTTTCTACCGGACAAACTTGGAGACAGATGCCACAATCAATACAAGTAGCAAAATCAATCCAGTACCAATCTGTACCTTTGACGTTTTTCCCTGGACCTTGATGAATACAAGCTACTGGACAAGCACTTACGCAGTCAGCAACACCTTCACAAACGTCTGTAACAATACTATGTGGCATTTTTCCGATTCCTCCTCTTTTTTGTCCGTTATTCTTAACTTATGATCCTGCTTCAATGGTATGAGAACCATCAGCTTTAATCCAAGCAATTTTGGTGATGGAGCGATCGCTTGCATATTGACGAATCGCGCTTACATCCCTCCCGCCTAATTCTATTTCTACTCTCACTAACTCACTATTCTTACGCAATTTTTCCGCATAATCAAAAGCCGCAGCTTCAGCACCAGGAGTTTCTGGAACTACCAACCAATGACTAGCGGGGATATTCTGGGGTAATTGCTGATTAAATGAGAGAATTTGGTATAAATCATCAATACTCAGTTCAAAGCCGATACCGGGAATACTTTCATTCTGGGGATGATATAAACCTAGTAATTGGTCATAGCGACCACCTCTTCCTAAAACTTGTGCCTGAAAATTTGTATCACTCACTACTTCAAATACAATACCTGTGTAGTAGTCAATGGTTTGAATTAGGCTTAAATCAAGGATTAAGGGGAATTTACCCTCCAGTAATTCTACTAGAGATTTGAGATTATTTATTGCTTCCTGCTGGTCTGGTTCAAGATGCAAACTGCTGACTTTTTCTAAAACCTCTCGACTATCACCTCGCAAATCTAACATGATTTTAGCCCGCCGGTGTAGTTCATCGCTCAGAGGCAAGGTATCAAGAGTTACATAATCTAAATGAGCGATCGCAGTACGGACTTGATTTCTAATTTCCGGGGGAAAAGCATTAAACAGGGAGCGAGTAATTCCCGCTTCCCCTAGAATTAACCGCCACCCTTGTAAATCCAAGGCTGTGAAACAATCAGCTACTAACAGCAATACTTCCGCATTAGCTAATAATCCTCCCGCTCCCAGTAACTCCACCCCAGCTTGATAATACTCTTGTTGACGATTATGGCGGCCTTCCCAATTGCGACGAAACACATTAGCATTGTAATAGAGTCGCTGGGGATAGGTCGCATTTGTCATGCGAGTTACCACTGTCCGGGCGATAGAAGCCGTCAATTCTGGACGCAATCCCAATTCTTCATTTTGACCATTTTGGAGTTGAATCACCATCTGACGCTGAATTGCTTCACCGGCCATTAAGGTATCCATTCTTTCCAGGGTTGAGGTGATGATCCTGTGATATCCCCAACGCTGAAATACTTGTTCTAATCTATCTTCAATCCAGCGTTTTTGCGCTACATCTAAAGGTAATAGATCCCTGGCTCCCGCTGCTGGTTGATACACCATTATTTTTTCTTCCCACCAAACAAACCGCCAAACAAACCGCCATTTCCAGACTTATCTGGTTGCTTCTCTTCATTTTTAGGAGAGTAATTCACTGAAGAATCACTACTTGTCTTTCCTAAAGCCTGATCTACCTTGGGTTTCCACTCCAAAGCGATGTTATCATTAGGATTTAACTTCAGAGCGTTATCAAAGTGAATTTTCGCCATTTTCAGTTGATTTTGCTTTAAATATACCATTGCCATCAAGCTATGGCAATGACTATTTCTTGGCTCTAATTTTAAGGCATCCTGTAATTCTACAGTGGCTTGGGACAATTGGTCTGTTTCTAGTAAATTTTGAGCGCGACGCAGGTATTTTTCTGTTAAGGATTCTTCTTTTAATGGTAAAGTTGGAGATGAAGGTAATTTTTGACCAGGATTATGAGGCTGACTAGATGGGGGCTTAGTTATTAGTTCTTCTGATGTCCTCATCAGGTAAACTAGATTTAACTCACTAATTTCACTGATAATCTTGTGTGCTTGTTGTAAATCATTAAATTGAGTTTCAGCAATTTGGGCGATCGCTTTTTGATATGACACACTAACATTGGCAGCCGCTAACAATTCCTTGGCTAATTGGGTCTCAACCTTGATTGATGCTGCTTCCTGTGCCAATCGCTTACCCATTTGTGACAAAATTAATAGATATTCCCGACGTTTTTTTTCTCCAGTTAATTTCTGATAAGCCGGGTTGACTAGTTTTGATAACAGGCTATTAGCTATCTGTTTTTCCAAGTCACCCGCTAGATTAGAAGTATCTGGGTGCAATATCTGAGCTATTTGTAAATAACGTTGACGAATCTCCTTGATTTCCGCATTAATTGGCACACATAAAACTGCGTGATGATCTATGAAATCATCGGTAAATAATCCAGAAGTTATTTTTGACGACATTGTTATAGACGACATTGTTATAGTTACTGCACCGATGGATATATTTCTAGTTTACAAGGAATGAGGACGAGTTTCAAATAACAGAAAATATTAAAAAATTCGGACTATCCTCACAAAAAAATAGTATTGCATTAAAATAACAAATATAGCGATAATAAAATGTGCTCGTCCAAAGAGCCGTAGAAATACACTTCTCCCTTTTTTCCTCCTCTATTATCTCTGTGCCTGAAGTGGTTCGCTAATACAAATGTTGCTCACAAATCAAATAGGAGTTCTATATTGATCAATAGGTCAACCTCTACATCCTAGATTCTCAAAAAAGAGCAATTATACCCCTCGAAAACTTCCTTAATTCTCCATTGTCAACATATATAAAAATACATAGCTAATGACTAATGTACTCTGGCTACAAGGTGGTGCTTGTTCAGGTAACACCATGTCATTTCTGAATGCGGAAGAACCGACAGCTTGTGATTTAATTGCTGACTTCGGCATGAAAATACTTTGGCATCCTTCCTTGGGTTTAGAATTGGGTGATAACGTCCAAACTATGTTATGGGACTGTATTTTAGGGAAAACGCCCCTGGATATTTTAGTATTTGAAGGCAGCGTAGTTAACGCCCCTAATGGTACAGGAGAATGGAACCGGTTTGCAGACCGTCCCATGAAAGATTGGTTAAACGATTTAGCCAAAGTTGCCAAATTCATTGTCGCAGTAGGAGACTGTGCGACCTGGGGGGGAATTCCCGCAATGTCACCCAACCCCAGCGACTCCAAAGGACTACAATTTCTGAAACGGGAAAAAGGCGGTTTTTTCGGTTCAGATTTTGTCAGTCAAGGTGGTTTACCCGTCATTAATATTCCCGGTTGTCCCGCACACCCCGACTGGATAACGCAGATATTAGTAGCGATCGCCACCGGACGAATTGATGATATAGTTCTCGATGAACTACATCGTCCCCAAACCTTCTTTAACACCTTCACCCAAACCGGTTGTACCCGCAACATTCACTTTGCATACAAAGCCACAACCGGGGAATTTGGCCAACGGAAGGGTTGTCTATTTTACGACTTAGGTTGTCGTGGACCCATGACCCGTTCTTCCTGTAACCGTATTCTTTGGAACCGCGTCTCCTCCAAAACCCGCGCTGGAATGCCCTGTTTAGGCTGTACAGAACCGGAATTTCCCTTTTTTGACCTTGAACCCGGAACAGTTTTTAAAACCCAAACCGTCATGGGAGTACCCAAAGAAATACCCCCCGGAGTCAACCATAAAGATTACGCAGTGCTTACCGTTGTCGCCAAAGACACAGCCCCAAAATGGGCAGAGGAAGACTTTTTTACCGTTTAGTTATTAGTCATTGGTCATTAGTAGAAACAATTACCAATTACCAATTACCAATTACCAATTACCAATTACCCAGAAAATATGCCAATTCAAACCTTAGATATTTCACCCGTTGGTAGAGTCGAGGGTGATTTAGATGTGCGTGTCGAAATCGAAAATGGATATGTCACAAACGCCTGGACTCATGCCGAACTTTTTCGGGGTTTTGAAATCATTTTACGCGGAAAAGATCCCCAAGCCGGCTTAATTGTTACTCCCAGAATTTGTGGAATTTGTGGCGGTTCTCACCTCAGTTCCGCCTCTTGGGCATTGGACACAGCTTGGGGAACAGAAGTTCCCAGAAATGCAATTTTAGCGAGAAACTTAGGGCAAATTGTCGAAACAATTCAAAGTATTCCTCGCTATTTTTACGGACTATTTGCCATTGATTTAACTAATAAAAATTATCGCCGCAGTCACTTTTATGATGAAGCTTGTCGGCGCTTTGCTGCTTTCACAGGTAAATCCTATGAAATCGGCATTACCATTTCTGGAAAACCTGTGGAAATTTACGCTTTATTAGGTGGACAATGGCCGCACAGCAGTTATATGGTAATAAATTAAGGAATCGCTGATATAGTCAGGATTTTTGAGGATAGGTTTGATTATTCCCTGATTTTTCCTTAAATAGCTACATCATAAGTCCATTTATTTTTATCTACTAACGGCTATTTGGTGTTTTCAACCGTTACCTAATTTTTCCCTAACCCTGGAATAGCCACTGGAAGAGATTACTAGGTCGCCCTAGTTCTCACCGGGACACTCTGCGATCGCATAACTATGATAAATTTTTAGTAAGCAAAGAATAATCTAATCTACCTATCCTCTTTTAATCTCCTTCCTGATTATGAATTTTAAACGATGGCAAGAACTCAAGCAAATCCTCACTGAAGAAAAAGATTTGTCTAACATCTGGACATATTACATGGATCATTTTGCGGATCATCCCGAATTCATCAACTTGGGTAAACCTAGCCAGAATCAATATATAGATGCAGTTGTCAAAAAAACCTGTCAACAACTATTTGGTCAAAACGTCAAAATTACCAATTCTCTCCTTATCCATATTCCCCGACATCAATTTTTCCATGGACCATTGCAAGCAAGCGGACGAATTGGTGGTGTGATTTTCTTTGAGGATATCAAAGTCGGTTTAATGGGTATTTCCGCACACTTTCCCCCAACTAGTGAGGTGAAATATTCCCGGTTTACCGAAGTCATGGATCTATCACCACCAACAGGTCACGATTTAAATTGAAGCCTTCCTGACCCGCCCCAACCTGAAAATAGTCTAAACTTAAATTGTTCACCTATTACCAAAATCATCATGACTCGCTGGTTTAATATTGCAGGTCCTTGTGAAGACGATATCCACTATATGCTCTCTCCCACAATACGACTACCAGATTTGGAGGAGCTAATTCAACAACGTAGTTATTTTGTCCTTCATGCACCGCGACAAACGGGAAAAACCACTGCCATGTTATCCCTAGCAAAGCAACTTACTGATACAGGAAATTATGCAGCAGTCATGGTATCAGCAGAGGTAGGAAGTGCATTTAATCATGATCCCAGTGCAGCAGAATTAGCAATTTTGGGAACTTGGTATGATACTATTTCTATACGTTTACCCAAAGAATTTCAACCACCTGTTAAACAATGGCAACAGGAAGAACCAGGAAGTAGAATTAAAACTTTTTTATCAGGTTGGGCAAAAGCCATAAATCGTCCTTTAATATTATTTATAGATGAAATTGATTCTTTACAAGACCAAACATTAATTTCTATTTTACGACAATTAAGAGATGGTTTTCCTAACCGTCCCGAAAATTTTCCCTCATCTGTAGGATTAATTGGTTTACGAGATGTACGAGATTATAAAGTAGCATCGGGAGGTAGTGACAGATTAAATACATCTAGTCCTTTTAATATTAAAGTTGCTTCTATTACTATGCGAGATTTTAATATTGAAGAAGTAGGAGAATTATATCAACAACATACAGCAGCAACAGGACAAATTTTCACACCAGAAGCTATAGAAACAGCTTATGATTTAACTCAAGGACAACCTTGGTTAGTGAATGCTTTGGCTAAAGAAGTTGTAGAAAAAATGGTTAAAGATAGAACTATTACTATTACCAAAGAACACATTTTACAAGCAAAAGAAATATTAATTACTCGTCAAGATACTCATTTAGATAGTTTAGCTGAACGGTTACGAGAACCCAGGATAAAAGCAATTATTGAACCAATGTTAGCAGGTTTAGAATTAGGAAATATACCCAACGATGATATTCAATTTGTGATTGATTTAGGATTATGTAAAATGCACCCCTATGGAGGTTTAACTATTGCTAATCCCATTTATCGGGAAGTGTTACCCAGAGTATTAACAGTCACACCAATGGCTTCTTTACCAATGATTGCACCGACTTGGTTAACTGCGGAAGGAGAGTTAAATATAGATACTTTATTAACAGCATTTCTCAAATTTTGGCGACAGCACGGAGAACCGTTATTAGGTAGTACGGGATATCATGAAATTGCCCCGCATATTGTATTAATGGCTTTTTTACATCGTGTTATTAATGGTGGGGGACTTTTAGAAAGGGAATATGCCATTGGTAGCGATAGAATGGATTTATGTCTGCGTTATAAAGATGTAACTTTGGGTATTGAGTTAAAGGTATGGCGGGATAAAAAACGCGATCCTCAAGCTGATGGTATTGAACAATTAGAATCTTATTTAGCTCGTTTGGGTTTAGATTTTGGTTGGTTATTTGTGTTTGATAGGCGGAAAAATGCTTTACCAATGGAAGAAAGGTTATCAACTGAAGTTGTGGTGACGGAAAATCAATATAGAATTACTGTGATTCGGGCTTGAGTGTTATTGACTGAAATTATACTTACTTAACAGGAGAAATTAGCTTATAACCAGATTTACAGAATGGAATTATTTAAAATACTTAGACTATAATTATAATTAGTCTAAAAACACTTTGCTAATGAATATTTATGAATAGAAAAAAATCCAGTGGTGATACTTTTGGTGTTCCTAACCGTAGTGGTGATACTTTTGGTTTTTCTAAGCCTAGAGGTATAAATGGGATAAAAAGCAAAAAGAACAAGCCTATTTCACAACCGTCAATGTCAGCATCTACAATAGAACTTATAAAGCAAGCAATGAATCAAAAACGCTTGATTGAGTTTTATTATCAAGAATTACATCGTATTGCAGAACCTCACATTATAGGATTAAAAAATGAATTACTACAGGTATTAGTGTATCAAATCAGGGGAGAAAGTAATTCAATGAAGCTTCCCGATTGGAGACGTATGAATCTTGATGATATGTCATGCGTTCAGATTATTGATGAGACTTTCTTTAATAAGGTGCTATCTTCTTCTGATAGCCACAGTTCATGGGATGAAATCCTATTTACTCTTGATGAATAAATTTTAAAACTATATCCATTATTAAAATCCATAAATGCAATACATTCCCCTAATTATATCCTGAGTTATTGGGGGAATTTTTGTACCAGATTGATTGCTGTTACTCCTCATTTTCATTAACCAAGTAGTATTGACCTTGATTTACATGATAAACTTCTGATTTATTTTCCTCATCGTCACAAAACCTTACTTCAATTCCCAGAGCTTGAGAAATCCAACTTGCATTATTAAAATATTCTGGAACTGAAAAACCTTCTGCTGGATAGGTACGATACCAAACTTTTTTTGTTTTATTCCATCCATAACCTTCAGCTTTCAACAAATGGCTAATTGTATAAGTACCATTGCTACCTTTGCCATCTTGATTACCAACTTTAACAGTAATGTACCGTATAGTCCCCACACCAATAAAAGTTTGATAATCTGACCAATTTAATACAGAAATTTCCGTTCTGCTGTTTAATTCGTCAAGAAAAGGTGATGAATTGGTACTTTCTGTGACAATAAATAAAGTTTCAACTGCACGAGTTAAAGCCACATAAAATAAACGTCTTTCTTCATTTACTACAGACTCAATGCTATCACCAAACACACGGGTAAACATTAAATCAGGATGTATCAAGGGATAACAACGAGGAATAGCATCAAGTATTATAACTACATCTTTTTGAAGACCTTTATATTTGTGTGCAGTTGATATAGTTACTGAATTTCTTGATTCTTCAGGAAGGTATGAGTGCAGTAATTCTAAAAAACTACCAAGTGTACCATTTTTATATTTACTCTTTTGATTTTTATAATTCACATACCAAAGTAAACTATTTTTTCGACTGAGTAATACTACTTTTTTACCTTCTTTAATAGTCTTGTTAATTAGACGTAAGATGGCAGGTGTTATATTATCTCCAGGATAATTTTCTTGCTCTGTGGGAGTTGGTTTAAAGCTAGACATATCAGCAATATTTACTATTCCTGACGTGGTTTTATGAGCGCGAGCAGGAGTACCCAACCCTTGCATTAACTTATTACCAATATCAACAATAGAAGTAGCTGAACGGTAATTTGTAGATATATTTAATTGCTGTGATGGTTGGAAAAATTGATGAAAATTCTGATAAAATCGGAGGTCAGAACCAGCAAAACCATTTATTGCTTGCCAGTCATCACCAACACAGAAAAATAGTGCTTGAGGATTTTGCTTTCTGATGGCTTCTATTCTTAGTAAGAATTTAGACGTTCTCAAATGTTTTATTTCAATAACTTTTCCTTGTTGGCGAAATGTTACACCTTGTATATCTTGTCTGGAATGTTCATATTCAAGTTTGTTATCAAAACGACTAACTTCTCTTCCAATCAAAAGATTCCAGAGATGATCATTATCACCAATAATTTCTGCAAGTTTTTGAACAGTATCAATGTTAAGAAGGTTATTATTAAATTCATCATTTTGGTTTTCTATTAAAGGTATTTTTTTCTCTTGTCTGCTTTCCTTCAAGTTTGTTATTAGTGTTAAGTCAAAAATATTTTCTTGCATTAAAGGAGGTGAGATTTGATTAAACATTTGAATAAATTGATTTTTTTCATACATCAAAATATATCCAGTTCCATAATCTACTCTTAGTAATAATTTAGAAGTTTTCAAATGTTTTATTTCAATAACTTTTCCTTCTTTGCGAAATGTTGTACCCTGGATATCTTTTGTGGAATGTTTGTCTTTAAAGTGGTTATCAAAGCGACTAACTTCTCTTCCAACCAGAAGACTCCAGAGGTGATCATTATCACCAATAACCTCTGCAAACTTTTGAACAGTATCAATCTGTGAACTGCTATCCATAAGCACACCTCTATCATAATCAGCAATTGTGACTAAATTGCTAACAGTATTATTTTAGATAATTGGTATAATTATAACATATACAGGGTACAATTTAACATTTGCTCAACGTGAGATAATCTAAAAATAGAATCTAATAAAAAACATGATGCAAGCATACAAACTCAAAGGAAAAATTGATCAATCTGGTAACTTGCTGATTACCGAACCCTTGAATTTACCCCCCGGAAATGTGGAAATTGTAGTTTGGCCAGCTACAGATACCCATGATCATACCACAGCCCCAACCAGTGAACCAGCACCAGAGACACCAAAAAGAAAATCTAGGATTAAAGCATTTCAGGGTTTATTTGAAAATGCTCCTCCTGTTCCAGCAGATTTTGATCCAGATCAAGCTAAATGGGAATATTTAAAGGAGAAACATAACCTGTGAAAATCCTGATAGATACTAATATCATTATTGATAATGCCTTGGAAAGAGAACCTTTTTGGAATGCAAGTGAACAAGTTTTATCACTAATTGAACAAGGCACAATTGTAGGTTATATTTCCGCCTCAACTTTTAGTGATTTGTATTACATTATCCGTAAGGCAAGAGGTCGAGACTGGACGCTTACTTATTTAAACCAGCTAATTACCTTTTGTCAAATTGCTACGGTAAATCAGGCTGCAATTACAATGGCTTTCACAACCAATTTTAAGGATTTTGAAGATTCTATTCAATACTCTACTGCGGTAGTTAATCAATTGGATGCAATTATTACCCGTAATCCTCAAGATTTTCCCATTGTCACACCACGAATTATCACTCCTGAACAATTAATTGCGGAATTAACCAACTCTCATTAGCAAATTGGTGGTTTTAATAATATATCGGGAGCATAACAATTGTGTAAACTTAAAGAGTTCACTAAATAATAAAATCATCATGACTCGCTGGTTTAATATTGCAGGTCCATGTAACCCTAAAAAAAACTATACACTCTCAACCACCAGTCGTTTACCCGACTTATCAATGTTAATTGAACAAGAAAGTTATTTTGTCCTTCATGCACCGCGACAAACGGGAAAAACCACTGCCATGTTATCCCTAGCAAAGCAACTTACTGATACAGGAAATTATGCAGCAGTCATGGTATCAGCAGAGGTAGGAAGTGCATTTAATCATGATCCCAGTGCAGCAGAATTAGCAATTTTGGGAACTTGGTATGATACTATTTCTATACGTTTACCCAAAGAATTTCAACCACCTGTTAAACAATGGCAACAGGAAGAACCAGGAAGTAGAATTAAAACTTTTTTATCAGGTTGGGCAAAAGCCATAAATCGTCCTTTAATATTATTTATAGATGAAATTGATTCTTTACAAGACCAAACATTAATTTCTATTTTACGACAATTAAGAGATGGTTTTCCTAACCGTCCCGAAAATTTTCCCTCATCTGTAGGATTAATTGGTTTACGAGATGTACGAGATTATAAAGTAGCATCGGGAGGTAGTGACAGATTAAATACATCTAGTCCTTTTAATATTAAAGTTGCTTCTATTACTATGCGAGATTTTAATATTGAAGAAGTAGGAGAATTATATCAACAACATACAGAAGCAACAGGACAAATTTTCACACCAGAAGCTATAGAAACAGCTTATGATTTAACTCAAGGACAACCTTGGTTAGTGAATGCTTTGGCTAAAGAAGTTGTAGAAAAAATGGTTAAAGATAGAACTATTACTATTACCAAAGAACACATTTTACAAGCAAAAGAAATATTAATTACTCGTCAAGATACTCATTTAGATAGTTTAGCTGAACGGTTACGAGAACCCAGGATAAAAGCAATTATTGAACCAATGTTAGCAGGTTTAGAATTAGGAAATATACCCAACGATGATATTCAATTTGTGATTGATTTAGGATTATGTAAAATGCACCCCTACGGTGGATTAACTATTGCTAATCCCATTTATCGGGAAGTGTTACCCAGGGTTTTAACAGTGACACCAATGGCATCTTTACCAATGATTGCACCGACTTGGTTAACTGCGGAAGGAGAGTTAAATATAGATACTTTATTAACAGCATTTCTCAAATTTTGGCGACAGCACGGAGAACCGTTATTAGGTAGTACGGGATATCATGAAATTGCCCCGCATATTGTATTAATGGCTTTTTTACATCGTGTTATTAATGGTGGGGGACTTTTAGAAAGGGAATATGCCATTGGTAGCGATAGAATGGATTTATGTCTGCGTTATAAAGATGTAACTTTGGGTATTGAGTTAAAGGTATGGCGGGATAAAAAACGCGATCCTCAAGCTGATGGTATTGAACAATTAGAATCTTATTTAGCTCGTTTGGGTTTAGATTTTGGTTGGTTATTTGTGTTTGATAGGCGGAAAAATGCTTTACCAATGGAAGAAAGGTTATCAACTGAAGTTGTGGTGACGGAAAATCAATATAGAATTACTGTGATTCGGGCGTGAGTATTTTTAAAAGGAGGATATCAAGGTTAAGAGATGGGAATTTAAACCAGAACTCGTGCCATTTCCCTAATTCGATTTGCCCAGGTTTGAGACAAGGTGGAAATTTCCAGACGACTAGAATCACTTGCCCAAGTTGATAACCAATGAATATGCCATTTGGATAATTGACGTTGTATTTGAGCTAATTCAAAAGCATTATCTACATCTAAATCAATGGCTGTCAATTCTAAAAACACTTTACTTTCTCGAATAATTTCAAGTACCGCTTCTCCATTAAATTCATCTAAACTGAGAGATGCCATTTGCAGAAAGTTCTGTGCTAATTTTTCCAGACGTACAGAAAGACGATAGCTTCGCTCGCCTTCGGCAACACAACGAAAGGTAATTTGTTCTACAGTCCAGTTATTCATAAACCTCCTAATAATTTGTGGATGATTTGTTTCACTTCCGAACAGATCGCTTATGATAAATGTATTATTGTATATCTCAAAGTTTAAAATATGTCACTCGCTGAGTTAATTCCTCTGGTCAACAATCTAAGTCAGTCAGACAAGTTATCACTCTTCAAACTCCTAGCCACACAAATCCCAGACGCTGAACTACAAGTTATTTTTTCTGCTTCAGAATACCCGATTTGGTCGCCATATCACGCAACGGAAGCTGCAAACATTCTCATGCAGATGATTCAGGATCACCAAGAGGTATCTACTGATGGCTAGTACAGTGGAATTTCCCTTTAATGATGATCAAGGATTACCCACAATTCCTATCATTCTGAGTTATGCAAACTCTTCTATTTCTGCAAATGCACTGCTGGATACTGGGTCTACTGTCAATGTCTTACCTTATGATATTGGGTTACAATTAGGTGCGATTTGGGATAATCAAACTGTCCGCTTGCCATTTGCTGGAAATCTTGCAAAGGTTGAAGCACGGGGGTTATTTGTGCAAGTTCAAATTGGCAATCTTGAACCCGTTCGTCTAGCATTTACCTGGGTAGAAGCAGCTTATGTACCTTTAATTCTTGGACAAACGAACTTTTTTCGAGAATTTGATGTTTGTTTTGAAAGATCGCAATCCACAATCAAAATTATCCGAAGTGATTAGCGATCGCACTAACCCAATATTAGCGATCGCACTTATAAAAGATGTTTAATAATAAAATTACAAGGTGCGTTACATTTCATTAACGCACTCTACAAGATTGGCGATCGCACTTGTGGTATTCCTCTATTGTTAGATAATTCAGTCAATATTCGTTTATTTTTGATTATAATCCTAAAATATGGACATTTTCCATTTATTGACAAATCTTTTCCATCATTCCCTTTTCTAAATTTAATTATTTCAAACTGATCGGGATTGAATTTATGTAGAAATGTTATAGGTACACCCATAAATCCTTTGTAGTCTAATGGTATCTCTTGTGTTTTATTAACATTAATACCATCATAGTTGTCATAATGGGGGTATTCAATTTCGTTTCCAAAATATCTCTTTGTGAGAGTAATATATTCGTGTCGTTTAAAAGTGTCTAAATTAGTTAACCATAGACAATTGTTTGGAGAAACTATTCTATTTCCAGAGCTATCAATCCTAGTCTCTGTGCCATAGAGTTCATAGTATTCGGGGACAATAAAACCTGAAATACCTCTACCAAGGTTTATTCCTAACCACGCCTTGTTTTCCTTAATTAACTTAAATATTTCTTTATAGGTGATAGCATTAATATTGCCAATTATTAAGAATTTTTTATCGTATTTAACTAATTGAGCCACATACTCCCTAAATAATGAAAATGGAGGATTAGTAACAACAATATCGGATTGCTTTAATAGTTCGATACTTTCAGCACTACGAAAATCGCCATCACCTTTAAAATGAACGATGTTAGTTGAACTTGGTTTAATTCTTTCTCCCTCTAGACCTGTATATTCAAAGAAAAAACCATTTTCAACTTCTTCGGTATTAAACAAATCCCTTTCTTGTTTTCTATAACAAGCAGTTATTAATTTTTTAATACCCAATTCTGCGAAATTTGATGCGAAGTAATTAAAAAAATTGCTAATCCGAGCATCATCGCAATTACAAAAAACTACTTTATTTTTAAAATGACTTTTATAATGTTTTAACTCATTTTCTATATCTGAAAGCTGTGTATAAAACTCGTCATTTTTGTTTTGTTTTGCTTTTTTCAACAAAGAGTGCTGTACTTTTCTTGCCATTATCAATCCGTATTATTCGTTATTGGTAATTTGGTTAAATATTTCACTACCTAATGCCTTAAGAGAGGACTTAGACACTTCAACCATAATATCAAACATTTTTTGTTCATCCCATTTTTCTCCATTTCCTTGTGTATAAATTGAAGCTGATTGAAGCATAATTGTTTTATCATGATGCTTAACAAATTTATTTTTACATAGATTAGTGTTAATTGGCATTCCATAATTTGCAGCGGTCAATCTATCTAATCTACTTAGCTTCCTATAATCAAGAGTTACCACCCTTCCATCAGGTCTTTTAATTGAAATAGTTTCAGTTAGAAAATTTGACCCTTCCAGAAATAAGATGTAGGGAAAATGGGATTCAGACAGCATAAAATTAGCAATTTCTGATATGTTTTTATGCGCTCTTTCTATTGCGTTACCAGCAGCCATCAAGTCTTGATTCTTCTTTTTACCAACTAGTTCTCCTTTTTGGATATTTTCAATGTCTTTCCCTTGATGTTTAGCTTCTGTTACAAGCACCACCCTCCAATTACCGTTATCGTCTTTTACTTGAATTATTCCACCATCAGGTTTAATATGTGAATTTGGCACAAAAAGTGTTTGCCCTAATTCTGAATCAAGTTTCTGTAACGCTTCGTTTATTTCTTTTTTACTTATGCTTGTTTTGTATCTAAAAGATAATTGAGGAAATTCCTTTTCAAGCTGTTTAATTACAAGGCGTGAAATTTGTCCAACTGCTATATCGTGGGACTTTGCTTCATTTCCAAATATACCAACTACACCTTGAGACTCTTTATGTTGATTCGTTAATCTTTTTGATTGATTTTTTTTAGACATATTGTTTCTTTACTATTACCTCATTTTTACTTAAAACTTTTGGTACTTTGTTCTTTTTATGTATAACTATGTAACTATGTATTATACAAAAATTTTCTGTATAATACTTTTGAATACAGGTATATAGTAAATATTAGAGGCGATTCTTGTCAAGTTATGCAGAATTTTTCTGTATAACATCCTATGGAACAACGTCCTAAAAAACTGCTCTGGTACAAGATGTGATCAGGCTTAAGCACTATTGGATTGTTATACATTCTCCAACAATCTCAACCAACAATCTCAACTTTTCCACCTCCAACCTTAACCTTTCATTCTCCATTATTTTTACTGATCACTAAGCTGAAATATTATCAACCAAAACCTGATTCATAATTTTCTGTTTCAACGAATCCGCCGCCACTGAAGCAATAATTTCCCAATCTTTTTCTGTCAACATTACCCCAAGCAGTTCGCGCAATACCTGATGATTAGAAATAAACTCCTCACCAAAAAGTTCATCCTTTTGTAACACAGCTTGAATATGTTCTTTAACAGTAGATGTAGGTAGCCTGAATCTTTCCAATAACTTCTCTCTCGCCGTAGCAAATGCTATAGAAGTCGCAGTTCCTAAATTCCAATCTTTGAGTAATAAACGCACTTCCCTATTCAAAGAAATCCGCAAAGTTTTTAAACGATAAAACAATTCGGGATTAAGTAATAGTTGACTAAAACCAGAACCCCAATCTAAACCAACACCAATATTACCTCCTACTTCTTCCTCAGCTAAAATGCTTTTTCTCAACCATTCTTCATTTAGCAATAAATCCATCGGGTTAGCTAATTCTTGATTAGAGGTAAACGGAATATAATTAGATTCTTGTTGACTCATTACTTACCCTCACTATTTTTGTTATGAGAACGCCATACACCGTACTCAAAATAAACTAAATCATCGTAATCTTCATCTTGCCCTAAATCTAGCATTCCTTGATTATCATAGAATTTTTCTGTCCCTGGTAAAGAATGTAAACCTACCCTACCTTCATAACCTAATTCTAAACTACGGGTGCGGGCAAATAGCAGAAATACACTCCCAACACCCTTGTATCGTGGTGGACGTTGCACATCCTGACGATTCCAAGGTGCTGTAGCAATTCCATCAACATATACTAAGCGTTTACCCTCCGTAATGCGTGAGCCGTGCATCTGAGTTTCCATCAGCATCAATCCTTGGGTTTCACCTTCACACTCAATAGCATAGCCTTCACGGTTTGAACTGCTGGCGATAAACCTCAGTTTAAACTCCCAATCCCAAAATTTATCAGCTTGTATATATAAATTTAGTTGGCTTTTCCATAGCAATAGATAATCGTCAACGTGCTTTTGTGCCAGTTCCACTAAATACGCATTTACAAAAGTGCTATCCTCACCACGAATTAGTTGAACTTCCAGTTGCACTCATTACTCCTTGTTAGTGAAAATGACTGTGGTAACAGACTAAAATACTATCATTTATTACTCAGATAATTAAAACCTCTCTTAATTTCGGGTTTAACGATTACGGAAATCATGAATTTACCTCCCGCAAATGTGAAAATCATACAACTTGATTATACAATAGTCTCAACCAGTGAACCTTTTTATCATGTCAGATCATAATTTTCCTAAATAAATGTGTAAACTTAAAGAGTTCACCTATTACCAAAATTCTATGACTCGCTGGTTTAATATTGCAGGTCCATGTAAAGACGATATCCACTATATGCTCTCTCCCACAATACGATTACCAGATTTAGAGGAGCTAATTCAACAACGTAGTTATTTTGTGCTTCATGCACCACGACAAACAGGGAAAACCACCGCCATGTTAGCCCTAGCAAAGCAACTTACTGATACAGGAAATTATGCAGCAGTCATGGTATCAGTAGAGGTGGGAAGTGCATTTAATCATGACCCCAGCGCCGCAGAATTAGCAATTTTAGGAATTTGGCGAAATACAATTGAGGATAGCTTACCGACCGAACTACAACCCCAAACTTGGGTTTATAATGTTCCTGGACAGAGAATTGCTGAAAATTTAAGAGCATGGTCAAGAGCTATCAATCGTCCGATAGTATTATTTATAGATGAAATTGATTCTTTGCAAGATGAAACTCTAATTTCAGTTTTACGACAGTTAAGAGATGGTTTTCCTAAGCGTCCCGAAAATTTTCCCTCATCGGTAGGATTAATTGGTTTACGGGATGTGCGAGATTATAAAGTAGCATCTGGTGGTAGTGAACGACTAAATACATCTAGTCCTTTTAATATTAAAGTTGCTTCTATTACTATGCGAAATTTTAATATTGAAGAAGTGGGAGAATTATATCAACAACATACAGCAGCAACAGGACAAATTTTCACACCAGAAGCTATAGAAGCAGCTTATGATTTAACCCAAGGACAACCTTGGTTAGTTAATGCTTTAGCCAAAGAAATTGTCGAAAAAATGGTTAAGCATAAGAGTATTACTATTACAAAAGAACACATTTTACAAGCAAAAGAAATATTAATTTCTCGTCAAGATACTCATTTAGATAGTTTAGCGGAAAAACTCAGGGAAAAACGAGTTAAAAATATTATTGAACCAATTTTAGCAGGGCAAACCTTACCCGATACTCTAGCAGATGATCGCCAATATTTAATAGATTTAGGATTATTGCGACGTGATCCAATGGGAGGATTAGTTATTTCTAACCCGATTTATCGTGAAGTTATTCCCCGCGTTTTAGTACAAGGAACTCAGGATAGTTTACCTCTGATTAGTCCTAGTTGGTTGACTCCCAAAGGTGAATTAAATCCTGATGCTTTATTAATAGCATTTCTCAAGTTTTGGCGACAACATGGAGAACCATTATTAAGTAGTGCTGCTTACCATGAAATTGCCCCCCATATTGTATTAATGGCTTTTTTGCATCGTGTGGTTAATGGTGGGGGAATTTTAGAAAGGGAATATGCAATTGGTAGCGATCGCATGGATTTATGTCTGCGTTATAAAGATGTAACTTTGGGTATTGAGTTAAAGGTGTGGAGGGAGAAAAAGCGCGATCCTCAAACTGATGGTATTGAACAATTAGAATCCTATTTGGGGCGTTTGGGGTTGGATTTTGGTTGGTTATTTGTGTTTGATAGGCGGAAAAATGCTTTACCAATGGAGGAAAGGTTATCAACTCAGGTGGTGGTGACGGAAAATCAACGTCGAATTACTGTGATTCGGGCTTGAGTGTTTTCAGGACTTACCCAAAATACCTCTAAAACTCCCTTTCCTTCCTGTCCTATCCCCGACGGGATGCTTGGCAAAGGTTTCTTCGTGGTTCATTCTTTTATGACTTGTGCGTATTGCAGTTAATCCGAGTTAAGGAAGTTCAAGGCAAGTGGTTAAGTATAATTTTTACTTTCTCTGAAAATATAAACCCGGTTTTTTCTCAATATAAATACGCAAATAACAATATATAAGTTATAATATTTACATAAATAATTTATGAATTACGGAATAAACGAACCACAGAGGCACAGAGTTCACGGAGTAATAAGAGTTTCGGAGATTTTTGCGTAAGTCCTGATTTATTTGGAAATTTAGCGAACTGCTTGCAGCAGCGCTTCGCTATTGCTTTTATTCAATATGTTTAACCCACATTCCGCACCCTACAGGATTGGCGATTCCTGCGGAGTGCAACGCTTACGCACTCTACTTAATAGCGAACTGACAAGTCAGCGCTTACGCTATCGCAGTTAATCGATGTTTAACGGTGAAACTATTGAATTTTTAACAGAAATACATGGTATCATCAGACAAGTTGGTAAGAATGCACTCACCACATAATGAATTACAGAGACTATATCACAATTGAACCCAATAAACGTGGTGGTAAGCCTTGTGTACGTGGCTTGCGAATTACAGTTTATGAGGTGCTGGAATACCTAGCTTCCGAGATGACTGAAGCGGAAATTCTTGATGATTTTCCCGACCTAACGCGAGAAGATTTAAAGGCTTGTATTGCTTATGCGGCTGACCGTGAACGTCGGCTGATGATTTCGACCTTATCAGCATGAAATTACTATTTGATGAAAATTTATCCCCTAAATTATCCACCAGTTTGAGCGATATTTTTCCAGACTCGCTTCATGTTCGGGATGTAGGCATGAAAGCAACAATAGACCCGATAGTTTGGAATTATGCAAAAGATAATGATTTGATGATCGTCTCAAAAGATGCTGATATGCACGATCTGAGTTTAGTGTTTGGGAATCCCCCAAAAGTCATCTGGCTTAGACTTGGAAACTGTTCTACCTTACAAGTTGAAAATTTACTGCGTCGGGAGTTCAGCACAATTAAATTATTTTATGAAGATGAAAATTCATCATTGCTTGCCCTCTCATCATCGCACTAAAAAATTGGGCGTTGCTGAAATCAGGTATGAATTTAGGTGTAGAGACGAGAATCCCTACATGAGGAACGTCTCTAGAGTTCTCGGCAATGTCCCGCTTTAAACTCAGCGATCGCACTATACAGCACTTCCCGATGTTATGAGGTACAAGAACCCCACCCCCAACCCCCTCCAATATCAAAAGTTTATCCTTTTCTTCCCCCCGCTGCGGGGGGATTGAGGGGGGTGCGAGGAGGGGGCAAATGAAGTACCTCATAAGAGCGGAAACCCCTATATCATAAAAATTCATGAAAGAGGTTATCGAACGGTTCTGTATTTTTCCAGCGATAGGTGTTGAAGTCTCGATAATCAACCGATAAAATTTGGCCATGACCTAATTCTTATGCCAGGATAACGAGAGAGGCATCGGCTAAATCCATCGGTAAATCTTTATATTTTTCCATTAGTTCTTCAATACGCTGGCAATGATGTTGTTTGAGATCAAAGATTTGTAGTTTTCCTGTAGAAATTTTATTAATAAAGATTTTTGGAGCATCTACTCCTACTCTTTTTTGTAATAGATAGCAAGTTTCCGTGACGACACACCAGGTTGTAATAAATTGCTGATTAGCTAAATCTTGAAATCGTTTTTTGGCGGCTATATGAACTGTATCTTTTTTATTGGCAAGAGCTAACCAAAAGCCTGTATCAACTATGATCATATTTTTGATTAAGTTCACGGTCTAAGTAGTTTTTATAGTTTTTAGAGAGGTCTGTTTCAGCTTCTATGCAACCGATAAAGTCTGACCAGTCTTGCCAGGAATTTTCTGAGGATTCCTGTTGATTCTGAAGGTAGCGTTTTTTCAGGACTTCTACGAGTTCCACTATGATTTGTTGTGCATCGGGAGGAAGAGACGCAATATCTTGTTGAATTGTATCTAAGTTCATAATCTAATTTTGCTGTTTCTCCGATTATAGTTTAGCAAAAAACGATTCCTGCGGAGCGCAACGCTTACGCACTAACCCAATATTAGCGAACTGACAAGTCAGCGCTTACGCTATCGCAATTAATACAGCACTTCCCGATGTTATGAGGTACAAGAACCCCACCCCCAACCCCCTCCAATATCAAAAGTTTATCCTTTTCTTCCCCCCGCTGCGGGGGGATTGAGGGGGGTGCGAGGAGGGGGCTTAGGAAGTACCTCATAAGAGCGGAAACCCCTGTAAATAGTAGTTAACGAAGCATAAGACAATGGATTTTGAGCGATAGCGAAGCGCGACCTAGGAATCGCTTTTCTCAAAGATGTTAAACAGTGAAATTAGACGGTTTATATTTATAACTTAGTTCCAGAGCATTGCAAAAGCTATTTAGTTGATTAAGCAAAGCATTATAGTAAATGTAAGCATCCTCTTGTTTATCTTGGAGATTAGCATATAAAGTTAACTCTGGTTCTGGTGCTAGGTGATCTTTAGGGATATCTAAACCGGCTTGAGATAACCGTGTTGAGGCAATTGCAATTAATAATGCTCCTATTGTATTAGATTCACCATTGTGAAGATCATTAAGTCCAGGTAATATTGTTTCTGCACCAGGTAATTCATTAAGATTCATGATTGATTTTCCTCCAGGTTATTTTCACAAAGTTCAATAAATTTTTCAATTCTACTTCTAAGGATATCAGGGTTTAGAGAGGGAAATCTGATTATTTCCGGTGTAATTGCTTCAAAACTATTCCGTAAATCATTCAAAGAGAATAATTTCTGTTTGTACATGGCTTCAATATCTTTAATATCACGGTCAAATCCCCTGGATAGTTTAGCAAGAGCTTGGGCGGTAAAATCATAGTGATAAAACGAAATTTGACCTTGTTTGCCAATGAATACGCTTCTATCACGCCATCCTGGAAGAGGTGGTAAGAAGTCCTGGGGAGATGCTAATTCGATATTAATGTTTAATTCTTGTTTGAGTTTGGCAATAGCCTGAAAAATACCTGGTGGTTCAGGATCTAGACGAAGATCAACATCAACTGTGGAGTTGCGCCATCCAATTAGTAGCGCACTAGCTCCACCTGTAAAGTAGATACAGCCTGAACCCTGGGCTTCTCTACCTAAGAGTTGCATCAGACGTTCTAACTTTTGAGTGTCAATGTTTGCACGCATATTTTTATTGATTTATTTGTTTGGATATTGAGCGATAGCGAAGCGCGACCTAGGAATCGCACCAAATCAATATTATCAATATTAATGATCGCAGTTAATCACAGTTAAAGATACTTAAATCGTTATGCTGCTGATGATCGATCGCTTGTTGCGGGAATTTTGAGATGTACCAATGCTTTCTGTAAGACACTGGGCTTAACACTCAACCAAATTTGATTGCGATCATCTTCGGTATACCCAACAACAACAGCCCCAATAGGTGAACCAATATCTGGATACATTTCTGGAGTCATATCTCCACTATCAACAAAATCAGTAATCTGAACAAGACCCTTGACTGCTTCATCATCTAAACTAACAAAAATCCCAAACGGCACCTGATACTCGACTGTACCGTGAATCAGTTCACCTAACCGATATTTAGATTTGATTTTTTGCCAAAACTGATCGCTCATAGCACTACCTTGGTTTTAATACTCTTGGATATTGGTTAAGGATAGGAAACAAATGATGAGGAACTGGTAATTCAAATTGCTCTGTGCCTTGATAGGGTTTTTCCAGGGGTTTGAAATATTGTTCATAGATTTCTGAGTCTATTGTAACTTCCAAAATCCCGTCTTTGTAATACCGATGATACTCCTCAGCCAGACTCCTACTATTTGGTGCTGCAAAATAGCACTTACCGTCCGCAGTTGGAGGATGGTATGGAAAATCATCAGGATGAAATCCCTTTTCTACAAGATTTTGCCCTTTGCCTTTTTGAGTGGCTTTATAAATTGTAATAGTCTTTATCGTATTCAAACAAAAGAGAATTTATTAAGTAGAGATTTTTTTGCAATTCTAATAATATAGAGCAATTTTCACAACTATTCAAAATTTTCTATCAGTAGCGATCGCATTAACCCAATATTAGCGATCGCAGTTAAAGAAGCACAAGACAATGGATTTTGAGCGAACTGCTTGCAGCAGCGCTTCGCTATCGCACTATCGCTTACCCATGAGATCGCAGTTAATCACAGTTAAGGAAGCATAAGATAATGGATTTTGAGCGAACTGCTTGCAATATGACAATACAATAAATAAAAAATAAATTTAATTTCACCCATACTAACTCCATAATGCCTAATTATAGAAGACCTAATGTTTCTGGAGGTACATATTTCATCACACAAGTCACTTATCAAAGAGAATCTTGGCTCTGTACTGATATAGGGAGAAAATCTCTTCGAGAAGCAATAGAAAAAGTAAGGGAAAAATATCCTTTTTGTATTGATGCTTTTGTTTTATTACTTGATCATTTTCATTGTTTGTGGACTTTACCCCCTGATGATAAAGATTTGTCGGTGAGATTGCGCTTAATTAAAACTTATGTTACCAAACATTATGGACAAGAATTAGGGGTTAATCGGGAGGTTTCTCAATCACGACAAAAGCGAGGAGAAAGTAATCTTTGGCAACGTCGGTTTTGGGAGCATTTAATTCGGGATGAACGGGATTTTGCGCTCCATTGTGATTATATTCATGATAATCCGGCTCGACATGGATTGTGTGAAAATCCCCAAGATTGGCAGTATTCCAGTATTCATCGGTTTATCGCTGAGGGAATTTATCCAACCGATTGGGGCAAAGATGGCAGAAAGGAAAAACCTCAAGGAGATTGGGACGATTAGTAGGGTGCGTTAGCGACAGCGTAACGCACCGAAAATCAGTAAATAATCATACATAAGGTGCGTTACACTCCGTTAACGCACCCTACAAGATCGGCGATCGCACTGCTTGCAGCAGCGCTTCGCTATCGCACTAGCGCGATCTAGTAATCGCTTTTCTCAAAGATGAAAATGTAATAAGGTGCGTTACATTTCATTAACGCACCCTACAGGATTGGTTATTCCTGCGGAGCGCAACGCTTACGCACTCAAGGATATTGGGACGATTAGCAGTAGGGTGTGTTAGCGACAGCTTAACGCACCGAAAATCAGTAAATAATCATAAATATGGTGCGTTACATTTGTGTATATATATTTAATGGTGCGTTACACTCCGTTAACGCACCCGCACCCTACAAGATCAGCGATCGCACTGGGAAAGGAGGGTTTGCTTGGCTTTTAATAGGACTCTATAACGAACGTGTACACCGGCATTTGCTCATAAGATTTAAAGACAGATGAAGGTGGCGAAATGCAACGACCGTTAACCGTTTCGTCACTTCGATGGAAGTTAATTCTATGGTTAAATTGCCTCATGAATGCTGTCGCCTTTTCCGGTGTTAAAGGACCGTCGATAAAATTCAACAAATGTTGTTGTGAAACTTTTATCCACCACTTGTGAGGCTCCGCTACAATGTAACGGTTAGTTGCTTGCGCGTGTTGGTACAGCGCGTTATTGACGGACTGAATGTCTTCCCAAGCACCCATAAGATCGTTCCTTGTTAAAATTGAAAGGGGTTTGTATGCACATATCAAATTCGATACCCATACAACATAATATTAACATAATCGTGTGCAATGTCAATAAAAATTTTTCATTGTGAATAAATACTTGTGCTTTGAGGTAAATATTGGCCTTTGTGGACAAGATATACCTCAAAATGGGAGAGGACATCAAATTTCATGGACTCTATCGGCACAAAGTCTGATTTTTACGTGACTAACAGGTCATTTTATACTCACAAACTAGGCCACTAAATCCCTAAAGGCACAGTGGTGGTAAAGCTATTCGCAGTCCTCTCGATCTTTAGTTTCCAACAATCTCAACTTTTCCACTTCCAACCTTAACCTTTCATTCTCCATCCTTAACGCCAATATTTCATTCTTCTGCAACTCAATTAATGACTTTTGACTAATTACCTCACCAAAGGCTTTTTTCCGGTTTTCAATCCCAAACCATCTTTGATAAGTCTTTGTATGTTCATCAACAGTATGACCTAAATTATCTGCTGCTGCTTTAATTGCTATTCCCTGAAGATGCGCTCGAATTGCACAACCATGACGTAAATCATAAGGTTGAAACTCAATTCCCACCTTTCTAAACCATCTGGATATATCTCTTCGCATCCAATTAATATTTTGGACAGAGGCAATTTTTTCAACTTTTCTTTCTAAAATATTTAAGGGTTTAGGATTTTTTAAATCAAATAATTCTATCCATTCAGTCACAAAAGGAATAACTTCTCTATATCCAGTTTTAGTATTTTTATTCACCTTCCAAGTCTGATCTATATTTTGGGGGGACATCCACCAATTAATATCCGGTTGGACAAATAATTCCCTTGGTCTTAATCCATAGGTTGCTAACATTCCATATACCCAACGCCACATTTCCCAAGTATCTATTTCATCAGTAATGTTTGTATTTTTGCGGTTGAGGGCGAATTTTTCAAAGAGGTAAAAACCAGATATGATTTTATCATCATCGGGTATTTCTCGATAAGCAGGAGTGACATGATCCCGTTTAACATCCAATTGAAATCCTAAATTAAAGGTTTTAATCAAAACCGAAGTTACCGCTATTAGTTCATTTTTTTTATTACCCTGAAATGAATTAATAACTTCCTCAAAATTTTCTTTTGTGGCTAAATGGGTGAGATTCAAGTTTCTTTTAATTACAGATATATAGTTAGCAAAAGTATTTTCACTAGTTAGAGTTTTCTGACGAGTTTGATAATATTTTTCATTAAATTTATCTAATAATTCGCCAATTGTTTTGATCTCTTGCTTTTCTCTTGATTTAATTCCTAAATACTTCTCATTCCACTCAAAAGTATGACGAGCAATTAATTTACCTAATTCATAACTTTCTTCAATGGCTGTTTTTAATCCCTCTAAATTTGCGGGTATTCCTAAAGATATATCATACTGTTTTTTCTGTTTACCTATACTACTATCCCCTGGTTTTAAGGGTAGGGTAGCTCGTAATTGGAGAGAATTGCCAGTTTGTTTGATACTAACTTTTATTCTCTCTCTTTTTAAATTACTATTAGCTGCAATTAACTTCTGTTCAAAAACTGCTTGATACTGTAATTCTGTTGCTTTTATTTTCGTCATTCCCTATACCTACCGTCTGTGGTGTTCTGCGGTTCAAAATCTGCAAATATATCGGCGAATAAATTGGTTGAGTCTGCATTTGTATATTCCTGTGTAGATGTGGAATATATACCCTCACAATTACCCTGATCTTGTCCGCTCATTCCCTAAATATTCCCTTATTTATCAAAGCTAAAATCATGAAAATAAAATGTTATTACCGAGCAAAATTACTTTAAAAATAAGTTACTCAGGAACATTTTTAATATATCACCTGTTGTCATAGCAGTTATATGGTGCCTGGTGGAGTAATGTGCGCCCCAACTTTAACTGATATTACCCGCGCCTGGGCAATTTTGGAATATTTCCGCACCAATTGGTTAGAACCAGTTTGGTTAGGATGTTCTTTAGAAAGATATGAAGAAATTCAATCTTATGAGGACTTTCAAAAGTGGTTAAATGAAGATGTTAAACATCGAGAATCTGACTTGGGTTTATATTGGAGAATGGGTTTAGATATCGGTTTGGATAGATATGGTGCTGGTGTGGGTAAATATGTGACTTGGGGTTATATTCCCCATGAGGATAAATACAATAAACCCACCATTGAAGGACGTAACGCTGCTGTGATTATGAAAAGTGGTGTTTATGATAGTTTTACTGATACTCATAGCTTAATGAATCAAGCATTTGCTCGTGAGAATTTAACCCATTCTTGGTATGATGAGGGTACAGAAAATTGGCATCCAAGCGATCGCACTACAAACCCAATTAATCACAATCAAAAAGACTTTAATGGGGCATATTCTTGGTCAAGTGCAGTCCTCCACCAAGACTTAGGACGTTTAGAAGCAGGACCTCTAGCGCGTCAATTAGTTGCCGGCGGAAATCATGGAGAATCTTGGCAACATTATGACCCATTTATTCTGGATACATTTAAGAAAATGGGAGGTGCAAGTGTTCATGTTAGACAATTAGGAAGAGTCCACGAAATAGTTAAACTATATCGTCAAGCTGAACGGTGTTTAAGGGAGTTCAAATTAAACGATCCTTGGTATATTAAACCTGAAGAAAAAGATGGTAAAGGTTGGGGTGCAACGGAAGCTGCTAGAGGTGCATTGTGTCACTGGGTAGAAATCGAAAAAGGCAAAATTAAACAATACCAAGTTATCGCTCCCGGTACTTGGAATATTGGACCCCGTGACGGTGCGGGAGAACTAGGACCGATTGAAAAAGCATTAATAGGAACGCCAATTCAAGACCCTAAAGATCCGGTAGAAGTCGGTCATGTAGCCCGTTCTTTTGATTCGTGTTTGGTGTGTACTGTTCATGCCCATGACGCAAAAACTGGTGAAGAATTGGCACGGTTTAGAACAGCTTAATTTATATGATTCAGATCCCGGACTTCTTCAAGAAGTCAGGGTTCTATATAATTGTTATTTACTGTACAAAAGTTCCTAAATCCGTGAGTTAGTCTGAATTTTAAGGAATAATTGATAATTCCTAATTATCAGATGAAGAATTATCAATTAGGAATTAGAAAATACTAAAATTGGTAACTAATTGTGTCTAATTTAGAACTACATCAATATCTTCCCCAGCTTCCTGATGCTGCACTGCAAGAATTTATAGAATGGTGTATGCTGGAGCAGTCAACAGCCGCAGGATTAGAATTTAAACCTGATCAAAGTAAGTTAAATAATTTAGCTCCAGCGGATTATTCTAAGCAACTAGTTGATCAATTTATGAAAGTCAGACCTGACCCAATTAGAGCCGGTTTGGTGGCTGTAATTGCTGGAAAACAAGCTGATAAACACGAATTAACAGGTTTAGCTGCCGTGGTTGATTTTGTTTCTCTTTATGTTAAGTATTTAATTCCTAAAGATGGTACTAATCCAGAAGAAGCTGATGCAATTTTAGCGAAAGCATCACAACATCAATATGAGCGACTTGTGGAAATTTCCCAAAAGCATGGTGTAAGTTTATAGATTT
The DNA here is from genome assembly GCF_014697585.1 of Dolichospermum sp. FACHB-1091. GTDB lineage: Bacteria > Cyanobacteriota > Cyanobacteriia > Cyanobacteriales > Nostocaceae > Dolichospermum. The sequence continues at coordinate 70,231 of NZ_JACJSB010000004.1, read as the reverse complement.
ATAGGGTGGGTAATTCCCACCCATAAAAACAATTATTGTCAATTATAAACCTCAGTTAAAGATTTTCAAGATGTTAATTTTTAATCTAGAAAATGAAAATTTATTTACTCACAATGAATAAATTATCAATAAATAATCCTGTTAATCCTTTAATCTTGATCATCCTGATTCTGACAATAGTAACCTCTGACGCACTTAGTTAATATAAATGTTGGGTTTCCTTGCGTCAACCCAACCTACTTTACTTTTTACTAACCCAAAATTACTTATTGTACGCTATAGATAGTCCCAGTATCACATAGTCGTATTTAAGTTAAGTCATAGATTTAGTTAGTGAAAACCGGACATAGTGTATGTGGATATCCGTAGCCGTTCAGATACTTCTGGTGAGTTAATAAGATAGTCGGAGTTAAGGAAATAGTCAAATAAAAAATTTGAGTTATCATAAAGAAAAAGGAGGTATATTATGATTTACCTATCTGCCACGGAAGCAAAACAAAATTTTGCAGAATTTTTAGATAAAGCTCAAAAAGAACCAATAACCATTCAGCGTCAGGAACAAGATTTAGTTGTAGTGCTATCTGTCTTAGAGTATCAAAGATTGACCAAATTGCTAAAAAATGAGTTTCACGAATTTTGTGATCAAGTTGGCAAAAATGCTGAAGCAAAAGGTATGACAGAAGAAAGGCTCAAGGAAATTCTTGAAAGTGATGATTGAGCAAAAAATTGTCATTGACACTAATTGTTTTGTGAGTCGTTTACTAACTCCCAAATCTATCACTTCTCAAGCAGTTCGTTATGCTTTGGATTCCCATCACATTCTTGTTTCTGCGGACACACTTACAGAGTTAGAAATGGTTCTCTCTAGGAAAAAATTTGATAATTATGTCAGTTTTGAAGAGCGACAAAAGTTTATTTTATATCTAAAAAATCTGGCTGAGATAGTTGATATAGTCAATCATGTGCAAGTTTGTCGAGATCCAAAAGACGATAAATTTCTCTCACTTGCCATGGCTGGTAATGCCGATTTAATTATTACCGGAGATGAAAATTTATTGGTGCTTAAATGCTATGAAAACATTCCTATTTTATCACCAAAGGATTTTCTAGCACAAACGGATAAAAGTTAAACAATAACCTGCTCATTTCTTCATCTCTCTGGGACTGGAGCGCCTCTGGGTTAGCCTTATTCCTCCACATCAAACCACACAGGAGAAATATCATCAACCTGTCCATTATAATTAATCGTAATTTCTTGACCTTCCCGAATATATTTATAAGCAATAATATCAATGATATTTTTAGCAAAATTCTTAATATAAGTAAGTTCTTACAAAGACCCTGATATCAATAAAAAGGGTGAAATAAGCGATTCCTACGGAGCGCTTCGCTATCGCAGAAAATCTATTTCTCCACTGAAAGTTTTACTCCACCTTACCCTCTGCCAGTCACTATGCAATTTGCTGTTCATCCATTGGAGTCAGATGAATTACTACCCGCTGATTCAGAGCATGAGCGATTTTTTGCAGCATGGAAAGAGAATGTCCTTCATAGTCAGCATCTTCTAGCCGTGCAATTACTGGTTGTTTTGTACCAATCAGTTCAGCCAACTGTTTCTGCGTTAACCCTGCTTTGGTTCTGGCTTCATATATTAACTGTGCCACTTCTCCATTAATGGCAGATACCGCTACCATTGCCTCAAGTTGAGGATCAGTACGAGTCATCTTGTCGATAATTTTAATCGCATCCTTAGTCTTGGCCATCATCATCTTCCTCCTCGTAGTAAGTGTGTGTTTCTGGGTTTTCCTCAAATAAACGCTTTCGCGCTATCGCTCGTTCGATATCAATTGCTGGTACTGCTGCTTGTTCTTTCGTAATGGCTTGTGCCAGAATCGCCACGTTTTGCCCATGAAAGAAGTACAAAATCCGGTACTGGACATGAATATGCTTTGCCCGCAATTCATAAATTCCATCTCGCAAGTAATCCGCCCCAGGGCGACGCAGTTCGTATCCTAAAGCCGCAAGCTGCTTGATGCGGGCTACACAGTTTGCATATCCTTTGCGGTCTTCTTTTAAAAGTCGCGTCAACCATTCCAGAACAGGTACTTCCCCATCCTCCTCCTGGTAGAAAACAACCTGGGTTTCAGGCACTGCACACTCTCTCACTATATCAATATTGTTATTATAGGCCAACTTGGATACTTTGGCACAATAACCTCCATGTTTGGTGTTTTGCGTAAGTAGGTTGGCGTTAAAAATTGTCGTTATAGTGAGGGAACTCTTAACTCTTAACTCTTAACAGAAAAGAGGTTTCGGGCAACTTTACTTTTCGTTACTGATGTCGGTTTTTTTCCGTTGACTTATTTAAACTCACTATAAAGTCAATGATTAAAGATGTAGTCAGAATTTCCATAAATTTTAATTTTTTGTGCCAAATTGATAATATTCATGTTAGGATAAATATCCCATGCTAACTATCATTGGTTGTGGTAATCTGAATCGCAGTGATGATGCTGTCGGCGTAATTATTGCCCAAGGTTTACAGCAATATCTCGCCCAAAATCCTCACCCCAAAATCCGCGTTTTTGACTGTGGAACTGCGGGAATGGAGGTGATGTTTCAAGCGAGAGGAAGTGAAAAATTAATTATTCTTGATGCTAGTTGCACAGGTTCAGAAGCAGGTGCTATATTTAAAGTCCCAGGGAACGAATTAGAGGCGCTACCCGAACCTAGTTACAACTTACATGATTTTCGTTGGGATCATGCTTTGGCGGCTGGGAGAAAAATCTTTGGTGATGATTTTCCCCAAGAGGTGACAGTTTATTTAATTGAAGCTGGAAATCTGGATTTGGGGCTGGAATTAAGTCCCGTGGTTCGACGTTCTGCTGATTTAGTTTTTGCTGAACTAATTACAGTTATCCAGCAGAATGTCATGGCTTAATCAACAATCTCAAATCCTAAATTCTCAAATCCTCAATTAAATCAGATCCAATCACGATAAACTGGTAACTCATCTACCCTCATTTCAAAAGGTACAGTTTGATGATCAGGTGGACAAATACGAATTTTGGCACTGCTAACAATGCCAGAAAGAACATTGGCCATGGGAACAATTTGTTGCAAAATTTGCCAGTTAGTAACTTGGTCGGGACATTCAATGACTAAAGTCAAAATACTAGCGTGGGTTGTGGCATACCAACGACAATTAGACAACAAATTATGAATAATGCGATCGCATCCTTCATAAAAGTATTTACTAATTGAATGTTCCAATTGTTGCCTAAGCATAATATCTGCTGATGTTGGCTGTATAGGATGTTTATCATCAGCATGGAATTGAGATTCTTTTTTCGTCATTTCCCGTTATTTTCCTATTTATTTACCAATTGCCATTGCGTACAATACGTCCTTATTGGTTTCTAGAAAGTCTTGGGTTTCATCATCATAAAAAGCACCAATCCCACTAGAATCTATTTTCCAATAATTGCTAAATAAATACACACTCTTTTCAACAAATCCGGCTAATTGCACAGCGATTTGATAACTCAAATAATTGGAGAAAAAAACAAAGTTACAGCACAATCTCTATCTATAGCTTGATTAATGCACAAATAACCTATTTTTTCCCTAAAGTTACCCGCTTGAATGAGATGTGTATTTTTATAGAACCCTGGTGAAATTCCCTCGATATCATGCACCACTGAGTAAATTTCTATTTACTCAAAATTCTCTGTTAGTAATAAACTCCTGGTTCTCAAATCACAAATCTGCATTGAGAATAAGTTTATCAAAATCAAAACATAGTCGTATGTTTTTTTCGTGAAGATATGCTAAAGCAGCGATAGCACCTAAATGGTGTCCGCTGTCTAACAAACAATATCTACAACTCCTGTTTTGATATTTCCAGCTACACCTATGATAAACACAACTAACTAAAAAGATGAATCCGTTGATACATTTATTTGGTATAATATAATTTTCTCAAGAACCAATTAAATGAGGGAGTTTTAGAGAAAATAACGACAATACGCACCTACCTAATAAAATTTTGAAAGATGCTTTAACTTCGTTGAATTTCTAGCGTCTTGGAAATTAAAAGCTTTATCATTCCGATACTACCTGTTTAATTACCTCTAAAGGTAACTCTAACACCTCTGCAATTTGCTCATCATTTAAGCCAAAATACCTTAATTTACTAATCTTTTCTATCTGAGTTTTATTCTTATTTCGTTGCTTTAATTTAGAATTACCAGAATGACTTTTATCTGGTTTAGTTTTAGGTTGTTTAGAACCAATATTTATACAGCCAATTAAATTACTGTTAATTTTACTATTATTACCCAAAGAAATATTCACATTTCCTTGTCGTTCTAGAACTGATTTAAGATTACTTTTATCAACTGGTTCACCAAAAATATCAGATAACATTTTTAAAAGTTCGTAACCTACATCCTTTGCATGACCCGCGCTACAACCACAATTTTCCGCAATATCAGCATACTTTTGGTGCTTTAGTGTCCCCTCAATAACTCCACGTTGCAAGTCATTGAGATGCTTTCCCGTGTTGAGATAAACAGCGTCATCCACAAGTTGTAGTAGTTCGTGAACCTGCATGGCTAAAAATGTAACGCGACATAAGTAATGATAGCAGACTTTATCCGTACTTTTCAGCCTTTTTCCGTCTGTTTGTAATTTTTTTTTGCAATCCGCTTTTTTCCGCTTTTCAGGTTTAGGTAAGTGGTGTAACGTGGGTGAAAAACAAAAGGAAACATAGTACCTTTTAACATATCTTATTTTTTGTGAACCCTCAACATTACTGGAGGTATATCAAAAAATTTGAAGATGATCTCAAAAGAACTTTAGCCTAGAGTTAAAAGTATGAAACCAAGTAACGAGTGTTTTAGTTTAATTAAAAAATGGGAGGGGTTGCACAAGAAGCGCCCTGATGGTTTGATTGAAGCGTATAAAGATCCAGTTGGAATATGGACGATTGGGTTCGGTTCTATAGAACACTTGGATTTGAACAGACCCATTCAGCCCGGTGATGTTATCAATCTAACAACAGCAGAACGCTGGTTGAAGATGGAAGTTGAACAAGCAGCAGAAGATGTTGATCAGCTTTGTCGAGCAGCTTTAACACAAGGTATGTTTGATGCCTTAGTTTCCTTTGTTTATAACATTGGCATTGGAGCATTTGGTGAGTCAACACTATTACGAAAACTGAATAATGACGTAGATTACGAAGGTGCAGCCCGCGAATTTGACCGTTGGGTACATGGTACAGACAATGGTACTAGAACAGTTTTGCCAGGATTAGTCAATCGTCGTAATGACGAAGAAGCTTTGTTCCGAAGAGATGGGTTAAATCCTTCGGTGGGAAATTCTGCAAGTTCCACTTCAGTCCCAACTACAACCCCTACTACTTCATTAGTAGAAGAACGTCCCTATCACCCTGCTCCTGTACCTCTACCATTTACCAGTGCATTAATTGTCAAGGGTGATGTCGGAGATGATTGCTATATCCTCAATTGCGCTCTTGCAGGATTGGGATTCCTGCGGATGACTTCGCAGCCAAATGAGTTTAATGATATTACCAAAAGTGCTGTTGAACTGCTGCAAAGACGTGAGGCTTTAAGCAAAATTGATGGTAAGGTCGGACCAGAAACCAAAAGAGCGCTCGAAAATGCTCTAAGACGAGCGCGGGGACTTGTTCCTGCTCCTACGCCGGATAGAGGCGTTTACTGTCGCCTTACACGCACCAGTAAAGATGCGTATGAAGGCTTGAAATTGTGTAAATTGGAGTTTGTACATCCCACACGAGGTGTGGTTGAATCCCTAGAGGTAGTATCTGGCGCACCAGGAGCGCAGCGTTTCTTACTATTTAGCGATCCTGACAGTTTTCCAGGTAGTCTACAGCCAATTCCTCAAGGTAGCTATATTATCGGCGATATTGACTGGGCAGGAAGTAAAGATAATTATAACGCATCCCATCCACACTTAAACAACGGACTTGGTCCTGTATGGGTTCCGTTCGTTGGTAAGCAATCAGATGACCGTGACGCATTTGGATTTCATGCTGATTGGAACTGGATTAAAGAGGGACACAGTCCTGGTAGTGCGGGTTGCGTCTGTGTAAGTTCTATTAATGATTTAAAAGAACTGGTACGTTTATTGCGAGAGTTTGATCCGCGGTTGCTAGTTGTAGATTGGGGATTGTAGCCCACATTCCGCACTTCATTTTGTAATACACCAAGATTACCAATATCGGGCTAATAATGGTCGGATAGCGATTCCTACGGAGCGCTTCGCTATCGCATTACCACCAGTTTTGTAGGGTGTGTTAGCGATCGCCTAACGCACCTTTTTTGGTAATTAGTGGTGTATTACCTAACCACAAATCACCCTAAAAAATAAAGAGTAAAATGGGAATAATAAACAAGCTGTTATAAATGAATATAGCCGCTCAACAACTACCTAACTTAACAGAAAAACCACGATCAGAAGTCTTAATAATTCTCAGCAACCAAGGATTTGAATTTAAAACGCAAACTCAAGGGGGTTATGAAACATTTCAGCATCCAGATGGTAGTCAAATTCATATTAGACCAAATGGGGAAATTGTTCGCACAGGTCCGAAAATTAAAGCAATTGATGGCAAATCTTACCGTCGTCGCTATAATCAATATGGAGAGCAGATAGAATTTGTTTCTGGAGCTAATACTCATAATACTGGAGAAATTGTGAATCTATGACAACAACAATTACATCAACCCTCACTACTTTTCTCGAAGATTTAAAAAGTGCTGACTTAGTTGGTATTTCTTTAAATCCTCAAAACTTGGGATTACGTCTTGACTTTACCTTTGGTCCTGAAGCTGATGATGTAGCTATTGAGTTTTATCAAATTATTCACCTAGTTTTTTCCCAACCTCTAAATGCAAATGATGAAGATATCTGTTTTTGGGTAGGAGAAGTTGAACTCAAGAAAATTGAAGATAATATCCCGGAATTTTTATCTACATCCTATCCATTTGTCAATCAAACTGGAATAATTAACACCAATTTACAATCACTAATTTATTTTCATTTAGAAGGAGATATTTGTTTAGAGGTTGTTTGTAGAAATTATAAAACTTTCCAACAAGTCAAAAATTAAATAATTTCCTAATTGTGAAAATGCTCATTTTATTTTTATTGACATTATGCAACCTAATATCTTGCTCAGGTTTAATTATTTTCTTGAGTAAACTGGTAATAATTACTTGAATTAAAGATTTATCAGTTTCTATTTTATGAACGAAAATATCTACACAGTCTTTTATTTCTTCCTCAATTTCTGATAACGCTTGATTTTTAATTAATTCAATTGCTTCCTGATAAAATTGTTCTAATGTTTCTATTTCTCGATTATAATTATATTTCATATAAATAATTCCTGTTGTTGAGAATCAGGTTGTTCCATGCGGTTATTAGCTAAATTTACATAATCAGGATTAATTTCAATTCCTAAATAGTTTCTATTTAAATTTCTAGCTGCTACACAACTAGTCCCACTACCACAAAAAGGATCAAGAATAAAATCATCTTCTTTAGTTAATAATTTAATAAGTTCCTGAATAATATATAAAGGATAAACTGCTGGATGATGATTATTTTTAGTAATTTCTACCGGACTTTCAATGATGTCTTTTTTCATGGTGTTTCCTAAAATTCTAATAATAGTAAAACCATGATTCTTAATTTGGTTATTTCTCCCTCCCTCTTGTCCACCATAGGCTAATTTATGTATGCCATGAATTTTCATTCTAAATCCTTCAATTTCTCCATTATGTACTGCTAAAATAGCTTGATTTAATTCTTTAATAGCATGATTTTTTTGTGCTTCGCTTAAATCAGAATTTTTAATTAATTCCAGATATTTTTTACCTAATTTATCAGATGGTTTACCTTTAATACTTTTATTAAAGGTATCTAAATGTTGTAAATAATTATCTAAATTAAAGTAATAATCTTTTGATTTAGCAAATATGAAAAAAGGTTCTGTAGCTTGTATTAATTTTCTTTTATCTTGACGTGGTGTAGGATTTAGTTTTGACCATGTAATTTGATTAATCAGAAAAATATTTTGATTTTGGGTAGCTTGAATGGCAAATTTATAAGGAATTAGAGATAAACCACCGTTAATATATTTATCTCCCAAATTAAAAACTATTGCTCCTGTTTTTTTCAAAACGCGCACACATTCCCCAAATACCGTTAAGATATTTTGTAAATATTCTGCTTCCGTTGTTTCGTTCCCTATACCTAAATTACCATTTCCATAATCACGTTGCTGAAAATATGGGGGTGAAGTGATGATTAAATCAAAAGTATCACTTTCTATTTGTTTGAGAATAGATAGATTGTCACCGAGAAGAATTTTATTTCTAAAGTCTAATATTTGTTGTTGTACTTTCATATAATTTAATTAATAATTAAATTGTCATTTTCAAACTATCATACAGCATTTTTGTTTTTAAATTTACAAATTTAATAAAATTTAACGTTTGATTTAGAGTCAGGATGATGTTCACCATTTTCTTGAGTCATTAATCGAATATGACTACCTGTTTGGTGATCAAGCTAGGGTGCGTTGTCCCAAAGTGCAACCCACCATAATCTTAAACATCCGAAATATCCGACTCAGCAATTATTTTAATCTGGCAAATCTAATCTGATTTTCAGTAACTACGACAAAACTATCTACTAACTTTTCCTTATGCTGCTCTAATACCTGTTGTAAAATATAGATTTTATTTGCTGAACGTTCATTTTCCAAACGCAGAAGAATCACACCCCGGTGAGGGTATTTATCTCGATAAACTTTCTCGCCAAAATCTTTGTCACTAGTAATCAAAATCCAATTTTCATCAAAGGCCTTTTGAATAATTGTGTCATCATCTATTCCCCGTCCTTGTTCATAAACTGAGAAAACTTCATAATCTTGTTCACGTAACCAGCGAGCGACAGTCACACCTGTATTTTCATCTACTAAAAATCGCATCTAAGCAATCTCCGCAATTAAAGGCATGAAACTGGTACTTTCTAGAGAGCGAGATGCAAATAATAAACAAGCTCGAATATCTGCTTCTACTAAACCTTCATATTCTTCCAGAATTTCTGTTACTGTAGCACCGTGTGCAAGGAGATTAAGAATATACTCGACTGTTAAGCGTGTGCCTTTAATTGTCGGTTTTCCAGCCATTACTTTTGGATTTGTAGTAATATGGTTGAGTAATTTTTCATCTGTCATAATGTTAGCCGTCCTAAATAATAGAAGAGTAGTTACAGATATCATACTATTTTAGTAGTCTTACCGAAATACAAATCACCCCACATTACATCTTTTTAGATTGAGCTAGTTATAGAATAAATTAATATAATTCTAAACAATCCAGATTGGGATGATCAAGTAATTTTTGAATTACTACCACCCCAGAACGCAGTAGAGATGCAACTACTTGTGTTGGTGCATTTCCACAGCGTAACTATATAACTTTAGGTGGAGAACCATATAAGGTAATAATATCTTGATAGCTCATATTATTTCACCTCTCTAACTTTATAGTATTTTAACATCTTTTGCTTTAGGCTTTAAGTTTAAGTCTATAAATTTAAATTCTGTGTTAAATACTATACGTGAGTTTGGTTGTAAAAACCACAATTTAAACCAATAACTAAACTTAATCACCATTTTCACCCATCAATTACCCGCACATAAATAGCCCGCGCTATTTGGCGATTTATAGTCATAGATAAACTACCACATTTAATAATAAAAGTCGGAAATTGCTGTTCTACAGTAATGGTATTACCTGTTTTAATGCCCATTGATATCAGCTTTTTTCTAATTGTCTCATCCTGACTTTGACAAAAAGTAACTATGCCACATTCTCCTGATTTTAGTAACTCTAAAGAACAGCCCATAACAGTAAAAGGAGTAAACATTCAATTATCAAAATAAAAAGTGAAAACTGAAATGATGAAAGATGATAAACATCCTCCATCATTGTGAAAATTAAAGAATTTAGAAATCCTAAATCCCGACAAATATTGTATTAAGCAAGGTAAGGTTCTTGGTGGGTTTTGATTGTGCAGTTAGAACGGGGATAGGTAACACACAATAAGGCGAATCCTTTGCCCATTTGCTCATCATCTAAAAAGGATTGATCATCTTGATTGATTTCACCTTCAACAATCTTACCTACACAGCTAGAGCAAGCGCCGGATTTACAAGAGAAAGGTAATTCCAGACCAGCTTCTTCTGCTGCGTCTACAATTGTCATCTCTTCATCACATTCAATTGTGGTGTCTATATTTTCTTTTTTGTTGATCAATCTTACTTGATATGTCGCCATTTTTCGATTCTCCTCAAAGATTAATGAAGTGAGTTTTTGAGTTAGTTAAGTTTTCCGAGATCAAGTCAAAATTCAAAATAAAGGAGCTAACTTTTGAAGTTTGAACTATTTACCGCAAGGTACACCATTGGGAGTACCATCACTGGTTTTAAAAGACTTGCCACAACCGCAGGTATCAGTTGCATTGGGGTTGGAAAACTTAAAACCGCTATCCATAACTCCCTCTACAAAATCAACTACCACACCTGCTAATAACGGCGCACTTTTAGCATCAACATAAATCAACACATTTCCTTGTTGAGTTACGATATCATCAGGTTGGGGCTTGCTAGTAATTTCGATGCCATACTCGTAGCCACTGCAACCACCGTCTTTAACCGAGATGCGAACACCCTTTGTGGCGTTATTAGTTTCGTCGGTTGCAGAACCTTTGACAAATGCCCAGAGACGAAATTCTGCCTTTTCTGTTAAAGTAACAGTCATTTTATGTTTTATTCTGTAGCGAATATTCTGATTTGGATGTGGATTTTCAAGAAGTGGTAACTTACACCGTTGCAGCTTGAGATTGGGAATATCTCCAAGGGGCAGTATTACCGCAGACTGGACAATTGCGATCGCGGTGAGAACGACGTTTAGCAAATTCCATTCTGTTCAAATCAATGGTCAGTAATTCTGATAACAGCGGTTGACTAAAACCAGTAATCAGCTTTACCGCTTCCAAAGCGGTCAAACAGGCCAAGGTCCCAGAAACAGCCCCCAGCACGGAAAAACCGCGTCGGTCCCAATCCGGCTTTTCTGGAAACAGACAAGATAAACAAGGGGTGACACCGGGAATAATCGTGGTCAGGTAAGCCTCCATACCGTCCATGGCCGCCTCTACCATGGGTTTGCGCCAGCGGACACAGGCTTCATTTAACAAATTGCGTTCAGTGAAATTATGAGCGCAATCCAAAGCCATATCAGCCGACTGTACCAACCCATCCACATTTTCTGCGGTAATGTAATCGTGAACTACATCCACTTGAACATCAGGATTGATGGCTTTGAGGGTTTCTTGGGCTTTAAATACTCTGGGTTTACCCACCCAGTCATCAGTCATCAAAACCTGACGATTCATATCATCCAGCCGCAAATCACCACCTCGGACTAGGATCAGCCGCCCAACGCCTGCTACTGTTAAGTAAAGCGCCGCCGTACCACCTAATCCACCCACACCTGACACTAAAACAGTCGCTGATTTTAGGCGCTTTTGAGCTAATTCGCCAAAATTAGGAAGCATCATTTGGCGACTATAGCGTTCCAATTCGGTAGGCGTTAGGTTAATCACTTTTTAACTCCTAATCTGAAGTAATTTCTGTCAGGGTGACAACATTTTTGGGCTTATCATTAAATACCTTGAACAGCTTTTGTTCATGGGGTGTAGATTCTATAAACACCTGATAAGCTTGTTGTAAAGCAACACAATATTTCTCTAATCTTTCTTGGTCATTTAGTTGAGGATAACTATCATCAATTTGACTCATGAACTGAGAAAACTTTTTCAAAATATGTAAACGATTGACATTTACAAATTTTTGGTCATAGGGTAGATTAAAAAAGATGAAAAACTCTTCGGCATCTACGAGTTTTTTAAATTCATCAATATTGGTACTCATTTAGAATTCTCCATTTTTTTGAGTTGTTGCTTGAGTCCATCTAACTGACAGTAGATTTCGTAAGTTTCCGCAGCAACATCCATCAGTTTTTGATAATCTGTGGGTAGTCCTTCTGCTAAATCATGCAGATCCATTTTCATTTGACCTGCTTTGCTATTTAGCTTTTTAATCTTGGTTGTGATTTCCTCAATTGTCATATTTTTTGTCCTTTGTCATTGGTCAGTTGTCCTTTGTCAGTTATCAGTTGCAATTTGCTATAGAAGAGAACAAATTTGCAAGTATTTTCTAACTAATGATCACTAACTACTAACTACTGACCAATGACTAATTAAAGATTTCCTACTTCGGGGAAACGCTTGGCTAAATCAATGCCTTTTTCCACAAACTTTGTGCCTTCTTCGTCTAATTTCTCGAAGGAATCAAAACCAAAACGATGAGCATCACGCAAAGTTTTGACAGCTAATAATAAGCGTCCTGAAAATACTAAAGCCCAACCAAAACCCTCATGTCCTAATTCAATAACCACATTAGAAATGAGTCCAGTTTCCTTTTCAATGCTGGCAGCTACCGCTCGAAAAAAGGCATTGATGCGAGAAATTGTAGCGGGGTCAACTTCACCTTCTACAGAAATTTCTCGTTTCTTTTGTTTAGTAACAATATAGGGTTTGAGGATTAATTCATCAGTCCAATTTCGGTAGAAACCATAACTATCTTGCGCCCGAATTTGTTGAACTAATGATTTCAAAAAAGGGGTTAAAATTACCTCTAAATTGTTACCAGTCCCATTCACATTATTTGTACTCATACTGTTGCTTCGTTTTCAATTTCTTCAGCAAAACTAGGTTTTTTCTGTTGTAAAGCTTTTCGTAACCAAGGTGGAGGATTACCCTTGAGAGTTTTGACTAATTTATCGAGAATTTCTGCAATTTTTTCCTCTTCAGATTTAGCCTTAACTGGGGTTACACCTTTCTTAATTAAACGAGCCGCTGCACTACCACCAATAGCCACAACATAAACAATTGTGCAATCATTAAGTGCTTGAAGTTTAGGGGTAATTTTATCCTCATTACCATCTTCTTTTAGATCACCTTCAAATTTGAGAGTTTCTACAAATTCATAGCCGTTGTCGGAAATTTCATAAACATCAATTTCCTTAGCCCAACCAAAGTGAGCATTAACATGAATTCTGTCATTTGTCGTAAAAGCAATTTTCACTTTCATTTGTCCTTTATTGGTTGTCAGTTGTCAGTTGTTATTTGTTAATTACTGATGACCATTGGTTCATCATTGATGATTCTTCATGTTCTATGAATAGGTTTCCCATGCCGAAAAGAAGCTCAATAGTACCGCGATAGCCTACTTTGGTAAATAGACCATTTCCTAATCGGTCATAAATGGGAATACCTAAACGATAGAGGGGAATAGAAAGGCGTTTAGAGATGGTATTTACGTGAGAATTACCAATTAATAAATCAGAACCTATTGCCAATTTTTCAAAATCTTCTAAATCGCCAATGGTGACATCTTTAATAGGAAGTTCTTGAAGTAAGGGAGAACGAGTTGTGGTGACAGCATTATGAATTTCTGCCCCCATTGATTGCAAAAATTTAACTATAGTCCATAATAAATCTGGTTCTAAAGCTAAAGATACTCTTTTGGCACTAAAATAAAAGTGAGTATCTAACATTGCATCTTGCAATTGACGACGTTGACGACGATATTTTTCAGGAACGGGATTTCCACTTAATAAAGATAATTTTTGCAGAAATTCATCTACAGGTTCTAATCCTATTAGATCTCTGAATACTTGATAGTTAGTTCCGAAGCGTTCTTCTAAAATTTTCGCCGCCTGGCGCATACTTTCACCTAAGGCTAAGGTAAAAGCTGAACTACCCAAAGAACGTAATTCTTTTAAAGTTGTTCCACTAGCAGTTATAGCAGTATAACCATCTTCTAAATGTCCATCTAATGAAGCTCCTAAATCAGGAACAAATATGGGTTCTAGTCCGAAAGATGTAACTATTTCTCGAATTTCTTGAACATCTCCAGGAGTGAGAGCAGCACCAGCTAAAATTGTGATTTGTTCTGGTTTAATTCCCCCTGCTTTGGGAATTTCCTTAACAATACTTTCTACTGCGACTGCAAAACCGTCTTGTAAAGCACCTTTAAAATCGGGAGTGGGAGCAAAAATAATGGCTAAATGATTAAGTTCGGGGTGACGTTCTCGAATATCTTTTAAAAAACGTTCAATATCATCACCTCTAGTTTCTGTTAGCCCAGTAGTGCATAAACCAATGATTTCCGGTTGTACCTTTTCGACTAAAGTGAGAATAGCTTGCTCCACATTTTCCTCACCACCCAAAATAGTAGTAACTTCTGTCATTGCAGTGGTCGCAAGGGGAATTGCTTCCCGAAAATGTCGAACTAAAACTACTTTTGCAAAGGCTGTACAACCCTGAGAACCATGAAATAAGGGCATAGTTCCCTTTAAACCCAAAAAAGCTAAAGAAGCGCCTAAAGCCTGACTTTGTTTGAGGGGGTTGACAGTCACAGACTTTTCTGGAACAATTGCGATCGCCATAAATTAATCTTTGATAAATTATAGAACATCTAGAACATCTAAAAATCTTGTGGGATGGGCTTCTAGCCCGTCTGGGGTAGTGCTTCTAGCCCGTCTGGGGTAGTGCTTCTAGCCCGTCTAGGGTAGGGCAGGCAAGATGCCTACCCCACAATAATTAAATTAACCAAGATAGTTTTCTGTTTTTACTCCCTGTGTAAGACAATTACTCCCAAGGAGCCGGCTTGCGAATTTGCTCCCACACAGGACTATATAAAGCCTCTGTCAACTCCTGCGCCATTTCCACCATACCCACATAACCCGCGTAGGGATGATGACGTTCTTGGTTAATATCTAAAAAGGGAATTCTGGCTTTTAAAGCAGTATATTGATTTCTACCGCCAGCAATCAGCATATCTGCGTTAGTCTCTGCAATTAATTTCAGGAGTTCGGAAGCGTTTCCTTTCTCCAGCATAATACCATCATTACCCAACAAATTTTTAATTTTAGCTTTATCTTCTTCCGTACTTTTGCGGGTACTTGTGGCCACAACTTCAATTCCCAAATCCTTCGCAGCGGAAATAATTGACCAACTTTTCACACCACCAGTATAGAGAACAATGCGTTTTCCTTTTAATTTTTCTCGATAGGGAGCAAGAGCAATATCTAAGGCCGCAGTTTCTTCAACAATGAGTTTTTCTGTGCGTTCCTGTAAATCAGCATCACCTAATTTAGCCGCCACAGTTCGCAAACAACGGTTAATATCATTAATGCCATAAAATGACTCTTCAATATAGGGAATACCGTAACGTTCCTCCATTTTTCGCGCCATATTTAAAAGCGCTCGTGAGCAGATCATGACATTTAATTTTGCCCGGTGAGCATAACGCACTTCTTGATAACGAGCATCACCTGTAATTTTTGATAAAACCCTAATTCCTAACTTTTCAAATAAGGGTAAAACTCCCCACATTTCCCCCGCAATATTGTATTCACCTATTAAATTAATATCATAAGGGGTAGTATATTCAGGTTCAGCAGTTCCCACTACATATTCTAGTAAAGCTTCACCACCAAAACGATTACCTAAGTTTTTACTACCAATAAATCCCGGAGCAATAACAGGAATGACAGGAGTTCCAATTTTTTCCGCTGCTACCTTACAAACCGCATCAATATCATCACCAATTAGGGCTGTAACGCAGGTGGCGTAAACAAAAATCGCAGCAGGTGTGTAATTTTGATTAACTTCTAAAATCGCTTTATAAAGCTTTTTTTCACCGCCGAAAATTACATCATTTTCCCCAACATCGGTAGTAAAACCGGTTTTATAAAGCATTGGACCTGAAGACAAACTCCCACGACTTCCCCAGGAATTTCCAGCACAAGCGATCGGACCATGAACCAAATGAGCCGCATCAGTAATTGGGACTAAAGCAATCATCGCACCATCAAAAGCACAACCCCCTTGAGCCGCACCTGGTTGAGCTTGTTGGGTACAAGATTTATTCTTTTTTTCTCCCTGTTTTTTTTGATTATGTTCACATCCTGATTCACTCAGCAATTCGTTAATTTTACTTTGGGTGATTTTCATTTTTATTCTCGCTATTAACAGTACAAATCTTGATGAAAGTCCATCATCAAAATGATGATTTCTACAAAATTACAGCCGACTTCACATATTTAGACTACAGTTTAAATTAATATATTTCTTCCTTTGCGTCTTTGCTCCTTTGCTTCTGAACGAGAAGCAAGATTAACTTAATATTTACACAGATCAACCTGCAAAAAAGATATGTATTTATCTATATTGTCCAGAGTGGGGTTTTCATAACATTGATTAACGCTGATGAAAACAGATCATTTTTCTAGGAACTTATGGGAAAATTCATCTGTCAGGTAGATGAAAGGAACAAAGATTAGGCTAGTTAAGCTAATGGAACTGAAGATAGGGGAGAGGATTTTAGGGAATTTACCCAATTTCCTGTCCCCTTTACTTATTTGCGACGGAAAGGAGGGGAAAATCCCACCCCTAGATAATTCTTAACGAACTAAGTCGTAGGAAATATCGGTTTGACCAGGAACATTAGTAGTACGGTCAATTTCTTCAAAGACTGTGTTAACAATCCAGTTCAACAGGTTAATAACACCTTTATAACCAACAGTTGCGTAACGGTGGTAGTGGTGACGGTCCATGATAGGATAACCAATTCTGACCAAAGGTACACCACAATCACGCCATAAATACTTACCGTAGGAGTTACCAATTAATAAGTCTACGGGTTCGGTAAATAACAGAGAGCGTAAGTGCCACAAGTCTTTACCACCCCAGATTTTAGCAGACTTACCGAAGGCGCTAGAATCTAACAATGCTTGCAATTCTTTCTCAAATACTTCATTGGTGTTGTGAACCAAGATGTGTACTGGTTCAGCACCCATTTCTAACATGAAACCAACTAAGCTGTAAACTAAGTCAGGATCACCATAGATAGCGAAACGCTTACCATGTAACCAAGCATGGGAGTCAGTCATTGCGTCAACTGCGCGACCACGTTCGATTTCTAACTCTTCAGGAATAGCCTTACCAGTCATTTCGCTGAGTTTCATCAAGAACTCATCAGTTCCCTTGATACCCCAAGGACGAGAAACACAAACGTCTTGACCCCATTCCTTAGCAATGTATTCACGGGTCTTGGCTGTGGAGTAAGCTTGAAGAGCAATAGTAGCTTTACCGTTAATGGAATCTGCTGCATCTTCTAGCTTAGTACCACCTGGGTACATATTGTACGCACCATCACAAGGTGAGTCAACATAATCACTGTTGTCAGATAATAAGGTGTAGTCAAAACCGAATAGGTTAGCAATGCGCTTAACTTCGCGGTTGTTTTCTACGTAGGTATCAAAACCAGGAATAAAGTTGATTTTACCGTTGCTCTTGGCTTTCTTCTTACCTGCGGTTAAGGTAGAAAGGATTCCCTTCATCATGTTATCGTAACCAGTGATGTGAGAACCAACAAAGCTAGGAGTGTGAGCAAAAGGAACTGGGAAATCTTGAGGAACTGAACCAGCTTCTTTAGCGTTACCAATGAATGATTGTAAGTCATCACCGATAACTTCTGCCATACAGGTGGTACAAACAGCAATCATTTTAGGATTGTATAGTTTGTAAGAGTTAGCCAAACCATCAATCATGTTTTGCAAACCACCGAATACAGCCGCGTCTTCTGTCATGGAAGAAGAAACACCAGCAAATGGTTCTTTATAGTGACGGGTTAAGTGGGTACGGAAGTAAGCCACGCAACCTTGAGAACCTTGAACGAAGGGAAGAGTACCTTCAAAACCTACGGCCGCAAACATAGCACCTAAAGGTTGACAACCCTTAGCTGGGTTAACGGTTAAAGCTTCCCGCGCAAAGTTCTTTTCCCGATATTCCCAGGTTTTTGTCCAGTCTGCTACCCGTTGTACTTCTTCGGAAGTGTGGCCATTTTCAAACTGTTTTTTGTTTTCAAACAGTTGTTGGTATTCTGGTTGGTGGAATAGCTCAACGTGATCCTGAATCTTTTCTGGATTCTGAGGCATTTTCTGTATCTCCTGCGGTGTATGATGTTTGCGTTTGGTGGAGAGTCGGAAATACCACTCAAGATTCAGAATGCAAAATTCAAAACTGAGAATTTTTAATTTTGAATCTTGAATTTCCAACTCTCCTGGGGTAAAACCCCAGATTTTTGTTCCCTAGACGGCCGCTTTAGCTTTAACTTTAGCTTGAGCTTTTTTGTTCCAGGGAGCGCCAATTAATCCCCAGGTTGGGCTGTTGAGCGCCAAGTCCATGTCACGAGCGAAAATTGCAAATCCGTCGTAACCGTGGTAAGGACCGGAGTATTTATTCTGCTGGTTTAATAGATATCTCCGAAAAAAAATTGTAGGGACAACTCATAAATGAGTTGTCCCTACAAGGGTTTGAGTTTATGCAGATTTAGTTACCGCAGATACCTATTTCATTGACATTAGACATCTCCAAAAAAAAATCTGAATTTACGGAGAGGTCTATTTTATTTATGTCTCCTTCAAAGGGTCTGAAATTTTAACACTTTGCATCATACCGTTATCTTCATGATCCAGAATATGACAGTGTAAAACAAACTCGCCTGTAAACTTAGTATAACGAGAACGAATCCTTAGAGGATTTTTCGTGGTAACTAGTAGTGTATCTCGCCAAATACGCTCTTGATTTCCATCAGGTCCTATACGATCATATTGAAAGGGATTGACATGAATATGGAATGGATGGTTAGCGAGTAGTGATTCTAATTTCCATTCTTCAGCTTGATTAAGTTGCAGATATCGGACTTGTTTAGGATCAAAAGGTTGACCATTAACTTGGTATTCGGTTGGTTTTTTGAGAGGGTCAATGTTAAAAGAAACAACTTGATGTTGATCTCTCCTTAATTCATCATCACGGATATCTTCAGGTGCATCATCTTTTTTAGCTTTAGCTAATCTATATTTAGTAGGTAAAGACATATTCAATGGTTCACCTTTAACAATCACTGTAGCTAAGATATGTTTTCGCTCTGGAACTCCTAACAAAGATTCGTTAGCATTGGTGGGTTTGTCAATTAGGACATACTCTTGACTTTGTTGTCCAGGTAATAATTGTTTGGCTTGAACAAGTACATCACTGCGATAACCAGATTCAAGCTCAACAGGATCATTATTCCAAGAGTCGAGCTTTCCTAAAGGAATACCATCAACAGCAATTTCATGAAGTGGAATCTGTTGATCAGTATACTGCTCTCGTAATTCTAAGTTGATACTTTCTCTGATACCTCCGTGAATAAAACGCCAACGTTGTACTTCTCCTGGTCGCATTGTAATTTTTGGCATGATCTGACCATTAATCGTGATAAAGCGCCCTGATTCTTGCCATTTTTTAGGTCCAAACACATCATAATTTTCTATTACACCGTTGTTATCATAGGCAATTTCCTCGAACATAAATACTTGTTCTTTGGCCTTGGCAATTTCTGGGATTTTATCTAGTCCACCACCTTCAATAATTAATGCTCCAACCATACCACTAGAGACTTGTAATGCTGTTGAGCCATGAACATGAGAGTGATACCAAAAGGTTCCCGACGGATGATCTTCAGGGATTTTAACTTTAATAGCATACTCTGGTGCAGGGTCTCCGTCTTGTTTCCTCGGATTCATCACTCGTAAAACGTTGTCACTACAACTGCCTGGATCAACATGAAGACCATGGGTATGAAAATTAGTAGTATTGAAGTTGTGTGGTATATTTATATTGTTGGTCGTGGTTTCTAGCTCGTATGAGCAATCTGGAGATGAGATTTTAGATGACATTTTAGCGGTAACGTGATCTGAAACGTGATCTGAAGAAGTTGGGTTGGGAGGCAAATCATTAACCAGTGTAATCTCCAGCGTATCTCCTGGTTTTGCTCGCAAAGTAGGACCGACTAACTTGCCATTGTAAGAACGAAGGTTAACCTGACAGTCAGCAATTTTGTTTTGTGCATATTTGACCGTCAGGGTTGTCTTTAATGTCTTTGAGTCCTTTTCGGGCTTAATAGATTCTGGATTCTGAAATGGATGCCCAACATAATCAGTTTGATTAATGTCGAGGGGTACTGCATATTCGCAACCAGGCTTAGAATCAGTAGTGCCAGTTGCCGCATCTGCGTTATTGGTAGGATAAGCTAACAACAGTAAAATTATGAGAATTGTCAACAGTCTTTTCATCGTTACCTCAAGGTTAAGTTACAAAGTTGTGATTCCGAAATTACGGTTAAACACGGACACACATCACTCTTCTCATAAGGGTGACATTAAAACCCAACAAGCAGTTTAAGTGAAAAACACGGTCAGTATAGCATAGGTAGTTTTTTAACTCTGAAGTTAGAAATATTTTGTAACATTGGCGATCATTACTAACCTTTCTGAACCCACCGGTAAAGCAGAATCTCCGATGAAGGCAGATATACGCCAAAAATTTAAAATTTAAATTTAATACATAAGATTTATATAGGAATAATATTTGATTTTTGATAGCTTGCGTGGCGTAGCCCTGACTCAGTAGGTATCAATTCTGTCTTTCTTCCAGTTAAGAGTTTCCTGTTCCCTGACCACACAAGTAAATTCACAGAATCAAACCGGATTCCTATATTAGACATCTCCAGAAATTAAATATGCGTTTCCTAGAACCCTTGTAGAGACGTGACCTGGGTAGGGATTCTCGGCTCTACATTCTTTTTTGGAGATGTCTATTATATTGCCGATACCTAATCCTGTAAATCCTCAAATCCAGCACATCCTGATTCTGACAAGTGCTATAATGCTATTTTAGCAAAGCTTAGTGAGGACATTATGACCATCACGACCTTAACAAAATTAGACTTTGGACAATTCTTACAACAACGTCCCGATGATGGTATTTATGAATTAGTAAATGGAGAAATTGTTAAAGTGGAAGCAATTAGAGCGCGTAAAAATGTAGCCCGATATTTAATGTTTGGTTTTAATGATGAAATTCGGCGGTTACAACTTGATTATATTGTAGATAAAGATATTGTCATTAGAACAGTTACCAATAGGGGCGATCAAAGAGGAAGAAACCCAGATGTGAGCGTAGTCAGTGCATCTTTATGGAACTCTAATGTCACAACTTATGGAGCTTTAATTGACGCGATTCAATTAGCAGTAGAATTAACATCAACAAATTGGGAAGATGACTATATTGATAAATTAGAAGAATATGAAAATCTGGGAATTAAAGAATATTGGATAGTGGATTATTTAGCAATCGCTTCTCGAAGTTATTTAGGAAATCCTAAATTACCAACAATATTTGTTTATGAATTAATTGACGGAAAATACCAAGTTAAAGCATTTACAGGAACAGAAAAAATTATTTCTCCTACCTTTTCTGAGTTAAATGTTACAGTTGAGGAAGTAATTAAAGCTAGTCAAATTCATAATTTATAATCATCATAAATATCGTCCAAAATTGCACTAAATATAAGATAAAGGTTCTGATTCTCTGCGTGACCCGGATTTATACATTTGATCTATCAGCCAATTTTTATTTCTGGTCGAAAGCGTGAAAAAGTTAGGGAGAAACTATGTTTGCATGAGACATATTTATTTTTCTAGTAAATATAAACTAAACAGACTTCACCCCAACCCCTTCCCTAGAAAGAGATTTTCCCCCCTCTCCTAAGAGGAGAGGGGTAGGGGGAGAGGTTTATTTGTAACTCTCGCAAAACATGAAAACAAACTTAGCACAGGAAATACAGCAGGTAAATCTGCGTTTGAAGTCTGCAAAAACCAGAGTAACAATCCGAGAATCAAATGGATGTCTGCAATTACGGGCAACTTTACCTATTAAACCAGGTGATGCAGATATCAGAAGAACGGGAAAAAAACAATACAATCTCAGTTTAAATATTCCAGCAAATTTATCAGGACTGAAAACTGCGGAGGAAGAGGCTTATGAATTGGGTAAGTTAATTGCTAGAAAAACCTTTATTTGGAATGATAAATATTTGGGAAATTTAGGAAATGAAGGTATTAAAAAAGAGTTAATAACTATTGGTAAGTTATTAGCAAAATTTGAAGATGAATATTTTAAAAGCCATAAACGCACTACTAAAAGTGAACATACTTTTTTCTATTATTTTTCCCGAATTAAACGTTATACAAATGCCAATGATTTGGCTAATGGGCAAAATTTGATTAATGCAATTGATAAAATAGATAAGGAATGGGCTAAATATAATGCTGTTCGCGCTATTTCTGTATTTTGTCAAGTTTTTAAAATTGAAATTAATTTAACTAATTATGCTAAAGTTCCTGAAAGTAATTCTCGCAATATTCCCACTGATAAAGAAATAGTTACTGGATTTTACAAGTTTGATGAATATCTAAATAACAGAGGTAAACAAGTTAATCAAGATGTCAAAGATAGTTGGCAACTTTGGCGTTGGATCTATGGAATGTTGGCGGTTTTTGGTTTACGTCCCCGTGAGCTTTTTGTTAATCCTCATATTGATTGGTGGTTAAGTGATGAAAATATAGATTTAACTTGGAAGGTTGATAAAAACTGTAAAACTGGGGAAAGAGAAGCTTTACCTTTATATAAAGAATGGATTGATGAATTTGATTTAAGAAATCCTAAATATTTGCAAATGTTAGCTAGAGAAATCAGTAAAAAAGACCAGAATAATCATGCAGAAATCACGGCTTTAATCCAAAGGGTGAGTTGGTGGTTTAGAAAAATTGGTTTGGATTTTAAACCCTATGATTTACGTCATGGTTGGGCAATTCGAGCGCATATTTTGGGCATTCCTATTAAGGCTGCGGCGGATAATTTGGGTCATAGTGTGGAAATTCACACGAAAACTTATCAACGTTGGTTTTCTTTAGATATGCGGAAATTAGCAATTAATCAGGCTTTGAATAAACGGCATGAAGTTGAGTTGATTAAGGATGAAAATACGGGGTTGAAAATGGAGAATGAACGGTTGAAGATTGAGGTGGAAAAGTTGAGAATGGAAATGGTTTATAAAAATAGTTAAGTTTGCTTATAAATTGATATAAGCTGTACTGCATTTAATTTGTGTAATTATAGCGGGCATTACTTGTACTGAGCTTGGCCGTTGTATGCCTGCACCACAAGATTTAGCCATATTAGGATTCTACAATTTAGCTGCGGCAAAGCTTACTTATAACAAAATATATAAGTATTATCTAAGCTTGAATTAGGATGCGTAAATTAATCGCTAATAATCGCAAATACATATACTTATTTAATAAATAGGCATTGCTGATATAGATTATCAAATTTAAAGCGAAACATAATTCATATTTGCATGATGCAACGCATAAACTTAACCATTTATTGTACTTTGCTTATTTTATTGTTAACCTTCCAGTGCCAATATCTTAACTGTTCAGATTAGTTCTTTGTTACTTAATCGTCCAATCAAAACTGAGTGTCTCATGCTGTACCTAGTTCTTGTATCGAAGAAGAGATAATAGCTCAACTACAGTCTCCAAAGACCCAATGACGAGTTTTTATATCTTTTGTTCCTTGTCAAGAAAGATTTTCAGAGCATGGTTGCTCAAGTTTTAGGTTAGACCCCCTGTGGGAATAAAAACCTGGTTTCTGACCTGACGGGTAATGTAATTAAAAAACTGAACTGGCACGTAAAAACGAAATCAACAAAAAAATTCTTAATATAATATGCCTACAACACTAACCGGCTTCTCTTCCTTTCCGGCTGCAACCTACTCCAGTAGCGTCTTTTGGGACACATTTACATCCGGTGGTCAAATTACTGGTAATACCAATGGTGTCACCGTACCTTTCACTACTCTTGGTCTGCCCCTTGGTGGTTTCAGTTCCATGCAAGTTGGTAACAATGGCACTTACTGGTTTCAACCAGATAACGGTTATGGTCAAAAAACTAACAGTGCCGACTTTTTGTTACGTGCTTACCAAGTTAACCCAAACTTAAAAACAGCGACAAATCCTACAGGTGGTAGTGTCCAGTTCTTGAACTCTATTCAATACCGCGACCCAGACAGGAAGATTAACATTCCTAACTTCACTCTGGTTAACGAAAACACTCCTGAGAGAAACTTAACAGGTGCTGACTTTGATATCGAGTCATTCGTCTTTGATAAAGACGGCACAATCTGGGTGGGAGACGAGTTCGGTCCTTACCTATTGCACTTTGATGCTACTGGTAAGTTGCTAGAAGCTCCCATTGCTGTACCTAACGTCTTCGCTCCCCAAAACCCCAGCGTTAGTCCTACAAACCCAGCTAACTTAGGTTCTAGAGGGTTGGAAAGTACAGCAATCAATACCAGCAAGACCAAGCTCATCACCGCTTTGGAAGGTCCCGTTACTGGTGACAGTGCTACCAACGATATTATCCGTGTCTACGAATTTGACTTAACCAGCAAAACCTTCGGCACACAATACAAATATAAACTGGAGAAGACTTCTAACTCCCAGTCAATCAATGACTTGACAGCTATCAATGATAATGAATACTTGGTCATTGAAAAAGACCGCTTAACTGGGGCTGCTGCTGAATTCAAAAGGATTTATAAAATTAACTTGACCCAGGTAGACGCAAATGGCTTTCTCATCAAGCAAGAAGTCGCTAACCTATTAGACATTCAAGACCCCAATGACTTGAATGGTGATGGTTCAACCAGCTTTAAATTGCCATTCCAAAACGTTGAAGCTTTCACTATCGTTGACAAAAATACCATTCTGGTAACAAACGACAACGATTTTCCTTTCGTTGCCGGCAGCAGAACCCCCGGTCAAGTAGATGGAACTGAAGTCGCTCTATTGAGACTAGACACTCCTCTTAACATACCCAGAAGATTGAGCATCAGTGATGTAACTGTGGTAGAGGGAACAGATGCTGTGGTGAGAGTGACTCTGAATGAAGCTAGTACTACTGCTGTAACAGTTAACTACGCTACCACTGCTGGTACTGCTACTGCTGGTACTGACTACAGTGCTGCTCCTGGTAACGCACTCAGCGGCACACTCACCTTTACTCCAGGGCAGACCAGCAAGACTATCACCTTTAAGACTACATCTGATACAACTGCTGAAGCGGATGAAAAATTCACCGTCACATTAAGTAACCCCGTTGGTGCAACTATCCCCTTCGTTACTGGCACAGTAACTATCGCTGATACCGTTAACTCTGCTGCTACTGCTACATTAGCGACAACAAAAACAAACCTAACCCTAACTGGAACTGCCAATGTTAATGGTACAGGTAACACCGCTAATAACACCGTTACAGGTAACAGTGGTAATAACCAGCTTAATGGTGCTGATGGTAATGACACCCTCATTGGTGGTGCTGGTAATGACACCCTCATTGGTGGTTTAGGTGATGACAATCTTGATGGTGGTGCAGGTAATGATACTTATCTCTTCACTGCCACTGCAACTGCCAATGCACTAGGTAACGACATCATTAGGGATGCCTCTGGTATAGATACCATTAGCTTTGCTAGTACTACATTAGCTGCTCGTGTGAATTTGGGTGTCACCACTGCTCAAACCGTTGTGGGTACTACAAAAATCACATTAACTGCGGTAGATGCCATTGAAAACGCCATTGGTGGTTTGGGTAATGACCGTCTCATCGGTAATACTCTTAACAACCGCTTAGACGGTGGTGCTGGTAATGACACCCTTGTTGGTGCTGCCGGTGATGACACCCTTGTTGGTGGTTTGGGTACTGACCAGTTAATTGGTAGTGCTGGTAATGACCAGTTCGTATTCAATGGCACTGCAGCTTTCAGTGCAGCTTATGGTTTAGACAACATCGCTGACTTTAGCGCCGGTGACAAGATAGTTTTGAGCAAGACAGTATTTACGGCTCTAACCAGTGTTGCTGGTGCCGGATTTAGTGTGGCCTCAGACTTTGCAGTTGTTACAGATGATGCTGACGCAGCAACAAGCAGCGCTCTAATTGTTTATAACGCAGTCTTCGGTAGCCTCTCCTATAACCAAAATGGTAGTGCTGCTGGTTTTGGTACTGGTGGTGAGTTTGCATCTGTAAGTATCCTTGGTGCTCCTACTTTGGTTGCTAGTGATTTCATTGTTACTGTTTAATCTGGGCTTATTACTTAGACTCGGATTTTTCACAAACAATAACTTAGTTGATTGATTTTACTCATGCGGGGAAGTTTGACTTCCTCGCTTTTTTTGATTGGATATTTTTGTAAGTTGCTATAATCAAAACAAATTGATAAAAATCCTGAATTGATAAAAATCCTGATATGATAGCCATTCCTCAACAACCGGCAAAAATGACCATTGAGGAATATCTTGCATGGGAACTTGACCAGGATATTCGCTATGAATACAATACATCAACGGCGAAGTTTTCGCCATGACAGGTGGTTGAAAGAAGAATTAGGATATTCTCGTAGATTTTTAGAAGAAGCGATAGGTAGTTGGGAAGGTGAAACGCTTGGATTGAGGATTGATGATTAAAATCCTAATGTAATTTGATGATATTATGAATACAGTTGTTTAAGGTACTTTAAAATTCGTGCTTCTATGAATTTAACCGATAGTTTTCAAGATCAACTACAAACATATCAAGACATTTTAAAAAGTGCTAAAGATTCAGGTAATCTTTATCAAGAGGCTAATGCCTATACAAATCTTGGTTCGACTTATATGTCTATGGAAGAATATGCTGAATCCCTCAAATTGTTCAACCAAGCATTAACTATTTTCCAGAAGACAGGGAATCTAAGGGAACAGGTATGGGTACTTAATAACATTGGTACACTTTATTTTACGATTACTCAGTATAATGAGGCTATTGATGCTTATCAAAGAGCAATCCTGGCTTCTAAATTAGCAGGAGTTCTTGTCAGAGAAGGCTGGGTTTGGCGCAATCTGGGAGGCACTTATCGTGCTATGTCCCAATATGACAAGGCAATTGAAGCCTTTCTGGAAGCAATTAAAGTTTTTCAAGCAACTGGCAGTACAGAAGATCAACTAGAAACTGTTCATCTTTTACAAGAGGTTCAGCAAGAGTTTAGCTGATTGACTCCTAATTCCTAAAGCTCTTTCTTTATTTGTGAGATCGCACTCTTCCAAATCCCAAAGAGCGATCGCACCAAAATCTCAAATATCCTAAATATGGAAAGATGATAGAATTATTAAGACATCAGGGTTTTTTAGATGCACGTTATTACTCGTAAACGACTGAATGAATTTGCTAAAATCTATCCAGATACAAAAAATTCTCTAGCTCAGTGGTATCAATTAGTCAAGGAAAATGAATTTACCTCATTTGTAGAACTCCGGGAAATGTTTCCATCAGCAGATCAAGTTGGTAAATTGACAGTATTTAACATTGGTGGTAACAAAATTAGACTCATTGCTGCAATTCATTACAACCGCCGAAAAATCTATATTCGTGCTGTATTAACTCATCCAGAATACGATCAAGGAAAATGGAAAGAATAATGCAAAGTTTAAACATCAATCAAACTATTACCGCTTGGTCATCCATTGCCGAAAATGTTTTTGTCCCTCACACAGAAGCAGAATATGAATACTTGGTTAATATACTTGATTCTCTTATTGATCAAATTGGTGAAGATGAAACCCATCCTCTCGCATCTCTTATGGAAGTCATTGGTGCATTAATTGAAAATTAT
The DNA here is from genome assembly GCF_014697585.1 of Dolichospermum sp. FACHB-1091. Lineage (GTDB taxonomy): Bacteria > Cyanobacteriota > Cyanobacteriia > Cyanobacteriales > Nostocaceae > Dolichospermum. Next base: position 42,380 of record NZ_JACJSB010000004.1, on the reverse strand, counting down.
GAAAATGAACATATTCCTGAGTTATTGTGATCTATAAAAATATGCTAGAAAAACTAATCCTTCATAATTTCAAAAGCCATAAATCAACAGAACTCAATTTCGATAATTCCCGATTACATGGACTTGTAGGCAAAAACAGTGCTGGTAAAACAACAGTTCTCCAAGCATTACATAATCTTAGTAGGCTTGCCGCTTCACCATTTAAAAATATTTTTCAGTATGATAAATCACCTGAATTTCTGACAACAATGGGGGAAAGAAATATGTCTGTTACTGCTAGTGGTTTTTGGGGTTACAAAAATCGCCAAAATTGGCAATCTGCCTATAATTGGAAACAAGAAAATAATGATTATTGGCATCCCACAGCATCATGGAAAATAAATGGAAAAGAAAATGCTTTAGAAGGATGGTTAAGTTCTTTAAGTGATTCTCCAGATGCAATTCGCAAATCTTTAAGACATACTGTTTACCTAAAATTAATTGCCAGCAACCTTGCCAAAGCAGCTTACAGTGAAGAAATTACACCGAGAGTTGAGTTTGATGGTTCATTATTAGCACCAACCTTAGATTTTTTGCGTGATGAAGCACCAGATAAATTTCAATTAATAGAAGAAAAACTGAGTCGAATTGTCCCAAATGTCCGCAAAGTTGGCATAAAACGAGCAAAAGTTCCAGTCATTCGCAAACGTTTAATCGAAGTAGATGGTAAATCTATTTCCTATGAAGAAACTCAGGAAATGACAGGACAAGAGGTGGTACTAGACATGAATACAGGTGAACGTATTCCAGCCCATGCAATTAGCGAAGGAACAATGTTAACATTAGGATTATTAACTGTACTAATGAATCCTAATCAACCTAATTTAGTTTTATTAGATGATGTGGAACAGGGACTTCATCCTCAAGCACAACGGGAGTTAATGACTGTGTTTAAAGAAATCATCGCAGAAAATCCCAACTTGCAAATTATTTTCTCTACTCATTCCCCTTATATTATTGATGCACTTACTCCTTCTCAAGTTCACATCTTAAATAACAGTAAATCAGGTTTCACAATGTCCAAACGTTTGGATGAACATCCTGATGTAGAATGGGCAAAAGAAACCTTGACAACAGGTGAATTTTGGGATGCTGAAGGTGAAGATTGGGTAACAGAAGGAGAAGTCTGTGATTGAGTTTATTGTCATAGTTGAAAGTGGTGCAGATGCCAGAACAGCTACTAAATTAGCCGAGCGAGTTTTACAAGAAAAATTCGATTGGTTAGATGATGATAGTCTTCAATATCATTTTCAGTGGACTGGGTTAGAGGAAGGAACACAACATTCTTGTTGGAGAGACATTAGAAAAATAATTGATGATGCAAAATCACAAATAAAATATAAACATTCTAGATTTATAGGTCATCATAGTATACCTTTAAAAGCTGATGGAGCAGCATCTATTAAAGTTCTTAATTTGGTACGGTTTCTGCAAAAAACACGACATATTAAAGCTGTTTTATTTATTCGTGATTTAGATAATCAACCGGAACGTAAAGAAGGAATTGAACAAGCACGTTCAGAACATATTAATAAAACGCCGAAATTAGAAATTATCATTGGTGCTGCTGATCCAAAACGTGAAGCATGGGTTTTAAATGGGTTTATTCCATCAAATCAGCAAGAAGAACAAATACTAGAAGAAATCAAAAATAAATTGAGTTTTGATCCTTCCATAGAGTCTCACAGATTACGTGCTACTTTAGAGAAAGAACCTGAACGAATCAGAAATGTAAAAGTAGTTGTCGAAGAACTCACAGGAAAGGATATGGAACGGGAAAAGCTATGTTGGGAAGAGACAAATTTAAAACATCTACGAGAAAGAGGAGTTGATACAGGGTTGACAGATTATATCTGTGAAGTTGAGGAACGATTAGCTGCAATTCTTTGGTCTGATTAAGAACTATTTTCCTATCAATTGCTATAATCAAAACAAACCGATAAAAATCCTGATATGATAGCCATTGCCCAACAACCAGCAAAAATGACCATTGAGGAATATCTTGCATGGGAACTTGACCAGGATATTCGCTATGAATACATCAACGGTGAAGTTTTCGCCATGACAGGTGATACAATTCCCCATAATGATATTGCTCTAAATCTTTACACATCTTTACGTCCACACCTCCGTCCTAGAGGTTGTCGAATCAATGTATCAGATGTAAAAGTACAAGTTACCTCTAACGGTCCATACTTCTATCCTGATCTTATCGTCAGTTGTCACCCTGAAGACATCAATACCCGTAAATTTATTCAAAATCCTAAATTAATTGTTGAAGTTCTTTCTCCCGGTACAAGCGGTAAAGATAGAGGGGAAAAATTTAGATATTATCTCACCATACCCACCTTACAAGAATATATCTTGATTGATTCTGAAAAAATTTCTGTTGAACGTTATTGTCGAGGAGAAGGAAGATTATGGCTTTATTATCAATATACAATGGGAGACATAATCACCTTCTCAAGTATTGCATTTGAATTTCCCATAGAAATGCTGTATGATAGTGTGGGACTGGAAACAGAAACATAAAATCACATTTCCCAAATAAATTCGATTAATGTCAGCTAAAATTTAATCCCTTATTAAAATTATGGCCAAGCGTAAAAAAAGCAATCTTCAATGGATTAAAGAAACCCTAGAATTAAGCCCAGACCATCACTGGGAAGGACCTGATGATTATAAGATTTTTGTGGCTGGGAGGGGTGCAGTTCGCTTCAATGTTCCCCAAAATTGGGTATTTGAACCACAGGAAAAATCTTTCAAGTTCATGGATAAAAAACCACCTGATGATGACTGTTGTTTAGAGTTATCTTACAATCATTTACCTCCTAATGACTGGACACTTTTTCCCCTTAAACACACTTTAAAAAAAATCATGGAAGATGATAGTCGTAATGTGATTGAAAGAGGAGAAGTTATAACTGTAAAAAGACAAACTGCTAAAATAATGTGGTGTGAAATTAAATTTATTGATACTCAAACCGAACCCAGGGAAGCTTTTTCTCGGACTTGTGTTGGTTTAGGTTCTAATATTCAATGTTTAATTACCTTTGATTATTGGGCAGATCAAGCAGAGCAATTAATACCTGTTTGGGATGAAGTCATGCGGAGTTTAACACTAGGATTATATATCAGAGATCCTAGAACCGGTTTAGCTTTTCCTGATTAAAAGGTTAATTAACAAATCATCTGTGTTTATCTGCGTTTATCTGCGTTTAATTATGATTTATTGTACCTAACTTGAATGGTAATTACTGATGGTAACTATTTATAGTAGTTATAGTAGTTATTGGACTAGATTGGCACAATGTGGTTAGATGTTATGGAAAACGTAATTTCCTTTTTCATACTTCCTCTTAATATGCAAACCGATCTTATTAAACAATTACAAGTCAATCTTTCTGTAACTACTGCTACTATAGCCTTGTTGGTGACAGCGCCATCCATGGCTCATGGTCAGGTTAATCGTACCATCACTAAGCCAGCCTCATCAACTCCTAAGACATCAGTAGTTAATATATCCATTACTGAGGCTGAGGTGCTGGCTGCTCAGAAAGCCTGGGGTCAAGCATTGGTTAATATCAGCACTACCTATGATGAGAAAGGAATGGCCGCTGCTAAGAAATTAGCTGACGATATAATAGATACACTATACGCTTATCAATCAGGATTGGTGTTGTTTAAACCTACCTTAACAACTGGAGATCAGACCTTCCGCACAACACACAAAGGAGCTTTGTCTTATTTTGTGGGTGGTGATTCCTCTTTCCCTAAAGATACTGGTTTTGCTCTCAACGGATGGCGAAAGGTGGAAATTCGCAACGCTGGTATTTTTATTGTTGGTAATACTGCTACCACTATGGGTAATGTTTCCATAACTGATAAAACAGGTAAAGTGACAACAGTAGATAAAACCTGGCAGTTTATTAGAGGTGGTGATGGGAAATTGCGTATTATTCTACACCATTCTTCTCTGCCCTATAGTCCAAAATAAATATGAAATAGATCCCCGAATTCTCCCAGAAGTCGGGGCTATGAAATATCTCTATTAAAGATCAAAATGATTTTACATTTCTTTACAGAGTTTATTTTTCATGCCAACTTATTTATTTTCAAGATATTGGGTAAACTAGAAGCGATAAAGTAAACCATTACACAGATTGGTAATTCAATATTCATGGCAAATCCCACCGCAACTCTGGAAACTTCCCTTGGTACTATTACTCTTGAGCTATTTACCGATGTTATGCCCATAACGGCGGGAAATTTCATCAAATTGGCCAAAAGTGGGTTTTATGATGGGCTACATTTCCACCGTGTGATCAATAACTTCATGGTGCAGTTTGGTTGTCCCTACAGCAAAGATCCTAGCTCCCCCCGTGCAGGAACAGGTAATAGTCCTGATGGGTGTATTCAAGATGAGCATCCCGCAGATGGGAAACTTTCTAATGAACCGGGAACTCTATCTATGGCTAATACCGGGAGGCCTAATAGTGGTAGTTGCCAGTTTTTCATCAACACTGTCCACAACTCCTATCTGGATTGGTTTACCCCCGGTCAATCTAAGCATCCCGTGTTTGGTCGAGTTACTGAAGGCATGGATGTATTAAAAGCCATCGAAACAACTCCAACAGGATCTGGCGATCGCCCCAAAACTCCGGTGAAAATGATCAAAGTAACTATCCACGAATAAACTAGAATAAACCGAAAAATTGGTGCGGGGATTTTCGCCGCACATCCCTATTTTCAGGCAAAATCCTCTGTTTTTTTCATTGTTCACCCGACAAACTAGATCCCCAATTTCTCAGATCATTAAATGATAGCATGGTAATTACTGATGGTAACTATTGACTGGGTTGGCACAACGTGGTTAGATGTTACTGAAAACTTTTGTAACTTGCTCTTAATATGCAAACCAATCCGATTAAACAATTACGAGTCAATCTTTCTGTAATTGCTGCTACCATAGCCTTATTGGTTACATTGTTGGTGACAGCGCCATCAATGGCTTATGGTCAAGTTAATAGTACCATCACTAGGCCAGTCTCATCAACTCCTAAGACATCAGTAGTTAATATATCCATTACGGAGTCTGAAGTGCTGGCCGCCCAAAAAGCCTGGGGTAATGCGTTAGTTAATATCAGCACCACCTATGATCAAGAGGGGATAGCCGCCGCTAGAACATTGGCTGAGAAAGTGATAGATGAATTATATGCTTACCAGTGGGGATTGGTGTTGTTTAAGCCAACCTTGACAACTGGAGACCAGACCTTCCGCACAACACACAAAGGAGCTTTGTCTTATTTTGTGGGTGGTGATTCCTCTTTCCCTCAAGATACTGGTTTTGCTCTCAAAGGATGGCGAAAAGTGGAAATTCGCAACGCTGGTATTTTTATTGACGGTAATACTGCTACAACTATGGGTAATGTTGACATTACTGATAAAAAAGGTAAAGTCACAACGGTAGATAAAACCTGGCAGTTTATTAGAGGTGGTGATGGTAAATTGCGTATTATTCTACACCATTCTTCTCTGCCTTATAGTCCAAAATAAACATGAAATAAACCGCCGACTTCCCCCGGAAGTCGGGGATATGAAATGCTGTTGCTTAACTCAACCTACAAATTACTCCTGTGTTTCTTCCTCAGTAAAAACAGGAGGCCATAATTCAGAAATAGGCAATTCCCAACCTGGTAAAAGTTCGGGTAAAGTTAAAATATCATTGTTTCTAAAAACAATTGGTTCACCTAATGTGCGATAAACTGTAACAGTTTCTTCATCAGGATCAATTAAAATTCCGACTACAGCACCCAAATTAATAAAATTGAGAATCTTCTTTTTTAAAGTCTTAATTCTATCACTTTGAGATTTAATTTCTACTACTAAATCAGGTACAAGTTCACCAAAATAACGAGGACTTTGACGTAACCTTGCAGCACGGACAAAGGAAACATCGGGAGCAGTTAAATTACTATCTGGTAAAATAAAACCTCCCGCAGAATCAAATACTCTTCCTAAGCGACGGGGATTTATCCAAGCAAAGAGGAAAGCAATTAAACGACTGCTAATTTCACTAGATACAATATCCGATGGACCCACAATAGAAATTCTCCCGTTTTCTAATTCCATATCATAATCTAAACCTGCATCATTGATAGCAGTTTGCAGTTTTTCTACATCTTTAATAGTCATGATCGGCATAATTTGGGACTCCTGAAAGATAAGATATAGTTGATTAATATTTTACATTAGACCTGTTGTGAAATGTAAAAATATGCTGTTAACGAGAAAAGATATGGAACAAGAAAACGTGATTAATTAGTGAGCGATCGCTGTGGTACATTGTCTGATAGCGTAGCGTGGCGCAAGCCATATCAGGATTTCCAGGATTTCAGGATTTACAGGATGAGGTATCCGGCGGTTAATTGTCTGATAGCGTAGCGTGGCGCAAGCCATATCAGGATTTCCAGGATTTCAGGATTTACAGGATGAGGTATTCGGTGGTTAATTTGTGTTTTGCATTATCATAGCGAAATATTAAGTTGTTTTCATTATCTTGATAATGGAATGAATAAGAGAGCTTTTCTAATGATTCTTGTAGATCAATATATTCTTTGAAAAATAAGCGACTCCCCCGTGAAAATTCTAAATTTCCCTGGATAAACCCGACATAGTTTCATCTAGCATCTAAGGAGAAATTAAAGGATATAATCCACCCTTGGTTCACGTATTTTTGAATAACGACAAGAATATCAGCTTGGTAATTGTTGAGTGACATATTCTATAGTATCCAACTTTTGTAAAGCATTAATTAATTTGTCCTTAATTTTAATTTCTCCTGCCCAACTTACATATTCATCGTCCCCTCCTGATAGGTTTTCTGCTGTCCAATTAGTCAAGAAAAATTCTGATGAAACTTGATATTTTGTTTCAAATTCTTGCAATAATTTATTAGTTTTCTCTAAGGATCTTTGTAAATTTTTAATCTCAGATTCAATAGCTCCTTTAATTAGGTTTTGGACGATTTCAACGTCGGGAGAATCAGATTTAATTTGTACTTGTAACATAAGGTTTACTGTTTGTCGTTACTAATTAATTGTAGCATTTATCTGATAGCGTGGCGCAAGCTATATGAGGATTTACAGGATGAGGTATTCGGTGGTTAATTTGAGCGATCGCTGTGGTACATTGTCTGATAGCGTAGCGTGGCGCAAGCCATATCAGGATTTCCAGGATTTCAGGATTTACAGGATGAGGTATTCGGTGGTTAATTTGAGCGATCGCTGTGGTCAATTGTCTGATAACTTACAGGATGTGATTTATCATTTTAAGCGATCGCTTTCTAGTATCAAACATTAATTATTTAAAAGCTTCAATCTGATCCAAATAAATATTAATTAACTGATGATCAGCCACTAAAATTTCAATTTCTGGCCAAACTCTGGACAGGAGTGAGTGAAATTGACGTTTTCGCACATTCCCAAAGCGTAGATGTACTACTTTAGGCGGGAGTAAATCAACCATTATGCGATCAGAAAAATCTGCATCTTTGGTAACAATTACCAGTTTTCTTTCTTTCGCATACTGCCATATTTGGGTATCACTTGGACTGTCACCTAAGATGGAAACATGGACAATGGGTAAAGATGGGGTAAATTGAATTTTCACGGGTAGATTTTCATCGAATAAAAACCCATTCATGCGATTTTTCTCACTTCGTAGTGATTCCCCATCAACTTTGCTGCAAATTGAATACAAGCATAAATATCTTCTCGTTGTAGAGAGGGGTACTCTTCCAGAATTTCCTCAATTGAATCACCAGCACCTAAAAACTCCATAATTGTTTGTACAGAAATTCGAGTATTAGTAATAATAGGTCGTCCATTGCAAATATCTGGATGAATAGTTATTCTACTTTCCATTTTGTTTACTGTTTGTCGTTAATAATTAATTGTAGCATTTATCTGATAGCGTGGCGCAAGCTATATGAGGATTTTCAGGATGAGGGATCTGTTTGCAGATGAGGTTGCTAATTTGACGGTGATTAATTGTCTGATAGCGTAGCGTGGCGCAAGCCATATCAGGATTTCCAGGATTTTAGGATTTTCAGGATGAGGTATTCGGTGGTTAATTCGAGCGATCGCTGTGGTCAATTGTCTGAATCAGGATTTACAGGATGAGGTATTCGGTGGTTAATTGTCTGAATCAGGATTTCCAGGATTTCAGGATTTACAGGATGAGGTTGCTAATTTGACGGTGATTAATTGGTGAGCGATCGCTGTGGTCAATTGTCTGATAGCGTAGCGTGGCGCAAGCCATATCAGGATTTCCAGGATTTTAGGATTTACAAGATGAGGTATTCGGTGGTTAATTTGTGTTTTGCATTATCATAGCGAAATATTAAGTTGTTTTCATTATCTTGATAATGGAATGAATAAGAGAGCTTTTCTAATGATTCTTGTAGATCAATATATTCTTTGAAAAATAAGCGACTCCCCCGTGAAAATTCTAAATTTCCCTGGATAAACCCGACATAGTTTGATCTAGCATCTAAGGAGAAATTAAAGGATATAATCCACCCTTGGTTCACGTATTTTTGAATAACGACAAGAATATCAGCTTGGTAATTGTTGAGTGACATATTCTATAGTATCCAACTTTTGTAAAGCATTAATTAATTTGTCCTTAATTTTAATTTCTCCTGCCCAACTTACATATTCATCGTCCCCTCCTGATAGGTTTTCTGCTGTCCAATTACTCAAGAAAAATTCTGATGAAACTTGATATTTTGTTTCAAATTCTTGCAATAATTTATTAGTTTTCTCTAAGGATCTTTGTAAATTTTTAATCTCAGATTCAATAGCTCCTTTAATTAGGTTTTGGACGATTTCAACGTCGGGAGAATCAGATTTAATTTGTACTTGTAACATAAGGTTTACTGTTTGTCGTTACTAATTAATTGTAGCATTTATCAGAAGTAGAATTACTGCATTTTCTAGCTAGTCAAAAAGGGTCAGTTTTACTAAGTGAACTGGAAAATAGTTATCAGGTTTATGAGCCAATAGTTAGTAGTATTCAATCCCTAAAAAGGCGTTTCCTTCTTTCTACTCAACAGATAAATGCAGAAGTGAGTTTAGAGATTTCATCTCTGATTAGGAAATTTTACCACAAACTAGATTATAATTAAATCCCTAAATTCCCGACTTTTTCAAGAAGTCAGGGATCTAAATTCTAAATTAGATTCTATCTGGATCAATATTTAATTCTCGCAACTTTGCTGCTAACCGTTGAGCTTTTTCATCAAACATTGTTGCTCTTTGGGCTTCAATTGCTGCTCTTTGAGCTTCAATTGTTGCTCTTTGGGCTTCAATTGCTGCTCTTTGGGTTTCAAATTCTGCACTTTCTTCCGGTGTAGGAACTAAAGATCCAGTAGATGTAAAATACCTTAATAAACCCTGAACAATTCCTAAATATAAACCTAATTCTTGACTCCATAAATGTCCCTTTTCATTAGGTTCTACAGGTTGATATTTACCATGTATTAAATAAAAACCTGCAAATTCTAAAGTATAGGGATCAAACCAAAAATACTCAGGTGTGCGGAAAATATCTTGATAAAGTTCTTTTTTAGTTTCTCTGTCAGTTTTCGCTGTGGTTGGTGAAAGAATTTCCACAATCAGGTTAGGATATTTACCATTTTCTTCCCACACAACCCAACTTTTTCTAGTTTTTCTTTCTGTTCCTAACACTACGAAAAAATCTGGGCCTCTAACATCTTTTGATTTTTTTTGATGGGGACTATAGTAAATACTGAGATTTCCTACAGCATAAAAATCATTTCTCTCTTTCCATAACCATTTGAGAGATTTTATTAAGAGCATTATTTGTTCAAGATGCAGTTCTGTTTCCACGGGAGGTTCATCACTATATAAGTCACTGGGTGGGAAAATTATCTCTTCTGATATATCTTCTAATCCGTGAGATGGAGATTCTGGCGCTTGAGTAATCATCATGATATGATATCAAGTAGTTATTTGTTAATTATAACATGACTCTGAAAATGTTAAGTTATACCTACACAACACAAAAAATTTCTAATTATGTTTATGAAAATGTTACGATATCAGCGGTAGTAGAGGAGGAAAACAAATGAAAAAAGCATTGATGATCAAAATACTCATTTCATCCCTAACTTGCTTAAATATATTTACTCCTCATCAGGTTGCGGCTCAACTTTTACCACAACCTTGGGTAACGGTGGGAAGTAAAGATAGTGAAGTTACCTATGGTGCGGGTGTTAAGGTTTTAGGTTTTGGTGTTGAAGTAGGAAGGGGTCCTCAAGGTGCTATGGGAGCAGATTTTTTAAAATTCTTGAGTTTACCATTTATTTCACCTTATGTCGGAATTGGTTGGTATTCGGAAGATCAAGGAGTGGCTGTTTCCGGTGGTGTACAAGTAGTCACTAGCGATCATATTTTTATCGGTGCTGGTTACAATTCTGTGCGAGGAGTTAATGGTCAAATCGGTGTGAAATTTTAGGGAATGTTTGGATTTTTTAATTCTTTTTTTCAATTCCCTTGTTGTCCGTTAAGCCTTCTATTTCTTCTTCAGTAAAAATAGGAGGCCATAATTCAGAAACAGCTAATTCCCAACCCGGAAAAAGTTCTGGTAAAGTTAAAATATCGCCATTATGAAAAACTATTGGTTCACCTTGAGAACGATAAACTGTTACTGTTTCTTCATCAGGATCAATTAAAATTCCAATAATTGCACCTAATTTGATTAAGTTGAGAATCTTGTTTTTTAATGTTTTAATTCTATCACTTTGAGATTTAATTTCTACTACTAAATCTGGTACAAGTTCGCCAAAATAGCGGGGACTTTGACGCAGACGTGCAGCACTGACAAAAGAAACATCGGGAGCGGTTAAGTTGCTATCAGGTAAAATAAAACCTCCCGCAGAATCAAATACTCTTCCTAAACGACGGGGATAAACCCAATTCGCTAATAGTCGGCTAAAAAGAATACCAATTTCGCTAGATACAATATCTGATGGACCCACAATAGAAATTTTCCCGTTTGTTAATTCAACATCGTAATCTAAACCTGCATCATTGATAGCAGTTTGCAGTTTTTCTACATCTTTAATAGTCATAATTGGCATAAAATAATACTCCTAATATACAAAGTTGGGGTGATTCAAGCAAACACAATTTGATTTGAGATTTGCTTAAATTGTATCTGGATCAATATTTAACTCTCTTAATTTTGCGGCTAACCTTTGAGATTTTTCATTTGATATTTTCGCTTTTTCTGCTTCCATTGCTGCTCTTGTTGCTTCCATCTCTGCGCTTTCTTCCGGTGTAGGAACTAAAACTCCTGATGATGTAAAATATCTTAATAAACCCTCATGAATCCCTAAGTATAAACCCAATTCTTCACTCCATAAATGTCCTTTTTCGTTAGGTTGTAAGGGTTGATATTTGCCACTAATTAAATTAAATCCGGCAAATTCTAATGTATAAGGATCAAACCAGAAATAATCAGGTGTACGGAAAGTATCTTGATAAAGTAGTTTTTTAGTTTCTCTATCAGTTTTAGCTGTAGTTGGTGAAAGAATTTCGACAATGACATGAGGATATTTGCCATTTTCTTCCCACACTACCCAACTTTTTCTAGTTTTTCTTTCTGTTCCTAAAACTACGAAAAAATCTGGACCTCTCACATCTTCTGATTTCTTTTGATGAGGACTATAGTAAATACTTAGGTTTCCGACAGCATAAAAATCAGTTCTCTCCTTCCATAACCATTTGAGAGATTTTATTAAGAGCATTATTTGTTCGAGATGCAGTTCTGTTTCCACGGGAGGTTCATCACTATATAGGTCACTGGGTGGGAAAATGATATCTTCTGATATATCTTCTAAGGTATTAGTTTGTGATTCCAGCGCTTGAGTAATCATCATGGTATGATACCAAGTAGTTATTGGTTTATTGTAGCATTAATTGTCTGAAATGGCTAACGCCACGCTTTGCTATCGGGATATCCATGATTTTAGGATTTATCAGTAGGGTGCGTCAGACAGATATAGGGTTTTCCAGTCTGGTGAAGTACAAAATTATCTGCGTTTATCTGCGTCCATCTGCGTTCAATTATTACTGCTTGTACCTCACTTGAATGGGAATGGCTATAACCTAGTAAAAAAAAGATAAATTAAAAATCTGACGCACCCTAAAGCTAGAAAATGATGTAAACCTTAAACATTAATGATAGCGATTCCTACGGAGGGCTTGCGCGATCGCACTTTCCCAAATATTCAATGATAAAATCAAGAAAACTAAAAATAATCTACCTATGACAGCTACACTCATTAAACCTTCCCAATTCCTACCAGAAGGAATCTGTATCAAGCGTATTAAAAACCTCATGTTATTCAAATTTACCGATAAACTAGGGGAGCGAATGCAAGAACTCCTTGATAAAAATAAATTGAATACTCTTACCCCAGAAGAAGCAATAGAATTAGAAGCAATAGGGGAACTTGATGACATTTTCAGTTATATTAACGCTACTATTGCTGCTCAAGAAAATGGCCATTCCTAAGGACGAGCAACCTGTGAACGAAAATCTCGACAAAGATGGGTTGAAAGTGGTCTACATCCTCCTGAAGATGATCCACAAGAATAATGGAAAAAATAGTTATTAGGGTACATTGGACAAATAATCTAACATACCCTACTATTTAGGCTAATAAAATCCACCCACGAAAACTGATCAAATTTAACAAAATCTCCAAAATCCAAAAATTAATAACGATCTCAAAATCAGATATAATAGGACTTTTACTACTTGCAGTTATTCACAAACAATGTTATTATTAAACATAATAAAATCCATTTAGTCTAAAAATTAAACTCTCTTAATTCCCCAACTAAAAAACCTTAAACTAACGCACCTTTCCAGCAACATTACCAAGTTCGGAGTAATCCCAAGAGTGCATTTGACGGAAAGGAAGACCCATCTTTTGGAAGACATACTTCTCTTTCACACCAGAAGCAACTAGGTCTGGTTTCAATGCTTTGATAAATTCTTCAAATTCGTAAGCGGTAACGTCGTCATAAACGATAGTTCCGTTTTCAATGTAGTGAGTAGTACGTTTATAGTCGTCATTATGAGCGAACTCATAACCAGTACCAATCATCTTCATTCCTAAGTCTTGGAAAGCGGGAACAACGTGACGGGGACGTAAACCACCAACCATCATAGCCACTGTCTTACCTTCCAAACGGGGGCGATATTTAGCAACGATCGCATCCATGGTAGGTTGGTATTTAGCGATTACTTTCTCTGCGTTTTCTTGAATCTTAGCATCAAACTTAGAAGCAATTTCGCGTAAAGAAGCAGCAATCTTGGTAGGACCAAAGAAGTTATATTCTAACCAGGGAATATAAATTTATATTCTGAAAAATATCCATATATAAGATTTTTGATTCTGCTATTTCTCAATCAGCTTATTTATAGATTAAAAAATATTGTTTCTGCATCTAAAAACTAATTATAACCTCAAATTAATTCACAAAATTTGCTTAACCTTGGCTTAAAATTCCCAAATTAATAAAATTGTTTATCTCCAACAGTTTTTCATCTTGATAGATGAATACTGTTTATAGATTTTCCCAATCTAATCAAGTACACACCAATTTATACCCTATTCCCTAGGAGCTTGGGAACTGCTATAGTCTATTTCCATACCTCAGCAATTTGATATTTTGCTAAAGTTTGTCTTAACTGTTTTATCTCAGCTTTTAACTGGAGATTTTCTTGTTTTATAGCTTCGATATCATCCTTTTTATCCACAGCTTGTTTAATTACCTTTTTCCGGTTTTCTAAACTAAACCACTTTTGATAAATTTCTGTATGAATTTCTACAGAATGTCCTAAATTATCAGCAGCAGCCTTAATTGGTACAGCCATAATATGCGCTCTAATTGCCCAAGCATGACGCAAATCATAAGGACTAAAGGGAATATCTACACGTCGAAACCATGAAGAACAATTAACTCGAATAGTATTAATTTCTGTATAACTACTTTTTCCAGAAACTTGACTATTTAAAAGTTCTAAACATTCTAAATTTTTTAAATCAAATAATTCAACCCATTCGGGATATAAGGGTAAAGCTTCCCGATATCCGGTTTTAGTATCAGGGTGTACCTTCCAAGTGTGATCTTTATTTTCAGGATTAAACCACCAACTAATATCAGGATTTACAAATAACTCTCTAGGACGTAAACCATAAGTAGCTAACATTCCATAAACCCATTGCCACATTTTCCAACTTGTTAAACAATCTCTTTTAATTGTCCCTTTTCTCGTCAGTGCATAATTGGCAAATGATTGATAATATCTGACTATATCCTCATCACTAGGAATATCTCTGGGTTGACTTTTTGGTTGTTTATTTTTGATTCCTTCTAATGTAAAGCTAGTTAAGTTAAGTGTTGATCTTAATATCTTTAAGCTTTTAATCGTACTGTACTTTGCATACTCATTATTTAACTCCTGCAATTTTTGATCTATTGCTGATTGCGTCAAAACTGTATCCAATCCGACTAGCCTTTTTAGATGACTGATATAATAAGAAAAAGTGTGTTTACTTTTTTCTGTGAGTTTGTGAGTTTTAAAATATTGAGTTTCAAATTCTGCCAATATTTCACCAATAGTTTTAACTGGATCTTCAAATTGATCAGTAGTTTGTCCTAAGTATTTATCATTCCATGTAAACTGTTTACGAGCAATTAATTTACCTAACTCATGAGCTTCCTCTTCTGCTGTTTTTAAACCATCTAAATTAGCAGGAATATTTAAAGAAAGTTTATATTGTTTTCTCCCAGTTTTTCTGACATCAATTTCACCAGGTTTTAAAGGTAAGGACGCTTGTAACTGAATAGTACCTCCACTAACAACTAGTCCGACTTTTATCTTAGCTGCTTTTAATCGAGATTTGACATCTATTAAACCTTGTTGAAATTTCTCTTCCAGATGTTGCCGAGTAGCTTTCATTTGTGTCTGCGTTCCTAAATAGCTGCCATCGGTAGATGCTGGTGGTGTAAAATCGGTAAAAATTTCCTCTAACCCTTTTTCTCTCATTATCTTAAATTTGGATTAAAATTTAGTCCATTTAGAACAATGAGCAAATTAAACAAAGTTATATATAGACTAAATTCTGGTAGATTTAAGACACATTATCATAGTTTAGACAGGGAATACCATAAGCCTCTTCCATGTGACGGCTGATATAGTTCATAGAACGATAGCAGTGGATGAGGTTCATCTTCACGTTTGGTGTCATCAACATTTCGTTGATTGTACCGTCACCAGACCATTGTGCAACAACACGCAAACCGATTTCTTCTAATAAAATCCGGCTCGCCCAAGCGTCACCACCGATGTTATAGTCACCAATGATGGCTACGTCATAGGGAGTACCTTCAAACTTGAGTGTACCGTCTTTCTTGCCTTGATCTGCTCTGGGGAATACCCAGTCACGAATCATGTCGTTAGCAATGTGGTGTCCTAATGATTGAGACACACCACGGAAACCTTCGCAACGTACGGGAATAACTGGCTTACCGATGGTTTTAGATGTCTTCTTAGCTACTGCTTCGATGTCATCACCAATCAAACCGATAGGACATTCAGATTGAATAGAAACCCCGCGATTTAAGGGGAATAATACATCTAATTCTTCAATTAATTTAGTGAGTTTCTTGTCACCACCAAATACGATGTCCCGTTCTTGGAAGTCGGAGGTGAAGTGCATAGTACCGAAGGTATCAACACCTGTTGTACCTAAGTAGTAGTTACGACGACCGGACCAAGACCAATAACCGCAACCAACTGGACCATGGCTGATGTGGATCATGTCCTTGATAGGACCCCAAACCACACCTTTAGAACCTGCGTAAGCACAACCACGGGCGGTCATTACACCGGGTAAGGATTTGATGTTAGATTTAACACCACAATCGGTTTTACCTTCTTCGTGAACGTTTAAGTGCTTCTCGCGCTTTTTAGCAGCTTTTTCGGGGTAAGCTTTGAGAACTTCTTTAATTAGTTCTTTTCTTTCTTCAACAATCTTCTTGTTGTCTGGAACTGTCATGTCTGGCCTCTTCTGGCTTTTAAAGATATTAATTGGGTAGGGATGGGGAAATTAATCCCCAAGGGCAGAAAGGAAGGTAAAAAGGAGGTAATGTAGAGTTTTCCTTTTTCCTATTCCTCAATTTCTAAATACTACTTGGTAGCAGCAGCGGGTTTACCGATGATTTCAGCGTGCTTGGTGTCATCATCAAGAATACCAAATTCAACCAACAATGCTTCCAACTCATCCATTTCGATAGGTGTGGGGATAGTGAGTTTTTGGTTGTTGATGATTTTCTTCGCTAATGCGCGGTATTCATTACCTTGAGTGCTATCAGGTGCATATTCGTTAACGGTCATACGACGCAATTCTGCGTGTTGAACGATGTTGTCGCGGGGTACGAAGTGAATCATTTGGGTGTTCAAACGTTCAGCTAAGGTTTCGATCAATTCGATTTCGCGGTCAACCTTACGGCTGTTACAAATCAAACCACCTAAACGTACACCACCGGAGTGAGCATATTTCAAAATACCACGAGCGATGTTGTTTGCAGCGTACATCGCCATCATTTCACCAGAGGTAACGATGTAGATTTCTTGTGCTTTACCTTCACGGGAAAGAGCAATAATATAATATTAAAAACCGGAAAGTGTTCATTTTCAACTATGTTTGCTGCAATCATTGTCTGAGGTGAACAGTTTTTTTATGAGGGTAAATCTAGGGTATGGACAGAACACAGGAAGCATTTGCCGATTTTCACCAAACAGCTATTACCGACGGGGGATATTTAGGCAGAATGCAAGCAGTAGAAAATCAAGAAAATCATCTAACGGCAAAACTGATAACAGAATTAAAAGCAATTAATGCTAGACTAAGAGCCGCAAGAGTGAGTGTTTCTGTCAGAAAATCCGGCAATTCATTACAGTTGAGAACTACCCTACCTATTAAACCAGGTGATTTTGATAAAAACGGTAGCAGGACAAAACAATATGATATTTCTTTGGGTATTCCTTTTAGTTTTGATGGTTTAAATACGGCAGAAGAAGAAGCGAATGAGTTAGGAAAACTGATTGCTAGAAAACAATTTATTTGGACTGATAAATATTTAGGAAAAACTAGATTTAAGGCTAATTCAAAAACTATTGGAGATTTAATTTCTGAATTTGAGCAAACCTATTTCCAAACTAGAAAACGCACTCTCAAAAGTAACAATACTTTTAATAGTTATTTCTATATTGCTAATGCACATTTACCAAAGGATAAATTAGCGATAAATGCCAATTTTATTGATGCTGTGAAATTTTGCCCTTCATCGGATAGTGTGAAAAATGAATTAATTAAGGTAATTAGGGTTTTGTGTAAATGTTCTGGTTTAGAAGTTCCAGAATTGAGTAATTTAAAAATCAAAGCTATTTATCAACGTCAACGTGATATACCAACTGACGCAGAGATAGAACAAGAATATCTAAAGTTTGAAAATTATGCTATTAATCGTTCTAGTAAGTTGATAACTAGAGAAGATAGAAATAATTGGAAGTTGTGGAGATGGGTATATGGGATGTTAGCTACTTATGGATTAAGACCCATTGAACTTTTTGTTAATCCTGATTTAAATTGGTGGTTATCTTCAGAAAATACCATGAATACATGGCGTGTTAATGAAGAATGTAAAACGGGAGCAAGGGAAGCTTTACCATTATATCCCCGTTGGGTAGAAACTTTTAATTTAACTACAGATATAGAAGCAATTGAGTTATTAAAAGCGAAAATTAAAGATAAAGTTACAAGTCGAGAAATCAATTCTGCGCGACATGGAACAGACAGATGGTTTAGATTTGTGGGGATTCCCTTTCAACCCTATGATTTACGGCATGGTTGGGCAATTAGAGCGCATTTAATGGGGATTCCTATTAAAGCTGCTGCGGATAATTTGGGTCATTCTGTGAATATGCACACATCCATTTATCAAAAGTGGTTTAGTTTGGAAAATCGTAAGGTTGCAATTGAGGAAGCAATTAAGAAAAAATCGAAAGTCGAAGATTTACAGGATATAGTGATTAGATTAGAACAGGAAAATGAGAGGTTGAGAATTGAGAATGAAAGATTAAGGTTACAGGTAGGAAATCAAAGTTTGATGAAAATGATTAATTAAAATTATAATCTGTAGGTTGGGTTGACGCAAGGAAACCCAACAAATATTGGTGGTGTTGGTTTACCCTTTTCTGTCATACGACCTGCAAGATATTCTAAAATATCATATACGGTTATTCGCATTCCTCGAATACAAGGTTTGCCGCTGCGTTTGCCAGGTTCAATGGTGATAATTTTGTGGTAGTCCATAAAATATGATAATTTTTCCATTTTAATAATTATAGCAATAGCTCTCTCAACAACACCGGAAATGCGATCGCAAACCTCACCGCAAGTATCGCTCTCAAAACCCACAACACCAGAAATGCGATCGCTCTCAAAACCCAAAATACCAGAAATGCGATCGCTCTCAAAACCCAAAATACCAGAAAAGCGATCGCTCTCAAACCACAACACCAGAAAAGCGATTCCTACGGAGCGCTTCGCTATCGCTCTCAAACCACAACACCAGAAAAGCGATTCCTACGGAGCGCTTCGCTATCGCTCTCAAAACCCACAACATCAGAAATGCGATTCCTACGGAGCGCTTCGCTATCGCTCTCATAACTCACAACACCAGAAATGCGATTCCTACGGAGCGCTTCGCTATCGCTCTCATAACTCACAACACCAGAAATGCGATTCCTACGGAGCGCTTCGCTATCGCACCCATAACCCACAAACAGTGATCAAAATTACTGTTGCTATGTTATTAAGATCACTTATTTATTAAGATAAAGTGATATATGTAATACTTAATTACTTAAAACATAAATTAATTATGAATATTTTTAAGATCACTTACTTGTTGGGATAAAGTGATATATGTAATACTTAATTGCTTAAAACATAAATTAATTATGAATATTTTTACGCCTATTGTACCTGATACAGAGCAACATCAACACTTTCGTCTTATTGCTCAATCAGGACTATATGAACCAGAGATTGAAGTTCTGAAAAATTGGGCAGATGGATTTGTGGATAGAGACGGTAAATTTATCAGAGAGTTTCAGACAACATTTAACTCTTCATTCTGGGAATTATATCTTTTTGCTTGTTTCAAAGAACTTGGTTTTAGTGTTAATCTATTCCATGCCACCCCAGATTTTATATTAACTTCTTCTTATGGTGAGTTTATAGCTGAAGCGACTACATCAAATCAACCTCAAGGTTTCCGTCCTGAATGGGATAAAGATTTAAATATGCTGGATGGAATCACCATTGATGAAATGTTAAGACTATCTACACTTCGCCTCTTACAATCAATTACAGAGAAACACAAAAAGTATGTTTCAAAATATTCACAACTTAATCATGTGAAAAATAAGCCTTTTATTCTATGCGTTACTCCATTCGATCAGCCATTCTTTTTTCTTCAGGACAGTTTAGCACTTGTTCGTGTTCTTTATGCCTATGACCAACCCCTAATAATCCAAGATACTCAAAAAAACGAAATAATTATTATTGGTGAATCCAGAAAATATCAAGTACAAAAAAAACCAGGTGTAGATATTTCTCTAGGCTTGTTTACGAATCCTAATATGTCTGATATTAGTGCAGTTATGTTTAATAATAGGGCAACTCTTTGTAAAGTTCGCGCTATTGCTGAAGGAGGAAAATACCCTGTTATTTTCTATGGTTATAGAGCTATTGAATCAGAACATGAAACAGGAGTAGAAAGATTTAGTCTTGAAAGAACCGAATATAAAGAAACGTTACTTGATGGTTGTCAAATTCTATTGAATCCGTTTGCCAAACATCCTTTAAATACAAAAATATTTGAAGGAAGAGAAATAGCAATTCATAATTATGAGATATCTACAGACAGATATCAATTGCAAATTCCTAACGGATTTCTTTACCAACGAGTATGTATGCCTATTTATTGTGGTGATTATGGTGAAAAGGCTATTGAAACTATAAAAAAATACAAAAACTCGACTTCTGACACAACAATATATGAAGACTTACCCTCAGAAAAATGGTCAGAAGATCAACTAATCTACATTGGAGGTCAAATTGGACCGTTCTCCAAAAATCACATGGCTCATTATAGAGGTTGGACTATTCTAGTTTCTCTTGACTCCATTGATGAAGATTGGAGTGCTTTAGCAGTCAAGAAGCTATGTTATAGTCATCCTCAATTTATGGTAGCTAACGAGGATCAGAATAACACAGCTATAGATTTATCAGAATGGTTGCCAACGAAAGAAGATGCCTATGCTACCATAAAATCTAAAATTGATAGCATTTTTGAAAATAATAATGGAGATATATAAGGTAGGTTAGATATTTCTATTGCCAATTAAATTGTAAACAAAAAATCAGTAATCCATTTATCAAAAATCATGTATCTCTCTTGACACTAGGGACAAAATAGGGTAAACAAAAGAATAAACCCTAACAAAAACCCCATTTCTAGTTCATCGTACGTATCGCTTGCAATTACAGCGATTTGCAATCATATAAGGTACATCTTAGCCCCCTCATCGCTTGCGGGGAGGGGGTTTTGGGGGTGGGGTTCTTATTCCGGGTTTGATGACAATTTGCTGTAAGTTAATATCCTGTTTTGGGATATCCCATATTAGGATACTAAACTGCTTATTGTTTTTCTAGTTAAGTACCCATGACTTTATCTATTTTTACAGAGCAATATGCAAAATTTCGAGAACTTCTTATAGAATATCGTCAACGCATTTCATTCACTCAAGCACAATTAGCACAAGCACTAAACCGTCCACAATCTTTTGTATCGAAATATGAAAGTGGTGAACGCAGACTTGATATTATAGAGTTTTTGGAAATTGCAGAAGTTCTTCAATTTGATCCTTGTGAATTACTAAAAAGAGTTAATGATGATACATTAGCAACCCAGACTATTATGGATGAATGGGAAGTTACAGCAAATGAATTGACCATTTTACTCGCAGAAAATCCTAGTTTGAGAGGAATGCTTTTGGGCTATGTTGCTGAACTTAAACTCAGGAAAATAATTGCTAATTTTCCTGGTGTAAAATATATGAAAAAGTTTGATGATCATGATAGAAAAAAGAAAGGAGATTTGCACATTATTTATCATCATCGAGCTTTTAGTATTGAGTCTAAATCTTTACAAAAAACTCAAAGTAAATGGGACAAAGAAAGTCAAATTTGGTTTGGAAAAGCTCAAGTAGATGCCAGTGATAATCGTGAAATTATTCTTCCTAATGGTAGAAAATTAAAAACAACCCTTCTTATCAGAGGAGAATTTGATATTCTTGCTGTTAATTGTTATGGATTTAATAAAACGTGGAACTTTCAATTTGCTAGAAACTCTGATTTACCATGTTCATCCTACAAAAAATATACAGAAGAAGAAAGAAACTTTTTAATATCTAGTTTGATACCTGTGAGTTGGCCACCACAACCCCCATTTTATAGTGATTTGACAGAATTACTGGATCAAATGCTGGCAGATGGGGAAGGTTATGATCCTTCAGAGTTTGGATTAGAACAGGAAATATAGAAATTATAAATTCTATCAATTCCATATATAAATTCTACTTCTTTTTTATAAATACAAGGAAGTATGAATGATTTTTTCGAGCGTGTACTTGCTTTTTTAATCTGCTGACTGAAGGCTTATTAGTTCTCATAACAACAAATAAGTCTTTTGTGTAGTAGCCATTTTTTTCATATTCGTTAATTATTTCTACATGAGTTAACCATTGCTTTCCGGCACTAACTTCATCTTGGCATTTAACTATTAGTATTCCATCTTTTCTTAAAATTCTATAGGCCTCTTTACCAGCTTTAAAGTATATATCGGTAACTGCTGCGTGCCATTTCTTCGTACCAATATTTTCAGTATCTTCATTAATTTCATTTCCATTTGAGTAAGCATCAGAAAATGAATAATGTGTACCAGAACCAGCTTTTTGTGAGGCTTCTTTTCTATAAAAGCCTTCCATATATGGAGGATCTAAAACTACACAATCTATTGATTGATTTTGATATGGTAATTTACGACAGTCTACTCCTGTGGATATGTCAGTAGCAAGAAGTTTATACTTATCTTTAAGCACATTTTGCCAAAAAACTCCTTTTCCCCAAGTAACATCCGCTACAATAGATCCCTCTGGAACGTGCAATTGGAGAATATTGGCAAAAACTTCGGCGTTTCCTGATAAATAAGCAGACATGATCAGGTCTGAAGTTGGTTGACCACTTTGCTTACGCTTGTTGAGAGAGATATTTTCGCTATCAGATTGTAAGATTGATCTCTGTATGTATTGCATAGGTTTCGACATTATCCTTCTTTAAGGTACATATAATTAAAGTTATTATAAACCATGAATCAGTAACCCATTTATCAAAAATCATGTATCCCCCTTGACAATAGGGACAAAATAGGGTAAACAAAAGCAGAAAAACAAAACAAAAACCCCATTTCCCCAAAAAATACTAGGGCAAAAATAGGGCATAAAAAAATCAAACTTCCCCACCAATTGCACCAACAAAAACCCTAGAAAAAACAGCTTAATCTTCACGGATAGGCATAGCAAAACCACCACATACAACGTCACCTAATACGTCGTAAGATACGAAGTCTAAATCTTGGTAAGCACCGTTTTCTTCTAGGAAGTTAATAGCGGTGATAATACCACGACCAGCGCAACCTACACCGGGTTCTGGACCACCAGATTCTACGCACTTAACACCACGGAAACCGGTTAACATGACTTCGTGGAGTTCCAAATCTTCAACAGCGCCTCTTTCAGCAGCCAAGTGTAATACGGTGGTTTGAGCCTTGGAGTGAAGCATCAAACGGGTGGAGTCAGCTTTAGGGTCGCAACCTACGATCATGATGCGTTGACCCATTTCAGCCATAGCTGCGAGGGTGTTTTGAGAAGTGGTAGATTTACCGATACCGCCCTTGCCGTAGAAAGCTATCTGTCTAATATTTGCGTCAGTAGTCATTGTTCGTGTTTTCCTAGAATTGGTTGATTTGGTGTTTTTCGTCTGTCGGTTCTCACGGCCAAGTTCTACGGCGGTGAGCGTGTGTAGAACGTCGCTACGGGGGCGATCGCTCTACAAAACATCTAGTGGTGTTCATAGTATTTATTGGGTTGTAGGGATTTTTGTTTGTGAGTGGTCAGTTGTTTTTTCCTAGTAACTAATGACCACTGACTAATGACTAATTTCTAAACTGCTTCGACAATAATTTCTTTGCTGATGCGATCGCGTAATCTCGCTTCAATGGCAATCTTTAAGGTAGCGGTACTGCTAGAACATGAACCGCAAGCACCTTGAAGAATTACTTTAACTTTATCACCTTCGACATCATAAAGTTCTACATCTCCCCCGTCGGCGATTAACACGGGTCGGACTTCTTCATCTAATACTTTTTGAATCAGGGCAATTTTTTGGACTGTAGTTAATGGTTTTTGTTGCCCGACAATAAACTCTGAATTAGGAATTTCTGTTTTAGCTTTCGCCTTGTAGCTGTAGAGATTTTTGTTGGCGGCTTCCTGCTTTACTTCTCTGATTATATCATCAATCTTCGTTAAACAAGAACCGCATCCGCCACCAGCTTTTACATAATTTGTTACTTGCTCTGCACTGAAGAGATTGTTTTGTGCAACTGCTTTCTTTATCTTAGCATCAGTTATTCCGAAACAACTACAGATGAGGACACCTTCTTCATCGTCATGTGCCTCTAGAGGAATGCCACGATAATTATAAATGGCAGCTTCTAAAGCCTCTTGACCCATAACAGAACAGTGCATTTTCGCTTCAGGTAAACCACCTAAATAATCAGCGATTTCCTTATTTGTTACTCCCAAAGCTTCATCTAAAGTTAAACCTTTAATCATTTCAGTTAAAGCACTAGAAGAAGCGATCGCACTAGTACAACCAAAAGTTTGAAAACGTGCATCAAGAATTTTATCTGTTGCTTCTTCAACTTTCAAATGTAATCTTAAAGCATCACCACAAGCAATACTTCCCACTTCACCAGTTGCCACTTTCACACCAGCTTCACCGGTTTCTTCAATTGCACCTTGATTTTTAGGATCGTAAAATAACTCTAATACTTTATCAGTGTAGTCCCACATAATTGATTTTGGATTTTGGATTTTGGATTTTGGATTTTGGATTTTGGATTTTAGATTTTGGATTTTGGATTGGTAATTGGTAATAGAGGAATCCCATTACCTATGACCCATTACCTATTACCTATTTACTAAAGTTTGTCCTTGTAGTCCCACGTAATTGATTTTGGATTTTAGATTTTAGATTTTGGATTGGTAATTGGTAATTGGTAATTGGTAATAGAGGAATCCCATTACCTATGACCCATTACCTATTACCTATTTACTAAAGTTTGTCCTTGTTGTTGTAACCAATCGGCATTATCATTTTTGAAGGGAGATAAAGCCCGCAGACGGTCAACAATTTCCGGCATGACTGCAATTACTTGATTAATTTCTGCTTCCGTAGTATAACGAGAAAGACTAAAGCGAATTGAGCCATGTAAAGTAGTGTAGGGTAAACCCATAGCTCGTAAAACATGAGAAGGTTCAAGAGAACCAGAAGTACAAGCAGAACCAGAAGAAGCGCAAATACCGTACTTATTTAAAGAAAGCAAAATTGCTTCACCTTCAATATATTTGAACCCGATATTTGTCGTATTTGGTAATCTATTTTTAATATCACCATTTACTTGACAATCAGGAATTTTAGCCAGAAGAGATTGTTCTAAATAATCGCGTAACTTTCTTTCTTTCTGAGTTGCTTCTGCTAAATGTGATAATTCCAATTCCGCAGCTTTCCCTAAAGCAATAATTCCGGGAACATTCTCTGTACCTGCTCTACGTCCTCGTTCTTGATGTCCACCAACTAAGAAAGGACGGAAACGAACCCCACGTCTAACATACAAAGCACCAATACCTTTAGGAGCATGAATTTTGTGACCAGATATAGTTAACATATCTATGGTGCTGGTCTTCATATTTAAGGGTATTTTACCTACCGCTTGCACTGCATCAACGTGGAAGATAGCTCCATATTCTTTAACTCTAACACCAATTTCTTCAATGGGAAAAATTGTGCCGGTTTCATTATTGGCATACATTACTGTTACTAAAGCAGTGTTACCAGTTAAAGAAGCTTCTAACTCATTCAAGTCTATTTGTCCTTGAGAATTAACTGACAAATAGGTAACTTGATAACCTTTAGATTCTAATTGTTTACAGACATTTAAAACCGCAGGATGTTCTACTTGAGAAGTGATGATATGACGTTTTTCTGGTTGAGCTAATAACGCTGCATGAATAGCAGCATTATCACCTTCAGTTCCGCAACTGGTAAAAACAATTTCCGATTCTTCGGCTCCCAGTAAAGCAGCAATTTGTTCTCTAGCTGTTTTTACAGCTTTTCCCAATTGTCCACCAAAAGTGTGCATACTGGAAGGATTAGCATAATAATCCGTCAAATAAGGCATCATAGCCTCAACAACTTGAGGATCTATTTTAGTGGTGGCATTATTATCAAGATAAATGCAATTATTTTGCATGGTTTCCATATAAAGATTATGAGTAATTAGCTAGAATTATTAACTGGTAATTGGTAATAGGTAATGGGGGAAAATATTACCTATTACCTATCACCCATGAAATCACCTATATAATTACTTGGCCTTGATGCTTTTGCAACTGTTGGGAAAACTTCTGAGAATAAGAGCTATACCAACGCTCCCAGTAGTCTTGTTTATTTGTTAATTTTGCTAAAACACGGTGGTAATAAGCAAACCAACTTTCCCAATAATCACTAGATTGTTGAACACAACCATCAGCAGTCGGACAAGTGGCCTTACATTGAGGTACGGTGTGAATACTACCAGCGCAATTTGTGCAAAGTTGAGAATCAATCCAATAATTACCATCAACTTCTTGAATTGCACCAGTAGGACAAACAGGTAAACACAACTTGCAAGAAATACACTGGCTAGTAATTTTGTAAGCCATGATTATTTACCTTTGTGTAAATTGGTGAAGAGGTAAAAGGTAATAGATTAGATGATTAGGTGTTGAGAAAGAGGTGATTGGAAATTATTACCCATTACCTATTACCTATTACCTATTACCCATTAACCTGAACATATTGCTCGTAAAATTCTAAAGCAACCTTTTCAATTACGTCGTAGGCTTCAACAGCTTTTATTCCTGCTGCTTCTAATTGTTCTTTAGGACAGTTGCCTATTTTCGATACCAAGACTGCTTTACAATCTGCGATCGCTTTCATTATATTATCTGCGGTAGCTGCTTCGCTGTAACCACCTTGACAATATTGATCAATCTTGCGGTGACTAACAAAACGAACTTCATTTCCATCAACTTCATACACTTGAAATTCTTTGGCGTGTCCGAAGTGTTGGTTAACTAATCCACCGCCTTTTGTGGCTACTGCAACCAAGATTTTAGGATTATTAGCAGATTTTTTGCCAGTCAATACTTTATCTTTTGCGGCCTTAATTTCTTCTCTAAATTTCTCAATACCTTCGTGAACTTCTTGGCGGGTTTCAAAGTTATATTCTGGAGTCATTTCCATGAACTTATCTTTGGTAAATTCCTGGCTCCGATCTTCTCCTAATAATCCTACCGCATCTGCTCGACACTGACGACAGTGGCGCATCATTTTCATGTTACCAGAACAATTATCTTGGACTTCTTTCAGTTCTTTTCCTGTAGGTCCACGTTGACCAGTTAAACCGAAATGTGTACCATGTTCGGGTGCAGAAATTAGCGGCATAATGTTATGTAAAAACGCGCCTTTCTCCCGAATTGCTTGATTAACTTCTACCAAATGTTGGTCATTAATTCCCGGAATCATTACAGAATTAACTTTACATAAGATATCAGCTTCTTTGAGAGCTTGTAATCCTTCTAATTGTTTTTCTAGAAGAATTTTTGCTCCTTCCACGCCTCTGTAACGCTTGCGTTTATAGTGAACCCAAGAATAGATTTGTGCGCCTATTTCGGGGTCAATGGTATTAAGGGTAATGGTAACGTGATCTATATTTAATTGTTTAATGCGATCAATATATTCTGTCAGCATCAAACCGTTAGTAGATAAGCACAATTTAATATCTGGGGCTTTGTCTGCAATTAGTTCAAAAGTCCGAAAAGTTTTTTCTGGATTAGCCAAAGGATCACCAGGTCCTGCCACTCCCAATACAGTCATTTGCGGAATTTTACCCGCAATTACTAACACTTTATGGGCTGCTTCTTCTGGTGTGAGCAGTTCACTCACTACCCCCGGACGACTTTCGTTAGCACAATCATACTTGCGGTTACAATAGTTACATTGAATATTGCAAGCAGGGGCAACAGCAACGTGCATCCTTGCATAGTGATGATGAGCTTCTTCGCTATAACAGGGGTGTTTAGCAATGCGTTCTCTAAGTTTTTCGTCCATTTCTGGAGTTGTGCTGCTGTCGCAACCGCAATTACCAGATTTAGCGGGGATGATAATAGAATCCTGATCTCGCAGGTTATCGGAGGTGAGAATGTTGGTAGCAGGTAGTGTCATTGAATTTCGCTGTTTGCGGTGGACTTGAGAGCCACTGTGGGAGATGCTGTTACTACTGCCAATGTCTAAATTATAGACATGGTGCTAATCTCATCCCTCCACTCACTTTTGACTATTAACTTTGTTTTGTTAAGGAGCGTTAAGTGATTGGCGATAAATGATTTATAGCAGCCCTTTTTTTTGTCCCCCTTGGTTGACAAAGGATAGAACTTATTAGATTTATTATGTTTGTACTCAAATCCTTAAATCCTTGTATTGCAACGATACAAAAATTAAAAAAGATTTTTTTGGGTTGGGGTGCAAGTATTTATAGTCAGGGGTACGAGTATTTATAGTTAGGGGTTCAGGATTTCTTTGTACTCATCTCCAAGTCAATATCTGTAAGGATTTCAACTAGATTTTTATCGAGTTTTCTTGATATTGAACTGTACTCAACTTTCCTACAACATCCGGTTTTTACTTCACCAAAGCCCCTCCTTTGATCAAGCAGAGGGGACTAAATTCCCCTTTCGGCTGAAAGCATTGGGGGATTAAGAGTTAGAGTACCTGACAAGCCTGGAATTTACCGTATGTATACAGCCTATCATTTTTTTCTCTAGAAATGCAATTTATATTTTTTTAATTTTTCGATGATTTGTGATGTAAATTGTGGTTACATCTCTTGCTGGATCAGGGATTTGGACTTAATAAGGCATCCATCTTAATGCAGATTATTTGCAAAAGATTTAATTTTTTGATCATTATTTATTGGTCATTTTCGATAATTTGGTTAGCCATAAACTTTCCATGATTAACAAGGTATATCTATCATAAACAAATCAAATTAGGAAAAAGTGATCAAAGTCGTTGTTGGCGGATGTTTGAAAAGTCGTAAAGTTTACCTTTAGCGAACGTGTGGGGTGAGAGGCTTTGAAACAACGTCTTAAAGAACCTATTGGTAGACCGAAAGTGACAAAGCAGCAAAGTTAGAAATTTTTAATTTGATACTTTGACAGTTCTGCAAGCTCAGGGCAAGCTATTCCCGCAAAGCCTCTCATCTTAGTACTTTCTGCTATACTTGTAAAAGTGATGTTCTTGTAGCTATTACACAATCGTAATACATTCACAAGATGGCTGGATAAAATATTAGTTCTATTTAATAGAGGGTAAATTAGTTAATGAAAGAACAGTTAAAAATCGCCTTACGGCAAGCATCAAGTCAGGGACTAATAGCGTTACTTCCTATTTTGGGAAGTTTCCTATTTTTAACTAGTGCGAGAGCAGATTTTAATGGTAATTTGACGATTAATGTGGTAGGCATAAAAAACCAATCTGGAAAAATTTGTGCTAGTCTTTTTTCTGGAAGTAAGGGATTTCCTAGTAATAGTAAAAAAGCTGTACAATCTGAATGTATCAAGATCACAGAAAATCCTCAAAAACTGAGTTTTAAGAACTTAAAACCAGGGAATTATGCCGTTGCTTTAATTCATGATGCTAATGAAGATGGTATGATGAATACTAATTCTTTTGGTATTCCCATAGAAGGTTTTGGGTTTTCTAACAATCCAGCAATTCTGACAGGTCCACCTAAATTTAATCAAGCGGCTGTTTTCGTAGCAGGTTCAAATACTGATCTTCAAATCAAAATGCAATATCTTTTGGGTCGTTGATTTACAACAATTTCAGCTTGAGTGAGGTAGACTTTATGCGGGCAAGATGCCCGCACCACAAGAGTTTTATCATTAATATCTGTACTTTGTGAATACCAGTAACTGCTGTATGTTGATGTAAATATTGGCGTTGCATAATAGCGGTATGAATTTAGCAACGCCTAAATATTCTGAGGGAGTCATTATTGATAATGCTTGGAAGTTTTGTATCCCCACATACAGCTAACAAACCATAAAACAAAATAAAGAAATCCAGCTTTCATCTAGCAAACCCATAAAATAATAATAGTATTAGGTAATACATAAAAACTATATTTACTGTCATCAAAGCAACGATTCTGAAGCAATGAGTACAACTGAATATATCTGAAAATATCTTACCTAAATAGCTGCAAAGTCTTACTGGTTAAGGGATTTGTTTTGAGTACAAAAATGCTGCATCCCTCAACCAAAAATACCAGTACCCCAGTTAGAAAAAGCTAGTACCCCTACCCCAACAGAAAATGTAAAGTTCTGTTAAAGAGGGGTTTAAACCTATTGAGTACAAAGGTAATAAATTTAATAAATCTAATCTGCGTTACTAATTTTGTCCCTTTGAAAGTTATCTGATATAAGCATGAAAACACTACAGGATCTTTTCACCTCACAGTATCAATGCACCAGTCTTTAAACAGTATCAGTAAAGCTGAAAATGTCAATACAAACCTGAAAAAAAATCAAAGTCCTGGACTATTTTTAGAACCGTTAATTAGTGATTTTCGGATTATTTTTGAGCGTGATCCAGCCGCTTATAATTGGTTAGAGGTTATATTTTGTTATCCTGGGTTTCATGCCCTTTGTTTACATCGTCTTGCCCATTGGTTACACCTCCATAAAGTCAGTTTTATTCCTCGGTTTATTTCCCATTGGGGACGGTTTTTGACAGGAATTGAAATTCATCCAGGGGCAAAAATTGGCAAAGGTGTATTTATTGATCATGGTATGGGTGTGGTAATTGGTGAAACTGCCATTATCGGAGATTATGCTCTTATTTATCAGGGTGTAACATTGGGAGGAACTGGTAAAGAAAGCGGTAAACGTCATCCTACTTTGGGTGATAATGTTGTCGTTGGTGCTGGTGCGAAAGTATTAGGAAATATTCAAATTAGCGATCGCGTTCGTATTGGTGCAGGTTCAATTGTCTTGAGTGATGTGCCTCCAGATGCCACTGTAGTCGGCGTTCCGGGAAGGATTATTTCTCGTAAGTCGAATAACCACATTTCACCCTTAGAACATGACAAATTACCCGATATAGAAGCAGGGGTAATTCGTTCTTTACTTTCCCGAATTGACCAACTGGAAAAACAAATACAAACTCTCACAAATCATCATCAAGATGATTAATAAAGTCAACTGTATCCAGGTTGAATTACTCATGGCACACAATTGTAATTTTTTAAATATTGGTGAACAAATTTTGCAAATTCCTCTGGGTGATAGATGGTGTATTTATCACCGTTTGCAAGAGTTAATGATTTCTTGTTCCTGTCCCCCGGATGGGTCTTTGCGTATCCAAGTCAATAACCTCCAAGAAGCGATTCTAGTTCGTAGTACATTAATGCAATTTTTTGCTTCTCGTCATCAACTAGTGACATGGTTAGAGAATTGTTTGTGTAACAGTGTGGAGTTTTGATCAGTATGAATGATGACTATTAAGTAGATGAACAGAAAAATTTAAAGGTATGTGAAGAAAAGTAAAATCACTCAAAACTCTCTTCCTGTTTCCTGTTTCCTGTTCCCTGTTCCCTGTTCCCTGTTCCCTTGCCCCAACGACAATTTTTAACGCCCACCTACTTAATGATTTTGGGAATATCTAATCAAAAGCATATCAATCCTAAGTCATTGTTCGCTCACAAACTATCTTGCATATTCAAGATAATTCACCTAAGCTTAGGTTCACCCAGTTTGCTCAAACTAAAATAATTAGTCATTGCTTATGGGAATAACTTGTACTTTATATTGATTTCGATTGTCAATGTCCAATTATGGTGATTAATAGTAGTAATAAGAAGTTATTGCAATTCCTACAAAAAGAACTAGCACTTTCCACCGCTGATATTGCAGTAGCAACGCGACACCCTGAATTTAATCATTGTCCTTTACCGATGCTGCTTTGGCAATATGGTTTAGTGGATTTACAGCAATTAGACAGAATTTTTGATTGGCTTGCAGAACATTCTTAGTTAAGGTAGATGAAAAATTATCAGTGAACATCAGAGGTAAAATTATGATTACTAGCTTAATTGCTGGCTTGAGTATGTTATTTTTTACAGGATTTGTTAATGTTTATCTGGGTTATTGGCTGCTGACAAAATCCACAAATAATACTACCAAAAATACTTGAGAAGTGATACCAATTTTTGGTTTCTTATCATACAGATGCAACAGAAATATTGGAGTAATAATTAAGGATCGTAAATCATGAATCATGATTTATTCGCTCAATCAAATATTTATTGTCCATCCAAGACTTTAAAGAATTGTAGCGAACAAGGATATTAGAAAAAACTCCGCTAGAGGGATGTTAAAATGTATCAAATCATGATTAATGATACGACATTACGTGATGGAGAACAGGCGGCAGGTGTTGCTTTTAACTTAGAAGAGAAAGTAGCGATCGCTCAATTCTTAGATACCATTGGTGTCCATGAATTAGAAGTAGGAATTCCCGCCATGGGAGAGGAAGAAATTCGCGCCATTGTTGCCATTCGTAACTTAGATTTACAGGCTAAATTATTAGGTTGGAATCGCGCTGTATTATCAGATATAAAAGCTTCTATAGCCTGTGGATTGCAGCGAGTACATATTGCTATTCCTGTATCTGGAGTACAAATTGCGGCTAAATTTCATGGTCAATGGCGCGTAAGTTTACAAAGACTAAAAGACTGTATTAGCTTTGCATTAGATGAAGGTCTTTGGGTATCAGTTGGTGGCGAAGATTCTTCTAGAGCCGATGAAAATTTTCTCCAAGATGTTGCGTTATTATCCCAAGAATGGGGAGCGTCACGGTTTCGTTTTTGTGATACAGTTGGGGTACTTGATCCCTTCAGCACTCACATAAAAGTTCAGCGTTTAGTATCAACCCTATCAATTCCTATTGAGATTCACACCCATAATGATTTTGGACTAGCAACTGCTAACGCCTTAGCCGGAATCAAAGCTGGTGCTATGTCTGTAAATACCACCGTTAATGGATTAGGAGAAAGAGCCGGAAATGCAGCCCTAGAGGAAGTAATTATGGCTCTCAAATGTATCTACGGTGTTGATTTAGAAATTAAAACTCAACATCTGTTAAAACTATCTCAATTAGTTGCTAGAGCTTCCGGTGCTAATGTTCAACCTTGGAAAGCAATTGTGGGTGAAAATACCTTTGCTCATGAGTCTGGTATTCATGCTCATGGTGTACTCCAAAACCCCATTACTTATGAACCATTTTCTCCTGAAGATGTGGGCTGGGAACGGCGTTTAGTCATAGGTAAACACTCTGGCCGCCATTCATTATCTAACTTATTAGAACAGCATGGAATCTTTCTTGATTCTCAAGAAACCCAAGCTATTTTAGATATAGTTCGTCAACAATCAATTCTCAAAAAACGTAGTCTCACTACAGAAGAATTATTAAATTTAGTCAGCGAAAAAAGGTA
Source organism: Dolichospermum sp. FACHB-1091 (assembly GCF_014697585.1). Taxonomy (GTDB): domain Bacteria; phylum Cyanobacteriota; class Cyanobacteriia; order Cyanobacteriales; family Nostocaceae; genus Dolichospermum. Next base: position 9,162 of record NZ_JACJSB010000004.1, on the reverse strand, counting down.
TTCCCATGCAACGTGATGAAATAGAACTGAACTCGCAACCTATTTTTGAAATTGGTCAAAAAGTCCGAGTTAAGAAACTAATCAAAAACGATGGAACTTTTCCCGGTCGAGAAATTGGGGAAGTTTTAGCAAGAATTGGTGATGTGGGTTATGTATCCAGTATCGGCACATTTTTGCAAGCTTATTATATCTATGCTGTACATTTTTTGGAAACAGGGTACATCATCGGTTGTCGAAAAAGAGAACTAGAATCTGCTGAGGAAAAACATGAAAGTAATGTTGCGAATGAATGATGTTGGTACTTTAGTTGTCTATGTCGCTAAAAAAGACTTAGAAGAAGAAGTAGTCAAACAAACAGATAGTGAAACAGGTAAAATTCTCACTTTAGCTAATGGTTGGGAATTAGAATTTAGTGAAATACCAGATAAAAGCTGTTTACCTTTAACTGTGGAAGCTAAACGTCTTTCTTAAAAACTGAGAAAATATCAAGAAGGTAACAGTTAAAAATCTCTTTTTTTCTCTTCCTTCTTGCTGGTAATTATCAACACTACCCCAATAAAATGGGGTTTATTATTTTTCTTGAAAAAGTTGAGTTATTGAAAATGAATGAAAAATATCTGAGATTATCGGAATTAAATATTGAGGGACAATTTTTAGGATTTGTGGATAAGGAAACAGAAAAATGTAAATATTTACGGTTGGGAATTGGCGCAGGAAACATCAAAATCAAAATTCCTAAAAATTTACGTTGTTCTCTAGGTTTATCTTTATTACCTGGTGAACAAATTCGCGTTAATGCTATTAGTAAATTAAACCCTCGCACCAATAAACTAAAACTCCAAGCTTATCAAATCCAAGCAGTTGGTTTTTGTCCTCTGAAAAATCCCCTTTCTCAACCGAAAGCCAAGATTATGGTATGTCAAAAATCTGGTTGTTTGAAACGAGGTGGAAAGGGGTTATTATCAGACTTAGAAAAAACTTTGTGCGATCGCGGTTTATCTGATCAAGTCATAATTGAACATACCGATTGTCAAAAACGTTGTAGTAGCGCCCCCAATTGTGTTTTAATGTTAGGTAAAAAGCAATATAAAAAAGTTCATCCAGAGGCTATAGCTTCTTTATTGGAGGATCACCTGAGTTAATAGATCCGTAAATAATTTGAAATTTCAGAATCTGATCGATTATAGCCACAATAGCTGTACTAATTCCTATAGTTTACCACCTAACCACAATCTAGCGCGACAGTCCTACAACAGCGTTATTACCTGATTACCAGAATTGTAGGAATTGACAGCAGTATGCTAGATGATTACCTTTTTTTAAATCCGTCAAGTACAGTTTTCTGAGAACTAATATTTAAGAAAACTTTAATTCTTTCTTTAGAATTACTCCAAACCATTGAAAAATCAGACTGAAGAAAGATTTATTAGTAATTGAAGTAGTTTTTATTACCTATAAAATGCTAATTCCAATACTACAAACTAAAATAAAACAATGTATATTGTTTACATCTAGCACAGTAGGAAACATCAAGACAGAAACAAGGTAATAGTAAAAGGTAAATTTACTTCTTTCTACCCTCTAAATATTTCATCTTGATGTTTCTCTTTTTTTTCCAATTTCTAAATTAAATTATTCCCGCGCTCCAGCTTCTCTTAATATTTTACTAATACCCCGATAATTATTAAATTCTGCAATCATTAAAGCTGTATAACCACCCTGATTTTTTAAATTTACATCTGCACCAAATTGGATTAATATATCCACAGCTTGACTATAACCTTCAGCTACAGCCCACATTAAAGCCGTTGCTCCCGAAGAGTTTTGTAAGTTTATATTTGCTCCTTTTGCTAGTAATAGTTGGAATATTTCGGGATAATTTGCAGTTATGGCTTTAACTAAGGCGGTTTTACCATCATCTGCTAATTTATTAATATCTGCACCATAGTCAAGCAATGATTTCACTGTTTTGAAATGTCCTTGAGATACTGCTAAGGTTAGCGCAACTTCTCCAAAGTTTTTCTTTTCCATATCTGCTCCCGCAACCAGCAAAACTTCTGCTATATCGCTATATCCCTGGAATGCTGCTATTAGTAAAGGAGTATCTCCCAGGTGGTTTCTAGTTTCCACATCTGCCCCTCTTTGTAGTAATATTTTGACTACATCAATATGTTCTTCTACAACGGCCAAATGTAACGCTGTTTCCCCTTCTTTTTCTTGATGATTAATTTCTGCACCCGCGTCTAATAAAGCAGTTATAATATCAATATTTCCCGTTGGTGTAGCTGCTAGTAATGCTGTTTCATTATCAACATTCTTGATATTAACATCAGCCCCAGATGATAACAATGCTTGTACTATTTCTAAGTAGCCTAAATCAGCGGCAATCATTAATACTGTCTCACCTCCGCGATCTTGGTTATTGACAATATTATTATTTTGTGTTAATGCTTTGACAATTGCCGGATGTTTGTGTTTAACTGCGAGTTTTAACGCGGTATCATCATCTTTGTCGGTAATCTCTAAATCCGCACCAGCCTTTAATAAGATTTGTCCAATCTCAAGATTACCTTTTAGCGCTGCTATCATTAATGCTGTACTACCATCTTCATTCGTAGCATTAACATTTGCCCCTTTAGATACTAATAGCTTCACCACATCTATCTGATTAGCACTAGCAGCCAACATTAATGCTGTTAAATGATAGGTTTTTCTGGCTAAGTTAATATTAGCACCAGCATCTAAGAGCGATCGCACAATTTCCGTATAACCTAAATTCGCAGCTAACATCAATACCGTATTTCCATGGTGATCGCTTGTATCCACACTAGCGCCATAAGTAAGTAGCGCGGACACTTTTTTGATATCCCCACTTTTCACAGCCTTCAGCAATGTGGTATCTTTATTTTCTATATTTTCTGTCATTCGTTATATCCTGTTTTAGCAGATGTGTATGAATTATCTTTAAACCTACAAAGGAAGAAACGCGGAAAGTAAGAGTTTAGGAGAGAGAATTTTTCACTTTCATATCCTAATTCAGCCACGCCGGAAAATTGCTGAGTCAAGAAAATAAATATATGCTAAATATGCTAAGTTTTATGAAGATATAATAAAGGGAAGTAAAAAATATGGCTCTTGAACTGACTCCAACAATAAAATTTTGGCTGAATTTTGCTCACCCAGCTATCATGTGGGTACTATTAGCGCTTTCCCTCTATGCTGCATATTTAGGGTTACAAGTACAGCGTACCAGAAATGCTCAAGGTGAAGAAAAGAAAGAGCTAGTTAAAGGACGATATACTATCAAACACCACCAAATAGGTTCTATCATCTTAGCTTTGATGGTAGCAGGTTCTATTGGTGGTATGGCTGTTACTTACATTAATAATGGTAAATTATTTGTCGGACCTCATCTCCTAGCTGGATTAAGTATGACAGGTTTAATTGCTTTTTCTGCATCTCTGTCTCCTTTTATGCAAAAAGGAGCAAATTGGGCCAGGATGACGCATATATTGTTAAATTTCGCTATTTTAGGACTTTTTGCATGGCAAGCTTTCTCTGGTATCGAAATTATCCAGAGAATTTTAACTAATGCTTAGATTATCATTAGTCATGGGTAATGGGTAATGGGTAATGGGTAATGGGTAATTGACTGATTTTCATTGCACCATTTCCTATTTCACTGCGGTCAAATTCCTAATTCCTGTACCTCAGTGAGATGGAAAGTGCTATATTACTTGTGATTACTTGTGTTTGCTTGGTGGAAAGGGAATATTTAAAGATTGATAAAAGTCTTTTTTTACCTTGCGTGTGAGACGACGGGAAATTTGATGAACAATTTCATTTAGGATGCGATCGCCTGTAGACTGAATTAAAGTACGGGGTAATCGTTGAATAAATTTGGGAAAGTGTAACTCAACTACTAAATACAATTCCCATTCTACCCTTGTAATCCCATCTACATCATCTATTAACCGTGTTAATGATTTATAATCTACCTCATAACCCGGGGCTTGATAATCAGGTAAAGAAATACTGCGAATGTGGTATTCTCGATCTTGAGGGGCTGATAACTCCAAACCAATCTTTGGTTCTACATCATAACCAAAAGCACCGAATTTACCCACAACCAAAGCATAACTATTTTCACTCAAAGCGCTCACCTTCATAGGTTCTGCACAACGACTAAACCATAAAGCATGGGCGTTAAAATAAGATTCTACCTGATCCAGACTTGCATATATTTCCATGCAATCTTGATAAGTTCCATAAAATTTAGTTTGACTTATATTATCTCCTGTTAACAAGTCATTATTTGCTGACACGCTTCTATTAATGGCTGAAGTAGAGTTTTGTAGTTCCAAAGATTGATATTCCCCCTTGTTTATAACCATAAATTTGTTTTTTGTATATCTTGAAGTTTGTTTATTTCTCTATGTTAATGATTTTTAATATAGCCAACACCATCTTACTGCTCTGAAAATTTGGTAAATATCATTTATGATTCCTATATGGTGGTCTTTTTTTACCTTTTAAATCTCCTGCATCAATTGTTGATATTCTCATAGTATAAAAAATAGATTCATTCACGTCATATTACTGAGGTTGTAAATTTCCTGAAATCAAAAGATAGATTTTTGTTAGTAGCAAAAAATTGAATTGAAAGGAGTTGAATTCTGAAAAGCTTTGAACTAAAAGGTGTAGAAAAACTCATTGCTCCCATAGCCTCACTTTTGGGATTTGTGTACCTATTTCAGTGGTATATTTATGGGGACATCCAATTATCCCCCGAACCGGTATTTAATAGAAAACAACCTCCTCTAGTTATGCGAGGTGGAGATCCTTATATCCGGGCATTAATGCGAACTATTTCTGCTAGTGAAGCCAATAGTAACCGTCCTTACTCTATCTTATACGGTGGCGAACAAGTTAATGATCTGAGTCATCACCCTGAAAAATGTGTGACTATCATTACTGGACCAAATATAGGTAACTGTTCCACTGCTGCTGGCCGTTATCAAATTATTAACACAACTTGGCATCACATTGCCCCTCGGTATCACCCAAAACCTCAACATAAGATATTTTGGACTAACTATAGTTTTGAACCAGAGTATCAAGATACTGTAGTTTACCGTTGGTTAAATGACTCACGGGTTTGGGGTGTGGATATTTCAGCGCTATTACGTCAGCAAAAATTAAATGACGTTTTACGAAAACTTTCCCCTACTTGGACAAGTTTAGGATACGGTATAGAAACTAATTCTGTTAGTCGGTCTTTACCTAATATCTATCAGCAAATGTTAAAAGAAGAACTACATCAAATCAATTAGTGTTAATTGTTGTTAAGTTTTAGATAAACCTTCCCAACATAACATTAAAAGATAAACCATCGGTTAAGAAAAGAAAAAATCTATTTATTGCCCTGATGTTAATCAATCATATCACCTAATAAATGTTTGCTGCATCGAATCAACTACTATGGTCTATGATAGGCTTGCTCCTGACAATGGGTGGTACTTTCCTAGAAGCTTATGGTGTTACCTCCCCTTGGAATTGGAGTCAGCACGGAATTCAAACCCTTTCATTAGGTGTCAGCTACCAAATTGGTGCAGTGCTGCTGGTAGGCTGTTTAGGAGGTCAAAATTCTGGGGCGCTCTCACAAATTGCCTATTTAGTCATGGGATTAACCTTATTACCTGTATTTGCCGAAGGAGGTGGTATCGGTTATGTTAAACTATCTCAGTTTGGGTATTTATTGGGTTTTATCCCTGGAGCTTGGATTTGTGGTTATTTAGCCTTTAAAGCTAGACCCCGACTAGAAACTCTGGCTTTTAGTTGTGTTTGTGGCCTGTTCACTGTTCACTTGTGCGGTATTACTTATTTGATTATCAGTTATATTTTGCCTTGGAAAGCCACGGAAAATCTATCTTTGATTCAGGCTATTCTCAAATACTCTTGCTTTCCATTACCCGGACAACTAGTAGTTGTTTGTGCTGTCACCATAGTAGCTTACATCCTCCGACATATAATGTTTTATTAGTCAGTGGTTATTGGTCATTAGTCATCAATCAAGAAAAAACAACTGACAACTGACAACCAAAAAATTTATCATGGGTATAAAAAACCGATACTTCTGGATTGCTGCTTCTATGGCATTCTTATTAGATCAACTAACAAAATACTGGGTAGTACAAACCTTTAAATTAGGACAAACACTGCCATTACTACGGAATATATTTCATTTCACTTATGTTACCAACACAGGAGCAGCTTTTAGTTTGTTAAGTGGCAAAGTAGAGTGGTTACGCTGGCTATCTTTAGGTGTAAGTTTAATATTGATCACCATTGCATTGTGCGGACCATTGTTAAGTTTTTGGGATCAACTGGGTTATGGTTTGATTTTAGGAGGAGCAATGGGCAATGGTATTGATAGATTTAGATTGGGGTACGTCGTTGACTTCCTCGATTTTCGGTTAATTGATTTTGCCGTATTTAATATGGCCGATTCTTTTATTAGTGTAGGAATTGTCTGTCTGTTAATTGCCTCATGGCAAAAAACACCAAGCCATTAAAATTGTTTATGTGTTTATGAGTTCACCCCAATCTCCTCAAAAGCCAAAAACTCTACTTGGTCAACTGACTCAAGCAGTAAATACCATTCAAGCTAGAGTTGATTTTTCCAAGTTGGCGCTCAAACCCAATGCCAAAGTACCAAAACTATTAGTTCATGATGCCGGAGTCAATCAAACCTTAGAATATCCATTATTAGGCGATCGCTATATTCTGGGACGTAGTTCTAAATCCTGTGATATCGTCGTCCGTAACCCAGTTGTCAGCCAAATTCATCTCTCACTGTCGCGGGATTCTACCCAAAACACCCCCATTTTCACCATCAAGGATGAAAACTCCACCAATGGCATATATCTTGGCAAAAGACGGATAAATGCCCTGGAAATGCGTCATGGTGATGTGATTACCTTGGGTCCCCCCGCATTAGCCGCTTCTGTACGTCTGGAATACATTGATCCACCATCCCATTATGTCCAAGCCGCTACTTGGACGGCTTATGGTGTTCTTGGTATTACCGCCCTGACAGCCTTAGCTATAGGTGTGGAATGGCTAAAATTTTCCGTTAGACCTTTACCTACAGCCACACGGGCCCCTGTGGTTGTCTATGCTCGTGATGGTTCAACCCCACTCCGTGAACCTCGGAATATCGCTCACGTAGATTTAAAAAACTTATCCGACTTTGGACCCTATTTACCTGCTGCTGTTGTCGCTTCCGAGGATAGTCGTTATTATTGGCACTTTGGTGTAGATCCTTTGGGTGTGTTGCGAGCCGTATTTATTAACAGTCGTAGCGGTGATTTTCAACAAGGAGCGAGTACAGTTACCCAACAAGTAGCTCGCAGTTTATTCCGTGAATATGTCGGTAGTCAAGATTCTTTAGAACGCAAATTAAAAGAAGTTGTTGTCTCTCTCAAATTAGAAACGTTTTACAGCAAAGATGATATTTTACTAACTTACTTAAACCGGGTATTTTTAGGTGCAGATACTTCAGGTTTTGAAGATGCTGCTAAATATTATTTCAGTAAATCAGCCAAAGAATTAACTCTAGCAGAGGCAGCAACTTTAGTAGGAATTTTACCCGCTCCCAATGCTTTTGATTTTTGTGGAACAGGTCCGCGCAAACTCGGAGCCGCTGATTATCGAAATCGAGTTATTAAACGAATGCTAGAAATGGGTAAAATTACCCAAGCAGAAGCTAACCGGGCCCGCCGTTCGACGGTGCAAATCAATCCTAAAGTCTGCGAAACACAAGCAAAAACCATTGCCCCCTATTTTTATGATTATGTCTTTCAAGAACTGATATCAAAACTCGGTCCGGCTGCGGCCAGAGAAGGTAACTATATCATTGAAACCCAATTAGATCCAGGTATTCAAGCTCAGGCCGAAACCGAGTTAAAAAAGTCCATTTCTCAAGCCGGCTCAAATTTGGGTTTTTCTCAAGGGGGGTTGGTAACTCTGAACTCGAAAACTGGCAGTATTGTGGCTATGGTAGGAGGGACTGATTACAGAAAAAGCCAGTTTAATCGCGCTGTACAAGCCCAACGACAACCCGGTTCTACTTTTAAAATTTTTGCCTACGCTGCGGCCCTAGAAAAAGGTATTTCTTCTTATAGAGGTTATTCTTGTAGTCCCTTACGTTGGCAGGGCTTTACCTATAAACCCTGTCGGGCTGGCGCTGGTGGTAGTTTAGACATAGCTACTGGTTTGGCACTTTCAGAAAATCCTATAGCCTTACGGGTAGCAAAGGAAATTGGGCTGAATAAAGTGGTGGGCATGGCCCAGCGTTTGGGTGTGAGGTCTAATCTGGAAGAAGTACCCGGTTTGGTCTTAGGTCAAAGTGTAGTTAATGTTTTAGAAATGACTGGTGCTTTTGGGGCAATTGGTAATCGTGGGGTCTGGAATCCTCCCCATGCTATCAGTAGAATTTTGGACAGTAGTGACTGTCAGGATCTCAAAAATAGAGAAACCTGTCGTGTTATTTACTCCTTTGATCAAAATCCCGATGCTGATAAAAAAGTCCTAAAAACCTCAGTTGCCAAACAAATGACTAATTTGATGCAGGGGGTAATTACTCATGGTACGGGTCGTAGCGCTGCTATTGGCTTAGGGGAAGCGGGTAAAACTGGAACAACAAATGATAATGTTGATCTCTGGTTTATTGGCTTTATTCCCAGTCGTCAACTTGTTACCGGTATTTGGCTAGGAAACGATAATAATTCCCCTACATCTGGCAGCAGCGCCCAAGCCGCACAACTTTGGGGTAATTATATGGGTAAGATTACTAAGTAGGGCTTACTGATAGCTTACGTGGCGTAGCCATAAAAGTTTTTTGTGGAGAAAAGAGTTGAGGGCAGAGTCAAGAGAGGCTGACCACTGACCAAAAAAATGGGACACAAGCCCCGTCCTTCTAGGACGGCTTTTCTTGATTCTTAATATAGGGCTTGCTGAATATAGCCATCAAGATTAGGACATAAACTAAGCTGTTGTGCAGCTTGATTGTATAATAAGGTGTTAACTAAATAAGCGATTCCTACGGAGCGCTTCGCTATCGCTAGGGAAGTATGCCAGCAAAAAATCATCTATCTCAAA
>NZ_JACJSB010000039.1 GCF_014697585.1 Dolichospermum sp. FACHB-1091 | reverse complement strand
TCCGAACCAACCGATGTATAGGCGGTTATCTGTGCTGGTAATCCACTCGCAAAAGCGATCCCATACGTTAGCGCTTTGGCGCTGCTGTAGTGTTGTGGTCATGTGTTTATAATTGCGTTTGAGTTATGTATGTTTTGGTAGGTGTTTCTACCTCATGAATTTATATTAAGCCTTATGTTTTGATTTGTAAAGATATTTAAAGTAAGTATTAGTTATGAAAATCATTAGTTTTTCTGATATGATGAAATTTACAGCAGCTATTGTCATAATTGGGCGGGCAGGATGCCCACCCCACAGAAGTTTTGGACTATTTTAGATGTAAAAATCAACCAGGAGGCCAAGACATAGAACGACCGCCTAGTATATGTATATGGAGATGATGGACTGTTTGACCGCCATCAACACCAGTATTCATAACCACACGATAACCGTTTTCCAGTCCTGCTTGTGCTGCAACTTTCTGGACTGTTAATAATAGATGTCCCAAGAGGGCTTGATCTTCAGGTTCAGCAGTGGCTAGGTTAACTATGGGTTTTTTGGGGATAACAAGGATGTGAACTGGTGCTTGGGGGTTAACATCTGTAAAGGCCAGGGCTAAATCGTCTTCATAAACAATATGCGCGGGAATTTCTTTACGAATGATTTTGCTAAAAATCGTTTCCGTGTGCTGACTCATGGATTTTTATTTAGAAATTGGTGAATAAAGCTATAACCTATTCTAAATCTGGTATTCTTTAGATTCTGAGAATTATTTCGGGTAAGTCCTCTTATTTTATTTAATAGACCTCTGTGGTACTGTAGTTGAGGTAGAGCCTCAGACTTCCGTTCCCAGACTCCGGCTGGGAACCAGATAACCAGATAACCAGATAACCAGATAACCAGATAACCAGATAACCAGATAAATGTGATTAGGGACGGGTAGAATTTTGGAAAATGGCTTGGTTTTGAAACCAATCCTTACCCACCTGGATACTAATATCTGAACTAATATTACCAGTGCTTTCTACGCGCACTTCCCCAAATCCCAAGAGACTACGGATTGATTCTGCACTATTTCCATCTCCTTGTTGTGCTACAATGTGAGTTACCTCTAAGGGTTGTCCCCAGAGTTTAGATATAAAGACATTGGTATATCCGGCTTTTTCTAATGTTTTAATTAGGGGACGTAACTGAGAGCGATCGCTACCTGTACTATCTTGAATAGCTACACGCAAATGACTAGGATCACTGGACTGTAGTTCTGTTTTTGCTTCTGAATCAAAGTGCTGGGATATTAGTTTACCAATAGCTCGTCTATCTGGGACCCAATAGCTGGCATCAAACTCACGATTTTCACTAAAGCGTCCAGGTAACATTAACATTTGCATATTTGAGCGACTGGTTTTTGAGCCAAAACCTATCAGTGCTATTAATTCTTCAACGGATAAGTTGGTATCAATATTTTCTTTAACAACATTAAGAATGTCCGGTAATCGAGTAATAGTTGTCGGGTTTAAAGACTGTTCAATTAAAGCCCGTAACACCATTTGCTGACGTTGAATCCGACCAATATCCCCCAATTCATCATGACGATAACGTAATAATTGTAACGCCTGTTCACCGTTAAGATGTTGTTGACCTGCCTTTAAATTAATATATAAATGCTGGGAATCATCCCGATATTTCATATCTTTGGGGACATAAACATTGACCCCACCCAAAGCTTCAATTAACTTACTAACTCCTAAAACATTAATACGTACATAGCGGTCTACACCGACTCCGCCCAAGAGATTGCTAACGGTTTTCGCTGTTAAAGCTGGACCTCCATCTACATTAGCAGCATTAATTTTTTTCACTCCATGGCCTTCAATTTCTGTGCGGGTATCTCTGGGAACGGAAAGCATGACTATTTTTTTTGTCTCTGGATCAAATTTGATCAACAGCATGACATCAGAAAGACCGTCAAAAGAATTAATTTGGGGCTGGTATCCGAGATTTTTACTTTCAGTCGGTGCGTTTTGCACATCTGGAGGCAGTACACTCATACCCAGGAGGAGGATATTCACAGGGCGAGTTAATTGAGAGAATTGTAACCCATTTCCAGAGATGCGATCGCCGTCAAATACTGCTTCTTCTTGGGGACTCAGTTGCGCTTGTTGCAAAGGTGTACTTTCCCAAGAAACTGCCAACAAGGCCCCTGCAAGTCCTGATACTATGGCTATCCCGCCCATACCCACCACAAACCATAGCCACCGTCCTGATTTGGACGGGCGAGAATTTTTACCCTTATATTTAGCTTTTGCGGCTCTTTGTTGTGCTGCTGATGTTTTTTGACTAGTCACAGAATTCCTCTCACCTAGGATTTTGAATAACGTAAATTTGCAGACTCAATACATTTAAAACAAATCAGAACATGATAGCCAACTTTTGATCAAGTTTGCTATGGGGAATTTGCAAGTACAATAATTTATAACTAAATTTATACTAAATTTATTGAGAAGTTTAGTAGTTCAGTCATTCTTTCTTGCCTATTCCCTTTTCCGTCTTCAATACTTACACCATACTCCGTCAGCTAAATTGCTAAATCCTGGTAAACGTGAAGATTTGCCTCGAATGACCCGAAAAATCAACCAAACACTGACTAAAAAATAACCAGAAGTCAGGAAACTATTGAGAATTAATAGGCGCAGTGTCAAAAAATCTACAGCCGCCCCAGTAGTTAGCAATAAATAACCTAATATCCATATCAAAGCCAAGGTAATAGACAAACGGCTGACAGTCACTTTTTCTCGATTACCCTGACCGTTGTAGAGAGTCCACAGGGCTGGAAAAAAGCCGATAATGGGAATTAAATAGAAAATGAGTTGTATTTTCAAGATATCTGTATCTTTTGCCGGCAGGTTATCCATAGTGGTTGATGTGATCATAAACTAGAGATGGTGAATAAAATTCATCAAGTTAGAGATAATATTCTGTAAAGAAGAAATCGCCTGAGTTCTATAGTGTAATTATCTAAAAATGCAGACACGAAAGCTACTTAGTTGGTGGCAAACACTGACACCACTGGCAAGATTTTTAGCAATTGCCCTACTTGCGCCCCTATTAGTTCTCAATGGTTGGGCTATTGCCACAATTTTCGATTATTTTCACTCCCTGATCGTTATTTTAGTCGGAGCTTCGGTACTGGCTTTTCTCCTCAACTACCCTGTGAGTTGGATGGAAAACCACGGAGCTAAAAGAGAACAGGTGGCTATCTTAGTTTTTTTATCAGCATTATCCATTTTATTAGCTCTAGGTGTCACACTGTTTCCTTTGGCACTGACTCAAGCACAACAACTGGTAGCCCGTTTACCAGAATTAATTGACTCAGGACGTTCTCAATTAATGATACTCAATGATAAAGCAGAAAGCGCGGGTTTGCCAATTAATTTAGATGCTTTAGCCACACAAATTAATGATCGCGTTAAGGGACAATTACAGTCTATAGCTGGACAGGTCTTGAATCTAGCTGTAGTCACTGTTACCAGTTTACTAGATTTCCTGTTGACAATGGTATTAACCTTTTATTTATTACAACATGGCGGCGAACTTTGGCAAAGTTTAGTACAATGGTTACCTTCTAAATTTCGTGATCCTTTTTCCAATACAGTCCGTTTAAGCTTTCAAAACTTTTTTATTACCCAATTAATCTTATCCACCTGTATGGCTTCTGCTCTCATTCCTGCCTTTTTGTGGCTGAAGGTCCCTTTTGGGTTATTATTTGGGTTAACGATTGGACTCATGGCACTTATCCCCTTTGGTGGTTCTGTTGGTATCGCGCTGACAACTTCTTTAGTCTCACTTCAAGATGTTTCTATGGGAATAAGAGTATTAATAGCAGCGGTAATTGTGCAGCAAATCCTGGAAAACCTGATCGCACCTCGGATTTTAGGTAGTTTTACTGGTTTAAACCCCGTTTGGATTTTAATTTCTGTCTTGACTGGAGCGAGAATTGGCGGACTTTTGGGGGTAATTGTGGCAGTTCCCTGCGCTGTTGTCATTAAAAGCATTATCAGAGCCATTCGTCCCCCAGTTCTTAATCTTGATACAGAAGACTCTTTTGCTAGTCCGTAGTATCTACACCCGTAACATAGGGTGGCACAGTTAGCTAATTTAGCTCCTCTTGTTGATAAGGATTTATTATCTTGGGTATTTTCTCCAAAATTCCCATACACACACTGACTTTATCAAAACATGACTAAAAAAATATCATTAATTAAGTCAGATAAAATTGCTACTGTCAATAATTCAGTATTGCACAAAAAATTAGGAATTTTACCGTCGGATCTATTTAATCAGGTAGAAGTAGCCTTAAAAAAATCTCTTAATATTACTTGAAAATCAAATAAAAGTTGATAACCTCTTTTTTGTCCAACACAAGACACAATAGAAATAAGTATAATTTATTTATGAGTTATTGTCTTAATCCCCATTGTTCCCAACCAGAAAACAATGACAATTTTAAGTTTTGTCAAACCTGTGGTACGAAATTATTCCTAAAAGAACGCTACCGTGCTATTAAACCCATTGGACAAGGTGGTTTTGGGAGAACTTTTCTGGCTGTAGATGAGGATAAACCCTCAAAGCCACTTTGTGTAATTAAGCAATTTTTTTCCCAATTACAAAGTATAAATACGGTACAAAAAGCTATAGAGTTATTTAACCAAGAGGCTGTACAGTTGGATGAATTGGGACAACATTCCCAAATACCTGCACTTTTAGCCTATTGTCACCAAGATAACAGACAGTATTTAGTTCAAGAATTTATTGATGGACTGAATTTATACCAAGATTTACAACAAAATGGGGCTTTAAACGAGGTACAGATTCGGCAACTACTGAATGATTTATTACCATTACTGCAATTTTGTCATAGTAAGCAGGTCATACACAGAGATATTAAACCAGAAAATATTATTCGTCGCCACAGCGATCGCAAATTAGTGATAGTTGATTTTGGGGCTGCCAAATCCGCCACGGGAACAGCCCTAAATCGCACGGGAACCACTATAGGTAGTCCTGAGTATGTCGCCCCGAAATGCGGGGAAAGGCAATTTTCGCCAGTGATATCTACAGTTTAGGGGTAACTTGTATTAATATGTTAACAGAGCGATCGCCTTTCGATGCCTACGATAGTCATAATGCAGCTTGGATATGGGGAAAATATGTGAAAACTCCTGTTAGTAAAGAATTGAGTCGAGTCATTGACAAAATGGTAGAAACTATCCCCAGTTATCGCTATCAAACGGTTGATGAAGTTCTCAAAGATTTGAATTTTCAACAATCATTTATACCGCCGACAATAATAACTCCACCCAGTTCTCAACTTCCCGTTGTAGTTAAAACTTCCAGTCAAATCGAGAGCGAATTACAAGAAATGAAAACTCAATTTACAGGTAGTAAACCTCAACCGCAAAATCCAATTGAACAAGAATTAAAAGAACTTAAAACTCAAGTGAATAGTGGTGGAAAAGTCCAAAGTGAAATAGATAAAGAATTAGCAGAATTAAAAGCCAAATTCATTGGTAATGGGTGAAAAAGGAAGAACTCCATTAATTCATCCATCTTTATCTGCGGTAAATTAAATTATTCTTGATATCTTATTTCTGGGCTTAAAAACACATAATTAATTGGATTAATTAGCGGATATGTTTCAACGAATTAAAACCGCAAAAATTATCTTCACAACTGTACTTTTACTAACTTTATGCTTTAATATAGTAAACGTGCGTTCTTTTGGGGAAATAATCATGAAATCAGCACCAGAATTGCTGACAGATCCATTTTTACAACTACCAACAGCAACAACAGTACAAGTAGTGTGGTTTACCGAGTTTCTTGGCGATCATCATTCAGTCAGTTACGGAGAAAATCTCCAGAAAACTTCCCCAGCCCATACTACCAAACTCAGTCGCACCAGAGAAGACCAAGAATCACGAGTCGGGAATCAGACTCAAAACGGGCAAATTTACCAAAAACCGGTTCAACGTCATATTTGGCGACATCAAGCCCTAGTGACGGAATTAACTACAGGTGTGCGAGTTCCCTATCGCGTTACTAGTGTCCGGGAAGATGGTCAAAGTGTCAGTAGCGAAGTTTTTACCCTGACAACCACTCCCCAAGCGGGAACACCATTAAAAATCCTCCTCACCTCAGACCACCAACTAAAACCCATGACGGCCGCAAATCTGCAAAAGGTTGTCGAAACAGTAGGACAAGTGGACGGAGTATGGTTTGCAGGTGATTTAGTCAATGTTTCAGACCGCGCTTCTGAATGGTTTGATGATAATCGAGGTAATGCTCTTTTTCCTGGTTTACAAGGTCACGCTAAATATCAGATAGAACATAATGGAGTTAAGGTCACTTATACAGGAGGGAAAATTATTCAAAATGCACCCATGTTTACTTGTATTGGTAATCATGAAGTTATGGGTAGATTTCAAAGAACAGCAAGTTTAGATGATGAATTTAATGATACTATTCCCCGGGAAATTGCCAAAAAATTATCTGGCGAAAAATCCTTAAAAGATCATTCATTTAATACTGACACTTATGAGGAAATTTTATCTTTACCTGAAAGTCAACCAGGGGGAAAAACCTACTATGCTGTTAGTTTTGGAGATGTGCGTCTTGTTGTTCTTTATGTTACGAATATGTGGCGTAGTCCTAGATTAGATCGAGATACTAAGGGGCGATATCAAGAAGCAGAAAAAGACTTTAATCATCCAGAAAATTGGGGTTATGGACAAATTATTTATGAACCAATTTTTGCAGGTAGTCAACAATATAATTGGCTAAAACAAGAACTCAACAGCCAAGAATTTCAAGCAGCAAAATATAAAGTTGTCATGTTTCATCATCCACCGCATACATTGGGTTGTAATATTATTCCACCTTATACTAATCCCATAGGAATAATAGAACACAGTGATTTAGGAGAAATCAAATCAATAAATTATCAATATCCTAAAGATCAAGATTATATTATTAGTGATCTTATTCCCCTATTAGAAACTGCTAAAGTGCAATTAGTATTTTATGGACATTCCCATTTATGGAATCGTTTTATCAGTCCTAGTGGAATGCACTTTTTAGAAACATCTAATGTCGGTAACTCTTATGGTGCTGCTTGGGGGGAAAGACAGCGAAAAATACCAAATAACTATCAAAAAGATTGTATCGCAATTGGTGATCCGAATGGTTTACAACCGATAGTACCAACTATTTCGCCCTTATTAGGAGAAAATGGTCAACCACAGCCTTATATTGCTAGTAATGATATTACAGTTTTTAGCATTTTCGACACAGGAACAGGCACAATTAGCAGCTATCTTTTTGATACGAAAAAACCCGATACTGGAGTTGTTAAGTTTGATGAATTTAAGTTAAAATCCTGATTCTCGTCAGGTGATAGGTTTAGATGATTCATTGGTAGAGACGTTCCATGGAACGTCTTTACTCTACTTTACCTAGATGTTTATTTAATTTTTCCTAATTGTACTTGTATTTTGAGTAGTTTGTTTACCTAATAATTCCACGGCTTTCGCAAATTGAGGATCTGCAAGAGTCCCTAATTTATCCCGTTCACGCAACCATAAATCTTGGCGTTGGCTGTCAGTTAATTCTACCTTCACATCTGGATCAATACCATGTTTATTAATATCTTTCCCGCTGGGAGTATGATATTTAGCAATAGTTACAGCCAAACCCGAACCAGATTTTAAAGGTTGCACAGATTGCACCAAACCCTTACCAAAAGTTTGATTTCCTACTAAAATCGCCCGTTTATTATCTTGTAAAGCCCCAGAAAGGATTTCACTAGCACTAGCTGAACCTTTATCTACTAATACTACCAAGGGCTTATTAGTCAAAGCCGAGCCATTTGCTACTTGTTTATCTTGCGTACCTTGACGGTCAATAGTAAAAACAATTGTACCTTTATTCATCCACATTTGAGCAATTTCTATACTCGCGTATAGCAAACCGCCGGGATTACCACGTAAGTCTAAAATATATCCAGAAACCTTTTTAGCTTCTAAGTTTTGAATAGCATTTTTCATTTCCTTACTAGCATTGGCGCTGAATTGATTTAAGCGAATATAGCCAATATTACCTGCTGGAGTTTTCTTTTCCGAATAGCGCACAGGATGAATCTCAATTCGCGCTCGTTGGATATCGAATTGTTTTTTCTGACCATTACGCAGAATTGTTAGCTTTACCCTGGTTCCTGCTTTGCCACGAATCAGGGATACTGCATCATTTGTATCCATTCCTTTGGTGTTTTTACCATCAATTTGGAGAATAATATCTTTGGCTAAAATACCTGCTCTAAATGCCGGTGTATCTTCAATAGGAGCAATGACAAGCAGTTGTTTAGTTTTTTCATCTTGACTAATAGTGATACCAATACCTGTAAGTTCTCCAGAGGTATCAACTTGTAAATTTTTAAATTCCTCCGGGTTCATAAACCGTGTGTAAGGGTCTTCTAGCTTCTTCAGCATTTCCCGGATGGACTTATAAGCCTCCTTCTCATCAGTATAGGACTTGTTTAAATATTCCTTACGTACAGCTTGCCAATCTATCTGATTAAAAGTTCCATCTACGTATCGGTAGTTAATAATCTGCCAAACTTCATCTACTAAATCCTTGTGACTGTCTTTAAATGAAGCTTTACCAATTGAATGAATACCAAGACTAGTAACAACGATTGAAGAAAGCGTTACTACTGTAGCACTTAAAACTAGCTTACTCTTTGTAATTACCATAATGACAACTGTGTCAAAGGAAAAAATGTATATCAAGTATGCCTAATCTAACACAACGATTGGTAATTAGTAATTGGTAATTGCTAATTAGTCGTTATTTGCGTATATTACCAGACTGATGAGTAATTAACAAGCACAGAAGCTAGGCAATAGCAATTCCCAATTCAATATTTTATGGTAGCGAAGGACTTACAGCCAGAGGACTTGACAATTCTTGATAATTATAGAATTAGGCTTGGGGTATGG
Source organism: Dolichospermum sp. FACHB-1091 (assembly GCF_014697585.1). Classification (GTDB taxonomy): domain Bacteria; phylum Cyanobacteriota; class Cyanobacteriia; order Cyanobacteriales; family Nostocaceae; genus Dolichospermum. The sequence goes on along the minus strand of NZ_JACJSB010000039.1, from coordinate 25,764 downwards.
GTAGGTAATTATCAAGGTGTAACAATTCCTTGGTTACATTGGTATGATCAAAACGGAAATTGGATATTAACTAGCGTCGAAAAGGAACGTCAAAAGCCTGAATTAGAAAAACAAAAAGCTGAACAGGAAAGACAGAAAATAGAAAGATTAATTGCTCAATTAAAATCATTGGGTGTAGAAACTGATTTAGAGTAATAGTAATATTATTAATATTCTGCGGGCAAGATGCCCGCACCACAAGAAACTTTTGGGTATTGTTTTTATTTGCAAGTTCTTAATTATGAAATCCACATTCCGCACTTCATTTTTAGGGCGAGGATTGTCACCTGCTACAAACCCTAAATCGGAGTATTGAGTTTCTCCTCTACTAGTTGGTTAGTGAGTTTGGGTTCTGCGCGTTTATTGGTTTTTTTCAGGACTTGTCCTACGAAAAAGCCTTTGAGGTTAGTGTTACCTTTGCGGTATTTTTCTACTTGTTGGGCGTTAGTAGCAATAATCTCATCAATGATTGGTTCAAGAATGGTACGATCTGAAATCAGTTCTTGACCAGCAAAAGCTGTTTCTGGAGAAACGCCATTTAATAAATCTGTGAGTTTTTCCTTAGCTTGGGCGTTACTGATTTTACCATTTTCAATGCGGGTAATGACATCAGCTAAGTTAGCAGCAGTCAGTTTAATTTCGTGAATGGTGAGTTTTTGTTTATTCAAGTAAGCAGCGATATCCTGAGTAATCCAGTTAGCCGCAGCTTTAGGGTTTGCACCTAAAGCGATCGCATTTTCAAAATAATCTGCGACTGGTTTATCTTCAGTTAAAACCCTAGTATCATAAGCTGAAAGTCCCAATTGATTTTCATAATAATGGCGTTTTTGGGCGGGTAGTTGGGGTAATTCATTTAACCATGTATCTAATTCTGTTTGAGTAACCTCAATGGGTGCTAAATCTGGTTCAGGGAAGTAGCGATAATCACTAGAACCCTCTTTCACCCGCATACTGCTGGTGCGTTGTGAACCTTCTTCCCAGAGACGGGTTTCTTGAATAATTTTCTCTCCTGATTCAATAGCGGCTATTTGACGCTCAATTTCATAATCAATAGCTTTTTGAATTGCACTAAAGGAGTTCATATTCTTAATTTCTACTTTAGTACCAAATTTCTCTTGTCCCACGGGACGCACAGAAATATTCACGTCACAACGCAGAGAGCCTTCCTGCATATTACCATCGCTAACACCAAGATAACGCACAATGCGCCGTAGTTCTTGAGCATATTCAGCCGCTTCTTGTCCCGTTCGCAAATCCGGTTCAGAGACAATTTCCACCAAAGGAACACCAGCGCGGTTATAATCCACAAGAGAGTAAGTAGAACCAGAAAGCCTTTCGCTCCCTGCGTGAACAAGTTTACCTGCGTCCTCTTCCATGTGTAAGCGGGTGATACCAATGCGTTTACGTCTGGTGTTTCCTGTATCATCTACCAATTCAATTTCTATCCAACCATGTTCGGCTATGGGTAAATCATATTGGGAAATTTGGTAATTTTTAGGTAAATCAGGATAAAAATATTGTTTGCGGTCAAATTTACTATACCGAGCGATTTGACAATTTAACGCCAAACCCGTTTTAACAGAGTATTCTAGAACTTTGGCGTTAAGTACGGGTAAAACTCCTGGTAAACCCATACACACTGGATCTATGTTAGTATTGGGGTCAGCGCCAAAAGCTGTGGAACTGTTGGAGAAAATTTTAGTTTTGGTACTGAGTTGACAATGGGTTTCTAGTCCGATAATCGCTTCATATTCAGTTTTTGCGGGTGTGGCTGTGGTCATATCCAGATTTTATGGTTTTTACTCTTGAGTACTATTTTAGCGGTTTTTTCCCCACATTTATGAGCAGTTTCAGATATTTCTGTGGTATAATATTACGGTCTATTATTTATTAATGCTTCTGGAACATATATTAATGATAAAAATCTTTTCGTGGGAGTGTCTTGCTCGCTAAAAGTGTACCTCATCCAGATTAAATCCGCTGTAAGACTTCATAACTCGTCCCTTTGTGTCAGATTCATTTACTATCTTTCCTCCTATCAAGCTTTAAATTTTTGATTTTTGTAACCAAGTACGAAAGGCGCGAATCATGGGAATTTCGCCAATTTCCAGGCTTTGAGCGAGAAAACGGGGAATTTCTGTATTTAGGGGTAAATTAGCAAAAGTTGGAGAAACGTCACAGGGAATATAAACACCATGACTGAGTTGATAAATCTGCATAATTGGATGATCATAACGCCAAACTTCGGGAACACCTAAAGCCAAATAAATCGGTAATCTATCAAGAGAAGCGCTAGTATAATCAACTTCTATAATTAAATCTGGTGGAGGATCTTGAGTCAAATCTAGAGTTTGTTTATTTCGCATTATCGCTTCATTTTGGATGTAAAAACTAGAATCTGGTTCTACACCTTTGGCTAAATCTTGACGTTTACAAGTCACTGAACCGGTACTTTTAATATTAAGATTAAGTTCCTCTGCTAAATTATCAATGAGCTTTTCTATCAGTCTTTTATTATGTTCATGAGGCATTAAAGGAGTCATAATTTCTAGTGTTCCCTGGTTGTAGGCTAGACGGGTAGCGCGATGATTGCCCATTTCTGTTAAAATGGTTTCAAAAGTGTGCCAAGAAATATTAGCGAGTATAGCGCGGTGGGAGTGAACTGGTGCGATGGTTAGCATGAGACTTCACCTCGTATTTTTTATTAGTATATCATGCCAATACCCGATTTTTTCAATACAGCGATTTCCGCTTTTATGAGGTACAAAGTTGAATCATAAAACTTTTGTGGTGCGGGCATCTTGCCCGCTAGATACGTACCTCATACTAGATACGTACCTCATAACGGATATCTGATGATTATAGATTATCTTCTAATAAGATAGTATTGAGTAAATTTAATTCACTAGATATCATAAAATAGCGATCGCTAAAAGTAGTTTCCAATTGATCAAAAACTTTTCTATCTGCTACAGCTACCCAAGGAATATCATCATATTCGGCTATTACAGGCATTACTAAACCTTGTGGTGTTAAAGTTTTTCCTAGAGATTTCTGCCATGATTCTGGGTCTTCTAGTCTCTGTTTTGGAGTATCTAGTTCTTGTTTGTGCCAAAAACGGGGATAGTCTAAAGGAATACTCACAATAATATTTTCTGTTTGTAAATTTTGCAATGTTGAATATTCTTGAGTTAATGCCTCTTGTTCTTGCTGTAAAATTATATATAGTTCTCGTGCTGGACGTTTAAGTTTAGGAGGAAACTCAGATTTTTCATTACAAATAACCCAGAGTTTGCTTAAAAGTTCATCAATTTTTTTGCCAGTATTTTTACGCCATCCTTCAAAATTGAATTTCTCCTCTATTTTTCTTTTTCCCCAATCTTCTATCCAGAAATCACCAATACAAGTTAAATTTTCAGGAATGATTAAATCTGTATTCTCTAAAGATGGTAATAACTGACTAGAATTTTTAGAAACCACTTGGACAAATGCTTCTAAAGTGTGATACTCAATATAAGATCTAGTATTTCTATCTGGTGCGCGACCAGTTAATTTAAAATTAGCAAATATTTCTTGTATTAACTGCTGAGTTTTTTTCACTGTACCTTTATGATCATCCGAGTGATTATCATAAATAAAAACTCGTGCTTCTTGTAAAAAACTCTGCACATCATCAGACATTAAATGTAATAATTCTTCATCTCCAATAGAACCAACGGGAACAAATGCAATCTTTTGTCTTTTCAATCCAGCATCACCTTTAATGCGGGTGTGAATAGTAGAACGTAACATCATTAATAGTGTTAATAAATCACTAGATTGACGTAACCAAAGTCTAGTAAAATCTCTTTTTTTATCTTCAATATTATCTTCAATAATACAATCATTAATCAGCATTACCAAATGTCTATTTTTATTATCTCCAGAAACTTGTAATCCTGTTTCTGAATCTGTGTACATTCCTCTACCACGATAAATAAGTTGTGCAACTTCCATTAAAGCAGATTCAATATTAAATCGGGGAATTGTGGCAATTATCCAGTCAGTTTTCGGAAAGGAAACACCTCTAGCACCGGAAGAAGTCATTAAGAAAACTCGTTTTTTATCCCGTGTATTTTCTTTGACTAATTCTAATCGTTCATGAGGAAGTATACTGTGATCTAAAATTGCTACATCTTGACTTTTACAAAGAGCATCTTTTCCTTCTGTTAACCTACTTTTTAATTGTCTGAGAAATGCTTTATCTTGAGCAAATAAAATTAATTGTTCTGCTCCTTCTTTTAACCCATTTGCAATTTCTTTATAAGCATTATTTAAATTTTCTGTATCTAATTTTTCTCGAATTGCTTGACGAATAGTTTGTTTTCTACTATCTTTTGTTAATCCAGGTGTAACTTTTGCTAATTGCATACTATATTCGATTGTCAGTTGAGAAGCTGGATAACTATTAGTCATAATATGTACAGTTGGATATTTTCTAATTCCAACTTTCACATTAGTTCCTGTCATTCTAAAAGGTTCATTACCTCTACTTTTACTTAATAAAACTTTATCAGGAGCTTTAATTTTATGACTTAGATAATTATTTAAAATTACTTCATTACTCAAAGAAGCATCAGCCATAATTAAGATAACTTTAAAGGGTGATTTTTTCCCATCAAAATGTTCAATAAATTGTTTATGTAACCATTCTTCTAACTTATGCACAAATAATGCTCCCGCACCATCACCTGTTACCTCATCAACCATGACAATAATAGTAGGAATACGCTGGGAAAATTCCGAACGTTCTTTTATTCCCGGTTTGCTATCAGCTTTATTTTTAAACAACTCTTCTAGAGCATTAATTGTGGTTTTATCATCAAGAGAACGATAACCTTGAGTAGCAGCAGTCATGACTAATTGATTGATTTTGGGGTTAAGTTCTAGTAATTTCCTAGCGGAAGTTGCAAGGGTTTTTAAAACTCCTGGACGACGGATTGATTCTATTTTATAATCTCGTTCGTTGAGAGCATTTTTAGCTTTAGTAGCAGATACAATTTTAGCATCAATTTCATGTTCTTGTGCAGGGGTAATAAAGATGGTATTCCCATCAGGAAGATTAAGATTTTCAACCCCATCAAAAACTACAGCACTATTAATAAAATGTTGTGAATTAAAATTTTCTTTGTACCATTTAGGAGCTAAATTAATCAAATTTGCATTTGTTGTTAGAGTCGCAATACCGCTATAATTTCCGTTTTTTCTAGCTAGTTTATCAGTCACATCTCGATTAATGACAACTCGTGGACTGATATATAAAAACATAAAACCTTCAGATTGTTTTTCAAGAAACTTCACCACCGCAGTAGTTTTACCAATTCCCGGATTTCCTTCTAAAGCAATAACATTAATTTTTCCGGTCTGAGCAGATTTTAAACTTGCTATAACTGCTGATTCATGAACTTTTCTTAATTGAATTTTTTCGGTTGGTGGAAGTTCTTGTATAAAATAATCTTGAGGATTACCATTAAAAAATTTATGTAACGCTTCTGTTTCTTCAACTGCTAAAATTATATTTTCTCTGGAAACTTCTTGATTAGAATTATAAAATCCCTCTATATTTTCCTGGAATCTATAGCTAATATTTGTTTCTAAATTAGGTTCAGGAATAAGTTGCTTTGCTTGTTTACTAAAATCACCAGGAAGTGATTGGACTAATCTCTTAAATACTGTGATAATTTCTTCATTAAGTTGATTAGGTGCATCATTTTTTAGTTTTAAAGTATTACGATATGCTTCACCTAAAGATTGCATTAATTTAACTCTAGTATCTGGTTGATCATTAAAATTAGCAGCGATACTTTCACATCCATTTGATGTTATAGCTATTGCGCGAGCAATACAAGCATCTTCTAATCTTCCCTGACTTTCTAATAATTTAACCAACTGTTCAGTATAGGAGGATGCTTGACAAAGTTTGTACAAAGGTTTGTCAGAACCACTAAAAGGTAATAAATGATTTTTAATTTTTTCAGAAATAGAAAATTCCTCACCTTCTACCTCCGCGCAAACCCTAGAAAAAACTCCCCTAGAATCAATATAACGAGCATAACGACTCACTTCTTCTCTGTGAGCATTTTCATGGCTAAAATCGGCTAATTCATTGGGTACATTATAAGAAAATTCAAAACAGAAAATAAAATGATCACGTTTTTTAGTAGTTGAATTTTCATCAGGTGATAACCATAACAAAAAATCTGCTCTTGCTGGTTTTCCCTTTTCAACTAATCCTAAATCTGGATTTCCGGTTAAGTTAAAAGCCTGTTTAAATTCTTTAGCCGTTTTTTCCGGTTCTATATCAGGTTTTTGTACTTCTCCTGGAAAGACTAATGGACACCAAATAGCTTCTAATTTTAATTTAGAAACTGGAGTTTTCTTAAGACATTCCCGCGTAGTTGTCCAACCTAAACCATAACCTAAAACTAACAAATGACGTACCATACTTTCTACCCATTCCTGGTAATTTTGATCTGTTAATTTCAGACTTTTGATTAATTGATTTTTAATATCAGCATTTTTAAATTTTTGCCAATGTTCAACAATAGGATGATTATTAATAAGTAATTTTTCATGAATCAGTTTTTGTAAAACACCGCGTTTTACAGCAATTTCAAATACTTGTCCCCACAAAGATGCTTGATCTAAAAATGATATTTGCATTTGTTTAACTTCCTTGATTAATAACAAATATGATACAATAAGTCGGGTATATGGATTATTTTCTGCGGTGAAGAACTTGGGAAATATGAGTTAGTAAAGCTGGATAACTCAGATATACTTTACCACCGCGACGACTATGTAAAATTCGCACATCTCCCGCAGCTTCCACGGTTTTAGGAGATATCCAAGGAAAGGGATCTAAAACCGGGAGAAATTGTCCGTTTTGTACTCCTTTTTCTGCTTCAATAAAATGCAAACCACGCAACACAGAAATTAAACAAGGATGAATATTAGATGTATTTGGTTCAGGAACAGTTAAATTTTGACGTGCGCGTTCACTCCAATTGAAATCACTCACACGCTGATCTGACATTAGGAAATATACACAAAAACCCGATTGTGGCCGCTGTTTTTCTTGAGCTTGTGGCCGCTGTTTTTCTTGAATTGAATATAGCGTTGCAAAAGTATAAACTGGAATTAGTTGACGAGTTGATATTTTTTCTACGGAACTCAAGAAATTAGTATAATCTCCTGCTTGTAAAATCTCAAATCCAGCTTGATTTTTTTCCCGTTTATAAAGTCTCGTTGCGGGGAAAACATCACGTAATAAGGTGTAAATAGTTAAATCAGGAAAACTCTGAGAAATATCTTCTAAAAACTCTTTTGGTGTTAATCCAGCATTGTAATCTGCAACACGGTTAAATCTTCGGCTACCATAAGCATGAGAAAGTAAAATAATATGCTCACATCCTTGATTTTCAAGATAACGAATTTCTTCTTGAACTAATCTTTGTTTTCGGAAGTTTTCAGGAGTATCAACAATATCAGATTGTGTCCTTTCTGCTTTGATATGATAACCGGAAAATGGCTGATTTACCGCAGTAGCAATATAACTTTGAGTCAGAAAAAGATAACTCTTTTCATCTGTATTTAATGAACTAGACTCATCACAGGGACGAGTTGAGTAGGAAATTAAACCAATTTTCAGAACTGTTGGCGGTTTTGGTGTACTGGTAACGATAGGGAATGCACTCAATAAAGCATTAAAAATATTCTTTTTTACATATTGGGTATTTTGGTTTTCTTTATCTAGGTTTTTAAGAACAATTCCCTGCATTCTAATATTAGTATCTTCTGCTAATATCGCTTCTAAAGTTTGCGCGGCTGCATAAACATAAGAATCACCATCTTTATCATCACTTTCCTTTCCTTGTTCTTGCAACCTCAGCATTAAAGTTGTAAAATCATTATTTACTTCTTGTTTTAATTTGTTAATAATATGCCATAAACAACAATAAACTAATACTTCAAAAGCCGCAACACCCGCAGCATGATATTGTTTATTCTCTTCACCTCTTTTCCCTTTTTCTTGTCGAGTTAAATTATTCACATCATACTCTAAAAAAATTGCTGCTGGTAATGACCATCCCTGTGCTTTTGGCGTATCTTCTGAAGGTTTGTACGTCCATTTATCGTTTTCTTTGGAAAAAGAAAAAGGACACCAAATAATCTGTAAAAGATGTTCTGGTAAAATCCTTTGTACTTGAATTGAATATGGATTACCTTTGGTGACTAAGTTATGTTCAGAAAGTTGAGTATTGACCTTGACAGAAAATAAAAGTCCTGGTGTTTCTGGAGTATCGCAAACTTCAATATGTTTAAACCATTCTACCGTTTCTCTTCCAGGATTTTCTGAACCAACAAGTAAATTTTCAGATGCTCCTGCTGTTAACCGTGACCATTCAAAAATACCACTTTTTACACAGATAAATTGTTGAGAAGATTCACTTTGAACTTGAGAAATTATTTTTTCACTTTTGGTATTAATAACCTCAATTAAATTTGAAGCAATCGTTTTCATTGTGTTAGCACAGTCTCGCAACTTAACTATAAGTTCTTTAACAGCATTCTTACCACCATTTTTTAGATCTTCGAGAAGTTGCTGTACTGAACTTGAGAAATTTTTCACAGTTACAGATTCTATTATTTGAGAGGGAACAACAACTGCTAAAAATATCAACTGAGATAAAGAGCGAGTAACTGTTTTTGGATCAAAAAATGAATCTTCATTATCTAGTTCTAATTCTTTCTCAATTTTATCAAGTCTTGCTTCAAAAGCAGATTTACCTGCTGTTGGGTTTTGTCCATTAATCCGAAAATGATAACTAACTTCTCGCACAACTCCAAAGCTAGTTTTTTCTTGATTTATTGTCTTTTCTTCAAAGATTTGAGCTTCAGATTCTGGCCAAACCGGTAGACAGAAATAGAAATTTGCTGTTTGCAAAGATTCTGATAGTTTAAACTGACCACCTGTACCAAAATCAGCGGATAAATCAACCTCAAAAATATCTTCTTTTGCAGCATCAAAAAAAGTCTTAACCCGCTGAACATATTTTCTAATTAGTTCGTATTTAGTCGGACTAAATTTGGAAATTGCTTCCATAATCCGCAAGGTAATTAACAATCTTACCCGCGCTAATGCTTCATCATCTAGGAATGTTAAAAACCGATTTAACTGACTTTCTAATCTAGTGTTTTCTGCTTTCAAAGCATCAAGAGATGTTTCAATTTCATCTGCTTCTAATTCCTGATTTTCTAAATATTCTTCAACTGCACTTGACATCCGTGTAAAGTAATTATCAGCATCTATTGTTTCTGATGCAGAAATTACTTTAGCTATCGGTTTATTTTCTGGATTATTCTGAGTATCTTGATTAGGAAATGCTATAGGAATAAGAGTCGCATTATGAGCTTTATTTTGGAAAGAAGCACCTGTGTTTTGTGCTAATTCCTGAAGCCGTTTCCCTGGTTCATTTAACAACAAAGCCGATAATTGAGTTTCTGGTGGTAATGCTGCATCAATAGCTAGAATTAATTGATCTAAAGCTTTAGGTAATCTGTCTCTATTATCTTCTTTTAAAGTACCACCAATTCGCATCCTCAAACCATAACCAGAAGTTCGTAAATCTTGAACAAAACCCCCACCTTCAGGATGAAAAGCCGTTTTAAAATCCTTATTTCCAAAGAATCTTCTCATAACTGCTGACGTACATATCCTGAGACGATTATTTTTAGCATCAAAAGCAAATGCTGGTCTATAATCAGGGTGTAGTTTATCAGTAGTTCCACTATTGTTTTTGGGTGGAATTGCTTTAGTCAGCAACTCTACAAGGGTAACTAAATCAATAGAAGGTTTTGGTGAACGCGCCTCAATTTTAGCGCCACCATTGTTTTCTGGAGACATAATTTGTTTGTTCCTTTACACCAGTTTTTTAACTGCTTCACTTGTTCAAGTTGTATATTTTGAACAAATGGAATCTTTCATCTAAGCTACCTAATTATACACTACTTGTCAATAACAAGGATATAAAAATAAACAATCATATTACCAATTACCAATTACCAATTACCAATTACCTATTACCAATTACCTATTACCTATTACCTATTACCAATTACCTATTACCTATTATCGGTTATGGCATACAATATTGGAATTGACTAATGTTCAGCCCCGTCAAGTTAAAAACAGTATCTTATGCCAGCATTTTTATTAGAGGTCGGTACAGAAGAATTACCCGCCGGTTTTTTGAGTGATGCTATTGTACAATGGAAATCGCGCATTCCCCACAGCCTAGCAACTCATAATCTCCCCGACGCTGTGGTTGAAGTCTATGGAACACCGCGACGGTTAGCGGTTCTCATTACCGGTTTACCCTCCCAACAAGCAGACAGAGAAGAGGAAATCAAAGGACCACCCGCACAAGCAGCCTTTAAAGATGGACAACCCACTAAAGCCGCCATTGGTTTTGCGAGTAAGCAAGGTGTAGATATTTCTGCTTTAGAAATTCGTCCCACGGAAAAAGGGGATTTTGTCTTTGTGAATAAGCAAATTCCCGGTCGTCCCATTGCGGATATTTTAACCGAACTTGTTCCCCAATGGGTCTGGAATTTAGAAGGCAAGCGGTTAATGCGTTGGGGACATGGTGACGGCCGATTTTCCCGGCCAATTCGGTGGTTAGTCACATTATTAGATGGAGATATTTTACCACTACAATTAGAGAATGGGGCAAAAGTGGTTAAAAGCGATCGCATCTCTCGCGCCCATAGAGTCTTACACCCCGAACCCGTCAGTATTTCCCACGCTACAGAATATGTAAAAACCTTGGCTGATGGTTCTGTAATAGTTTCACCAGAAGAAAGGAAAAAAATTATCAGTGAACAAGTGAAGAAAGCAGCAAAAGCTGCTGGTGGCAACACAGTCGTTTATCCAGATTTATTAGAAGAAGTCGTAAATTTGGTAGAATACCCTTCCGTAGTTATTGGCAAATTTGAAGAAGACTTTCTTAACTTACCAACGGAAGTAATTACAGAAGTCATGGTAACTCATCAGCGATATTTTCCTGTATTTAAAGATGGTTATCAAGAACAATTATTACCCAATTTCCTCACTATTTCTAATGGCAACCCTGCAAAAGCAGATATTATTGCTGTAGGAAATGAAAGAGTAATTCGTGCTAGATTAGCTGATGCGAGATTCTTCTGTGCATCTGATTTATCAAAACCACTAGAAAGCTTTTTACCACAATTAGAAAAAGTTACATTTCAAGAAGATTTAGGTTCTGTCCGCGCAAAGGTAGATCGAGTTGTTAAAATTGCAGAAAGAATCAGTGAGCAATTGCATTTAGGGAAAGAGCAACGCCAAAAAGTCGAAAGAGCAGCTTTATTATGTAAAGCAGATTTAGTAACTCAAATGGTGTTTGAGTTTCCTGAATTGCAAGGAATAATGGGAGAAAAATATGCTTTAGTGAGTGGCGAAGATCCCGAAGTTGCACGAGCAATAATGGAACATTATTGGCCAGTTAGAACAATTAAACAAGAGGAGTTAACAGCAGAAAATGACATCCCAGATGGCTTGTTACGGTCTACGATAGCACCGCCTTCTTATGTTGAGGAGTTAACAGCAGAAAATGACATCCCAGATGGCTTGTTACCCTTAACTCTCACTGGTAAAATTGTAGCGTTGGCAGACAGATTAGATACATTAGTCTGTATATTTGGCTTGGGCTTAATACCTACAGGTTCTTCTGATCCTTTTGCGTTAAGACGTGCAGCTAATGGATTAATTCAAATTATTTGGTTAGCGATTATTACTGAAAATGGAAGAGTTATCAAAGAAGGAGGATTAAAACTTAATTTATCCCAGCTATTAGAGCAAGTAGCCACAGATTTCGCCACAGCTTTTAACAAAGATGCCAAATCCTTAATTAAAACATTGCAAGAATTTTTCCTGCAACGGATTCGCACCTTATTACAAGATGAAAAACAGATAGATTACGATTTGGTAAATGCGGTTTTAGGAGAAAATGATCCTGAATATACAGAACGTGCATTAGTAGATTTATTAGATGTCCGCGATCGCGCCATCTATTTACAAAAAATCCGTCAAGATGGTACATTAGATAAAATCTACGAAACCGTCAACCGTTCTACCCGGTTAGCAGCCCAAGGAAATCTAGACTTGGAAACCCTAGAACCACAAACCTTAATTAACCCCGAACTATTCCAGAAAAAATCTGAATCTGCATTTTACAACGCCTTGGTTGAACTAGTTCCCCAAACCCAAGCAGCACAACAAAACCGGGATTATCAACTGTTAGTAACTGCACTGACAAAAATCGCTCCTACCGTTAGTACATTTTTTGATGGTGAAGATAGCGTTTTAGTCATGGACCCAAATCCCGATATTAAGCAAAATCGCCTAAATTTGCTGGGATTATTACGAAATCACGCCCGTGTATTGGCTGACTTTGGCGCGATAGTCAAAAATTTGTAGCCAAAAGCAATAAAAAGTTGTGTAATTGCTGCCAATTAACGCTAATATAGTGAGGCTTAACCAGGGATGATATACAGTCAATGCCAGAAGCGTTAATTATTGGATTCGGAAAATCCGGTGTTGCTGCGGCAAGATTGTTGAAACAGGAAGGCTGGGAGGTAGAACTTTGCGATAGTAGCACCTCCCCAACCCTCCTCGAACAACAACAACAACTCGCCAGCGAACACATTACCGTCAAACTAGGAAACACGCCAGAATTTACCAATTCTGATATATCCAAGTTAATAATTGTCAGTCCCGGAGTTCCTTGGGATATTCCTATTTTAGCCAAAGCGCGAGAATTGGGCATAGAAACTATTGGCGAAATGGAACTAGCTTGGCGACATTTACAAGATATCCCCTGGGTAGGAATCACCGGTACAAATGGTAAAACCACCACCACCGCTTTAACTGCGGCTATTTTCCAAACAGCAGGATTAAACGCTCCAGCCTGTGGTAATATTGGTTATGCTGCTTGTGAAGTGGCAATCCAAAATAGTTTGACTGAGCGAAGTCGAAGTCCAAAATCTAAAATCCAAAATCGCCCTGATTGGATAATTGGCGAAATTAGCAGTTATCAAATCGAATCTTCTGTAACTTTAGCACCTCGCATTGGCATTTGGACAACTTTCACACCAGATCATTTAGCCCGGCACAAAACATTAGAAAATTACTATAATATTAAAGCCAAATTATTGCACAATTCCCAAATTCAAATATTTAATGGTGATGATGTTTATTTGAGCAAATTAGGATTAAATCATTGGCCAAATGCTTATTGGACAAGCGTTAAAGGCGAAAAATTCCTAATAGGTGAAAAAGGCTTTTATGTAGAAAATGGCTGGGTAATGGAAAAAATCACGGCTACACCCCAAGCCATTATAGAGATATCTGCATTGCGAATGGTAGGAGAACATAACCAGCAAAATCTGCTCATGTCCGTCGCCGCTGCTAGATTAGCAGGTATAGATATTACCGCAATTTCCCAGGCTGTCCGTGAATTTCCTGGTGTTCCCCATCGTTTAGAACATATCTGCAATTGGCAAGGCATTGATTTTATTAACGATAGTAAAGCCACTAATTATGACGCGGCCGAAGTCGGTTTAGCATCTGTGCAAACTCCCGCCATTTTAATCGCCGGTGGGGAAGCCAAAGCGGGAAATGATACCGCCTGGTTAGGACAAATTCAAGCCAAAGCCGCCGCAGTCTTACTTATTGGGAATGCAGCACCAGCATTTTCTAAACGTCTGCAAGAGGTGGGATATAGTAATTATCACATAGTCGAAACTATGGAAAACGCCGTATCTTTATCTGGGGAACTAGCGAAAAAACATCAAGCTTCAGTAGTATTACTATCTCCAGCTTGCGCTAGTTTTGACCAATATCCTAACTTTGAAATGCGGGGCGAAGACTTTCGCCAATTGTGTCAGAAATATCTGCTAAATGTTGCTGAATAAGGGTGTATTTTTTCTCACCCAGAGACGCAGAGAGTCAGGAAGGTTTGTCGGAATATTTTTGAAATTTCTCTCTTGGGAAGGATTATTAATATATGAATAATCTATAGGATGGATGATATATTTTACCCTGAGTGAAGTTGGGCTTGGTTTACCCTCCAAGCCTTTTTATTTTTTCGCCTGTATTTCATAGTTTTTCTACCAGAAAAATATAGGTTAAATGAACCACAAAGAAACGAAGATCACGAAGGAAGAAGGAAGATAGGTAATACTCTATTATCAAAAACCGCTTGTTGTCCACTAGATAATAATTCCTTTCTTTCGTCATCACTTACAGCGATTTACAATCATATAAGGTACATCTTAGTCCCCTCCTCGCACCCCCCTCAATCCCCCCGCAGCGGGGGGAAGAAAAGGATAAACTTTTGATATTGGAGGGGGTTGGGGGTGGGGTTCTTGTTCCGGGTTTGATGACAATTTGCTGTAAATTAAAAACATCAGCTAAATATGTAATAGCGTCTCTTAAAGAATGTTCTTTACTATCACTTGCATATTGCAATAAAGGAAGCATAATAGCTTGAAAGTCAGGAATAGTCATTTTTCACCAATCAAAAAATCAAGATATTAACTTTTATACCATATTCTTGTTTTTTTCGGCAATATTTTTACATCACCGCATCAAATAGATATGATAATAAATCATACAGCAGTTTCCGATATTATGAGGTATAAATATGAATAATAAAAATCTTGTGGTGCGGGTATCTTGCTCGCTAAAACTTTACCTTATTTAGATGAAATTCACTGTATATTATATAATAATATAAAAGATAAAAAAATTGATAACTCTATCACTAAATCACATCGTCCTCTAATAACTCAGGACTTAATGTTATATCGAGTTCCTACCGATTTAGAAATACTAATGCAAATTTTAGTAGGAACTCTTACCCAAAATTAATAAATGTAACTTTCTAACTTCTTCCTTTGCGTCTTTGCTCCTTTGTACCTTTGCGCGAAACTTTCTTTCCAAAATTAAACCCCCTGCAAAAAAGCAGAGGGAATAATCAAACCTTAAACCTTGGGTTTAAAAGTCGAAGCAACGTGCAACTCTTTCAATTGTTTTGCGTCTACATTTCCAGGAGCATCTGTTAATAAACAACGCGCTTGTTGAGTCTTAGGAAAAGCAATCACATCACGAATTGATTCTTCTCCTGCTAACAACATTACCAAACGATCTACACCGTAAGCAATACCACCATGGGGAGGAGTTCCATATTCAAAAGCTTCTAATAAAAAGCCAAATTTACTTTGTGCTTCTTCTGTTGATAAACCAATAGCTGAAAACACCTGTTCTTGAACTTCTCGCTGATAAATTCGCAAACTTCCCCCACCAACTTCAAACCCATTTAAAACTAAATCATAAGCTTGAGCGCGGGCGGTTTTTAAATCACTGATATCCTCAGGATGAGGGGCTGTAAATGGGTGGTGTAATGCTTCTAAACGTTTTTCATCTGCATTCCATTCAAACATGGGAAATTCTGTCACCCAGAGGAAGTTAATTTTGTCTTTTGCAATTAACTTAAATTCCCTGGCCACAAATTGACGAATTCTGTCTAAAGTTTTATTAACAGTGGTTGTATCAGCCGCCGCAAATAATAACAAATGTCCAGCTTTTGCACCTGTTCTTGTTAAGATTTCCTGCTTTTGTTCCGGTGTTAAATTATCTTTAATTGCGCCAATAGTATCAATTTCACCATTTTCTCGGACGCGAATATAAGCTAATCCTTTCGCTCCAGCTTCTGCGGCTTCTCGGAAAATATCACCACCTGGTTTAATGCGAACATTAGAAATTGCATCGTTACCATTAGGAATGGGGAGTATTTTAACGATACCACCGTTAGAAATGGCTTCTCGAAAAACTTTGAAACCGGAATCTTTTAAAACGTCAGAAACATCAACTAATTCTAAACCGTAGCGGGTATCTGGTTTATCACTTCCGTAACGGTTCATAGCTTCCGCGTAAGGAAGACGAGGAAAAGGACGAGGTAAATCAATTCCTTTTACAGTTTTGAAAATATGACAAACTAACTTTTCATTAAGTTCAATAATTTCATCTTCAGACATGAAACTCATTTCCATGTCTAATTGGGTAAATTCTGGTTGTCTATCAGCCCGTAGATCTTCATCTCGAAAACATCGCGCAATTTGATAGTATCTATCCATTCCCGATACCATCAATAATTGTTTGAAGAGTTGGGGAGATTGCGGTAAAGCAAACCATTCACCTTCATTGACGCGACTGGGAAGAATATAATCTCGCGCACCTTCGGGGGTGGAACGGGTGAGAATTGGGGTTTCGATTTCGATAAAACCTTCTAGGTCTTCGAGGTAGCGCCGCATGGCTTTAATGACTTGATGACGCAATTGCATATTTTGCGCCATACGTTGCCGTCGTAAGTCCAAATAACGATATTTTAATCGTAAATCTTCCCGAACTGTTTCTGTGTCTGCGGTGGAAACTTGGAAAGGTAACTGTTTGCGGACGGCGTTGAGTAGTTCTATTTTATCAGCATAGATTTCGACTTCGCCAGTCGGAAGCCTGGGATTTAGGGATTCTGGGGGACGTTGGGTAACTCTACCGGTGATGGCTACAACATATTCATTTCTGAGTGCATTGGCCTGTTCATAGGAGTATGGGGTGCGCTGAGGATCGCTGACGATTTGGACAATACCAGAGCGATCGCGCAAATCTAAGAATATCACACCACCGTGATCGCGGCGACGGTCTACCCATCCGTAAAAGGTAACAGTTTCACCAATATGTTCTTTTCGGAGTTCGCCGCAATAGTGAGTTCGCATAATTTTTAGTTCTTTGGTTCTGGGCTAGGTTGGTTAAATGTCAAGGCTTCCCCATTATCTAGCATCAACAGTCATTGTAGTGGTTTTAGTACCAAAAAAATGGCCTTCTGAAACCTATGCCCCTATTTGTTCGTTCCTGTCAATGGGTAAGTCCTAAGTAAGGACTGTAAACAAAAATTATATGTATATATAATCATAATACAAACTTATTATTTTTACAGTTTCACAGCCATAACCATACCTTGATATATTTACAGAAGTATTTATATAAACAAGGATAAAAAAATAACACTTAAACTTGCAAATTTATTTTATGAAAAATTAGCCCAGCCGTGTTAAGGTTTTAATTTCCTTATATTCCTTAGCTGCTTCAGCTTATGCATCTGCATTCTTTACATCCACAACACCTTGAAGAATTAGTCAAGAGCAGTGGTATAAATTTAGACTTAGCACGTTTAAACTTTAAATCGCTTCAAAGCAAAAATGCTTATGAATACCTGCTGATTTCTGACAAACTCCCCCGCACCAACACAGGGATGATTAAAAGTGCATGGTTACAGCGTTATACCCATATAACCGAAGGTGGTTGGTGGTGTTCTGGACTAGATCCCCTCAACAATTGGCATAAAATGGAATGGGGATGTTTTAAACCCAACCAACCGCGACAAAATCAGAAAGGTAAATCAATCAAATATGAACACCCTCCCAGCACACCCACACGCATATTTTGTTTACGCATATCTTTAGAAATTTGGCAACAAGTTGGACAACTTTACAACTTAGAAATACCGGAAAAAATCACCATTAATGATGACGGTGAAGCCGAAGGTTTTTGGGAATGGGTAATTAAAAATAAGATATCCATTATCATTTGTGAAGGTGCGAAAAAAGCCGCAGCACTATTAACCCAAGGATATGTTGCTATTGCTATTCCTGGTATTAATAGCGGTTATAGAGTTATTAAAGATGAATTTGGCAAAGTTACCAGTCGGCAATTAATACCTGATTTAGCAGCATTTACAAACACAAAACGCCAGTTTCATATTTGTTTTGATTTTGAAACTCAACAGAAAAAAATTGCCGCCGTCAATAATGCCATTTCCCAACTAGGTTGTTTATTACAACAACAAAATTGTCATGTTAAAATTGTAGAACTTCCAGGAAAAGAAAAAGGAGTTGATGAATTTATCATTGCCAAAGGAGCAATAGCATTTGATAAAATTTATCGTCAAAGTGTAGATTTAGATATTTACATTGCCCAAACCAAACCGCACACAGAGTTAACAATTCCTGCTGCAATTACTGTTAACTGCCCCTATTTGGAAAAAATTGCCTTTCCCACATCTGGCTTAGTGGGAGTAAAATCGGCCAAAGGTACAGGTAAAACCACAGCATTACAAGGGATTGTTCAACAAGCAAAAAGCCGCAATCAACCAGTTTTATTAATTACCCATAGAATCATTTTAGGCCGGTTTTTATGTGATAAAATCGGCATTAAATGGGGAATTGAACATGAAAAATGGAGTATAGAAGCTGATGAATTACCCGTTACTTATCCCTTAGCAATTACACCATCTTTAGGATTGTGTATAGATTCAATTTGGAGATTAAAACCCGAACATTGGCAAGGAGCAATATTAATTTTAGATGAAGTTGAACAATCATTATGGCATTTGCTCAACAGTGATACCTGTAAACAAAAACGAGTGAAAATTCTCCGCGTTTTCCAACAATTAATTTCTACAGTGATCACAACTGGAGGTTTAATAATTGCCCAGGATGCCGATTTATCGGATGTATCTTTAGAGTATTTACAGACTTTAGCAGGAATTAAATTAACTCCTTGGCTAGTTGTCAATGAATGGAAACCGGAACAAGGTTGGGATACAACTTTTTATGATTCACCTAATCCCACACCTCTAATTCATCAATTAGAATTAGATCTAATTGCTGGACGTAAATGCTATGTAACCACCGATAGTCGTTCTGGTCGTTACAGTTGTGAAACTATTGAGCATTACTTAAGAGAACGGTTGCAAAAACTCAAAAAAGAATTTCCCGAAACCTTAGTAATTAGCAGTCATACCACTAATACACCCGGTCACGCAGCCGTTGATTTTATAGCGGCTATTAATCAGAAAATTAGCGATTATAATACTGTTTTTGTTACACCTAGTTTGGGAACAGGAATTAGTATTGATGTTCAACATTTTGACCGAGTTTATGGCATTTTTCAAGGGGTGATTCCTGACTCAGAAGCCCGTCAAGCTTTAGCAAGAGTCAGGGATGATGTTCCCCGCATTGTTTGGTGTGCTAAACGGGGTATTGGCTTAATTGGAAGTGGGAGTACAAATTACCGTTTACTCTCTCATTGGTATCAAGAAAATCAAAAGGAAAATCTAGCTTTATTAAGTCCATTACATAAAATAGATGTGGATTTACCTTTAGTTTATGATCCGATTCATTTACGTACTTGGGCGAAATTATCCGCAAGAGTTAACGCTTCTATTCGCCTTTATCGTCAATCAATGCAAGAGGGATTGATAACTGATGGACATCAAATTCAAATGCGAAGTAATGAAGTACAAAATAACATTCTGCGTGATTTACGTTTGGCATTTTTCGCCACTGAACCTAGTGATTTAGAAAACCGCAAACGCTTAATTTTAGAAATTGTTAAAGTTCAAAAAGATTGGGCGCAAAGTCGTCAAAAATCTAAGGAAATTAAAGCCAAAATCAAAGACATTAAACAGCAAAATCAACTAGCAAACGCAAATTCTGTCGCTACTGCTAAGGATATTGGTTATCTGGAATATGAACAGCTATTAACCAAACATTCTTTAAGTCATGAAGAACGTTATCAACTTAATAAATATATCCTCAAACAAAGGTATGGAATTGTCGTTACTCCCCAACTTAAATTACAGGACGAAAAAGGATATTATGGACAATTGTTAATTCATTATTATCTCACTCATGAAAGTGAATATTTTCATGTTAAAGATCAGCAAGAATGGAATCAACAATTATTTTGGGGTGAAGGTAAAGTTTTTCTCCCAGATTTAAAAACTTATACACTCAAGGTGGAAGCTATGCGGGCTTTAGGAATGCTACAATTTCTGGAATTACAGCGCGTATTTAATGAAAATGATCCTGATTTGATGTGGTTGAAAAATGTGGCTATGCAAAGTAGTAAACACATTAAACGGGCTTTAGGTATTGATCTAGTCAGGGGTAAAGAAGCTGTTTCAGGAATTAAGATATTAAACCGACTTTTGGGTTTATTAGGGTTGAAGTTACAACAAGTAAATACCAGTTATCAAATTGATTTAAAAACTTTAAATGATGGTAGGGAGAAAATATTTGCAATTTGGCAAAACCGGGATGATTTGATGTTAAATTCTTTGCATAATCTCGAACTTGAAATGGCACAATTGGCTAGAAGGATTGAATATGAATCCGTGCTTATGAATTAATACCAAATTCAGGTAAAGCAGCACCCAACCAATTTCAAGAAGAATTGACCCGGACTGAATTTTAAATTTTGGATCTTTAATTGAAGATTCAAAATTTAAAATAACCGAATAAGAGGATGTTTTAAAAGTATTTCATGAGACAAATAAACAGAAAAAACCTAACCCTCTTCAATTTTTTATTCCCACCCACTGAGTCACAGGAGACATTGCTTTCCAACCCAAAAATCTTGACCCGATAGGTTCACCGCGTTGAATCGCAATCCGGCTAAAATTTCCTCCCACTTTTTCATACCATTGATATAAAATCAGTTCACCCTCCAATGTCACAACATTAACGACCATTCTCCCCCCGGAAAGTAAAGCATTCCAACAGGTTTCTAGTATTTCTGGTTCTGTCACACCACCACCAATAAAAATCGCATTTGGTGCGGGTAAATTGGGGATAATCTCTATACTTTTACCCGCAATAATTTGTAAATTCGGTGTTCCTAAAGCAGCGGCATTATCAGCAATATAATTTATTCTAGAGGAATTTTGTTCAATAGCGATCGCTCGACATCTTCTATCACTTCGTATCCACTCTATAGAAATAGAACCACAACCAGCCCCCACATCCCAGAGCAATTCCCCAGGGTTAGGTGCTAAACTCGATAAAGTCACCGCCCGGACTTCCCTTTTTGTCAATTGTCCATCATGATGAAAAGCACTATCAGGTAAACCGGGAAATCTCGATAAACCAACTATTCCCTTATCAGCAATACATTCCACCGCAATAGTATTTAAAGCAGCGATATTTTTTTCTTGCCAATTAGTAGCGATATCTGTTATAATATTCTCATTAATATTACCCATTTTTTCTAAAACAGTAATTTGACTATTACCATAACCGCGACTTGTCAAAATTTCAGCCACATTAGCGGGAGTATGTTTTCCCTCACTCAAAATTAATAATTTTGCACCGGGATAAATGTAAGATTGGACTAGAGAAACTGGACGACCACATAAACTTAAAGTTTCCACTTCCGTTAAAGACCATCCTAGTCGAGAACAAGCTAGACTAAAAGCCGATGGTGCAGGAATAATTGTAACTTCCGAAATATTAATATCTTTAAGAATAGTTGTACCCACACCATAACATAGAGGGTCGCCACTAGCTAAAATACAAACTGCTTGGCCACGACGACTAATAATTTCTGTTATGGAAGTTTGAAAAGGTGATTTCCAGGGAATTTTTTCCCGGTCGTCGTCAGGGGGTAACATGGAAAGATGACGTTCCCCTCCAAAGATAATTTTAGCTTTGTCTAAGCAAGAAACAGCTAGGGGACTTAACCCTGCTAAACCATCTTCACCGATACCGATAATTGATAACCATTTTTGCATAATTTGTGAGGTTGTTTGTTTTGTTGGAATATCGCTTTTATTACCTTACCGTGAGGGGATATGAAGTTGAAAATAGAGATTGAACAAGAGGAATTTGTAGCAGGAGCAATTGCTGGTAGTGCAGTAACGGTTATTGCTACTGGACAAGCTGAAACTATAGCTAGTAGTGTAGTTGTAGCAAATATTTTATCTCTCATATCTACAGCAACAGCTATGGTAGAAACATCTGTAGCAGTCATCGCTCCATTGACTGCTGTTGCGGGTAGTTTTGTATCAGCACCAGTTATAATTCCTGTAGCAGCAACACTAGCAGTAGGAGCAGTAGGTGGATACGTTGCATCTCAGGTAGTAAGCAATTTAAGCGATAGCCACAGTCAAAATGTAAATTAGTAGTTTCTGATTTGCTGTATTTGACAATATTGGAAATCACCAATTTTTTAAGTCATCTGATTATTTCATAGAAGACTTGTAAACATAAAATTAATAAGCCTTCGGTTAATTTATCGAGGGTTTTTTGCTGTTAATATACATCTTACATTATCCTACAAAACCGCCTGATAATTTATTCTTAGTCTCATAGTGAAAGTCTGTTAAAACAGACTAAATAATGAATGATCAATCTTCATTCAGCTTTAGCTTAATTTTGCTATTAGCCAAGAAATTTATTTTTTGCTTTTCAAATCCAGTCAACTAAATTAGTGTTATAATTATTGTAGCTATTTCTAAGAAGAAATTATGAACATTGATACATCTTTAGATCAAATCATTCTTGATAAGATTAATATCATTCAACAACAAACCAACCAAGATATCAAACAAATTATTCAAACCGCAATTGATCTTTATTATCAAAAAATTAAACAGCCAGAAAATGATCCTCTCGCTTTACTTAAACAAAGTGACTTTATTGCGTGTGGAGAAGGTGATCCTGATTTGTCTAGCACTTACAAAACTCAATTAAAAACCATCTTAGAAGAATCTTTATGATTATAGCAGATACAGGATTTTGGTTAGCATTAGCAAATCGTAAAGATAAATATCATCAATTAGCAACCAACAAACTCAATGAGATCAAAGAACCTTTAATCACAACGCATCCTGTAATCACAGAAACCTGTTATTTATTGTTAAATAGACTAGGTAATGATGCTCAATGTAACTTTATGAAATTATGGGATGTGAGCGCATTTGAAGTTTTTGAGTTAAAAAAAACACACGCGCATAGACTGAAGGAATTAATGGAAAAATATGCTGATTTACCAATGGATTTAGCAGATGCTTCTTTAATTATTTTGTCAGAACATTTAGGTCATGGTCGTATTTTAACTGTTGATCAACGAGACTTTTCTATTTATCGCTGGAAAAATCAATATCCTTTTGATAATATATTGTTTTATTAAGCGACTATCTACTAAATTACTACCACAATACCCACCTTTAGTAAACCTAGAAATTATTGAAATCTATGAATATTATGATTTTCCCTGTTTATTTAGTTGTCAAAATGCTTCAGGACAGATTTTTTTAGCTGTTTGGATAGATGAAATACCAGATCATAAAACTTGGCTTTATTCTCCCATGTCAAAAGGAAGATTAAAACCCACCTTCCGCACCCTAAACTCTCACACAACAAAAAATGGTCATTTGGGGATTTGAGATTGGCGAACTGCTTGCAGCAGCGCTTCGCTATCGCTACCTAAACTTTAGATTATTTTGTATGAAAATTATCCTTAAAAGTCCTCAAAAATCCAAATTACCGATTGTGACACTGGGGGGTGCAGAATGTGGGTTTAATCATATTGAATTTTCTCTTTCTTTCGGCCTCCTTAGGAAACTTTACTTTCTCACACCACCCTCCTTTTAATGATACATATTCTTATTAAGCTTATTTCTCTTTAATTTATCGTTAGTTATTATGTACTACTAGCTATGCTTTTTTGATCTGTGACAGTTCAGGGTGCGGAATGTGGGTTCTATCTTAATTTGGTATTAAGGGGTTCTTAGTCCTAAATCCTCCTACAGAATCTCTCTGTTAGAAATATAAAATCATAGCTTTTATATTTCAATGTCATCAAATCATAGCTTTTATTGTTAATATTGCTCATTAAATATTATCTAATTCGTAATTAAAACATCTTTTTGTATTTCCAAATCATATTAGTAATTAACAAAGGGGAATAACTGATAATTTTCAATTTTTGTATTTGCGGATTTTGACCAAATTACTTTGTCAGGGAAAATATTGCTATTATTGGGGCTTAAATACTTATGTCAGTTGACATTCCTCACAACTCTCTATCTCAACAAGAAATCAAATATACAGCTACTTTGCTAACTAATACCTTTCAAAACCCCACCGATAATATTACGAGTTGGGGTAGTTATAGTTCTTCTACCCAATATCAGCCAGAAAGAAACACCTCTATAGCCAATAATAGCAGTTATAACTCAAATAATGGTTATGGTTTAGTAAATGCCGGATTAGCAGTAAGTAAAGCCGCAGGTGTTAGTCCCTATGCGGATGCTCCTAACTTGGGTGATAATAATTGGGGAGCGAATCTGATCAAAGCTCCCACAGCCTGGAATAATGGATATACAGGACAAGGAACTATTGTTGCCGTACTAGATACAGGCGTAGACTACAACCATCAAGACCTAAAAAATAATATTTGGAGTAATACCAAAGAACTAGCTGGTAACGACATAGATGATGATGGTAATGGCTATATTGACGATGTTCATGGTTGGAATTTTGTAGATAACAACAAGAATGTTTTAGACAATAATGGACATGGAACCCATGTTTCAGGAACCATAGCCGCGGAAAATAACGGTATTGGTGTCACTGGCATTGCCTACAACTCCAAAATTATGCCAGTCAAAGTCCTAGATGCCAACGGCTCAGGTTCTTACACAAATATCGCCAAAGGCATTTATTACGCAGTTGATAATGGCGCAAATGTCATTAATCTCAGTCTAGGAGGTAATTCCTCCAACGATACCCTCAAATCAGCCATAGAATATGCCAGCAGCAAAAACGTAATTGTTGTCATGGCTGCCGGTAATAATAGTGACTCACTGCCATCCTATCCCGCCCGCTACGCCTATAATTCAGGAATTGCCGTAGGTGCGGTAGATAAAAATAATAACCTTGCCGACTTTTCCAACCGTTCTGGTTCTCAGGAAATCACCTATGTTACCGCCCCAGGAGTTGATGTTTATTCCACAATACCCAATAATCAATATGCCACTTACAATGGCACCTCCATGGCAGCCCCTCACATTACTGGTGTCGTTGCTCTCATGCTCAGTGCTAACTATAACCTAACAGAAAGCCAAATCCTCCAAATCATTACAAGCACATCTGCAAATAGCACCAATCCTCCAGAGCCAACAACACCCACACAACCGGGCTTGAAAATGCCATCTCTGTTTCCCCCACTAGACTCCTTTTTCCCCTTAGACCTAATTAATATAGTATCAAAATTGCCTTTCAGCCTCCAATCCCAAGAGCCAACCGCTATTCCCCTTCCTCCGGTTGTCGTCTCCATGAGCGAAAATCAGTTAATCTTGAGTTTCAGTAATCTGGAAACATCACCCACGCAGCCTTCCGATTATGCCCAGCAGAAACCAGGAAATCCCTTCCTCATACAACTGACACTGCACTATTACGACAGCCCTGCAAGCAACAGCAGTGAACATAGTCTTGATAATCAAAACTCTTAGACATGATTCAACCCGCATCACCGAAAAAATACAGCCTTATCGCCAAAAACTCGACTAATCCAAATAAACTATAGATAGGGAAAATCCTATCTCTTCAAGCCTTTCAAGCTTCATCACCCCAATAAATCACCCCCGCCAAAAAAAGTTTTTCAAAACCCTTGACAACAACCGGCAGCATTGATATATTGGATAAGTGGCTGAGAGAGAAACAACTCAAGGCAACTGAACCGAGAAAAAATAATACTTTGAA
>NZ_JACJSB010000038.1 GCF_014697585.1 Dolichospermum sp. FACHB-1091 | reverse complement strand
AAGGCTATTTTTGAAGGGGTACATAAAAGTTTTAAGTTTGTGGTTTTGACTTTTGAAAATGGTAATAAAACTTTATCTTTTCCGGCTAGGTTTATGCGTCATGATGTGGGAGAATTAAATAATTTTCCTGATGATGATTGTATTCATATTTCTGTGGATTTAATTAAACGCTTATCTCCTGATTCTATTTCGGTTATGGAGTTTAAATCTGATTTAGATATTTTCATAGCTAAAAAAATGAGTCGCTTTCCGTTGTTGGGGGAGGAAATTCAGGATAAGTGGAATTTAAAGTTAACTGCTGAATTTCACATGACTAATGATAGTCATTTGTTTAAAACTGAACCAGGAAAGGGAAGATTACCTTTATATGAGGGGAAAATGATTCATCAATTTACCCACAAGTTTGCTGAACCTCGGTACTGGGTAGAGGAGGAGGAAGGAAGAAAAGCGGTTTTAGGTAAAAATGGTGTTGATAAGGGGCAAATTTTAGATTATCAGTGTTATCGTGCAGGATTTCGGAAAACTGCACGAAACACAGATATGAGAACATTAATTGCAACAATTATTCCTCCAAATTTCCATGCAGAAAATTTTCAATCCATTTTACTTTGTTCTTCTGCAATTTCTCATCCTCCTAATTATCAAGAATGTTTATATTTAGTAGCTATTTGGAATAGTTTTTCAGTTGACTATTCTATCCGTAACAGAGTTTCATCTGCTCTCAATTTTTTCTATATGTATCAAACCTGTGTTCCCAGATTAACAGAAAAAGACCCATATTTTCAAGAAATAGTAGAACGTGCAGCCAAACTAATCTGTACCACAGCAGAATATGATGAATTAGCGAGAGAAGTAGGATTAACAAGTCATGAAAACGGAGTTACAGACGAGAGAGAAAGGGGAAAAATCCGCGCGGAATTAGATGGAATAATTGCCCATTTATATGGATTAACAGAAACAGAATTTAGTCATATATTGAGTACCTTTCCCATAGTAGCAGAAGAAGTGAAAAATGCGGCTTTAAATGCTTATCGGGAGTTGAAGGATACCCGACTTCTTTTTTAATTGTGTCAATAAATGATAAATTAAGTAGGTGAACGGAAAAAAACCGACATAAGTAACGAAAAGTAAAGTTGCCCAAAACCTCTTCCCTGTTCCCTGTTCCCTGTTCCCTTGTCATAACGACAATTTTTAACGCCAACCTACTTAATCAAATTAATCATAGAAGTCGGGAACCGAAAAGATTAATATTTCAGCGGGAAACAAAAACCGCTGTGATTAACTTCTCAAATTGACACCAAACTTCTCTACCAAAGCAGAACGCACGTGATTATGAACTGGTTCAATTTCATTTTCTGTCAGCGTGCGATCGCTGGCACGATATACTAAACGAAAGGCTAAACTGCGTTGTCCTGTGGGTACGTTTTCACCGCGATATTCATCAAACAATTCCACAGAATTTAATAAGCCTTTTCCGGCTTTATTAATGACTTTTTCGAGTTCGCAAACTGTCACTTTCACTGGTGCGAAAAACGCCAAATCTCTATCACTTGCTGGATAGGTAGAATAGGAACTAAATTTAGGAATTAATAAATTATCATCATCCCAAGCATCCAACAAAGCATCTAAATCTAATTGAAACACATAAACGGCTTCTGGTAAATCTTTTTCGCGGCGTAATTGGGGGTGAATTTGTCCAAATGTTCCCAGACGATTACCTTTTATCCACAATGAAGCTGTGCGTCCGGGGTGTAAACGAGAATCTCGATTTTCTGGTTGAAATTCTACCGCTAATTTAAGTTGTTTAAAGACACTTTCTAAAATACCTTTAGCTTCAAACCAGGTCATGGCCTTTTCCTTACCACCCCGTGACCATTTACCGCTAGTTATATCACCACCGATAATTCCGGCCAGCACTTCTGCTTCTTGTAAACCCTCTTCTTCACTCCAGAAAACTCTCCCGATTTCAAAACCATTTAACGCCCCATTTCCCTGTTCTAAATTGTATTGGAAAGCGGTAATTAAACCAGAGATTAAATCAGTGCGTAAGGCTGAATATTCCGCAAATAAAGGGTTACTTAAAACAATCTGTTTATCTTCCCCTGGTTTCACTAAAGAATATTGCATTAATTCCGTCAAACCTTCAGCCCGTAAATAACCGCGTAACTTGCGAATTAATTCTTGATCTAAAGATAGATAACCAGCTTCGGATTTTTCTGGTAAGGTATCGCAGAATTTATCATAACCATATAACCGGGCAATTTCTTCAATTAAATCAATTTCCCGTTCTAAATCACGGTAACGATAGGGAGGTACTGTAACTGTCCAATTCCGTTCGTCAGTTTTTACCAAT
This sequence comes from Dolichospermum sp. FACHB-1091, assembly GCF_014697585.1. Taxonomy (GTDB): domain Bacteria; phylum Cyanobacteriota; class Cyanobacteriia; order Cyanobacteriales; family Nostocaceae; genus Dolichospermum. The sequence continues at coordinate 33,495 of NZ_JACJSB010000038.1, read as the reverse complement.
TTACATCCTAAAGCCGTGAGAATTTTTTCTACATCTTCTGGTTGTAATTCTCCTGTTTCTTGTCCTAATTCAATCGGACCTAATACTTGATTAACTTTATCCAAACGCAGGTAAATAGAATGAGACCAGGTAGAAATATCTGGACGATAATCAGAAATTTCTTGTTGAACAATTACCCCGGCTGCTAATTCTTGAATTAGAGATAAAGCCCGGTGACAAGCTATTTCTAATTCGGCGTGATTTACGCCCCTTTCATATCTTCCAGAGGCTTCACTTCTTAACCCCACACTGCGAGAAGAACGACGAATGGCTACAGAATCAAATAACGCTGCTTCTAAAACTAAACTTTGTGTACCTTCATAAACTTCCGTTGCTTCACCACCCATAACACCTGCTAAAGCCACTGGTTGATTATTAGCAGTAATTAATAAATTTTGGGGTGATAAATTGCGATTATTTCCATCTAAAGTTTTTAAAGTTTCTCCCGTTTGTGCAAACCGCACTCCCATTATTAATTGTTCCTCTCCAGAGAGAGATTGTAAACGGTCTTTGTCGAAAGCGTGAAGGGGTTGTCCTCTTTCTAATAAAACGTAGTTAGTGATATCAACCACATTATTAATTGGTCTCACTCCCGCAGACCGTAAACGTTGTTGTAACCATTCAGGAGAGGGTGCAATTTTGATGTTTTCAACAACCGTACCAATATAAGCAGGACAAGCTTGGATTTCGGAAATTTTCAAAGTCAGGTTTTTTGCAGTTTGAGTATTTTCTACTTTCGCAATTTCGGGAATTGATAAATTTCCCCCGGTTAAAGCTGCTACTTCCCGCGCAATACCGACCATAGATAAAGCGTCAGCACGGTTAGCGGTAGCAGTGACATCTAAAATCACATCTTCCAAACCCAACAGGGGACGCACGTCACTACCTAAAACCAGATTTTCTTCACTAAAGATATGAATACCGTCAATATCCGTGGGTAAACCCAACTCTTTCAAAGAACATATCATCCCATTAGAGGGAACACCGCGCAGTTTTGCGGGTTTGATTTTTAAATCAATGTTGGGTAAATAAGTTCCTGTGGTAGCTACGGGAACATATATGTCTGCGCGGACGTTCCCAGCGCCACAAACGATATTCACAGTCTCAGCAGCACCAATGTCTACCGTACAAACGCTTAATTTATCTGCGTTCGGGTGTGGTTGACGTTCCAGGACTTTCCCCACAACTACCCCTGCGGCCCAAGTGCGACGGTCTTCTATATCTTCTACTTCAAACCCTGCCATTGTCAAGGTTTCCGCCAGTTCTTCTGGGGTGAGTTTGATTTCTACGAGTTCTTGTAACCAATTTAGAGAAATACGCATGGAGTCTGTTTGTTTCGATTTGTCTTTCGCTCTAATTTTATATATTAACAGGACTTACGCAAAATATCTCTCAAACCCTCTTTTCTTCGTTCTCTTCGTTCCTATCCCTGACGGGACGCTCCGCGAACGTGGTTCATTATTCCGTGACTTGTGCGTAAGTCCTAATTAAGTGAAAATCATGAGATTTTTCATTTTCCCCAGAAGTATAGATGTTTTGGGACAGGTTTCCACCTTCTGCAAAAAAATTAAATGAATCGATACAATATTAAATTTTGTAAATAAACATACAGAACATTGCACAATAATGGATAATTATTTCTCGAATATAAGTGTAGGATCGGCAATGTCAAACCTACCGGTATTTCAAGAATAAAGCAGGATTCTGACATCTCAAAACTACGGACGGTAGAGCATGAAAAAATTACACAATAAACTTTTCTCCTTACTCATATTCACCCTCACATTTTTAGGATTAATAGTCTTTTCCTTTCCAGACCTGACCTACGCACAAACAACCCGTGAAACCACCTTAAGAGTTGCTCTTTTTCCCTATATTCCTGACTCCTTAGAAGATAAATATGAAAAACTATTGGATAGAATTGAAAGTGAATTTGAAGATAAAAATCCCGAAATAGACTTAGAATTAAAACCTCTGAATCCTAATGAAGAAGGATTTTATGAGATAAATACTTTAACACAATGGTTATCCAATTCTCCGAAAGAAGGTGGTTATGATCTAGTGGAGGTAGATACTTTATTGCTGGATGATTTAGTCAAAGCAAATTTAGCTAAAGTTTGGGATGAACCTCAAAATACCGAAGATTGGCATCCTGTGGCTTTAAAAGCCGTTACTATCAATGAAAAAATTTATGGTATCCCGCATTTATTGTGTGGTCATTTCCTATTTTATTATAATGAAAAAGTAGCTCAAGCTACATCTGTCGACGAATTGTCAGCTATTTTAAACGAGATAACTCCAGAGATACCAAATCTGGCAGGAAATCTAACAGGAAGTTGGAATTTACCAGCTTTGTATTTAGATGCTTGGGCTGATACCTATGGTGTAGATAACATTAACTCAGCTTTATCAAACAATTTAAATGAGAAGGTAATGAAATATTTCGGAGAATTTGCTGAAAATTGTCAAGTGAGAGATGTTAACCCCTGCTTTACTGATTATAGCAATCAAGATATCGGTGCAAATGCCTTTATCGAAAATAAAGTAGATGTTTTCTTTGGCTATTCAGAAAGACTCAACTATATCTTAAAAAATGGGGGCAATTCTGAAGTTAAATTAGCTCCTTTACCCCTTGGAGAAAGTAATAAACCCTTGTTATTTACTGATGCTTTAGTTCTCCGTCAAGACTGCGATCAATTTTGCATGAATGCTGCTAATAAATTCGCGGCTTATTTAAATGCTCCCGCAACTCAAGAATGGATTTTAAGTAGTAAAGATGCAGAAAGAAAAGATGCAGAAAAAAATGCTATACCACCTATACCACGTTATTTAATTCCAGCTACACATAGCGCTTTTACTGATTCACTCAAACAAGATATCTATTATCAAACTCTAGAACAAGCGATCAAAAATGGCTCACCTTATCCTAATTCTGGTTTTCCAGGAATTCGTAAGAACTTAAAAGCTTTGCTTATTAAGAAGTTATACCCTAGCCCCTAAGTCCGTAGGGTGCGTTAGCGCCAGCGTAACGCACCTTATCCCACAATCAAACTTTCCGCAGTGTGAGGCGCATTTTTCAAAAGATTATCGTGAATATCCATTAAATCCTGGACATCCCGATATGGCTTGCGCCACGCTACGCTATCAGACAATTACAATTTCATCATCCCAGCAATAACCTAACAACAATCTATACTACTTCTAACAGTTAACCCTTGTCTTTGTAAATCATAATAAATTTAAATTCGTGCAGCGAAAACCCAAGTATTATCAAATGTAAATAAAAAAATGAGTAAAAATCTTCAAGGGAAAATAGCATTAGTCACAGGTGCTACCAGAGGAATTGGTAAAGGAATTGCAATTGGATTAGGTGAAGCGGGCGCTACTGTGTATATTACTGGGCGAACTTTTGAACCTAATAATTATGAGCATTTTGGCGGTAGTTTACGGGAAACTGAAACCGCTGTTATCGAAGCTGGTGGGGTTTGTATTTCTGTACAGGTTGATCATAGTGATGATGAGCAAATTCGCCGACTTTTTGCACGGATTGAGAGAGAACAAAATGGTCAATTAGATATTTTAGTTAATAATGTTTATGGGGGGGTACAAGCCATAAGAGAAGCCTATGGTAAAACCTTTTGGGAGTCTGAACCGGGTTTTTGGGATGCTACCAATAATGTAGGTTTACGAAGTCATTATGTGGCTAGTATTTATGCTGCAAGAATGATGACAAAAAGAAAACAGGGAATTATTTTTACTATTTCTTCTTGGGGAGGAATGTCTTATATTTTTAATGTTCCTTATGGTGTGGGAAAAAGTGCTTGTGATAGATTAGCCGCGGATATGGCTAAGGAATTAAAACAATATAATGTGACTTCTCTGGCTATTTATCCGGGTATTGTGGGTACGGAACAGATTACAAATTTTGCCAAGGAACAGAGTTCAGAAAATGGTAATTCTTCATTATTTGCTGATGGTTTTAATTGGGAAACACCATTATTTACTGGCAGAGCGATCGCTAGTTTAGCAGCTGATGCTAATATGATCAAATATACAGGTAAAATCCAAGTTGTCGCTGAAGTTGCGAAGAGATATGGAATTGTAGATCAAAATGGTAATCGTCCTGTATCTTTACGTTCTTTGCGGTTTATTTTACCAATGGCTATACCTTTTTTAAGAAATTATGCTTGGTTAATTCCTGATTTAACAATACCTTGGTTAGTGATTTTCTTCTTGATGATTAGCAGTAGATTTTAGGAATTGAAATTTTTTACAATAGTCTATTGTGATCTTAGTTTTCAGGAAAATAGTATACAATAATAAAAAGTCCTCAAGTAGTGGATAAAATCATGGTTAACCAACTTTTAATCAATGATATTGATAATTGTGATGTACCAGATGTCAATCTGCTAGTCACCGAAGATGATACACCTGTGGATAATCTCCTATATGGAAAACAACAACGTCTTTTGGTTAGTTCTCTTTATAGTTCCTTAAAAAATCAGGTTTTTTTAGCTGAAGCCAATGTTGGTATTTATCATACTTATGGTGAACCCGCTATAGTTCCTGATTTATTTATCAGTTTTGATGTTGAAGTTCCTGAAAATTGGTGGGAAAAACAAAATCGTTGTTACCTAGTTTGGAAATTTGGTAAATCACCCGAAATTGTCATCGAAATTGTCTCTAATCAAAAAGGTGAAGAGTTAGGGAAAAATCTGCTGTTAAGTCTATGTAAAAATCAATATCCTCAACTTGAATAAATAGATGCTCGTCAGTAATTGTCCATCCATCTTTTGTCAGGGCTGTTTTAACTGTATTATGAAATAAATCTTTAGCTGGCATACATAAATTAAACTTATTTAACCACTGTTAATAGCATAATATCTCAGATGAAAGGTTCAAAAGGCAATTAAAGATTTAGAAACATAAATTATAGTGACAAAACCCAGTTTATACTAAATTAAGTTGATCTATTTGTGAGGAAACAAGGGAAAGGCTATCAACCACTACAAAAATGTAGGGTGCGTTAGCGACAGCGTAACGCACCGAAAATCAGTAAATAAACATACATAAGGTGCATTACATTTCATTAACGCACCCTACAGGATCAGCGATCGCACTATCGCTCTGGGTTGCTTGTATAGGTTAAGTTTCCATTAATGTTTTCAATTCCATTGATTTCTATAGAAGTGTTTACATAACTCCCATCGATTTTTTGACAGTTACCTGAAAGTCGAGTTCCACTAACAGAAGTATCTTTACAACTCAGGTTAAAGTTAGCAGGTTTAGATCGATCAGTGAACTTAAGAGTACCATCAATATTTTCAATTCCTTTTAAGACGATTGAAGTTTTATTAAATGTTTGATCTCGTCTTCTACAAATAGCTGATAGTACATTACCGCTCAGAGAGATATTTGAACAGGTAAATTGATAGCTACTAGGAGCAGCGAAAGCAGGACTTACCCCACCTAGAGATACAAAAAAGCTAAGGATAGCAGCCAAAAACCAAGTTAACTTTTTCATAGAATTATCAGAAACGTTTTCCGTCCTGTTGAGTTGAATTAAATTGTGGTTTTTCTTCCCACACTATTTAGACGTTTTACCCCCCCCATTTGTGAATTTTTCGAGTTACGGACAAATTTCCCCCCAAAAAAACCACCATAAATCGCCATAACCCTTACCCCTCTTACCTTTTAAGCTTCTCCAAAATTCCCTCCACCTCCCCACGCACGGGATACAACAACTGCTGACTCAAAGCCCCTTTATAAGCCTGTCTAGCCCCCGACTTATCCCCCAAGCCCATCATCACCCTCCCTAACCAGTAATCAGCCATGGCTGGGTTAAATAACCTCAACTCCTGACATCCTTGAGCAGCTACCTCCCACCACCGTTTATTAGCCTTAGCATTCTTCAAAACTCGATAACTTTCCCCCAACCAAAACGCCGCTGGTACGGATTGCAAATAACCGCCATCCGGTAAAAGCTCCCATGCCTTTTTTAAGGCTTCCAGGGCTTCCCGATGTTTACGAGCCAAAGTCAACACCTGGCCATGACGCAACCAAGTATCCGCTAACTGGGGTTGTAGTTTTGTCCCCTGTTCGGAAACCTGACAACCCCGTTCAATGTCTGGAAAATGTTCCACCAATACCCGCCCCGCAGTCGTCCACATACTCCAGCATTCAGGAAAGCGCGTTAACATCTCCTCCACTATGGAAGCAAGAATCGTTTTACTCTTCTCTGGGTGAGGTGCAAGGGGTAAAATTTCACACAAACCCCGATAAATTTCCCGATCATGGGGATACAGATAATACGCTTTCCCCATCATTTCCGCCCCTTGCTGGTATTCCCCTGTGTGGAATAAGCACCGCCCATAATAATACCAACCGTAGGGATGATTGGGGGATTCTGTAGTAAACTTAGCTAATACCTCCACCCCTTGCGCCCAATCCCCTCGTAAAATGTGATAGTAGGCTAAGGATTTATGGACTTCAACACTATGGGGAATTGTTCCTAGTAAGGAGGTAATCATTTTTTTAGTGATTTTCCCCTCTTCACCGGATACCATTCTCGCCAGCAAACGTTGATCTATTTGTCGTTGTATTACTCGAAAATCATCACCAGCTAGGGCTATAAGGCTGTTAAACCTCTCTTTCGCCGTTTGTATATCCCCCACCGCCATCAGGGCATCATAGCTGTAAATCAGGGACATAACATCATCTGGATTAATTGCTAAAACCGGCTCTAGGCTGCGGAGAATACCAAGGGGATTTTCTACATTTTGATATACCTGTGACAAAGCCAGTCGGTGAAATACTTGATCAGGTTCTAAACTAGCCGCTACATTAAAGGCTGTGAGAGCTTTTTCATTGTCACCTTTACAAGTTGCAATCAATCCTTGTATATAATGCTGAGTTACCGGATTTTCAGACAAAAATAGGGCTGTATCATATACTTGTAAAGCCTCTTTTTGTTGTCCCATTAACTGCAATATCTTCCCCAATTTTAGATGCACATCAAGTAGTTGAGGTTGTCGTTCAATTACTTGATTATATTCAATAATGGCTTGTTGCCAATTTCCTATTTCGTAAAGCAAATCAGCTAATTCTAATCTTTTTTTCCATCCTTGAGGATATTTTTCAATATACTTGTTTAAAGCGATAATTTTCTGCTGTTGTCTGGCTGATTTTTCTGCTATAAATAACTGAACGTTCATCTTTAGCCCAGATGGCTGAGTCAATTGTACCAATGATGTGGTAAGGATTCCAGGCATATTAAAGTTGCTTTATAATTAATTTCTTGCTGTTGGCTTTTTGTAGGTGTTGATGATTCCCCATGATGATTCCATATTTGCTCAGATTCTAATTCTTCTACCATGGGAATCACGGTGTTTAATGGTAAAAAGTAATCAAAAACAGTGTTATCTTCCCCCGCAAGATATTTCTTGAACTGCTTTTGTAGAATCTGCCGCGCTTCTTGAATACATTTACGAACATTCTCCTCAGAAATGGTGAGTTGTTTAGCAATATCTCCATAGGATTTGTTTTGACAACAATGTAAAATCAAAGGATAGCGCAATCTATCAGGTAAAGATGCTATTTTATACTTGAGATATGCGGCCATTTCCAGATTCAAAAGCTGAGATTCAGGAGTTTGTAAATTAGAAGTAAGTGCTGGATTATCTGCAAATTGAATGTCGTCAATATTATCAATTTTTGCAAATTCTCGTTGACGTTTTCGACACACATCTATGCAACAGTTACAAGTAATTTGAGATAACCACGATTTAGGATGTTCAATGTCATTTGTAGATTGTGTCCATTGACTCCAAGCTTTAAGCATTACCTGATTGACTACATCTTCCGCATCATGGGAATTACCGTTGAGCCATTTTAAACAACAGTTGTAAAGATAACCTTGATGTGATTGCCATAATTGCCAAAAACAGTGACAATTATTTTCAGTTGAAGCACTGAATTTATTTTGGAAAGGTAAAGGATTTCTAGCTTTTGTCTGTGCTAAAGAGAACGTTTTTTGTTGTCTTTTGTCTTGGATATGTAACATACTACTCACTATTGATAAACTTGGTAATGGTATTTGTACTTTCCTGTAACAGGATACTTTGATTTACTTTAGAGAACTCCACAAAAAAAGATAATCCAATCTTGTGGGATGGGCATCCTGCCCGTCCTTGTATTGTATTATTAGCGGGCAAGATGCCCGCACCACAGGAAATTTTTGGGTATTTTTTTAAACAGATAAATCATCATTTCCATTGCTTCCATATCTAGCCATTTGATATTCTCCTGATTTAGTTCCAAAAAACAGCAATTTCTTTCAAAATTGCAGATATTGTTTTCGTGATATTTCCATGGGGTGCTAATTAAACTAATTAGCATATACCCAATATATCCAACGCTGTACTGACTTCCGAACTGAGAAAACCTGACTTTTGTACTGACTTCACCTGACTTTTATACTGACTTCACCTGACTTCACCTGACTTCACCTGACTTCACCTGACTTCACCTGACTTCATCTGATTTGAGAGCTAATTTTGACACCAAAAAAACAACCATTGTCATCTATCTAAAGATAGATGACAATGGCGCACTTATACTTATTCAGGACTTACACCAAATATCTCTGAAACCCTCATTTCTCCGTGTCCTCTGTGCCTGGTGTGGTTCGTTATTCCGTGATTTGTGCGTAAATTGAAACCTTTGTAGAGACGTTCTATGGAACGTCTGGCGTTGCTGATTAAGGGTATGAATTTTAGTCTCACGCAAAGGCGCAAAGACGCAAAGGTAAGAGTTTTAAAGGTTCAATTTGGGAATTTCATACTTCAATTCAGCAACGCCGAACGTCCCTACAATCTTTACCGGAGAGGTCTAATGATAAAAATCTTGTGGTGCGGGCATCTTGCCTGCCAAAACTTTACCCCACCCTGATGGTAATATGCAGTATGATTGAGAAATTCACCTGGTGTTGGGTTTCACTTCGTTCTACCCAACCTACTTGGAGGACTTTGATTACTTCTGATATTGTATTCCCAGTCTCCAGACTGGGAACGACAAATTTACCCAGCCTACTTTTTTAGAAGTTACTAAAGTTAGTAATTGCTTCGGTGATTTTACTCACAACCTCATCTACAGATATCGCTCCCAATTCCCCAGAAGCCCGGGTACGAATACTCAAGCTGTTGGTTTCTACTTCCTTTGCACCTATTACAGCCATTACGGGTATTTTATCCTTCTCTGCGTTGCGAATTAACTTACCCAAGCGATCGCCACTGGTGTCTACTTCCGCACGAATACCGAATGCAACCATCTTCGCAGCCACCTCTTTACTAAAATCTAACTGCAAATCACCTACGGGTAATAACCTAATTTGCACAGGTGCTAACCATAACGGGAAATCACCTGCGTACTCTTCAATTAAGATCCCTATTAACCGCTCTAACGAACCAAAGGGAGCGCGGTGGATCATTACTGGGCGTTTACGCGAACCATCTTCAGCTACATACTCTAAATCAAACCGCTCAGGTAAATTATAATCTACTTGCACAGTTCCTAATTGCCATTCTCTTTCTAAAGCATCACTGAAGATAAAATCGAGTTTTGGACCATAGAAAGCCGCTTCACCAATTCCTTCAAAATAGTCCATTCCTAATTGTTGCACAGCACGACGAATTGCCCCTTCTGCTTGATCCCAAACTTCATCACCACCAATATATTTATCACTGGCTGGGTCACGAAAACTCAATCTAGCTTTAAAATTCTTTAATTGCAGACTTTTGAAAACGCTCAAAATCAAGTCTACAACATTGAGAAATTCGCTATCTAGCTGTTCGGGAGTCACAAATAAATGAGAATCATCAACAGTAAAACCACGTACTCTGGTTAAACCACCCAATTCCCCGGATTTTTCATAACGGTAAACTGTGCCAAATTCTGCCAACCGCATCGGTAATTCCCGGTAAGAGCGTAATTCACTCTTGTATATTTGGATATGAAAAGGGCAGTTCATTGGTTTGAGAACAAAACCCTGTTCTATGGCTTTTGCTTCCTGATCTTCAGCCATTAATGGAAACATATCTTCTTTGTATTTCTGCCAGTGTCCCGATGTTTTAAATAAATCAACTCTGGCAATGTGGGGAGTAACAACAGGTAAATAACCCCGTTTTAACTGTTCTTTTTTGAGGAAGTCTTCTAAAATTGTCCTTAATAAAGTCCCTTTGGGAGTCCACAAGGGTAAACCAGGTCCAACTAAATCGGAAAAGACAAATAATCCTAGTTCTTTCCCTATTTTACGATGGTCACGGCGTAAGGCTTCTTCTTTGCGACGTTTGTACTCGGCCAGTTGTTCGGGAGTTTCCCAAGCAGTGGCATAAATACGCTGTAATTGAGCCTTTTTTTCATCACCGCGCCAATAAGCACCTGCGACGCTTTCTAGTTCTATAGCTTTGGGATTAATTTCGCTGGTATTTTCTACATGAGGACCAGCGCACAAATCCCACCATTGATCTCCTAAATGGTAAATTGTGATGGGTTCTTGTTTGATATCTCCCAGAATTTCCAGTTTATAAGGTTCTTTAATAGCTTCAATGCGCTCTTGTGCTTCCTCGCGGCTGACTTCTTCCCGAATTAATGGTAATTTACGATTAATAATTTTGACCATTTCTTTTTGAATGGTTTTCAAATCCTTATCGCTGAAGGGTTCTGGACTATCAAAATCATAATAAAACCCATTTTCAATCCAAGGACCAATTGTGACTTGCGCTTTGGGAAACAGCTTTTGTACTGCCATGGCCATTATATGGGAAGCTGTGTGGCGAATCTTCTTTAATGTTTCTGACTCGCTGGTACGAGGTAAATAGATTTTTTCGGCTGGTGCGGTTTCTTGATTTGGCGACATTGGCTGTTAAACTTTTGGCGAAGTGTTAAAAATAGAGTTGACAAAAAATATCTTTACAACATCAATATCAATAAATAATAGTCTATCGGCTATGGTTTATCATAATTTAGCTCAATTACAAGCTTTTGGCAAAGGTATTGATTAATTAGGGGTATTTCAGGGATGCTTGAGAAGAAAAGCCCTGACTTTAGACATGGGGAAGTTCAAAACTCAGCTTTTCCTGTCAACCTACCAAACCACTAATCACGTTATGATAGTGGATAGTCTGCTTGTAAATTATGATTGAGTGAATTATTCTCCCTCTGCTAACGAAATTGACCTTGGGTCAATCTTCCCCTTTGAATTAGATCAATTCCAGAAAGAAGCAATCACTTCCCTCAATGCTGACCGTTCAGTAGTGGTTTGTGCGCCCACAGGTTCAGGAAAGACCTTAGTTGGGGAATATGCTATCTATCGTGCCTTATCTCGTGGGAAAAGGGTATTTTACACCACTCCCCTCAAGGCGTTATCTAATCAAAAACTGCGGGACTTCCGCGAAAAATTTGGCTTTGATCAGGTTGGACTCCTGACCGGAGACGCTTCCATTCATCGGGACGCGCCAATTTTGGTTATGACTACGGAAATTTTCCGCAATATGCTTTATGGTACGCCCATAGGTCAAATTGGCATCTCTTTAACAGATGTTGAGGCTGTAGTCCTAGATGAGTGCCACTACATGAATGATCGCCAACGGGGTACAGTATGGGAAGAATCCATTATTTACTGTCCTGGCTCTGTCCAACTTGTAGCGCTTTCTGCTACTGTTGCCAACAGTGATAAACTCACCAGTTGGTTAAATCATGTTCATGGTCCAACAGACCTAATTTACTCCGATTTTCGCCCCGTTCCTCTAGAATTTAACTTCTGTAATCCCAAGGGCTTATTTCCGTTATTAAATGAAACTAATACCAAAATTAACCCCCGCTTGGTAAAAAGAGCTAAAAAGGGATATTGGGAAAAAGGTAAGACTGGAAGACCAGAACCACCTGGCATTATTTATACCCTTAATCAACTACAAGCACGGGATATGCTACCGGCAATTTACTTTATTTTCAGTCGTCGAGGCTGTGATAAAGCGGTTGAAGAAGTTGGTGATTTATGGTTAGTGAATAATGATGAGTCTCAAATTTTACGTAAGCAGATTGATGAATTTTTACGTAAGAACCCTGACGCAGCCAGGACTGGACAAGTAGCCCCATTATACCGAGGAATTGCCGCTCATCATGCGGGTATTTTACCAGCTTGGAAGGGATTAGTTGAAGAACTCTTTCAACAGGGATTAATTAAAGTGGTATTCGCTACGGAAACCTTAGCGGCGGGAATTAATATGCCTGCAAGAACTACAGTAATTTCTACCTTGTCTAAGCGGACTGATAATGGACACCGCTTACTCAATGCTTCGGAATTTTTGCAAATGGCAGGCCGTGCCGGTCGTCGAGGCATGGATCTACAAGGCTATGTAGTGACATTACAAACTCCCTTTGAAGGAGCTAAGGAAGCATCTTATTTAGCCACATCTAAGGCTGATCCCCTTGTGAGTCAGTTTACACCCAGCTATGGTATGGTATTAAATCTCTTGCAAACTCATACTATAGAAAAAGCCAGAGAACTGATAGAACGCAGTTTTGGACAATATATGTCTAATTTGCATCTACAACCAGATTTTGAAGAATTAGCGAAATTTAAAGCCGAATTAGCGCAAATTCAACGACAACTGGCGGCTATTGATGAAAATGAATTAATGGTGTATGAAAAATTGCGTCAAAGATTGAAAGTAGAACGGCAAATTTTCAAAACCTTGCAAGAACAAGCACAGGAGGACAGAAAAGCCCAATTGGCAATGATGCTAGATTTTGCCATATCTGGGACTATGTTGAGTCTTCAAGACAGAAGTTCCATGTCACCTTTACCGATAACAGTAGTATTAATTGATAAGGCTGTGAATATCGGTGAAATCTCTTACTTTGTCTGCTTGGGACAAAATAATCGTTGGTATATAGCAACTTCAGCAGATATATTAGATATGTATGCAGAAATGCCACGAGTAGAAGTACCAGATAATATTATCCCACCTTCAGAATTGAGCTTAAAAAGAGGACATTCTATACGTGGTGATGAAAGCACAATTGCTATTGCTCAAAGCATACCTAACCCAGAAGAATTTAATCATCTACCAACAGAAGTAAGAGAACAACTTAGCCGCTTAACCGCTGTTCAAGAACAGTTAGAAAATCATCCCATCTATAAATCGGGAAATATTGCCAAAATATTTAAAAATAGGGCGCGTTGTGTCGAATTAGAGGCAGAAATCGAACATTTAGAAGAACAAGTATCATTACAATCCCAAAGATACTGGGAGGAATTTCTTTGTTTAATTGAAATTTTGCAGTCATTTGAATGTTTAGATAATTTAATACCAACAAAATTAGGAGAGATTGCGGCGGCCATTCGTGGCGAAAATGAGTTATGGTTAGGTTTAGTCCTAGCCAGTGGGGAATTAGACAATATTGGTCCCCATAACTTAGCAGCAGTAGTAGCGGCTTTAGTGACTGAAAGCCCCCGTCCAGATACTAAAGTTGACTTTAGTTTATCCACGGAAGCGGATACAGCCTGGTTAGCATTGCAACCTATTCGCCGTTCCGTGTTAAAAGTGCAGTATCGTCATGGAGTGGCCTTACCAGTAGGCTTGGAAACTCGCTTTATCAGCTTGATTTCCCTGGTGGAACAGTGGGCGTTAGGGATAGAGTGGAAGGTATTATGCGAGAAAACCACTTTAGACGAAGGGGACGTAGTGCGAATTTTGCGCCGAACCCTAGATTTATTATCCCAGATTCCTCATGTGCCTAATTTACCAGAGGTATTGCGGCGTAATGCTCAAAGGGCTATGCAGTTAATTGATAGATTCCCTGTGAATGAAGCAATGGAGTAATTAGTAAATTAGTAGGATAAGTTAGAGACGTTCCATATAACGTCTCTACAAGATTTATTTAGACAAACTTCTGTAGAATTGGTATTAATTCTGATAAAGCATTACTAAGCTGCAAAATATTAAATTTAGCTGCATAACAAGGAAACCCAATAAAGTTGCAGAAATTTTGGGTTTCACCTCGTTCTACCCAACCGACAATTTTCTTAACACCAAGAGAATTAAAATTTAAAATTGATTGATTTACAATTACATATCTTCTTGATATTTTACCAACAATGTGGGAATATAATCATATCCATCAACACCAATAATGGCAATCATTTTCTGGCGATTTTGTTGGAGTAATAATTGGAATTTCTCTATACCGATTTGTCCCCTAATAATACTTAACAAACTAGCTGGTTTTTGCCATTCTTGAGATGCAATTTGATCTAAAAGATACATTCCTAAACTACCATTGTAAACTGCTTTTTCATAGTTAGCAAGATGATAATTAGCTTCAGCTAAATATGCTAAATTTCTGCCTTGCAAATACAAATCACCCGCAATTTGAGCAGTTTTGAAGGCATTTTCTAAATATTTAATTGCGGTTGGGTATTGTGCGGTAATTAAATAAGCAATACCTAAACTACTAAAACACAAAGCTTGACTTTGTAAATCACCTAATTTTTCTGCTAATTTTAATCCTTGTCCTAAATAGTTAATTGCAGTTTCATAAACTTCTGGTTCACTAATTTCTGTTTCTTTGGCTTGCATTACTTCGCTATAACCTAAGTTTACTAAAGCGTTAGCTTCTCCAGTTTTGTCTCCTGTTTGTCTACTATAAATTAATGCTCGTTGACTATAATTAATGGCTTCGCTATAATTTTGTTGTTGAACATAAGTCCGACTGAGGTGATTAAGATTAGCAATTTCACAGGTTTTATCTCCTGCATTTCTAGCTATTTCTAGAGCTTGTTGATGGAAATTAAGAGATCGATCATATCTGCCTAAACCGCGCTGGGAATAACCCAATAAGGTCAAAATCCGGGCTTTTTCTTGAGTACCTGCTACTGAACCCAAGGGGGCATCTAAATAATCTAAAGCATCACGTAAATAACTACCAGAAAATGAGGCAAAAATCCCCCCATATAGGGGAAAATAAGACCGTTGGGCAAAAGTTCGCAAAATTTGTAGCATGATTTGAGCAGCACTATTACTATATTTTATTGCTTGATCTTGAAAACCATTTGCTAATTGACTCCAAATTACTGCAAAGGTTAAAAATGTCGAAATAGATAATTTTGGTCCGGCTTTAATATCATAAGCTTGTTGATAGCGAAGCGCTCCGTAGGAATCAAACCAAGTAATTAAACCTCTTTGTAAAAACTGTAAAACTATTGTTAATTCTACCCAATTACTTAAACTAATTCCCTGTTGTTGTTGAGCAAATTCTAACGCTGATTCTTTCATTGCTAGAGTCCGAAAAAATACTTGGAGAATTTCACTATTTACTACTTTAGCCCAACTTGCCCAAGGGCTATTTTCCCCGGGTAAACCCCCAAATCCTAAAGTATTTTGTTGTTCATACATCCAATTAAGTAGATTTGCTTGTATTATTTGCCAAGAGGATATAGCATTGTTCATACCCTCAGCAATTTGCCCAAAATCTTCATTAGCACTCGCAAACTGTTGTAAAGATTTACCTAACTGTTGCAGTTGGGATAAATTTAATGGATACTTTTGATTAGGATCTATAGCTCGTAACAAAGCTATTAATCGCTCATCTGCGTTTGCTGTGGTAATTTCGCGCATAGACAATGATATTGCTTCAGCGGCTTTATTTTGTTCCTGCCACCGTTGCCATTGAGTTTGAATCGTTTTAGCGGCGCGTAAACTCCGGGTAGCCTTAGCTTTTTTCAGTTCATCCGTTTCCGAGTCTACTTGAGATTGTATAATATTGAGGCGATCGCTCAAAACTAACTCAAATACCTCCCCAGTCCCAGAAGTAATGCCTTTGAGTAATATTTGATAAACCTGCTCTACGGAGCTAATTTTGCCTTTGAGAGTAGTTTCGATAATATTATCAATTAAAGCGAGATAATGATCGCGTAATGGTAAAGAGTTTGACACTTTAGCTAATAGAGAATATCACAACAATTCTAATTGTAGCTCCAGCAGGCTTAGAGATCGGGAATTAGAAGCAACCAAAAATTATCATCCAGCGATTTAATCAAGAAAAAGTATTAGCATTCAGTTTCTGAATTTATAGTAAATTTATACTTATAAATAATTACAAGTATAATCATGCAGCGATTAGAAATATTGCTTTAAAACCTCAACTGTGGCCAGTCCCGTTTTTTCCCAACTAAATTGATTTACTCTTTTTAAACCTTTTTCTGAAAGTTGTTTTCTAGTTTCTGAATCATTAATAATCATTTTCATTGCGGCTGTAATTTCTTCTATATGATAGGGATTAATTAAAATAGCAGCATCTCCCGCAACTTCTGGAAGCGAGGAAATATTAGAAGTAATAACGGGAGTACCACAAGCCATAGCTTCTAAAACAGGTAAACCAAAACCTTCCCAAAGTGTGGGGAAAACTAGCGCAATTGCTTGATTAATTATTATTGGTAATTCGTCGTAAGGTACATAGTTAAGGAATTTTACTAAATGATTTATTCCTAATTCTTGAGTTTGGATTTCTAACAGTGGGGAATAACGTTTATCGTAGGGACCAGCTAACCATAGTTGATAGTCATTTCTGTTAGGTAATGCGGAAAAAGCGGTAATTAATCTTTGCAGGTTTTTGTAAGGATCTTGACGACCGATATATAGGAAGTAATTGCGGGTGGAAAGATTAAGAAATTGGAAATGTGAGGAATCATAAGCTAGGGGAATTGGTGTGATTTTATTACTAGGAATATGGAAAAAATCAACTAAATCTTTAGCTGTTGCGTGGGAATTACAAATAATGTGTTGTGCTTGGTTAAGAACTTGGGGAACATAGTAAAGATGATATGGTGTCAGCGGTGAAAAGCGTTTCGGAAAGCGTAATGGGATCATATCGTGGGACATGACAATAAAACGACAGTTAGTATATAAAGGTGCTTCGGGGATAGGGGAAAATAAAAGTTGAGATTTGAGCTTTTGATAGATTTTTGGAAGTTGGAATTGTGTCCAAATTAAGCGGTTTAAATGTCCTTTTGTACCATCAGCAGGGGTAAGATTATTGGGGACTGAATAGCAGTTATAATTAGGGTATTTTTTTGATGTTAATAGTGTAGGATTGAGAGATGTTAAATGAGGTATAAGATTAAACGCATAAGTGCTAATACCTGTAGGTTTGGTCAGTAAAAATGAAAGATTAATCAGTAATTGCATTTTCTTATAATATCAACTATTATTCTTTCGGTTATTTCTAACATAATCATATATACCATAAATTTTGCCAAATGCTATTTTAGGCTGAGTTGGAAAAAGGATAATAGCAAAAAGAATCAGTCTGCTAAGTCTTAATATTATAATTTGTATATTAGTATATTTTTCTAATGTTAATAAATAACTATAGGTACTATACCTAATTTTATTAAACATATTTCTATTAGTGATTGATGATGGTTGATGTATGACACTAAACTTTTTAGTAATGCCTATTAAATGTCCTTGATTAGCATAACGTCTGCAAAAATCAAAATCCTCATAATATAGGAAATAAGCATAATCAAATAAAGGACATTCAGAAAAATTCTTTAAATTAATTATTAAACTACAACCTGAAACCCAATCACAATTAGTATAATCTGTATCTGTATTAGTTAATAAATCTACTTCTAAAATCGCGCCATTTTCAGGAATAAAGCGACCACCAGCAAACCATATTTTGTTTTTAGGAGTATAAATAATTGTCCCTAAAATTGATAATTCTGGATATCGATTAAAAAACAATTGAGCTTGTTCTAAAGTATTTTCTGGTAAATAAGCATCTGGATTAATTATCCAAACAATTGCTTGTTTATCTTGATTGTAAATCCATTGTAAACCTAGATTACAAGCACTACCAAAACCAAGATTTTTTTCTGCTTCAATAATTATTGTTGATTGATTTTTAAGTTTACTAATTGAATTATCATCAGTTGAATTATTAATGATAATAACTTGATAGTTACTATCTGAAGAAGATGGCAGAGAACCTATTAATTTAGTTATTAGATTGGTCGAGTAATAGTTAACTGTTAAAAAATAGATCATAGAAATAAAAAATTTTTCAATTTATGAATATCAAATAAAAATTTCAAATTATAGTAATGATTGAAATTTTGATCATGAAAATGGCAAGTAAATCGTGTGTCTTCCGCAATAATTTTTTGAATAGCTATTTGATATTTCATTTGAGAACAGTCATCAACAATGTGACAAATATAATTTTGATAAGTTTGATTTTTTATTGATTGTATCTGGCTTTGGAAATATCCTAAATTAGGATTGTAGGTAGCTAAAAAAATAGCAATTTTTTCAGTTGTTTGCATTTTTATCAATTACTAAAAGTAAGTCAATCAGTCCGATTTTTCTTCAAATTTTAATTAAATTATATTTTGACCGTATCAAAAACTATAGCACTATACCCCAAAATACCATACCAATAATTTTTAACATTATACATTCTAGAATTGTATCCAAAATTACTTAACTTAACCAGCATCTCTAGGGAAAAAATGACATAAACTAAAATGCCTTCTGTTCGTATAGGATCACCATGATAAACAGGCGGTAAAATATGATTTATGGAACCATCTTCTTGCAATTTACATCTAACTTCATCTCGATACCGATCACTATAAAAAGGTACTGTAAAAATATGCCTACCTCCACATTTGAGGATACGGTAAACTTCCTGAAAACCTTCATAGGGCTTGGGAATATGTTCAAATACATCACTACTCAGCACTACATCAAATGAATTATCAACAAAAGAAGTTTTGGTTAAATCTTGATGCAGGATACCATTAATTACTTCTCCGCTTGTGTATTCCATACTTAAATATTCACTTGCTGTATAATTAGGTAATTCCTTTAAAAGATTATGTAAACACCCTGTAGTCTCTGTATTATAAATTTTAAAATCAGCTAGTTGTTCTAGGCGATGGGCTTTTGCAACAAAATCCTTGATGCTTCTAAATTTAAGTCCTTTAACTTCTTCAATTACACCCAAAAGTATCACTGCCATTTGTCGATTTCGATTTGTAGAATGACAAACTTTGCATCTTCCCGATTCCCTTAAATTATCATTAAATTCTAGGAATATAGTTACTTGACCGCATATTGGACAAAAACCTAAAGTGTAGGTATGTTTTAAAGCAAACTTATCAACCCAACTATTTTTAGTTTGGACTAAAGGATAAATCTGAAATTCATTTAATAAAGTATTCATGAGTAAATTATACCTTTATTTTTATTAATTATCACTATTCATAAATTCAAGTAATTGTCTTAAAACTGATTTCATCGCTTGTGGACTATATCTATTAATTAGTTTTAAAGAATTATGAGAGAGTAAAGACCAAAGTTCATAGTTATTATAAACCATTAAAACGAATTGAACAAAATCTTTAACTTCATCAGCTATTAAAACATCGAAATCATGAGTTAATCCCATTCCTTCTGCACCAATAGATGTTGTCACTGTTGGCAAACCATAGGAAAGACTATGACCAATTTTACCTTTCATACCAGCACCATATCTTAAAGGTGCAACGAAAACGCGACTCTTCAAAAAATATGGTTCTACATCTTTAATATATCCAGGAACTTCAATTCGCTCATCCCTTGCTAAATTTTTTATTTTTGTTGGCGGATTACTGCCTAATAAAGTAATCTTGATATTAGGTTGTTTCTGCCAAATTAAAGGCATAATTTCCCTACACATCCAAATTACTGCATCTACATTGGGTGTATGCCTGTAGCCACCAATGAATAATAAGCCATTTCTCTGCTCAAAATCTGGTAACTTTCCTTGATATTGGTGGTGTATATTCGGTACAACGAAAACATTACTGATATAGAAATCCTCTAAAATCTTTTTCTCAACATCTGTAACAACAACTGTTGAATTAGCTATCCTAGCCATATTTAATTCCATGTCTCGCAGTTCTTCCCAAGATGGTAAGCTAGAATTCCTCTCGCTCTGAGGTATTAACTCTTGTTCTCGTTTTATCCGTAAAAAATGTAAATCTACTGTATCATAAATGATATTTATTTTCGACTTTCTTCTGATTATATTTATATACTTACTACATAACTCAGGTCGGCATACCCAAGCAATGTCAATTAGTTTTAGTCGTTTAATTAACTGATCTTCTAAACGAGGTTGCTCATGCGTACTATACAAAACTTCAACACCAAGATTTTGTAGTTCTGATGTGTAGGGTTCTTGAGAAAAGCCATTATCTGGGAGAAAAATTACAAAATATCCAAGGTTGATAAAAATTTGAATTATATTAAATAGTCTGTAAGAACCTGACTCTTGATCATGCAAAGGGACATAACTATCTATTATCAAAATAGTTTTGTTTCCTTGTAATCTTCTAGCTGCCAACTCCGCGTTTTCTGCTTCGGGAGTAAGATAATGCTGTAATTGATCTTGCCATTTAAGCAAAAATTTATAACGATTAGCTTTTTGATAACTCTTAATACCACTTTCTAAGCTAGTACCAGAAGTAATTCCTTCATAATGAATTAATTGGGATTTCGGCTGGTATATAACCTTGTATCCCAATTCTCGAATAGCAAAACATAAATCAGTATCTTCATAATATGCAGGTAGAAACTCCTCTGAGAAACCACCCAACTTGTTGAAGATTTCGGATCTAACTAGTAAACTTGCTCCTGAACAATAATCAACCTGTCTCACATAATTATACTCAGGCTGATCAGGATGTTCTAATCTCCCATAATTCCAGCCAGAGGCATCTTGCCAAATAATTCCTCCTGCTTCTTGAAGTCTGCCATTTGCATAAATTAACTTTGAACCAACAGCACCAATTTCATTATCTTGTGTGATTACTGCAACTAAATTTTCTAACCATCCAGGCAACACCTGAGTATCATTATTTAAAAAACATAAAAACTCACCTTTTGCTGTTGCAGCACCACGATTACAAGAACGAATAAAACCAAGATTCTGCTCATTAACTATAAGCTGAATATTTGACGAATAACTTAAATACTCTTTAGTTTCGTCAGTTGAATTATCATCAACGACAATAACCTCAAAGCTAACTAAGTTTGATGATTGATTTTGTAAAGATTTTAAAGCATTAAAAGTATAAACAAATTTATTGTAAACGGGTATAATAATGGATACTTGTGGATACGGAGAATCAGGAAAGTTAAATTTTATTTTTTCAGGAGTATCAAGCCCTGTGTATTTTTTTGTTTTTCCTAAATCATTAATAGATTCATACTTTGATAAGTTAAAACTCTGTTTAATTTTATTAGTTATTTTTTTAATAAAGCTTCTTGTACCCTCTTCTTTAAAAATCATCCATGCTCTCTGAATTTTACTAATTTTCTTGATTTCAAGAGCCATAAATTTCCGCTTTAATTTAAGCTGAACTTGTAATAGTAGAGTTTGACTGTGTTTCAACTCTTCTTGTTTTCCTAGTAATTTTTTCAAATACTCTTGATTCATGATTTCAATAAGCTCCTTTCATTGAATTAATAGTCACCAATATTTATTAATAGCCAAATCTAAATATTTGTTTCAGTTTAAACCAAAATTGACGAATTTTCCAAAATTTGCTAGTTTCCATTGCTTGAATAATATTTTGAGCTTCTTGCCATTCAGTTTGAGCTTGTTGGAGAAGTCTTTGAGTTTCCTGCCATTCCCGATATGATCGATCTAATTTACTTTCAAAAATTTTTAGTAAATCATCAGATTTATCAATATATAAAGATTCCACAGGAGTTTGTATTTTCTCTAAATTGTCACAACATATAGCCACAAAATATAGAGGGGATTTTAAACTGCGAATTTTTTGACTTAAATTATTTATATCCCCTGTATAGGCTTTGAAATTTTTTGATTCCGCATCTTCTAATGGAAAAATCAAAGAGCCTATCCCCAATCTTTGTCCATATATTTTACTATATTGAAAATGTTTATCTATTAAATTAACTAATTCATCATAATAAAGTTCTTTGACATGAAAGGGATTTGAATAATTTGCTTCATCTGAATAAGTTAGACGATTAGGAGAAGAAATAATTAACATCCCCCCTGGTTTTAAAACCCTTTTAATCTCTCTCATCATCCTTTCATGTTGATCATGATGCTCAATAGTTTCAAAAGATACTACTACATCAATAGATTTTTCCGGTAATGGTATAGATTCGCATGAACCGACCATAAACTTAAGGTTTTCATAGGTTTGATATGCTTGAGATGCGTATTCAACAGTATCAACACTAATATCTACTCCAACTACAGACTTTGCTAATTTAGCCAATAAAGCAGAACCATATCCTTCACCTGAAGCAATATCTAATACACTTTTACCAACTATAAAGTCAAAGCATACAGCATACCGATGTAGATGCTCATATTTGATTTGTCCATCAACAGAGGGAATGTATCTTTCACCTGTAAATTCCATATTTTTACTCAACTACTAATTGAATTGAAAACTTCTAAATCTGCTATTTGCCTATAATTAACAGATGTATTTATATTAGGTATTTTGAATATACCAAACGTAATTTCAGTTACCGAAGAATTAATTACATATCCACACTGTAGCCAATCTAGCATTTCATGGTTATCCTGTGTACCGTTAGCCACAGCCGGTTCAATGACATAACTACCTCCATTAATTTCTGGCCATTTAAAATTAAATGTAGTAGTGACAAGACTACCCTGATTTATTTTGCTCAATTTTGTACCCAATTGGTAAGTATTCCAAGCTGTGAGTGGTGTACGTAATTTATCATACATTGAACAACCTATAATAAGTTTTTCAATTTCATCGTGAGCAATTATAGCAATTTTTAAATAAATTTCTTCTCCTGGATAAATAAAATTTATAGTTTGGCTCTTACAGTCTAACAATTCAATATTGATTATCTCCGCTCTTCCCGTGCCAAATCTTTCAATATTTTGAAATTGGTAATACGGTTTTTTTGTATGAGGATTATTTATTTTTTTCATTAAATATTCTAGGTTTACTTCATCACTTAATTCCTGATGATCCGATTTATCAATAGGAAGTTCTTCTTTTATGAGGAACTGTTGACGATTATTATTGATTTCCTGATATATCCAAGCTTGATAGTGCTTACAAACGTCTGCTGGATTTCCTTTTTCTACAAACTTACCTTCATTTATCCAGATTACTTCTGAGCAAAGTCTTGAAACTGAACCACTATCATGGGAAACAAATAGAATTGTTCCACCTAAATCCTGAAAATCCCTAATTTTTGCCATACATTTATGCACAAAAATTCCGTCACCAACGGCTAAAGCCTCATCAACAATTAAAATATCTGGTTCAACATTTACCGCTACAGCAAAAGCCAACCTGACAAACATACCACTAGAATAAGTTTTTACTGGCTGATCTATAAAATCCCCAATATCGGCAAAAGCAGCTATATCATCAAACTTATTTTCTATTTCTTCCTGACTTAAACCTAGAATACGTCCATTAAAGAATACATTTTGCCTCCCAGTAAACTCAGGATTAAACCCACTCCCTAATTCTAGTAAAGCCGAAACTCTGCCATTAACTAATACTTGTCCTCTAGTTGGTGTTAGCGTACCTGCAATAATTTGTAAAAGTGTACTTTTACCCGATCCATTTTGTCCGATAATCCCAAAGGTTTCACCTTTACAAATATCTAAGTTAATATCCTGTAAAGCCCAAAACTCCTGTGAATAGGATTTTCCAGGCAACAACAACTCTTTAAGCCTATCTACAGGACGGGCATACCGCTTAAAGCACTTTGATACATTTTTCAGAGAAATTGCAATTTCTTCTCCCATGCTTTTACTTTTAACCCTCACAAATTCAAAACAATAACCACAGTGCCATCCTCAATGTTCATAATACATCAGCAAATGCTGGACGCAATCGCTTATAAACTGTAAACCCACAATAAAATATCATAACTGATATCGCCGAAGCTACACCCCACTCACTCCAATGCTGTACCTCCCCCACTAAAACTATATCCCGATAAACCTCCGCTATAGCTGCCATAGGATTTAACCAAAACACCCATTTTCGGAATGCTTCAGGAATTGCTGAAGCGGGATAGATAATTGGTGTCAAGTACATCCACACATTTAATAATACTCCCATTGTTTGCGGAATATCTCGCAAAAACACCGTTAGCCCCGCTGTCAAATAACCCAACCCAGCAGTTAATAATAACTGTGTCAGCCAAACTAAGGGTAACAGAGCCAAGGTAGTATGTAAAGTATGAGTAGTGATAGCTACGAAAAATATCAACGCCATTAAACCAAAGGAACTTTCAATAAACGTTGATAAAATTGGCACTAGAGGTAACAACGCCAGCGGAAATACCACCTTCTTAACTAAATTTGGCTGTCCTATTACTGAACCAGCAGACTGCATAAGTCCACCTGTAAAAGCAATCCAGGGTAATAACCCCGCAAATAGCCATAAACCAAAGGTAAAATTATTTTCTGGTAAACCCCTTAAAGCATGAAGTTTTACCTTCAGAACTACTGAAAATACATAGGTGTAAATTAGTAATTGTGATAACTGATTAAGTAGAGGCCACAAATTGCCTAATACAGAACCTTTATACCTTGCTTCCAAATCCCGACGGACTAAAGTTCTCAGTAAGTCAAATTTACCCCACCATTTTTCATCTACTGGTAGAATGCGCTTGAGTTTGGTTATCTTACGTTTAAGCTCCACGGTAGAGTACATCTTCATCTATTTGCATCAGTCCTAGAAAAACCCAATAATACGCCATAGAGAAGTATGTTGTCCATGACAGAAATATCTGGATCAAAACCTGCTCCTAGTTCAATTAAAGGTGCGACCTGACCCCGAACCCTGACATTACCAGTTGTAGGCCTAAGAATACCAGAAATTATCTTTAACAGCGTGGACTTACCAGAACCATTCGCACCGAATATACCTATTTTTTCGCCCTTGTTAACTACTAGGTTAACATTATTTAACACTAACTTTTTCGCAGTTTGGCGATATTTACCCTCTACCACAGATAGGAGCGCTTTTTTCAAATCATAGGAAAATTCCTCTTGGGTCTTTCTCCACAATGAAACATTATCTAAACGTATTACTTCCATTGACAGCAAATCCATAAACTGATGTCGCTACAGATGAAACAAGTCCATCCCAGAATATAATAATTATGCCACTAGGAGATTGTTTTCAAGATATATGATAGTGGCTACGCCAACCTGGCTATCGGCGATTATAAATCGCTAATACACAAACAAGGTCTAACTGCGTAGATTTGAAACCCATGAAGATGGTTTTTGTCTGTATAGCCAGGAATTATCGTCCCCAAGACAAGTATTAAATTAGACTTTTCAAACAACCTCCTGTAGACAATCAAATTCCTCCGCTAATCCTGATTAGCCCACTAAATCAATCACTAAATCATACATTGTCGTCATGCTTTCTTTTGACAATGCTGAATAATTTTAATACATATTATTGATTTTTGCTTAAGTTTAATTTATACTATCAGGATCTACACCGAGCGATCGCAAATGTTCTGCTAATTTATTTGCTCTTTCCCGTTCAGCTTCAGCTCTTTCCCGTTCAGCTTCAGCCCTTTCCCGTTCAGATTCAGCCCTTTCCCGTTCAGCTTCAGCCCGTTGATTCTCATGATGAGCTTTTTCTGCCAGTTCTGTGGGTATGAGTAATTTATCACCTGTATCAAGACGATAAAATCTTAAAAGCTCCCCTTCTACTTCTAGACGCAATCCCAACGGCTGAGATAAACTATCAGTAATCGGTTGATATATCTCGTCCTGTAAACGATACCCCTGTAACTTTTTGTTTATCCATTCCCCTTTCGGGTCAAATAACCAATATTCTAAAATTCCTAATTGTTCATATAATAACTTCTTTTGCTCTTGGTCTTGCTTTTGAGTTCCCGCACTAGTCATTTCCAACACAACTTGGGGAACTTGACCTTCTTCCCAAACCTTATAATTATCTCTACCCCCAGGTCGTACGTCAAAAATTACCATCACATCTGGTGCTACTCTTAATCTTGGAAAACCTTGAGCATAGTATAAAAATTGATTTGCTAGTACCGTTGCTTGTCTTCCTGCTAGGTACTGTTGCAAAACCTCTAAAGTAGTTAAAATCGCATAGAGATGTATATAGGTTTCTGCCACGGGTTCTCCATCAGCGCTAGGATATTCAATGGTGATATCGCTTAAATTTATGGTTGTAGTCATAGTTTTTTCCTAATTAACCACACTATCAGGATCTACACCGAGCGATCGCAAATATTCTGCTAATTTATTTGCCCTTTCCCGTTCAGTCTCAGCCCTTTCCCGTTCAGTCTCAGCCCTTTGTCGTTCAGTTTCAGCCCTTTGTCGTTCAGTCTCAGCCCTTTGTCGTTCAGTTTCAGCTTTTCTAATTTCCTCTAAATTTGCTTCTTCCGGTGTGAGTACCAATCTTCCCGCAACAGTAAAATACCTCAATCTATTTTCCCAAACTCCTAAGTATAATCCCAGTTCTTGACTCCAATACCAGCCATTTTCCGATACTGGAATAATTTTATATTCACTGTCTGTTAATCTCCACCCTACCAATTCTAAGGTATTTGGTGAAAACCAAAAATACTCAGGAGTGCGGAATTGATTTTGATATAACTGTTTTTTCAATCCCTTATCTACTTTCGCAGTAGAATCAGAAAGTAGTTCAATGATCACATTAGGATATTTACCGTCTTCTTCCCAAATTACCCAAGACAGACGGGGACGTTTTTCTGTGTCTTTGACTAGAAAAAAATCAGGTCCTCTAAAGTCTCGATTTTTTAACTGTTGTCGGCTATAATAGATGCTGAGATTTGCACCAATGAAAAAATCCTCTTTATCACGCCATAACCATTCTAAGCAAGTTACTAAGATTAATAGTTGTGTATAATGCAAAGAGCTTTCCATCTCTGGTTCGTCGCTGAGGAGTTCCGTACAATCTGGCATTAATGCTTCTATTTCTTGTGCGGTTAAAGCCATAAATTTTATGGGGATAATTTACTATCTTTTGTTAATTATAAACTTAAACTATCAGGGCTTAAGTAGGTGAACGGAAAAAAGCTGATTTCGTCCCACCTTGAGAAAGTAATGAGTAAATTTAATTATGAATCCTGATTTATCTTCCGTGCAAGTTCGAGATATTGGTGAACAAGGTCTTTTAGAAAGATTACAACGGTTTTGTCCACCAGATATAATTGGTGATGATGGCGCAGTATTAGCAACAGAGTCCGATAAATGTTTAATAGTTACCACTGATATGCTCGTTGACGGTGTGCATTTTAGTGATGTTACCACTTCCCCGGAGGATGCAGGTTGGCGGGCAGCGGCGGCGAATTTATCCGATTTGGCGGCTATGGGAGCAACTCCTTTAGGAATAACTGTGGGATTAGGTTTACCACCAGATATAACTGTAAATTGGGTTGAGGGATTATATCGGGGCATGACAGAATGCTTATCAAAGTATCATGTTCCCATAGTTGGTGGTGATATTGTGCGATCGCCCATTACCACTTTAGCAATTACGGCCTTTGGTCAAGTTCACCCCAATTTGATCATCCGTCGTGACACCGCTCAAGTAGGAGATGCTATTGTGATCACAGGCATACATGGACTGTCCCGTGCGGGCTTAGAATTACTCTTACATCCCGAAATAGGTCAAAACCTCAAAACTGAAGCCAAGACAGCTTTAATGACCGCCCACCAGCGTCCCAACCCCCGGCTAGATGTCTTACCTATTTTGTGGGAAATTTTAGAATCCCAATGCAAAATCCAAAATCTAAACTCTAAAATTACCGTTACTGGTATGGATAGTAGCGACGGTTTAGCAGATGCAATATTACGAATTTGTCGAGCCAGTAAAGTCGGTGCAATTATAGAATCTGGTCAAATACCCTTACCATTAGCCTTTGCCGGGTGGTTAACACCGGAAAAATCATTAGAATATACCTTATATGGTGGCGAAGATTTTGAATTAGTCCTGTGTTTACCACCAGAACCAGCATTAAAATTAGTACAACAACTAGTAACAGGTGCAGCCATAATCGGTACAATTACCCCAGACTCAACAGTAATTTTACACCACGAACAAGCAGAAATCCCCGACCAGATTTTAAGCTTCAGTCAGGGATTTCAACATTTTGGTCAGTAGTTAGTAGTTAGTAGTCGGTGGTCAGTCGTCAGTGGTCAGTCGTCAGTGGTATTGAAACAAAGAACAACTGACAATCAACAACTGACAAAGAACAATTAAACCCACTTTTCAGCTACTAACTCAGCTAAATCAAGAACTCGTTGGCTATAACCCCACTCATTGTCATACCATGCCATAACTTTTACCATGTCATTGCCCATAACTATGGTTAAGCTGGCATCAACGATAGAAGATTCATCTGTACCTTGATAGTCAGAAGATACAAGTTCCAATTCAGTGTAACCTAAAATGCCTTTCAGAGGACCTTCAGCGGCAGCTTTAAGAGCTTGGTTAACTTCTTCGGCAATAGTGCGCTTCTCGGTTTGGACTACAAAATCCACCATAGAAACGTTAGGGGTGGGTACGCGCAAAGCGACACCATTGAGCTTACCCTTCAACTGAGGAAGAACCAAAGCCACCGCTTTTGCAGCGCCAGTGGAGGTGGGAACAATGTTGATAGCTGCTGCTCTTGCCCGACGCAAATCACGGTGAGAAGCGTCTAATAAACGCTGATCACCTGTGTAGCTGTGGGTAGTGGTCATAATGCCTTTGATGATACCAAATTTTTCATCTAATACCTTGGCAATCGGAGCTAAACAGTTGGTTGTACAACTAGCATTACTGATGATGTTATGGATGTTGTGGTCATAATCATGATGATTGACACCAACTACAAAAGTACCATCTTCATTTTTGCCAGGAGCGGTAATCAGAACCTTTTTAGCCCCGGCATTTACGTGCCTCATTGCCCCTTCTTTACTAGTGAAAACACCTGTTGATTCGATAATCAGGTCAATTTCCCATTCTTTCCAGGGTAAGTTATCTGGGTTGCGATCAGATACACATTTAATCGTTTTACCATTAAGAGTGATGGAATTATCATCAGCCGCAATGTCCACACCTTGTAACTTGCCTAGCATAGAGTCGTATCTAAGCAGGTGAGCATTAGTTCTGGGATCAGATGTGTCATTAATAGCAACCAATTCGATCTTGCTATTTTCTCTGCCCACCCAGCAGCGTGCAAAATTCCGTCCAATGCGCCCGAAGCCGTTAATTGCAACTCTAATCACAGTGTCTTCCCCTCTGTATTTATGCCTATAAGTTGATATCGTTGACCATAATCATATCGCAAAGGGGGAATCTATTCATAACGATAAAGTCTTGGATTAAAAAAAAATTACAGAATTTATTTATAAATTGTTGGAGGTGAGGGAGCAGCGGGTAGATTTCTGACCACTGACTAATGATGATTTCTCCAAATTGAATAATAGTTGCACTACCAATGTACTATTGTAGTCAATTCCGATAGAGGCTTTAGGCAAGTGATGCAAGTTGCTGTGCCTCAAGCCATCATATTCAGTGGCAAAAAAGACATAACAAAATGTATTTAAATTTACACGATTTTCTTTCCCGATGTAGCAGAAATTTTCAGAATAATCTTATGAGCAGATTAGAATTGGTCAAAATGTTCGGACGGGGGATCATTTGGCTCAGGAGACAAAACCAAGGTCAAAATTTAATCATTCAACAGGGATGAATATTTTGGATGGGATAGTTAGTATCTGTAAAAATCAGAATCCTGTTATGATCCGCGTGTCTGATATGGTTCTGGTGTGGTGTAAGAGGAGAATAAAATGAGTAATTCTATAGATTTTAGTGGTAGACCATTTCATTTCATTGGCGTTGGGGGTATCGGAATGTCTGCTTTGGCTTATGTTCTCACCAAACGTCAATTACCAGTATCTGGTTCAGATTTGCGTCCCAATCATATTACGCAGAAGTTAGCATCTCTGGGGGTTCACATTTTCAGTAAACAAGAAGCCAACAATCTGGAGTTTTTTCTGCCTGAAGTAGCTAGTGATGAGATATTATTAACTAAAGCAAAAACCAATTTGCCACAAGTGATTTGTTCCACAGCCATTAATGCCAATAATTTAGAATATAAAGCTGCTTTAGAATTAGGTTGCCCGATTTTGCATCGTTCTGATGTTCTTGCTGCTTTAATTGCTGATTATTACAGTATTGCTGTAGCAGGAACTCATGGCAAAACCACCACCAGTAGCATGATTGGTTATATGCTATTGCAAGCTGGACTTGATCCGACGATTTTGGTTGGTGGAGAAGTCAAGGCTTGGGAAGGTAATGCCAGAATGGGGGAAAGCCATTACTTGGTAGCAGAGGCAGATGAGTCTGATGGTTCTTTGGTGAAACACTCTCCAGAAATTGCCGTTATTACCAATATTGAATTAGATCATCCTGATCATTACGAGACTTTAGAAGAAGTCGTTAATACATTTAAAACCTTTGCTCAAGGTTGCAAAATTTTAGTGGGGAGCATTGATTGTGACACAGTGCGCCATAGCTTGAAACCAAATATTAGCTATAGTCTTGACCCAGATAAAGGTGCTGACTATACTGTTAGTAATGTCAATTATCGGGCTGATGGGACAACAGCTTTGGTATGGGAAAAAGGTGAAGCTTTAGGTGTATTAAATTTACAGCTATTGGGTCGTCATAACCTGAGCAATTCCTTAGCAGCAGTGGCGGTGGGTAGATTGTTAGGCTTAGAATTTGGACAAATTGCTGAAGGTATTGCCACTTTTGAAGGTGCAAGACGACGGTTTGAGTTCCGAGGTGAAGCTGCTGGGGTGACTTTTATTGATGACTATGCCCATCATCCTAGTGAAATTCGTGCTACTCTAGCCGCAGCTAATCTTCAATCTAGACCTGGACAAAGGGTAGTGGCTATTTTTCAACCCCATCGTTATACACGGACATTAACGTTTTTAGAAGAGTTTGCTGAGTCTTTTACTCATGCTGATCTAGTTGTGCTAACTGATATTTACAGCGCTGGTGAACCTGATTTGGGTCAAGTCAGTGGAGAAGATTTAGCCACTGCAATTAGTAAACACAATTCTCAAGTAGTTTATCAACCAAATTTATCTTTAGTTAGTGAATTTTTATTGCAAAACCTGCGTTCGGGAGATTTAGCGCTGTTTTTAGGTGCTGGTAATTTGAATCAGGCTATTCCTGAATTGATTACCACCATGAGTGAACCAGCAATTGCTACATCTTAGAAATATAACTGCATCTAACAGCAAGACCGGATTTTTACGGTAAATAAATCACATAAGTCAAAAATTCACCAATTAAAGTAAAGATGATAACTTCCCAGGAACTTGGCAAAATCCGTAATTTTTCTGATTTGACCCCGCAAAGACAAATTAAAGATCAGGGGGACAATAGTAAATCAATTTACTTACCAGGGACTGATTGTTCCCTAAAAACTCATATTTCCTTGTCAGGGTTTACTTCTTATCGAGTTGGGGGGGAGGCTGAATACTATGTTTCTCCTCATAATTTAGAAACTTTACAAGCAAGTATTGAGTTCGCAAAAGAAAATTATTTAGCGATAACAATCTTAGGTGCTGGTTCTAATTTGTTAGTGAGCGATCGCGGTATACCTGGTTTAGTCATTGCTACTCGTCATCTGCGTTCTAAATATTTTAACTCAGATACAGGTCAATTAACCGTATTCGCAGGAGAACCCATTCCTACTTTAGCATGGGATGCCGCCGCTTTGGGATGGGAAGGATTAGAATGGGCTGTAGGTATTCCCGGAACTGTGGGGGGTGCGGTGGTGATGAATGCTGGAGCGCATAGTAGCTGTATTGCAGATATGTTAGTTAGCGCTCAAGTTCTTTCCCCAGATGGAACTTTGGTAACTTTCACCCCGGAGGAATTAGGCTATACATATCGGAGTTCACGGCTACAAGGTGGGAAATGGATTGTGACTCAAGCGACCTTGCAACTGCATCCAGGGGCAGATCCTGTGGTAGTGACAGATAGAACCAAAGACCATAAAAAACACCGACTCAGCACCCAACCATACAGCTATCCCAGTTGTGGTAGTGTGTTTAGAAATCCTCAACCCTATAGTGCTGGTTGGTTAATTGAACAAACTGGACTCAAAGGCTATCAATTAGGGGGAGCGCAAGTTGCCCAACTTCATGCTAATTTTATTGTCAATCGGGGGGGAGCTAAAGCCAGCGATATTTTCTCTCTTATCCGTCATGTTCAAAATGAGGTGCAACAACGCTGGTCAATTTGGTTAGAACCAGAGGTAAAAATGTTAGGTGAGTTTCCAGCGGTTTGCTAAAGGGAATAGGGAATAGGGTTTGAAAGGGAAGAGGAAAGAATGACTAATGACCGAAAAAAATCGGATACAAGCCCCGTCCTTCTAAGACGGCTTTATAGTAAACTAAGTATAGTCGCCACAGGGCATTGGGAGACTATAAACGGACACTCCAGACTGGATCAGACTACTTTTCGGTAGCACCGGTCAGTGAAGTGTCAAGGAATCCTCGCTCATGAAAGGACGAGGGGGTATGTCAATCATCGCATCTATAATTGAATTTGATTTGTAAGTAATCGTACGGCGGATAACCAGTTATGGCAGAAAAAGGACAGGGATTTGGCTTTGGCTTAGGCAAAATGAAAGAACTAGCAGAAGCTTTTAAAAAGGCGCAACAGGTTCAAGAAGGTGCAAAGCGTCTTCAAGAAGAATTAGAGCAAATGGAGATTCTGGGAGAGTCTGGTGGTGGACTTGTTAAAGTTATCGTCAGTGGCAACCAAGAACCGAAACGAGTGGAAATTGATCCATCTGCTTTAGCAGAAGGTGCAGAAGTGCTTTCTGATTTAGTTGCGGTGGCCATGAAAGATGCTTATAAAAAGTCTACCGAAACCATGCGGGAACGGATGGAAGATCTAACCAGTGGATTGGAGTTACCTGGATTGTAGTCAACAGCTAGTGGTCAGTGGTCAGTGGTATAAAGTAACTGGCAACTGACACAAAAAATCAAAATACATGACTTATAAGTTACTGTTTGTATGCCTGGGTAATATTTGTCGCTCACCGTCGGCTGAAAATATTATGAATCATCTGATTTCGTAAAGGGGCTAATTAACAGTAACTCAAAAGCTAACAATTAATAACAATTAACTACTTATGCTTCCTATGCCAAGTCACACCTCTATGGTAACAATATTGGAATTTTGTTGTAAAATATCTTCATGCTACTAGGATTCAAGACAGAACTCAAGGTAAACAAGCAACAAAAACTACTACTGGCACA
>NZ_JACJSB010000037.1 GCF_014697585.1 Dolichospermum sp. FACHB-1091 | reverse complement strand
GATATTTACGTTGTAGATAGCACCACTGACACCATTACCGAAAATGCCAGTGGTGGTACAGATACCATTCAATCTAGTGTTACTTACACCATTGCGGCTCTTGCTAACGTTGAAAACCTGACTTTAACAGGAACAGCAGCAATTAACGGTACTGGTAACGCGGGTAATAACGTCATTACTGGTAACGGTGCTAATAACATCCTCAACGGTGGTGCAGGTACAGATACCTTAATTGGTGGTTTAGGCAATGATATTTACGTTGTAGATAGCACCACTGACACCATTACCGAAAATGCCAGTGGTGGTACAGATACCATTCAATCTAGTGTTACTTACACCATTGCGGCTCTTGCTAACGTTGAAAACCTGACTTTAACAGGAACAGCAGCAATTAACGGTACTGGTAACGGGGGTAATAACGTCATTACTGGTAACGGTGCTAATAACATCCTCAATGGTGGTGCAGGTACAGATACCTTAATTGGTGGGGCTGGTGACGATATTTACGTTGTAGATAGCACCACTGACACCATTACCGAAAATGCCAGTGGTGGTACAGATACCATTCAATCTAGTGTTACTTACACCATTGCGGCTCTTGCTAACGTTGAAAACCTGACACTGACAGGAACAGCAATTAACGGTACTGGTAACGCAGGTAATAACGTTATCACTGGTAACGGTGCTAATAACATCCTCAACGGTGGTGCTGGTATTGATACCTTAATTGGTGGTTTAGGCAATGATATTTACGTTGTAGATAGCACCACTGACACCATTACCGAAAATGCCAGTGGTGGTACAGATACCATTCAATCTAGTGTTACTTACACCATTGCGGCTCTTGCTAACGTTGAAAACCTGACACTGACAGGAACAGCAATTAACGGTACTGGTAACGCGGGTAATAACGTCATTACCGGTAACGGTGCTAATAACATCCTCAATGGTGGTGCTGGTACAGATACCTTAATTGGTGGGGCTGGTGATGATACTTATATTTTCACCATCAATGGGATTGGACTGGGTACGGACACCATTATAGATGAATCTGGAGTAGATACCATTAGCTTTGCTGGTACGGCTGCTACAACATCTATCCGTCTGAATCTGGGTGTCAGCTTTGCTCAAAACGTTGATGCTAATACAAATACAAAAGTCGTATTAACCGCAGTAGACGCGATTGAAAACGCAATCGGTGGTGATGGTAATGACCGCCTCATTGGCAATAGTCTGAACAACACCTTAGAAGGTGGTCTAGGTGATGACATCCTCACTGGAAGTACTGGTAATGACTTCTTGTTTGGCGGAGATGGTAATGACCTCCTCACCGGTGGAGATGGTGATGACTCCCTCACTGGTGGTCTGGGTAGTAACAATTTGCTTGGTGGCGCTGGTAGTGACCAGTTTATATTCAGTGGATTTAATCCTTTTAATACAACTGGTAATGGAGTAGACATCATTGCTGACTTCTCCACAGGAATTGACCAGTTAGTTCTGAGTAAAACAGTATTTGATCTAATCAGTAATGTCGGTGCAGGATTTAGCGATGTGTCAGACTTTGGCTATGTTGAAGATGATGAATTCGCAGGAGATAGCACCGCCAAGATTGTTTATAGTCTAAGCAGCGGTAGTCTCTTCTATAACCAAGATGGCGCTACAGCAGGTTTTGGTACTGGTGGTGAGTTTGCAGTTGTAGATCCTTTGACTCCTAACGATTTTGTGATTATTGCTTAATCTGGAGTTACAATCCACTTTCGACGCGCCAGGTGTCCGATACAAAAAAGCTAACATAAGCTAATAATAGCCAGCTTTTTCTTCATGCTTCATTCTAGAAGTGTCGGCACTATGTAGAGACGTTCCATGGAACGTCTCTAGCACGGTCAATCTAATCACTTATTTTTCTAAATTAATCGCAGCATTGACATCTATATCACGCTTAAACCCACAGTTATCACATTGAAACACTCTTTGAGACAGTGACAGAGATGCCTTAATACCACAATGTGAGCAAGTGTTACTACTAGGATAAAATCTATCCACAATTACTAACTTACTGCGATATAGTTGAGTTTTGTATTCTAATTAACGATGGAACTCATAAAAACATAGAGTCAGCTATCGCTTTAGACAACTTACCATTAGCTAACATTCCTGATATATTTAAATCTTTTATCCCTATAACTGCGTGGTTTTTGCTGATATAAGTAGTGAGTTTGTGTAATGTGTCTTTCGTAATATTAGCTATTTTTTGATTTAGTCTTCCTATTTTGATTTAGGCTTTTATGTAATTATTAGAACCGACTTTTTGATGCCGATTTCATCAAATACTTAATTCACGTTCTTTCTTGCTAACCATGCTCAATTAACTTACCAAATATCTATAATTAACCTAAATTAACCTAAATTGACCTACATTAGATTGTAAAAAATCGTAATAATGCAGATACAGATAGTGTTTTCACGATTCGTTCCTTCAACTTGTTATCAATTATGACATTACCCGAACCTCACACTGATGTTAAAGAAATTTCCCCGTCTCCTTCTAAATCAAGCCGGTGGCCGCGATTACTATTAGCTGCACTATTGTTGATTGGGGGTGGAAGTGGGATAGCATGGAGATTACTAACTCCTGAAAAACCCAGTCCAGCAGTGGCTAATACTCCACCTCCGGGGGTCAAAGTTAAACTATCACCAGTGCAAACAGGTACAGTTGAAGATAGTACAGAATATTTAGCCAGTCTAGAATCTCGGCGTTCAGTCAGTCTTCAACCCAGAATTCAAGGTCAGGTTTCGCAAATATTCGTCAAGTCAGGAGATTTAGTTTCTTCTGGTGCTGCGATTGTACAAATAGATTCTCGACAACAACAAGCCGCAGTTAGTAGTTTATTTGCTGCTGGTCAAGGTTCTCAAGCACAACTAGAAAACGCTCGCGCTACTCTAAAATCTTTACAAGCAGAACGGTTAGCTAATGTTGCAGATGTAAGTTTAAATCAACAAGACTATAATCGCTATTCTGAATTAGCTGCACAAGGGGCTGTATCTCGTCAAACTAAAGATTTGTATGCTAACAAGCTGGCGACAGCAAAAGCCCGATTAGGGGCTATAGAGGCTCGCATTCAAGCCCAAATGGCTACCATATCCCAGGTAGAAAAATCTTTACTGCAAGCTGATGCCAATATTAGACAACAACAAGTTCAACTTCAATATTACAAAATTACTGCTCCTTTTGCGGGAATTGTTGGCGATATTCCCGTAAAAGTGGGTGATTTTGCCAATACTTCCACACCATTAGCCACTATTACCCAAAACCGACCTTTAGAAGTGAAAATTCCTGTTCCTTTGGAAAAAGGTACACAATTGCGTCAAGGACTACCAGTAGAATTAATTAATGCTCAAGGTCAAATTATAGGTAATAGTAGTATATTCTTTATTTCTCCTAATATTACTAATAATTCTCAATCAATATTAGTTAAAGCACTTTATGATAATTCTCAAGGACAACTGCGAGCAGATCAAATGATTCGGGCAAAAGTAATTTGGAGTAAACGTTCTGGTGTTATAATTCCTACGACATCAATATCTCGAATAGCTGGAGAAACCTTTGTATTTGTAGCCCAAACAGAAAAATCTCCTCAAGGTGTTTCCCAATTAATAGCTAAACAAAAACAAGTGAAATTAGGAAATATTCAAGGTAATAATTATCAGGTAATTTCTGGACTACAAAAAGATGAAAAATTGATTATTTCAGGAGTGCAAAATCTCAGAGACGGACTACCAATCATTCCTGAAAATAACGAAACAGAGAAAAGATAAGAATTTGAAAAAATACAAAATCCAAAAGACAAATTAATTATGTTTGTTGACTTTTTTATTAAGCGACCTGTATTTACTAGTGTTTGCGCTATTATCATTTTACTCGTCGGTGCAATTAGTATTCCCACCTTACCCACCGCTCAGTATCCAGAAATTAGTCCTACGCAGATTATCGTCAGTTCTAATTATATTGGCGCTAGTGCGGAAATTGTCGAAAATACCGTAACAACCATCTTAGAACGGCAAATTAACGGTGTTGAAGGCATTAAATATATGACTTCCAGCAGTAGTAATGATGGCAGTAGTACAATCACTGTAACATTTGATGCCTCTCGTGACAAAGATATTGCCGCCGTAGACGTACAAAACCGCGTCACTTCCGCTGAACCCCAGTTACCAGAATCTGTCAAGCAAACAGGAGTAACTGTGAGTAAACAGTCTAATAACATTTTGTTAGCAATAGGTTTATACAGTAATAATAAAGCCTTAAATAATGTCTTTTTAAGTAATTATGCAGATTTATATATAGTAGATATCCTTAAACGGATTAAAGGGGTAAGTGAGGCGCGGATTTTTGGTGAACGCCGATATGCGATGCGTCTATGGCTTGACCCGAATAAACTCGCTAGTCGGAATCTAACCACTAATGATATTATTAATGCCCTTAATGAACAAAATCTACAGGTAGGTGCGGGACAAATTGGACAACAGCCAGCCTTAGATGGTCAAATGTATCAAATTGATTTAAGGGCAGTTAGTAGACTCACGCAAGTGGAAGAATTTGATAATTTAGTGGTTAAAACTGCGGCTGACGGTAGTTTAATTAAATTAAAAGACGTGGGAAGAGCAGAACTTGGCGCTCAAAACTATAACTCATTTCTCCGTTTTAAGGGAAATGAAGGTGTAGGAATTGGGATATTTCCGACACCGGGAAGTAATGTCTTAAACGTGGCCAATTTAGTCAAAAAGGAAATGGGGCGACTGTCCCAAAGTTTTCCCCCAGGAATGAAATATCAGGTAGCCTTTGACACCACTACAATTGTAGAAGAATCCTTAGCAGAAGTAGTAAAAACCCTTTTAGAAGCCATTATACTGGTAGTCCTCGTTATCTTTATCTTCTTACAAGACTGGCGAACTACATTAATACCCGTTATTACTATTCCCCTCTCTTTAGTAGGGACTTTTGCCTTTGTCAAAGCCTTTGGTTTTTCTGTGAATACCTTAACCATGTTTGGTTTAACCCTAGCAACGGGTATGGTAGTTGATGATGCGATTATTGTTGTCGAAAATATTTCTCGCTTAATTCAAGATCAAGGAATGTCACCCCGTCAAGCTGCTTCAGTCTCCATGGAAGAGCTATTTGGGGCTGTAATTGCTACTTCTCTGGTATTAATGGCGGTGTTTGTCCCTGTAGCCTTTTTCCCAGGTGCGACTGGACAAATTTACAAACAATTTGCCCTGACAATTGCCTTTTCTATCGCCATTTCCACATTTTTGGCTCTCACCCTCACTCCCTCTCTTTCAGCCTTGTTATTACGGCAAAGACCCGCAGCTAGAGGCATTTTCGGCTGGGTATTCGGTGGCATTAACTGGTTTTTAGAAGCCATGGGTCGGGGTTATGAAGGATCTTTAATAATTTTAACAAGAGTTAAAGCCATAGTTGTTCTAGTATTTATTGGTTTATTAGGTGTCACAGCTTGGCTGTATATGACTGTACCTACAGCATTTCTACCGGACGAAGACCAAGGTTATTTCATTACTATTATCCAAGGTCCAGAGGGTTCTTCACTTAAATATACCAGTAAATTCATGAGTCAGGTAGAAACAGAAATTCTCAAATTACCTGAAGTTACAGGTACTTTTGCGATTGGTGGTTTTGGTTTTAGTGGTAGCAGCGCCAATAGCGGAGTAATTTTTACAACTCTTAAATCATGGAATGAACGGAAAAAACCAAATCAATCTGTACAAGCTATTATTGGTAATTTAAGAAAAACCTTGTCAGGAATTACCGAAGCGAGAGTTTTCCCTGTTAACCCTCCCGCAATTCGCGGTTTAGGTAGTTTTAGCGGTTTCCAATTTCAGTTACAAGATATAGCCGGCACTAACAGCTTAAATTCTATGCTGCAAACCGTTGGTCAGTTTATGATGCAGGGTAATCAAACCCCAGGACTACAAGCTGTATTTAGCACATTTACCGCGAATACACCACAAATTTTAATTGAAGTAGACCGCAATAAAGCTAAATCTCTACAAGTTTCCATTGACGATATTTTTAAAACCCTCCAAACTTATTTAGGTTCACGATATGTCAATGATTTTAATTTCCTTTCTCGCACATATCGGGTATATATTCAAGCAGATGCTCAGTTTCGTTCTAATCCTAATGATATTGGCTTATTAAATGTCCGTTCTGCAACTAATCAAATGATTCCTTTGAGTAGTTTAGTAAAATTAACTCCAACAACAGGAGCGCAAACTATTAATCATTATAACTTATTTCGTTCTATTGAAATTAATGGTTCTCCTGCTCCTGGTTTTAGTTCTGGACAAGCAACTTTGACCATGGAACAATTGGCCAAGAAAATATTACCTACTAGTATGGGATATGAATGGTCAGGTATTGTTGCTCAGGAAAAAGAATCGGGAGGACAAGCGCCAATTATTTTTGTTTTAGGATTACTTTTTGTCTTTTTGGTATTAGCTGCTCAATATGAAAATTATGTTGACCCTTTAATTATTATGTTATCAGTTCCCTTAGCCATTATGGGAGCTTTAGCATCACTATCATTACGAGGTTTAAATAATGATGTATTTTGTCAAGTTGGGTTAGTCATGTTAATAGGTTTAGCCAGTAAAAACGCAATTTTAATTGTGGAATTTGCTAACCAATTACAAGAAAATCAAGGTTTATCAATTACCAAAGCAGCAGTAGAAGCATCAAAAGGTCGTTTACGTCCAATTTTGATGACTGCATTTTCGACTTTACTAGGAATTTTCCCCCTAGTAACTGCTACAGGTGCAGGTGCTGCAAGTCGTCAATCTTTGGGTACTGCGGTATTTGGAGGAATGTTTGTGGCAACTTTTCTAAGCTTATTTATTGTGCCAATTCTTTATATTATAATTGGCAAAATTCGTCAACGTTTACAACCAGTTTTCCCTCGTTCCTAGTCTCCGGCTAGGAATGCTATCAAGAGGCTCTGCCTCACAAATCAATCAATTCCACCTCTAATAAACTTGGTAATTCCATATAATTCCGATAACTAGAATAACGCCAATGAGATGACTCATCAACATAACCACGTCGGACCGGATTATTACAGGGGTTTCCGCTCTTATGAGGTACATCTTAAGCCCCCTCCTCGCTTGCGGGGAGGGGGTTGGGGGTGGGGTTCTTGTACCTCATAACATCGGGAAGTGCTGTATGAATATATTCTAATTTTTGGATCAACATTTCTTCATTAGCAATTGCTTGGGGATAAAAACCTTCTTGCCAAAGTTGATAATCTTGTTTTATTTTATGTTTTAATTTATGAAATTCTAGTTGGTTAAGTATATAGTTAGCGTTATTTTTCTCAAGTAAATCAATAATAGAACGAGCAGTAAATGATTTAAAATTGCCTATTTCTTTAGATAAGTTGGCAGCAGCAGCAATAAGATGCAGATGATTTTCCATGATTACGTAACCGTACAATTTCAAACGCTGCTGACGTGGGAGAAAGTTAAGGGAATCTATGATAAT
The DNA here is from genome assembly GCF_014697585.1 of Dolichospermum sp. FACHB-1091. GTDB lineage: Bacteria > Cyanobacteriota > Cyanobacteriia > Cyanobacteriales > Nostocaceae > Dolichospermum. Next base: position 30,777 of record NZ_JACJSB010000037.1, on the reverse strand, counting down.
TTGGACAATTTCCATGTTACCAAATAATGGCATCCAATTTACTAATGTGCAGGTGAGGAAGTGCGGTTGAGTTCCTAATACATGATAGCGGCTGCGTCCCATTGTATTTCTTTGATTGATAGTGGTATGGAGGTTGAGGCAGAGCCTCTAATGGCATTTCCAGTCAGAGTCTGGGAACGAGAATAATGATGGAATATTAGGAGGCAGAGCCTCTAATGGCATTCCCAGTCGGAGACTGGGAACGAGAAGAACGAGAAGATGTGAGATTTTGTTTATTCTAAATCAGGTTCAACACCAAGCGCACGCAGTTGGGCAATTAATCTTTGGGTTTTTTGCCTTTCTTGTTCTAACTTTTGTGTTTCTCGTTCAGCTTTTTCTTTTTCCTCTTCTGTGCTGGTTAACATCCAATTACCGTTTTGATCATACCAACGTAACCAAGGCATTTCCACAGTTTTATAACTTCCTTGCCACACTCCTAAACCTAATTTTATTTCAGGAATCCAAAACCGAAAATCTGATAAGTTTACTTCAGCATAACGAGCGCCTGTTAACTGAAACATTCTAAATTCAGATTTATAACGATCAAAGATAGCGTAATAGGGTACTCTTAAAATTTGTTCGTAAACTTCCCATTTACCAGGAGGTTTTTCGACATCTCTTAATGTTTGCCCTAAGTCTTCTTTTTCTGTTCCTGGTGAGAGTAATTCAACGACAATATAAGGATTAACTGCTTCTTGCCAAACTACATAACTTAACCGCAAATCTCTATTGTCATAAAGTGAGGGAACACCTAACACTGCAAACCAATCTGGACGTTTATACCATGAAGGGTGACGCAAATCATAATAAAGATTCAGATCACTTCCTGTAAATATTTGGTCGCTAGGATAATTTGCTGGACGGAATGTTTCTGCTAATAATTGTGGTTGGAATAAATGAAATTGATCTGGTAAACCAGGTTCCTCCGGGTCTTCGCTAGGAAGATCATACATTGTCGGTAATGTTTCTTTAGGGGAAAGTGGCGGATCTGTTTGATACATTCTTAACAATCCTAAAGATAGAATTTCTATTTCTATTATGTCGCAAGATGATTCGGTTTAGAAATGCAATATTCGCATATTATTCCCCGTCTTTTTCCTGTGCTAAAGTCAAAACCTGGACATAAAGATGATCCACTTTTGCTAACTCGCTAATTGGCGTAGTATCAGAAACAATAATCATTTAAGAAATCTGCTGATTTAAAATTAACTCTGCCTGTTCCACTTCTTGACGTAATTCCTCCAAATTTTGAGAATCATCAAAAAGAGAAATACCCCATTTTTTCATCATTTCTATTACCTCTAAACGAGAAACACCAAGAATTTTCCCCGCCCTGCCACTGCTAATTTCTCCTACCTCTAATAATGTCATTACATAACCTTCTTTAGCTTTTTGTAAAGCTTTTTCCTGAACCTCAGCCGAAAGCTGAATACTTTCTAATTGCTCATCTAAAATTGTTAAAGCCATTACCAAAATCTCCTAATTACACATTTTCATTTTAATCTTTAAACCACTTACTATAACAATCAATTATTTTCTCAATGAAATCACTTTAATTGATTTAACTTGACAAATTGGCTTTTCTCTTTTTTCGGCGGTAATTAACTCATCTGCTTTTCCTAGCAACGCAGCAGCAACATGAATTGCATCAATTCCACTCAATCCATTATTATTTGTAATAATTTCGTTATACGCACATTCTAATAATTTTTGATTGGGTTCTACCCATTCTTGTACACTATCAAAAAATGTTTCATAAAACTCTGCTTCTAGTTTTCTTTTATTTCTGATAGCATGAGGTAATATTTCAAATTTGACATAATAACTAGAAATAAAATAGCGTTCCGCACTACCTAAAATCTTTAAAGCTTCTTGGCAGATTGGATCACTATTATCTAATGTTGCTGCTGCTATTAATACGCAGGAATCTATATAAGTTCTTTTCACCCGATTAAATTGTTTATTTAGTTATTTTCTGTTTCTTCTTCAAGATATTGATCAAATTCTGCTGAAGTTAAAAGCGGTTCTCCAGACAGAATTATTTTTTCTTTAATTTTAAAAAGTTTTCTTCCTAAATCTGTTTTACAATTTTTCCAATCTATCGCTCCTGTAACAGAGTTGATAAATCTCTGTAGTGCTTTTTCATGTTGTTTGACTACTTCTTCAATGATTTTCCATTCTTCACCATTTATCAAAATATTTTTTGATCCTCTATTAAATTCAGCAGCATCTAAGGCAAATTTTCTTAAAAACTCTTTTGTATCTGATGAATAAAAATCCCAACATTCAATAACAGATTCTGTCAGTAAATTTAATGCTCGAATATTCCTTTCAAAAAAATTTTGTGCTTCATTACTTTCGGTAATTTCTAATAAAATTTGCATTCCTTTTTGAAATTTCTTCTTTCCTAATAATAAATCTTGCTTGAGTTCTACAAGAGATTTGCCTTTTCCTTGAGCAATTTTAATATATTCATCAAATTTATTCTTCTCCTTATTATTTCTAGAATTAAATCCCCCACAACGATTCAAAAATCTGATAGTTTCTTCCAAATCGTTAGCAATTATTTGTTTTGCATTTTCTATATCTTTAGCTTTTAAGATCGTGCTGGACATATTTTTAATCCAATAAGTGAAATAGTAAAAACTCTTACTGGTTATAGTATATCAGAATTTAGATACTACAATATAATTATTGGCAAAATTTACGGGCGTATTCCCATAAGCCCGCATTCCTTGCCAATTAGAGATTACATCTAAATCGGGATAGTGGGTTATTAACCCACTTTATAAAACTACACATTCAACGGCTTTTTGGTGACAATTGGTGTGTGACTCTGATTATTGGCAATTGGGATAGGTGCAATGGCTTCTTTACCTGTAATTAATCTGGCGCTACGATTACGGGTAAAATAATTCCATAACCATTGAATCATGACGACTAACTTGTTGTCAAACTCAATGAGGAAGTAGATATGAATGAATAACCACACAAACCACGCAAAGAAACCTCGGAGTTGAATAAATCCTAAATCAACAACGGCAGCGTGTTGACCAATCATTGCTAAACTACCTCTATCTACATATTTAAACTGGCGTAATGTTTCACCTTTCAGGCGTTTTTGAATCAGTTTAGCTACATATTCCCCTTCCTGCATGGCCACTGGTGCAACTCCCGGTAAGGGTTTATCATTTTGATGGCAGAAGTTGGCTAAGTCACCAACTACAAAGATGTTAGGATATCCCTTAATACTCAAATCCGGTTCTACTATAACACGACCAGCGCGATCGCTTTCTACTCCAGTCCTATCCGTTAACACTTTACCCATAGGTGAAGCTTTTACACCAGCAGCCCACAATACGGTTTTAGCTGCAATTTCTTTGACTTCATCACCTTGTTTGATTGTAACAATATCATTTTCAATATGTGTTACTAAGGTTTTGGTTTGCACATCTACACCCAAAGCCTTTAATGATACTTCTGCTGTCTGAGATAATTCGGGTGCGAAGGGAGGAAGAACACGATCTAAACCTTCTAATAATAAAACTCTGGTTTCTGATGTGTCAATGTTGCGAAAATCCTCTTTGAGGGTTTTAGTGGCTAATTCTGCAATTGCTCCCGCTAATTCTACTCCAGTTGGACCACCGCCGACAATTACAAAAGTTAATAAAGCTTGACGTTTAATGGGGTCGCTTTCGTTTTCAGCAGCTTCAAAGGCCATAAAAATTCGCCGACGCATTTCAATAGCGTCCTCAACAGTCTTTAAACCGGGTGCAAATTCTTCCCAGTTATCCTTACCAAAATAGGAATGCTTTGCCCCTGTGGCGACAATTAGGGTATCATAATGGACAGATTCCCCTTTGACTATCACATTCTGGGCTTTGGGGTCAATATCATGAACTTCACCTAACAATACCTTTGTATTTTTGCTTTTGCTGAGGACAGAACGCAAGGGAGAGGAGATATCTGCTGGGGATAAAGCACCTGTAGCGACTTGGTACAGCAGTGGTTGAAAGAGGTGAAAATTGCGTTTATCAATGAGCGTGATTTGTACATTGGCCTTGGCTAAAGATTTGGCAGCATATAAGCCACCAAAACCACCGCCAATAATCACGACTTGGTGGACTGGTTTTTTGTCAGATAGATCAACCATAACAGATATTTCCTTGGATAACAGGTGTTGTAACTATTCTTAACAAATTTGTATCAAAATTGTCATAATTATTTCTGTTTATCTTGAACTTCTGAAAAAAAAGTAAACGTAGGGGATTAGTCAGTGGTCAGTGGTCGGTGGTCAGTGGTCAAGAGTTAGGAGGAAGAAAGGAGAAAAATACCAATGAACAATTAACAACAAACAACTGACCAATTTGCGATACAATCAAAATTCTGCCAATTTCATGACAACCTTTACGGACAGGAGATGCTTCTATGGCGCGTATGTATTATGATGAAGATGCTAATTTAGACCTTTTAGCGGGTAAGACTGTTGCTATTATTGGTTATGGTTCTCAAGGTCATGCTCACGCGCTCAATCTAAAAGATAGCGGTGTTAATGTGATTGTGGGATTATATCCCGGTAGTAAGTCCACAGCGAAAGCCGAAGCTGCTGGCTTGACTGTAAAAAATGTTGGTGACGCAGCCAAAGCTGCTGATTTCATCATGATTTTATTACCTGATGAAGTCCAAAAAACAATTTATAAAACCGAAATTGAACCAAATTTAGAGGCTGGAAACGTTTTAGCTTTTGCACACGGCTTTAATATCCATTTTGCACAGGTTATCCCCCCCGCTGATGTTGATGTCGTCATGGTTGCACCTAAAGGACCCGGACATTTAGTCCGTCGTACTTACGAACAAGGACAAGGTGTACCCGCATTATTCGCAGTTTATCAAGACGCAACCGGTAAAGCACGCGATCGCGCTATGGCCTATGCTAGAGGTATTGGTGGTACACGGGCAGGTATTTTAGAAACCACTTTCCGGGAAGAAACCGAAACCGATTTATTTGGGGAACAAGCGGTATTATGTGGTGGTTTGAGTGCTTTAATTAAAGCCGGTTTTGAAACCCTGGTAGAAGCAGGATATCAACCAGAATTAGCTTATTTTGAATGTCTGCACGAAGTCAAGTTAATTGTTGATTTGGTGGTAGAAGGTGGTTTAGCGACAATGCGCGATAGTATTTCTAATACCGCAGAATATGGTGATTATACTCGTGGTCCCCGTGTTGTCACCTCTCAAACTAAAGCGGAAATGAAGAAAATCCTCAGCGAAATCCAATCTGGACAATTTGCGCGGGAATTTGTCTTAGAAAACCAAGCGGGTAAACCTGGTTTTACTGCTATGCGTCGTCAAGAAGCTGAACATCCTATTGAAGCAGTCGGTAAGGATTTACGCGCTATGTTTAGTTGGTTGAAGAAAGCTTAATTTCGGATAATTGTCAAAGAGGTGATTGGTAATCATCAATTACCTCTTAATCTCTATTTAGGGATTGCTACCTGGAAAATAGCTATGATAAAATAAAAAGATAGGTCTGCTGCAATCTTATCTTTATTCATAATGTTTATTTCTCATATAATACTCAAGAATTGGCGTAATTTTCTGTCAGTTGATGTTGGATTAGGAGACAGAGTTTTTATAATTGGTCCTAACGCCTGTGGTAAATCTAATTTTCTGGATGTATTTCGCTTTTTACGTGACATTGCCAAACCTGGAGGTGGTTTACAAACAGCGGTAAAAGAGCGTGGAGGAGTATCTAAAATTCGTTGTTTGTCAGCGCGGCAAAATCCCAAAATTGAAATTGAAGTACACCTGTCTGATTATTCTAGTCATCAACCTATATGGAAATATGCTATTGGCATAACACAACAAACTAGAGGTTATCGTCAACCTATTTTAGCCTACGAGCGTGTATGGAAGGGAAATGAAATAATAGTTGATAGACCAGATATAGACGATGAAAAAGATGAATTACGACGAACACAGACCCACTTGGAGCAAATTAGTGCTAATGGTAATTTTCGAGAAATTGCTAAGTTTTTTGAATCAGTTCTCTATCTACACCTTGTACCGCAGTTACTTCGTTATCCAGAGGTGTTTTCTGGACCGGGAATTTCAGAAGATCCTTTTGGCAGAAGTTTTCTAGAACGCATTACCAAAACTCCTGAAAAGACTCGCAAATCTCGACTAACAAAGATTGAAAATGCTTTGCGTTCTGCTGTTCCCCAATTGAAACATCTTACTGATATAAAAGATGAAATGGGTGTTCCTCATTTAGAAGCAGTATATGAGCATTGGCGACCTCAAGCCGGCAAACAAAGAGAAGATCAATTTTCAGATGGAACATTACGTCTAATTGGCTTGCTGTGGTCATTACTAGAAAGTGATTCACTGCTGCTTCTTGAAGAACCAGAGTTATCTTTAAATGCAGCAATAGTTAAAAAATTACCTTCTTTAATGTATCGAATTCAACGTCAGAAAAAAAGACAAATAATACTCACTACACATAGCGCGGATCTACTCGAAGACGAGGGAATTGGGGGTGAAGAAATATTACTTTTAACACCGAGCTTAGAAGGGACTAAAGTTACTACAGCATCTTCAATTGATAATGTCCGTGATCTGCTAGAAGGCGGTTTAAGCATAGCTGAAGCCGTATTGCCATTAACTAAACCATCTGAAATTAATCAATTGGAGATTCATTTATAGTGGATTTAATACCTATTAATTTAGCTGTTGAAGACCCACTGAGTGAAGCTGTATTGCGGACAATTTTACACCAGTCAAATCGCCGTTATATAGTGGGTAATTGTTATTCTAAACATGGTTTCGGCTATCTTAAGAAGAATATAAAAGGATTTAATAATGCTGCTCAAGGAACACCTTATATAGTTTTAACAGACCTTGATAGAGCAGAGTGTCCACAGGAACTAATTCAGGAATGGCTACCATATACGAAACATCCTAATCTTTTGTTTCGTATTGCTGTTAGGGAAGTAGAAGCATGGCTTTTAGCTGATAGTAAAAACTTTGCTAAATTCTTGGGAGTTTCACAAACATTGATTCCTCAAAATGTAGACGAAATTAGTGATCCGAAACAAACATTGATTAATATTGCGAGAAAATCTAAAAACCGTGAATTGCATGAGGCTATAGTTCCACGGTCTAATAGCACAGCAAAGGTAGGTAGAGACTATAATGGACAGTTAATTTACTTTGTTAATAACTACTGGCAAATGGAAGTAGCTAAGTTATGTTCCCCAAGCTTACAAAGGGCTATCAATGCTATATCTAAATTTGAGCCAATATGAAGGAAAGGGGCAGGATTTTCATCCTACCATTGAAAAATTTTCTGAAGATATATTTTAATTCCCATCCTGTAAGTTCTCAAATCCTGTAAATCCTGATTTTGACGATTTAGACTTAAAGTGCTGGCCGATGTTGAATCCAAGGGTTGGCCGCTTCTAATTGGGCTGCTAAACTAATTAAAGTAGACTCGGCCGCAGGTTTACCAATTAATTGTACACTTATGGGTAAACCGTTATTATCGAAACCCATCGGCAGGGCGATCGCAGGTAATCCGGTAGCATTTGCAACAGGACAAGGGGCAACCCAATGGACAATTTTAGCAAATGTCTCTTCTGGACTCAAATCTGCCCATTCTCCCACGCAAATGGGAGAATGGAGATAAACTGGTAATACTAGTACATCTATGGTATCAAAAAACGCGACAATCTGCCGGGAGACAATCTGCATTTGGGCTAGTGCTTGCAGATATTCACCTACAGAACCATTTTTTGCTAATAACCAGCGGTTTAATGGTTGCAAGGCTGCTGAGGGGATTCCTGCAACTGCTACTCCTGCTTGCCAAACTACTTTAAATGGTTCAATTAACCGGCTAAAATCTGGGTATTGTTCCGTAATTTGATGTCCAAATTGTTCTAATAACTGGACTGTTTTTAATACTCCCTGTTGACAATTTATATCAGCTTCTCCGAAAGGCATGATCTTGGTACTAAAAGCAATTTTAAGAGGATTTAATTTAACCTCAGTTGCATTCAGAAAGGACGGCTGTGGATCTGATAACCAATAGGGATCACCTGTGACATATCCAGATATAACATCTAACATCGCCGCTGCGTCAGCTACAGTACGGGCAATGGGTCCATCCACAGCAATACCACCTAAGTTTTCACCTACAGGGGCTTTAGTCACTCTACCTTTAGCGGGTTTAATTCCAACTACGCCACAACAAGCCGCAGGACCACGAATCGAACCACCACCATCTGAACCTTGAGCGATCGCACTTAATCCCGCTGCTACCGATGCTGCGGCACCACCACTAGAACCACCAGGAGTATATGCTAAATTCCAAGGGTTTCTAGCTGGGGTAAATCCCGTAGGTTCACTGTAAGGAAAAGAACCTAATTCCGAGGTTGCGGTTTTACCAAGAATAATAAACCCAGCTTGTTTAATTTTGGTAACTACACCATCATCGTAATTAGCGATATTATTTAACAGGGCTGAATTGCCATACGTGCAAGTCACATTTGCAACTGCATTCAAGTCTTTAATAGAAATTGGTACACCAAAAAATGGGGGTAATTCTGAAGTTGTTGTGAGTAATTCTGTTTTGATTTTAGCATCAGCCACGGCTAAATCTGCCGTAACTGTGAAATAACTTCCTAATTGGGGGTTTAAGCGTTCAATGCGTTCTAAATATACTTCTACCAACTCTAGGGGTGAAACTGCCCGCAGTCGAATTAATTCCGCTAATTCTAAAGCTGGGGTAAAAGCTAAATCATTATGATCCATGGACATAAATTTGCTAATTTATTGTTACTTTAGCAGAATTTTTGATAATTATCCCTATCCTATATTGGGATGGGGAATTTTAATCGTAAAAATTGTCCCAATTCCTACTTGACTCTCTAAATTAATTTCTCCCTGATGACATTCTACGCATTTTTTGACTACAGATAATCCTAAACCACTTCCCACGATATTATCAACATTTTGACAACGATAAAAAGGCTCATATATTTTCTGTTGTTCTGTCAGGGAAATTCCTATACCTTTGTCTATTACTTGAAAGATGATAAATTTGGGTTCTGATTTTAAAATCAAGGATATTTGACTACCAATATCTGAATATTTAATAGCATTTAATAGTAAATTTGTGAGCATAGAATATAGGAGTTTTTCATCTAAATATCCCCGAAAAATTCCGCTTTCGTTAATAAATATAATTTTATGGGTTACTGGATTAAAAACTTGTATATCTTCAACCAAATTTAAACAAAAATCTTCTATATTGATTAATTGAGTTTTACAATCCAACTTACCTGCTTCTGCTCTTGTTAAAGTTAATATATCAGTTAACATATGATTCATTAATTTAGCCGAGTATTGAATACGAGAGAGATTTTTAAATTGTATTTCATTGATAACATCCTTAAGAGATTCTCTTAATAATTGAGCAGAAAGTAAAATCACACTCAAAGGTGTGCGAAATTCGTGAGATACCATAGAAAATATCTGAACTTTCATTTCTCCAATTTTCTTTTCTTGAAATAGAGAAGATTCTAAAGATTTAATTTTATCACGCTTTACCCATTGACGCTCAAGCATAATACATAAACCAGAAATGACTACAATAATTAAAATTGTCGCCAAAATTTCTATGACTATTCTTGAATGAATAATATATTCAGATTCTTGGAGAGAGTTTTGTAAATAATCTTGTTCTTCCGCTTTAATGTCAGAAATTAGTGGTAGAATTTGTTCCCTGATTTTGACACTGCGCTCTGTGATCTCAGTTTGAGATTGTATGGCATTTTTATCTTTTTGATAAAGTTGTATAGATTGTTCTAAAAGGGCTAATCTTTGATTTACCAAAGCGTTAAAAATTGTAAATCTTTCTTGTTGACTCCTGCTAAAATGTATCTGCTTCTGTAGCAATTTTAGTCCATGATGTATATTTATCAACGCATTTTCATACCGTTCTAAATCCTGTTTACTTCCCATAAAAATATACCCCCGTCGCGCTGATTCTGCAACCGTCATTGCTGCATAAAAATTTGTTAACGTATTCAGAGTTTTGTAAGTATGATTCACTCTATTAGCACTTTGTTTAATTTCAGATGTATTCTTAAATGAAGCAAATACAACTAAACTCATTAGTAAAAGGGTGAAAGTAAACCCTACAGCAATCCATTTTCCTTGTAAAGACCATTTCATAAAATACTAATTTATAATCATGCGAATTCTCATCGTTGAAGATGATACTCAATTAGCAGAAGTATTAACAGAAGCTTTAACCAACCGCCATTATATCGTAGATGTAGCTAGAGACGGTGAAGAAGCTTGGGATTTAGCCGAGTCTATGAAGTATAATTTATTTATCCTAGATGTCACACTACCCAAACTGGACGGAATGAAATTCTGTCAACGCTTACGTAATACTAGCACCACCAACTCAGCATATCGCAATTCAGGTGTACCCGTCCTCATGTTAACAGCCCGTGATACAATATCGGACAAAATTGCTGGCTTGGACGCGGGTGCAGATGATTATGTTTCCAAACCATTTGACTTAGAAGAATTAATGGCTCGTATCCGCGCTTTACTCAGACGCGGTAATTCGACAATTACAGTCGGTTTATCCTGGGGTAAACTACGTTTGAATCAAAGTACCTATGAAGCTACTTATGATACTTACACCATTTCCTTAACCGCAAAAGAATTTGCTATTTTAGAATTATTGATGACCAATGGCAGACGAGTATTAAGTCGTTCTAGTATTATTGAACAAGTTTGGTCAATAGACGACTCTCCCGCAGAAGAAACTCTTAGGTCTCACATTCGGTCTCTGCGTCAAAAACTCAGAGTTTTAGGTGCTTCAGAAGATTTAATTCAAACAGTTCATGGCTTAGGTTATCGTCTCAAAGAGGAATAATACCTCTTGAGATAGAGTTTTTATTTTACCTAATATTTTACAAGCAAGGGACTGTATTTTCATCTGCACAAATTTTGCACAAATCCTGCACGATAATTGCATATATAGGTTCTATAATGTTGTTCTGTTCAGATGTGAATAAAGGAGGTTAAACATAGATGGATGTCACTAGGGAAAAAAACATGAAATTACAGTACGCATATTATGGTTGGTTAATTGAAATCATACCATCATCAAAAGGTTACATTTTTCAGTGTTGGATAGAAGATGAGCAAATCGGCATTAGCGATAATCATGTTTATGATAGTAAATCTCAGGCTGTTAGAGCGGCTAAAAAAAGAGCAAAACTAGAATCTACAACCTTTGCAATTATTCAATTGTTGCATGAATTTAACGAGAATTATCATATCAACGCCCAGGAATATACATCCCTGCTAAATTCCATTGTCCGCTTTAGCAATTTTGCAAGTCAAGTTAAAGATGCTTAAAAGACTAAATATTTTAGTCCTTAAATAAAATACAGGGTGTCAGAAATCAACGTTCTTGTATTTGAGGAAATCTAATTTTTTATGAACACCAAAAAAGAAGGTCGCGGTAGTGGTAGGTTGAAACTGACCTGTTAATTCCACTAGCTATAAAAACGGAGAGGGAGGGATTCGAACCCTCGAAGGGATATAATCCCTTAACAGATTAGCAATCTGCCGCTTTCGACCACTCAGCCACCTCTCCAGTCATGTCTAACAATATTATCAGAAGTTTTTGGGCTTGTCAATAGTTATTTTATTAAAAAATTAAATGACCATTGACCATTGACCAATGACCAATGACCAATGACCAATAAACAAGTTATAGCACTTGCGATCGCATCCAGGCAGCAGGCAAGGTGCGTAACTTTTTCCATTGAGGAACATAAGCTCGCCGACTGAACACATCATAATCATTGCGCTCAATCATTTCTAAAATCTGCTCATAGAGCATAGATGCAGACCAAACAGGCCACCGAGCATCAGCAGCGAGATAACTAATACCTTTATCTGCTTGAATATAGAATTGACGGGCGCGATCAATTTGAAACCGCATCAGTGAACGCCAACGGTCATCAACTACGCCCTGGATACATTCTTCCTCGGTGTAATTAAACTTGGCCAAATCTTCCAAAGGAATATAGATACGGCCGCGACGGGCATCCTCACCGACATCACGGAGAATGTTCGTAAGTTGGTTAGCAATTCCCAAAGCGATCGCTTCTTCTATGGGAAGATAGGGCTGTTGGTTTTGATGCCAAGGGGCTGTATAGATGCTATTATCTACACCCATAATTGTTGTTGACATCAAACCCACAGTTCCCGCTACCCGGTAGCAGTAGAGATATAAATCCTTAAAAGTTTCATAGCGACTACGATACAAATCCATGCGCTGACCGGCAATCATATCCCGAAAGGGTTGAATGTCTAAAGGAAAGCGTTGGAGGGTATCTACTAACGCTACATCAAAATTATCCAAGGGGCAGCCCGCAAAAATCGCCTCCAGTTGATTTTCCCATAGTTCTAGGGTTTCTGGCGTAGTAATAGCGGCAGCAGGACCATCCACTAATTCATCTGTACGGCGACACCAGGCATAAATTGCCCAGACAGATTGACGCTTGGCCGGACTCATCAGCATTGTACCCAAATAAAAAGTCTTAGCGTACTTAGCAGTGAGTTCCCGACAAAGGTTGTATGACTCATCTATAGAGACCAGCGTTTTCATGCGCGGGGGGGAATCAGGCAGTTGCAGCATTCGTGGCGGGCGGTCGGGTTGGCGTTTGCAGGTGAGAGGGATTTGCTACCGTCAGCGCTTGAGAAATAGCCTGCGCTGTTAGTTTACCAGAAAGTACCGCCCCTTCCATACTGGCGAGATAACGTTGCATTGTATAATCCCCAGTCAGGTAGAAATTAGAAATGGGGGTTTGTTGGGAAGGACGGTACTCTTGGCGACCTGGGGTAGCTTTGTAAACTGAACGCGGTGTTTTCACCACATGATATTTCAGTATTTTGGTAGGATTATCCCCCCCAAAGTGTTGGGGAAAGAGTTTTTCCAATTCGCTAATAGTTGCAGCGACGATTTCCTCATCGGATTTAGATATCCAATCTGCGGCTGGTGCTAGAACTAATTCCAACATCGAACGGTCAGGATTGGCATATTCACGGCAAGTATTACTCATGTCAGCATAAACGCTCAGGAGTGGAGACCGGGAAAATAGTAGATGATCAATATCTGTTAATTTGCGATCAAACCAGATATGAACATTAATCACCGGTACACCTTCTAAACCGTTTAATTGTTGGAAAAATGGCATTTCTTTCCACGCATTGGGCAAAATCGGCTTCAAAGGGTCAACGGGTAGGGCAGATACATAAATATCCGCTGTCACTATTTCATCTTCTGCCCCGTTTAAGCCCCGCAATAGGAATCCTTTAACAGTTCCATCCTCATTGAGTAAAATCTCTTTTAAAGGCGCGTTCAGACGTACCTCACCACCCCTTTCAGTAATGTGGTCAATGATTGGCTGACACAATCTTTCAGTGGGTGAACCGTCTAGGAAGGCCATTTTTGAGCCGTTTTTCTCTTGCAGAAAGCGATTCAAGGCTGTTAATAAGACCGTGGCAGAAATTTCCTCTGGGTTAATGAAGTTCAAAGCTTTGGACATAGCAATAAATACTTCTTTTTCTACCCGGGGAGGAACGTTTTGTTTTTGCAACCACTCCCGGAAAGAATATTTGTCCATTTCTTCCACGTACTTTTGCCCTTGCAGTATGGCTGGTAGTAAACCGATACCAAAACTGATTTTCTCTGCCCAGGTCAGCATATCGTTGTTTCTCAGAATGGCAATGACACCATTTATCGGTGCCGGTAAATCTGGGAAATCAAAACGGCTGTAAGTTCCTGGGGAATCAGGTTGATTGAAGATCATTGTGTGTTCTTTCCACTGCAATCGATCTTCAATGTCTAATTCTTTGAATAACTGCAACATATTGGGATAGGCCCCAAAAAAAATGTGCAGTCCTGTTTCGTACCAATCACCATCAGCATCCTTCCACGCGGCTACTTTTCCCCCAATTACGTCTCGACGTTCCAAAACAATGGGGGTGTAACCTTGATCCGTTAGATATTTTGCACAGGAAAGTCCCGCTAGACCCCCTCCTGCGATGGCTACGCTGCACTTCGTGAATGCTACTTGCATTTAACCTACTGTTCTTTAATATTTCTTAATTGTTTTGTCGTTCTCATTATACGTTGCAATCCTTTACATTTGCCGTTTCCTCTCTGATTGCCTCCCAAAAAATTTCACCGAACTGCCCCTAACTATGTAATTTACCCTGATACTCAGTAATTGGATTAACATAAAATATTCTTCTGTGAAAAATATTTTATGTAGTTTATTTATCACAATTAATCCGTGCATCTTTTCGGCTAACTGCTGATTACAAATACAAAAGCCAGTTTATTATTTAAGTATTTGGACGTAAATTATGTCTCTAAATCAGTAAGGTAAATAGGGAAAATTATGAGCATTAATAAGCAAAAATTAGGGAAATACTCCTAATTACTGCAAATATATTTAAAATTCTTATCAATTTAAATAGCCATGACGTTATATGATGATCCCAGACAGTTTAATCATCCTTAAATCTGAAATTTAATTATGTAATTACCAAAAATTTGTCTCTTGTTCAATAAAACGCTTTTTTATTGAATCTGGGCGTATTTACCCAGAAATATTGCATCTACTTCAAGAATAACTAAACTATGATATCAAACGGACTACTCTGGTTATCATCCTTTACAGGTGGTACTTTCATGTTGACAGCTTTACCAATGGGGTTGGCTTCCCCAACACAATTTACAGCTAATTTAGTCAAGGATCAGCATCAATTTTTGACCAATGCTAAACAACATAAAAATACTTGGCCAAAAATCCTAATATCAAAAACTCTTTTTACTTTCGATTGGATAAATAAACAATTAGCATCACATCGAGATACTGCCATTATCCCAGATTTGACAACATTCAAATCTAAAGAAACAAAATTTTGTTCCCCTGTACCAGAAAATATAGCTGCAAAAACTCCATTGGAAAATGCTACTAACTCTCTACTAGTTAAATTCACGCAGTTCAATGTTCCCAAACTAGATTTTTCACCTCCTACCGTTGTGCGATCGCTCCAAAGCTTCTTTAATGTAATTAACAATCCAGTAGAGCAAAATGGGAGTTACGATTATGCACCAGTATTAATTGTTAAGCGTAGTGTATCCAATTATGAAGTATGGGTTAATAACAGCTTTGTTGCTAGACTCCCTGATCGAATTACAGCTAATACTTTAAAACAACGTTTAGAGCAATTAGTGACATCACCAAAAGTACAACCTACAAAACTACAACCTGGTTTAGTTGATAAAACTCCGTCCCTCATGGTAGGTACTCGCTTGCTATTTGCAATTGAGCGAAAACTGTCTGCTCAACTTGGTCGCAACGGTGATATTTTAGCTCTGGAGTGGACTAACAATCTCCGCATAGCCCTACATACCGAACCCTTGACGCTAATACAAGGACAAATGGCAATGTATGGATTAGAGACTTCAACAACAAAACTTTCCGGTGTAGCGTCTTGGTATGGCGGCTACTTTCATGGTCGCTTAACAGCAAATGGTGAAATATATAATCAAGATGATTTCACAGTTGCCCATCGTACCCTACCTTTTAATACATACTTAAAAGTTACAAACTTAGAAAATAATAAATCTGTAATTGTGCGTGTTAATGACCGTGGACCTTACATTGCACCCAGAAGCCTAGATTTATCTCGAACAGCGGCTCGTTGTCTCGATAGTGAACATACTGGAGTCGTAGCTTATCAGGCTGTGGTTTTACAACAAAATGCGCCACAAATGACTTTGAAACCATCTCCACCAAAAACTGAAGATATGGCTAATGCTAAAGGTGAGTTATTGGTTTCTAATTTTTAGTATCCTGGAAGGATAAGGTAGAGAAGGCTTTATCCTACTCCCTTCCCGGTAGAATACCGATTGAATAAACCACGAAGACACGAAGGACACGAAGGAAGAAAAGAAGAAGTAATGAGATATCAATCCTTACAAAGCTTTGGTAATCATCTAATTTTGGGTATTTCTGGAACTACTTTAAATGATGATGATAAACGGGTATTAAATGAATTAAAACCCATTGGTGTCATCTTTTTTGGGAAAAATTTCCTCGACGGTGTACCCTATGCAATTTGGTTAGAAAACTTTAAAAACCTCATTGAGCAAATTCGTCAATATACCGAACGTGATTTGATGTTTACTACTTTAGATCATGAAGGTGGCCGAGTAGTGCGAACCCCTTTACCCATTACCCGTTTTCCTCATGCTTATTTATTACAATCTCACGCTTTTGAAGTTGCTAAAGCCACAGCTAGAGAATTAAAATCTCTGGGAATTAATCTTTCTTGGTCTCCGGTTGCGGATATTTTCTCAAATCCCCAAAACCCAATTATTGGACCCCGTGCGTTTGGAATTACACCAGAAAAAACTAGTCAATGTGTGCGGGAATATTACCAAGGATTGCAGGAAGGGGGAATTTTAGGTTGTGCTAAACACTTTCCTGGCCATGGAGATACTAGCACAGATTCCCATTTAGAATTACCAATATTAAATTTGAGTTGGGAAGATATACAAAACCGGGAATTGATTCCTTTTCAAACATTAATTCAGGCACAAATTCCGTTAATCATGACAGCACATATTTTGTTTCCGCAAATAGATCCACAAGTACCAGCAACGTTATCTAAAATTATTTTAAATGATATTTTACGAAAAGAGTTAGGTTTTCAAGGTGTGATAGTTTCCGATGATTTAGATATGAAAGCTGTATCAGAAATGTTTATGAAAACGGGAACGGTAGCGCAGGCTTTTCATGCTGGTTGTGATTTGTTTATCGTTTCTCGCAATATCAATTCTTCTTCTTTGGAACGGACATATAAAATAGCTGAGGATTTTTCTGCTAGTTTAAATAATGGTAGTTTGGATATAGCAGTGGTGGAAGCAGCGCGGGAGAGGGTGGAAAATTTATTGCGGGTAACTCCTCAATATCCGGTTTTGAGTCTGGATCAGGAGACGCTGGTGAAAAATGCGGAATTGGCTATTAGTTGTTGTTTGTAAGGGGGATTGAATATAGGGTCACTTGATTTTATCTACATCTTGTGTTACACTTGTACGCACAGTATAATTTATACCAGCATTAAAAATTTTGTGTATTCTACTACAATACGCAATTTTCTAATGATGATTGTCCCAATTCAAAATGCTAGATTTTCTGGATGAAATAACTATAATATGACTAATTTTGACGAAGTGATTAACTACAGCTTTTATATCTTCGAGCATAACTTCCTTGAATTTGAGAAAGCTATTGACAGCTACACTAATGAACTTTACAGTCAAGGTGTTCAAGCGTTTGATACAAGAATTCGTGATATTCAATCTCAGAAATTTCAGGAAGTACAGAAGGAAACTGCTCGATTACTGCATAATTATTTAGCTTCTTGGTTCTCTTTGAAAGAGCAAACCCATGCAGCAGAAAATTCATTCAAAAAGTCTTTTACTAATCCTTCTTTAATTTCTGCAATCACAAGCAAGAAGGGAGAAATGTTTACAGATAATCCTGAGAATGGTTTTATTCAGGGTTTGAGAAATTATATACAGCATAGAAGTTTGCCCCTGATTGAGACTGAAAATTCTATAGACTTTAAATTTGGACAACCAAATTTTAATATTGATCATTCACTCTATCTAGATACAAAGAAATTATTGGAATGGCAAAATTGGAATGCAAATGCTCAAAAATACTTAAGTGAAAATTCAGAAAAAATTCATATTAAACAAACAATAAAAGGCAATTTCTTTTATATACAGAGTTTCTATCAATGGTTAAGTTCTGAAATTAAGTAATCATACACTTGTACTGTAGAGACATTTCTTTTGTCTATAATTTTTTTCTGATTTGTTGAAACTTCTGAGATTGCTGTTTAGTAGTAATTAATAAAGGATGTAAAAACTCTTTACGTCCTTCTTGATTAAGTAACATTAGTACAGCATCATAATCTTTTCCAAATTCACTTGATATCTTATAGCTATAACCACAATTAACTTGCCACCATCCATCACGTTTACCTATTACATATAATATATAAAAAGAAGTATCAGACGGTAAATTCTTTTCAGCACATTTAAAACTAACGGCAGATATTCCAGTAGCAAAAGCTACGTCTGTCCATGTTAATATCCCACCTTTATTTGCTGCTAATTCTGAGTTTTTACCTTGTACTGTTATGTAATAGACTCTATCTGTCATCTCGGCTATATTTGATGCACCTATATATTCTGCATAAGCAGAGTTATTTCCTGTAAAAATACTAATAGCAGCAAGAAAAGGTAAAAACCGAGTCTTCATATATATTAAGTTAATTACTATCTTGTATGTAACAAAATTTATTTTACACTCAAAACTGTATAAATTGGGAGTTCCAACTCATTGACTTGATCAAATTATTTCACGTCAGCCGGAGGATGTTCACCTATTGCATACAACACACGACGCAAATTAACTACACCATCACGGTTTAATTGTAGTGTTTCCACAGTAGCACGTCCTGTAGGAGTCAAGCCTATCACTAATGTAAAATCATCATTCCAAGCAAAATGCTTATTCCATTGCTGTTGACGTGGATGGTAAATAGAGACAACATTACCACTGATCAGATCAATTCCTTCCGTTTTGTTATACTTATGATTATTGCAACCCTGACAAGACAAAGCCAAATTATCCAAACTTGTCATTCCACCTTGGCTTCTAGGAATAATATGCTCAATGGAAAAAGGTTGCATAGCAAAACGCACTTGACTTCGACAATATTCACAACATCCGTTTGCACGTTCAGAAACAGCTTTTTTCTGTTGCGCTGTTACTCTTTTTTCAGACATAACTTTGCGTCGGAATACCTAAATTTTCCATCAACGTATTCAAAGAAATTCCTTTTAAACTCGCTAACTCTGCTAAATGTTCAATTCGTTGTGCTTGCTGTTTTTCAATCTGTTGAGTTAAGTTTAATAGCTCCTTGTATTCATGATTGGTAAGAGTTTCTGCATCTCTTTTAGCTATTAAATCATTGTAATCTTTCTGAATATCTAACGGAATACCTTGATTAATTTTTAATAGTAATTCTGACTCCCGTTGCATTAAACTGGAAGTTGTCCGTTGTGCTTGTATCGCAATAGCTTGAGAAATAAACTTCCTTAAATCTGATTGGCTTAATTGTCCAACGGCTTTAAGTAAATCTTCTGAAGAAAATTCTACTTCAACTTTTATGGTTGACATAATTTTTTATCTCACCAACTAATACATTAATATTATCATCTGTTCGGTTAAAAAATACCTTAAATCCCATGACTTTTCCCAATTACCCAATTCCGTCGAAAAAACCGCGCTAGTGCTGATTCTTCCAAAGATAAATAAATTGGTCTACCATGGGGACAAGTGCGCGGGTTGCGGGTACGTTGCCAATTATCTAATAAGGTCTGCATTTCTGGTAAACTCATTTTTGTACCATTACGAATTGCACTCCGACAAGCAACTGCAATTTGAGCAGTTTGTAAGTCTCCCCCCCAACTTAATTCTAAAATTGCCTCAGCACAATCTTCTCTTTGTTTTAACATGACTGGGATGTTCCGCACACAAAAGATTTTATCACCAAATGGTTCTATATCTAAACCAATACGTTCTAATTGGGAAACCTGCGCTGGTGATAATTGATAAATAATAATTGGGGTTTCTAGAGGTACTAATTGCCAGTGATCACATAATTGTTCATATAATACTCGTTCATGGGCTATATGTTGTTCTACTAACCACATTCCCCCAGAATGTTCAGCAACTATATAAGTATTACTCAGTTGAGCAATTGCTTTTAAATAGTTTTGAGTTTCATTGTTTTCAGAATTTTGAGAATTTTGAGAATTTTGAGAATTGAATCTATATTCACCTTTAGATTCTGCTACTTTTAATAAATTACTAATTCTGCTAGTGTGAACTGATTCTTTAATATTAGTTTCGGAAATCCTCAGAGATTTATTGATAGCTGCGGTAATTTGTTCTTGCCAAAAAGGTAGATCATGCAGATATATTTCTGTTTTCGCTGGGTTGCGATTCCAGTTAATTTGCTCAGGGGGAATATGCAAATGTAAAAAACACACGGGATAGCGATCGCGTGGTAATGTTTTATGGAAAGCTGATAATATATTCTGTTCTAATTCTGGTGATTTAATTATCCGGCCATTAATTGCTACTTTTACCCAATCTAAACGATGACGATGACATCTATCTGGTAAACCTATGACCAAATGTAAAGACGAATTTTCCAGATTTGGTATTTCTAAATTCACTTCATATAAATCATCTTGTCGGACTTGAGGAAGAATTTGCGGAATTAATTTTCCTACAGTTGGTGCAGGACAAATTGTAAACCATTCTTTGTCATTTTGCCACACTTGATAATGAACATGAGGATGACATAAAGCTATTTGTTGAATTATCCCTTGTACAGCTTTTAATTGCTGATTTATCGCGGGTAAACCTTGACGACGGGCTGTACAATTAGCAAATAAATTATTCACTGTCACCACAGTACCAGAGGCAATAGCAGCAATATTTACTTCTGTTACTTCCCCTTCGTTATTATAAACAATTCGCCAGCCTTCACTTGCTCCTAAAGGACGACTTAAAACTTCTAAATTTGCTAAAGTTGTTAAACTATGTAGTGCTTCACCACGAAATCCTAAACTGCTAATTTTCCATAGGTCTGCACTAGAATGAATTTTACTTGTACTGTGTGCAGTTGCGGCTTGTTGCAAATCATCCAAATTCATACCACAACCATTATCAGCTACCCGAACTCGCCATAATTGTGGCCATAAAGAAATTACAATGCGCGTTGCACCAGCATCTAGGGAATTTTCTACTAACTCCCTGACAACGGCCGCTAAAGAGTCAATTACTTCTCCAGCCGTAATTAAATATACAACTTCTGTTGGTAAAGCTTGAATAGTAGATACCGTCATGGGGAATTAAAATTAAAAATTAAGTATTTTCTGAATCTAGAAAATATTAGCCTACAATATTATGATTACAAAAAAATTAATTTCTAAATTCTGCTGTCATTCTAAAGAAATAAGAGTTAATAGGGGATATTTGCTAAATTTTTTATAGATTAGACAGCACGAAAAGCTTATGAGTATTAATTTGGTTGCTGATGTTAACGACTTAAAGACCAATCTGCAATGGGGACAACCTGCTTTTACAATTATTGATGTGCGCGATCGCTCAAACTATAATCATAGCCGCATCACCGGGGCAATTTCTATCCCCCTCAATGACTTAGAACATCGCGCCCAAACTTGCTTACATAGAGAACGGCAAATTTATATTTATGGTGAAAATGACAGCCAAGCAGCACAAGCTGTCAGAACCTTGCAATTCCTTGGTTTTACCACAGTGGCCGAACTTACAGGTGGTTTACAAGCCTGGAAATCCATTAACGGTGCTACAGAAGGAACAGACGGTTAACAACTGTACTCAAATCAACCACAAAGTTAGGCTAACCGCGTAAATTTAGTCACCACTCCCACCCTTTTTAGATGTGGAAGTGGTTAAAGTTTACAACTAGTTTTACGGTGAAGTGGGGCATTCAAACTTATAGCCTACACCACGTATGGTCTGGATTAACGTTGATTGGGTGGGATCTATCTCAATTTTCTTACGAATTTGACCGATATGGACATCCACAACCCTTTGATCCCCGACGTATTCATAGTCCCAAACTTGTTGGATGAGTTCGGCTCTTCGCCAAACTCGCCCCGGATGACTAGCTAAAAAATGCAACAATTCAAACTCCAGCGCTGTTAAAGGGATGGTTTCATTATTAACCATTACTTCCCGTCGCACAGAATCAATTATCAGCTTTTCAAAGACTAAGCGCTGCTGTTCTGTATTAGCTACAACCCGCTGCCTCCTCAAAATTGCGCCTACTCTGACCTCTAACTCTCCCAAACCAAATGGCTTGGTCAGGTAGTCGTCAGCACCCTTAGCAAAACCGCGAATTTTATCGGCTTCATCTGTCCTGCTAGTCAGTAGTAGCACAAATACCCCACTACGATTTTGCATTTCTTGACAAAGGTTAAAGCCAAGTGCATCCGGTAAATTTACATCCAGAATCACCAAATCAGGGTTAAATTGCTCAAAAATGGCTAGAGCCATTTTACCATCTTCGGCGGACTCTACTTGATAATTTTGTTGTAGCAAAAAACGTTGAATTAAATTCCGAACCGCAGAATCGTCGTCAACTACAAGAATCTTGGCGGCAGCCATGACCATTATTTTTCACAAAAGTTCATAGGATTAACAATTAACAAACATGATTGCCTAAGAACCCAGGTTCTACTTTGGCAGTAATTCAATACCTACAGGGGACAACGATGATGATCCTGATGATTTGAAGAAATTGGTGGGGTGGGCATCCTGCCCGCTGAACTGAAACTGATTCAGATAAAATCTGCTGTCATAGCGGCACTTGTATGGGAACATATTTTCAATAAATCAAATAAATTTTTAGATCAACTAAACAAATTCATGCTAGTATTATTAGCGAAGGATAAAATAGATGGTCTGATTAGTCGAGATACATATATTGGCAGTCAATCAGGGGTTTTACTTCTGAAAGCTACTGGATATGATCCAACTCTCGACAATTAACCGTTAGATACGGACTCCTTTGTATAATAAAAATATACACAATTATTGAAAATCATCTCATCCCAAAAATAAGAACTAAAACTTAAACAAAAGGTTCTCAGTTGTATGGGTGTTGTGATTTTTATGATTTAGTGTAGAGTTATTGAATACGCGTTGCCAGATCGGAATGTACTCCTGTGGAAAGAAATCTGCTTCCCGGCTGTTTCAAAGCACAGAAGTGAGCAGGATAATGTTACTATTTATTTAGGTTGAGTATCCTGTGTAAATTTCGTTTTTGCATTTGTTCTGATCAATATAAAACCTAAAGTTGTTTTTTTGCAAAATAAAGAGTGCCACTGAACTAAGGCTCAAGTAATAAACTCCCATGAGTGATCAAAGTCCCTACGAAAAAATTGGGGTATCAGAAGACGCAAGCTTCGATGAAATTCAGGAAGCTCGAAATCGCCTATTAGAAAAATATGGTGGTGAGAGTAATAGCCGAGAAGCCATTGAAGCCGCTTATGATGCGATTTTAATGGAGCGCCTGCGGATGCGCCAAGAAGGGAAAATCAAAGTACCTGAGCGCATCCGATTTCCAGAAATGCGAGTTAGATCTATTCCCCAAGCAGGTCTAACCCCTAGCCAACAAGCCCCTGAATGGCTGCAAAGAAGTTTGGATAGGCCAACATTGACTGATGTACTATTACCAGGGTTCTGTTATCTGGGTTTGGGTGCGATTAGTCTGTTTTATCCCGGTGGTACTGAGCAGGTTTTGCAACTCGCATTGGTAGTTGGAGTAGGTGCTGGTGTTTACTTCCTCAATCGCAAGGAAGGTAAATTTGGTCGAGCGGTTTTATTCACACTGGTTAGTTTAATTATCGGCTTAACTGTTGGCGGTTTAATTGCTGGCTCGATATTACCACTACTATTACCATTGATAAATTTGACAGGGAATCAATTTTCAACGCTTTTGACTTTCATATTCATGTGGTTAGTAAGCAGCTTTTTACGTTAGTTAATGGGTAATTGGTTAATGACCGATTACCCATTATTGTTATCGCTGCTAGTTGAAGAGATAATCCACCACAGTTTTTAAATCTGGAAGAATCATATCAGGTTGATATGATGCTAGTTGAGTGCGATCGCGGATACCAGACTCAACAGCAATAATTTTAATATCATGTTTTTTAGCGGCCGCGATATCGGCCTCTGTGTCTCCTACCATCCAAGTATCAGCCGCAGGGGGGAGTTCAGCTAATGCTCTAGCCATTAATAAAGGTTTATCTTCGACATCACGGGTTTTTACATAGTCATTACTGAGACAATAACGGCGGTTTTCCGGGAAAAACTCACCTAAATTGTGCTGACTAAAAGCATAGTCTAATTCTCGTACCCTCCGCATAGTCATCACTGCTAAATCAATACCAGCAGCCTGAACTTTGTTAAGTGCTGCTAATGCAGTGGGGATCAAGCTATCATATTGGAAGTAGGGTAGAGTATGGACTGTTTGTTTGCGGATTTGGGTGAATTTTTGCCCTTGCTGGGCATCTAAACCCGATTTTAAGGCAATTTGAAGTTCAGGGGTATGCGATCGCTTCAGTTGCCAAAATTCAGCTTTAGAAAGTTCTGTAATTGTTTGCCCCGGATATCGGGTTTTCTCTAGACACAACTGATAAACACGGTAGTATCGTTCCGAAACATCCATAATTGGACCGTCAAAGTCAGTAATTAATCTCAGCATGAGTAGATAAATATTTTTATTTTTTTTATTATCTCAGTTAGGTGGTGTTTTTTAATCTGAGGTTTCGCACCAAGAGGCAAAGGAGCAAAGACCATTTCCAACCCAAGGGCAGAATTAAGAGATGGAAATTACATTAATAAATTACATTAATAATTGTAACTGTGAACCTTGCTGATTTTTACTGACTTCAATTCTGGCTTGGAAGGCTTCTTTTAAGTGAGGCATATGAGTTACAGTTAAGATACAGGCAAAATCGGATGATATGGCATTAATAGCAGCAATTAGACGATCACATCCTTCCCCGTCTTGAGTACCAAAACCTTCATCTACTACTAATAATTGTAATGATGCCCCTGCTCTTTGTGCTAATAATTTGGCTAAAGCTAAACGAATAGCAAAATTAATTCTAAAAGCTTCTCCTCCCGAATAAGTTTCATAAGACCTTGTTCCCCTCGCGTCAGCAATTAAAATATCTAATGTATCTATTAATTTAGCATTTTTCTTGCTGGATTTACCACTACGTCCCGCTTTTTGGGTGATAAATTGGACGTGAAATTGATTCGCACTCAAGCGAGAAAGTAATTGATTGGCTTCTGCTTCCAATTGGGGTAAAACATTTTCAATCATTAAAGCTTGAATCCCATTTTTGCCAAAAGCTTGAGCTAATTCTTGGTAAACACGCTGTTGCTGTTTACAAATTTGCAATTGTTCTATTTCTTGTTCATATTGATTTTGTAGGGTTGCCAATTGCAGCGACATTTGTTTTAATTGTCCCAAATGAGAGATTTTATGATCTAGTTCTCGTCTGCGATTTGCTATTTGCTGTTCTAAATTATTAATTTGGGCTGTGGGGTTAGCACTGTCAGTTAATTGTTTAACAATATCATCAATTTTTGCAGTTAGTATTTGTCTTTCTTTGTCAATTCTTGCTAAGGAATCTCCTAAATCTTGCCATTTACTTCTTAATTGGGGATCTTGGGCTTGTGCGGATAATAATTGTTGATGACGTAACTGCCAAGTTTGCCCTTGACGCACAGCTTGACGCAGATAATTATGTTGTTCTGAACTGTAGCCAATTTCTGCAATCTGTTGTTCTAAATTAGCGATTTCTTTAGCACAATCAGAATCAATTTGTTCCTGTTGGATTTGCCATTGTAATTGAGTAATATTTGCTGTTAATTCTGGTTTTCTAGTTGTTAGTTTTTTCTGCCTTTTTATTGCTTCTTTAATTTCCCCTTGTTTAATTTCTGCCCAGCGCAATCTTTCTACTTCATTGCGAGCGAGGGCGTGATCTTGTTCATGATAATTAAGTTGTTGAATATATTGATCTAATTCTTGAATTTCTGCTTGTTTTTCTGGTGCATAATCACCTGTTTGTAAGCAAATTTCTAACTGTTCTTTTTCAGAAATAACTTGCATTAACTGTTGTTGGATATCCATTATCCCCTGTAATTGGGCAGCTAATTGTCCCCGTTTTTCTCGCAATGAGTCATAACCGGATAACTTTTGGTCTATTTCTCGATATTCTTGTCTGAGTACCTGAATTTCCCGATCTGAAACCGCAATTTGTTCCCGTACTACCCAAAATTGTCCTTGGGTATCTTCATATTCTGATTGGGTTTTTTCAACAACTCGACTCCAATGATGTTCATTTAAAGGACGTTCACATAAGGGACAAGTAGCATCGGGATTTTGTAACATTTGCAGTTTTTGTTCTAGTTCTACTAATAATTTTTCATAATCTCCTTGGTGGGCTTGTAACCGTTCAAAAAAGTGTCGTTTTTCCTGTCCTTTTTCTTTTACTCTTTGCAGATAAACTCGCTTTTTATCTAGTTCTTCAATTTGCTTTTCTACCTCTGTTATTTCTTTTTCTATTTGGGGTTGACGATGATGTTTATTTTGTAATTTCTTTTCTTCGGCTTGTTTTTGCTCTAACTGTGCTAATAAACTAGCATGAGTGCGATCTAATTGAGTTTGTAGATTTGCTCTTTGTTGTAATAATGGTGTTACTTGCATTTGCAATTGATCTAAATTGGCTAAATGCTGACGGGCGTTATTTAATTGTAATAAAGCTGCTTCTATATCTCCAGATTTACTGAGGATTTGGACAATTTCTAGTTCTTGCTGTTCTAAAGCTGTTAATTCGGCTTCAGCTTTTTGTAATTGGCGTTCTAAATCTTGAATTTGCTTATATAGCTGTTGTTGTTTTTGTTGTTTTGCATTGGTAGCGCGGGTATGTTGTTCAAATTTGTCCGCGAAAATTTCTTCTTGAAAGCGCAAATTTTGATACTGAGTATAACCAGCTTCAATCTCCGCTTGTTGATTTAAAATCTTTTCTAATTCTGTTAATTGGGATTTTACAGATAATTGTTCTTGTTTTAAGCGATCGCTATCTTGGGTAAGATTAGCATATCGTTGGCGCACAAAATTTAATTCTTGTTCCCAATTTTGTCTTTGATGTTGAATAACCTGTAAACTTTGTAATTGATTATTCTCAAAAGTTTGTACCTGTTGTAAATCCTGTAGTTGCGCTTCTAACTCAGTCCGTTGGTTTTCCGTTGTTTCCCGTTCTTGGAGTTGAATTTTGATATTTTCCAAAGAACGTTCTAATTCCTCCCCTCGTCCCTTGAAAAGTTTAAAACTATCCTTGGCTCGTTCTTCTAATTCATCATACTGATTTAATTTTAATAATTCCGCTAAAATTTCCTTACGTTCCGTGGGACGTTTGAGCATAAACTCG
Source organism: Dolichospermum sp. FACHB-1091 (assembly GCF_014697585.1). Taxonomy (GTDB): domain Bacteria; phylum Cyanobacteriota; class Cyanobacteriia; order Cyanobacteriales; family Nostocaceae; genus Dolichospermum. The sequence continues at coordinate 3,479 of NZ_JACJSB010000037.1, read as the reverse complement.
TCGGCTTTCCCTTGACGTAAATAAGCAGAATTAATAAAAGTCTCATAATCTAACTTAATATGTTCGAGAATTACATCCTGAGTGGCTTTTAACCCCTTACCCGTCAAGGGACGAAACCCCCCAGGAGTTTCAATTTGAAATTCTAAAATGCTAGTTCCACCCCTGACCCGGTTGCGAATTACCCGATAAGTTTGCTGACCACTTTGAAAAGTGAAATCAATGCGGACTTCTTTTGCACCAGCATGAATGACATCATCCTCGACAGTAGCACGGCTTTCGCCCCAAATTGCCCAAGTAATAGCTTCTAAAAGGGAAGATTTTCCCGCACCATTAGAACCACAAATACACGCCGTATGCAAACCGCTAAAATCTAAAGCTGCATCACGGTAACTGAGAAAGTTTTTAATGATAAGTTGAACTGGAATCATTCAAGCTATTGTGCCACATTGCGAATTTTGATTGTTAAGAGTACAGACGCACTTTTTGTTAGTTTAGCTATCTAATAGGCATATTTCTAGTTTTAAAGACATCAATTTTACAAAAATTTACAATATTTTAGACAATATTCAGACAATATTCAAAAATTTTTTTAATGTCAGGGGGTTAATGATTGTCAAAATTGCGGTTACTGATACAATAGGTAATACAGGGGTTTTCGCTCTTATGAGGTACATCTTAAGCCCCCTCCCCGCACCCCCCTCAATCCCCCCGCTGCGGGGGGAAGAAAAGGATAAACTTTTGATATTGGAGGGGGTTGGGGGTGGGGTTCTTGTACCTCATAACATCGGGAAGTGCTGTATATGTGCTGAAGACATCACAAAAATAAATCCTATGGACTTTGACAAGAAAGCCCTCAGTGAGCGCGACATCTGTACTAAATACATCACTCCTGCCATAGTGCAAACATCAGGATGGAATTTATACACCCAAATCCGTGAAGAAGTCACCTTTACCGCAGGACAGATTTATGTAAGGGGGAAAATGGTTCATAGGGGTGAAAGTAAACGCGCTGATTATATTCTTTATTACAAACCTAATATCAAAATTGCTGTCATTGAAGCGAAAGATAATAACCACAGTGTGGGAAGTGGAATGCAGCAAGCGCTTAATTATGCAGAAATGTTAGATATACCTTTTGTTTACAGTTCCAATGGTGACGCATTTTTAGAACATGATAGAACTTTAACATCAGGAATTATAGAAAGAGAAATTCCTTTAGATAAATTTCCCACCCCTCAAGAATTATGGCAACGTTATTGTCAATGGAAAAATATTGATGATCAATTACAGCCTATTGTTACCCAAAGTTATTATGATGATGGTAGTGGTAAATCACCCCGTTATTATCAACAAATTGCTATTAATAAAACTGTAGAAGCGATCGCTCAAGGTGAAAACAGGATATTATTAGTTATGGCTACAGGTACGGGGAAAACCTTCACAGCCTTTCAAATTATTTGGCGGTTATGGAAATCTAAAACTAAAACCAGAATCCTATTTTTAGCAGATAGAAATATTCTCATAGACCAAACTAAAACCAATGATTTTAAACCCTTTGGTTCTACCATGACGAAAATCACTAAACGTCAGGTAAATACAGCCTATGAAATTTATTTAGCCCTTTATCAAGGTGTATCAGGAACGGAGGAATCTAAAAATATTTATAAACAATTCTCTAAGGGATTCTTTGATTTAATTATCATTGATGAATGTCATCGTGGTAGCGCGGCTGATGATTCTGCATGGCGGGAAATTTTAGAATATTTTTCTGCTGCTACCCAAATCGGTTTAACAGCTACACCCAAGGAAACTAAAGAAGTTTCTAATATAGATTATTTTGGCCAACCCATTTATACTTATTCTCTGAAACAGGGCATAGAAGATGGATTTTTAGCACCTTATAAAGTTGTCAGAATTGATATTGATAAAGACTTAGAAGGCTGGCAACCAGCACCGGGAGAATTAGATAAATATCAGCGATTAATTGCAGATAAACTTTACAGCCAAAAAGATATTAACCGCACATTAATATTAGAAAATCGAGATGTTTTAGTGGCGAAAAAGATTACTGAATTTCTCAAAGCTACTAACCGATTTGATAAAACTATTGTTTTCTGTGAAGATATAGACCACGCGGAAAGAATGCGTCAGGCTTTAATTAATGAAAATGGTGATTTGGTTGCCAAAAATCGTAAATATATTATGCGAATTACGGGAGATGATGAACAGGGAAAAGCCGAATTAGATAACTTTATTTTACCAGAAAGTCCCTATCCCGTGATTGTGACGACATCGAAATTAATGACTACAGGAGTAGATGCCCAAACCTGTAAATTAATTGTTTTAGATAAAGAAATTAATTCACCGACTGAGTTTAAACAAATCATTGGTAGAGGCACAAGAATTAATGAAGAATTTGATAAAACATATTTCACAATTATGGATTTTAAAAAAGCGACTAAGTTGTTTTTAGATCCAGATTTTGATGGTGAACCTGTACAAATATATGAACCACAAACAGGGGATTCTCCCGTACCTCCAGATGATAATGGAGATAATAATCTTGATGATTTACCTGAAAAATCAGGACAAAAGCAAGTTAAATTTGTACCTGTAGCTGTGAATGTTGATATAGTTTCTGAAAGGACACTTTATCGCAGTAAAGATGGTAAATTAATTACCGAATCTCTTAAGGACTATACTCGGAAAACTGTCCAACAAGAATTTACGACTTTAGATAAATTTATCGGGCGTTGGAATGCGGTAGAACTGAAACAAGTTATTATTCAAGAATTGAATGAACAGGGTATTTTATTAGAAGCATTAGCAGAAGAAGTGGGTAAGGATTTTGATCCTTTTGATTTAATTTGTCATCTGGCTTTTGACCAACCGGCGTTAAGTCGTCAAGAACGGGCTAAAAAAGTACGTCAGCGTGATTACTTTCATAAATACAGTGAAAAAGCCCGTGGGGTTTTAAATGCACTTTTAGATAAATATGCAGACGAAGGGATTGAAAATATTGAAGATATAAATGATTTAAAAGTGCAACCCTTTGATAAAATAGGTACACCTATGGAAATTGTCAATTTATTTGGTAATAAACAAAAGTATTTAGAGGCATTACAGGAGTTAAAAAATCAACTTTATATGGATGATATTCATGAAGATTTTTGACGACAGAGAAGCCGAATATGAACTATTAGATGATAATTACCATTATCCCATTCCAGAGGCTTTACGCTGGCGAAATTGGGCTACAGACGCGGAAGGAATCACGGGGGATACTTTACTTGATTTTGTGGATAATGTTTTATTTAAAACCTTAAAAGACGCGAATACCTATCAAGCTACAGCATTTCCCGATGTTATGAGGTACAAGAACCCCACCCCCAACCCCCTCCAATATCAAAAATTTATCCTTTTCTTCCCCCCGCAGCGGGGGGATTGAGGGGGGTGCGAGGAGGGGGCTTAAGATGTAC
>NZ_JACJSB010000036.1 GCF_014697585.1 Dolichospermum sp. FACHB-1091 | reverse complement strand
GTTAGGAAGTTAGCTCCTTCTAGGTAGGAGGATGCTAGTCCATGGGTGTACCAGGAACTAACGAAGGTTGTACCGGTTAACCAACCGCCTAAAGCGAGGAAGGCGCAGGGGAACAGTAATATTCCTGACCAACCTACGAATACAAAGCGATCGCGCTTTAACCAGTCATCTAATACGTCAAACCACCCTCTACTGGGGGCGCGTCCAACTGCGATGGTCATTTAACTACAATCCTTGGTTTTTTACTAAAATTGCTACGTTTTTTAAGCGATGTTTCGGCGATTCTACCAATTTATGGCAACTACCGTGAAAAATTCAACGTTTTTTCCAATCTCAGCAGCTTTTGAGAATGTGAGATTGTGAGAACTGACTACTTAATAAATAAAGTCATCACTTCTTTGGAATTATGTCATGTTCAGCCACCATTAACCAGTAATCTGGGTTTTGTCAGCTTAATGATTCTTAACTTATCACATTTGCCAGGGTTTGCGCTGGATACGGGCAAGAAAATTCAATATGTTAGTATCTCCAATACTATCAATATCAGAGAATATCAGAATTTTAACAATTTGACACAAGTTTTCTCAGAATCAGAAGAGAGAAAAAATTCTCCCTTATCCCCCAAAGCCCATAATATCCTTGATAACTTGCAATTAAGACGGCTTGAGTGTCAAACTTGAGAAAGATAGTCCAAGGTAGTTTCATGACGGTATCAACAACGATTAACAAAGGCGAGAACCTTCTCTATCAAAAGGTTCTGGGTTCACGTCGGTTCAGCAACTACTGGTGGGCAACTATTGTTACTATGGGAGCCAGTGGTTTTTTCTTAGCTAGTATCTCCAGTTATCTCAAGGTTAATTTACTCATAGTTACTGATCCCACCGAACTGATATTTGTCCCTCAAGGATTGGTAATGGGATTATATGGTGCGGCTGGCTTGCTATTAGCCTTATATCTGTGGCTGGTGATTTTATGGGATTTAGGTGGCGGCTATAATGAGTTCAATCGGGAAACGGGGAAATTAAAAATCTTTCGCTGGGGTTTTCCAGGGAAAAACCGTGAAATCCAAATTGACGGACGCATCCAAGATGTACAATCGGTGCGTATTGTGATTAAGGAAGGTCTTAATCCTCAACGCGCTTTGTATCTCCGGCTGAAGGGTAGACGGGATATTCCCCTCACTAGAGTGGGTCAACCCTTGTCTTTGGCTGATTTGGAAACTCAAGGTGCCCAATTAGCTCGTTTTTTGGGAGTATCCTTAGAAGGACTCTAGAAATTTTGGATTTTGGATTTTGGATTGCTGATCAATCAATAATGATCATGCTCGATCTGATGAGAGTTGTTTTCACGGTTTAAAATCCAAAATTCCACATTTCTGCCAGAAAAGATCGGATGCTTTGAGGATTTACGCAAAACTCAAGGAAAGTAGAGGTAATTCATGTAGCAAGATCCCGCAGGATATTACCCCTACCGAGGAATAGGTTTTTAAGTTTTTTTAGTCCACTGAGGTACGCGGTTCATTCCTGATTCCTGTACCTAAGTAGGATAGGAAATGCTATATATTTTCCGTAGGTCATAACCTTGTTTGATTCAGTCACTAACAATGCAATTAAAATTTCCACAATTTTTTGTAGCTTGGTTGATTATTTTTGCTTTGACTTTGGGAGGATGCACGAGCGGTATAGTATCTTCTAATACATCCCCAACTCCAGCAGCTACTACAAGCACACAAACAGTATCAAAACCTACTAGTGAGAGTATTCCCGGCATGAAAGATTTACCACGGCTTGAAGGTAAAGCTACAGTGGTGATGACAGTTAATGGCGCACCAATTACGATTGAATTAGATGGCATTAATGCGCCAATTACTGCGGGTAATTTCGTGGATTTAGTGCAAAAAGGTGTTTATAATGGTCTAGTATTTCATCGCGTTGTCCGTGATCCCCAACCTTTTGTCGCCCAAGGTGGAGATCCACAAAGCAAAGACCCAACATTTCCCGCTAATAGACTGGGAACAGGTGGTTATATTGATGCTAAAACTGGGAGTGAGCGCCGTATACCTTTAGAAATTAAGCCCAAAGGCGCAAATGAGCCTATTTACAGTAAGACAATTACTGAGAAGCCAGAGTTACAGCATAAGCAGGGAGCGATCGCTATGGCCCGATCACAAATACCTGATTCTGCTTCTTCTCAATTCTACTTCGCTTTAGCAGATTTATCATTCTTGGATGGTAATTATGCTGTATTCGGTAATGTCACTGAAGGCTTTGATGTAGTTAATAACATTAAACAAGGCGATCGCATTGAGTCCGCAAAAGTTACCCAGGGTGCGGAAAATCTGAAAAGTCCTGAGTAGTCATTGGTCATTAGTCAGTGGGAAACATCATTGATAATTGGATTTTATTCCCGATTTTTCAAGTATTCCCACTGCTGACTTATCACTTTTGAATTTTGACATCAAATCTAAAATCTCAAATCTAAAATTGGTTAAGGTTGTTGTTACTGGTATTGGTTTAGTTTCTGCTTTAGGCAAAAATCTGGAAGATAGTTGGCAAAATCTACTACTTGCTAAAACTGGGATTAAATTACATCAACTATTTCCAGAATTGGGGGTGATTCCTCTAGGCTTAATTGCTGAAAAACCTACGGCGTTAAGTACCATAACGGAAATAGTTGTTACATCAGCTTTACAAGATGCCCAATTAGTACCGCCTTTATCTGATTGTGCTGTAGTCATTGGTTCTAGTCGTGGTTATCAAGCATCATGGGAAATGATGGCGCAAAACATACATGAACAAGCGGGAGGAGCAAATTTAGACAATTGGTTAAATACTTTACCCCAAATGAATGCGATCGCTGTAGCCCGACAAATAGGAGCATCAGGGGCAATTTTAGCACCAATGGCCGCTTGTGCAACAGGAATTTGGGCGATCGCTCAAGCTGCGATGTTAATTCAAAGCGGTGAGTATCAAATAGCGATAGCTGGTGCAGTAGAAGCACCTATTACACCCCTAACAATTGCCGGATTTCAGCAAATGGGGGCTTTAGGGAAAACAGGGGCATATCCCTTTGATTTATACCGGGAAGGCTTGGTATTAGGTGAAGGTGGTGCTGTATTTATCCTTGAATCTGCGGAGTTGGCCAGTCAACGTCAAAGCAAGGTTTATGGAGAAATATTAGGTTTTGGCTTGACAGCAGACGCATATCATGGTATATCTCCAGAACCAGAGGGTAAAAGTGCGATGGTCGCAATTAAGCAATGTTTAGAACGTAGTCAGATGACACCAGCAGCTATAGACTACATTCATACCCATGGTACAGCTACCCAATTAAATGACCGCATGGAAAGTAAAATTATCCAAAATTTATTTCCAGCAAAATTAGCAATTAGTTCTACTAAAGGTAGCACAGGTCACACATTAGGCGCGTCGGGAGCTTTAGGTGTAGCGTTTTCACTGATGGCATTGCGGCATAATATATTACCTCCCTGTGTAGGACTTCAGCAACCAGAATTTAATTTAAACTTGATTAGATCAGCACAAGAAAGTAAAATTAAGAATGTTCTGTGTTTTAGCTTTGGTTTTGGTGGACAAAATGCTATTATGGCTTTAGGAAATTTCAAAACTCGATAGTCTATGAGTGAGATTTTTTTAACTGATTAATTATTGTAGAATATCAGTTAATGGCGATCGCGTTTTAAATTAAAAATAACTTTTTCTAAATACCACTTGGTTGATTTACCTGGATACTTATTTTGTTCATGTCTCAAAAGTCTTTCCGCAGTTACACTATCTGATTGTAATAGCATTAATAATTGTTTCCAAAGTCTTTTTTCCGCACTTCCAAAAGTGAAACGAGTGGGATCTAATTTTCCGGTTTTTTTAGCCTTAGATATACGCCGTTTTTGGCTGCGAATTACAGATATTGCTAAAAACAAGACCATTATCATCAAAATTAGCCAAAGGGATAAAATCAAGGTGTGCATATTCAAGTAAGTTAGTATAATTATTAATTACAGAATGCAGGAATTATTTAAATATACACATCCGTAAATATTCTGATTTTATTTAGCTTAAAATTAGACAATCAACCCAGAAACTCCCGACTTCCTGAAATTTATTAAAATTAAATCAAGGATAAATGAAAGAATTTGAAATCCTTAAAAACTTATATTCTCAAGATTTAGAAACCAGAAAAAATTGGTATTCCCAGGTATCAGAGGCTTACAATAAATTCAGACCTTGCTATCCAGAAGAAATTATTAATGGTGCTATACAAATAGCTCAAATTTCCCCAAAAGCTAATATCCTAGAACTAGGTTGTGGACCAGGAAACGCAACTTTAGCATTTGCTAAATTAGGCTTTTCTATGATTTGTTTAGAACCAAGTTTAGCAGCTTGTCATTTAGCAAGAAAAAACTGTGAAATGTACCCACAGGTAGAAATTCAGCAGACCACTTTTGAAGAATGGGAACTAGAACCTGAAAAATTTGATGCTGTTTTAGCAGCAACTTCTTTTCATTGGATTAATCCTCAATCTGGTAATATCAGAATTGCGGAAGCTTTAAGAAACGACGGTGCTTTAATTTTGCTTTGGAACATGACTCCCCAACCAGAATATGAAATATATCAAAGTTTCCGGGAAATTTATCAAAAGTATGCTCCATTTTTAGATAGGTACGAAGATATAAAAACTCAAAAACAGATAGTTGAAAATTTAGGACAAATAGCTATTAATTCAGGTAGATTTAAAAATCTAGTTTCTGAACAAATTGTATGTAAAGCTAATTATTGTATTGATGATTTTCTACTACTTTTAAGCACTTATACACCTTACCTAAAACTAGATATAGAAACCAGAAATTGTTTATTTACAGAATTAGGAAAAAAGATAGAAAACAACTTCGGAGGAAATATTCAAATCACCTATATCTCAGCCTTTCAGGTTGCTAAAAAAGCTGAGATATAGTTAGGACTTACGCACAAGTCACGGAATAATGAACCACGAAGGAGCGAAGATAACGAAGAAAAGAGGGTTTGAGAGGTATTTTGCGTAAGTCCTGATAGTGTAACTAATACCGTTTTTCTTGATTTTCGGGAATGTATAAATGTGAAACTACTTACATACCCTCTACCAAAGCCTCATATTGTTCTGCTGTGAGAGAATCATCTATTTCCGCAGCATCATCAACACGCACTTTAATGAACCAACCTTCACCATAGGGATCATCCGCTACTTGTTCTGGAGCGTTTATTAATGCTTCATTACTCTCTATGACTGTGCCACTAACAGGTGAATTAAGTGTTTCCACGGCTTTCACGGATTCAATAGTACCAAAGGTATCTCCCTTAGTAATAGTATCACCAGTGTCTGGTAGTTCTAAAAAGACAATATCACCCAATTGTTCTATAGCAAACTGAGTAATACCGATAGTAGCAATGTCGTCATCCAGACGAACATATTCATGGGAATCTAAGTATCGCAAATTATGGGGATATTCAGAAGACATATCACTTTCTCTTCAATGTTAAAACAATAGTGTGACGAGCGTAAGCTAAACTCATTATTCCTCAAAAACCTCAAAGATTATACTATATTCCTGTACTTGACTGAAGTGGGAAATGCTATATCACTTAGTAACACGATTTTTTGAGCGATAAAATGGGCGTTTCACAACTACAGCGGGGTAAGCTTTACCGCGAATTTCCACTTCTAGCTGCTGTTTGACCGTTGCTAACTGACTGGGAACATAGGCCAAAGCTATGGGATAACCAAGTGTCAGCGAGAGAGTACCACTTGTTACTTCTCCTACAACTTGACCCGATGATAATACAGGGTAGCCGTGACGGGGAATATTCCGTCCTTCTGCTTGTAAACCTACGAGTTTACGCGGTACTCCTTCGGCTTTCTGCTGTATTAAAACTTCCTTTCCTATAGAATCACCTTTGGTGTCTAAATGTACCAACCAACCTAAACCAGCCTCTAGAGGTGTAATAGTATCATCAATGTCCTGTCCATAAAGTGCCATTGCAGCTTCTAAGCGCAGGGTGTCTCTACAACCAAGTCCACAGGGAATAACACCAACATTATATAGATTTTGCCACAAGTCTATACCCACGGCGGAATCTACCATGACCTCAAAACCATCCTCTCCTGTATAACCTGTCCGAGCGAGAAATGCGTATTTTCCGAAAATGGTTGTTTCTAAATGTCCAAAAGCCTTAATTGCTGATAAATCCTCTGTGACTAAAGATTGAAGATGATTAGTAGCTGTTGGACCTTGAACAGCAATTAAAATTTTATCCCGTGAAAGATCTTGAAATTCAACTGTATTCGGATCAAGATGCGCTAATATCCATGCTCTATCTTTATCAGTGGTTGCGGCGTTGACGATAATTACAACCTTTTGCGTATCAAAGCTGTCTGTACCTTGGTAGTAAATAATGATGTCGTCAACGATTCCACCTTGATGGTTCAGTAATACGGTATATTGTGCTTGTCCAGGTTGTAAACGACTTAAATCTGAAGGAACTAAATACTCAAGTTGGGAAATCAGGTTCTGACCTTGGAGGATAAATTTACCCATGTGAGAAATATCGAACATTCCCGCCGTATTTCTAACAGTGTGGTGTTCTTCTATAATACTACTATATTGTATGGGCATTTCCCAGCCACCAAAGCTGGTAAATTTGGCTTTAAGTTCTACACCCATTTGATATAAAGGGGTTCGCGCTAGAGATTGGTTTGTATTTTCTGGATTAGCCACAGTTAGATAGTTATATTTACGTGGAATAGAAATTAAAATTTATACAGTAAAAACTTAAAACTTGACACCTTTACTAAAGCTTTCCCCGTGGAGAGGAAAGACTCACAACTGAGTTTTTAGTCAAAAGCAAGTAGAGTTTTTCACTATATCTATCCTAGTAGACAGCTTCTAATTTAGCAGAGAATTACTTCTGACTCCTTCCTGCGGTTTAATAATTAATAGTGGAATTGTTGAGATTTATTAAGCAAAGATGATCAAGTATCGCCCAATATTGGCTAGTATGATTTTAGCCTTGGTGTTGTTTGTTTTCCCTTTATCAGCCCAAGCTGCAAGTTCTTCCAGTGTTACTAGTTTTAACATGAATCAGGGAGTCGCGGGAAAGGACTATTCTGGTCAAAGTTTAATTAGAACTGAGTTTACAAATGTGAAATTAGAGAATAGTAACTTTAGTAATGCTGATTTGCGCGGCGCTGTGTTTAGTGGTTCTTTATTAGAAGGTGCAAATTTACATGGTATTGATTTTAGTGAAGGCATTTCTTATTTAACAAGATTTAAAAACGCTGATTTAAGTGATGCCGTGTTAAAAGATGCAATGATGTTGCGTTCTACCTTTGAGGGTGTTAATATTACTGGTGCTGATTTTACAAATGCAATTTTAGATATGGTACAAGTGAAAAGACTCTGTACTAATGCCAGTGGTGTAAATTCTAAAACAGGTGTAGATACTCGTCAATCTCTAGGATGTAAATAAATACATTAAGGGGACGATACGGATGATTCGAGTCATCCGTACGCATCGTCGTATATAATATGAATCCCACAAGAGTCTTGCTATTTATATTTGCACCTAATCTCCCTGGAATATGCTGTAAATACAATGAGGGAAATAAAATTATATTGTCTAAAAGCTTGACTAATTAGCCAGCAATCAGGTATTATATTAGATTGTCTGTCTAATTCTGGCTCGGATCAGGTAGACATACTGCAAAAGCTGGCAAAAGCTGTGAATAATAGCGTCTCTATAGAAGATTATATAGCCAGCTACCTGTACGGCAACCTCAAGGACGATTTAATGACCTACGCAATTATTGAAACTGGCGGAAAACAAATCAAAGTAGAAGCAGGTCGTTTTTACGACATTGAACTACTCAACGCCGAACCAGATGAAAAAGTTACCATTAACGCTGTATTGCTTGTAAACCACGACGGCGCACTTTCCATTGGACAACCTTTGGTAGAAGGTGCAACAGTCGAAGGGACAATTATGCGACACCTGAGAGGTCGCAAAGTCCTGGTGTATAAGATGAAACCTAAAAAGAAAACCCGCAAAAAACGGGGACACCGCCAGGAAATCACCAGATTTTTGATTAATTCTATCAATCTCAACGGCGAAGTTTTAGCTTACGAAGAAGGCCCTACTGGTGCTGAAAGTCCAATTATTGATGCTGACTTTGTGGAAGAAACCGCAGAGGAATCATAAAAATTGATAATTGATAATTACCAATTACCAATTACCAATTACCAATTAAATTTTCCCAGCCTAAACTAGACAATTAGCGGTCTGGGATTCATAAAGTAAATAAGAAAGAGGAAATCATGGCTCATAAGAAGGGAACAGGTAGTACACGTAACGGTCGTGACTCAAATGCTCAACGACTAGGTGTAAAGCGTTACGGTGGACAAACTGTACGCGCAGGTAATATTTTGGTTCGTCAACGTGGTACTAAGGTTCACCCTGGTAACAACGTTGGTATTGGTAGTGATGATACCTTGTTTGCTTTAGTTGACGGTGTAGTTACCTTTGAAAGAAAGGGTAAAAGCCAGAAGAAAGTTAGCGTTTATCCAGTAGTGGTAGCAGAGGTAGAAGCGTTAGCAAGCTAGTTAGTGATTAATCATCTGGCTAAAAATTATAGAGACGTTACATGAAGCGTCTCTATAAAGTTTAAACAAATTAAAATGGGGTACTTCATATATAAAGCTTGATAAATGCGCCCAGCGCTAAACCTACGACTGCAAAAAAGGATATACAGCCAAAAGCGAGTGCTGGTTTTAAAGCAAGTGTTTGGAAATCTATTCTGGCTAGGATAGTCGCGCACAAAATGAGTAAAATGTCAAGAAATACCCGAAACCAGGCAACCATGAGAAAAAATAGGAAAGCTGCTAAGATAGCCACACCAAAGGACCTAGCACTTGACTTGAACAAGATACTGGTATACTCGTTGAGTTTTAATCCAGGGCTGGTAAAACAGATGAGGGACAGCAGGATAGTTACCACGGTTATCAGCCATATATACCAAGGGGCTGTTTCTGCAAATACCATCCAGCCCAATGTACTGTAACTCAGTAATACGAGTGCCAGAGAAAACCAAGGGATCTTTTTCAAAATTGACATATAGCAAGAATCGGGAATCAAACAGATTGAATAAATGTGAAAGTAATGTGAAAGTTCTGTACCTTACTCAGTTACAAATCGTAATATACTGGTATTTTGAATATCGGTTTCATTCATTATTTCACAGATTTACCTAACCCATCAGGTTTCTTGATGGTAAATTCCACCCCTAATTCCATTTTGAGAGAATAAAAATCAACATTTGGTTAAATATGTTGATAAATATTTGTAAACTGTTAGCAGTTGAGTAGCCAACTGGCATATCATTAAGGATTGATCATGAGACAACTTGTTATCGTCGAGCGTATAAGCCTAATTGGTCATATCGTTTCTATGGTATTTGGACTGCTGGGGATATTAATTGTTATTCCCAATGCTGAATTGCTTGTCAGCTTATCCGCAGCAGGGGAGACCGTCATGCAGTGGAGTATGGCAGGTGGTGGTGTGGTATATATGATTTTCGGGGCGTTGGGAGTGTTCCTCTATGCTTACCGAACTTTGGGTTTGGCACGCACTTTAGGATTTTTAATACCATCCTTATCAATTTCCCTAACTAGTGAATTATTAGGAACTAGTACAGGCTTTCCCTTTGGAGGCTATAGCTATTTGAGTGGCTTAGGTTATAAAATTTCTGGTTTAGTACCTTTTACAATTCCCCTTTCCTGGTTTTATGTAGGATGTGTATCTTATGTATTAGCCCGTGCAGGTTTACAAGTAGATAAAAAACCTAGCTTGTTTCGTCAAATTGGTGCAATTGTTTTAGGTGCTTTACTACTCACCTCCTGGGATTTTGTCCTTGACCCAGCCATGAGTCAAACTTCCCTGCCTTTCTGGTATTGGCACGAACCAGGCGCTTTCTTTGGTATGCCTTACCAAAACTTTGTCGGTTGGATGGGTACTGGTGCTTTATTCATGACTGTAGCGGCTTTATTATGGAGTCAAAACCCGATTAAATTAGACTATTACCAATTGAATGTACCTTTATTAGTTTATTTAGGTAACTTTGGTTTTGCCACAGTCATGAGTTTAGCCGCTGGGTTTCCCATTCCTGTATTACTAGGTATAGCTCTGGGGGTCGCTCCGGCTGTGCTGCTGTGGTACATAGGTTCTAGCACACCCGCAACAGTGAATATGGAAGCAGCTACTCAGGAAGTTGCTGTTACTAATGTGAAGGTTGCTTTTAAGTAGGTAAGAGAGACGAGGAAAGAGGGAGAAGAAATTAAATTATTTACCTCTTTCCTAATTACACAAGAAGAAAGCTGAAAATGCCACAAAGACTCATGTTTAGAAACTTTTAGCTATGTTTGAATAATGAGAGTGATATAATCACATTTATAAAATATGGCAATACTTAATAAGTCCACTAAATTATGCACGTTATTTCTCGTAAAGTGTTGCGTCAATTTTGGCAAGAGTATCCTGACAGTGAAACTGCGCTGATTCGTTGGCTCAAAATTATAGAATTGGTAAGCTTTCAGAGTTTTGAAGAATTACGTTCTGTTTTTCCCAATGCTGATCTTGTCGCTAATTTAATTGTGTTTAATATTGGTGGTAACAAATATAGATTAATTGCTTCAATTCATTTTAATCGTCAGAAGGTTTATATTCGTTATATCTTAACCCATTCAGAATACGACAAAGACAGATGGAAAAGTTAATCACACTCCCCCCAGATATTAATACTCATTGGAATGCGATCGCACCACTGCTGATAATTCGTAATGAAGACGAATATGAGCAAGCAATCGAGCTATTAAATAATTTGATTGATGAAATTGGCACAAATGATCAGCATCCTCTTTATAATTTGCTTGATACCTTAGGGACGCTGATTGAGGTTTATGAGAAAGAGCATTATTCTATCCATAATTGTAGCGGTAGTGATGTATTGGCTTATTTAATGGAGGAACATAGATTAAGTTTATCAGATTTGCCTGAAATTGGTACATCCGCAACAATAGAAGCTATTTTAAATAAACATCAAGCACTAACTCTGAGTCAAGTTCAACAGTTAGCACAACGTTTTCAAGTTCAACCCCAAGTATTTTTGGATTAGTCTTGTAGCCTAGATTAAAAACAAATTATTGTTAAGTTAATTTACACAAATTGCGAGAAGATGTAAACTAGCTACTTTATAGAAAAAGTCAAGGTTAGAATTGCTAAATATTATTCCTCTCCTCCTGCTACTAGTCCAAGTCCCCGCCACGGCGATTTTACTTTCTCGTTTACTCAAAGGACCAGGACGTTATCCAGCTTTAAAACCACAACAACCCACACCAGAACTTTTGGGAACTGTGAGTGTGGTTGTACCGACACTTAACGAAGCATTACGAATTAGCCCGCTGTTAGCCGGTTTAAGTCGCCAAAGTTACGAAGTTAGAGAAATTATTGTTGTTGATAGTAAGTCACAAGATGGTACTCCCGACCTAGTGAAAACCGCAGCATTAAAAGATCCCCGCTTTAAATTAATGACAGATGATCCCTTACCTACTAGCTGGGTTGGTCGTCCTTGGGCTTTACATAATGGCTTTTTATTTACTTCCGAGGGCAGTGAGTGGTTTTTGGGCATGGATGCAGATATTCAACCCCACCCCGGTTTAGTAGCGAGTTTGGTGAAAACTGCGATCGCTCAAGGTTATGATTTAGTATCTTTATCACCGCAATTTATTCTCAAATATCCGGGAGAATGTTTATTACAACCAGCTTTGTTGATGACATTGCTGTATAGATTTGATCCTACGGGTATTTATACTGAACAACCAGAACGGGTCATGGCTAACGGCCAATGTTTTTTGTGTCGTCGGTCTGTGTTAAAGGCTGTGAATGGTTACAGCAGCGCTAAAGGTTCTTTTTGTGATGATGTCACCTTAGCCCGGAATATTGCCTCTCATGGCTTTAAAGTAGGCTTTTTAGACGGAGCAAAGGTGCTAAAGGTGCGGATGTATGAAGGGGCTTTAGAAACCTGGAAAGAATGGGGACGTAGCCTAGATTTGAAAGACGCAACTCCCCGCGCTCAAGTTTGGGGTGATTTATGGTTATTGTCTGCGGTGCAGGGTTTACCACTATTGATTTTACTGGGTTATTTCCTGTTTCCCCCTTTGCTTCCCTCACTGCCGGCACTGCTATTGTTAGAATTAAATATATTTTTGGTGGTGATTCGTTTTGCTTTATTATTAGCGATCGCTCCCTCTTATGATCGTCAAGATGCCAACGGTGGTTGGTTATTCTGGCTTTCCCCTGTGGCTGACCCCCTAGCGGTGCTGCGAATCTTTTTATCTGCCCTCCGCACTCCCAAAGAATGGCGCGGGCGGAAATATGGTGATTAATGCCATTTAGGGTGTTGACCGAGGGTATCGCTCTTTATTCCAAAGTTTAGGAGATTAACTATAATAACAATTAAGTAACGTTATACTATATATAGTTTTAACTTAAAATAAAATGAGCGATCGGCCACTTCAGATCACCCTCCATAAGCGCGTTCAATCTGCTTTGGATGCACTTTCTTCTCAAGAAAAACAAACTGTATCTCAAACTTTGATGAATTTAGCTAATTCTGGGATAGAAACAGCAATATCAGCTAATATCATTAAAAAGCTGAAGATAGATGAACCACTCTATTTATTGCTAATTAATCCCAACTGGAGAGCAATTTTAAATATGGACAATCCCGATGAAATTAAAGTTTTAGATTTGATGACTCACGATAGGTTAGAAATTTTTGCGGCAGCAAATAGCTAACTTTAAGTATCACCCATGAAAGATTTTATTAAACTTGATTTTAATCCCCGGATTGCTAGAATTCAACTTAGAGAACTCCGCTACCTATTAGACGAAAATAAATCTTTATCTGAAAACGATGATATTCTGCCCTTTTTCAGAGATAATCATCAGTTATCAGCATTTATTGGTTCTTATCATCCCAAAATTAATAGATTTAATCGTCTGGCATTTGAGTATGACATATTTGGAGATTTTACGGCTGACTTAGTAATTGGAGATGCTATTAAAAAATCCTATTGTTTTGTGGAATTTGAAGATGCTGCATCTAACAGCATATTTGTTTGCAGATCAGGAAAAAATACTCCTGAATGGTCTTCCAGATTTGAAAAAGGATTCAGTCAGATTTTAGATTGGTTTTGGAAACTGGACGATTTAGAAAAAACAGATGCTTTTGAAGATAGGTTTACTGCCAGAAATATTGACTATATGGGATTGCTAATTATTGGCAGAAATGAGCATTTAGAACCTAGAGAGAAAAAGAGGCTGGAATGGCGACAGAAAAACCTGATTCTAAATTCTAAACAAGTCTACTGTATGACTTTTGATGAATTATATGATGATCTATTATTCCGACTGGAAAAGTATCAGTTAGCGGCGGAAGTAGACAATTAAATACTCTCTTAAAAAAGTCGGGTAAAGGAATAATATAGAGGAAAAGATAGTGTTGGGTTTCGTTGCCTCAACCCAACCTGCAAGATCAGCGATCGCACTAGTAGCGGAGCGATCGCTTTTTCCATAGCTGAGGTATTGACAAATGCCACAATTCATGCTGTAGATATTAGTGCTGCTGCGTTAACAGTAGCCCAAACCAATGCTAAAAATTTGGGTTTTAGGGACAAAATTCAATTTTATCACGGTTCTTGGTGGCACCCCTTGGAATTTCTTAAAGGTCAATTTAGTGGTATGATATCAAACCCGCCATATATTCCCAGTCATACCGTCCTCACTTTACAACCGGAAGTAGTTAAACACGAGCCACATTTAGCTTTAGACGGTGGTGCAGATGTTTTAGACCATATTCGTCATTTAATCACAGTTTCCCCTGATTATTTGCGTCCTGGTGGGGTTTGGTTGGTGGAAATGATGGCGGGACAGGCAGAAACCGTCGTCGAATTGTTAGAAAATCATGGTAGTTATAGCCATATTTCCATTCATGCTGATTTAACCGGAATTGAGCGCTTTGCTGTAGCTAGTAAAAATATCTAAATCAGGGTTGACAGGATTTAACCGATTTCAGTCTAATAAAAGAACACCAATTGTGGGCGTGTTCCCATAAAAGTGGTTGCAATTAGTCTTGAAATTTTTCAAACTCTCAAGACCTGTCCTTCTGTAATCGAGCAACAATACCAACAAAGAACACAATAATGCCTGCTAGTACAACGTATAATAGTGGATTAGAAATATCTAGATAGGTAATCTTATCGTCACCTTGAATTAATTTAGAATCCTCCATTAATTTCAACAACTTGGTGGAAACGAAGAAATCCAAAATCCCAGCAACGAGTAAACCCAACCAGAACCATATTATATAACGAATAAATTGATATATTCGTATACAAGTATTGTCCGGCCATCCCCAACTTTTTTCTTTTACAAGCTCAAAGTTACCGCCTCTAAGTAACCAAGTTGCTACTTGCTTTACTAAGGGGTTCTTTCTCTTGGGATGATAAGTTAAATACTCAATATGACTTAGTAAATGAATTAATTCGGCTTTATAAGCTATTTCGATTGTTTTTTTCCCCTGATAGTTTTCTAAGTCAAAATATTTGGTTTTATCTGCCACAGGATCAGTAGGATCATAAACATTAATCCATTCAAAGTCCTTAGAAAAAACAGAGTTATCCCTATTGATAGGAACGATAGCTGGCCAAACCACCGCAAATTTACTCAAAGGAGAACCATAAGTCATAAATCCTTTGAGATTTTTAAATAAATCCTCACGAGCAATAATATTATTTAACTCTAGCCAAGCAGGGCGACTCGGAAACATATTGTCAGCCTGTTTCTGTGAAAGAGAATTTTCTTGATCAGTGGTTGTTCTCATACCATCATTTCGGACTTCTTCCCATAAATCTTGGTTCAGATAATTTGGTAAAGCCGCATCTGATTCCATTAAACCATTGAAGGCAACAACTGTTCCTAAACTATGGGATAAAACATACCATCTGTCATAGTTAGCTAGTCCCATTTTCACTAATCCTGTGATCATTCGTCGTCTCACCGAAACTCTTTGTGGTTGACCAATATCAATTAGATATCCTGCACCTTCTCGTTTTTGTTCTTGATAATTTTTAATATCACCTAAATATTGAGCCAAAATATCAGAAGGAACTTCAATTCCGAAAATCCGACTAAGAATACCGCTTGAAAAAGATAGTAAAGGCAGGATCAAAAACACAATCCAGGAAACAACAAAAAACCTCAAACGATCAAACCACGTTATGTTCGGAATTGCGTCTTTAGAAACATTTTTTGGTAAAGCCATCTTCGTAAGTGTGCCAAAATCTTCCTCCGAAAAATCCTCTTTGTCTTGTTTCTGTTGGTCTTTTTTTCCTAAATATTGCTTTCTTGACCACAACGATAGACCCCATTTCCAAAATGATAATTGGAATTGGAAACTGTCTGATTTACCAATATCAGACCACCAAACTTCACGGAAGCTTAATTCTGTTATCTTAATGACTTTACTAGAATCATCAGGATCATATTCTTTAACCTCAATAACAACGGGTGCTATTTTTTTCTCATTAGCTAACCAAGTTTGCTGAGTAGCTCCATATTCTGCATCGTCACTACTACAGATCATCGCCCGCACAGCGAGATTACTATCTGACTTTAAAGCAGCAGCAATATTCCTAGCAACTGCTTCTATATTTTCAAATTTCTTTGTTTTACCAATACCGTGTACGAGTAAAATGCCAACTCTTTCAGGTTTAGGTTGAACAGTAGTCATGATTGTTTATCCTCAGGTAAATTATGGGGAGAATGGGAAATCTAATCAGGTAGGTAAGTAAAATTACTTATGACAGAAAAATTCAATAAGGAACTGTTCCTTCTGAACTTGTCATTAGGACAATTTTTAAAATCAATCTACTTAGATAGCAATACTTTGTCCAATGTTAGATGGTAAAAGACGAACATAAGGATATTCAACGGAACTATTTCGTTGCCTAATCTCATCTTCAATTTTCCGTAATTTCACATTTTGGAAATCTTGAAAAACTTTTCTAGCAAATTTATCTTTGAAAGGATTAGCCATTGTTAACAAAGATTCGCTACTAAGAGGAGTTGGCATACTTAAAGTTTGCACCAAGACAATTTGTTTAAAAGATTGGAGTCTATCAGGTAATCTGTCAACCAATTTTACTGTTGACTTTTGTTCTTCTAACAAATCACTAAAAGGCTGATAGGTTGCAAAGGGCATATTTGGCACCCAAGAAGCATATTCATATTGACCAAAATTGACAGCCGAATGTTGGGCTGTGGCTGTAAAAATGATATTGGTAACAATGGCAATTAGATCCTCTAATTCAGTTAAATAACCGGTAATTTGAGCAGATTTTTCGGGAGGAAGTAAACCTTGAATTCTGCCAATTTCAGGGTTAACAAGTTCATTTTTCCAAGCTTGTAACTCTGGATCATTGACCAAGTCTGTTGATGATTTGTAATATAATCCTAGAACCTGTCCAACATAGTTTTGAATAGCCTCCCAAATCTTCCAGGCATCATCTCGATAATAATAATTTGGTAAATTAGCGATATCACGTTCAGCCAGAGCAATCGGCAAGGCTCGACGATAAAATATATGTGGATCACCATGATAATTTTTGCCACTACCTGTGTATGCTCGTCTCAGTAATTCATTAGAACCAGTAAATCCTAAAGCACCTGTTACATCAAAAAAGCCATCATGTCCTAAGAAAATACTCCGTGCCATTTCATTAATCGCAAAAGTATTAAAAAAATGTGGTTTAAGTATCTGGAAAAGAATGTGCTGGGGTGATAATTGCCGATAGGAAGCAACTGCAAAAGTTTCCACGATTAAATGAGTATCCATTAAGTGTGAAACAATGCCTTGATAGGCAATATCCGCGCTGGCCACTGCTATTTTTGCTGTCAACCAATTTTCAGGAGAAGATTGGGGGGTGAAGATGGGGTTGATCTTCAAATCATGAAAATCTTTTCCTTGCTGAAGACGAATTGCTAAAGGCATTAATTGGTCTTGTTGATTGACATGAAGTAAGCACACAGGAGCAGTCGGATATTTACCTAACTGATCTTCGATGTCAGCAGTAATAATATCAGAGAGAATCTTGTAATCGCTAATATATAAACGATTATTTGCCAATTCTATGGCTATACTACTTCCCTGGGGTAATAAACCACTGATAAGTTCATCAGTAACAGGAAATTTTCCATCACTGTGTAAATCAGAAGATTTACACTTACGAATAAAGGCTGGATTGATTCCATAGATGCGTTCCCGTCCAAACTCAGCATCGGTATTCCATGAGTCGGCTACCTTGGGTTTATCAAAACTTGTCCAAGGTTGAAAAAAATCATCTAGGTCTTCGATCGTATCTAATTTTTTCAGTGTTTTTAATCCCTCAGCCAAGCCTAAGTCTGCTGTTTTTTGCAATTTAATTTTTCCTTCTCGAACCAGTTTCAAGAAGCGGCCAATTTCCACTAAGCCAAAACCTAAAAGGCCTTTGACAACCATACATTGAAATCGGAGAATCTTACCAATAGAAAATCCTTGTTTTTTTGGTAAAGTTTTGATGTGTGGTGGTACATAATCAGGAGTTGTTTCCCATTCATATTCCTGATTTGAATCTGTTTTTGATGAGTTAATAATCATGATTATTATGAAAATCAAGTTAAACTGTGTGGTTGATTGTATACCTCTCGACATATATACAACAATGGAAGTTTGCTAACTTAAGCAACGGAACTTAAGAATCCTGACAAACGATCGCTCTCACCCCTCTACCACAAGCCTTTCAAGCGTTGAGACTGTAAGCAATTAGACCGCACAATTATTTCAAATTGTTAAAACTTCCCTTTTTTGCAAAATGCTGTATTGATAAACACATAAATTAACCGCTATACTATGTTCAATCTCTTAGTTTTATCTTTATACTTTTATCCGATTAATCCCGTTTTCCTGAAATCAGTCATTTTTCCGGCGATTAAAGCTAATCCTCTAGCCCAATTCGGCTTTGCTTAAAACAATTTATATTTATCACTTATGGATCTACCAAGGAAACGTAAACGTGGGACAATCCTCACCTTTCAAGGTTTAAATAAACTTGAGAAGGCGATAAAAATTAGGGAATATAGTGAAAATAACAACAAGAGATTTACCCTGGATTATCTCAGTAGTCAGACTGGCTTAGACTCTCATACCTTATGTAAAATTTTTAACTGCAATGTCAGAGTTGATAAAAAGTCTCTAGTCAAATGCTTCAAAGCATTTAATCTGGTGCTAGAGGCTGATGATTATCAATCACCTCTTTCCGTCCCATTAGTCAAACCAGAAACACACTCAACACAATTCCCTATCCAACCTCTACAACCTGAAATTCAGCCTGATGGGGATTATAATTTAGCCCCCAAGGTCTCCGTTTTCTATGGACGCACCGCCGAACTAGCAACATTGAACCAATGGATTCAGGTTAATCGCTGTCAATTAATCATGGTCTTAGGAATGGGAGGTATGGGTAAAACCAGCCTCATAGCCAAGTTAATGGCAGATTTCACCAACTCAGAATTTAAGTATGTCATCTGGCGATCGCTTCATCACGCGCCAACAATAGAAGAAACCTTAACTGATCTAATTCACATCGTCTCACACCAGCAAGCCGTTGATTTACCAAAATTTCCAAATCAATTAATATCAAAGTTAATGCAGTATCTCCATCAAACTCGTTGCTTGCTGGTTCTGGATAATCTAGAATCTATTCTGCAATGGGGAGGAGGGGGATATTATCGGCCAGGGTTTGAAGGTTATGGACAACTGATTCGCACAATTGGGGAGTCTACCCACAAAAGTTGTTTAATTATCATCAGTCGAGAACCACCGATCGCATTCAGTGTCCTAGAGAAAAAAGCTAATTCAGTTAAATTACTGATCCTGAAAGGGTTGCTTCCTGAAGACGGACTCAAGATTTTCCAGTCAGAAGGCATTGACGAAATTCAAGCAGAATGCCAAATATTACATAATCACTATGGCGGAAATCCCCTGATACTGAAAATTGTTGTCACCACTATTCATTTTCTATTTTCTGGCAAAATTGATCTTTTTTTAGCCCAGGGTATCACCGTCTTTGGCGATATTTACGATTTATTAGATCAACAATTTCAACGCTTATCAGATTTAGAAAAAACCGTCATCTATTCCTTAGCGATTCACCGCCAACCCCTATTCATGCCAGAATTACTAAACAAGATCATTCCTCCTGTCACTTCCCAAAAACTGTTAGGAACGCTAGAAAGCCTAAAATTGCGATCGCTCATTGAATGCAACTCTGATGGATTTACAGTGCAAAACAATCTGAGAGAATATGTCACCAGTCAATTTGAATCATAGAGAACAGAGATTTCTATTTTTTGACAAAATAACAAAATATACAGCACTTCCCAATGTTATGAGGTACAAGAACCCCACCCCCAACCCCCTCCAATATCAAAAGTTTATCCTTTTCTTCCCCCCGCAGCGGGGGGATTGAGGGGGGTGCGAGGAGGGGGCTTAAAATGTACCTCATAAAAGCGGAAACCCCTGTAATTGGGAAAGTGCAGCGCAAAGGGTGAGGGAAGAAGACGCACAGCGCCGAATGTTGTTTTTTACTGTTGGTGTTCAGGGTGCTTTGAAATTCAAAAGTTGAAGCAGATTTTTAAGCTTAAAATTATTCCAACTCAAAACTACTGAAGTTTCAATAGTTAAATCTCCTTGCTTAAGGGTAGTCATCAATGCAGAATCATTTTCAAGATTATGAAAAAGGGAATCTAAAAGCTGCAATTCATTTCGAGGAAGAGTATAGTAAACCTTATTATTTTCAATTCTAACTTCTTTTGGTAAAGCTCCATTGGGAAGTTTTCCTCCTAAAAATTTTACCCAACCGGCAATGAGGTAACGGTAAACTATTGATTCAGTCTCAAACTGAGGGGATTTCAATAAGCGAAGTTCCCCTTCAAGGCAATTTTCATGAAGAGTTATTTTCTCAGGAGTAAAATGTAATTGAATTTGAATTTTCTTGTACTCTATTGTCGCAATAAGTCCCTCCTCAGAGTGTGGTTCTAAGCTTTTTAATTGCTCAACTCTAGATTCGGCTTGTTGACAAAGAAGTAAAACCATTTTTTTATTCAAAATCAACTGTTTAGCTTCTGGGATAAACATAATATATTCTTCTAGACTTCTTCTTATAAATTGTCTAGATTCTTGAAATGTTGCTGTAACTTTGTTAAATACGCCCATGTTTATTTAGAGAAGATAAAATTATTGGAAGTCGAACTGTAATCAAGAATTTTAAGCCACACAGGTTGGTTTTGCCTGTGTAGATGCGGTTTCTAACTGCCCAGAGTCCATACACTGAATTTTTTATACCTCAAAACTAGTTTAATTATACTTATTTAGTATCTCATTAAAATGGTTCATTCCCATATCTATAATTGCAAATTTATCTAATCTAGTGGTATCTCTTTAGAAAAAACCCTCACTGGTCATTCTAGCCCGGTTTGGTTAAACATACAGCCCCGATGGTCAAACCCTGGCTAGATGGTGCTTAATTAATTAGTCGCATTTCGGCATACACATTGACCACATACCGCTATATCATGCGATTAAATTCTCATTTCATCTTACATAAATTTATGACATTCGCAATTTCCATCAACAATAGTCAGCGTCTAGGACTAGAACCCCTAAATATCCCCCACCGTCTATTACTCGGTCCTGGTCCTTCTAACGCCCATCCAGAGGTATTACAGGCAATGAATACTACACCCGTAGGGCATTTAGATCCGGCTTTTTTAACCCTGATGGATGAGATTCAATCTCTGTTACGCTATGTATGGCAAACGGAAAATCCCCATACTATCGCTGTCAGTGGCACGGGTACAGCAGCAATGGAGGCCTCTCTAGCTAATGCCGTAGAACCGGGTGATGTGGTATTAATTGGTGTGGCAGGTTATTTCGGTAATCGTTTGGTAGATATGGCGGGCAGATATGGCGCAGATGTAAGAACTATTACTAAGCCTTGGGGGCAAGTTTTTAATTTGGAGGAAATTAGCGCCGCAGTAGCTACCCATAAACCAGCAATTTTAGCTTTAGTTCATGCAGAGACTTCCACCGGCGCTCGTCAACCTTTGGAAGGTGTGGGTGAGTTGTGTCGTCAGCATGGTACGTTATTATTAGTGGATACCGTAACTAGTTTAGGTGGTGTTCCCATCTTTTTGGATGAGTGGGGTGTTGATTTGGCTTATAGCTGTAGTCAAAAGGGCTTGGGTTGCTCTCCAGGTGCGTCACCATTTACTATGAGTGCGCGAGCAATGGAGAAGTTACACAAGCGTCAATCTCAGGTGGCAAACTGGTATTTAGATATGACATTGTTGGGGAAATATTGGGGTACTGACCGCACATATCACCACACAGCACCGATTAATTTATATTATGGTTTACGGGAAGCTCTGCGTTTAGTGGCAGAAGAAGGTTTAGCAAATTGCTGGCAACGTCATCAAAAGAATGTAGAATATCTTTGGGCAGGATTGGAAGATATGGGTTTAAAAATGCACGTTGAGAAGGAATACAGGCTACCAACTTTAACTACTGTCTGCATTCCTGAAGGCGTAAATGGTAAGTTGGTTGCACGCCAATTATTACTTGAGCATAATATTGAGATTGGTGGCGGTTTGGGTGAATTAGCTGGTAAAGTTTGGCGTGTAGGTTTAATGGGTTTTAATAGTCGTCCTGAAAGTGTGGATAAGTTAATAGCCGCCCTGGGAACAATGATATCTAACTAACTAGGACAAGAATAAAAAAAGTTAAGCCTCTCCCCGACAGGGGAGAGGCTTTGAACCCACCTTCCGCACTCTAACTGTCATTCAATGGGGAATAATTAAAATCCTGGGAGTTTATGTAGAGATGTTGCGGTGATCGAAATTTATGAAAAAAGTGTTAATTTGCCTTCTAGAATTAAAGATTATTCTATAAACTTGCTTGCGTCAGAGGGGGGTATTTATGAATCGTCCCATTATTCTTGGTATTGTCGGTGATAGTGCTGCTGGAAAAACAACCCTGACTAGAGGTATCGCGCAGGTACTCGGTCCTGAAAATGTGACTATGATCTGTACAGATGATTATCACCGTTACGATCGCGTACAACGGGCAGAAATTGGTATTACAGCATTACATCCTGATTGTAACTATTTGGATATTATGCAGCAACATTTATCGCTGCTACGAACAGGACAACCAATTCTTAAACCAGTTTATAGCCACAAAACAGGGACTTTTGAACCACCGCAATATATCAAACCCAGTAAATTTGTCATCATCGAAGGCTTACTAGGTTATTCTACCCGTATCGCTCGTGATGCTTATGATGTTAAAGTTTACCTCGCACCTCCTGAACCACTCCGCGCTAATTGGAAGGTAAAACGGGATACTCAAAAGCGGGGATATACTCCAGAACAGGTATTAGCGGAATTAGATAAACGCGAACCAGACTCAGAAGCATATATTCGTCCCCAGCGTCAATGGTCAGATATTGTTGTCAGTTTCTATCCACCTAATAATGAAATAGATGAAACTAATGGACATCTAAATGTGCGTTTGGTACTACGTCCTTCTATTCCTCACCCGGATTTTACCGAAATTATTCACGCTGGACACAGTGATTCCCAGTCAGCTATCCGTTTGGGACTGGATAGAGATATGGGAAAACCAGTGGATGTTTTGGAAGTTGACGGCCATGCAACTTTGGAACAGGTAAATAAAATCGAACAGATTATGTGTGCAGATATGCCCTATTTAAAGAATGTTTGCGATCGGGAAATTAACCCAGAATTGGGGAGAATTGCGGGTACAACTGGAGAAACTCTGCAAAGTTACCCCCTTGCTCTTACTCAATTAATTATTACTTACCATATGCTCAAAGCTACGCAAATTTATCAGTAGAATTTTACGTAATTTGAGGTGAGTTTAAAAGGTGCATTTTCATAGTTTTATTAAACGCAGATAAACGCAAATAAACGCAGATGAAGATGAATAAATTTTCCCTGAACTTAGTTCCGAAAACTGGTGTTGCTGGGTTGGAGTATGAAATAAGGAAGATATCAAATGTCAAATTGGTATGACTTATTGTCTCAGAATAGCCGACTTGCCTGAAAATGAACGCCCCCGCGAAAGATTAATGACTCATGGACCGAAAATTTTAGCCACAGCGGAATTAATCGCTATTCTGCTGGGTACTGGTCAAGGACCTGGTAAATTATCAGCGGTTGGTTTAGGGCAATATATATTACAGCAATTAGGCAAAGGACAGTGTGATCCCTTAGCCGCTTTACGAGATGTCACTCCCGCTGAGTTGATGGAAATTCCAGGTGTGGGACCGGCTAAAGCGACGACTATCTTGGCTGCAATTGAATTGGGTAAACGTGCTTTTTTATCCCGTCCCTCCGACGGTACAGTGATTGATAGTCCCCTGTCTGCTGCTGCCGCGCTTAGTCAAGACTTGATGTGGCAAAATCAAGAACGATTTGCAGTGCTGTTATTAGATGTCAAAAATAAGTTATTAGGAACAAAGGTAATTACTATTGGGACTGCGACGGAAACTTTAGCCTCTCCCCGTGATATTTTTCGAGAAGTGATTCGTCAAGGCGCTACACGGGTAATAGTAGCCCATAATCATCCTTCTGGAAGTTTAGAACCCAGTGAAGCAGATATAGAATTGACTCGTCAATTATTGGCGGGTGCGGAACTTCTAGCTATTCCTATTTTAGATCATTTGATTTTAGGTAATGGCAATCATCAAAGTTTACGAGAAATTACTAATTTGTGGGATAATTGTTCTCAGGTTGATTGATCATAGGATTCCTTGGTGTATGAGATCATGAATTTGTCTCACGCAAAGGCGCACAGACCCCAGAGGAACAGAGAAAGGAGAATTTTTCAAGATGGATTTTATCACTATTTTAGGATTGGTCGCAGGTGTATTAACTACGGTCGCTTTTTTACCGCAAATGTTCCAAATTTGGCTGACCAAATCAGCGAAAGATGTTTCTTTTGTGATGTTAATTATTTTTATGAGTGGTTTGTGTTTGTGGTTGATTTATGGCATCATTATCGGGGCTTTACCAATTATTATGGCCAACGGGGTGACATTATTTTTTAATTTGATTATTCTATGGCTTAAAATTAAATATAGATAACTTTTAGATAATTTTACTAAAAAACTGTGACATCATCTTTATTTGACTCGGAACGTCTCCTTTTTACCCCCGCAACTCCCAATAATGACTCTATTCCCGTGATTTTCGCTTTTCCTAATGAGTACACTGTGGGGATAACTAGTCTGGGTTATCAGGTAGTGTGGGCGACTTTGGCTACCCGTGATGATTTACAGGTAAGTCGTTTATTTACTGATATCCATGAACCACTTCCTAGATATCCAGAATTATTAGGTTTTTCTATGTCTTGGGAATTAGATTATGTGAATATTTTTCATCTTCTGGAATCTTTAGAAATCCCTATTCGGGCTAATTATCGTGATCAAAATCATCCGCTAATTTTTGGTGGTGGACCAGTTTTGACGGCTAACCCAGAACCCTATGCTGATTTTTTTGATATCATTTTATTGGGAGATGGTGAAAATCTGCTTGGTGATTTTATAGATACTTTTAAAAAAGTCAGAAATGCTGATAGAAAAACTCAATTAAAAACTTTATCTCAAGTCCCAGGAATTTATATTCCTAGTTTATATGTAATAGAATATATTACACCAGATGGGGAAATAAAATCAATTAATCCTATTGATTCCCAAATTCCGCCAATTATTCAAAAGCAAACTTATCGAGGAAATACTCTTTCTGCTTCTACTGTGGTGACGGAAAAAGCCGCTTGGGAAAATATTTATATGGTGGAAGTGGTGCGAAGTTGTCCAGAAATGTGCCGCTTTTGTTTGGCTAGTTATTTAACTTTACCTTTTAGAACTGCGAGTTTAGAAACTTCTTTAATTCCGGGAATTGAACGGGGTTTAAAAGTTACTAACCGCTTGGGTTTATTGGGGGCTTCTGTCACCCAACATCCAGAATTTACTGAATTATTGGATTATATTAGTCAGCCTAAATATGATGATGTGCGGTTGAGTGTCGCTTCTGTGAGAACTAATACAGTTACAGTTAAATTGGCTGAAACTTTGGTGAAGCGAGATACAAGATCATTGACAATTGCTGTGGAAAGTGGTTCTGAAAAAGTCCGTAAAATTGTTAATAAAAAACTGTATAATCAGGAAATTATGCAAGCGGCTATTAATGCAAAAGCTGGTGGTTTATCTAGTTTGAAACTCTATGGAATGGTGGGAATTCCTGGGGAAGCAGCAGAGGATGTAGACGCAACTGTAAAAATGATGGAAGATGTTAAAAAAGCTGCGCCTGGATTGCGTTTAACACTAGGATGTAGTACATTTGTTCCCAAGTCTCATACGCCATTTCAATGGTTGGGAGTTAATAAACAATCGGAGAAGCGGTTGCAATTATTACAAAAGAAACTCAAGCCCCAAGGTATAGAATTTCGACCAGAAAGCTATAATTGGTCAATTATACAAGCTTTGTTGTCCAGAGGCGATCGCCGACTTTGCCAATTATTAGAATTAACCCGCGATTTTGGGGACTCCTTGGGTAGCTACAAACGCGCTTTTAAACAACTGAAAGGACAAATTCCCGACTTAGATTTTTACGTTTATAGTAATTGGTCAACTGAGCAAATTTTACCTTGGAATCACTTGCAAGGACCACTACCTCAGTCTACATTAATTAAGCATTTAGCAGAAGCCACAAACTCGGAATTAAATCATAAATAATGCACACAGATACTATATTTTACCAAATCTTCCTCACCTTCCATACTCTATTATTTGAACTACTGGGACAACCAGCAGAAAATGCGGAAGGTTATCATTTTACTTCTGCGGAAGTTAAAGAAAAATCCTTTCGATTTGATGGAATATTCATGCCAGATAGTGTAGAAAAACCCATCTACTTTGTCGAAGTCCAATTTCAATATAAACCTGATTTTTACTGGGAATTAATCACAGAAATAAACATTTATCTCAATCAATATAAACCAGAACAAGATTGGCAAGCGGTGGCTTTATTCCCTAAACGGAGTTTGGATGTAGACAAATTAACTAATTATCAACAAGAATTAGTTAATAGTGGTCGAATCAAACGAATTTATTTAGATGAACTACCATCAGGGTCAATAGGGATGGGATTAATTGAGTTAATTATCAGTAAAGAAAACCAATCACAGGAATTGGTGAAAAATCTGATGGCAAGAACCAAGACAGAAATTAGCAATGATAGTGAAAGACAAGGTATTATAGAATTACTGGAAAGTGTTTTGATGTCAAAATTTTCCCAATTAAGCCGTCAGGAGATAGAAGCGATGTTTTTACTAAGTGATATTAAGCAAACACGAGTATATCAAGAGGCAAAGGAGGAAGGAGAACAAGAAGGTAAGAAAAACTTATTACTACGGATATTATCTAAGAAATTTGGAAAATTGAGAGATGAGTATATCAAAAGCATTAACGGCTTAAACATAGCACAGTTAGAAGACCTGGGAGAAGCATTATTAGACTTTAAAGATATTAACGACTTGGAAAAATGGTTACAATCCCACATGATAGATTTAGAAATTTCTACCTCCTGACTCAAAATGATTCAAATTATTACTCAAGTTGACGCTTTTACTAATATTCCATTCACGGGAAATCCTGCGGCTGTCTGTGTTTTAGATAGTCCCAAATCTGAGTTATGGATGCAAAATATCGCTCAAGAAATGAATTTATCAGAAACGGCTTTTTTGGTGAAACAAAATGACGGTTTTAATTTGCGCTGGTTTACACCAACAGTAGAAGTTACTCTCTGTGGACACGCCACTTTAGCCAGCGCTCATGTATTATGGTCTCAAGGGCATTTATTACCCAATCAAGAGGCTCATTTCTATACAAAAAGTGGTATATTAATAGCTAAACTCGAAAATAATTGGATTCAGTTAGATTTTCCCGTAAATCTCTCTCAACCTGTAACAGCACCTCCAGAATTAAGTCAAGTTTTAGGAGTGACTTATAAATCTGTTTTTGCAAATTCTCTCGGTTATTTAGTTGAAGTGGAATCTGAACAATTAGTTAGAGAAATGCAACCGAATTTCCAACAGATGAAAACTTTACCTAAAGCTGATATTATCGTCACTAGCATCGCTAATTCCGACTCGGAATATGATTTTGTCTCCCGCTTTTTTGCTCCCGGTTTAGGGATTAATGAAGACCCGGTAACAGGTGCTGCACATTGTTGTTTAGCACCATTTTGGCGGGATAAATTGGGAAAAGATCGGTTTTTAGCCTATCAAGCTTCCCGTCGGGGTGGAGTGGTAAAATTGTACTATCCAGGAAAAAACCGCGTTTTTATATCTGGACAAGCTGTAACAGTCATGGGAGGAGAATTAACTCTAGATTAATAGATTAAGATCCCCGAATTATTCAAGAAGTTGGGGATATTAGACAGGTATAAGTTAATTTTTGTAATCAAAATTTTAGATTTAATTTCACACTTATCGGGCATTATTGACTGTGAATATCCTTTAATGAGGGAAGTTAAGCAATAAATAAATTGAGGCTTCAATTTTTATAGTCCATAATATCAATAATACCGTCCTGAAGAAGGATGGCGATTTGATAAAAGTGTTATAATGGGGGAGAAGGAATCTAGGTAAATTCTGAATTTTTACATAAATAAACCCATACTAAAAACTGAAAGATGACCATTAACCGTGCAAATAATAGAAGTTTACTCCAAAAATCCGATTGGCCTGTTAAAGATCTACCAGGATTAAGCCCGGAAGAGCAAGCCCAACTGAAGAATTGTGGTATCAATACCACAGAAGAACTAATTACAAGAGGAAAAACTCCAGAAGAGAGAATAATATTAGCGGGTAAATTGCAAGTAAATCTTCATTCCGTGAATAAATGGGTAGTTTTAGCAGGTTTAGCCCGTGTTCCCAGTGTAGGGACTCAATACTGCGGTATGTTACTTCACGCTGGTGTTATTTCCATAGCCCAATTAGCGCAAACTCCTACTCACAGATTGCATAGACAAGTTATGCGTTTGCAAGTATCAACATTGCACAGCCGGGATTTATGTCCAGCAGTTGAGTTAGTGCAACAGTGGAGTCATCAAGCGCAAGCCATGGGTAATTAGTTAGTAGTAATTGGTAATTGACTATTCCTTTGCTAAAACGCCATTGAGAAAGATATCCGCCAACCCTTCCGCCATTTTTTGCATTTCTTGGGGGGAGGCGTTGGGTTCTATGAGGGTGTGATCAGCAAAACCAGCGATCGCAAATAAACCTAAAAATACCTTAGCACCAAGTTTGGCATCTATTTGACGATAGATGCCTTTATCTATTGCTGTTTGAAAAAATGCTTCAGCCACATCTGTCATTTTATCAATAACTTCGGTTTGAATGCGATCGCGCAAATCTGGATGAAATTGCACTTCCATAAAGCAAACACGCATAATATCGGCGTTTTTTTGTAAATTCCACATCCGACGACGCATAACTTGGGCTATAGCCTTATAACTACCCATTTCGCTGAGTTCTGTGAGTAAATCTGTGAGAATATCCACCCAGCCATTAGTGGCCACTTCCACCAAAATTGCTTTTTTATTGTCAAAATAACGAAAGAGGGTTCCTTCGGCTACCCCTGCGGTTTGTGCTAAATCACGGGTTGTAGTTCCCTCGAATCCCTTCGTAGCAAACAATCGTTGTGCTGCTTGCAAAATTCGTGTGCGTGTCTGGACTTCTGATGATGGCGGAGAATTAAAAATTCGCATAATATTTTGATATCTATTTTGATATCTCCAAAACAGGATTGGTAGTCTTATTGTGCAACGAGGCATGCAGAAATTACAAAAATCTTCATAGAAGGTTAACTCTTTTTGTGTTAATTATTCTATCTTTCAAGTAATGTTAACTTACTTTAACTTTTGCTTATGCACCAGACAATTTTAAATTTGCTGACCGCTGGCGTGAAAAAGTCCCCATTTCGTCGTCTATTAGCAACTAGTTTAGCGTTGATAGTCTTAACTTGGGGGTGGATACCAGAAATGGCCATAGCCCTGCAACAGCCCCAAAATTCCATTCAGCCTTACCTAGAACAAGTAATTAATCGTTTAACAGAATTTCGTCTGGATAATGGATTAAAATTCATTGTTTTAGAAAGACATCAAGCCCCAGTAGTTTCCTTTTTAACCTATGCTGATGTGGGTGGTATTGATGAACCAGATGGACAAACCGGTGTAGCCCACTTTTTAGAACATTTGGCCTTTAAAGGGACAAAGCGCATCGGTACTAAAGACTACAAAGCCGAAGCCCCGCTGCTGGAAAAATTAGAAAAGTTGGATAACCAAATTAAAATCGCCAAAGCCGACAATCAAAAAGAGGAAATAGCCCGGTTAGAAACCGAGTTTAAATCAGTAGAATCCCAAGCCCTAAAATTAGTTAAACAGAACGAAATGGGGCAAATTGTCGAACAAGCTGGAGGTGTGGGTTTAAATGCTACTACATCCTCAGAAGCCACCCGCTATTTTTATAGTTTTCCTGCGAATAAATTAGAATTGTGGATGTCTTTAGAATCTGATCGATTTTTAGATCCTGTCTTTCGAGAATTTTATAAAGAAAAAGAAGTAATTTTGGAAGAAAGACGCTTACGAGTAGAAAATTCTCCTATCGGTCAGATGGTAGAAAAATTCATAGATGCTGCTTTTAAAGTTCATCCTTACAAACGGCCAGTAATTGGTTATGATCAGGATATTCGCAACTTAACACCGGAGAATGTGAGGAAGTTTTTTAAAGCTTATTATGCTCCTAGTAATTTAACTATTGCTATTGTGGGAGATGTGAACCCCAATGAAGTCAAAAAACTAGCGAAAACTTACTTTGGACGTTATCAAGCTAAACCTAAACCCCAACAAAAACTACCAATAGAACCTCAGCAAACTGCGACTAGGGAAGTTACTTTAGAATTATCTACTCAACCTTGGTATTTAGAGGGTTATCATGTTCCAGCTATTACCGATCCTGATCATGCAGTTTATCAAATCATCGGTAGTTTAATGAGTGACGGGAGAACATCAAGACTTTATAAGTCCTTGGTGGAAAAACAAAATTTAGCTTTAAATGCGGAAGGTTATAGCGGATTTCCTGGGGATAAATATGCCAATTTAATGTTCTTTTATGCCCTAACATCTCCAGGAAAAACAGTAGATGAAGTAGCGATCGCTTTAAGGCAAGAAATTGATAAATTGAAGACTGAACCTGTATCTGCGGTGGAATTAGAACGATTAAAAACCAAGGCTAGAGCGTCTTTATTACGCAGTTTAGATTCTAATTCAGGTATGGCAGAACAGTTGTTAGAATATGAAGTTAAAACCGGTTCTTGGCGTAATTTGTTTTTGCAATTGGATAAAATTGCAGCGGTGACTTCTGAGGATATTCAAAGAGTAGCCCGTACTACTTTTACGCCAGAAAATCGCATTGTTGGTAAGTTGTTGTCAAAACAACCAGGGTGAAATTTGAGGTTTTATTTCACGCAGAGTTGCAGAGAGGAATAATTTGAAAATGTCTCTTTGAGAAAAGTTAGGCTCAAAAAATTGAAAATAGAGAAGATAGGTATGTTGAGGTTTGATTTGAAAAACAAAAAATTCCAGTTTTCTAGGGGACAAAGATTTGTTTTTACTTTGGTAGTGGTTGTTGCTTGTTTCTTTGTAAATTTGAATTTTTCTTGGGCAGGAACGACAGCAAAGTATTACAATGAATTAAAGTTTCCCCCGGTTGCGGCGGTTAAGTTACCCAAGTATGAACGGTATGTACTCAAAAATGGTTTGGTAGTTTATTTGATGGAAGATCATGAGCTACCATTGGTCAGTGGTACAGCTTTGGTAAGAACAGGTAGCCGGTGGGAAGCAGCCCAAAAAACTGGTTTAGCTGGTTTGGTGGGTTCTACTTTGCGGAGTGGTGGAACTCAAAAACATTCCCCAAATCAGTTAAATGAGATTTTAGAACAACGAGCCGCAGCGGTGGAAACAGATATGGGGGAATCTGTCGGTAGTGTAGGTTTTGAAGCTCTCAAGGAAGATTTAGAAATGGCTTTTGGGCTATTTACTGAGGTATTACGAGAACCTGCGTTTGCTCAAGACAAGTTGGATTTGGAAAAAACTCAAATTCGTGGTGATATTTCTCGTCGCAATGATAGTCCTAATAGTATCGCTAGTCGAGAGTTTAAAAAGCTAATTTATGGCAAAAAAAGTCCTTATGCGCGTACCGTTGAATATGCAACTCTTGACCAAATTTCCCGTGATGATTTACTCAAGTTCTATCAGCAATATTTTCACCCCAATAATCTCATTTTAGGCATTGTTGGCGATTTTAATCCTGAAAAAATGCGATCGCTGATTCAAGCCAAATTTGGTGACTGGAAACCAAGTCCTGAAATTACTAAAACCCAATTACCACAGGTCACTCAAGCTAATTTAGGTGGGGTATATTTTGTTAATAAACCTCAACTTACCCAAAGTAGTGTTTTAATTGGTCATTTGGGTGGAAA
The DNA here is from genome assembly GCF_014697585.1 of Dolichospermum sp. FACHB-1091. GTDB lineage: Bacteria > Cyanobacteriota > Cyanobacteriia > Cyanobacteriales > Nostocaceae > Dolichospermum. Next base: position 7,100 of record NZ_JACJSB010000036.1, on the reverse strand, counting down.
ATTCAATAGTCCTGATTATCCAGCTTTGGATGTTATGAATGGTATTTTAAATGGTTTTGGCGGACGTTTATTTAATGAGTTGCGATCGCGTCAAGGTTTAGCTTATTCTGTATATGGTGTCTGGAACCCCCGTTTTGACTATCCTGGAATGTTTATTGCTGGAGGACAAACTCGCACGGAAACTACAGTTCAATTCATCAAATCACTACAAACGGAAATCAAGCGTTTACAAACTGAAAATGTCACGACTAAGGAATTAAATAATGCTAAAGACTCCACACTAAATTCCTTTGTTTTCAACTTTCAAGATCCTAGTCAAACCCTATCTCGGTTAATGCGATACGAATATTATGGTTATCCGGCTGATTTCTTATTTCGCTATCAAAAAGCGGTTGCTGCTACTACAGTAGCAGACGTTAAACGGGTAGCACAGAAATACTTGAAACCAGAAAATTTAGTTACTTTAGTAGTAGGAAATCAAACTGGAATCAAACAACCATTAACTAGTTTAGCCACGAAGGTAACAACCATAGATATTACCATCCCCGGTAGTCAGCCAGCAGACCCTCAATAAAAAAATCTCCGACTTCTCAAAGAAGTCGGGGAGCTAAATTTCTGATTTTTAATTTCGCAACTGCGGGTCAACTTGAGGATTTCTAGAGTATTTTTTTACTCTTGTAGAAACTCCTCACTGTCATAAACATCAGGCCAAACAGTTGCACCGTGTTCATATTTATCAATCCCAATCTTATCAGCTTCAGGATTAACACGCAGCCTACCAATAAAATTAAGTCCACTGAACATGACAAAGGCGAAGACAATAGTAAAAACTGATACTGCAACTACACCCAAAATCTGCACACTCAACAAGTCAAAACCGCCACCCAAAAACAGACCAGCTTTTTTATTCAAAGTCAATTCTGGTTGACCCAAAAAGCCTACTGCTAGTGTACCCATCATACCATTAATACCATGAACAGCAAATGCTCCCACAGGGTCATCAATTTTGCATGATTCAATAATATCAATACCGAAAATTACTAAAATTCCACCTGTTAAACCAATCAAAACCGCAGCCCAAGGCGCGATAAAAGCACAACCAGCGGTAATACCTACCAACCCTGCTAAAGAACCATTCAGACAATAGGCTAAATCCCATTTACCTGAACGTTTGTATTGATAAAATAAGGATGCTAAGGCCCCAGCACCAGCGCCCAGGGTAGTGTTGAGAGTAATCAAACCAATTAAGCCAGTATTAGCAGTACCCAGGGTTGAACCAGGGTTAAAACCATACCAGCCAAACCAGAGAATCATAGTTCCTAAAGCCGCCAAACCTAAGTTATGGGCGGGAGGAATTTTTCCCCAAGTAGTACGTCCGGGACGAGGTCCTAGTAAATAAGCACCGACTAAGGCTGTCCAACCCCCAACGGTGTGAACTGCGGTACTACCAGCAAAGTCATGAAAGCCCATTTTCCCTAACCAGCCACTGGAGTTCCATATCCAATGAACTACAAGGGGATAGCTAAACGCCGCCATAATACCACTGTAGATTAAGTCACCAACAAAGTCTGTTCTTCCTGCCATTGCCCCAGTAGTAATTGTACTGGCAGTAGCCGCAAAGGCAAACTGGAAGAAAAACAAAGTGTAAGCATTGAGTTGGGAGGCTATTCCTGGCACGTTACCATTAGTAAAAGCACCGTCAACGGGTAATTGACTTAAGAAAAAGGTGTCTGTACCAATGAACCCACCACTACTTGTACCAAAAGCAATTCCAAAGCCTACAGCCCACCATACTAAAATGGTGAGGGCAGCATCAATAAAGTTTTCCAATAGGGCATTAACTACACCTCTTTGACGCAGTAAACCTGCTTCTAACATCGAAAAACCGGTCTGCATGAAGAATACTAAAAAGCCTGTGAGTAATACCCAGGTAGTATCAACAGAAATTTGTAATTGTTTGGTTGTCGCGTCTAAGGACTCTAGTGTTACTGGGTCTGCGGCCTGGACAACTGTAGGCGCGAAAATCGCCAATACCATTGAACCTATAGCCAGTGCTAAAAGGCGATAAAAAGGGCGGATACGTTTATTCATTGCTGTTTTTTGGGCTAGAAAAGCTGTGATTAAAGCTGGACTTTTATATTTAAAAATATCAGCATTTACTTTGATGCTTGTATCATAAGCACATCCTAAATAGTGTTACTGTTACGTTAGATACAAAAAACTTAATTTATTGGTTAATTTTATCTATCACACCTATGTATATAGGTCACACTTATTTATGCAGGTTTTATCCTTTGGGTGGAGAAAATTGGTAACTATTTAAGACTTGACAAATTCAAAAATTTATATTATGCTTATGTTATAAGTGGAAAATCCTGCGCCCATATATATAGGTTTTTCAAACACTAACCTGATTACATAATTATTTTTGACTTCATTCTGTAAATTTCAATATCTCGGATATTCTAATTCGCATAAGATATATCAAGACTTGACAAACCTTCGGATTTGTATAATACTTGTATCATGGCCATTCCCATTCAAGTGAGGTACAAGCAGTAATAATTGAACGCAGATGGACGCAGATAAACACGGATAATTTTGTATTTCATTAGACTGGGAAATACTATAATATTCGGAAAATAGTATTGAGCTTAAATAACAAAAATATAGTCAGATATAGTTAAACCTAATTATTTTCGTCACAATTGAAGCGTAAAATTGTCTAACTGCGCTAAATAAACTAGGTAGTTCACTTACCTATACAAATCAGAAATTAATTGTAGATAGTTCTTCCTTATCAAGATAAGCATAACATATTCAAAGTTCTTTGTCAACACCATAAAATCATTTTTTCGGCGTTTTTTCGTTTTTACTGAAATTTCTATATCCTCAAGGGAGATATTGGGATAAATTTTGCTGTAATTATGATATGGTTTCAAAAAACTTTGTCTGACTGACTAGATAGTTCACTTACCTATACCAGGGATTAATTGTAGATAGTTCTTCCTTATCGAAATTATGATAACATATTCCAAGTTCTTTGTCAACACGATAAAATAATTTTTTCGGCGTTTTTTCGTTTTTACTGAAATTTCTATATCCTCAAGGGAGATATTGGGATAAATCTCGCTGTAATTATGATATGGTTTCAAAAAACTGTGTCTGACTGACTAGATAGTTCACTTACCTATACAAATCAGAAATTAATTGTAGATAGTTCTTCCTTATCAAGATAAGCATAACATATTCAAAGTTCTTTGTCAACACGATAAAATAATTTTTTCGGCGTTTTTTCGTTTTTACTGAAATTTCTATATCCTCAAGGGAGATTTGGGGATAAATTTTGCTGTAATTATGATATATTGTCAAAAAACTGTGTCTGACTGACTAGATAGTTCACTTACCTATACCAGAGATTAATTGTAGATATTTCTTCCTTATCGAAATTATGATAACATATTCCAAGTTCTTTGTCAACACGATAAAATAATTTTTTCGGCGTTTTTTCGTTTTTACTGATATTTCTATATCCTCAAGGGAGATTTGGGGATAAATCTCACTGTAATTATGATATGGTTTCAAAAAACTGTGTCTGACTGACTAGATAGTTCACTTACCTATACAAATCAGAAATTAATTGTAGATAGTTCTTCCTTATCAAGATTAGGATAACATATTCAAAGTTCTTTGTCAACACCATAAAATAATTTTTTCGGCGTTTTTTCGTTTTTACTGAAATTTCTATATCCTCAAGGGAGATTTGGGGATAAATCTCGCTGTAATTATGATATATTGTCAAAAAACTGTGTCTAATTTTCTTACTAATTAGGAATCTGTAATAACAGATATTGAGAAATTATATTAATGATGGTTAATTATGGCTTATTTTACCCCAGGGCAACTACTCAAAAAAGGACAATACGAAATTATTGACACCCTTGGACAGGGAGGATTTGGTATTACCTATTTAGCGCAAGATCATAAACGCAAAAAAGAAGTAGCTATCAAAAGCCTCAACGTCTCCTTTTTGAAACAACGCTATCGAGATAAATATGGGAATACAGAAGGTTTTGGAGAATTTTTAGCCCAAGAACAGGACAAGTTTAACACCGAAGCGATGGTTTTAGCTACCTTTGATCATCCTCACATTGTCAAAGTGTATCCTGAACTGTTTCAAGAAAATGGTTTATCTTGTATGGTGATGGAATATGTCAAAGGCAAAAATTTAGAACAATATTTATATGCGAATGGTGTTTTTAGTGAAAGTGCAGGTTTAGCAATTATTAAAGGCATTGGAGAAGCTTTAAGTTATATTCATAATCGTAATTATCTGCACCGAGATATTAAACCTGCGAATATTTTACTAAGAGAAGAAGACAATAAAGCCATATTAATTGATTTTGGTTTAGCTAGAGAAGTCAACTTTGCGGAATTGATGAGTTTAACAAATGCCAAAACTCCGGTTTTTGCACCACCAGAACAATTTGAAAATAGAAGTAATTTCACTCCAGCTTTAGATATCTATGCTTTAGCAGCTACATTATATGTAATTATCGCCGTTCATGAACCTCCTTTCATTCCTCTGCCTAGTCCTTATCTGAATGCTAAGATCATGCTAGATATGAAAATGGCGATTGAACCACCGCAAAAATACAATTCTCAAATTAGTCAAAAGGTAAATGATGCTATTCTCAAGGGAATGGAGTTAGATTATCAAAACCGTCCTCAGTCTATTACAGAATGGTTTACGTTTTTAGGTATTCAATCAAATAAAAAACCTAACCCCCCTAACCCCCCTTCCCTACAAGAGAAGGGGGATATTAAAGCCTCTCTCCTACAAGGAGAGAGGTTTTTAACTAACCTGAAAACTTTCACTTTTGAAGTTGTCATAACCAACGCCAAAGGAAGCATTATCAACAAACGCAACCACTCAGCAAATTACTTTGTGGAAGATTTGGGAAATGGGGTGAAGTTGGAAATGGTGGAAATACCCGCAGGAAGATTTTACATGGGTTCACCGGAAAATGAAGAGGGAAGATTGGATATTGAAAGTCCTCAACATCAAGTTAATGTTCCCAGCTTCTTTATCGGTAAATATCCTTTGACCCAGGCGCAATATCAAGCTATCATCGGAAAGAACCCTGCTTACTTCACAGGTAATAATCGTCCTGTTGAACAAGTAAGTTGGAATAATGCGGTTGATTTTTGTCAAAAGTTAAGCCAAAAAACAGGTAAAAACTATAAGTTGCCCAGTGAGGCACAATGGGAGTATGCTTGTAGGGCAGGAACAATCACACCTTTTTATTTTGGTGAAAGTATTACCCCAGATTTGGTAAACTATAATGGTAACTATGCCTACGCTGCTGCACCAAAAGGACAATATCGAAAACAAACCACAGATGTAGGAACTTTTCCCCCTAATGCTTTTGGTTTGTATGATATGCACGGAAATGTGTGGGAGTGGTGTGAAGATGATTGGCAGAAAAATTATATAAACGCGCCTATAAATGGTAGTGCTTTGATTAATCCAAACGCAATCACAAAGGTAATGCGCGGTGGTTCGTGGTTCAACGATCCTGGGAATTGCCGTTCTGCTTCTCGCCGCAAAGACGGCCTCGACGACCTCAACGACAATATTGGTTTTCGGGTTGTATGTAGTGGTGCGGCGAGGACTTAGTTGCCCTTTATACTCTTGCTTTTTTGCCCTCTGCTCTTTTTTCTTTTCCCTTGTCTCGCAGTTAGGCGGAATTTTTTTAGATAAATACTGAATGTGGAAACCTTATATATATGGGCGCATACTTCTCCACTTATAACATAAGCATAGTCGAAACTGAGAACTTTGTCAAGGGGTAAAATTGTCTGAATCAGGATATCCTAATTCAGGCATTTAAGCGACAAAAGGATTAATTGTATTCAGAAATTCTGCTTCTGCTTGTTGAGCATAATATAGATCCCAGCGAACTTGTAACCCACATTCCGCACCCTCAACTTTTGGTGTTTTTCTCTTTCGACAATGTATTTTTTCGCTAATATGTGATTTTTCAGCCTCAGTTCTCTTTCTTGTTTCCGTAATTTACCTGTGTGACAGCTAAGGGTGCGGAATGTGGGATGTAGAGACGTTTCATGAAACATCTCTACAAAGTGGTTTACCTCAAGGATACCAGAAGCTACACCAAGGCAGTGGTAAAGTTATTGATTGTTAGAGTGCCAGTTAAACCTGTCACCTCAACAATGGCATCCGTAGTAGCACTGAATCCTGCGGTAGGATCATTCAGGGCGACAAAGCTGCGAGTACCAAAGGTAAATTGAGCAGCAGAGTTAGCTGTAAAAGCAGCAGTAGTTAACTTGGCTGCAATTCCGGTTGCATCAAGTGTTGTCACAGATCCTGCATTAGAGAATCCGCTGTTGGTAGTAGTAACAAGGAACAAATCATTGCCAGCATTAGCATTGAAGTCAGTAATCACATCAAAGTTACCGAAAAGAGAATCAGCTAAAGTGCGGTAGTCAAAACGGTCTACTCCCAACCCTCCGGTTAGAGTATCTTTTCCAAGCCCTCCGGTGAGGATGTCATTACCCGCACCACCGTCAAGGGTGTTATTAGCACCGTTACCAGTAATGACGTTATTACCTGCGTTACCTGTACCGTTAATTGCTGCTGTTCCTGTCAGTGTCAGGTTTTCAACGTTAGCAGCCACAATAGTGAAAGTAACACTAGATTGAATGGTATCTGTACCCTCCTTGGCATTTTCGGTAATTGTGTCAGTGGTGCTATCTACAATGTAGATATCATCACCTGTACCACCGATTAGGGTATCTGTACCCGCACCACCGTCAAGGGTGTTATTAGCACCGTTACCAGTAATGACGTTATTAGCTGCGTTACCTGTACCGTTAATTGCTGCTGTTCCTGTCAGTGTCAGGTTTTCAACGTTAGCAGCCACAATAGTGAAAGTAACACTAGATTGAATGGTATCTGTACCCTCGTTGGCATTTTCGGTAATTGTGTCAGTGGTGCCATCTACAATGTAGATATCGTTGCCTGTACCACCGATTAGGGTATCTGTACCCGCACCACCGTCAAGGGTGTTATTAGCACC
>NZ_JACJSB010000035.1 GCF_014697585.1 Dolichospermum sp. FACHB-1091 | reverse complement strand
CCCCTCCTCGCACCCCCCTCAATCCCCCCGCTGCGGGGGGAAGAAAAGGATAAACTTTTGATATTGGAGGGGGTTGGGGGTGGGGTTCTTGTACCTCATAACATCGGGAAGTGCTATATTACTGAATAGTTGACAGCGGTACACCTAACCAACCGACAAAGTTCTCCATTTCTCTAGAAGAGGGATTTTCCACAGATTTAAGTTGATATTTACCGGGAATTGCTGCTGCTAGGGTGATAGAATAAGTTCGCAATTCATCTTGATGGAAAACAGTAACTTGGATCAAATCATTTGCTTGATAATCCTTCAATCGTGCATTTAACTGATTTCCTACCTTAATTCCATCAATAGCTAATAATTCATCTCCTGCATCAATTCCTGCTTTTTGTGCTGGTGAATCTGCTTCCACAAATTTAATTATTTCTCGACCATTTTCGCTATTTATCCTCACACCTAAATAAGGTTCTTCGTTCTTTTCTTCTACTAATTGTAAACCAAAATGTTGCAAATATTGATTAAATGGTAAATCTTCGAGTCCATGGAGATAACGTTTAAAGAAATCTCCTAAATCCATATCCGCTACAGATTCAATTACCTCCTCTAATTGTTCGGGAGTATAACCAATTTCTGCCTGGCCAAATTGCTGCCACATTTGCCGCATGACATCATCTAAAGAACGTTTATTTTCATGATGAACGCGAATTAATAGATCTAACAAAAGTGATACCATTTCCCCTTTTAAATAATAGGAGATTTGGGAATTACCACTATTAGCATCTGGACGATAAAGTTTAATCCAAGCGTCAAAACTTGACTCAGATAAAGGTTGTACTTTGCGTCCGGGAGTCATCAAATATCTGGTAATTTCCTTACTCAAATAATTCAAATATGCCTGGGTATTATAAATACCTGCCCGTAAAGGAATAATTAAATCATAATAACTGGTTGTTCCCTCACAAAACCATAAAGATGGTGTATAGTTTTCCTGATCATAATCGAATATCTCTAAACCTTGGGGACGAATTCTTTTCACATTCCATAAATGAAAAAATTCATGGGCAACTAATTGTAAAAATGGCTCATATTTATCTGGAGTCCGAAATCCAAATCTTTGATAAATTAAAGAACAAGAGTTTTTATGTTCTAAACCACCAAAAGCTTGTTGAAATAAATGCAGTAAAAACACATATCTATCATAAGGTAAACCATCAAATATTTGCGCTTCTATTTCAATGATTTTTTGGAAATCATTAATCATTTTTTGTGGTTGAAAATTACCTTTTCCCCAAATTGCTAACTCATGGGGTTTATTCAAAACCTCAAATTTATGTAATTGATGACAACCAATTTCAAAAGGACTATCAACTAAAGTATCAAAATCTGCGGCTAAAAAAGTATTTTTTGTCTCTGAAACAGTTGGTAAAGCAGTGGTTATTTGCCATTGGGGGTGAGGGGGAATCACAGTTATTTTTAAAGGTAAATTCTCCCAATTAGGGATTCTAAAAAACAGCGCTGCACCATTAAAATAACCGTGATTGGCATCTAAATGATTTGTTCTTACTGATAGTTCATTAGCAAAAATACGATAAGATAAAGTTACCTGAGAAATATCAGCTTTTTCTACTTGCCAATGATTTTTACTAACTTTTCGCCAAGGTAAATGTTCAGTATTCGCAAAAGCGGTAAAATCTTGTAAATTTCTTGCATATTCCCGCACCAAATATGATCCAGGTGTCCACACTGGCATTTTTAAATCAAGAATTTCTGAGGTATAATTAACAATGTGTAATGTCACTTCAAACAGATGGGTTTCTGGTTGAGACATTGCCACTAAATAATGAATTTGGGGAGCTATTTCTGGAAGTTGATTATTTAAAAGTGGTGCAGTTGGTTTAGTCATCTTGTTTGTGAGTTTTGATAAATGGGTAAATATCATGATCTGGCAATTACAATATAATAGCATGAGCAATTATAAACAAAAATTACCAAAATTTAAACTTATTACTTAAACCTCATCTTTGCCTTCTTTCTCCGCACCTCCGCGCGAAACAAAAAGCCATTTTTCGGTAGAATTACATCTAACATCATTAAAAACCCGAACAATGGATTTCACTATTTGGTCTAACTTACTCAAACAATTATTGGAAGGTCAATCATTATCCCGCACCCAAGCAGCGGAATTAATGCAAGGGTGGATAAAGGAAGCTATTCCCCCAGAATTATCCGGAGCGATTTTAATGGCTTTAAATTTTAAAAGTGTTTGTGCTGAAGAATTAACAGGCATGGCAGAAGTCTTAAAATCTCTGTCTTCCGTAACTATAAACAAAAGCGACCATACCCAATTTCTGCCATTAATTGATACTTGTGGTACTGGTGGTGACGGTGCTTCTACATTTAATATTTCCACCGCTGTGGCTTTTGTGGTCGCTGCTGCTGGTGTACGGGTCGCTAAACATGGTAGTCGTTCTGCTTCTAGTCTCACGGGAAGCGCTGATGTTTTAGAAGCATTGGGAGTTAATTTGACTGCTACCAGTGAAAAAGTCCAAGCAGCAGTCGAAGAGGTGGGAATTACCTTTTTATTTGCACCGGGGTGGCACCCAGCACTGAAAGCAGTTGCCCCTTTACGGCGAAATCTCAAGGTAAGAACTGTATTTAATTTACTAGGTCCTTTAGTAAATCCCCTGAATCCTACTGGCCAGGTGATTGGTGTGTTTGATCCGAAACTGATAGCTACTATGGCTGAAGCTTTGCATCTCCTGGGGACACAAACGGCTATTGTTTTACATGGTAGAGAAAAATTAGACGAGGCTGGTTTGGGTGATATTACTGATTTGGCAATCTTGAAGGATAGTCAAGTATCCTTAACTACTCTTAATCCCCAGGAGGTAAATGTCAAAACTGCTGACATTACCGCTGTTAAGGGTGGTAATGTAAAAGAAAATGCTGTGATTCTCAAAGAAGTTTTGCAGGGAAAAGGTACATCACAACAACAGGATATAGTAGCGTTAAATGCCGCCCTAGCATTGCAAGTAGCCGGGGTTGTTCCCTGGTTAAATCATACTCAGGGAGTGACTCTAGCTAAAGAAATTTTACAAAGCGGTAGTCCCTGGACAAAGTTGGAACAGTTAGTTAAATTTCTGGGTGATTAGCCTATTACTAAGTTTGGGGACGAAATTCCACAACATTACGTTTTATGGTTACATCATAATTACCGAAGAAATCATGTCCTAAAAGTCCAGTTTCTAATTCCGTACCAGCGATCGCTACTGGAACTTTATTTACTGTCATTCCCCCGACTTCCATGGAATCAAGGTAGCCAATGGGAAATTCCACAGCTTTAGCACTAGCAGTATTGGCTTTAGCTTTCCCTGTTGGTACTACACCTAAAGCTGCTGCTATATTTTCAGTAATTACAGTCCCACTTGCACCTGTATCTACAATCATTTCAAATCGCTGTGTACCATTGAAAGTAACTTCAATAATTGGTGTACCACCCATTCGCCGCTTAATTGGGACAATAAATACCTCATTTTTGCTAGGGAGCATTGCTAATGGAACGGTGGTAGAAGATAAAAATGGTTTTGAGCTTTTGATAGTAGTTTGTGGTTTGGGAACATCAATTATCAGCGGTTGTGGCTGGGTAACGGATGATGTTAAATTTGTTGGTTTAGCTTGTTGACGAGCATAAGCAATTTCACGACGATACTCAACAATTTGACTTTGAGCAAAAGTGAAATTGCTACTATCACGCTTAATCTTTTTCATGAGAGCGATCGCATCTTGAAACAGACTGATTACCAAATTCCAATCATCCACAGATACAGCAGATTGACTGATACTTTTAGCACCAGCAGCTTTATCGAGAGCCATTTCCAAAGTGCTTAATTGAGCTGGAGAAGATTCTAGTGGGTTTGATGTTGGACTGACTAACGGTTGTTTAAACTGACTAGGAGAATGAATTGCGGCCAAACTCCCAGTAGCCAAAGATGGCTTAGATTCATCCGTGGTTATTTTCTGCTGATCTTGATTACAAGCAGCAGTTAGAAATGCTAAACTAACCGAACAAGGAATGAGGGCTAGACGAGACAAAGAGTATTTAAGCATAATGGATATTTTAACCGCCCTGGCTGCTCTTACCAAGTTTAACCCCGCCACCAAATTAAAAATGCTTGGCCGTTTAATCATTGCAATTTTTAATTAATTCTGACTGAAAATCTAAAACCCCGAACTCATGGGATAATAAACAGTCGCAGTGAGAGACTGGAAAAGAAATCAATTCAAAATTCAAAAAAACTTTTACCCATTATCCAATTATCTATGCCTCTATCTGAAACAATTCCGGCTTTACTGGTCTTAGCAGACGGCTCTACTTATCGCGGTTGGTCCTTCGGTGCTACGGGGACCGCCATTGGAGAAATCGTATTTAACACTGGTATGACCGGATATCAAGAAGTGTTAACCGATCCTAGTTACTGTGGACAAATCGTTATTTTTACTTATCCTGAATTAGGTAATACTGGTATTAATTCCGAAGATGAAGAGTCTAATAAACCTCATGTTCAGGGAGCGATCGCCCGGAATATTTGTCACAAACCGAGTAACTGGCGTTCCACCCAATCCCTACCAAAATACCTGCAAAAGCACCAAATACCAGGCATTTATGGCATAGATACCCGGTCACTAACCCGGAAAATTCGGATGTGTGGAGCGATGAATGGTGGTATTTCCACAGCAATTCTCGATGAAACAGAATTGTTAGAAATGGTACAAGCTGCTCCCAACATGACAGGTTTAAACTTAGTCAAAAAAGTAACTACAAAAGCCGTTTATGAATGGCAAGAAACCACAACAGCCCCTTGGGAATTTAACCCCGAAGCCGTAGCTAAAATTAGGGAAACCTACACCGTTGTGGCCTTAGACTTTGGAATCAAGCGGAATATCTTGCGGCGTTTAGCCAGTTATGGTTGTCGTATTATAGTTGTTCCTGCCGATACACAACCAGAAGAAATTCTCAAATACAATCCAGATGGTATTTTTCTCTCCAACGGACCTGGAGACCCTGCCGCAGTCACAGAAGGTATCAACACCACCAGAGCCTTACTAGACAGCCAAAAACCCATGTTTGGCATTTGTATGGGACACCAAATTTTAGGTCACGCGCTCGGAGCAGAAACCTTTAAACTAAAATTTGGACATCGGGGTTTAAATCAACCGGCGGGACTGCAAAAGCGAGTAGAAATTACCAGCCAAAATCACAGTTTTGCCCTTGACCCAGACTCCCTACCAACTACAACCGTTGAAGTCAGCCATTTAAACCTCAACGATTTAACTGTGGCAGGAGTGCGACACAAATCTCTACCTGTGTTTTCTGTTCAGTATCATCCAGAGGCCAGTCCTGGACCCCATGATGCTGATTACCTGTTTGAACAGTTTGTGCTAGAAATGCAAGCAGCACGTCAATAAATTTTAGATTTTGGGTTGCCGATTTGAGATTGAACCCCCGGATTAAACCACAAAGGCCAGGAGTTACGCATTGACAGCTGGGATTTATGCCAGCCAGCAGTGCTAAAACCTAAACCCAAAACAATCTCAAATCTCAAATCTCAAATCTCGAATTTTTAGTCATGGACAAATTGCCCACAAACCATCTATACTAGAACGTTTACTTTTAGTAAAAAGCATGAGGAGGAAATTATAGCTGAACCACTAAATCTAACCGTGAGCCTGAGAGGTACACGCGAACTCCGGGATAACTGTCAGCTATTCCGCCTCACAGGCTTATTAGACGCTTTCTCTGAGCCAACATTTCGGAAGACACTCGGTAGTAAAATTGATGAAGGTCCAAAACACATAATTTTGGATCTTTCACAAATAGACTTTGTGGATAGTTCTGGATTGGGTGCGCTTGTACAGCTGGCAAAGCAAGCTCAAACTGCCAATGGCACTTTACAAATTGTCACTAATGCCCGCGTCACCCAAACCGTTAAGCTTGTTCGTTTAGAAAAGTTCCTTTCCCTACAAGTGTCAGTTGAGGCGGCCTTAGAAAATCTCAAGGCATCTTAATTGTTTGAGTAGAAAATCTAGGTTAGGCTATCCGATGTCAAAGGATAGCTTAATTTTTATAGAGCAAAAATCTATCTCTTAGTCTAGTAATCAAGTAAAAACACTTAATTTAATGTGAAATTTTCAAAAAATTGTAGGTTGGGTAGAACGGAGTGAAACCCAACATTGGCAGGTACTTTTCCATCTTCGGATTTGTCGTATGAAATACAGCACTTCCCGATGTTATGAGGTACAAGAACCCCAACCCCCTCCAATATCAAAAGTTTATCCTTTTCTTCCCCCCGCTGCGGGGGGATTGAGGGGGGTGCGAGGAGGGGGCTTAAGATGTACCTCATAAGAGCGGAAACCCCTGTAATTTTTTGAGTTGGGTAGAACGGAGTGAAACCCAACATTGGCAGAAGTTGATCAGATTTTGTTCCTCAAACCAATCTCCATAAACCTGGAATTTCCGACTTAAAGGAAACATATTCTAATATAATAGAAATTCTGAAATTTTGATAGCAACACTATCCTAGTCGAAAATACTAACTGTGAATAAACTTAAATCATCTGGTTTACGTGACGCTACACTATGACAGTCCACCAACTTAGTTGATAGGTCGAGAAAACAATACCAGTAAATTTTGGTTATCGTTACTAATTTATAATATGCTCAGTATGCGAACATTGCTTTTGCCATCAGAGTAATGTTGGCAAAAATTATCTCCCGATGTAGTGCTTTTTTAAGGAATGATTAATCTGTGAAGTCGAAGGAGGAAACAGCCCAACATGAAGAAGATGAAACTACCGCGCAGGATTCATCAGACATTAACCCATGGTTGGTAAATGCGACCCAACTGCCTCAGCAAATATCCCCAGATCAAATAAAACAGATATCTCCTTCCGCTTTAGCTTATTTGGGGGACGCAATTTATGAATTATATGTTAGAATGTTTTTTCTGTGGCCACAACAACGACTGGAAAACTACCATCGTTCCGTAGTGGATCAGGTAAGAGCAGAAACACAAGCGATACATTTGCGAATGTTAACTCCTTACTTGAGGAGTAACGAATTAGAAATTGTCCGCAGAGGTCGTAACTCTGCCCATTGTCGTCATAAACGACTCAATCCCGAAATTTATCAACAGGCAACTAGTCTAGAAACCCTAGTTGGCTATTTATATCTTACTGATTACCCCCGTTTAACCGAACTTTTACAAAAACTCCCTCTGGAAAAATAGTCAGAAGCTGCATCTGGCAATTATTACTGATTTGTAATGGTTCATTAAATGAATGTCATCGGGCTGTTCACTGATTTAAATCAAACCTCAATACTGAAATACTGCTATGGCAAGTCAACCCAAAAAAAATAATTCCGCGAACCAATCTAAGCGTGGGCAACCCGTAAAAATCAAGGGTAAGCGCGTTGTTCCTCACTCTGTCCGTAATCAAGGCAAAAGTGAAAGTAAACCTCGCACCTCTCGTTATGGTGCTGATAAATCCCCAGAAGTTAGATTAAATAGAGAAGATAAGTCTGATGTTCCTAAACTCCGCATATCTCGTTATGGTGCTGATAAATCCCCAGAAGTTAGATTAAATAGAGAAGACAAGCCTTATACTCCTAAACCTCGCACCTCTCGCTATGGTGCTGATAAATCCCCAGAAATTAGATTAAATAGAGAAGACAAGCCTTATACTCCTAAACCTCGCACCTCTCGCTATGGTGCTGATAAATCCCCAGAAATTAGATTAAATAGAGAAGACAAGCCTTATACTCCTAAACCTCGCACCTCTGGCTATGGTTCTGAGCAGTCTTCAGAAATCACATTAGCTGAAGGTAAACCCTTCAATGCTAGATACCGTCCCTCTTACCCATCTTCTCAGCCGTCTTCAGAAATTACACCCACGGAAGAAAGTGATCTCATTTACGGTCGTCACCCAGTTTTAACTGCTTTGGAAAATGAACGTAGTATTAACAAGCTGTGGATTACTACCCGCCTCCGTTATGATCCCAGATTTCATCATTTGATTTTGCAAGCTAAGGATAATGGCGCAGTTATTGATGAAGTTGAACCCATGCGGTTAGACCAAATTACTGGTCGGGCTAATCACCAAGGAATAGCCGCTCAAATTTCTCCTTATTCCTATACTGAATTAGAGGATCTGATTACTAAGGCTAAATCTATTACTGATCCTGTAATTGTTGTTGCCGATGGTATTACTGATCCCCACAACTTAGGGGCAATTATTCGCACAGCAGAAGCTATTGGCGCTCATGGTTTGGTGATTCCCCAAAGAAGAGCGGCAGGAATTACTTCAACGGTGGTGAAAGTGGCAGCGGGAGCATTAGAAACCTTTCCTGTAGCTAGAGTTGTTAATCTCGGTCGGGCTTTAGAACAGTTAAAAGAAGAAGGTTTTTGGATTTACGGCACTGCTGTTACAGGTAGCGAACCATTGCAAAGCGTTAAATTTAGTGGTCCGGTGGTTTTAGTTGTGGGTGGTGAGGGTGAAGGTCTGGGAATGTTAACACAACGTTCTTGTGATGTTTTGGTATCTATTCCCTTACAGGGTAAGACTCCTAGCCTCAATGCTTCCGTGGCAACTGGTATGGCACTTTACGAAATTTATCGTCAAAAATCGCAAAATACGCTGTACTTTGATAAACTACAAACAATTGCTTTGACAAAAGAATAATCAAAGGGTTTGTAGTTAAACCAGTCGGGGTAAAATTGGACAAAGCTGATTTAGTGGACAAATATCCACGAAATCAGCAACTATAAAGAAATGTAAAAGATAATAAATTTAACCTATTCTCACACACTCAGTCACACCTTTATCATTCAGCGGAAACCATGAAAACAATTTGGAGTAACCTTCAAGAAGGGTTGATTAATACATTAAATGTCCTGGGACTTGCTTGGTGGGTGAAAATTATCACACAAAATCCCAAATGTACATACTACTTCGGTCCATTTTTCAGTTCTGTGGAAGCAAATAAAGCCAGTCTTGGCTATATAGAAGACCTGGAAATTGAAGGGGCGCAGGGAATTATAGTCAATGTAGAACGCTGTAAACCTAGTGTGTTGACAATTGCTGAAGATTTGGGGGAATGGATTGACCGTAAAGTAAAGCCTGTCTTTAGCGGTCAATTATAGTCTAACAAGCAATTGGGCTGTCACAGTTCCCGGGCTAATCCTGGGAACGAACTGCGTCTAATCCGGACTTTAATTCTAACCCATATTCCGCACTTCATAATGTATTATGAGCCTTTTCAAGAATTATGCTTAATAATGGTTAAATGATTAAGTATTAAAACTGAAAATTTTTGATAACATAAGTATTGTTAAAAACAATATAAAATAAAATTAAGGAAATATTCGTATATTACAACCCATGTTCCGCAGATACTAAGGCAAATTTAGGAATTAAAAATTTAGAGAAAGTGAAGCCTGAAAAGATTGCCTAACAAAGATTTAGGAATTGAGAAGTGATAAGTATAACTTTTCACTTCTCATAAGACTACTCCTTACACTTATGGTAATTAGAACAGATAATCAATAAGTGCAACCTCTAGCTAAAGATGCAGATTTGTTGACAATGGCAATAAAGTTGGTATAAAGTATTACCAATTCATCAAATATGATTATTTACCCCCCAATATTTCTTCAACTTCTGTTAACTTCACAGGTCCAGAAAAATTCTCACTGGTAATAATAAAAGAAGGTGTTCCCCCCAGTCCTAATTTTTGTGCTAATAATAGGTCATTTTGGATAGGTTTAATGGCTAATTTGCGGTCACTAGCAAATTTTGTGAGATTTAATTTTAGCTTTTTAGCTGTATCTAAATATAAAGTCTCACCCAATTGTTTTTGATTTGTAAACAAGGCATCATGATATTCCCAGAACTTACCTTGTTGAAATGCTGCCCAAGCTGCTGTAGCTGCTGGTAATGCTTGTTCATGAATTTGATAAAGGGGAAAATGTTTATAAACTAATGTGAATTTATTAGGATATTTTGCTAATAAATCTTTTAGCTTTTTATGTGCTTCTGCACAATAAGGACATTCAAAATCAGAGAATTCTATCAATACAGTTTTTGATTGAGTCGCACCAATTGTAGGAGAATCACCAATTGTAGTTTTGGGATTTGTTTGCAAATTATTGATAAATTCTTGTCGTGATTGTTGTAGTTTCTGTTGTTGCTGCTGCTGATATGCTTCCACAGATTCAATAATTATTTCTGGGTTTTTGCGAATAATTTCTAGAACTTGTTGTTCAAGTTGGGGATCTATTTTAGTATCAGCTTGAACGGGGAGTGACCAGCTTAAAATTAGGCAGATAAAGCTGAAAATTACTAAATTTCGGAAATTAGTAAAAATTTTGAACATTTGTCAATATTATAGAATTAGCAATGTAATTTTATCAACTAACGGAGAAAACGGCAATTATCCCAATTTTAGGGAATTATGCCTTTTATGAAAATTTATATTTAAAACATATTTTAAAATTAAAACTGGGGTGAATACAAAAATAAATCATGAACAGTAGAATTTTGGCCGTATCTGTATTTTTATTTACGGCCAGCCTAGTCAGTACAGTTGAAGCTGCAAATTATGAAGATATAAGACAGTTATTAGCAAGTAAAGAATGTCCAAGATGTCTTCTCACCAATGCTGGTTTAGTCATGGCTGACTTAGCCGGAGCAAATTTAAGCGGTGCTAATCTTGCTGGTGCGAATCTGAGTCGTGCTAACTTGACTGGTGCGGATTTACGAGGGGCAAATTTAAGCGGAGCAAATTTATTTGGTGTGAATTTAAGCGAAGCTAAACTCAGTGGTGCAAACTTAACTGGTGCTGATTTAAGAAACACCTTGTTAATGAATGCTGAGTTGAAAGGTGCTAATATAACAGGGACAAACTTTCAAGGTGCGGTAGGGATACCTTCGCAAATTGCAAAAGCAGAAGATTTTTACGCCTGGGGTTTAGCAGATGCAGAAAAAGGTAATCTTAAATCAGCTATTGATTATTTTAGCCAAGCGATCGCTCTCAAACCAGATTATGCTGGAGCATATTTAGCCCGTGGTGTCGCTAGTTATCAAGGTTTAGACAGAAAAAGGGCTTTAGAAGATGCCCAAAAAGCAGCAGAATTATTTGCAGAAGTCAAAAATACTGAAGGACTGAAAACAGCGCAAGCTTTCATTATAGAATTAAAAACGCCCTACACAGAAAAAGTCAATGTGGGTAAACCCAGCTTTATGGATTTTGTGGGGAGTTTAGGTTCAGTCTTATTACAGTTTCTACCCTTCTAATCTAAAATTCATTCAATCATCATTTTCTATCTGCGTTCATCTGCGTTCATCTGCGGTTAATTACCCTAGAAATCTGATTAAATTTAGTAGGATACTCACAACTAAACAATAATCCTAAACAAGGAAAAAAATAGATGCCAGACAATTTTAAGAGTAAAGCTATCACACAGGGGGTACAGCGATCGCCAAATCGAGCCATGTTGAGGGCTGTTGGTTTTCAAGACGGAGATTTTGACAAAGCCATTGTCGGTATTGCCAATGGATACAGTACCATTACCCCTTGTAACATGGGGATTAACCAACTGGCACAAAGGGCAGAAACCGCTGTAAAAAATGCCGGAGCAATGCCGCAAATTTTCGGTACAATTACTATTAGTGATGGTATTTCCATGGGAACAGAAGGGATGAAATACTCCCTAGTATCACGGGAAGTTATCGCTGACTCCATTGAAACAGCCTGTACAGGGCAAAGTATGGATGGTGTATTGGCCATTGGTGGTTGTGATAAAAATATGCCAGGGGCAATGTTAGCCATGGCCAGAATGAATATTCCTGCCATCTTTGTTTACGGTGGCACAATCAAACCCGGACATTATGACGGTAAAGACTTAACTGTTGTTAGTTCCTTTGAAGCCGTTGGACAGTACAGTGCGGGAAAAATTGACGAAAATGAACTGTTAGCTGTTGAACGTAGTGCCTGTCCCGGTGCAGGGTCTTGTGGAGGAATGTTTACAGCCAATACCATGTCTTCAGCATTTGAAGCAATGGGCATGAGTTTACCCTATTCCTCTACCATGGCCGCAGAAGACCCAGAAAAAGCCGACAGTACGGAAAAATCGGCCATTGTCCTGGTTGAAGCCATTCGCAAACAAATATTACCTCGGACAATCATCACCCGTAAATCTATTGAAAATGCCATTTCTGTCATTATGGCGGTAGGTGGTTCTACTAATGCAGTTTTACATTTTCTGGCCATTGCCCGCGCTGCTGGTGTAGAACTAACAATAGACGACTTTGAAACCATTCGCGGCCGTGTTCCCGTTTTGTGTGATTTAAAACCTAGCGGTAGATATGTAGCTACAGATTTACACAAAGCCGGCGGTATTCCCCAAGTCATGAAAATGCTATTGGCACATGACTTACTCCATGGTGACTGTATGACGATTTCCGGGCAAACAGTGGCCGAAGTTTTAGCGGATATCCCCGCAGAACCACGGACAGACCAAGATGTAATTCGTCCCTGGAATAATCCCATGTATGCTCAAGGACACTTAGCTATCCTCAAGGGAAATTTGGCTACGGAAGGAGCAGTAGCAAAAATTACTGGAGTTAAAAAGCCTGTCATTACCGGACCAGCAAGAGTATTTGAGTCAGAAGAGTCCTGTTTAGATGCGATTTTAGCAGGGAAAATCAAAGCAGGGGATGTGATTATTATCCGTTACGAAGGACCAAAGGGCGGACCTGGTATGAGAGAAATGCTGGCCCCTACCTCTGCTATTATTGGTGCCGGTTTAGGAGACTCTGTAGGATTAATTACCGACGGGCGTTTTTCTGGTGGTACTTACGGTATGGTGGTCGGTCATGTTGCCCCAGAAGCGGCTGTAGGTGGTAATATAGCCTTAGTGGCAGAAGGTGATAGCATTACTATTGATGCTCATGCCCGGTTGTTACAACTTAATGTATCAGATCAAGAATTAGCTACTCGTCGTGCAAATTGGCAACCACTTCCACCCCGATATACTAAAGGGGTATTAGGAAAATATGCCAAACTGGTATCTTCTAGTAGTGTGGGCGCTGTGACAGATTTGAATTTATTTACTAATTAGTAAGAACTGATTATATCACATCCCGGATTTATTGAATAAGTCCGGGATTTGTATTTTGTATTAGGATATTTTATATTTTTTATCTTGATTTGAGGACTAAGGTTTTGATAGGAATAAAAAACATCAATATACATGATTTATCTATTTGGGTGGAACAAGCAAAAACCCAAGCAGCACAAGGAAAAGTTATTGAACGCATTCCCCAATTAGCTATGGCTAATCCTGACTGGTTTGCTGTTAATATAATTTGTAAATCAGATGAAAATTACAGTTTAGGAAATACAGATTGTATATTTCCATTTATGAGTGCAATTAAACCGTTTTCTCTACTCTATTTATTGGAAAAATTCACTACAAAACGGATTTTACAATGGGTTGGTATTCAACCCTCGACTGCACCTTTCAATTCTTTAGCGGAATTAATAGCAGATAATGGACATCCTCGTAATTCAATGATCAATAGTGGTGCTATTACTCTCGCTGATAAGTTTCCAGGAAAAGATAGCCATGAATCTACACAATTGTTTTGTACATGGTTAAATAAGTTAGCAGGTACTAATCTATATATAGATTTATATGTTCTTACTTCAGTTCGTGCTAATCGTTCTCCTATAAATATAGATATTACTAATTGTCTCTATGAAGCTGGAAATGTCAATAATATTAAATTTGCTCTTGAAGTTTATGAACAAATATGCTGTATATCTGGAACAGTACAAGATTTAGCGAAACTGGGAAAAATACTAGCCTGTGAAAGCGGTTTGATCAATAATCAAAATCGTCAAATTGTGAATGCAGTCATGTTAACTTGTGGTTTATATGAAGCTTCCGCAGAATATAGTATCAAAATTGGTTTACCCATGAAATCAGGTATTAGTGGTGGACTTGTAACTATAGTACCAAATCAGGGAGCAATAGCCAGCTACAGTCCTGCTTTAGATCATGCTGGTAATTCTGTAGCTGGTTTAGCACTAATGGAAATTTTATCTCAAAATTTACAATTGAGTATTTTTTATTAATTACTCTTTAAGTTGAGATTTGATATTTCCCATTGTTTGAGGAACTGAATCTGTATCTACTTGCTTTGGATTTGATTCTAGTGATTCTTTTACCTCTGACTGTTGTTCTGTTTTTGGTGCTGGTGTTTCTGTAACGTCAGCAGGTTTAACTTCGGGAATTGATTGTTGTTCTGTTTTTGGTGCTGGTGTTTCTGTAACGTCAGCAGGTTTGACTTCGGGAATTGATTGTTGTTCTGTTTTTGGTGCTGGTGTTTCTGTAACGTCAGCAGGTTTGACTTCGGGAATTGATTGTTGTTCTGTTTTTGGTGCTGGTGTTTCTGTAACGTCAGCAGGTTTAACTTCGGGAATTGATTGTTGTTCTGTTTTTGGTGCTGGTGTTTCTGTAGAACTAGGTTGAGTAACTGGAGTTTTAACTGTATAATTCTGGTCTACAATGCCACGGACTTCATCTGCTGTCAATTCTCCTCTAACAATTTTTGAAAGAGTATCTTGACCATTGGGTTGATAGTTAATTAATCTGACAGTGGTGTTAAAGGCATTTTTTACAGGTTGTCCTTGATTATCGAGAAATTCTAGTTTTACCCAATTTTTGCCAGGTTTAAAGCCTTTAAGATAAATTGGTTGCCAACGATCAAGAATAAAACTTTCACCGTTAACTGTGCTACGAATACGCCAGTTGCTCATCATATCATCAGGATTAGTTTCCGCGACACTGTGCAACGGTGCATTAGTTAAGTAGAAATCCAACATAATTGGTTCTGCACCATAATTACCATTAGGACGGCTGTAGGTAAGTAAAGGTAATTTAGCATCAGGATTATTTTCCTCAGTTCTCGTCAAAATATGAAATGTGGTTTGAGCATACGCACCTTCATTTTTAAAACTTTCATGCCACGGACGAGAAGCAAAAACGCGGAGAGTATGAGTACCTGGAGATAAATTTGGTAATACTACCGATTGATTTAAGTCGTAAACGGCTATATAAGGTTCGTTATCTAAAATTAGGTGCAAATGGGGTCCAAGTTGCCATTGAGGGTCTTTAAATATTGGTAAGTCCTTAACCTGCAAACGCACGTTAACGGTATTTTCCTGAAGAACTTCATCTATTTGGGGACTGAGAATACTAACTTGGGGTTGATAACCTTCTAGACTAGGACGCAATGCTTGAATAACATCTGGTGGTGCAGTTTCCGAAAACGTCCCCGAAATTTCTGAAGCTGGTGGTGCTTTAACTTGGGGCTGAATAGATGGTTCTTTGCTGCTTGCTGCTTCAGCGCAACTGCTTAAACTCACAACTAGAACTAACGCGACAACCCATTTAATAATTGGGAGTCTCTTTGACAAAAGTTGCTGAAAAGATTTTCTCCACCCAGTGTTCATGTTTTGATCCTGTAATAGTTTTTAACAATTAACGCAATCATTGTGACGCAAATTATGACTCATGGACTATGGAATAAAAACATAAATCTATGGCCGGAGTTATAAATTTACTGACTTTTTTCTGATTACAATGGCAAATAAGTAATTTTTTTGACTGAATTTCCGGACAAGAATTTGCTTTTAGACTGCCAAATTTGTTCAAAAGTCCTTGAATAGCAAGGTTTTAAGCTGCTTTAAGTATAAATCATAATTTTTACAAATCGTTGTTATTTGTAAATTAAATGAAGAATCTATTGACATTTGGACAATATATGAATTTGTAAAGTAGATGAGACCATAAATTTGGCTATTTTTAATTATTGTTAACAGGTGTATAACAATGTGCAAGTTCAGACTCTATAATTCAACAGAAACAACTTTTCTTTTCCACACGACAACCGCATCGCCAGACCAGAGCAATCTGAAAACAGCGACTGTGTTATTCTAGGTGGTATTCATGATTCCCCATTCCTTATAGAGAGGAGGTCGAATGACGATTAGTCCTCCGGAGCGAGAGGAAAAAAAGGCAAGAGTGATCGTTGACAATGACCCGGTTCCTACCTCATTTGAAAAATGGGCAAAGCCAGGGCATTTTGACAGATCCTTAAGCAGAGGACCAAAAACCACAACCTGGATTTGGGACCTCCACGCCCTCGCCCATGATTTTGATACACATACAAGCGATTTAGAAGACATCTCCCGCAAGATATTCGCCGCTCACTTCGGCCATTTGGCTGTAGTAGCAATCTGGTTGAGCGGAATGTTATTCCATGGCGCTAAGTTCTCTAACTACGAAGCTTGGCTGGCTGATCCATTAGGAGTCAAGCCCAGCGCTCAGACAGTTTGGTCTATTGTTGGACAAGACATTTTAAACGGTGATATGGGCGGCGGTTTCCGCGGCATTCAAACCACCTCCGGCTTGTTCCAAGTATGGCGTGGCTGGGGTATCACTAGCTCCTACCAGCTATATGTAACTGCAATTGGCGGCTTGGTATTAGCAGGCTTGTTCTTATTTGCTGGCTGGTTTCATTACCACAAACGCGCTCCTAAACTGGAATGGTTCCAGAATGTGGAGTCAATGCTGAACCATCACTTATCAGTGTTGCTAGGCTGCGGTTCTTTGGGATGGGCTGGTCACTTAATCCATGTATCTGCACCAATCAACAAACTGTTAGATGCAGGTGTAGCAGCTAAGGACATCCCTCTGCCTCATGAGTTGCTGTTTGATACAGCAAAAATGGCAGAACTTTACCCTGGTTTCGCTAGTGGTTTAACACCTTTCTTCACCTTAAATTGGGGAGCTTATGCTGATATCCTCACATTTAAGGGTGGTTTAAACCCAGTTACAGGCGGCTTGTGGATGACTGATATTTCTCATCACCACCTAGCGATCGCTGTACTGTTCATCGTTGCTGGTCATATGTACCGTACCAACTGGGGTATCGGTCATAGCATCAAAGATATTCTAGAAGCTCATAAAGGTCCTTTCACTGGCGAAGGTCACAAAGGTCTTTACGAAAACCTCACCACCTCTTGGCACGCTCAATTGGCTACTAACCTAGCTTTCTTGGGTTCATTGACAATCATCATCGCCCATCATATGTACGCGATGCCTCCCTATCCTTACTTGGCGACGGACTACGCAACACAATTGTGTATCTTCACTCACCATATTTGGATCGGTGGTTTCTTGATTGTTGGTGGTGCGGCTCACGCAGCCATCTTCATGGTGCGGGATTACGATCCTGTTGTTAACCAAAACAACGTATTAGATCGCGTGATTCGTCACCGTGACGCTATCATTTCTCACCTTAACTGGGTTTGTATTTTCTTAGGCTTCCACAGCTTTGGTTTGTACATTCACAATGACACCATGCGTGCTTTGGGTCGTCCCCAAGATATGTTCTCCGACAGCGCAATTCAATTACAGCCAGTATTTGCTCAGTGGGTGCAAAACCTGCACACATTAGCTCCTGGTAACACAGCACCTAACGCTCTCCAAGTAGTTAGTCATGCTTTTGGTGGTGGAATTGTAGCTATCGGCGATAAGATCGCTATGATGCCCATTACATTGGGTACAGCGGACTTCATGGTTCACCACATCCACGCATTCACCATTCACGTTACTGTTCTCATCTTGCTTAAAGGTGTATTGTACGCCCGCAGTTCTCGTCTGATTCCAGACAAGGCTAATTTAGGCTTCCGATTCCCTTGCGATGGTCCAGGTCGTGGCGGTACTTGCCAAGTTTCCGGTTGGGATCATATCTTCCTGGGACTGTTCTGGATGTATAACTCCCTATCAATTGTAATTTTCCACTTTAGCTGGAAGATGCAATCTGATGTCTGGGGAACAGTAGACCCAGATGGCACAGTAAACCACATTACTGGTGGCAACTTTGCAGAAAGCGCTATCACCATCAATGGTTGGTTACGTGACTTCCTGTGGGCGCAAGCTACACAAGTAATTAACTCCTACGGAACAGAATTGTCCGCTTACGGGCTAATGTTCTTAGGCGCTCACTTTGTTTGGGCGTTCAGCTTAATGTTCTTGTTCAGCGGTCGTGGCTACTGGCAAGAATTAATTGAGTCCATCGTTTGGGCGCACAATAAACTGAAAGTAGCCCCAACAATTCAGCCTCGCGCACTGAGCATCACTCAAGGTCGGGCTGTAGGTGTGGCTCACTACCTATTAGGAGGAATCGCCACCACTTGGGCATTCTTCCACGCACACATCCTTTCAGTAGGATAAAAATCAGTAGAATTTTGGGTTTTGGATTCTAAGATTTTAGATTCAATCCAAAATCCAAAATCTAGAATCTAAAATTTTGCTGACACTTGATGGCTAAAGGTCAGAGGACAGATCACACCTATGGCAACAAAATTTCCAAAATTTAGCCAGGATCTCGCACAGGACCCGACTACGCGTCGGATTTGGTATGCGATCGCTACAGGCAACGACTTTGAAAGCCACGATGGCATGACGGAAGAGAATCTTTACCAAAAGATTTTCGCTACGCACTTCGGTCACTTGGCAATCATCTTCCTGTGGGCATCGAGCCTCCTGTTCCACGTGGCCTGGCAAGGTAACTTTGAACAGTGGATTAAAGATCCCCTGCACGTCCGTCCCATTGCCCATGCAATTTGGGATCCTCACTTCGGTGAAGCAGCAATTGAAGCTTTCACCCAAGCGGGTGCAAGCAACCCCGTAAACATCGCTTACTCCGGTGTTTACCACTGGTGGTACACCATCGGGATGCGGACAAACACAGAACTATACACTGGTTCCGTTGGTTTGCTCCTGTTGGCAGCATTGTTCCTATTTGCTGGTTGGTTACATTTACAACCCAAGTTCCGTCCTAGCCTCTCTTGGTTCAAGAGCGCTGAACCCCGTCTGAACCACCACCTCGCTGGTTTGTTCGGTGTTAGCTCCTTAGCTTGGACTGGTCACTTGGTTCACGTTGCTATTCCTGAATCCCGTGGTATTCACGTGGGTTGGGATAACTTCCTGAATGTAGCTCCCCATCCAGCAGGTTTAACTCCTTTCTTCACAGGTAACTGGGGCGTTTACGCTCAAAACCCTGACACCGCTGGCCATTTATTTGGTACTTCCACCGGTGCTGGGACTGCGATTCTCACCTTCTTGGGCGGTTTCCACCCCCAAACAGAATCCTTGTGGTTGACTGACATGGCTCACCACCACTTGGCGATCGCAGTTTTGTTCATCATTGCTGGTCATATGTACCGGACTAACTTCGGAATTGGTCACAGCATCAAAGAAATGCTGAACTCCAAATCTGGTTTAGTTCCCGGTAGCAAGAGCGAAGGTCAGTTCAACCTGCCCCACCAAGGTCTTTACGACACCATCAACAATTCCCTGCACTTCCAGTTGTCATTAGCTTTGGCATCTTTGGGAACTATTTGTTCCTTGGTAGCGCAGCATATGTACGCTCTGCCTCCTTATGCCTTCATCGCTAAGGACTACACAACACAAGCAGCGCTGTACACCCACCACCAGTACATCGCTGGTTTCTTGATGGTTGGTGCTTTTGCTCACGCAGCAATCTTCTGGGTTCGTGACTACGACCCCGAACAAAACAAAGGTAACGTTCTTGACCGGATGTTACAGCACAAAGAAGCGATCATCTCCCACCTTAGCTGGGTATCTCTCTTCTTAGGCTTCCACACCTTGGGCTTATACGTTCACAACGACGTAGTTGTGGCCTTCGGTACTCCTGAAAAACAAATCTTGATTGAGCCAGTATTTGCTCAATTCATCCAAGCTGCCCAAGGTAAAGCTTTGTATGGCTTGAATGTACTGTTGTCTAACCCCGACAGTATTGCTTACACCGCTTACCCCAATGCTGGTAACGTTTGGTTGTCTGGCTGGTTAGATGCCATCAACTCAGGCACAAATTCCTTGTTCCTGACCATTGGCCCTGGCGACTTCTTGGTTCACCACGCTTTCGCTTTGGCTATCCACACCACCACCTTGGTACTCGTTAAGGGTGCTTTGGATGCCCGTGGTTCTAAACTGATGCCCGATAAAAAGGACTTCGGTTATGCGTTCCCCTGCGACGGTCCAGGCCGTGGCGGTACTTGCGATATCTCCGCATGGGACTCTTTCTACCTGTCTATGTTCTGGATGTTGAACACCATTGGTTGGGTAACTTTCTACTGGCACTGGAAACATCTAGGGATTTGGCAAGGTAACGTTGCTCAGTTCAACGAAAACTCTACCTACCTCATGGGCTGGTTCCGTGATTACCTCTGGGCTAACTCTGCTCAGTTGATTAACGGTTACAACCCTTACGGCATGAATAACTTGTCTGTTTGGGCTTGGATGTTCCTTTTTGGACACCTCATCTGGGCTACTGGTTTCATGTTCCTCATCTCTTGGAGAGGTTACTGGCAAGAGTTAATTGAAACTTTGGTTTGGGCGCACGAACGTACTCCTTTAGCTAACTTGGTTCGCTGGAAGGACAAGCCCGTTGCTCTCTCCATTGTTCAAGCTCGTGTGGTTGGTTTAGCTCACTTCACTGTTGGCTACATCGTTACCTATGCAGCGTTCCTCATTGCTTCTACTGCTGGTAAGTTCGGTTGATCTTAACTACTGGTTGTAGGTAATTAAAAATCCCCTGCCTCAAGGTGGGGGATTTTTTTTAATGGGCGGGCAAGATGCCCACCCCACAAGAGGATTTTTTTAATGGGCGGGCAGGATGCCCACCCCACAAGAGGTGTAAACTATAAGAACTCCACAAGAGGTGTAAACTATAAGAACTCCACAAGAGGTATAAACTATAAGAACTCCACAAGAGGTATAAACTATAAGAACCCCACAAGAGGTGTAAACTATAAGAGATGTATATAAACTACAAAAAATAAAAAGAATGTAATTTTCTGTTTAGAGGATGGGAAATATAAAGATAGGGCAGGCAAGATGCCTATCCTACAATAAACCTAGAAAATATTTTTCTGTTATGGAAGAAGCAAGGTTAAAAATTTACCATAGGATGTTACCTCATTGGGAGTTAGATGGGGCAAGTTATTTTATTACTTTTAATACTTGGGAAAAGTTAGAACTTAACCCAGAAGCTAGGGAAATAGTTTTGAATAGTTGTTTATTTTTTAATAATCAAAGATATAAGATATTTGTCTTTGTGGTGATGATAGATCATGTACATTTACTGATGCAGCCTTTACTTAAATCAGAAAATGAGTATTGGTCTCTTAGTAGCATTATGAGTAGTATCAAAGGTTATAGTGCTAAACAGATGGCCAAGGTGATGAAACATATAGGCACTGTGTGGCAAGATGAGCGATATGACAGAATTGTTAGAAATGAGCAGGATTTTCAAGCATATTGGCAATATATCCCACATTCCGCACCCCCCAGTGTCACAATCGGTAATTATGGCTAACGCCACGCTCCGCTATCGGATTTCTGAAGACCTTTGAGGATAATTTTAATACAAAATGGTCTAAAGTTTAGGTAGCGATAGCGAAGCGCTGCTGCAAGCAGTTCGCCAATCTCAAATCCCCAAATGACCATTTTTCGTTGTGTGACAGTTTAGGGTGCGGAAGGTGGGATATATCAGACAAAATCCTGTAGAAGCAGGACTATCATCAACACCAGATATGTTTGTTTTGATGCTCTCTTTAATTTTTCTCTACGTAATTTACCTCTTTGACAGTTTGGGGTGCGGAATGTGGGTTTAATGATGAAACTAAAAAGGGAAAATTAAGTTAAAATTTATGTTTAAATAATGATAAAAGTTGCAATTAAGCACAATTTAAGTTACTCTAATAACTAGAGTTTAAGTTAATAGTATGAATCACATAACATCAAAAAAAGTGGTAAGAAGAGGAAGAATTTTTCCTGAATTAACTATATCACCAGAAGAATTAGCTAGACGAGAAGCGGAAGATGAAATATTTTATCAACGTTGTCGAGCAATTTTTGAGCGTGTCCGTCCTGAATATATTGAAAGTAACTATGGTTGGTATATTGCTATAGAACCAGATAGTGGAGAATATTTAATTGATCAGGATAGGATGCAATCTCATAAAAGAATGTTGGAAAAATATCCTCAAGCTAGACATTTCGTTTTTGGTTTGAATGAAACGGGGACAACTGGCACAATATGATAGATGGTTATTTTGGAGATAATGGGCAATTATTTTTTGAGATTGAATTAGTTACTAATGATGGCTTAAATCTTCCTATAGATGCCCTATTTGATACGGGCTTTGCAGGTTTCATGGCTATTAATACACAAGATTTAGATGGATTAGAATGGGTGTATAGTGGTGAGGAAATGTTACGGACTGCTAAAGGTGAATCAAAATTTCAGATTTATTTAGGTCAAGTGATATTAGACGGAAAGCAGTATCAAATTCCTGTGAATGTGGGTAAAGGAATTAATGAAGTTTTATTGGGTTCTGAGTGGTTGAAATTTTTGCGTTTGGTGGTGGATTTTCCAGAGGATATTTTAACTTTGGGTTGAAGAGTTTTATCTCACGCAAAGACGCAAAGGAAGAATACAAAAAATTTAACCCTCTGCAAAACCAGTAAACTATAAAGTTATGAAGCTATTTGATAAATTACAGGTTTATATCTTGCTTCGGGAATGGGTTTACCTGCTATTTCCGACATAAATAACAGCTAAATGGAAAATCAACATGAAAAAAATTTTCAACTTGACATAAAAGTAAGTTTGCAACAAAGAAACAATAAAGGATCATCAGTAATTAACCAACCATATTTTTCTAAAGCTAACCTAACTGCATTGTGAAAAAAATCTTTCGCGGACATATAAAATTAAAGTGATGATGTTTAATTATGTTACTTCCCAGTCTTGTAATTGTATAAGTAAATCATGAGAATGCTTCTCTTTCAGGTTGTTCTAATTGTGGATGTCTAATAAATGTTTCATCTTGGATACAACCATAAAAATCACTCACTTTCATGGTTTGTTCTGTTGCTGTTTCTTCTTTTGGTACAGCTATTTCATAAATAACAATAATATCAAATTCAGTTCCTTCTTTAGCCTGTGGTAAATGAATTTTTAATAGTCCATCTTTACCAATGCGCGATCGCAGTCTTAAACTTTCCATTTTTAATTTTACTTTCTCTAGTAATTTGCGATTTTTCGACATTACTTTATTTTATCATTTTTTTACCTTAAATTCTATCCTACTTTCATTATTCTTTATCTAGTGATAATTCTTAGGTTGGGTTAAGCTGCAACGAAAAACCAAAGGCTTCAACTAAAGTTTTAAACTAACTAATTGCAAATTCTGTATATTGTCTGATATCGGCTGGTTGGAAGGCTAAAACTATTTGATTTTTAGGAATACCAGCGTTAACAAGTTCGTTGGCTATACCGTATTCTGTTCCGTCTCTTTGAATCCAGATTTTATCGTTGATTATGTCAATATGAACTAAGCAACCATGCACTCGTTGATTATTTTCCCAGCCTAATGTTAGTAGTAGGTAATGATTGGCGGTTTGGTCTATGATTAGTTGTCTTTCTAGTTCACCGTAAGCGTAGGGAAGTTGAGAATATTCGGTTAAGATTTTTTGAATGATTTGGCGATAATTATTTAAGGTATCCATTGCAGTATAATCTCTTGTTTGGAGTCGAAGACAAGTAAACAAAGGCGTTGATTTTCTAATAATATTTTACCAACTGGTTCTTGAAATAGTTCTGAGTAGGTTTCTTGACGAATAGCGAGATATAAGCGGCGTTCAGGTTCTAAGCGTGTGAGAATGTCGTAATATAAGATATATTGCCCTAAAGCGTTTTCTAGGTCGGTAACTGGAGAAGCACCTATAAAGCTTTTAATTTCGACTGCTATTTTCTGTCCAGTTTTTTCGGCTGCTATGAGTTTTTCTGCACCTAAGTCTATATATAAATCTCTTATACCCCATTTGAGAACAAATGGATCTTTGGTGATTTGCCAATTATCTTTTTCTAGGGCATTTCTAACGGTATTATGGTAAATGTCTTTGGCTGGCATAGGGATAAATTTATACTGCAATATATCGTATATTAATTTGGGTATTTACAATAAAATATTAATTGTAGTTCTGTTACTTTGGTTAAATAATTTTCTGTGTGTTTTGTTAATACTGTTTTCACTAATTCAGGATAATTCATTGTTTCTATAAAATAATCTCCTGTTTGATGGGTGGAAATACTAGCAATTTTAATTGATGTAAGGTATAATAGTTTCAATCTTTTATTTTCGTAGGTTGGGTTAAGCGAAGCACAACGCACTTAAATTATAAAGATGTTGGGTTTTGTTTCTCAACCCAACCTACATAACTATCATTATTTTTTTGCAATCTTACGAACTAAAACAAATTAATACCTACTGAGAGATTATGCTTACCTTATTTAATGAACCAAATTCCACTTCGTTACTAAGTTTTATAACACAAAAAGTTAAATCACTTAACACGCAAGATAATAATAGTTGGATATTCTATGCTATTACTTGCTACTTCAATCCCAAAACATTTAAAAATTTAATAGCTGAACTCAAAAAAATACTAGGTAATAAAGGTAATAAATTATCAGGAGTGCATATATTAATTGATAGTAAAGAATGGGTCAAAAAAGTTCAGAATAAGGATGATTATATCAAAGAAATTAGTGCAAATACACAAATACCTTCCAGCCAAATTACATTGACACCTATTGATTATCAAAATAAACTTTTTCATGCTAAAGGATACGCAATGATTAGTTCTTTAGATACCAATGTTGAAAATCAACCTGAAGGTTTTGCTATTATCACTTCTGGAAATTTAACTGAATCAGGTTTGAATTCAAATATTGAACTTGGAAAAATTGTTTATGATAGTAATTCGCTTGAAGAGTTCATGAACATTTTTGTTCAGTTGCAAAATAATTATTCATTATCACCACAAAAAGAAGCTGAACTAAGAAAATATCAGATTATTGCAAAAGGCACTTTTTATCATCAATGGCATCCTACAATTAATTTAAAAATTAGACTTGAATTGTCTTCGGAAGAGAAGAAAAGATTATACGAACTGACCAATAACGAAGAAACTAGGAAGAAGTTAGAAATATTTAAACTAAAAAAACAGGAATCAATAACTGATGAACCAATAAATATACACTCAGTTTTTAAAATTTGTCCAAAGCCTATTCCTCGTGATATCTGGGCGCAATACAGTATTGATACTTTGTTAGGTCAATGGCTACCGTCTGAGATTAGTAAACTAATTGAGGAAGAAGTAGAAGAAAGTAAAAAAATTTTGAAACCACTTTTACAGGAAATTGGTGATTCCGAAAAAATAGCTCAATATACTAGAGAATTTAACGAATACGTAGACCGTAAAATGAGAGAAAATTTTATTGAGTTTAGTACAGATAATTTATTCGCTACTAAAAAATGGCAAGAAAGAGTAACAGCTTTCTTTGCAGATGATAATTTATTAAACGTTTTTATCTGTGACTATGAAAAAATTAATGTATCAGTCAATAAAATTAAATTCGATTTAATTAAGGAAATTCATAACCGCATTCAAGATTTTTATTACTCTCCTAATAGACATATAGGTTTAGGAAGAACTTTTGCCAACTTGAAAAATGAAAGTAAGCAAATAGAATTTGATAAAGAAATATCTGAAGTCAAAGAAAAATTAAAAGGAAATAGGCTAGGAGAATTATATGATGAATTACAACAAAATAATCAAACTCCCACTCCAAAAAATACAGGAAATAACCATCTTCAACCAGGTGATATTTTTATTGCTTTTGAAATAATCAATAATAACGAAGAAATTAAATACGAAAGGTTAGATGGTGTTTTTATACGTCTTGATAAATCTCATGAAGACGGCACAGTAGACACTCTAATTTACAAAACCTCTGAAAGTAGTAAAGAAAAGAGTATAGCAATAAATAAATTGAGAACTTTCAAAAAACAATAGCTCTCCTAGAATTTGTTGTTTCAATAACAATATCTCTGAACGTTCTATCACTATAACGAAGTAAATAACCTGTTTTCATTCCCAAAATATTTTCTAGTTTAACTCGGTCAAGGTTTGATATATCTGCGATTTTACCAATAGTTCTTGTAGAAATTTACTGTGCATTATGATTACACCATGATATACAAATTAGGGATAAGCAAAAAGCCTATCCCCAAAAAATCAAGTTATTAAAATTGAATAAAAAATCTAAACTGATGCAAAACCTGTAAATTGTCTCACATAAGGTGATCTAAAACCTAAAACAATATCTGTTTTTGGTACACCTAACTCTACCAACTCATTAGCTACTCCTTCCTCTGTAAAATCACACTGTATCCAGATTTTTCCATCCTTAATATCAACATGAATAACCGAACCATAAGTCCGTTTTTCACCTTCCCAACCTAGATGAATTACTAAATAGTGATTTTTTTGATCATCAAATATTAATTGTATTTCCGTTCCCTTAGCTAAATGACTTTCTGTATGTCTTGCTAATACTGTTTGTACTAATTCAGGGTAATTTATTCCTTCCATAAAACAATCTCCTCCTTCCTAGTTTCAAATATCAATAATTTTAATTTATATTCAGCAATTATTTCTTGAATCACAGGTATCAGAAAAAAAGCTGTATAGATTTCATAACTAATTGCTAAATATAAAATACGATCAGGTGCTTCTCTTCCTAAAATATAACGGTAATTAAGTGTTTGTCCTAAAGCTGTATGAAATTCACTAATCGCTGATTTTTCCAAAAAAGATTTTATTTCAACTGCTATTTTTTCTCCTTCTTTTTCTGCTGCTATAAGTCTTTCCGCTCCTAAATCAAGACGAAATTCTATAGTATCTACTATAAATCTTAACGGATCATCAGTAATTAACCAACCATCTTTTTCTAAAGCTAACCTAACTGCATTGTGAAAAAAATCTTTCGCGGACATATAAAATTAAAGTGATGATGTTTAATTATGTTACTTCCCAGTCTTGTAATTGTAATTGAGGAATGCGGGAAAACTCCCTAGTATTGTGTGTAACTAATATCAAATTATTAGCTAAAGCAATAGCAGCAATTTGTAAATCATAACCACCAATGGGTGTTCCTTTGCTAGTAAGTTCAGCACGAATATTACCGAAAATTATAGCTGCTTCATCATTAAAGGGTAAAGAGACGAATTTATCAAGAAATCCTTGTTGTAATTTTAAATTACTCTCCGGTTTAGCACTCCGCATAGCACCATAGAATAATTCACTTTTGACAATGGAACAAACTGCAATTTCTGAAATTGAGATACTATCTAATTTCTCTTTTAGATGAATATTTTTACCTTTAAGATAAATAATACAGGTATTGGTATCTAATAAGTAAATCATCAGAATGCTTCTCTTTCAGGTTGTTCTAATTGTGGATGTCTAATAAATGTTTCATCTTGGATACAACCATAAAAATCACTCACTTTCATGGTTTGTTCTGTTGCTGTTTCTTCTTTTGGTACAGCTATTTCATAAATAACAATAATATCAAATTCAGTTCCTTCTTTAGCCTGTGGTAAATGAATTTTTAATAGTCCATCTTTACCAATGCGCGATCGCAGTCTTAAACTTTCCATTTTTAATTTTCCTTTCTCCAGTAATTTACGCTTTTTTGACATTACTTTATTTTATCATTTTATCATTGTTTTACATTAATTTATATCCTACTCTCATTATTCTTTACCTAGTAATAATTCGTAGGTTGGGTTAAGCGAAGCGCAACCCAACGCAATTAAATTATAATGTTGTTGGGTTTCGTTCCTCAACCCAACCTACATAAATAACTATGAAGCTATCTGATAAATTACAGGTTTATATCTTGCT
Organism: Dolichospermum sp. FACHB-1091; assembly: GCF_014697585.1. GTDB lineage: Bacteria > Cyanobacteriota > Cyanobacteriia > Cyanobacteriales > Nostocaceae > Dolichospermum. The sequence continues at coordinate 18,808 of NZ_JACJSB010000035.1, read as the reverse complement.
TGGTGGAATGGGTTTACCTTCTATTTCCGCAGCTTCTAACCAAGCAGTTTTAGCTTTGAGAACTTCTTGTAGTGCTTCTTCTTCAGTTAAACCAAATCCTGAACAATATTTTAAATCAGGAATATCAGCAATATAACCTTCATCTTCTTGACTGTAGAAAATATTAATGTGATAGTGTTTCATTATTCATTCTCCATAGTTAAGGAATATTTTTCAATTAATATTAAAAATTGCCGAATTTGATAAGGAATAGCTTTACCATTGCGATTTTGTCAGTTAATAAGTTCAGGGATAGTTGGATGTGTAAAAATGTGATGACTACCGTTGATAGGTGATAGGGAAAAACCAAAGGCTTCAACTAAAGTCACTAAATCATCAAATTGAAGATTTTTAGAGCCAGAAAGGACTTTCTCTAGTAACTTACGCTTTTTTGACATCACTCTATTTTATCATTGTTTCACATCAAATTTTATCCTACTCTCATTATTCTTTACTTAGACTAAACTCCTGTCCAAAAGTAGATGGAACAAGATAAAATAGAGTGTTAGCAACAGCATAACGATAACGGAAAAATGAAACCCGAAACAAAAACCTTTGTTTCGGTATTGACAAATAATAAGGATTACGTATAATAGTACGTAATATCATATATTAAGTCAGCGTTTCTGGAAAACGCAGGTATCATGTCAATGGCAATTTTTAGCAATGCTTACTCAGATGAGTTAGTGACAGCTACTGAGTTGAATCGTCAACCTGGAAAGGTTTTAGACAAAGCTTATGAACACCCAATTACAATTACTAGAAATGACCAATCTTTTGCGCTGTTGCGTCGTGAGGATGTAGCTTATTTAGTGAAGGGGGTAACACAAAGTAAGGCTGTTTTTGAGGTGTTATCGGTAGCGTTTCGGTTATTATTAGGACAAAAAATAGGTTATGAGCATCCTTATGGATGGTTGAGCGTATTTGATGCTGATGAATTGCAAGATTTTATCAAAGAAGTGAGTGAGGCTTTTCGCTTAACTGATACTTCTAATGAGGCTTGGGATTTGATTGATGCTACTATTCATGAATGGCATGAAAGTGCGATCGCAATCACCAGTCCTGATCTAGCAGCAGCTTTTAATGATGAAACTAAAAAGGGAAAATTAAGTTAAAATTTATGTTTAAATAATGATAAGATTTGCAATTAAGCACAATTTAAGTTAAAATAATAATTAGAGTTCAAGTTAATAGTATGAATCACATAACATCAAAAAAAGTGGTAAGAAGAGGAAGAATTTTTCCTGAATTAACTATACCACCAGAAGAATTAGCTAGACGAGAAGCGGAAGATGAAATATTTTATCAACGTTGTCGAGCAATTTTTGAGCGTGTCCGTCCTGAATATATTGAAAGTAACTATGGTTGGTATATTGCTATAGAACCAGATAGTGGTGAATACTTTCTTGATCAAGATAATATTCAAGCTCATAAAAAAGTCCTTGAGAAATACCCAAAGGCTAAGAATTATGTGTTTTGCTTAAATGAAACAGGAACGACTGGGAGAATATGATTCAGGGAAATTTTGGTAGTGAGGGGCAGCTATTTTTCGAGCTTGATTTGATTACTGCTGATGGGTTAAATCTACCTGTGGATGCGATGTTAGATACAGGATTTACCAAGTTTATGGCAATTAATACTCAAGATTTGGATGGACTGGATTGGGTTTTTCTTGGTAATGAACCTATGCAAACAGCACAAGGTGAATCAAGGTTTAATATCTATTTAGGTAAGGTAATATTGGATGGTAAGGAATATGAAATTCCTGTTCATGTGGGGGATAATATTACAGAAGTTTTATTAGGTTCTGAATGGTTGAAATTTTTGCGTTTGGTGGTGGATTTTCCAGAGGATATTTTAACTTTGGGTTGAAGAGTTTTTTCTCATGCAAAGACGCAAAGGAAGAATACAAAAAATTTAACCCTCTGCAAAACCAGTAAACTATAAAGTTATGAAGCTATCTGATAAATTACAGGTTTATATCTTGCTTCGGGAATCGGTTTACCTTGTATTTCCGCAGCCTCTAACCAAGCAGTTTTAGCTTTGAGAACTTCTTGCAGTGCTTCTTCTTCAGTTAAACCAAATCCTGAACAATATTTTAAATCAGGAATATCAGCAATATAACCTTCATCTTCTTGACTGTAGAAAATATTGATGTGATAGTGTTTCATTATTCATTCTCCATAGTTAAGGAATATTTTTCAATCAAAATCAAAAATTGACGAACCTGATAAGGAATAGCTTTACCATTGCGATTTTGTAAGTTAATAAGTTCAGGGATAGTTGGATGTGTAAAAATGTGATGACTACCGTTGATACGTGATAGGGAAAACCCAAAGGATTCAATTAATGTCACTAAATCATCAAATTGAAGATTTTTAGATCCTGAAAGAACTTTCTCCAGTAATTTACGCTTTTTTGACATCACTTCATTTTATCATTGTTTTACATTAAATTCTATCCTACTATCATTATTCTTTACCTAGTAATAATTCGTAGGTTGGGTTAAGCAAAGCGCAACCCAACGCAATAAAATTATAAAGATGTTGGGTTTTCTCAACCCAACCTACATAACTAGAAAACAACATTAGGATTAAAGTCCTCATCAAATTCTTCATCAAGTTCTCCAATTAGTGTTTCTCGAATTTCCGTAAAATCCTGAACTAAGGTAAAAAGTTCTTCGGTTTTTTGAAGCATTGGAGAATTAGTTTCTTTATCAATATCTCTCAGCTTTTTAATATTATCAAACAAAGTTTGATCAGAATACCATGCCATTCCAAATTGCAGTTCCTTAATTTTGATTTTATTCTTATCTTCAATTAGCTCCTGGAGGTTTTTCAGTGTACTTTCAGCTATTGTGAGAGATTGGTTATGTTCTATTACTACCGGACGTTTTCTAGCTTTACGATTACGAATACGTTTTTGTTTGCCTTGAATCTGCTCTTTTAATGCTTGAATTATTTGTTCAGCTTCCTCTTTCTTTTGTTCATTAATTTTATTTAATCTCTCCTGTCTTTTTTCACTAGGACTTTTTTCTTTAGGATATTTATCTAGATAAGCTGCTACAGCTTGTTCTTGATATTCCTTGATGTTATTGTCAATTTTAAAAGTATTTGCAAATAATTCGACTAACAGTTGAATAGTTTCTTTATTTTGACCAGCCCATATATAAAGTGGCGTGGTTTGTGAATACTTACTCCTAAGTTCTGAAATATTTTCTTGGCGACTTTTAATATATGCTTTGTGATGTGTCATTTCTTGCTGAGAGTATTTACTTGCTTTTTTTATGTATTTTGCTGCTAGTTCATCAGACTGAAGATACAGTTTGTCTATCTTTTCTTGAGCATAATTTCCTAAATTACCTGTTTCTAAAGCTTTTTCTATTCCGATAAAACTACTTTTAACTTGTATAGGAAAATAACAATCATTCCATTTAATAATTACATCCCATCGCAAACCAACATCAGCGACACTATCAGATGGAGTTTGAGCCGCAGTAATTCCAGGAAGTGCATTCAAGGCACAACAAATAACATCAACAGTTTTTTGTCCATGTTCATGATTACTGCTTGTTTCCAAATAGCCTCCAAGAAATTCGTTACACATACTCCCAACAAATTCGGGAGATTGAGAATAGCATTTACCCCGGACACCATACAAATTTCGATCAATTCTACCGGAAAGTACAAAACGATTTTTGGCATCTTGAGATAATTCTAGACATCCAGCACTTTTTGAAAGTTCTATAAGACTGGGAACAAGTGATTTACTGTCTACTTTAGATTCTTTAATTTTTTGCTGCTGCAAGAAAACCAAACATTTTTCTAGTAGCAATTTTTGCTGATCTTTTGTAAGTGATTGCCACCATTTATTAGTGGCAATTCCATCATTTATACCGTTTTGCCACTCTAAAAGTACATCAGTGGGAATAGAAATTGGTAAGTTTAAATTAAAATTTATTATCATAGGATAATTCTCCAGTGTTAGATAAGTGATTAAATTATTTCAAATCTTGATAAATTAATCATATTAAGAAAGTTTCTTAATACAAGTTAATACACCAGATTAGCAATAAATACATTACCGACAAATATAGATTAATTAACTAAACATCTGCAAAAAAGCCTTCAAATCATTTAATATAGGATGTTCAAAATCCCATATTTTTGATTTATCGGACATTGCATATTTAAAACTACATTTTTCCTTTGCTTGATTTCTTTCTCTTTTGGAACAAGTATCAAATCTTAAATATATAGAAACCCAAAACTTATTAAAATCCTTAATCTTGATTTTTTTTCCATGACTTTCTAAACAATCTTTCCAACTTTCTAAGCAGTCAGCATAAATCGAATTTTCTTTCTTAATCATTTTTAAAACTGTTTCTAACTCTCCTTCTCCATTAACATTCGTAAAGTAACAAGCTAGTTGAAAATTAAAACTATCAAAATTTATATCCACAAAATTATTAATTTCTGTCAATAATTGTGTTCCTGGAAAAACCGATTGAATGCAATCATTAACAAAATTAATTCTCTCAATTTCTTGTTTATCATCAATATCAATAACAATACCTATTCGTTCAACTTTACCTTTTTGTATATCCGCTTTTAAATCATCGAGAGCTTTTTTGAGTTCTTTAGGACTTAACCCTTCCATGGATTTATAATCGTCCTCCGAAATCATAATTGCAGGAGCAACTTCTATATTAAAATTAAGGTAACGAATAATTGCCTGTAAAAAATATTGATCATTTGGACTTTCTACAATCAAAATATTGCTACTCACCTCTGACCTCCTTATTGTGACTTATACCATACTCTAAAGTATCTAAATCTCTCTTAATAGCAACTATTTTACCAGTTTTCAAATTTCTAGTTAACTCAAAATGAGCAGCCATATTTTCATACTTAGTACCAGCTTCAATAAAAGATTTAATCATTTCTAAACTGTGAGTTGTAGCAAATATTTGTACATCTAACTCCTTAGCTAATCTGTACAAAATACTCCAAAAAGCAACTTGATTTGAGTGATGAATACCATTTTCTATCTCATCAATTAATATAATACTATTCTCATTATTCACAATCCTTAAAATAATATCCGCGATACGATTTATGGCATCACCAAACAAAGCTAAAGGCAACCTTTTTTTTCCTTCTTTCCTCACCCAAATATTTCCTTCACCAATAGTCATTGTCTCTATACTAATAATAGCAGGATCAATAACTTGAAAGGTTCTGAGAAGTTCTTGATCTTTATCTTTTAAACGAGATTTATCAAATTCCTCTGCCAGTTCCCTGCTACCAACTCTTAAGAAGGAGGGGATAAAAAAAGCATCTTTAATATCAGGAACTTTAATATCTCTGGCTATAATACCCTTAACACTAGACATGATTAATGTTTCAAATGCTTCTCCATTATTAATTGTTGTTTTTAGGTGCATTACAGATTTTACAGACTCACTTCTTGAAAAAAGACTGATAAGTTTTTCGTTATCATCATTATTATCCTGTTGATATGTATCTTCTAAATTTTGCACAGATTCATCTACAAATACTTCAATTTTTTTGGATGAATCATTTTCTAGGATAGCTTCAATCTCTATTGGATTATTTTTATTTTCTTCAAAAAAGAAGTAATTCCAAGTATTTTCTGGTAAAGATTGTCTAAACTTTGATGATTCTCTTCTTATTTGTCTTAGTAAAAAAATAGTATCTGGTCTTGGTTTACTATTAAGAAATAATGCTTCTAATAATGCAGTTTTACCAATATTATTTTTTCCACTAATTAAATTAATTTTGTCGAAACCAGATATTTTTAATTCCTCAAAATATCTAAAATTTTGAATCCTAATATTTTTAATCACTGTAACCTCCATGCTACGTTATCATTCCCAGTTGGGTTATCGGTTTGACGTTAAGTTGACACCAATTGCTAAACCCCTACATTTTATAGACTAAAGTCACTCAATCATCGAATTGAATATTTCTAGAGCCAGAAAGGACTTTCTCCAGTAATTTACGCTTTTTTGACATCACTTCATTTTATCATTGTTTTACATTAAATTCTATCCTAATTTCATTATAATGATTTCTGGGATGATATAATATTAATTGTAGTTTTGTTACTTTGGTTAAATAATTTTCTGTGTGTTTTGTTAATACTGTTTTGACTAATTCAGGATAATTTATTGTTTCCATAAAATAATCTCCTGTTTGATGAGTGGAAATACTAGCAGGTGTAATTTAAGTAAGGTATAATAATTTCAATCTTTTATTTTCGTAGTTTGGTTTAAGCAAAGCGCAACCAAACGCAATAATCTTATAAAGATGTTGGTTTTTGTCATATCAACCTACATCTACTCTTTATCCACTTTTTTCGGATGCTATGTGTCTGTGTAGATGTGAATTATATTCGCCTAGTTATAAAAACTTTTTGTTAAATTTTATTAACAACTGATAATTTAAGAATTTATGTTATAATACATTTTGTATAAATTAATCCGTGTCTTTAAATAAAACATAATTTTGATTACATAAATAATGAAATCTAGCGTTAAACAATTAAGTCTATTTGAATTAGAATTTACAAAAACAAATCCTGAAACAATAGTATTACCAAAAGGCTATAAAGGATTAGCTGCTTTTCATAAATATTGGGGTAAAAAACCAATTGAATGTTTAGCATTTTTAATTGAAAACTTAACAGAAAAAGGTGATATTGTTTTAGACCCATTTTTAGGATCAGGTTTAGTTGCTCGTGAAGCAGTAATTAGGGAAAGACGATTTATAGGTATTGACATTAATCCTGTAGCCGTAGAATTATCTAATTTATTAGTAAATTTACCAAATCCAGATATTTTTAAAAAAGCCCTTGATGAATTAGAAATAAGTGTTAAATCAGAAATATATAAAACTTACTTACTACAAGATGGAAAATTTGCAACTCACTATTTATGGAATGGAAATGAACTAAATTCAGTTTGGCATTTATCGCCAAGAAGAAATGAAAGTGATAAAAAGATACCAACTAATTATGACTATCAAGTATTTAAACACTTTGAGGAATACGAACCTAAAATACCTCGACCAATTAAATTATTTCAAAATAGCCGTATAAATACAAATGATTCTTTAACACTAAAAGATTTATTTACTGGTCGTGCATTACATAATATAGATTTGTTGCTTAATGCAATTCACAAACAACCAGATTCTATCAAATCTGCATTATTGCTATCATTAACTGCTGCTTCTGGTCAAATGTCTAAAATGGTTTTTGCAATTACAGGAAGAGGTAAAACAAAATCTGAACCAACAAATAAAATAGAAGTTGGTAGTTGGGTGATAGGATATTGGCGACCAACGTTACATTTTGAAATTAATGTGTGGAATTGTTTTATTAAACGTGCAAACAGTTTACTAAAATCTATTCAAGAAGATGAATTTAAAAAAGGTTATTGTGTATCTAAAAGATTAACAGATGTTATGGATAATAAAGCAGATGTAGCAATTTTTCAAGGTGATAATCGAAAAGTTCTTAATAATTGCCCTGATGAAACTATTTCTTTGATATTAACTGATCCTCCACATAGTGATAGGATTCCATACTTAGAATTGAGTGAAATGTGGAATTGTTTAATAGATAAAGAGCCGGATTTTTCTCAAGAAATTGTAGTTTCTAATGCTCGTAGTCGAGGGAAGAATAAAAACAATTATGTGAATGAAATGATGGAATTTATGCAAACTGCTACTCGTATCCTGAAATCTGGTGGAATATTAGCTCTATTTTTTAATGCTAGAGATGCTGATAGTTGGCAGTTTTTAAAAGAGGTAATACCATCTGATAATCAATTACAATTTCGAGGATTATTTCCTATGAACTATTCAGCTAATTCAGTAATACAAGACAACAGAAAAGGGGGTTTAAAAAATGATTTCGTTTTAATCTATCAAAAACCTGGAAATGAAGATAATATAAAATTGATTTTTTTAGAAAAATTACCTAATTGGTCGAAAGAAATACCTAATATTCACTCAAAATAATCTTAAATTTGAAAAATAAAATGAGTTACACATTTTCTGAACTTTCTCGGCTCTATGATGAAAATAAATTTTTTGAATTAACATCATCTTCTGAAGGATTATATTTTTTAAAATTACGTTCTTTAGCTCGGAAAGATTATTATTTGCATTTATTTCAAAAAGCACAAATATCTTCACATAATTTAGGAGTAAAGCAGTATCTTGAAACACTTTTTAAATCTAATATTTCTTTAGAAACCATTCATGATTCTATTAATCAAATATATGAAGGACAAAGGGAAGAACGTCGCATAAATGAACAAGACTTACTAGCAGAATTATATAAGCTACGAGTTTTTGACTGGGGTGGTATCCATCAAAATGATATTAATAAGTATCTAGTTGATAACTACATAAAAAAGATTACTAATTATGATAATTTAATAGAAAAAGTAAAAAATGAAATTTTACATAGTTTAAAAGGTTTTGTTCTGTGTTCTTGGTATAATAATTGGACATCAATTATTATTGAGGATATTTTTAAAGACCATGAGCGTGTTTTACCAACTGTGGGGCTAATTAAACAAGTTGATTTTTTTATTGATGATATACCTTTTGATCTCAAGGTAACTTATTTTCCAAAAGGTTTTATGGAAAATCAGAGAAGGAACAGAAAACTAACAATTAAGGAATTATCAGAGTTAAAGAAGACAGCCAAAATATTTAATCTTCCTTTTGATCAAAATCGTCCTGATGATGAACTATTGATTGATTTAATTACAGCTTTTGCTGAAAGTTCCCAGCAGGACGTAAAAGATTTTTATGATAATTTTGTGAAAATTAGAAGAGATATTATCAATGACACATTAAAACAACCACGTGAACTTTTGCGCTGGTTGTATGAAAATCAAGGTTCTCAAAGATTTGATGCAAGTAATAGGTTATTTTTAGTTCTTGTGGATACTAATTCTTTAGAAGATAGTTGGAAGCTAAAAAGAGATTATACTTTGTTAAAAAATAAAATTGATGAATATCTAAATACACGCTCTTTTAATAAGGATGAACTGTTATTAAATTGGTCTTTTAATAACAATCAATACCAAAGCTATGCTGATGTTTTATTTGTACTAAAGTAACACCAATAAATTATAAAAAAAGGGATAAGCCCAAAAGCCTATCCCCCAAAAAATCAACTAATTAATGACTTACGTTCCAGAAGTCCAAGAATTGATATAGTCAATTTGATCTGCTGTCAAACTGTCAATGAAAATGCCCATAGCTTGCAACTTCAAACGAGCAATTTCTTCATCTACTTCTCTAGGAATAGAGTGCAAACCAGCAGCTAAACTACCCTTATTCTTCACCAGGTATTCAACAGCTAATGCTTGGTTAGCAAAACTCATGTCCATAACCGCGCTGGGGTGTCCTTCAGCAGCAGCCAAATTAATCAAACGTCCTTGTCCGAGTACAACTACGGATTTACCATTTGTCAATTTATACTCTTCTGTGAAAGGACGAACATCCTTGATTTCCTTAGCATTAGCAGCTAAGTATTTCAAATCAAGTTCTAAATCGAAGTGACCAGAGTTACAAACGATCGCACCGTCTTTCATGACATCGAAGTGTTCACCGCGAACGACGTGCTTGTTACCTGTGACAGTAATGAAGATATCACCGTGAGGCGCTGCTTCTGCCATTGGGAGGACGCGGAAACCGTCCATAACGGCTTCAATTGCCTTGATGTGGTCAATTTCGGTGACAATGACGTTTGCACCCATACCACGGGCGCGGAGGGCTGTTCCCTTACCACACCAGCCATAACCGACAACAACAACAGTTTTACCAGCTAATAAGATGTTTGTAGCGCGGATAATTCCGTCTAAGGTAGATTGACCAGTACCATAGCGGTTATCAAAGAAGTGTTTGGTGTCTGCGTCGTTGACGTTCATCGCAGGGAAGGTAAGAACGCCTTCTTTAAACATGGCGCGTAACCGTACGATACCAGTTGTGGTTTCTTCGGTGCTACCAATTAAATCAGCTATTTGGTGTTGACGATGTTGGACTAATTCTGCTACCACGTCGCTACCGTCATCAACAATGATGTTGGGGCGATGATCTAATGCGATTTGCACGTGGCGGTTATAGGTGGCGCTATCTTCGCCTTTTTGAGCAAATACAGCAATACCATGATCAGCTACAAGGCTTGCAGCTACGTCATCTTGAGTTGATAAGGGGTTACTTGCAATTAAAACTGCATCAGCACCACCGGCTTTGAGAGCAATCGCTAAATGTGCTGTTTCTGTAGTAACGTGGGCGCAAGCAACTAAGCGTAAACCAGCAAAAGGCTTTTCAATAGCAAAGCGATCGCGGATTTGCTTCAATACGGGCATTTCTCGTCCAGCCCATTCAATACGTTGTCTTCCCAAGGGAGCGAGAGCGAGGTCTTTAACCTCGTGCTTTAAGGGAGCAGCTACAGTCATGAAAATTATCCTCTAAAAGATGATGATTCGGTCATTATTCCACACAGTCCCCCGGAGGGACTATGTTAGTATAGCCTCAAAATTTTAATTTTATTTTGAGGTCTTTACGTACTGTACAAGGTTTTCTTATTCCTAGCCATATTTTCTGGTAATTAGTAACCAGCGAGGGAGAAAGTCTGGGAAACTAGCTTCACCTCTGGTATGAGCAATGTTAAGGCCCTATCTGACTTTTGGCTTTTCAATCATTCTCTGGTATTGTGGCAACTGATTGGTAATGGGTTATGGGTTATGTCCAGTTCCTATTTCCCCATTGACACAAGGAGGTGTTTTCATGATACTTCGATTTTTAGCGATCGCCGGAACAATGGCAATCACCATTGGCTCTGTCAACAAAGCTACAGCCCAGATTTCTCCTTTACCTTTGGTGTCCACTACCAGTATTTTCAGCAATAGGGTAGATGAAAAAGAATATACTAAACGAGCAAACCCATTAATATTGGTAAATAAAATTCATGATGGGTTGCAACACAATCCAAAAGAAGCAAATCAAGAACAACAAACTCGGTTTTTAGTGCAGCAAGGGGGAATTGCTGCTGTCAGCACACTAGCAATAATAGCAGTTAGTTGGAGTATGGGACGTTGGCAAAAACGTTTAAGCAAAAATGAAAATCAATCTACTCTGCCTACTTCCATAGAGACGCAACCAATAACTACACTATTAAATCAAAAACAACAGCAGCATCTTCAAGAAGTCAAAAAAAGACTGTTTCAAACTGCACAAGTAATGCTTTGGGGCGGCGGTACTTTGATCATTTTGGGACTATTTCCCTACACCAAACCCTTACAAATTGGGATTCTCGCTATTGCTCAAATTCCTATTAAGTTAACTATTGTGGCTGTGGGAACTTACGTAGCTATACGGTTTACCTATGCCTTAATAGATCACTTTACCTCAACAATAGTTAGTGGTGGTGCTTTATTAACCCCAGAAACATCCGCACGCTTACAACTCAGAATATCTACATTTTCCAGCGTGACTAAAAGTATCACTACCATAATTTGGGTAGGAGTAGGTAGCTTATTAGCACTGACATCTTTAGGTATAAATATCGTGCCACTTTTAGCCAGCGCAGGTTTACTTGGTGTAGCCCTATCCCTTCCTTCTCAAAACTTAATCAAAGACGCAATTAACGGCTTTTTGATTATTTTTGAAGACCAATACGCCCTTGGTGATATGATTACAGTTGGTACTGTAGGCGGTTTAGTCGAAAAATTGAATTTACGAATGACTCAAGTTCGAGATTCCGAAGGACGCTTAATCACCATTCCCAACAGCGAAGTCAAAATTGTCGCTAATCTTTCCAGTCGCTGGTCACGGGCTGATTTAACTATTCCGGTTTCTTACCAAGCTAATGTAGATCAAGCCCTGACACTGATCGAAGATGTGGGTTTAGACATGACTCAAGACCCCGAATGGCAAGATCAAATTCTCGAAAAACCTAATGTATTGGGAATAGATAATTTTAGCGATCGCGGTATCATGATTAGAATCTTAATTAAAACCCAACCCCTCAAACAATGGGCTGTAGCGCGAGAATATCGTCGTCGGCTCAAAATCACTTTAGACGCAGCCGGAATTAATATTCCCGTACCGCAACAAGCAAATTGGGTAAATGAGGTATAATCACTAAATTCTCAAAAGCGAGTTCTCGTAATTTCACTTAAATCCTATTTGCGTTCATCTACGGTTAAAAAACTCCGAAATCAGAACATTTTCAAAGTTAGTGAATGAAAGCATGAATTTATCTCACCCAGAGGCGCAAAGGACGAGAGAGGAAGAGTTGAAGAATCAGTGAACCTCGTCCCAACCCTTCTTTGATACACAGGAGGGGCATTTTAAAAACTCATTATCAGGATAAATTTAGGTTCTTAAGCCTCTCCCCATGGACAGGGGGAGGTTTGGAGTGGGATTAAATAATAGTGGTCAAACTCACGTACTAGGAGAGGCAATTTTTGAGAAGCAATTTTCGATGATTCTCTTGCCATATTAGTAAATTTGTACTATACTATGAGAATAGCTTCAAAGCTGGAAAGACTGAGGGAACAGGGATTTTAAGGACTATGCCCATGATGAAGTATTATATTCTCAATCTTAACCCCACCGCCAAGCACGAATGGGACCGTTGTATTATCCGTGATCCTTTAACTGCAAAACGTCCAGATATAGCTAAATTAATCTCCGAAGCTGTAGGTGCAGATACAGGCAGTTATTTAGTCGGTGTAAATATTGAAGTTACAGTATTGCAAGAAGCATCTACACCATCAGCAGTGTCATTTCCCGAAATATCTGTACCCACCCAACAGAGGGAAGCAGCATAGAAATTGCAAAGTATTAGCTTTAGCAGATTTTATCGTAGGTTGGGTTGACATACTGCTGCTTAGGTGCAAAAATCAAAAACAGCCCAAGCAGATTATACCCATAATAATAGCACAAAAAGTCAAGGGGCATTTATCAATGCTGAAACAACGTATTTACGTTAACTTATTGACAACATTCTCAAGATTATTGAGAATAGAGGGAATTTATTCTCAGTGAACATCAAGTTTACCAATTTTGTAAAAATGCCCATTTAAAAAACTTATATAGGAATCATAGATGATATTTGGATATTTCCCCTTTTCTCTTCCTCTGGGATTTCAGTGCCTCTGCGGTTCGTTGCTCTCTTAAACTATTTCTGTATCAGAGTTAATCTTTTTTGAGCAAGCCCTACTTATTGCATTCTATCAATTGTCCGATATTGAATTGCTTCTGCTACGTGCTGGGGTTTGAGATTTTCATCACCTGCTAAATCTGCTATAGTTCGTGCTACTTTGATAATACGATCACTTGCTCTTGCAGACAATCCTAATTTCCTAATTGCCGCTTCTAATAAATTACGACTAGGATCATCTAATTTACACCATTTTTGCAGATGACGACTTTGCATTTGGGCATTACATCGTAAATTTCCTTCTTCTTGAAACCGAATTATAGAAAGTTGTCTGGCTTTTTCCACTCTTTGGGCTACAGATTTTGATGTTTCTCCTGTTGGTTGTTGGGTTATTTCCTCTGGCTTCAAACGATTTACAGCTACTTGTAAATCAATTCTATCCATTAATGGTCCAGACAATTTTGCCCAATATTGCTCTCGTTGTCGAGGTGAACAAGTGCAGGCTTGAATTGTATCACCATAATAACCACAAGGACAGGGATTTGTACTAGCTACTAATGTAAATTGAGCGGGAAAAGTGACAGATTGCTTAGTTCTAGAAATTGTCACATAACCATCTTCTAAAGGTTGACGTAAAAACTCTAAAACGTCTCTTTTAAATTCGGTTAATTCATCTAGAAAAAGTACACCTCTATGGGATAATGAAATTTCACCAGGACGGGGAAAAGTACCACCACCAACTAAAGAAGGACCAGAGGCAGAATGGTGGGGACTACGAAAAGGACGATCTTTTACTAAAGAACCACGATTCTTTAATAATCCAGCCACAGAATGAATGCGCGTTACCTCCAGAGATTCGGAAAAAGTTAAAGGTGGTAAAATTCCTGATAACCGTCGTGCTAACATTGTTTTCCCGCTTCCAGGCGGTCCGACAAAAATCAAATTGTGTCCCCCCGCAGCAGCAATTTCTAAAGCTCTTCTAGCGTGGGCTTGTCCTTTTACATCTTGTAAATCTGCCAAATTTGAAGATATTTCTTGGGAAATTTCTAGTGTTTTATTGAACTGTACAGGTTTGTAATTTTTGGGATTATTCAATAAGTCTACTACATCGGCAATGTGTTGACAACCATAAACAGATAAACCTTCGACAACAGCCCCTTCTTGAGCATTATCAACAGGGACAATTAGACCCGAAATTCCCATTTTTTGTGCAGTTGCAGCAATAGGTAGAACACCAGCAACAGGTCGCAAACTACCGTCCAAGGAAACTTCTCCCAAAAATAAAAAATCTCCCAACAAATCGGCGTTAACTTGTTCAGAAGCTGCTAAGATTCCTATACTAATCGGTAAATCAAAAGCCGGTCCTTCCTTGCGTAAATCTGCGGGAGTCAGGTTAATGACAATCTTCCGAATGGGAAAAGCAAAACCCGCATTTTTCAAAGTTGCTTTTACCCGTTCTTTAGATTCCTGAATGGCCGAATCTGGTAAACCCAAAATCACGATTCCTGGTAAACCCCCGGAAACATCAACTTCCACACCCACCTTAACCGCGTCTATTCCGACAATAGATGCACTCCAAACTCTAGCAAGCATTTTTTATATATGAATAAACTTTATAGATATCAAAGCAGATTCGTCGGTAAATTAACAATAAGTTAAATTACTCAAGATGATTGTTTATATTTAATAATATATATACTTGTATACTAAATAAGGCATTCATAAATCACTCGTGTGCATTTAACCTCACTAAGTAGGTGAACGGAAAAAAACCGAAATATGTAACGAAAAGTAAAGTTCCCCAAAACCTCTTCCCTGTTCCCTTGTCATAACGACAATTTTTCATGCCAACCTACTTACCTCCGCTTTGTCTTTGACTTTCTTTTGAGTGCATTAGCACTATTGGTAGCATCTTGTAGATAAGGTGATCGCTTGTGGTGAGATTTTGGCAGGGCGATAGCGAAGCGCATGGAAAGTATCGCCTTGAGATCAATATTAAACCCACATAAAGTGGGTTTAATAACATCTAATTGTAGGTCTAGATTATTTTAGCGGAACGCAGACCAAATAGTAATCCAACAGCTAAACCTAAAAACGCACCTAAAAATAGAACATATTCAATTGCACCAATCATGTCATTTACTCCAAATTAGTTACTTGTTTATATTCAATCATCAATAACTGTCAAAGGGAATAGGGAACAAAGAGGAAAGAATTTGCCAAATTGCGGTAAAATACCCAGGCAAGTGCTTATATTAGGGTTAGAAAATGAATTCTGTAATTAAAGTGGATATATCAGAAAGATCTTATGATATTACCATTGCACCAGGAAGTTTAGAGCAACTAGGTGATAATATGAAAAATTTGGAACTAAGTAATAAAGTATTACTAGTTTCCAACCCCATGATATTTAAACATTATGGACCAAGAGCGATCGCCTCTTTGGAAAATGCCGGTTTTCAAGTTGTCAGTTATAACTTACCCCCCGGAGAACGTTACAAAACCCTCAACTCCATTCAAAAACTCTATGATATCGCCTTGGAAAATCGCCTAGAACGCTCCTCCACAATGGTCGCCTTGGGGGGAGGTGTAATTGGTGATATGACAGGCTTTGCCGCCGCTACATGGCTCAGAGGCATCAATGTTGTCCAAGTTCCCACCAGTCTCCTAGCGATGGTAGACTCGGCTATTGGTGGTAAAACTGGTGTAAATCATCCCCATGGCAAAAACCTCATAGGTGCATTCCATCAGCCCAGTTTAGTCTTAATTGACCCAGAAGTCTTAAAAACCCTCCCAGCTAGAGAATTTCGAGCAGGAATGGCAGAGGTGATCAAATACGGTATCATTTGGGATGCCGAATTGTTTACTCAATTAGCAGCAAGTAAACATCTTGATCAACTCCGCTATGTAAAATCCGACCTGATAAACAGCATATTAACTCATTCCTGCCAAGCAAAGGCAGATGTTGTCAGCAAAGACGAAAAAGAATCTGGATTAAGAGCAATTTTAAATTATGGTCATACCATTGGCCATGCGGTGGAAAGTCTCACAGGCTATCGCTTGTTGAAACACGGTGAAGCCGTAGGTATTGGTATGGTAGCAGCAGGAGAAATTGCTGTAAAATTAGGAATTTGTCCACAAGCAGACACAGAACGTCAAAACTCCTTAATTAAAAAAGCAGGTTTACCCACCCAAATACCCGCCGCCTTAGACGTTGAAGCAATTATTGATGCTTTGCAATTAGACAAAAAAGTCAAATCTGGTAAAGTTCGGTTTGTACTACCAACCCAAATTGGTGCTGTGAAAGTTACAGACGAAGTACCAACAGAGATAATCAGGGAAGTGTTGGTGGGTAATAGGTAATAGGTAATAGGTAATAGGTAATAGGTAATAGGTAATAGGTAATAGGTAATAGGTAATAGGTAATAGGTAATAGGTAAATAGGTAAGAAAAAATTCTTCCCAGTCACCCAATCACCTATTAAACTGGTAAAGGTGCTAAACCATTCAATTGACGAGCAGCATTAATACAAACTGGGCAATCACAGCCAAATAACTTGATAGCCAGATCACTTTCCGCATCAGAAAATTCTAATTCTTTAGGGTTACTTGTTTGCGTTTGTGCTACTTGTACTGGTGATTTCTTTACAGCCAGAAGAGTATTACTTACTTGTATACATACCTGTTTCGGAATTGCTGAATGAGGGGAAAGGACACAGGATAGATGAGTACCAGTAGTATCAGACCCCTGACTAGCATGAGCAGGTCTAGGCATCATCACCATAGATAACATAGATGTGAACAATACGGGGCTAGAAATCAAGGTTAAAATAAATCTTTTGTTCATGTACTCTTAGAAATCTTGTAATTGGGGGAATAAACTAATTTATCTTTTCCGAGAACTTGGTTATTAATCAGTCTATCTTATCTAAAACAGATATGGCCAGATTTCGATAATCACTAACTACACCCACACTTTAACAAATCAGAAAATAGACACAGAAATTATCTCTTTGCGCCTCCGCGCCTCTGCGTGCGACAAAAATTGATTTTTACCTAACAAGTAACTGATCTTAAATCAATAAACAGCAGTACAAATAATTAATAATTAATATTCGTACTGCTGCCAATAATGTCTACGTATTAGACCACTGAATAATCGCGCTCAAAGATAACAATTGACTCCAAGTTACATCAGCGTGGTAACTTCCCCAAGGGTTACGTAAATGGAAAGTTCCAGTGGAGGAATTATAGGAAGTGATCGTGTAAGCATGACCATTAACCACACCATAACCACCACCATAAACAAAACCTGCTGTTAAAATTTGACTAGAATTAACCAAATTAATCAGTTGAGTTTGAGTCATATTGCTGACAGATTGGGAAGTAGCACTTAATCCTGTGACTTGACCAATTACTACATCCATCCAACCACCTTCTATGGCTGCGTAGGAATTATTTTGAGTACCACTGTAAGTACGACTCCAACCAGATTCAGCTAACTGTGCATAGGCTTTTTCAGCTAAAGCTACCCAAAGTTCATTACTGGTGGAAGTAGAAGAACCTCCTCCCCAATCAGCATAGACAGCATAACCTGATGAATTAGTTGGTAAGTAACGATCTACTGTGACATAATCAGCTACACCATTGTTATAAAAACGCACGGTGAAGGTATTATCACCATTATCAAGGAACATATTTTGAATGTAATCAGGTTTTTCCTGGGCAATAGAAGCTAAAGTTGCTACATAATAGCAGTCTCCCACCGCTCCTTGATAAATGTCATCAGCACTTAGACCATTTTGGAATAGAGAACCACTAACATACTGATAGCTATAACTGGAACTAGTTAAATCAGGTCTATCATTTCCTAAGAACCACTTACCAATCAGATTTTCCATTTGGGTATCACTACTACCGGCAAACAAATTACCAAAACCGGAACGAGTGTTAGCTGCATCACCATTTGCAATCTTATTAGATAAGACCTTCACAGAATCAACCATAGTGAAGAGGGTTGAGTTACTAACAAGAGTCCGTAAGTCAGTTAACTCACTGGCATCAATTACACTACCATCTTTAGCATCGCGGAAAATGGAAATCATGTCATTGCGACTCAAATTACCATCAGCAGCTAAGGAACTGGTTAAAGTGATAATTTGAGCATCTAGTAGATTTTGACTATACCAATCTGTCGGAATCGGTGTGGGAGTTGGTGTGGGAGTTGGTGTGGGAGTTGGTGTGGGAGTTGGTGTGGGAGTTGGTGTGGGAGTTGGTGTGGGAGTTGGTGTGGGAGTTGGTGTGGGAGTTGGTGTGGGAGCTGGTGCAACATCAGTAGCATTTAAGGACAAACTGTAGTTAGTGTTGCCACTGTATGGATATACCCGTACATAATAAGTACCTGCACTCAACTGACTGTTAATCGATTCAGAAGTAGCGCCACCATTCTCAGAACTGGAAATATACCCACCAAAACTATCGAGTAATTGAACATCCGCATCGGCACTCAAACCTGTTAAACTCAAACTAAAGTTACTTTGTGTTCCCACATT
>NZ_JACJSB010000034.1 GCF_014697585.1 Dolichospermum sp. FACHB-1091 | reverse complement strand
AATAATAATCTTAGTAATTCAAAACTCTATATATATGGGCGCACTATTTCCCACCAATAACATCATCATACCCGAAACTCAAAACACTGTCAAGTCCCTTGGCTGAAATTACCGAAACTCGTGAAATTATTGACAAAATTCTCAATATTCATGAGAATAGACCCCTGTTTATTGAGAAAGTTCTTTTTTCCTAAAATCTTATATAAATAACTTATATCCCTATAACAAAATATCCAAATTATTTAATCAATCTTGTAATTTCAGAATTTGTGGTTATTATTTCCCTACTGCGGAGATTTATTTTGGAAATAATAATCTTAGTAATTCAAAACTCTATATATATGGGCGCAGTATTTCCCACCAATAACATCATCATACCCGAAACTCAAAACACTGTCAAGTCCCTTGGCTGAAATTACCAAAACTCGTGAAATTATTGACAAAATTCTCAATATTCATGAGAATAGACCCCTGTTTATTGAGAAAGTGATTTTTTCCCAAAATCTTATATAAATAACTTATATCTCTAGAACAAAATATCCAAATTATTTAATCAATCTTCTAATTTAAAAAGAGACTTGCAAATAAAAAAGTCCCAAATTTAGATAAAAACCTCTATATTTCTCTTTTCTCCGCCTCCTCTGCTGCTCTGCGAGAGCAAAAAACTACTATCATAATCTTCTTAATCGTAATGTATCAAATTAAGACTCGCTGTAGCTTACAAAAACATAAAATATAATAATTGACAAAAATATTTCTAAAAGACAAGATATTGTTACAATATTTAACAACGTTGATTTAACTGGTGGCTTCTTCATGATGGTTAAGACACTTCCCCCTAGTTCTCGAACAATTCAGGAGGACAGTCGCGGAGGCGAATTGTCCGTAATTGAAGTCATAGCGGAAAAAAGTGCAGAGACTTTAGTAATCAAGTCAGCGGAAGTCTCCAGACAGCCGAGACATAAGCCGCGAGTGACAACAGGATCTGAACCAGAGACAGTGCTGTATGATCCTGTGGAAATACAAGAACAATATAGTGGACGATTTCTGCAAGTTTTAGGGCGGATTTTGACGGTTCTTAAACCAACAATTTCCTTTGCATTTGGCTTATGGTGGGATAAGCAATGGGGAATTTTGGTAAAAAATGAACAACGTCGCGCCATTCAACTCAGAAAATTATTAACAAAACTCGGTCCGGCTTACATTAAAATCGGTCAAGCTTTATCTACCAGACCAGATTTAGTTCCACCAGTTTATTTAGAAGAATTAACTAAACTGCAAGATCAATTACCGGCTTTTCCTAATGAAATAGCTTACCAGTTTATAGAAGAAGAACTAGGAGCGCCACCGGGAGAAATTTATGCAGAATTATCTGCTCAACCCATTGCGGCTGCTTCCTTGGGACAGGTATATAAAGGAAAATTGAAAACTGGGGAAGAGGTAGCGATTAAAGTTCAACGTCCAGATTTACGGGAACGAATTACTATAGATTTGTATATTTTACGAAATCTGGCTGGTTGGGTACAGCGCAAAGTCAAGCGGGTGCGTAGTGATTTAGTCGGGATTTTAGATGAATTGGGCGATCGCATTTTTGAAGAAATGGATTATATTCATGAAGGGGAAAATGCCGAACGCTTTTTTGAGTTATATGGTAACATGAAGGATATTTATGTACCAAAAATTTACTGGGAATACACCAACCGTCGGGTTTTAACGATGGAATGGATTAACGGTTTAAAATTAACTCAACCAGAAAAAATTGCGGCTTTAGGAATCAATGCGCGGTATTTAATTGAAATTGGTGTTCAGTGTTCCTTGCGTCAATTATTAGAACATGGATTTTTCCATGCTGACCCCCACCCAGGTAACTTGTTAGCTACTATGGATGGTAAATTAGCTTATCTTGATTTTGGGATGATGAGCGAAGTTAAACCAGCCCAACGTTATGGTTTAATTGAGGCAATTGTTCATGTTGTTAACCGAGAATTTGATAGTTTAGCAAAGGACTATGTAAAGCTAGAATTTCTGACTCCAGAAACGGACCTTACCCCTATTGTTCCGGCTTTTGCTAAGGTATTTGCTAACGCGGAAGGTGCAAGTGTAGCGGATTTGAATATTAAAAGTATTACCGATGATTTATCGGCTTTAATGTATGAATATCCTTTCCGTGTTCCACCTTATTACGCTTTAATTATTCGTTCTCTTGTCACTTTAGAAGGAATTGCAATTTATATAGATCCCAACTTCAAAGTTCTCAGCGAAGCCTATCCTTATGTTGCTAAACGGTTATTAACAGACCCCGCAGATGAATTAAGAACATCATTAAAAGAGTTACTTTTTAAAGATGGTAAATTCCGCTGGAATCGTTTGGAAAACTTGTTAAAAAATGCCCGCAGCAACCAGGAATATGATCTTAACTTAGTCCTCAATCAAGGAGTAGAATTTCTTGCTTCAGAACGCGGTTCATTTATTCGTGATAGATTAGTTGATGAATTTTTCAATAGTGTAGATGCTGTTAGTAAAAATGCTTTACATAACTTCACCTATATACTCCGAGAAAGGGTAGGATTAACAGCAGTAAATCAAATCCCATCAGCAACAGTTGAACAACAACAAACCTTAGAATATATTAAACGCATTGCTGGTATTCTGCGAGAAACTAAAGGTTTTGATGCTACTAAAATAGCCCCGCAATTAGCCCAAATCATGGTTAATCCAGGAGTGCAGCGTTTAGGTCAACAAATTGCTAATCGCGTCACTCAAAAAGCCGTAACTCGGATAATTCGGGAATTATTAGCATCTGAATAATGTCTAAGAGAACTCCACAAAAAAGATGAACTGCTTGCAGCAGCGCCTCGCTATCCAATCTTCGCTCCAGCAATCCTTGTATTATTAGCGGGCTTTTCGGCCCGCACCACAAGAAATTTTTGGGTATTTTTTTAATTGGAAGTCTCTTCACCCAGATAATGTCTCAAGACGTAGACGTAAAATTTCTGCTTGTTTTTGTGCTTCTAATAAAGTCTCCCTGGCAGTTTGTACCACATCTGCGGGAGCTTTATCCACAAATTTAGAATTGCTTAATCTAGCAGTCAAAGATTGGGCTTCGGCTTGGGCTTTTTGCAAAGCTTTCTCCAATTTAGCTCGCACAACTTCAATATCTACAACTCCTTTTAAGGGAAT
Source organism: Dolichospermum sp. FACHB-1091 (assembly GCF_014697585.1). Taxonomy (GTDB): domain Bacteria; phylum Cyanobacteriota; class Cyanobacteriia; order Cyanobacteriales; family Nostocaceae; genus Dolichospermum. The sequence continues at coordinate 44,991 of NZ_JACJSB010000034.1, read as the reverse complement.
TACTACCTGTACAGTACCGACAACACCCGCAATGGAATTTTCTTTTTCATTCTCGGTTACTGTTGGTAAAACTTGTGGTTCAGTTGGTGTTTCACTAGCTGGAAAATATTTTGCAAATAACTCTTTTCTTGTTTCAGCATTGAGTAAATAGCGGAAAGCAAACCAACCGACATAACCCAAACCAATTAGTTCAAAACTAGTGCCAAAAATGGGAATATCTAACGCAGTATTTGCCACAAATAAAGCTACTCGCAAAGCGATAAACCCAAGAATAATTAAAGCAACGGTCGTGATTCCACCCCAATATTTACTATCTTCAACTGGTGGAGTTTCTGCGGGAATCACAATAGGATTATTATCAACAATTGTCAATGTTTCAACTTTGGCTAAATCCTGAATATAAGCCTGTCCCGCAGTGAGAATAAACCTTTCATTTTCGCTTTCACTTTGCAAATTTGCAGTAATTTTTACCCCTGGTTTAATATCTGCTTCTGCTCGTAAATTGCGAATTGTGCGAATTGTGTCAATTAATAAATTAAACTGGGTTTCCAATGCTGAATCAATCAGATGATAATCGGGTTCAGGATAGGATTGTAAAGGTAACAGTTGGGGATTTTCCGCTGGTTGTTGGGTGAGAGTTTGCCAGATTTCTTCAGTAATATGAGGCATAAAGGGATGTAATAATTTTAAAATCCCTTCTAAAACATAAGCGATGATTTGTTGGGCAATTTTGCGAGATATAGGGTCTGCATCTTTCTGTAATCTGGATTTTACTAACTCAATATACCAATCACAGAAATCACCCCAAATAAATTCATAAAGTCCCTTTGCTGCTTCTCCTAAACCATAATTATCAATGTCATGATTTGTTTGTTTAACAACTTGGTTAAAACGGGAAAGAATCCACCTATCACTTAATTCTGTGGTAACTGGTTGACCTAATTGGGCTGGAGTTTGTCCGTCCAAATTCATCATTACAAATCGGGCTGCATTCCACAATTTATTGGCAAAATTGCGAGAAGCTTCTACCGAAATAGATTCATCTTTTTTCCGGTCATATTCTAAACGAATATCTTGACCAGCGCCAGCAACTTCCTTAATTAAGGTGTACCGTAAAGCGTCCGTTCCATATTTGGAAATCAACAATAAAGGATCAATACCATTATTTGCAGATTTCGACATTTTCTTATTATTTTCATCCCGAACTAAACCATGAATATACACAGTTTTAAAGGGCATTTTCCCAGTAAAATGTGTACCCATCATTGTCATTCTTGCTACCCAGAAAAAGATAATATCAAAACCAGTCACTAGGGTAGTAGTCGGGTAATATGTGGCTAGGTCTTCCGTTTCTTCCGGCCAACCTAAAGTTGAAAATGGCCACAGTCCCGAAGAAAACCAAGTATCTAAAACATCGGGGTCTTGTATTAATTGGACATCTTCCCCAAATTGGATTTTAGCTTTTTCTAAGGCTTCTGCTTCATTCCGGGCGACAAAATAAGGAGTTGTATCCGTAATTTCCCCTTCAGTTTCGCTAATAGCATACCAAGCGGGGATTTGATGCCCCCACCACAATTGACGAGAAATACACCAATCACGTAGATTTACCAACCAATCACGATAAACTTTAGTCCAACGTTGGGGGACTATTTCCGGGGAATCTTGGGTATCGAGGAAATCTAAGGTTTTATCAGCCAGAGGGCGGATTTTGACAAACCACTGGGTAGAAAGGAGCGGTTCAACAGGGACTTTACCGCGATCGCTATAAGGTACTGTATGTTTATATTCTTCAACTTTAACTAAAACGCCTTCAATTTCTAACCTAGCGACCAAGTTTTTACGAGCAACAAAGCGGTCTTGACCTTGAAAATCCCCCGCATTTTCATTCAGTGTACCGTCCTTATTCATAATATTAATGAACGGTAAATCATGACGTTTACCCATTTCAAAATCATTAGGGTCATGGGCTGGAGTCACTTTAACACAACCCGTCCCAAAGGTCGCGTCCACCAATTCATCACCAATAATGGGTATTTCTCGGTTCATCATCGGTAAAGTTACGGTCTTACCAATCAGATGTTTATACCTATCATCATTGGGGTTAACTGCCACTCCCGTATCACCTAACATAGTTTCTGGGCGAGTTGTCGCCACTTCCAGAAAACCAGAACCGTCACTGAGGGGATAACGGAAGTACCATAAATTACCATTTACCTCTTTAGGTTCTACTTCCAAATCAGATACAGCCGAACCCGAAGCAGGACACCAATTGACTAAATAGTTACTACGGTGAATTAAACCCTCTTCATGGAGACGAATAAACGCTTCTAAAACAGCCTTTGATAAACCCTCATCTAAAGTAAAGCGTTCCCTAGTCCAGTCTACAGATACCCCTAACCGTTTTAACTGATTAATAATTGTACCACCAGATTCCGCCTTCCATTGCCAAGCCCGTTCTAGGAACTTTTCCCGTCCCAAATCATGACGAGTTTTCCCCTCGGCCTTGAGTTGTTTTTCTAGAATCGTTTGCACTGCTATACTAGCGTGGTCAGTTCCCGGCAACCAGAGGGTATTGCGTCCTTTCATGCGGTGGTAACGCACCAGGGTGTCAATGATAGCTCCTTCAAAGGCGTGACCCATGTGTAAACTACCAGTAACATTAGGTGGAGGGATAACAACGCAGTAGGGTTCACCTTTGTGGTTGGGGTCGGCCTTGTAAACCTGGTTATCTTCCCAGAATTTTTGCCATTTGGCTTCTGTGGAGAAAGCTTCGTAAAGACTAGGGAGATTAGGAATAGTTACAGTCATGTTGAGAATAATAGAATAATAATTCTATGACAACTTTACTAAATTTTGCCACAGGCTTAAAAAATCTTTGTGATTGAGTTGGCGAATTTGACCAGTAGGGTTAATTAATTGACAACCTGGGTAATTTTCTACATATTTTTCATCCTCGCTAGGTGTGATACGTGATATTCTGTCAAAGTATCTGCAAGGATTCAGCCTTTCCATAAAGTATTGTATCCCTACATCAGCAAAAACCCATGTATCAATTCCAGGTTACTGCATATACACAAGCTGGTGAATCCATTGGTATCGTCGGTTCTACTCCCGAATTGGGATTGTGGGACATTACCAAATGTGTTCATCTCCGTACCAGTGGCGATTGCTATCCTTTATGGTGGACAGATCAAGAAATTAATTTTCAGCCGTCTTTGGCCTTAAATAATTACCAAAGAGTCGAATATAAGTATGTACGCATTGATGCTAAAGGACATGGACAATGGGAAGCTATGGGTGCAAACCGCTGGCTACCAATTAACCCTGAAGAACAGTCCGGTACTATTGTTGTCGATGATGGTGCTTATGGTTATTTACAACCTTATGCCTTTGGTTATTTCAGAGATTTTACTGACAATAAAGCCCTAAAAAAAGAGTCGGGCGGTCTGGACAGTTTGAAAATTGTGGTGATTGGCAGTTCTGTAGCCTTGGGACATAAAGCTTGGTTATTGAAAGGCTGGGCTTGGCTGTTAGCACAGGATTTACAACAAAAATATGGGCATCAAGTCATAAATTTATCAGAGTCAGGCGCAAATGTCAGTAGAACCATCGCCAGATTTGCCTCAGTAGTTACCCCAGAAAAACCAGATGTAGTAATTATTGCTTTATCGTTGGGTAACGAAGGGTTAGCCTATTGTTCTCCTCACGAAAGAAGGGCAGTACAGCGACGGTTTGAAAGTGGTTTGCAGCAGTTGGTAAAAATGACCCGGACACTGGGCGCACGTCCAATTTTAGGGGGAGTATATCCCCATGGTGATTATTCCCCCGAACATGATTGGCTGTTGAAGGATACCCACAACCGAATGTTAAATTGGGGTGTACCGATTTTGGATTGGTTAGCAGCAGTAGATAACGGTCATGGACGTTGGCAAGAGGGGACATCTTTTGACCCGTCTCATCCTAATACCATCGGGCATCGGCTAATGTATGAGGCAATAGACCTAAGCCTGTTCCAAATTGACAAAGACGAATTAACAAAAGAAAAACAACGCTTTTGGCAACCGAACGAAGTTCCTATCTACCTTGATAATGCAGGTTTCTATGTCTGTGCCTCTATGGAGGAGAAGAGTTTGCGGGTTAGAAATCCATCAAAATATAATTATACTATCGCTCCCTATTGGCAAGAATTACAAACTGGTCTGCAAAATCAGGCGGGATTAATCCCAGGTATTTACATTGCTAAGTTGTTATCCCTAAATGCCGAGAAAGGAATACTGCCTTTCTTTGCTGTGCAAGAGAATGGAACTATTTCCACAACTGTTAATATTCCCCCTGGTGCTGACCTGGAATATCACGCCGCTTTCCATCTCTTTGCTCCGAATAACTCCCAAGTTTTGTTTTATGATGGGCATCTGGGAATTTTACAACAAGATGAATATCACATCTGGATTATCAACGAATCAGATAATGAATACAATATCCAGCCGATGTGGCCAGAGATACGCAAAGCATTAAAAGCTATGCCGTCAGGTGTATACGAAGATCCTTTTTATCCTGATGCACCTTTTCGGACAATGATGATTGGTCAGGATGGCTTGGAAAGTCGGGTAAAAGCACCACCCAAATCAGCGGTATTTTTGCAATATAAATGCAAATTAGCAGAAATTAGTCGGGTGGCGATTCTGCCTTTGGGCGATCGCTGTGCGGTGCGAATGTTATTGTATAAGATGGAATACGACGGTCCGGCTTTTCCTTTTGATTTGACTCGCACTACCAAAATTGCAGATATTGCAGATATCATTGAAAATGGTTTTTATGATATGTGGAATCCTCATTTGCTGCATTACAATTCCGAGGAACGCAGAATTTACCACAGTAAATGGGGGGGATTATCTTTTGCCCATGAAGTCGAAGATACGGAAGACCCTGTTAATGATATGTCTCCCGTTTATGAAAGGATGCGGGTTCGTTATACGGCACGTTCTGAAAGATTTTGGTACGCACTCCAGCACTGTGACGAGGTGCTTTTTGTCCGTACGGGTATTGCTGACCGAGGTGGAGTAATTGATTTACTTAATAAACTGGAAAAACAATGTCAAGGTAAGCCGTTTCAATTGTTGATTCTTTCTCCCCAATCTTCTGATGAGTTCTCAAATCTGCCTCATGTATTGCATTACAATTTTGAGTTTAATCCTGATCGAATGTATGATGATTTGGGGCATTGGATGTACTGTACAGATGTAATGCGGGGGATTTTAGAATCTTTGGGTGTGTCGAGTAAAAACCTGTTTTGGTGTCCACCAAATCCGCCGAAGAACTAACTAAATACGGCGTTGCTGAAACCAGGTATGAATTTAGGTGTAGAGACGAGAATCCCTGCATGAGGAACGTCTCTACAATATTTTTCGGAGATGTCTATTAAAAACTTTTCAAACATCCTCTCACAGACAACTTTTTCAGCAAGCCCTATTTAATCATATCAAATATCTTTCACAAACTCCGTTAAGAATCTAAAGGCCTTCAAAATATAATTAGCGCAATCTTGAGGAGAACTATTATAAAATGATGGCCAGGCATGAGCTTTATCTTCATCATAATTATCTTGACGATGGGGATGATTTTCTAACCACGCTAACCGCACTGCGTGACCGATTAACACATCTAAAACGATATATTCTTCAATTTGCAAGTTCGGGTTATTAGCCACGATTGTAGCCAATTCCATCAGGGCTTCTACATTGACTTGACGATATTCAGGGGCTTCAATTTTATTCAGTAAATGTTCAACCAATAAAGCAAAATTTCTTTCTCCTGCGGTCATTTCTGAAAGCATAATTTCACTTTCTAAACGATTCCGTCGTTCTAATTTATCACCAATAACTACACCTTTGCAATGCTGCATTAATAGCCAAACTTGTTTAAAAAAGTTCTTGGGTACACGATTTAATGCGCCTTCTGCTTGACGAAATCTGCGCCAACCATGGGGAGGAACTTCTATTTCTTCACTATTTACAGGTAACACAACCCAAGCGATATCACTTTCTTTTTGTTTGACGTGCAATGATTCCTGTTGACGCAATAAATTACTTACACCACTATATCCGGTTAACACTTGACGCAAACGCATTTTCACTTCAAAAGGTGATAACTCCATTAATTTTTCATAAGCTTCATCTTGGGTGAGATTAAATTCTCTAGCTATTTCGCTAGTAATTAAAAGAATCAGATAACCGACTCTTAATGTGATAAAACCGCGAAATAATTTTGGTTCAGATTTGATTAAAACACCAAGATAAATGAGAATTTCTTGTGTTAAAACCCGGTCGCGGATATCCTCACGACAGAAGTTATTGATTTTCTCAGCAATTTCATTTGCAGACATGGGAACAACCATCAAAGAAGCCTGACTATAAGCCCTCCCGACTGCAATTTGCTTTCCTTGTACCAAAATACTCGTTACCGCGTCTGATAAGCCAATATCAAGCATTTGACGTAAACCCGCAGCCCGTCGTACCACCGCCCAAATCCCTAAATCGCCGGCTTTGTTGTAAACTTCATCCAGTAAATCAGCTACAGTGACTTTATGATTTGGACCTCCATAACCTGTATTAAATTCTAAACCCTGTAAGCGACTTAATGTTTGCAGTAATTCAATCTGCTCATAAATATTTTCCGATGAACGCAAATATTGTAATAATAAATTTAAGTTGGTTTCGCATTCCATTTTAAATTCTTGAGTATGTCCCAAGGACCAACTTTTTTCTAAATGGGAAGTCAGATAATTACAACGAATTTTTTGATTAATTACTGATGATTGAGATAATGTTATATCTGACAAAAAATCAATTTTTTGAATTGCGGCTGTCAGCATTAATTGATTTAATTTTCCTAATTTTACCTGCACTCCATGACAAATACCATCTTTGAGTTCTTGCATTAATTCTAATAGTGCTTCTGCACCAGTTTCTAGCATTGTCCGAGTAATCATTAAGGTCAAAGTCGGACGACCTAAATCACTCCAATATTTTTGAATATAAGCTAATTCTCCTCTAATTTGATCTACTAAAAAGTGATAATCAAGAGTTAGATAAAATTGCTGAGAATCTAAAAATGATGGTAAAAATACAACTGTTTGATCTTGAATTTTAAAAAATCTTGATGTCGTTAAACTTCTCAGTCTTCGCAGGGGACGACCTGTTAAACCTAATTGATCATTTCTACCAATTTGGGTGTAAATTTGCGAAAGTTCTTCAGATTTTCTAACTTGAATCGGTGCTAATTGGTTAGGTGTTTGGGTTTCAATTCCATATATTTCTAACTGATTTTGTAATTCTTCATCTTCGGCTATTAAAGCAATTTGTACTAAGGAATTGCGTTTTTTCCCTATGCTTAAATGTCTACCTAAAGGATCAATATCTCCCAAGGAAATTAAACCCTCGCTTAACATTTCTCCCAAATAATATAGACTTTGCGCCCAAACTAAGGGAATATTTTCGTTAGGTAATCTTAATTGAGTTTGGGGATTTAATTTTTCTGCTTCTATATTTTCTTCAGGAATATAATACAGTTCTGGTAATAGTTGTAATCCATTTTGTTCTACCAATAGTGATTTTAAAAGTTGTTGATATTTCTCAACTTGTGTTTGTTCACCGCGAAATAAACCATCAAGAACTAAATAAGTGAAAAATAATGGCCACTCACATTCAATATGTTCAAATTCTTTCAATTCACCAGGTTCATAATGTAAACGTTCGGTGTCTTCTAAAACTGTTTGATGTCCATCTCTTAAAAAGCGTTTACAGCCATATTTTCCGGCTAATTTACTCACAATCTCTTTAAAGGTTCGCTCTCGTAATTTATCATCTTCGACAGCAAAAGCGGGATAACTAATAATGCTTAATAACGCCCCATCAATTTCTTTAGAACCTGATTCTCTGGGTAATAATGATTCTAAGGTGATTCTTGCTCTCGCAATTTCATCTGGTAAAACGTGAATTACTGAGGTTTGACTACCATAAACACCAAATAAATTGAGTCCATTTACTGCTTCTAAAGCTGCTTTAGCCATTCCCAAAGAACTGGCGTTTAATTCTGCATTACCATGATTAATTTTATTACCCCGTTCCCAAATTCCAAAATCTGGTGTCCGGTAAGCTCTACCAATATAATAAACTAGATTTTGAACAAAGTTAACTTCATCTAATGTAAAAATAATTGATAATCCACTGGCGGTCATTTCTGCTAACATTAACAAGAAAATAGATGTAGCGTCAAGTTGTAAATGTCCCCATTCATCATCACCAACTACAATATCACCTGTGGATGTATTGTATTTAGCGTGAAGTCCATCTAATAAGGATTGTGTATATTTAAATTTCTCTACTTTATGAGCTTGTCGCATCATAGCGAATAACAAACCCCGCATTAATTTGACTACGCTATGTTCTAGTTCATAAGTGCGACCACCATCACTATCTAATTTGCGATATGCTAAAGCTAAACCCCAAACCGCTAATATACTATACACATTATCTCGCACCCAAGCATCTGTATAATCACCATGAGCGGTTACAGCGGTACTCGCAGGTAATAAACCAGTGATGGGATTTTGACGCGCTAAAATAATTGTTTTGATTTCTTGATAATAAAAGTCTAAGCGGGTTGTTAATGTGGTAGATATGTTCATTATGCTGATGATAAACTGGTAAAAAATTTAACTTTGTTGGTGTCCGGTGAATGAATAAAAAAATGGCGTTGCTGACTCAGGGTATGAATTTTAGTCTCACGCAAAGGCGCAAAGACGCAAAGGTAAGAGTTTTAAAGGTTCAATTCGGGAATTTCATAGTTCCCTGTTCCCTGTCCCCTGTTCCCTGTTCCCTGTAATGAATAAAAAAACGGCGTTGCTGACTCAGGGTATGAATTTTAGTCTCACGCAAAGGCGCAAAGACGCAAAGGTAAGAGTTTTAAAGGTTCAATTTGGGAATTTCATAGTTCCCTGTTCCCTGTCCCCTGTATTGTATTCTAGTTCCCATGGTTTGAGTCAGTGACAACAGGGTAAATATTCTGAAAATAGCTTTTCTCCTGTTTGCTGTTGAGTGCAGGCGAACTTTATCTTAAAATGATGAGTAGGCATTTAGCGAAGTGGTTTATTCAAATTACCTCTTCCTATTGAAAATAAACCAAAAGCAGTTAAAAGTAAAATTAACCTGTGAGTAGTTCCTAAAAAAGCTAACAGCTTAATATTGGATACTCAAAACAAGGTAGATTAGACATTTTGAGTATCTTATGAGTATGATCAAAAGTATGAAAGCTGAAAATATTGATTCTCCGGTGCTACACTCGGAATTATTCTTACGTCACCGTCTACAAGTAGTAGAGGAATTGTGGGAAACGGTTCTCCGGCAAGAATGTGGTCAGGAAATGGTAGATTTATTACGTCAACTGCGGAATCTCTGTTCCCCGGAAGGACAAGCCACACATCACCAAGCCGCCTCAGCCGTAGAATTGATTGAACAATTGAATATCAATGAGGCTATTCGCGCCGCCCGTGCTTTTGCGCTCTATTTTCAGCTAATTAATATTATTGAGCAGGAATACGAGCAAAAACAGCAATTAACCCGCTATGCAATTCAACCTGAACAAAAACTTTTTCCCAGTATCATTTATACTACTAACCAACGGGAGGAAGATGTACTGATTACGAAAGAAGTAGGTAGCGATTTAATGACACCGGAAACTCAGCAAAAAGGCAGTTTTGCGGCTTTATTTCCCCTATTATTTCAGTTGAATGTTCCCCCACAACAAATTCAACGCCTGATTTCTCAACTGGATATCCGCTTGGTTTTCACCGCACACCCGACGGAAATTGTCCGTCATACTATCCGAGATAAACAGCGTCAGGTGGTACATCTTCTACAAAAAATGGATGATAGCATAAGTCATGCTGGTAGTTATCCTTGGGAAACAGCAGAAATCAAAGAGAGGTTACTGGAAGAAATTCGTCTCTGGTGGCGTACGGATGAGTTGCATCAGTTCAAACCGACGGTTTTAGATGAAGTAGACTATGCCCTTCACTACTTTCAAGAGGTTTTATTTGATGGGATTACACAATTATATAAACGCTTTAAATACTCCCTAGAGGAAACTTTTCCCTGGTTACAACCACCAGGGACAAATTTCTGCTCCTTTGGTTCTTGGGTAGGTTCAGACCGAGATGGTAATCCCTCCGTGACACCAGAAGTAACATGGAAAACCGCCTGTTATCAACGGAAAATGGTTTTAGACCGGTATATTAAATCTGTGAAAGAGTTGATAACATTACTGAGCGTGTCTATGCAGTGGAGTGATGTATTGCCAGATTTACTGGAATCTCTGGAGTTAGATCAGTCACAGTTAAGTAGCGTTTATGACTCTTTAGCTTTAAGGTTTCGTCAAGAGCCTTATCGTTTAAAGTTATCTTATATACTGAAAAGACTAGAAAATACACGAGATCGAAATTTAGCCTTATATAATCGAGAAACGCCGCAAAATGAAGATGCACATAAGTACCGGTCCGGTACAGAATTTTTAGCGGAATTGTTATTAATTCAACGCAACTTGCGGGAAACAGGTTTAAGTTGTCGAGAGTTAGAAAATCTGATTTGTCAAGTAGAAATATTTGACTTTAATCTCACACAATTAGATATTCGTCAAGAATCTTCTCGTCATGCTGACGCAATTAATGAAATTCTGGAATATTTGCAGCTTTTACCGCAATCTTACCATGAATTATCCGAAGAACAGAGAATAGCTTGGTTAACCGCAGAATTGCAAACTCGTAGACCATTGATTCCCGCTGAATTACCATTTTCCGAAAAAACCAATGATGTTATTCAAACCTTCCGCATTTTGCGATCGCTGCAACAGGAATTTGGTATCAATATCTGTCAAACTTATATTATTAGTATGTGCCGGGAAGTCAGCGACGTACTAGAAGTTTTACTATTAGCCAAAGAATCAACCTTATTTGACCCTGTACTTGCGGTGGGGACAATTCGCGTTGTGCCTCTATTTGAAACCGTAGAAGATTTACAACGTTCCAGAAGTGTAATGCGACAACTGTTTGAACTGCCTTTGTATCGTGCTATGCTGGCTGGAGGCTACGCTGCAATTAACAATACAGAAGCACAAACAAATCCATCTATTGCTACACTCAGTCCTAACTTACAGGAGGTAATGCTAGGGTATTCTGATAGTAATAAAGACTCTGGTTTTTTAAGTAGTAACTGGGAAATTCATAAAGCCCAAAAATCACTCCAGAAAATTGCTGAAAGTTATGGTGTAAATCTGCGGATTTTCCACGGACGCGGGGGGTCTGTAGGTCGCGGTGGCGGTCCTGCTTATGAAGCAATTTTAGCCCAACCGGGTAACAGTATTAGCGGCCGGATCAAAATCACCGAACAAGGGGAAGTATTAGCTTCTAAATACTCCTTATTAGATTTAGCCTTATATCACTTAGAGACTATCACCACAGCAGTAATTCAAGCGAGTTTATTGGGGACAGGGTTTGATGATATTGAACCTTGGAATGAGATCATGGAAGAATTAGCTCATGCTTCTCGTCAGCACTATCGTAACCTAATTTATGAGCAACCTGATTTTATTGACTTCTTTCACCAGGTTACACCCATAGAAGAAATCAGCCAATTACAAATTAGTTCTCGTCCGGCCCGTCGTCCATCTGGTAAAAAAGATTTAAGCAGTTTACGAGCTATCCCATGGGTATTTAGTTGGACACAAACCCGCTTCTTATTACCTTCTTGGTATGGAATTGGTACAGCTTTACAAAAATTTCTGGACGAAGAACCAGAACAACATTTGAAATTACTGCGCTATTTTTACCTCAAGTGGCCATTCTTTAAAATGGTGATTTCTAAAGCAGAAATGACTTTAGCAAAAGTGGACATGGAAATGGCACGTCATTATGTCAATGAATTATCTAACCCTGAAGACAAAACTAGATTTGAGAATGTGTTTGAACAAATTTCTCGGGAATTTTTCCTCACTAGAGATTTAGTTTTAAAAATCACCGGACACGAAAAACTCTTAGATGGTGATCCAATTTTACAACGTTCTGTACAATTAAGAAATGGCACAATTGTCCCTTTAGGATTTATCCAAGTTTCCCTCTTAAAACGCCTACGTCAGTCGAAAAATGCACCTACAACTGGTGTAATTCACTCTCGTTACAGCAAAGGAGAATTACTCAGAGGTGCATTATTAACCATTAACGGTATTGCAGCCGGAATGAGAAATACTGGTTGATACAATACAATAAGGAAGAGACAGAAATTTTCATTCTATTTCTTCCTTTGCTCCTTTGCGCGAAACAAAAGCTCTCCTTCCCATACAGAGTATGGAAAGGAATTACTTAATGCTCTGCCTTCATTGATACTAAGTTATGGAGGCAGAGCCTCTAGGTAGCATTCCCAGTCGGAGACTGGGAACGAGAAAACGAAGAAGTTAGTCCAAAACATGATAAATATCATCAGAATTAGCATTCAAATAAACTCGTTGTAAATCAATTCCCAAAGTAGAAAATTGCTCACAAATAGCTTGCATTCTTCCCTGAATTGAATTATCTCCTTGATACCAAGCTTTTAATAAGCCATTGGCCACAATTTGACAACGATTCATACCAAAACTTTCTTTTTCAGCAAACTTTTGATCTGGTTCTTCAGCTAAACCTAACCCTGGTGCAAGCAGCATTGTAAATAGAGGAATTTCTGAATGAAAATGTACTTTATTTTCTTGATAAACAACCTGCAAAACTTGCCTAACTGCTTGATAATCCCTTTTATCAAAATACAAAACTCCTGAATCATGTCGTCCATAATCTTGAGGATTATACAAAACTTTGAAACTAAAAGGAATTGCTAAATTATTCAATCCCTGTGTTAAATTACCCATCACCTCTACCGCACCTTGAGGAGTTAAATTAAAATAAATTCGTACAGTTATAGGGTGAGAGTTACTATCATCAATAGGAGCAAATCCCTGATTACCAACAGCCATATAAAAACCATTTTGGACTCGATTTTTTGGTAAAAGAATTGCTACTACATCACCAGTTACAGGCAATTTTTCAAGGTTTTTTAAATGTTTATCGGGCTGAATATGTAACCTTAAACCGCCCTTAGTTACTGCTAGACTACCATCAATTTCTTCTTTAATTACAGCCCAACCAGAATCAAAATACCCTTCTCCACAGTTACTTTTGTGCAACTGTTCATAAAATCCCAAATCTACCCCTAAAACAGTATTATTTTCTAAGTCTAGAGCTAAGTTATTTTCTTCTCCATCTAATGCTAGTGCAGTTTGCATCGAACCGTTATAATAAATGCCATAAATAAAACTTCGCAGTTGTAAACTCAGATATTTCTGCTGCATTTTGGTAGGCATTTTTTGGAAACGTTCAATTACTGCACTTGGTAATTCCAAGGGTTTATAATCAGGATGACAGATGGAAAAATTCGGTTTAATCTCAACTTTCTCAACAATATTTTCGAGAACTTCTAATAATTGTCCAGTGGCGGTATTTTCTAGTAATTGCATAATCTTTATGAGGAACAGAACGACTGAAACAGCGGAACTATGAAAACGATTTAATTCAACAGCAGCAGATCCAAAAATAGTTGGTATTGATTGTAAAGTACGATTTAATAAAGTTTTAGCAACTTGAAGGATGACAATTGACTTGAATCTGTTGAATTAAAGTAAATCCTGTAAACTGTACCGCTGCAAAAAATCAGGACGGTGTTCTAAAATTGCGGGAAAGGTCTTTAAAATGAAGTGCGGAATGTCGGTTCTAAGCATGGTCTTAATCTATTGGAAGTTATCACTTACGTATTTTTCTCTTTTTCTGTGGTAATGTGTATTTTTTTAGCTAAAATGGGATTTTCAAAGCCTCTCCCCGCCATTTACAGAGGTTTCCGCTCTTATGAGATACTTCATTTGCCCCCTGCACCCCTCTCAATCCCCCCCGCTGCAGGGGGAAGAAAAGGATAAACTTTTGATATTGGAGGGGGTTGGGGGTGGGGTTCTTGTACCTCATAACATCGGGAAGTGCTGTATACATTAAAAACTTTCCCCTCCCCTTGCTAAGGGGAGGGTTAGGGTGGGGTATAATTTATGTATTTAGGGAGCAAATTATGTCAGCAAGCATCACCATTACCCAATCAGACATTTTACAACAAATTAAATTATCCTGTAAAATACCTGAGTTAGTTGAGCAAATTATCAGCCGAAAAGTGATTATAAATGCTGCGGAAGAAGCAGGGATAAAAGTAGAAGTTGAAGAATTACAAAAAGCAGCGGATTTTCTGCGATTAAATAATGACCTGACCAGTGCTAATGACACCTGGGAATGGTTAGAAAAACATGGTTTATCTATAGATGATTTTGAAGATATAGTCTATACTGGTGTGGTTACTGGTAAGTTAAGCAAGCATTTATTTTCTGATCAAATCGAACCTTTCTTCTTTGAAAATCAGTTAAATTATGCTGGTGTGGTCATGTATGAAGTTGTATTTAATGATGAAGATCTAGCAATAGAACTTTTTTATGCAGTCAAAGAAGGAGAAATGAGTTTTTATGATGTAGCTCACCAATATATTCAAGATGTAGAATTACGTCGTCAGGGAGGATATTTAGGAGTATTAAATCGTCGGGATTTAAAGCCAGAAATATCTGCTGCTGTCTTTGGTGCCAAACCCCCACAGGTAATTAAACCGATAATTACTTCTAAAGGAGTACATTTAATTTTTGTTGAGGAGATTATTCAGCCGGAATTGAATGATACATTGCGACAGGAAATTGTTAGCGATTTACTATTAAGTTGGATCAAAAAACAGGTTAATCAAACAGAGATTAATGTGAATTTGGAGTGATTTAATCACAAAAATGTAGGGTGGGTTAGCGACAGCGTAACCCACCATTTACATCAGAAAATTAAATTACGTAGGTTGGATTGAGGAAAAAAGTGGACATTTTTAAGGATTTTATGAGTTTCACTATCTTTCCACCCAACCTACCAAAATCCTTAACTAAACAGGATGGAAATTATTATTAATTTACCACCACCCAAAAGTACGACCAGCGCTATACGTTCTTACAGCCGCAGCAGCCGCCTTAATCAAAAAAGGTATCCAGAAGAAACCACCTTGAATTAAATATTGTTCTTCAGCAGTCAGTTCAACAACATTTTCACTATGCAAGTCAGCAATTTGAATCTTAGCCATCTTCGTATTCTCCTTGGTTTTAAAAAGTCAAAAAATCTAGAAAACAGGAAATGTTGTACTTTTTTCATTTCCCGACTACATCCTATTCAAAATAAAAACCTCTGTCTAGAGACTTAGACAAAATAAAAGTGACATAATTGTTTCAGTTTTGTCACCTTCAATAGCTTGATGATAACAGCATTTCACGCACAAATATCCGTAAAATTGCTATTTTAAGTTAAAAAAATCACTAAAAAAACAGGCAATTACGGATTAAAAATAGCTAAAAAAAGGGACATAATTGTTGCACTACTGTAGGAATTTTGTCACTTTTGCCTATTAACTTAAATATAAACAAATCTCTAACTTATTTAACAATTTAGATATATGTATTAGCTCTTATAAGCACAAAATATATAAGATATGTAATTTATTTAACATAAATACCTAATCAGATGGTGGGTTACGCTGTCGCTAACCCACCCTACGTATATTTGAAGACTTCAACAAGAGGATTAATTTAATTGCAACCAATTAAGTAAATCCGCCATACTGCTAAAATCTAGTAAAGCCTCGCTTAGATTTTCCAACTGATTAACAGAAAGAGATTGAATAAGCTGTGTCGTTTCCGGTGATAATTCACCCAATCGCTTTTTAAGCAGTTTTAAAATAACCAACCGTTCTCCTTCCTGTCTACCTTCCTGTCTACCTTCCTGTCTACCTTCTTGTCTACCTTCAAGTCGTCCTTCTTCTATTCCCCGCTCGTAACCTATGCGCTCACCAGTGGTAATATATCTCATAGTTCGCTCCTGCTCGAATTGTTTATACTCCGACCACAATTGATTTTCCAATGGTTTTGGTAAAATCATTACCCAGTCTATAAAGCGATACAGGTTACGAATATCTTGCTCTTGTAAGCCTAAATCGTATAACCTGCGAATTAAACTGAATTTCCAGATTTTGCGTTCTTGGGGATATGAGCGCGTTTGCTGGGTTTTCAAATGCGCCATAACCACTGTAGCAAAAGGATTCTTACTATTTTCTAACTCTTGCCACCGTTGTTCATAATCTAACAGTTTAATGCTACCAAATTCAAAATTTAACTTTGTCTGGGGATAATTGTAACCGTAATTACTCGGTCGCCATTCACGGTTGGTGTCACATAAAATCGCCAAGCTGATTGCGGGTTGACCAAAACTGTCAAAAATGCGATAATTGTAGGTAAATATCCGTTGACCGAAATTATCTTCTTTTTTTCCCTGAATTTCTACATGGACTAATAACCACAATTGTTCACCCTGAATTTGCCAAACTTTGACTAATTGATCAGCATATCTCTTTCCTTGTTCGGCTTCACGGGTAATTTGTTGAAATTCTTTATCGAGAAATTCATAAGGACGTTCCCAGTTAATTAATGCGTAGGTTTCGGGAAAAAAGAATTGCATTGCTTGGGGAAAATATGCGGTGAGAATTTCTTTCCATGGACTATCAAAATCAGCCCGTTTATGAATAATATTGGTCATGAATTAATGGCAGATGATTATTTATCTTACCTCAAATTCTTAGTTACTGAATAAAAGTTATATAATCTGAATTATAGATATAGACATTCTCCCTGGTTTGTGAAGGGATTTTTGGGAACGAACCTACTAGGACACAGAGGACGCAGAGGTAGAGAAAAAAGAGGTATTTATGTCTTATTTAGGATGGGTATATAAATAAAATAAACCTGAATCTTTAAATTTTCAGGTTTGTGGTAAAATTAAAGTGCTGTAAATTTAATTGCTTGCAATTAAATGTTAGATTTCATCAGCTTTCACTCCTGACAATACCCGCTTCTTTCTCAATTCGGTCTAAAGCTCTTTTAGCCCTAAAAATAAGTCGCAAATAAGTAATCTGATTATCCCAACTCAAACGAGGTAATAAAGGTTGTGAAATATCTGAATCAGTTTCAGATTTTACAAAGGTATTTGAATCTTCTAAAGTGATAGAATCGGGGGAAATATTGTTCATGATTCTCAACAGAATTTTAGTGGGAATTAACTAAAGATTTGCCTAACTCTGGTTCTTTTTCCCACCCTTTTGGCCATTGAATTAACTCAGCCGTAAAATGCAGTGGGTCATTTTCTATCCAAGGGGTATTAATAGATTCCTCAATTAGTGCAAATTCGCCATTATCAAAGGGATTTCCATTGGCTTGACGTTGCCGAAAAACACGCTCTCTAATGCCATTTTTTTCTTGGGTTAAGGCGCGATGATGACAGTAAGGATTATTACCTCTCTTATCAAAGAAAACATGGGCAGTCCAACTACAACCACCACGACAAAGTTCCGCAAATTCACAAGTTTTGCAAAAACCCCATAGGTGTTCTGTTCCCTTGGGAGTACCAGCACCAAGATTAAATCTCAGTTCCTCTGTTTCTTCAATAATTGTCCGCAGTGAATGGTCGCGGATATTACCTCCTGTATAAGCTGTTGTCGGTAAAGATGGGCAACCTTTGATAGCACCGTCCGCTTCAATACCTAAAGCCGAGAGTCCGGCGCTACATCCCTGCCAAAATGACCACGCATCCCCCCCGCGCAATAATCGCTCATAGGGTCCGTAGTAGCCAATATTATTTCCCGGTTGCACTTGTACACCTTCCTGCTTGGCTCGTTTTGCAACACGAGCAATCATTGGATATACATCCAAAAGTTCATAAGGTTGTAATAAAATCTCGCTATTATCCGCTGCATTCCCCATAGGTACGGTTAATTGAATTTGCCAAGCGAAAATACCCGCGTCGCGGAGATGTTCGTAAATTTGGGGAAATTCTGGGGCTGAGAGCCGATTAATTTGAGTATTACAACCAAAGGGAATACCCGCTTCTTTGAGGTTACTCATGGTCTGAAATGCCCATTTCCATGAGCCTTGTTTACCGCGAATCCGGTCATGAGTAGCTTCTAAACCATCAACGGATACAGAAACTACTTGAATCCCTGCTGCTTTCATGCGGTGGGCTGTCTCTAAGGTGATACCATAACCCCCGGTGGTCATACCACAAATCATACCAGCTTGAGTAATTGCTTGGGCAATTTCTAACCAATCGGGACGAAGAAATGCTTCACCTCCAATAATAGTAACTTCTGTAATTCCTACTTCGGCCATTTGCTGGACTAAGTTAAGAGCTTCTGCTGTAGAAAGTTCATTTGTCCTGGTATGTCCAGCGCGAGAACCACAATGTTGACAAGCTAGATTACATTTAAGGGTAATTTCCCACACTGCATAGCTAATTCGGTGATAAGTCATGGAAATATCCTCAATCAATTTTGTGAGTAAAGGATGAATAAATTGGCTTTTTATCCATCCCTAAAAACTTAATTTTTCAGTTCAAAAATGGACATTTACCCTTAAAAAGTGTCACCTCTAACAACTCCATACATCGCCTGTACAGGTGGCCATTTCCCTTGTGGTGGCCACACGACTCCATATAATGGTTGAATTATTGGTCTAATTCTTGAATTATTTCCAGTTATTCCACCAAAAACGGCTGCTAATTCCTTTTCACCTAGATCTTGAATTTCATCTTCAGAATTAGCTGATTCTAAAAGTTGATAAGTATATTCTTCGTATTCTTCTAAAGTGAAATCAAAGCCAGCTTCTTTAACTATTCGGCTACACTCTTCTTTATTCTCAGCAGCTTTGATTTGGTCACGAAAAGCTTCATTCTCTTCCAGGTGTTTGTAGAAAGATTTGACGTTTTCTAAAGACATATTTTTCTCCTTTCAGATAGTTAGAAAATATCTTTGGCTTTAATTATTTAGCTGAAAGATGGTTAAGTTTTTCTGTCAATTGCTAAAACTTAACCTCCAGGCTTTTTAGCCTATTTGATGATCAATTTGATTTGTTGGTATCCCCAAAAAACTTAATTTTTCAGTTCAAAAATGGACATTTACCCTCACCAATTTGGAAGTCTACCAATAACAACTCCATACATCGCCTGCATCTGTATAGGTGGCCATTTTTGTGGTGGCCTCACGCCTCCATACTTTGGTTGTACGGGTCTGGTTATTCCAGTTATTCCACCAAAAACGGCTGCTAATTCTTTTTCACTTAAATCTTGAATTTCATCTTCAGAGTTAGCTGATTCTAAAAGTTGATAAGTGTATTCTTCGTATTCTTCTAAGGTAAAATCAAAGCCGGCTGATTTAACTATTCGGCTACACTCTTCTTTATTCTCAGCAGCTTTGATTTGATCGCGGAAAGCTTCATTATCTGCCAGGTGTTTGTAGAAAGATTTGACGTTTTCTAAAGACATATTTTTCTCCTTTCAGATAGTTAGAAAATATCTTTGGCTTTAATTATTTAGCTGAAAGATGGTTAAGTTTTTCTGTCAATTGCTAAAACTTAACCTCCAGGCTTTTTAGCCTATTTGATAATCAATTTGATTTGTTTGTATCCCCCAAAAAATTAATTTTTCAGTTCGGAAATAGAGTTCTAGGCAAGAAATATTCCTCCTGATAATGTATCTCGTGGTGGCAATCCGTAACATTGTAAATATATGGGTGTTTTGGGTTTTCCAATTATTCCACCAAAAACGGCTGCTAATTCCTTTTCACCTAAATCTTGAATTTCATCTTCAGAATTAGCTGATTCTAAAAGTTGATAAGTATATTCTTCATATTCTTCTAAAGTAAAATCAAAGCCGGCTTCTTTAACTATTTGGCTACACTCTTCTTTATTCTCAGCAGCTTTGATTTGATCGCGGAAAGCTTCATTATCTTCCAGATATTCATAGAAAGATTTGACATTTTCTAAAGACATATTTTTCTCCTTTCAGATATTGGTAAAATTCCCTAATTCAGATATTAAATTCATATCTTGCACCTTCTCAAAAAGGGTAGGCAGAAAATCCCCATACTAGCTAATAATCAGCTTTTTAGGATCTTATTTTTCCCATCAGATTATGGTGCAAAATATTAAGTTAACGAGCCGTTGGTGTGGCTACTTGAATTGACAATTCAGAAGCATTGTAATTATCCGTAATTACTTGCGGACAACGCATACAAGCCGCCTTACCTTCCTGTTGCCACCAACGACAATCACGACGTATAGAACAGGGAGGTAATTCCTCTCCTACTGTCGGTAAATTTTCGACAATTCGTGTAGCTAAACCACAATTTTTCCCATCAAAATGTTGACAACCATTTGTGGCACAAGTTGAAGCTGTACGAAACACTTCCGCTGGTGTCACAGGACTAACTTTAGCTATTAGTTCATCTGTGATAGGTTGAGGCTGTTTCAGATAAGCTACACGAGGTTCTGCTACTGTTCCACCAATGATACCGAAAACAAAACTTTCCCCTGGTTCTGGTCTAGCACTAGGGCAGAGTGTAGTTTTTTCAGCAATTTCCTTCATCCATTTAGCCTCCAAATAAGAGGATTTTTATGCCACATTATCTGGGAGTGGGAGTTGGGAGTGTAGTTGTGACTGCGATTAGCCCTATTGTGCTAGGAGGCCTGATTATTCCACATATTATTATGGGGGGTATCCTACCGCTTGTGGTAATAGCTGCTTTACCACCAGAAACGTTTTTAGCTTCTTCATCAGATACAGATGCTAGAGCCTCATTACGACGCGCTACTGCATTATTAACAGCACTATCAATTAGGTCGTTGATTTCAAGACGATGATTATTCATGTTAATTTGCCTCAGATGTCTGTAGGTGAATTAATTTGTTAAGGTTGTTATTCTTTGTTGCCCCACTACATCTTATTCAAAATAAAAACCTCTGTCTAGAGATTTAGACAAAATAAAAGTGACATAATTGTTTCAGTTTTCTCACCTTCAATAGCTTGATGATAACAGCATTTTACGCACAATTATCCGTAAATTTGCCATTTTAGGTTGAAAATATCACTAAAAAACAGACAATCACGGATTAAAAATAGCCAAAAAAAGGGACATAATTGTTGCACTACTGTAGGAATTTTGTCACTTTTTCTTATTAAATTAAATATAAATAGATCCCTAAATTATTTAATAATTTAGATATATGTATTAGCTCTTGTAAGCCTAAATCCCATAAAATATGTAATTTATTTTACATTACTAATTAATCAGATGGTGGGTTACGCTGTCGCTAACCCACCCTACGTATATTTTAAGATTTAAACCAAAGGATTAATTTAATTAGTTTCAATTAAGTTAATTCGCCGTTGATACTTTGGTCAAAGCGGTTAAACTGTTATTCAAGGAGCTAGTTTTGATAACAAAAGTTTTAGAATGAAGTAAAAGCCTTTTCCTGGCATGGAGAATCACAAATTGTGAAGTTACAGCGACCAATATTAGTGGGAGGACTAGGACTATCGTTCTCCCTGTGGATGTTAGACAGTTGGCATGATTCAATAGTTCAAGTGGGAGAGTTCGGAATTTTGACCGCTTTGGCTGTTGGGGGGGGTTTATGGTTATTGCGGAAAAATCAGCCCCCATTAGGTGAACAACTAAATGATATACTTGTAGACCCAGGATCTGTAGTCAAGGCGATCGCTCAAACAGAGGTAATAATTAATCAAATTGCCCAAGAAGCACCCAGTCATCCTGACCTAGCAATTCTCTGGGAAAATATCGCTAAATTTCCTTTAGAATTAGAAAGAAAGGAAATTACGGTTGCGGTTATTGGTGGAAAATCCGTGGGTAAAAGTACGGTTATTAAAGCTCTGGAAAATGCCTCAATTTTACCAGGAATGTCCTTACACTTTACGGAGACAGCGGCTTTATTTTCGGCACTTAGTGAAAATTCTGGTGTCGTTACTTTATCGGAAATCCAGAAATCTGATTTTGTCTTATTTCTCACCAACGGTGATTTGACAGATTCAGAATTTCAGTTTTGGGAACAGTTAAAAACCGCAAAACAGCCGACATTGCTGGTTTTCAACAAACAGGATCAGTATCAACCTTCAGAACGCGCTACGGTTCTACAATCATTAAAACAGCGGGTATGCTCAAATGTAGTTGGGACTGCGGCCTCTCCTGTAGATGTGAAAGTGCGAAAACATCAAGAAGATGGTTCTTTTCAGGAATGGATGGAACAACAAACACCAGATATCCAGCAGCTAACACAACAATTAAGGGAGATTATCGGACAACAAGGAGAACAGCTAGTTTATAATACTACAAATCGTAAGGTATTATTGCTGAAAGCTGAAGCTAAAAGTTGTTTAAATTCTATGAGGCGCGATTATTCTATGCCTATTATAGAAAAATATCAGTGGATTGCAGCGGCGGCAGCTTTTGCTAACCCTGTACCTGCGTTGGATATTCTCGCAACTGCGGCTATTACGGCGCAAATGGTGATAGACTTGGGTAATATTTATCAGCAGAAAATTTCCTTAGAGCAAGGGCAACAAGTAGCCAGAACTATGGGAAGTTTAATGTTGAAATTAGGTTTGGTGGAACTTTCAACTAAAGCTGTAACAGGTATTCTCAAAACTAATGTTGCTACCTTTGTCGCTGGGGGAATGGTAGAGGGAGTCAGCGCTGCTTACCTAACCAGAGTAGCAGGATTAAGCTTAATAGAATATTTCCAAGAGCAAGAAATTGCTTTAGAATCGGGAGATGCCTTAAATCTGGAGAAATTACGCCAAGTTTTACAAACTGTATTCCAGCAAAATCAGAAAATGGCTGTTTTGGAAGCTTTTGTCAAGCAAGGTGTCAAGCGGTTATTACCGGAAGCAAAACCAAACTGTGGGTTAAGTTGATTAATTTAAAATACTGAATACCCATGTCCCCGACTTCCTAGAGAAATCGGGGATCTATTTCTATTTCTCATAATAAAATGTACATAAAACCTATTCTTCTAACCAATTCTCTAAAGTTAATTCCTCAACTCTCAATAAATCACTATCATGAGAAACTAGAATAAACCCTTTAACGATAGCAGTCGCAGCAATTAAAATATCTTCTGTTTGGATTGGTAATCCTCTTAATCTGAGATTTGCATGAATTTCTGCGGCTTTTTCTAAAATTGCTAAATCGTCCAAAAAAATGATTTGATAATCCTTACAGAAATTATCAAATCTTTCCAATTGTTTAGTTGCTTTTACCGCAAATAATCCTCTTTTAACTTCAAAGTAAGTAACGCAACTGATACTCAATATTTGTCTTTGAGATTTTAATTGCGCTATTTCTGCTGTTACTTTAAAGTTATTCCGCAGTGCTAAGGAAACAATGTTTGTATCTAATAAATACGCCATGTTCTTTATTTCCGTTTAATCATTTCATCAAAAATTGCTATTTGTTCGGGAGTTAATTCATTTAAAGTTCCCGCTACCGCTTCTAACACCATAATTCCGCTACAATGCTTTTTTAATTCCTGATCTTCCATGCTATTAAACTCATCAATAGGTAAGTTTTGCTGAAATAAATTACATAAATGCTGAATCATTTCCTCTGCGTTAAGTTCTTCCTTAAATAAAGGACGTTCTTCCATTAAAATAGCCACAATTTTCTCAATTCTTGTTTTCATTGATTCTTGTTGAAGTTCTGTTGATAACATAATATTTCCTCCAGAGAAATGTAAATGATATTCATAGATGTTATATATTGTAGCATTTTTTATTTATCTGATGTCTGTTTATTACTCCAATATTAATTTCTTGCTAACGAGTGAATAATTAGAAAATATTCATATTGAATCTGTATTTATATCTGTAATATTTTTTAGTTTTATCCCTGAGTCCGTTAGGAATGTGCTACCATGACTCTGTATAACTAACAGTAGTTAAACCGCATAAATTCATGGATATCGTTGCAATTGTTAAGTTAATCACCCCCTGTCTGCCTTTTCTACTGACTATGGGTAATAAAGCCGCAGAAGGTGCTTCCCAGAAAGTTGGTGAGGATGTTTGGAATCGGGCTAAAATGATTTGGGATAAGTTATGGCCGAAGGTAGAAGCTAAGGAAGAAGCTAAAAAAGCTGCTACGAAGGCTCAACAAAACCCAGATGATGATGATTTACAAGCAGCTTTCCGGGTACAAATAAGGGAGATTTTAGAAGCAGATACAGAATTAGCTAAAGAAATAACTAAGATTTTACAAACACAAAAATCTGATGATAGTTCTTCTAGTGTTAATGCTCAAGCTTATGATGAGAGTACACAATTTAATACAGGACGGGATGTTAATAACCCAACTTATGATATGAGGAGAATTAATAGCCCAAAGTAACTGCCAATATTGCTGTTTTTGGTGCTGCACAGCAAGAAATATTGGCGTTAATAGAAAGCAGCACCAAACCAGAATCACCGGGGATTCTCAAAGCGGGAAACCCTAGCAGAAATTTGGCTAATTGGCAAGGAAGAACAGCAGAAATTGCCAATTTAAAACAATGGTTAAATAATCAAAATATTTCTCTCATTGGCATTGAAGGTATTGGTGGTACTGGTAAATCAATGTTAGCCACTAAGATTTATCAAGATGAAGAAATAAAGGGTTTTACAAAACGTTTTTGGGCTGATGTGAGTTATGGGGCTATTTTTACTGATGTGGCTACTCAAGTTTTACAAGATTTTGGTTATAAAGTCCCAGAACAAGAAACACAATTAGTACAAACTTTGGTGAAATGTTTACAATCCGATGAATTTTTATTGATCATTGATAACTTAGAAAGTCTCTTACAAACTGATGGAACTTGGGGAAGTCAATTTTATGAGGACTTTTTTACAACTTGGGTAGAGTGTGGGGTTAAAAGTAAAGTAATTGTCACCACTAGAGAAAGACCAGAATTACCGAAAAGATTTCAATGGCTACCCTTATCAGGTTTAAAAATTGCAGATGGGGTAGCACTATTAACAGCTTTAGGTATTCAAGGAAATTTAGAGGAATTTGTCAAATTAGTAGATGGTTATCCTTTGCTGTTGCGATTTGTGGCAGATTTATTAATAGAAGAATATCCCCAAGACCCACATTTAAAAAGATTGGAAAATTTAGGTTTGGGAAATTTGCAGCAATTATTGACGGATAAAAAAGTAGTTGGCCAGCACCGTCGGGAAAATGTGGGGATGGTGTTGGTATTAGATGCCAGTTTTGGGCGTTTGAATGAGTTGCAAAAGTCTCTATTACAAAATATTAGTGTTTATCGTGGTGCGGTAAATAGTAAAGCTGCGGTAGCTGTATGTCCAGGAAGTTCAGAAACAGAGATTGAGAGAGAATTAAGAAATCTTGTCAAGCGTTCTTTTTTATCAGAAAAATTGATTGATGATGGCAGATGGTTTGAGTTTCAGCCTGTGGTTTTGGTATATGCGCGATATAAAGCCGGTGATCAGACAGAAGCACATCAACAAGCTATTAATTATTATCAGTCAATTGCTAAACAACAACCTTGGCAAACTAAAGATGATATTCAGGAATATTTAGAAATCTTTTATCATTTTTACCAATTAGCAGATTATGATTCAGCATTTGAGGCAATTCGCCATTGCAATGATTTTTTGACTTTGCGGGGTTATTATGCCAACCAAGTGGAATTATATGGGCAGTTGGTAAGTAAATGGAAAGAAATTGGGAATATAAACAACTGTAATTATTTAGATTCTGTCATTCAATTAGGCAATGCTTACTTGGTTTTCGGTAAATACAAACAAGGGTTAGAGTTATGCAAAGAAGGTTTAGAAATAGCTCGAAAAATAGGCTATTTTCTAGGAGAAACTAATCTGTTAATCAGTTTAGGAAATTTTTACCAATACTCACGGATGGATTACCAAAAAGCAATTGAGTTATACCAGCAGTGTTTGAAAATAGCGAATATTCCGGTTAATACTCTAAATAAAAATATTTATTTAAATAAAAGTATTTGCTTAAATGTCTTAGGCAACGTTTACAACTCTTTAGGTGAAGAACACAACTCTCCCAACTATCACGAAGAGGCAATTAAGTTATTCGAGGAATCTTTGGAAATAAAAAGGGAAATAGGAGGCGATAGATTAGGTGAAGGTAGTTGCTACCTTGGTTTAGGAAATGCTTACAACTTATTGAAACAATACGAACAGGCAGATAATTTCTATCAGCAGTCTTTGGAAATATCCAGGGAAACAGGTGCTAGATTAGATGAAGGTAGTTGCTTAAACAATTTAGGCGAAATTCACAAATCTCTGGGAGACTACCAAACGGCAATTATATTTTATGAGCAGTCTTTGGATATAAAAAGGGAGATAGGGGATGTTCGGGGAGAAGCAAATGCTTGGTTTAATTTAGGTCTGTCCTTAGAAAAAGTGGATAGGGAACAAGATGCACTGGGGGCTTATCGCAATGCGCGGGAACTATTTCAGACAATGGGACTTGATACCGATGTGCAAGATTGTAACAATGCAATTGAGGGTCTTTCTCAACCACAAAAGCCTGTAGTTTCTCCGCGTGGGTTTTGGGGTTGGTTGCGGCAGTTGTGGCGTTGGGTACGGGGTTGGTTTCGGCGATCACATAAACTGTAAACATATCTGATAGAAATTTAATGTAAATTCAAGGCTGTTAAATCAAATGTATGACAACATCTGTAAATATCTCGCCGAAAACTTCCAAGCAGACTTAGCCACATGGTTACTAGGTTCACCAGTTGAATTAATAGAACTGAGTCCAACAAAATTATCAAACGAACCAATTCGCGCTGATTCGTTGATTTTATTACAATCAGAGAACTTAATATTACATATTGAGTTTCAGACCGATGGTAATAAAAATATACCCTTTAGGATGTTAGATTATCGAGTTAGAGGTTATCGGCGTTTTCCTGACAAAGAGATGCGCCAAGTAGTGATTTATTTGAGAAAAACAGATTCTGAATTAGTCCATGAGAATAGTTTCAGATTAAACAAAACCCACCATGAGTTTGAAGTAATCCGTCTATGGGAACAACCAACAGAACAATTTATGACCGCGCCCGGTTTATTACCATTTGCCGTGCTAAGTCAGACAGAAGATCCTAGAATGGTATTGAGCCAAGTAGCACAAGCAGTCGAAAAAATTAAAGATCAACAACAACAAAGGGATATAGCTGCTGCCAGCAGTATTTTAGCTGGGTTGGTGTTAAATAGAAATGTGATCAAGAAAATTTTCAGGAGTGAGATTATGCGCGAATCAGTAATTTATCAAGACATCCTCGAAGAAGGTGAAGCCAAAGGTAAAGCTAAAGGTAGGGCTGAAACAACAAGAAAATTGGCTATAAATTTATTACGAATCGGCATGAATTTAGAGCAAATTGCTGAAGTTACTGAATTATCTGTTGAACAAGTTCGAGCTTTACAACAAGAAATTCAATCATTGTAAAACTGAGCATTTGTAGTGATTTTTCAGTAAAGGGTGCGATCGCTCTCCGTAGGAATCATGTATACCTCACAACGAACGAAGATGAGCGATCGCCTTAATCCCCCACCAGTATCAGAAAAACTCCGTCAACTTAAAATAGAAAGACAAGCGAAAGTATGAGGAAATGATCATTAAATATTTGATTAATGAAAATATCAATCCTTTATATCCAAATCTTTAAAAATCATTTTTATCAATCCTCCTGTAACTTAAAATTCACATCTTCATAAATATCTAACAGTGGAATTTCTAAATTTATAGCACCTAAAAAGATTTTATCTTGATCAGATTCATAAGCACGAAATAACCAAGCATCATCTTCGGCTTTTTTATAATGTTCTATGCTGATTTCATATTGGCTAATTAACACATATTCTTGAAAATCAGGAATTGAGCGATAATAACGAAATTTATCAGTGCGGTCGTGATTTTGTGTAGATTTAGACAGAACCTCAACAATTAAACAAGGATTAAGAATAGTATCTTTACGTTGCGGTTGAAAAAGTGGTTCACCATCAATCACTAAAATATCTGGATAAGTATATTGATGATAACGCGGAATCCATAATCGCAAATCACCGATGTATGGTTTGCAACTTTTACCCCGCAGTGCAAATTTCAAAAAGGCATAAACATTGCCGGCAATTTGGTTATGATTAAGAGACCCCCCTGTCATTGGTACTATTTCTCCATTTCGGTACTCGCTGCGAAATTCTGCAAGTTCTTCTTGTGCTAAATATTCTTCAGTAGTGTAGTAACGTTGTTGAGTTTGCATAGTTTATTTTTTTGCTATCTCATATTTTGATGATAACTACAGTAGATACATTTTTCAGGTTGTAAATTTTATATTATTTTAGATGATATCGGTGAAAACTGCAAGCTAACACCAGTATAATCATAAAAATTGGTGAATAATATATTATATCAGAAAAGGAGAATTGACACTATGTTACAAAATACCTATCAACTTCCCTTGACATTTGATCAAATTCTTAGCTTAGTTAAACAACTTTCTAATTCCGAAAAATTATTACTTAGTAAAGAGTTAGAAAAAGAAACATTGAATAATAAATTAACAGAGTTATTAGAAATATTTCAAACTGATGAATTGTCATTAGAAGAAATTACAGAAGAAGTGGAAATTGTCCGTTCTCAAATTTATGCTGGAAAAAATAACAGTTAAGATAATTATTGATACTAATCTTTGGATTAGTTTTTTGATTGGTAAGGAATTGAAAGAATTAAAAAACCTTTTAGTTGAAGAAGCAATTCAATTAATAATTTCTGAGCAAATATTAGAAGAAATTACTTTAGTCACTCAACGTCCTAAATTACAAAAATATTTCCCGTCTCACAAAGTTCACGAATTAATTCAACTTTTAAGCACTATTGGTGTATTTATAAATACAACATCAGAATTTTTTATTAGGACTTACGCAAGATGTAACTGAAACCCTGATTATTTCGTAGGGGTAATTCATGAATTACCCCTACTTTCGTTCTATTTTGCGTAAGTCCTGTTTATTTGTCGAGATGCGAAAGATAATTATCTTTTAGGATTAGCAAAAGATAGTGATGCTTTTTAGTCACAGGTGATCAAGATTTATTAGTGATTGCAAAATTTGAAAATACTGAAATTGTCACTTATCAAGAACTTTTACAGAAATTATACAATTGATGTTGGTAATGTTGGGTTTCCTTGCGTCAACCCAACCTACAATGAAGATTTACCTATTCGCTAAATATTGATACATTTCCCATCTAGCATTAACTTCTGCTTGCGCTTGTTCTAGCAACAATTTCGCCACCTCCGGTTTACTCTTCGTCAACATTTTAAAGCGGTTCTCCTGATACATTGACTTTTCCACCGATTCAGAAGGCGCTTTCATATCCAATTGGAGGGGATTTTTACCCTGGTCTTGTAATGCCGGATTATAGCGATATAATAACCATCTTCCTGAGTCTACTAACGCCTTTTGCTGTTGTAAACCAGTGGTCATATCAATCCCGTGAGCAATACAATGACTATAGGCAATTATGATTGATGGACCATCAAAAGCTTCCGCTTCTAAAAATGCTTTGAGTGTATGTTCATCTCGCGCACCTAAAGCGACGCTGGCAACATAAACATTACCATAAGTCATGGCCATTAAACCTAAATCTTTCTTGGGTGCAGGTTTACCTCCAGTCGCATATTTAGCTACTGCGGCTTTGGGTGTGGCTTTAGAAGATTGTCCTCCGGTATTAGAATAAACTTCTGTGTCCATGACCAAAATGTTCACATTGCGACCTGTGGAAATTATATGATCAATTCCTCCAAAATCTATATCATACGCCCAACCATCACCCCCAACTATCCACACACTTTTCTTAACTAAATAATCAGCTAAGGATTTTAGATTTTGGATTTTCGTCTTTTCTAGAGAGGTTTTGTTGTTCGGTTGTAGAGATGTTTCATTTAATTGTAGAGACGTTCCATGGAACGTCTCTACATTGTTCAATATTTGATCTAATTTGTGTTTGAGGATGACAATTCTTTCCCGCTGGTCCCAAATATCAGCTTCGGTTTTTTGTTCGGCCTTGAGAATGGCATTAACTAAATTATCGCCAATTTCATTACTTAATTGTGATAATAATTCTGCGGCAAATTCCGCTTGTTTGTCTATGGATAAACGATAACCAAAACCAAATTCGGCGTTATCTTCAAATAAACTATTAGACCAAGCCGGACCTCTTCCTTGATCATTTTGACTCCAGGGAGTTGTGGGTAAATTTCCCCCATAAATGGAAGAACAACCGGTGGCGTTGGCAATGAGTGAGCGATCGCCAAATAATTGTGTTAATAATTTAAGGTAGGGGGTTTCTCCACAACCAGCACAAGCACCGGAAAACTCAAACAATGGTTCTTGTAATTGTTGTTGTCGAATTTGGTTTACTTTCAAAGTTTTCCGGTCAGGATTTGGTAAACTCAAAAAGAAATGCCAATTTTCTCGTTCTTGTTCCCGCAAGGGTAATTGTGGACTCATGTTAATCGCCTTGCGGGTGGGTTCGGCTTTGTTTTTGGCAGGACAGACGCTAACACAAATTTCGCAGCCTGTACAGTCTTCTGGGGCTACCTGAATAGTGAATTTCTGGTTAGCAAAACTCTTATCTTTGGCGTTAGTTGATTTAAAAGTTGTCGGTGCGTTGACTAATTCATTAACTGGATAGGCTTTAGCGCGAATAGCCGCGTGGGGACAAACCATCACACATTTACCACACTGAACGCAGACATCACTATCCCAAACTGGTATTTCTGCCGCCACGTTACGTTTTTCCCATTTTGCAGTCCCACTGGGAAAAGTTCCGTCAGCGGGTAAAGCACTCACAGGTAAATCATCACCTTCCCAGACCATAATTTTACTGAGAACATTCTCGACAAATTGGGGTTTGGTAATTGCTAATTGGTAATTTTCCTTATTACCTATTTCCACCAGAGGAATTTCGATTTCATGGAGATTTTCTAGGGTGTTGTCTACAGCTTTTAAATTCTTCTGGACAACTTCCACACCTTTTTTGCCATAAGTTTTCTCTATGGACTGTTTGATTTTAGCAATTGCTTCTTTTTCTGGCAATACTCCCGCCAAAGCAAAGAAACAGACCTGCATAATAGTGTTAATTCTATGCCCCATACCACTATTTTTCGCCACTTGACTGGCATTAATAGTGTAAACTTTGAGATTTTTGGCGAGAATTTGCTGTTTTACTTTTAAGGGGAGATTTTCCCAAACTGTATCTACATCATAAGGACTATTTAACAATAAAATCGCCCCTGGTGCAGCAGCTTTTAAAATATCAATACTTTCCACAAATCCCCAATGGTGACAACCGATAAAATTAGCCTTGTCTATGAGGTAGGTTGAACGAATTTTTTCAGGTCCGAAACGCAGGTGAGAAACTGTCATTGAACCGGATTTTTTGGAATCATAAACAAAGTAACCTTGGGCGTTATTTTCTGTGCCTTCACCGATGATTTTGATAGAGTTCTTATTTGCACCCACTGTACCATCTGAACCCAAACCATAGAACATTGCCCGAACTACATGATCCGGTTCTGTAGAGAAATTGGCATCAAAATTTAAAGAGGTGAAACTAACATCATCATTAATCCCAATTGTAAAATGATTCTTGGGTTTAATTTGGCTAAGATTATCAAAAATACTCTTGACCATTGCGGGCGTAAATTCTTTAGAAGAAAGTCCATATCTCCCCCCAACAATTTTTGGAAATGTAGTTTTTTTCCAGCCTTCATAAATAGCTGTCACCACATCTAAATATAATGGTTCTCCTGCACTGCCGGCTTCTTTAGTTCTATCCAAAACTGCAATAGATTTGACACTATTGGGTAATGCTTCTATAAATCTAGCAATATCAAAAGGGCGGAAAAGTCGCACTTTAATAACTCCAACTTTTTCCCCTGCGTTGTTGAGATAATCTACAGTTTCATGGACAGTTTCACAACCAGAACCCATGATAATAATTACTCTTTCCGCGTCTGGTACACCATGATATTCATAGAGTTTGTAATATCTACCTGTGCGTTTCCCAAATTTATCCATAATCTTTTCAACAATATCGGCACAAACATGATAATAAGGGTTTGCACCTTCACGAGATTGAAAGTAAACATCAGGATTTTGTGCCGTTCCTCGTAATACTGGATGATCTGGAGTTAAGCATCTTTGACGATGTGCTAAGATTGATTTTAAAGAAATAAATTCCTGTAAATTTTCATCTGTTAATAATTCAACTTTCTGCACTTCATGGGAAGTTCTAAACCCATCAAAAAAGTGTAAAAATGGCACTCTTGTTTCTAAAGTTGCAGCATGAGAAATTAAGGCAAAATCATGACTTTCCTGGACAGAAGCCGAACACAAAAAAGCGAAACCAGTCGCCCTAGCAGCCATAACATCACTATGATCACCGAAAATAGATAACGCATGGGTAGCTAAGGAACGGGCAGAAACATGAAGGACAAAACTAGTTAATTCTCCGGCAATTTTGTACAAGTTAGGAATCATTAATAATAATCCCTGGGAAGCGGTGAAAGTTGTACTTAATGCCCCCGTTTGTAATGCCCCATGGACGGCAGCAGCAGCCCCTCCTTCGCTTTGCATTTGGGTGACGCTGGGAACTGTACCCCAAAGATTTGGTTTATTTTCGGACATCCAACTATCAGCCCATTCACCCATATTTGAAGATGGGGTGATAGGATAAATAGCGATAACTTCGTTTAATTTGTAGGCTACACGGGCAACAGCTTCGTTACCATCAATTGTGGCATAATATTTGTTCATGATTTTTCTTCCTGAGTCTTTTGTGGTTGTTTCAACTGTATGCAAAGAAACCAAAAAGATAAGCATTAGAAATAGCTAAAGTTAGGAAGTCAATTTGTGATATTTTCTACAGTTTTATTGATTAAACAAACAATCACACCCCAAGGAAACGGATATATAAGGACTAATTACCTATTACCAATTACCTATTCTCTACCCCCCCTTGTCTTCCTGGACGACGGCGAGGTCTTCTTTCTTGGTTTGCACGTAAACGCATACTAACTTCATTAAATAAGTCTCGGCGGAGATATGGATAATCACTTACCCAGAGGTCACGACTAGGAATGTATATATCACTAAATTCTTCAATTGTGCTTAAATCAGCACGATTTGACATTACCACCATTTCAGCGATTTGACCACGAGTAATGGCTTTGTGGGCAGGACGTAGTGGAGCTTCAAATTCAACACTAAATCCTGTGTCGTCTCCTATTTCTAGATTAATCCGCTTTTCGCGGTTTTCAATAATTACTAACTCACCTTTACTGTTGACAGTTTCCTGTTTGCCCATTAACCGATCTGTAATCCACCAATCTAGCACTCTTCCCCGGAAAAATCCACTGTATTTGTAACGGCGGCATTTTCCATTGCGGATACTTGCTTGTAATATGGGATACCATAGCCAAAAGAAAGCACCAAATACCCCAAAAAAGAAGATTAACCCAAATTCTAATCTAAACAAAAATTGTATCAGCAGTAGTACAGCCATGGTAACTACAGAAATTAATAGCCGCTGCAAAAAATTACTAAACTTCCCCCAATAGTATTTATATTGTGGTCCAGAGGCAATTAGGGGAATAATTTGTTCAAATTTTTGCCGAGTTAGGGGAACGATCATATTTTAGATTTGGGATTTTGAATTTTAGATTTTAGATTTTGGACTGGAAAAATCGCCAATCGAAAATTTCTCACAGATGATTGCTGAGTGTTTTATAGTATTTTTTCTAGTCCATATACTAAAGATTTTAGCTGGTTAACTTTGCGTATGGCTAATAATACTCCTGGCATATAACAGGCGCGATCGCTGGTATCATGACGTAAGGTATAAATCTGCCCAGCGGCACCAAAAATCACCTCTTGGTGGGCAATTAGTCCTGGTAAGCGCACACTATGAATTCTAATCCCTTCGTCTGCTAAACTGCCTCTAGCTCCTGGTATTTTCTCCGTTTCTTCCACCATAGCAGTATTGAAGGTTTTACCCATTTCTGCCAAAAGTTGAGCAGTTTGAATGGCTGTACCACTGGGAGCATCAGCTTTTTGGTTATGATGGAGTTCGATAATTTCTACATGATCAAAATACTGAGAAGCTCTAACAGCCGCTTCTTGTAGTAATACCATACCAATGGAAAAGTTGGGAATAATCAAACAACCGGTACTGGCTTTTTCAGCAAAATCACTTAATTCTTGAATTTGTGCGGGACTTAAACCTGTAGTTCCCACAACTGGACGAATTCCATAGGCGATCGCACTGCGAATATTGTTATATACTACATCAGGATGAGTGAAATCAACTAGTACACCTGGCTGCATCTGTCTTTCCCCAGCCACATAGGCCAACATAGGTTCTAATTGATTGCTAATTGGTACTTCTAAGGGTTCACTTAAACCCGCTAGTTCTCCAGCGTCTTTACCTTGATGTTGGGGAGTAGTGTCAATTGCACCCAGTAAAGTCAAATCAGATGCTTGGGCTACTGCTTTGATGACCTCACGTCCCATTTTACCAGCCGCACCATTAACAATAACTGGGATAGAAGCTTGATTGCTCATAGATTTAACAATTATTATTTTAAATTCAACAAGGAAATTGTCTCATGAATCCCAGTCTTATAATCATGGGCATCATAATAAATGCCATATTATAATTTTGACTCAGAAATTAAAACTGAATGGATTCAGTAGGTTGGCGTTAAAAATCGTTGTTATAGCACAGTTGTTTGAGACAAGAGGCACTTATGCAAGAGTCAAATGAAGTTTTCAGCGATTTTACGTTTTTTTACACAGTTTGGTTTTATTGTGTTAAACTACTTGTTTTCATCAAATACGGTATTAAGAATAACAATTATCGTATTTAACTTTGCCCTAACCTCAGCCTATATTTTTAAGATACCAAATTTATTTATTGGTAATGGAGGTAAGGAAACAAGCAGGGAAAATAGACGTTATCTGTTTATCAGAGTAAATGCGTTAAAAGGCGTATCTAGTCGCAGATATGGAGAAGATGCATATAAAAACCCCCCCATAAAGAATTCCGGCGTTGCTGAAACCAGGTATGAATTTAGGTGTAGAGACGAGAATCCCTACATGAAGAACGTCTCTACAAGGGTTTTGAAATCATCAAAAATCATTTTCATCCCACATTCAGCAACGCCGAATAATTTCTATGAAGTCCCAGTTATTTTGCTATTTCGGTAGGCGGTGCGCCACTAGAAATATTAAAGGAGTATATTAAGAATCAGGAAAAGCCATCCTAGTTTTAACCAACTTGACTATCAGTGAATTTAAGTTAGACTAAAAGAAGTATCTCGGTTTGATCAAGTAAAATTAGGGCAAAAAACGGAGTCCACAATGTAAACCCTTGTAATTACGGCGAATTTCGCCTGATAGCTCCTGTGGCCTAGCCATCTGAGATATACTATTAGCGCGTAAGATGCCCACACCACAAGAGTTTTATCATTAATACCTGTACTTCATAACACTAGTAACTGATGTATGTCCGTTCGGAGTACCTGGGGAAATTGAATAACCTGATACTTCTTCAGAAATCGTTATCCACTAACCTAAACAGGGTCAATAATTAATGAACTCACCGAGAACTGAATATTATCAAAAAATATCCTATAATGCCAGTGCGTGAGAAAATCTAAAGAAAATATAAAAGAAAGTCCAAGGAATATGGTATTTGGAGGCCAAAAATGTTTTTAAGACTAGCAAACGAACATAGAGAATTTGTGCAAGATTTAGTCATGAACCTGCAAGCTCTGGCGACTGTACTAGAACGGTATGGTTATCCCGCTTCCTGCTATACTTGTGGCAATCAGATGAATAGTGCATCTTTTATGGTGAGCTTAGGAGAGAATCATCTAATTCGCTTTTTAGTATCAGATTATGGGATTACTTGGACAGAAATGCGTGATGATCGTGAATTAATGAAACTGGAAGGCGCGGAAGCGATTAACCAATTAGAAGAACTGGCCAACCTGATTAAGCAGTCTATGCAAAGGCTTGGAGATACTAAATATTCACCCGTAATAAGTAAGCGCATTTTACAGAAGATATCGGGAAGAGCAAAAACCCACTCCTAGCAACGTGAAACTCAAATTGGGTTTCCAGTTACTATTTCCTACCACCTTAGAGAATGACTTATGAACATTCCGACCCAAAATATGGGATACAAGCCCCGTCCTTCTAGGACGGCTTTGTGGTAAAATGGGTACAAGCGAACATTGAGGGATCATAATACTATTTCGATAGCACAACCCAATGAAATCAGGACTTACGCAAAATATCTCTCAAACCCTCTTTTCTTCGTTCTCTTCGTTCCTTCGTGGTTCATTATTCCGTGACTTGTGCGTAAGTCCTAGAAATGTTAAGGAATCCTCGGACTGATTGATGGGGAGGTATGTCGGAGCGGCGATCCTATGGACTTCACAAGCCAACAAACCAATCGCTATTTATGTTAGCCTCTAAAAAACCGTTATCTTTGAGAATTTGATAGAGATTCACATTTTTCTCTAATAAACAAGCATGGCCGCTATTTGGGAGGATAAATATCTTGGTATTTGGTAGAATCCTAGCCAATCTTGCGATTTCATTGACGGAAGGTAATAAGCGATCGCTACCACTACCAATCAGTAAAATTGGTTGTGTTAGCTGTTGTAAATCTTTTTTGTCAACTTGAAAATCTCGCAACAGTGACAAGCGCCAGTTTATAGTTTCTGGCGGAATAGAACGCATGGCTGCAAGAAGTATTTGGCGATCGCCTTCAGAAATGCGTTCTAATGAAGCCAGGAATGGTAACAAACCCAATGAACCAACATTAAATAATAGTGATGGGACAAACTGAGTAAGCCGGGATATCCAACTAAACCAAGGGTCTTGCAAAAAAGCAGAAGCGGGATTAATTAAGATAATACGCTTAAATAAATGCGGTGATTGGGTTGCTACTTTCATTGCTAAACAACCACCAAAGGATTCTCCACAGAGATATATTGGCCGTTGACGGCTTTTTTCCAGTTCGCCATGAATCAAATCTAAAACATTTCTGGACAAAACATCCCAAGTACCAAGATAGTTTTTGGATATAGCCAAGCAACGAATATCTAAACCTAGTGATAATTCAGGGATTTGGGTTTTTAACAATTGACCAGTCCCATCCATTCCCGGTAAATAAATAAATAAAGGAGCATCTGATTGTACTGGTTTTGGAGTCAAAAAACAAGGTTTGAGGTCAACTGCTGGCATTTTGGTGCTTTTTTTCGTATATTCTATCTTTAATTTTACCGTTTCCGTTATCCAGATGGGGATTAGGAAGTAATTTTGATCTTTTCCTCCCTGTCTAAAATCAACTTTTCCAGACAAAAAACAATTCACTATGAAACCATGATTACAGAATTTATGG
Source organism: Dolichospermum sp. FACHB-1091 (assembly GCF_014697585.1). Taxonomy (GTDB): domain Bacteria; phylum Cyanobacteriota; class Cyanobacteriia; order Cyanobacteriales; family Nostocaceae; genus Dolichospermum. The sequence goes on along the minus strand of NZ_JACJSB010000034.1, from coordinate 7,402 downwards.
CGATTTGTCTTCATCATATATAAGTATGCAAAAGCGTTAAATCCTCCCCATCAACAATGGTGTCACCCTGGCATTACACACAATATGGCATATTACATGGCGGAATTAAAAATCAACAATTAAAAATTTAAAAATCAGTTTAAATAAGCTGTTGATTAAGTGACGCTGTTATTTAGTAAATATTTCATGAAAATTGTGAAAGATGCAGGTTAAATCAAAGATTAAAGGGTATTCAACGCTGGAACTTAGATTAGTGTATTTTCTGTGACTACCAATGAAATAAACAAGTTTTATCATGATTATTAGTAACTAGTTTCTCTAAGTAAGTCGGCATGATCAAATCAATATACATTTAGTTTTGTAAAAACCATGAAATAACCTATTCCTAAGGTATTTGTTGTAGATTTACATTTCGTTACATATATTGATTGTTTAACGCCAACTTACTTAACTGGTCAATAAATCAGATGAATTTATAGAAGTAATTGAATAATTATTCTTCAGTCCGTAAATTTGTTGCCTCTTAGAAGAAATTTGAAAAAACAGTAGCAATATTATATAATTGCTTAGTTTTGTCTAGATAATCTAGATGGTTAAAAGAGAAAACTGACTGATTAATAATTTGCTTTTATTATCCATGAATCTAATGAATAAAACAGAAAATACTTTTGCACTGACAACACCGCTATATTATGTCAACGATGTTCCCCATATTGGCAGTGCTTATACAACCATAGCAGCAGATGTCATAGCCAGATTTCAACGCTTACAGGGAAATCAAGTTTTACTAATTACAGGTACAGATGAACACGGACAAAAAATCCAGCGTTCAGCAGCCAGTTTAGGAAAAGCACCGCAGGATTTTTGTGATGAAATTGTCCCCAGCTTTACCAGATTATGGGATGCACTTGATATTCAATATGATCGCTTTAGTCGTACGAGTGTACCTCGTCACCAGGCGATAGTCAATGAGTTCTTTCAGCGAGTTTGGAAAAATGGTGACATCTACCAAGGAGAACAAAAAGGTTGGTACTGTGTCTCCTGTGAAGAATTTAAGGAAGAACGGGATTTGCTCGAAGATAAACACTGTCCCATCCATACTAACAAACAAGTAGAGTGGCGAGACGAGCAGAACTATTTCTTCCGCTTGTCTAAATATCAAACCCAGCTAGAGGAGTTTTACCAATCCCACCCAGATTTTATCCAACCTGTCAGCAGAAGGAATGAAGTTTTCAATTTTGTCGCTCAAGGGTTACAAGATTTTTCGATTTCCCGGGTAAATCTTGATTGGGGTTTTCCCGTACCTGTTGACTCTAAACATACATTGTATGTGTGGTTTGATGCTTTGCTGGGTTATGTAACAGCATTGTTAGAACCAGAGGCAGAACCAACCCTAGCTAATGCTTTACAAACATGGTGGCCAATTAATCTTCACTTGATTGGTAAAGATATTTTACGCTTTCATGCTGTTTACTGGCCTGCAATGCTGATGTCAGCGGGTTTACCTTTACCAGACAGGGTATTTGGACATGGTTTTTTAACTAAAGACGGTCAAAAAATGGGTAAAACTCTGGGTAATACCCTTGATCCTATCATTTTGGTTGAAAATTATGGTAGTGATGCCATTCGTTATTACTTCCTTAAGGAAATCGAATTTGGGAAGGATGGCGATTTTAATGAAATAAGGTTCATTAATGTTTTGAATGCAGATTTGGCGAATGATTTAGGTAATTTGTTAAATCGCACTTTAAATATGGTGAAGAAATACTGCTCTAGTCAAGTACCATCCATCAACCAATCAGCTATTCCGGCTGAAAATCCTTTAAAAGCGATGGGGTTAGAATTGGGAGCAAAGGTGAAACAAGCATATACAGCTTTAGCTTTCAACGAAGCCTGTCACTATACTTTGTCTCTGGTACAAGCCAGTAACAAGTTTATTGATGATCAAGCTCCTTGGTCATTATATAAACAAGGTAAACAGGAAGAAGTGGAAGTGGTGTTATATGCGGTTTTGGAATCTGTGAGACTAGCGGCTTATCTCCTCTCCCCAATTATTCCTAATATCAGCAGTGATATTTATCAGCAATTAGGCTGGGGGATTAATTTTAATGAACAAAAAAAAAGTGCAATTTTAGCCCCTTTTAGCACCCATTCCACATGGGGAATATTATCCGATCAACAACTATTAGGAACTCCTAAACCAGTTTTTAAACGGATAGAAACATCAAAATAAAAGATTAATTTTGGGAACTGCTAATTCCTTCAAGAAAATTCGGGGTTTTACATTTAGCTGATAGCTAATTAAGGAAGTAGATAATTAATGTGGTTTTGCTGCTGATTTTATTACTTCTAGTGTATTTTCCCCGGAGACTTATCATAAGCAATTCTAACAATTAGGTAGTTAGAGATTTCTATCATAACAGGGATAACAACACAAGGTATGACAACAATGTTGAATAATTTTGAAAACGACTCGGTATTTACGCCAGAACAAGTTTTAGAAAATCGGGGACGGGTGGCCATCTTTATTGACGGCTCAAACTTATTTTATGCAGCGCTACAACTAGGAATCGAAATTGATTATACTAAGTTATTGTGCCGTTTAACTGGGGGATCAAGGCTATTACGGGCTTTTTTCTATACAGGAGTAGACAGGACAAACGAGAAGCAACAAGGATTTTTGTTGTGGATGCGTCGCAATGGTTATAGAGTCATTGCTAAGGATTTGGTACAATTACCAGATGGTTCTAAAAAAGCAAATTTAGATGTAGAAATAGCCGTTGATATGATGGCCTTGGTAGATTCCTATGATACCGCAGTTTTAGTTAGCGGTGATGGCGATTTAGCCTATGCTGTTAATTCTGTCAGCTATAGAGGTGTTAGAGTAGAGGTGGTAAGCTTGCGCTCTATGACCAGTGATAGTTTAATTAATGTTAGCGATCGCTATATTGATTTAGAAGCCATCAAGGAGGACATTCAAAAAAATCCTCGTCAAAGTTATCCATATCGGCCATTGTCTAGTATGGGGTTTTTGGACGATCCTAGAGACAGTAACAGACACCTAGAAATTCCAGAATAATGCAGTATTCACAAAGTAGGGAGAATGGAAGACAAGATTCAAAACAGTCACAGGGGAAGCAAAGGTCATTCTCCCCAGGTCTATTCATTTTCACAGTTTAGATTATCAAAAAATTGGTTGTACCTGCCTTTGACATTGTGCTTGACTTTATGGTTATCTGCTTGCGGTCAACCATCCACATCTACCCCGTCAAAAACTAATATTTCATCTCCAAAGGAGGATGAAACTAAGTTAACTTTTTTTGGTGTGGCTTTAGAACAATTTGATGAGGTAGGTAGGCCAATTTGGAAGGTTAAAGCCAAAGAAGCAAAATATACTACAGACAAACAAATGGGTCAGGCCGAAAGTCCTGAAGGGGAACTCTACCAAGATGGAAAAGTTATTTACCAAATTAAAGCAGAAAAGGCTGACATCAAGCAAGATGGTAAGCAACTTTTTCTTCAAGGTAAAATTGTGGCTACGGATCCCCGTAATGGTATTGTTTTGAATGGTAATGAGTTAGAATGGCGACCTCAAGAAGATTTATTAATTGTCCGTAATCAGTTAAATGGTAGCCATAAACAATTACAAGTCACCGCCCAGGAGGCCAAGGTAAAAACCCGTGAACAAAGGGTAGAATTTTCAGGGAGAGTAGTCGCAACATCTAAAGATCCACATTTACAAATGCGAACTGAGCATTTAATATGGCAGATTAACCAGGAAAAATTATTTAGCGATCGCCCCATTCAAATAGAACAATATAAAGATAACAAAATCTCTGGGCGCAGTCAAGGTAATGCTGGCGAAATTAACTTAAAAACTCAAATTGCAATTCTTCAACCACAGACTAAATTAGAGTTCATAGATCCATTAATGCAAATTACAAGTAATTCTATAACATGGAATATTAAGCAAGAAAATATTACAACAAATTCTCCCATTCGTATCTTCAAAGCTGCTGAGAATCTAACTGTCACAGCTAATCAAGGAAAAATTAAAATACCAGAAAATACGGTGTATCTCACAGGTAATGTGAATGCGGTTGGTGAGCATCGTCAGTCTTTAAAATCCAATCAATTGACTTGGTATATAAATAAAAAATTGTTAGAAGCCCAAGGAAATGTAATTTATCACCAGTTTGAACCAAAATTAACTTTTCAAGGAGAAACAGCCGTCGGTAATTTAGACACAGAAAATATTGTTGTTAAAGGTGGTAATTCTGGACAGAAGGTAGTGACAGAAATTGTTCCCCAGGAAAATAGGTGATCAGGAAGTCGAGAGAGAAATCATCTTCTCATATAAAAATCTATCCTAAACACAAAACAAGCGTATATTGATTAGTATTATAATACATCATTGTTGTCAAAATTAACTAAAGATATTCAAATTTTTTTCATTTTTCCATATTTTTCTGAATGCTCACCCATTCCCTGACTGACTTTCTAATTGCCCTTCTACCATTTGGCCGATTTTGCTCAATTATTTGTGGTAAATCCCGAATTTATAAACTAGGAAATACTAAACTTCTCTCAGATTCCAAATATTCCCCATCTTGCAAAAGATAAATTGTCAATTCACCTTTTAGGGTGCATCAAATCTGATAAGTCTGTAATAGTAACCAGATTTTAAAACAGATTTTCAACAACTGACACACCCCAAATCTTTATCTAAAATTGATAAGAAACACCAAGGGAAAAAACAGGATAAACATTTAACCAATTAAGATCGCTTTCTTGTTTTTTCCTTTCCGCTTCGATGTTACGATTAATTTCCTGCTGTAAAGTGGGTGTTGCCAATGCCACTGGACCAAAACCAGGTGTTATTTCTACTTTTGGAGAGCCGGGAAACATTACACCCAAATTTGTGGAAAATCCCCAACGTTTACCAGGTTTGACAGCATTACCCCAACCAATACCAATATACGGTGCGACACTATTGCCGAAAGAAACCTTGGCTTTCACTGAAGTAAGAACATTTGTGGTATTATAATCCACACCATTGATATTAATTGTTCCACCATTTTTGGCTTTGCCAGTTCCTTCTATATTATTGTCCTGAAATACCAAGCCTCCAGTCAAACGGAAACCGGCATTTTTCCAAGGATAGTATTCAGCCAGGGTGGATACATTGAACAGGTTGAGTTTGGCATTATAATCAACATCAGACAGGTTAATATCTCTACTTGTGCCTAAGCCATTAATCCCGACTTTAGCATTAATATTAGGTGTTATGGATTTGGTGACTGTTGCACCAATACCTAATGTACTAATTTCAGGTGTAATTGCCCAACCGCTAGTTTTTGCTGGAACTTCGCTCTTTTCCTCCGTAGGTTTAGGTTTAACTTCTTCCGGTTTTGTTGCGGGTATGGTGACAGGTTGATTAGTACAGCGGGAATTTAAAGGATAATTTTTACAAAATACACCTAAATCCAGTGGTTTTTTGGCCAGTAAATCACTAGCATTATGAGTGAAAGTTCCTGGTTGAGGAAGAGTCTCAGTTTTTTCAGGAGTAATTGATGTGGCAATAACCTCATTTGTGACTGCTGGCTGGGTAACTGATTCTGCAACAACTTCTTCAGCAATGACCATCTGATTCATTGATGTTCCCATTGCTAAACCAGCCGCGACTGTCAATACAGACGTACCGAATTTGAACCTGTTCATTATCTGACCTTTAGTAAAATTTATTTGTTACGTTACATATTATATCAAATGTGTAAAATACCAAAAAAAATATCAAAAAAATATAAAAAAAGCTCTTGCTGTGACACAAGAGCTATAAAAAGTATGATATTGTCAGTGATTAAATGAAGATGAAAACAACCTAATCAAGGTCATTCATAAACATTACTGGTTCTGTTTCTCGGTTAATACCTTTCTCAAAACCACCAGAAGCAGCGCGGGCGCGGCCTGCGTGCCACAAGTGACCAACAAGGAAGAAGAATCCTAAAACGAAGTGTGAACAAGCTAACCAAGCGCGTGGAGACACATAGTTAAAGGAGTTAATTTCGGTAGCCACACCACCTACAGAGTTCAAAGAACCCAGTGGAGCGTGTGTCATGTATTCAGCAGCACGACGAGCTTGCCAAGGCTGAATGTCGTTCTTGATTTTTTCTAAGTCAAGACCGTTAGGACCACGGAGAGGCTCTAACCAAGGACCCTTGAAATCCCAGAAGCGCATGGTTTCACCACCAAAGATGATTTCACCTGTAGGAGAGCGCATCAAGTATTTACCTAGACCGGTAGGACCTTGAGCAGAACCGACGTTAGCACCTAAGCGTTGGTCACGAATCAAGAAGGTTAAAGCTTGTGCTTGAGAAGCTTCAGGACCAGTAGGACCAAAGAATTCGCTGGGGTATGCAGTGTTGTTATACCAAACCATGACGGAGGCGATAAAGCCCATCATAGAAAGAGCGCCTAAGCTATAGGAAAGGTAAGCTTCACCAGACCAAATAAAAGCACGACGCGCCCAAGCGAAAGGCTTGGTGAAGATATGCCAAATACCACCGGAAATACAAATTAAAGCAATCCAGATGTGACCGCCAATAACATCTTCCATGTTATCAACGCTGATAATCCAGCCTTCGCCACCGAAGGGAGCTTTAATCAGATAACCAAAGATAATAGCTGGGTTGAGTGTGGGGTTAGTAATCACACGCACATCACCACCACCTGGAGCCCAGGTATCATAAACTCCACCGAAGAACATAGCCTTCAGCACTAACAACAACGCACCACAACCTAAGATAATCAGGTGGAAGCCGATGATGTTGGTCATCTTGTTCTTGTCTTTCCAGTCATAACCAAAGAAAGAAGAATATTCTTCTAAGGTTTCAGGACCGCGAACGGCATGATAAATACCACCAAAACCTAAAACGGCGGAGGAAATAAGGTGAAGTACACCAGAGACGAAATAGGGGAAGGTGTCAATAACTTCACCACCAGCGCCAACGCCCCAACCAAGTGTGGCTAGGTGAGGGAGAAGAATCAAGCCCTGTTCGTACATGGGCTTTTCGGGAACGAAGTGAGCAACTTCAAATAAGGTCATTGCTCCAGCCCAGAAGACAATCAAACCAGCATGGGCTACGTGAGCGCCAAGTAGTTTACCAGATAAGTTGATTAAACGCGCGTTACCAGACCACCAAGCAAAACCGCTGGATTCTTGGTCGCGTCCACCACTAATGACTCTATTAGAGAGCGTTACCACGTGGTAATACCTCCTCGGGGAATATAAATTGTTCGTGGGGTTGATCTTGAGGAGCCATCCAAGCGCGGATACCCTCGTTCAGCAAAATGTTTTTGGTATAGAAAGTTTCAAACTCTGGGTCTTCTGCTGCCCGTAATT
>NZ_JACJSB010000033.1 GCF_014697585.1 Dolichospermum sp. FACHB-1091 | reverse complement strand
ACAACAAGGATGAATTTATTTCCTTGCAAAAGTCTGTCCAGTTTGGAGCGCAGACCTTTTCTTTTGAAGTTGAGTCCTGAGCCAATATCTTTGATGATTTCTGCGTCTGGGTACAGGGATTGCATATAGGCGATTTGTCTATCAAGGTCATCTCGCTGTTTTGAGGAACTAACCCGGCAGTAGCAAATAGTGGGAGTTCTAATTGAATCGCCCGTGATGTATGATTCGACATCGTATAATCTTTGTCCTGCCGGGTTTTTAATGCTTTTGATTTTCCCCTCATCTACATATCTCCTCAAGGTGTTTGGATGCAATCCCAGAAATTCGACCGCTTTTCTAAGTGGTATGTATGCCATAAGAAAAGCATAGCATTAGTTAGTATTAGTTGGCAAATATTTAACTAGCTAAACTCCTTTCAGAAAAGGGGAAAAGGGAAAGAAAAATCTTTCTCCTGACCCCTGTATTTAAAATCTTTCCGTATCTTGAGGAGTTCCCACAGCCCCAGGTTGAGATAAAAAGAAATTTTGAGCGGATTCATTTTGATATATACATCTAATATCAGGCTTTTCACTATTTAAGTCCCCTGTAAAGCCAAAGGTATTCAAACGGTTTTTACATTCCCTGACCTGATCTGAAGTCACAAGTTTTTTATTTTCCAAAATTGCCCAGTTATTTTGACGAATTACACATCCAGGGCGGATATTAGGCTGGGCAACATAGACATTAAAGGGATTAAGAGTGACAAATAATCTAGCATCCATCACCATTGCACTAGCTCCATATTGGACGCAGATCTCAGGATTGGGCGCTCTGGTGTCAATGAACTCACGGGAAGCCACATTTGACGAACTCAATGTAGTTGTAGAACTAAACGCAATCCCAATTCCAATTCCCAAAATCAGCACCCCTCCAAAAATAGCAATGCTGGTGAAGTTAAAGATCGGAGATTGGAAAATAGAGGCTTTAGGGGTATTATTTGGTCTATTATTAAAAGATTTACGTCTCATTTTCGCTACTTGTCAAAACATGGTGGCATGGCTGCGGGAGTTGTCTCTTTCACGGGCTGTCAATTTCAGATGAAAGGATGAAAGTTGGACTGTAAAAGTATTGTACCGTTCTGTCTTCTGTGTGTCCACAATCAGGACATAGATAAATGTGGTTTTTTAATGGCATTTTGTGACGATGACTACCACGATTATAACATATCTGTGAGCTAGGGAAAAATTTATTAACCAGGATTAATTTACTTGCGAACTTTTGACTTTTATATTCCAATTGTCTTTTTTTCTAAGTCCCATGATAAGATTTCCCATAAAAAGACTGACCACAACCAAGTAAAGTTGGATAATTTGCTAGAATTACGCATTGATTTTAGGAGTCTGGTTAATGACAACAATCTTAGAAATAAGTAGTATAAATATACTTTTGCTACAAATATCACAAATAACATCACCTAGTGAAGCAGTCAGTAGTCAAGTTGATTTAGTTCAAGGAATCATAGAGGCATTTATTTTAGGTATTGTCCAAGGAATTACAGAGTTTTTACCAATTAGTAGTACAGCACATTTAATAATTTTTACAAAAGTATTTGGTTGGAAAGAACTTGGTGATAAAGATTTTGTTGATGCTATTCAATTTGGTAGTGTAATTGCTATTTTATGGTATTTTTGGTCTGTGATTTCTAGTTTAGTTAAAGGTGCAATTAAAGCTTTTAAAAATAAAGACTGGGAAAGGGAAGATTGGAAAATTGTTGTGGGAATTGCTGCGGGGACAATTCCAGCTTTAACAATTGGTTTTGTTTTCAAAGATGTAATTCCAGAAAGTTCCTTAATTATTGCGATCATGTCAATTATTATGGCATTTTTACTGGGTTTAGCCGAAAAAATTGGCACTCGGAAACGGGGTTTTGATGCTTTAGAAATTCGAGATGGGATTTTGGTAGGGTTGGGACAAACTTTAGCTTTAGTTCCCGGAGTTTCTCGTTCTGGTTCAACCTTAACCACAAGCTTATTTTTAGGGTTAAAAAGGGAAGCAGCAGCGAAATTTTCATTTTTATTAGGATTTCCAACTTTGACAATTGCGACTTTGTACAAAAGTTTGAAAATATTGAAAATGTTTCAAGCTCATGAGTTACCAGATAATATTGTGATTTTGTTAATTATTGGTATCATTTCTACCTTTATTTTCTCTTATTTATCAATTGCCTTTTTAATCAAATACTTACAAACTAAAAATACCTTGGTTTTTGTTTGGTATAGATTGGCTTTTGGTATTTCCATCTTATTAGCCATTGCCGCAGGTTGGCCAGGATAACTCTGTTATAATATTGACGGTAGTTGGGAATTGGGTATTAAATTTTAGATTTTACTTGTCTTAAATTAATTTCTACTCCCTTACTATGAGAATAATATAGATTTAGTCAATAAAATATCGCTAAATCGGAAATCTAAGGGACAACAAACAACTGACCACTGACAACTGACCACTGACTCATGACTACTATTCAACCTGCTAAAATTACTAAGGTGCTTCCTGACTCAATTGCTGAAGAAATTGGCTTTGAGGTTGGTGATATGATTGTTAGTATTAATGGCACAAAACCCCGTGATTTAATTGATTATCAGTTTTTGTGCGCTGAGGAAATTCTTGAATTAGAAGTTTTAGATACGACAGGGAAAACCCATTATGTAGAAATTGAAAAAGATTATGATGATGATTTAGGTGTAGAATTTGCCACAGCTTTATTTGATAGTTTAATTCAGTGTAATAACCGTTGTCCTTTTTGCTTTATTGATCAACAACCACCGGGTAAACGCACCAGCTTATATTTAAAAGATGATGATTATAGATTAAGCTTTCTCTATGGTTCTTATCTGACTTTAACGAACTTAACCGCTAAAGAATGGCAAAGAATTGAACAAATGCGATTATCACCTCTATATGTTTCTGTACATTCCACAGAACCGGAGGTAAGAATTAGACTTTTAAAAAACCATCGCGCAGGTGAAATTTTATCACAAATTCGCTGGTTTCAAGAACGAAGATTACAAATTCATGCCCAAGTCGTTGTTTGTCCGGGTATAAATGACGGTGAACATCTCGAAAAGACCTTAAAAGACCTCACATCTTTTTATACTGGAGAATTACCAACGGTAGCATCAGTAGCAGTTGTTCCCGTGGGTTTAACGCGGTTTCGTCCCCAAGAAGATGAATTAATCCCTGTAACGCGGGAAAAAGCGCGGGAGGTAATTTGTCAAGTTAAATTACTAGCTGCGGAATTTCGCCAAAAATATGCCTCTAGTGTGGTATGGTTAGCTGATGAATGGTTTTTAATTGCGGGAGAAGAATTACCTACGGAAGCTGAATATGAAGAATACCCCCAAATTGATAATGGTGTGGGTTCAATTCGCTTATTTATTAAACAATTTACCGAAACTGCAAAAATACTATTACCACCGAAAATTACACACCGACGTAGATTAACTTGGGTCGTCGGTAATGCGGTGGAAACAGCATTTAAACCACTATTACAGCAATTAAACACTGTAGAAGGTTTAGAGGTAAATATGCAGCCTTTGTGTAGTGATTATTGGGGTCAAAGTATCAGTGTGACTGGTTTATTAACAGGACATGATTTACTGTTAAATCTCAAAGGACAAGATTTAGGAGAGGGAATTTTGTTACCTAGGGTTATGCTTAAACACGGGGAACTAGTATTTCTAGATGATATGACGGTTGAAGAAGTATCTCAACAATTAAATGTCAGCATTTTCCCTGTGTCAGGAGTGGAGGAATTAATTAAAACTTGTATTCGTCAGTAATAAATTTGGACTTTTCAATAAATTAGACATCTGGTGAAAATTAAAATTAAATGTGCTAAATATGGGGTTTCTACAATCTTTACTCTATCTCCAGATGTCTATTCTAGATCACCTTAAAAAAAATCACCCCTTTCACTATTTGAGTTTGACCGTCTGTTAAAGTTATTTGAAGATAAAGTGTTTCTCTTGTCACTTCCTCTTGGTCAGTAATAATTATTTCTTTTGTTTGTAAACAATCTTCCCAGTCCAATTCTAACCCTTTACATATTCTTTTAAAGGATTCAACTGAAATTGGTTTACCCTGAAAAAACTTGGTGACAGTAGTTCTAGATGAATGATATTTAGCAAAATTAGATTTTGATTCAAATCCTAGCCTAATTAAAGCCGTTTCGGCCTTCTTTAGTCCTTCATAAGAAGCTGTAACGACAATTCTTTTCTTTTTTTTATCATTGTCAGGGCTTCTCATCACCTAAAAAATATATACAGCACGTTCAGCTTGAGTGCGGTAGAGCATTGGTAGGTAAGATACGCGCACTACAAGAATTTTATCATTAATATCTGTATTTTGTGAATATCAGTAACTACTGTAGTTTGCAGGTCATTTTTGAATGAAACTATTGCAAAACGGGTATCTTATCTCTCCAAGTTGTCTAAAACGAATGCACAAATACTGGCAACGTTATTTATTTATTTTCCCATAAGTTAATCATAAAATAAGCAAAAGATAGTCATTACTTACACAGGAGTTGAAATTTCTAGATTTACAATGAAATAAGTAAATCTAGGTGTAATAACTACTTTATGTTAAGAATTTTTTCAACCCACAGGCTTTTCGGATTTCTACTCACTGGTTTAATGATTACCTCCTGTGGTGGAGGTACATCAAGTAATACCCCCACATCTAGTGGAGGGGGTAATACATCAGATAGAGGGGTAGTTACACCCCCTACTACCCCTCCATCTTTGACTGTTAGTGTTCCCTCACTGGGAACAAGTTATACAGTTACTAAAAGTACAACTTCTGCAGATATCAATAGAGCGGCTACGGAGGGAGCAGGGGAGTGTGTAAACAGATATGGTAACAGTCAAAGAAATACTACCTGTCAAGCTGAAGTACGAGCAGCAGCTAGTCAAGCACGTGCTTTTATCAGAAGTTAAAGTGAAACATAAATAGGACTTACGTAAAAACAAAAGTAGGGGTAATTTATGAATTACTCTTATGCAATATTTAGAGTAGTAGGTTGGGTAGAGCGACAGCGAAACCCAACATTTCCAAAAATAACTTCAACCAAGTTTGCGAAAAACAAAAATAAGATTAATAAGCGCACCACAAAATTTTTATCACTAATCTCTGTATATCAATAGGACTTACGCACAAGTCACGGAATAATGAACCACGAAGGAACGAAGAGAACGAAGAAAAGAGGGTTTGAGAGATATTTTGCGTAAGTCCTGATCAAAATATCGTTAACCGCTGTAACTACATAACCTGCAAAATGATAAATGAAAAAAATAAATATTTTTCCTCACATATCATTACTAGAGCGCTATTTAATCTCAGAAATCATCCCGATTTTACTATTTACCATCGTTATTGTTACTGTTGTTGCGGAATCAATCGGTATATCATTCGAGCAATTTAGTTTTCTCCTGACGGAACAAATATCTTTGGGTACTTTAATATATTTACACATTCTTAAACTACCTGAATTTATTGTTTTTGCTGTACCAATTGCTATTTTAATGACCACAATATTCGTTTATGATAAATTATCAAGTACCAGGGAAATTATTGCTTTACAAAGTTGTGGAATAAGTTTATATAAGTTAATATATCCAGCTATTAATCTCAGTCTTATTCTCTCATTAATCCTATTTATTGTTAATGAATTTATTGTTCCTGTCTCTAACTATCAAGCTGCTATTACTTTAGAAAAAGCGATGAATATAAATAGATGGGATATTAAAAATAATGACATTGTTTATAAGGAATTAGCTAACAGGAATCATGAACAAATATCAGATGAAAATAATTATCTTAAATACTTCTTTTACGCGGAAAGATTTAGCAATGGAAAAATGAAAGAAGTTACCTTATTAATTAGAGATACCCAAGGATTAAAGGTAATTATAAAATCTAAATTTGCTGAATGGAATCAAAGAGAAAAATATTGGTATTTCTATGACGGTATCAAGAGTATAATTAATCCAGATGGTTCTTATGGTCAGGGAATTAAATTTGATAAAATTCCTCTTGATCTTTCTCATATATCTTCACAATTTCAACTCGATAGGGAAAAATTAGATGACAGAGAAATGAATATATTACAAATTTATCAACGATTGTTAGTTGCGAAAAAAGCCGGGAATATTCCGAATATAATCAAATTACAAGTTAATTTTCAAAAAAGATTTACCCTACCATCTTCCTGTGCTGTATTGGCTTTCTTGGGTGCAGCTATAGGAATTAATTTACAACCAAGAATTAAATATAATAGTTTGACAATTACTTTAGTAATTCTCTGGTTAATAAAAATATTTGAGGCGATTATTCATGCTTTGATTATATCAGAAAATATCTCAATTTATGTAATGTGGCTACCAAATATTTTGGCTACAGTTTTTGGCTTCTATATATTAATTAAAAAAATTTAGGTAATGGGTAATAGGTAATGGGTAATTGGTAATAAAATCCCGTTTTCATCCTGTTTATCCTTTAATCCTGGACATCCTGATTCTGACGTTGTGCCTAACTAAGTAGGTGAACGGAAAAAAACCGACATAAGTAACGAAAAGTAAAGTTGCCCGAAACCTCTTTTCTGTTCCCTGTTCCCTGTTCCCTGTTCCCTTGTCATAAGAATTTCTAACGCCAACCTACTTAGCAACTTACGTTATTAGGATCAATCCCCTGAGATCGCAAATAAGCTATTAGCCGTTCCTTTTCCTGACGTTCCTGTTCAGCCCGTTGGTGTTCCTGTTCAGCCCGTTGGTGTTCCTGTTCTGCTCGTTGACGTTCCTGTTCAGCCCGTTGGTGTTCCTGTTCAGCCCGTTGACGTTCCTGTTCAATCAATTCTACAGCCCAAGGTAACAAATTACCTGTTTTATCCCACCATCGCAACCAATAGCCAGTACGACCTTCCTTTGCACCTCTCCATGTTCCTAAAAATAGTCCCATGGTATCAACCCAATGACGACCATTCTCATCTGGTTGCTTTAATTCATAACGTCCATTTTCCAATTGATAATATTCTAATAATCCCCCCTCTGGCTCAAAAATTATATAAGTGGTGATTTGTAAAATTTGTTCATAAAAAAACCATTTTCCCGGTGGATAGGTACGTTTAACTGAATATTCCCCACCGTCTTGATCTGATAAAAACTCTATTACTATTGCCGGTACATCCCCTTCTAAGTTGGGTGTATAACTTTTCCTTTCTGGTAATATCTCTTTCACTGAAGGTATGTATACCCAATCTGGCGCTTTAGCCACAAATTGCCCATTTAATGTGGCACATAGCCCAAAATTAGCCGCAATTAACATCTGTGGTTGTATAAATCCACTGATTTCTAAACTTTCACGTAAAGCCCCCGCTAAAAGTGGTTGTCCTGTATTTTCCACTGGTTCGTCCTCTAACTGAAAATCATCGGGTAAGGCTTCCCAGGAGATGACCAGTCCAGTCTGTGATTTAATTTCACTGAGTAGGGTTGCCATAAGTGCCATAAAGGTTGATTTATTCTGATTTTATCAGATGATATGATTCTTAAAGAAGAATATTGATTAATTAAATATCTGTTGAATGCCAGTATTTTCCCTGTAGCGGGAGTAGAGGAATTAATCAAGACTTATTATATTCAACTATTCAACAGATGATTCACGGCCTAAAACCATCCTTCTTGTTCGAGGGTTTCGATTAATTGCAAACCGCGAGGATCTCCTACCCCCAGAAGCGCGGCTTTAGTGTCTTCTCTCACTCCTAAGTCTTTGTCTTCAGCAAAAGCTTGAATTAGCGCGTCTATGGCTGTAGCATAGACGACATTAGAAGGTAGTTCTTTACAAAGCTGGCCGATTGTCCAAGCGGAGTTACTACGCACAGCAGCTACAGGGTCTTTAACCAAGGCTTCAATCAGGGCAGGAATAGCACCTACAATGGCTTCATAACCTACTTCTGTCATCTGTGCTAGGGCGCTGGCTGACCAGAGACGAACTGCGGAAATATCGGTTCTGAGGGCATCTGTGAGGGGTGCTAAGGAACGAAAATCACGACAGTTTCCTAAAGCCCATACTACTCCTTTGCGAACATAACCGTTCCAATCGCGGTTGAGTTGGGTAATTAATGGTGCTACGGCTTCCGAGGACGGGTTGCGGCCGATACCATAAGCGGCACTGACTCGCACTAGAGGACAGTTATCTGTTAATAGATGGATGAGATGGGGTGTAGCTCGTTGATCCTGAAGATCGCAAAAAGCACGCGCTGCTAACATCCGTTGTTGGGGCTGGGGATTTTTCAGGAGTACCAGCATTAATTCTACATCAGGTTTTTCTACTTCTGATTCATTAAGTGGTTCTATTTGGTCTAGGGGGGTAATAAGCTCCCCTTCGGTATCAAGTAGGCTTAGTTCGTATTCGTCGTACATAATGATTCCACTGTAACCCCTATTCCTGGATGCTGGTAATTCATGAATTACTAATTGTCAATTGTCAATTGTTAATTGTCAATTCTCACGCGACTGAAGTGATTTTACCATCCAGAGGGATTGTTCTTGATAACCGAGTTGATGATAAAGATCTAATGCGGGTGTGTTTGTTTGAAATACTTGTAGTCCGATTTGTCCGTATCCCCTTTGTTTAGCCCAATTTTCTATATAATTCATTAATGCTTTGCCAATACCTCTATGGCGATATTCTGGCATCACATAGAGAAGAAAAATATGGGGATGGCGATCGCCCCTGACCTGATCTATAGCATTTCCCACCCAAAGACAGCCTATGGGTGATTGGTGCTGATTTTTTGTTTCCTGTTCGTCATATACCCACCATAAAGGGGTATCACGGGAGAAATATTGTTCAACGGTACGGGTTAGGTGAGAAAAGTTTTGATTGGGAAATTGTTCTTGGTAAGTCCGCTCCATGAATTTTACCAAGAGGGCTTGATCTACAGTAGAACCTTGCTCAATAGCATAGCCTGGGAGTAAATTCAAAATAGACTGATTCCCCAATTACTTACTTAATTATGATCCCAATAGGTGCGGGGGCTGCCATGTCCGATGGTAAAAAGATTCGGGCGCTGACCGCGACTAAAGCAAAGGTAAAAATCAAGACTGCAATCAAAGGGGCGATATATTGACGTATAAAGGCCATGGTGTTTTGAATAAATAGGAACTATCTTGATTTTAGCAATTATTCCAATTTGGTGAAGGCTGGCTAGGATTCCTGATTTTGGTCTAATTCATCTAAGACCTTTTCACAATACCAATTTTCTGGCATTCCGGGAACATTTTCTTTAGCTTGTTGAATGAGTCTTTCCGCAGCAGCCACATCTCCAGATAATCTAGCAATTAGGCGATTTTTTAAGTAATTGCTGGTAAATTCTGCGTCTGGTTGCTTGGGTATGGTGGGAGTGACTGTTTTTTGGGTTTCTCTTCGTAATTGCCAAAATAAGACGTAATAGAGCGCACCAAAAATCAAGATCAGGCTAATTGTTCCTAGTAGTGTGAGGAAATTAAAAGCCAGATTTTGCAGAACTAATTGTGAGATCACATAGCCCAGTAATAAACCCGTGACTATGAGAACAAATGTACCAGCAATAATAATTACTTGAGGTCCCATATATCTTCTTCTTCTAGTCCTGGTCTGTTAATTGCTAACGGTTTGGGATTCCAAGGGGCAACCATCGGTAATAGTAGCAAACCAGGTAACGCTGCCACAAGAGAGAGCAAGAAAAATGTCGGCCAACCTCTGGCTGTAGCCCAACTGCCGGCGGAGGCGGAAAGTACCTCTCGACTAATGGCCATGAGGCTGGAGAATAACGCAAACTGGGTGGTTGTGAATCGGTGGTTACAGAGACGCATTAAAAAGGCGACTGTAGCGACTGTGACTAATCCAGTAGAGAAGTTTTCGATGTTTACGGCGATGACTAACAGAGAATAATCTTTTCTGTGAGCTACTGCTAAGGCATAATAACCTAAGTTACTCAATAATTGCAGCGCCCCAAATACCCACAAACTGCGATTTAAGTTAATTTTGGTTATGATCACACCCCCAGCTAATACGCCGACGGTGGTGGCGAGAAATCCCATTCCCGCTTGGATTGCGCCTATCTCGGTTTTGGTAAAGTCTATTTCTCTCAGAAATAAGTTGGCTGTAATGCTGACGAGGGAATCACCTAGTTTATAGAGGAGAATAAAAACTAGTGTTAAACTGGCTTGTTTGATGCCAAAGCGGTGGAAAAATTCTTTAAAGGGCAGGAAAATAGCTGTTTGTAAGTTTTGAGGGGGACTATCTTCTTGAACTTCGCCCAGGAGAGAGTCTGGTAATAATAATGATGCTATGATCCAAGCGACTAATAATCCTGCTAGTAACCAATAAAATACAGGTAGGGGAATGAAGCCCACAAAAACGCCGGCAATTAACCCTGCTACTAGTAAAGTGATCAAGACTATAAAAATCACGTCTTCCCTGGAAATGGGCGCTAGTTGTGTTTTGTCTTGCAGTTTGTATTCTGCGGGTGACCACAAGGTAGTAAATATACTGCCCGCCATAATTACTGCCATGAGCAAATATACTAGATTCCAAGGGAGATAATCTGCTAAAACTAAGGACAGGGAACTGGTAATAAATAGGGCGATCCGGTAGCCTAATACCCACACAGATGTACCTAGTTGCGCCTCTAGGGGGTTTAAAATGTCGGTACGGTAGGCATCCCCAGCGATGTCCTGAGTGGCACTGAGGAAGGTAATAATCAGGCAGTTGATGGCGAGGATTTGTAATATCTGGTCGTTTTGGGCTGGTTGTTGAATGGCAAGGGTAGCGATCGCTAATACTAACCCAATTTGGGTGATAATTAACCATCCTCTTCTTCCATCTAAGAATGGTGGTGTAAATCTATCTAATAGCGGCGACCACAGGAATTTTAAGGAATAAGGTAAACCTAATAAGCCAAATAAGGTAATGCTGGCAATATCAACTTTAGCATCTTGCATCCATAGTTGTAGGGTTCTACTGGTAAGAAATAGGGGCAGACCTGATGCAAAGCCTAGTAATAGTAGAGCAACCATTTTCTGGCTTTGGAAGGCCTGTCGCAGTGCTTGAATTTCTTTCATAGAGATGATCTTGCTATGCCGGCTAAAGAAAGTAAAATCATGATTTTACTTTCTTTGTGGACAGTTCAATTAGATCTTCAATTTTCTTAATATTCTGATCTCCTGCTAGGTAGCCAATACCTCTATGTAAGTGTAAGCGAAATTGGGTAATTAGGGTCTCTCTATCTGTATCTAAACCGTCGTTGTAACACCGTTGTTTGAGTGCTAACAGCAGAATATCCGCTATTTCTCCCCCAAAAACCCGCCATGTCATCTCCACGTTGCTATCTTGGGGAATAGGTACGGGTGACGGCGCTGCGGGTTCTGCAAGGGAACGACAAAAAGCCCACCGACATAATATGTTCCATTGTTCGATTTTGGTGCTGCGTTTGAGTTTGAGTAGTTGTTCTTTGGCTGTTTGGGAAAGTTTGATTCTTTCTATTGGTGATTCCATGATTTTGGTAAAAAATATGAATTGAGTTTCGCGCAAAGGCGCTAAGGAGCAAAGACGCAAAGGAAGAAATTAAGAGGAGTTGGAGTTTACCAAAAATAACCGGGTTTGATTGTGGTTTCTCGTTTGTTGGAGTTATATTGGAGTAGGTATTCACGGGCTATGGCTTCGGTTTCTTTCAGGTTTTGATATTCTTTTTTAGCGATTTCGGTGTCGGTGGAAAGGAGAATTACTTGGTGACTGGCTGAGGGAAAGTATCTTTCTACTAGGTTGTTACGGTGGGAGGAGTCTAGTCTTCCTAAGGGGGTGTCTATGGCTATGGGTAAACGTCTTCCTGATACTTTAGCTAATCCCCACAAAAATGCGATCGCTAATAGTTGTTTTTCTCCTGCTGAAAGCCGATGTTTGGGAACCGGTTTTCCATTGTAATCATATAATGATAAACCGAAGGTTTTACTGTCTATGGCTATGCGATGTACTAGGTCTGATTTATGTAATAAATATAGAAAACAGTTTTTTACTTCTTCTTCTAATTTATTCAATTTTCTCAGGGTTAATCTTTCTCGAAATATCTTTAATGTTTGTTGAACTTTTGTCGCCGAATCAATAATATGTTCACTATTTTGATATTTAAGATTTTCTACTGTATATTCATTTAATTCTTGTCTCAATTTTTTGGTTTCTGCTTCTAATTCTATCAGTTTTTGATTCATCATTTCTGCTTGATATTTAATTTGATTAAATCCAGTTTGTGCCTCCTTAACTGCTTTTTGTAATTTCATATATTCCTCCGGTGCGGCCGCTGTTTGTACTTGTCTTTCTAGGGTGAGTATTTCTTCTTCATAATTAGTTAATTCATCTAATTGTTTTTGGGCTGTATTTTGACCAATTTGCAACCGATAGGTTATATTGTCAACTAAACTTAAACTTTCTTCATCTGCATTTAACCAGGTATTTTCTGTTGATAATTTATTGCTATATAAATTATTGATATCCTCAGCTAAAAAGGATTGAATATTACTAATTTTAGTATTTTCTAGATTTAATTGTTTTAGCCAATTCATTAATCTTTCATCTCTCGCAATTAAGACATCTTTAGCTAATTGAATTTGTTGAGTTTTCATTTCTTTTTCTCCCTGTCTTTGAATTTGAGATAATAAAGGACTAATTAACGCTAAAGGTAAAACATCATCAGCTAGTTCACATAAGGACTCACGGACATTATTCGCAAGTTTGATTTTCTCTTCTCTTTGTTTTTCTAATTGACTACGTTCAGCAGCAATTTTACCACCTTCATTCACAAATTTATCTAAAGCTTCTTCCTGAATTTTTTCTAATTCTGCAACTTTTATATTAACAGTTGCTAGTCTTTGCCGATTATTTTCATATTCTTGCTGTTTTTCATGAAGTTTAGTCTCAATTTCTTCTAATTTACCTAAATCTTTATTATCTGCAAATTCTCGTTTTTTGCGATTGACTAAAATCTCTAAATCAATTGCTAATTTATCTGCTAATTCTAAACCCAAAAGTCCATTAATTGCGTCAACAACTATGGGTGGTGGTATTTCCTGTTCTGCAAGTTCTTTAACTTGTTCACCGTCAAAGAGAAATAAATTAGAAATACCTAAAGGTAGGATATTTTCTATATATTCATCCCAAATATTAACTAAAGAATCAATTGGCCAAGTTTCATCATCTCCTAAAATACCTAAATGGTCTTTACCGTCTTTCGGATTTTTTTCCCAAGTCCGTACAACTCGATATTGTATGGGTTTATCTTCTTCAATATGTTCAAAAACCAATTCAATTCTAGTTTTTTCTGTGGGGTTAGCTTTACTGTTGACACATTGGGTTAAAAAATCACTATAACTCAGATTTCCTCTAGTTGAACATTGGGCGCGTTGTCCATATAATGCGAGACGAATGGCATCTATTAAGGTGGTTTTTCCGCCACCATTCATTCCCCCTAAAAGGATAATGGGGCGGGCGTTATCTTCATCAATTTGGGGGTTAAGGTTGATGATTTGTTTACCAGCATAAGGACCGAAGTTTTGCAGAACTAATTCTAGGAAGATCATGATACAATTTTGGATTTTAGATTTGGGATTTGAGATTTGGGATTTGAGATTGATATTGTTATCTATCGGATGACTATGGGAAGGTTAAATATATTACTTTCTTCCCACCGAATAATATGGATTAAATGAACCACGTTCGCAGAGCGTCCCGAAGGGATAGGAGCGAAGAACGCGAAGAAAAAAGGAACAAGAAAGAAGAAGTTATTCTTACCCTGGGAAGGAAGTATTCTATTGGTCTGGGCTATTATCTGAGTTCTTTTGTGCATATTTGAAATTAGCCCAAGTTTGTGGTTTACTCTCTTCTTTATCGGGAGTATCTCCTAATGTTAATTGTTTGACTTTTTCCCGCACTGTAGCAACATCACCTTCTAATGCTGCTTGTCGTAAATCTCTTTTTAAATGGGCATTTCTAATGGCTACTTCTGGAGAACGGGAACTTGTATCAAAGCATTTTTCTAGGCTTTCGTAAATACCCACACGGCGAGTTTTTTTCTTAAATTGTCTTTCTGTATCTAATAGTCTGGCCATTAATTCTAAGTGCATTCCGTCACCTTCACAAATTTCTTCTAATACTCCCCATTCATCACTACCAAGTATACTTTGATCTGCGCCAGGACGGGGATCTTTAAATACTTCTCCTGTCACTTCTTCATATATTCGGGGAACACTATCATCAAATTCGTGTTTTTCTTCTAACCAGATTCGGCGAATTTCACTTAATTCTGCTTGAGAAATCAGGGTAATATCCCGCATATTTTCCGGCGCGTTTTGACGCATTTCTTTTTGCGCTGTTAATAATTTTCTTAACCAATATTCTCGCCAATATTTTGTATATGGTCCAGGTATAGGTTCAATAGATGTTCCACCGTCTACATTACGTTCAAATAGTTGAACTTCTCCCCAGATACGGCGAAAGTCTCTTTTTTCGCGGTCACGGTCAACATCTAATTCAGCACGAAAATCAACTAATGGTTGCAACCATTCTTTCTCTTCATCATTTTGAATCATTGCTTGCATAGATTTATCACTATTAACTAATGTGCAAACCCAGCAACCAAAGCGAGAACTACCACAACTAGGAGTAGAAGTATCAACAACTAAAGGACATTCATTATCTGCTGTTGCACCTCTATACATAGAAAATAAATCTTTATTGCTATATCCCCAAGGGTTTGAAAACTGCATTAAATATAGCCAAACTTCATCAGTTCGCCAATCTTCAATTGGTGTATAAAGTAGAGAATTTATTAGGTTAGGATGAGGACAAAGGCGTTCTCTAACTCGACTTGCTTCACGTTTTATCATTATCAAACCGCGAGTTATGCTTTCAGTTTTGCGAGTTCCTAAAATAACAATTGTTTCACCACTAGCCCTCACAACATCACGAATAAAAAGATTAGAAGGTTCAATTTTTAATCGTCCAGTACACCAGCGAAATTTATTACGCGGTGCTGGGTAGCCTTTACCAATTAAACCTGCCCAATATGTTTGTTTAGTTTCTGGTTGCAGTAAATGAGGTTGTATTGGCATTTTTTGCTCTTGAGCAGCAACTTCCATTTGTTTTAATGAGTTTTTTACCCAAGCAGAAACATAGGGATTTTCTACTCCTGTATCTGTCGTAATTACATGAATTGGTTTAGTTCTTTTTTCCGGTGGGAGTCCAGAAATTGCATTCCAAATAAGCTGTAAAGTAGCAGTGCTGTCTTTTCCCCCTGAATAGCCTACCACCCAAGGTATTTCATCTAAACAATACAATTCTTGAATTTCTGTAGTCAAAGCTTGGATATACTCCACTAACTCTGGTACAGTACGATTTTGCTGATTTTTATTTTCTGGCTGTTGTGAATAAGTCATTTTTCCCCTACTTGTAGATACATGAACCTAAAATCAATACTTCCCCGTAGCATAATGGAGTTATTTAGTATAGATACATACATATATTTATGCGTGCAACATAATATTTTAAAAAATAACATCATTAGTATCCATTTTTTTGGATAATAAAGCAACAATTAGTCAATAAGTTTTTAAAAATTAACATGAATGATAGTACAAACACACTAAATAATCAACTCGCTAATGAGTATCTAGAAAGGGAAAATAACGATAAACAGGTATTAGCTTTACTGCTAAACCGGTTTTTAGAGAAAAAAGACCAAATTCTTGTCCAAAAAACCGAAATGGGTGGTACTGAGGCTTATATAGGTTCTGTCACCTTGGAATGGTTCGCGGGACGGGTACATTTTGCGTCAGGTTTACCTCTCCTGCAAAAAAAGTACAACCCAGATACGGAAAATATTGAAATTGATGCTGATAGCATTGATGAAATTCAACAACGACCTGTTGATTGGTCGCGTCAAGCCCCGTTAGTACAGTATTTAGCAGCAAGAAAAAACCATAAATTTCCGGCTGTTTTGGTGGTAATTAATCAACCTTGGGTAGATAACCCCAAAGCAGCGGAGTGGGATAGTCAAGGACGGGCTAAAAAAGCGACGACTGATTTTATACCCTTAGATAAAGATGGTAAGGTTGGTTTACTGAATATTTCTGAAGAAAATGTGACAATTTATGCTTTAGATGGTCAACATAGATTAATGGGTGTACAGGGCTTAATGGAATTAATTAAATCTGGTAAACTCCAACGTTATAAAAAAGATAAAACTGCTGATGAAACTTTTATTACTTTATCTGATTTGATAGATAAATATCAAGTAGAACCTGCTTATTTACAAAGTTTATCTAAAGAAAAAATTGGTATTGAATTTATTTGTGCGGTCAATGCTGGAGAAACTCATACAGAAGCAAAACGACGAATCAGATCAATTTTTGTTCATGTAAATTTGATGGCTGCACCTTTAAGTAAAGGTCAGTTAGCACAATTAAATGAAGATGATGGTTTTGCTATTGTAGCGCGAAAAATTGCCGTTACACATCCACTTTTAGAACCAAAGCCAAATCGCAATTCCCGTGTTAATTGGAATAGTGCTACAGTAGCCGCTAATTCTACGGTTTTAACGACTTTACAAGCCCTACAAGATATGTCTGAAAGATATTTGGGGCAAAAGTTCCCTCACTGGAAACCTTTAGAAAAAGGGTTAATTCCCATGCGTCCAGAAAATGAAGAAATTCAGGAAGGAATTGCAGATTTTAGATTACTTTTTGATCATTTAGCTAATCTTCCCAGTTATAAAATATTGGAACATGAAGAAACAACAGTTTTACGTCGCTTCCATTTTGAAAAAGACGGGGGTGAGGGAAATATGCTATTTCGTCCAGTTTCTCAAATTGCTTTAGCGCAAGCTTTGGGAAATTTGGTATTTAAAAAAGGTTTTGCTTTGACGGATATTTTTAAAAAGTTAGAAAAATTTGACCGTCAAGGGGGTTTTAGTGGTATGGAATATCCTCAATCTTTATGGTATGGGGTTTTATATGATCCGAATAAAAAGCGGGTACAAGTAGTAGGAAAAGATTTAGCTGTGAAGTTATTGATTTATATTTTGGGGGGAATGACCGAAAAAATGGAAATTACTGCTTTACGTAAGGCTTTAGCTAATGCTAGGACCATAGAAGAACAAACTATAGGTTTTGATGGAAAATTGGTAAAACCTCAAGATGTAGGACTTCCGGTTATTTTATAATAATAGCTAATTAAGGCTGAAATATATTATAACGATGCCATTGTAAAGCTTCAATATCTGGAAAATACTTCTCTACTTTAGGTAATATGAGTATTTCCCCATGAAATTCTGTTATTGTTCTAGCATGGGGAGATATTTCTTCTAAGTCTTTGCTAACGATAATTTTGTATTTTTCATCAACAGCAAACCAACCTCTATCAAAAGCCCAATGATGATTTTTACAAAGCGCTATTCCATTATGTATTCTACTGTCATAAAATGTAGAAAACGGCTTTATATGTGCGCCGTCAACAATATTTTGATTACCCGTTTTATTAACTTTCAACCCACAAAAAGCGCATTTACAATCATATACAGAAACAACAGCTTTTCTAAAAAAAGCATTTCTAATTAGTGTTTTTTTTAAACTCCATTTAGGGTTGTTAGGTAAATTTTCAATATCATCTAGTTTTTCTACTTCTGGATAATCTTGAAAAGTTTGATTAATTTGTAAAAATTCTTCAATTTCATCTTCATTATCCGAGAAAAAAGCGGCTACAAGTGAATCAATTAATTCTTTTCGACAAGATTCATCTTGTAAATAGTTAAATAATTCACTGTCTAAATATGCGTATTCAACAGCTTGTTTTAATTGATTAGTTGTTTTTGGTTGTAAATTATTAAAACCTGCTTTAATTTCTACGTGCCAAAATCTCTCACTTTGCAGATGAAAAAATGGATAGTGTAAACCCCCTTTATAAGATTGTGAGCCAATAACATTCCAATATTTATTAAAAGCTTGAATTAATTCATCTGAGACAAAAATTTGATTATTGGTAATAACTCCTCTCATAATCAAATCAATTACGGTTAAAAGTAATATTGGTTTATATTGAGCATTACCACGTTTTCGGCTATTACTTACTCTTAAATTAGAAAACTTCTCACAATAAAAACGAAGATTATTCATATTTCACTACTTGTTAAAAAACGCGAACAAAATGGATTATTTTAAAAATCTAGTTAAATTAAATTCTCCTTCTATATTATTTTCTTGATAATCTATTGCTTTTCTTAAAATCAATAGAAATTGTATCTCATAATCAACAACTCCGCGTAATTCAGTTTGTAATATTTCTAATCCCCCATTAGCATATTCTTCAAATATTTGAGTCCGTTTATCCTCATATTCATCTTCTCTAGAAGCAAGTATTTGGATATCATTTGTCTCAACAATTCCTAATAATTTTATAATTTTGTCATAACCCAGCGAAGCAAAATTTTCTTGTGGAATTGGAGAAGGGTCTCTTTTTGTAGTATCTCGCAAAGGAACACTTTTTTTATACTTTATTCCTAATGCTGCTGCAAATATCATCACCTCCACATAAGTTTGGAAAAGTCCTGGTGTTTCCTTAGAAGCTAGTAACGATTTAACTAACTCAGCCTTATCTTGAGCAATTTTAATTCTATTTGCAGCCATAATTATAAAATCTACACCCCTAACATCATAAACCAACGCTAACTTACTAATACCACACAATCACCCTCCCCTCTGCGACTCTGCGAGAGAAAAAAATCAAAAAACATCCTCATAAACCAGACAAAGAGGAAAAGTAAAATCAACACTAACCAAATGTACATCATCACCCTCAACAAAAGGATGTAACTCCCATAAACCCCTATCATTTAACCGAAAACAATCCAAACCTACCTTATCAGCACTAATTAAAACATATTCCTGCAAAGTTGGAATCTGTCTATATAACTGAAACTTACCCCCCCTATCATAAGCTTCCGTACTCGAAGAAAGCACCTCAACGACTAAACAAGGAAATTGAATAAACTTAATCGCTTTTTTATCTTTAGGGTGACAACTAACAACAACATCAGGATAAGTAAACGGACCATTTTCCGATATACCTATTTTAGCATCAGCAATGTTAACACGACACTTACCACCTTTTAAATGATTTTTTAACCCAGAAGCTAAATTAAAAGCAATATCATTATGAGGAATAGTTCCCCCGGTCATAGCAAAAACTTCACCATTGATATATTCATATTTAATATCTTGCTTTTCCTCCCACTCCAAATACTCTAGAGGACTCATATAACTTGTATCAAAATTAGCAACCATAACATTTACCTCCTGATTTTCCGTAAAATAAATTAACTAAAAATTTGCAACAACCAGCGATTAACTTCACCATCATCTTGAGTTAAACTACGTTGAATAGCTTCCTGAACAATAGCTATTTGTAAACCTGGTAAAACCTTGGACTCCTCAATTCTTCTACTCCCACCGTCAATAATTTCAAAAGCAATAATATCATTATTATTAGCATTCATTACCCAATATTCCTTTACACCTAATCGTTCATAGAGTAGTCGCTTAAAACCCAAATCATCATTAATAGAAGAAGCAGCAACTTCTACCACTAGAGTAGGCGCTGCTAACTCATTAATATTGACAGGAGAATTATTCAAAGGTGGAAATTTGATTTTATCCCCAATATAAAAAGCTAAATCAGGTTGACATTCTCCTTCACTCGTCCTGCGAAAACTGGTATTTACCCAACCTTTAATTTTAATGTTTTTCAATGTCGCATAAAAATTCACAACATTTGCAACAACATTATTATTATTTCCATGAATTGAACCAACTGGTAACATTTCTACCCTCATATAATTTTGATAAAAATAAAATCTTCCGTGCTGATAATCAGAATGTTCAGCGACTTCCAGAAATTCATCCCAACTTACCTTTACCCAACTATCTGTCACCAAACTTAAAGAACTAACAACCATTTCTTTCTTCCTTTGCGCCTTTGCGCCTTTGCGTGAGATATATTAATTCCGTTCCACCTCAACAATTTCCGTATATTCAAAACCATTCAAACTCTGTCGCACCAAAGAATATCGTTCCCCGTGTAACTCAATAAAATCCTGTTCACAATTAGGCTTAGAAGAATAATAAACCAAAACATATTCCTTCCCGATTTTATCAACAATTTCCTCCTCAACTTCTATCCTCCATTGAGTTTTAGTCACCAACACAACCAACTGATTTGCTAATTTAGGAATAGTACGCGCAATGTGACGACGGGAATTAGCATCTAAACTCCCAAAAGGGGAATCCATAACAATCGGAAAAGTGCTACTATCGGGAACCATCATCATTTTTTTCTTCTCACTCCACTCGCGCACCTTATCAATAATACTAGCAATGAAAGACAGACTGAGAATTTGATTTTCTCCCGTAGAAGCTGCGACTGGTGCTTCAATTCCCGTGGTATTTTCTACTAAACTTAATTCATAGTTTTCGCTAATTTTGGGAATATAGGGAGTAAAAGAAATCTCTGAAAATATTTCCTGTACTCGCTGTTCCAATTGCAGACGAAACTGATTTTCTTGACGGTTTTTCACTTCTGACAATCGTTCAATAGCATCCTGAGTAGCATTAATACGACGTTGTGCTAAAAATTGTTTTTCCTCATTTTGTTTTTGCTTAGATATTTGTTTGATCAAAGTATCCATACTTATTTTTAAGTGAGAAAGTTCCTGGTGATTTGCACCTTGTTCCCGATTTAATTCATCAATTTTAGATTCAATTTCATCCAGACGTTTTTGTAAATTACTAATTTCCTCATTGGGATCTTTTCGTAATTGTTCTTCAATAGTTGTTAATTCCAATTCGACTTGATTGAGATTTTCCCTCAACTGTTGAATTCTTAATTGTTCCCTATCCGCTTCTTCCCAAAAAGCAACAGCTTGTTTATCAATTTCGTCAACTTGTGCGCTCATTCTAATTGCGGTTTCTTCTACAGTTGAAGAACCGGCTTTTCGCATTAGGTTTTTCACATGAAAATGAGTATGAGTTCCTTCCCTTAAATCTGCACCACAAATACAACGTCCAGTATTCAGTAAATCATTGACAAATTCCCGCGAAATCCCTGCTGTTAATTCACCACGTTTTTTTAAATCTGTAAATATTTCCCGAAATTTAGCGGTAGTTTCTGTTAGCAAAACAGTATAACCCCGTGCGGAAATAACTTTTTTTAAATTCTCCCGTGTTTTTTTCAATTCTGATCGCAAACTATTTCTTTGCGATTCTAAATTTTGCCTTTTTTCCTGTAATTCTTTAACAGCACTCAATTCTCTTAGTTTATTACTGACCTCCTTTTTAAATACCTGTTGATATTCTAATTCTTGATTTATTTCTGTTTGACGTTTATTAATGGTTTCAATTTCTAATTCTTGTTTTTGTTGCTTGGTTAATAACTGTTTAGTTTCTGAATCACCAATATTTTTAAACTCAGTTTCTAAAGACTTTTTTGCTTCTTTCAAGTGTTTAATAGAAAGTTCAATTACTTCCACACCTAAAAAAATTCTAATTGCTTCTGCAATTTCCGCTTTATTATGAGAACGCACAATTTCCTCAATACGTTCACCGTCAAAGAAAAAATATTGATGTAAACTTAATGGTAGAATTTGGGTAATTATTTCCTCTGGTAACTGATTAGGAATTTTCCATTGACCATCATCTCCACCTAACCACATAGTTAACTGAGTCTTACCAGTTTCTATTAAATCACTTTGGTTTTTATAGACTCGACAACCACGTTTAGCACGATAGCGAATATTTTCATGTTCCCAACCAATTTCTACTGAACATTCTACAGGTTGACCAGGTTGAGATTCTGCGATCGCCCGTTTATTTACTAACTGTTCGGTTGACGCAAAAGCAGCACTAAATTTCTCATATAAAACCCAAGTAAACCCATTCAAAATACTAGTTTTACCTGCTCCATTACTACCATAAATCATCGTTGTATTGCGAATATCTCCATTAGCTAAAATTATCTCTGGAGTTTTTCCATAAAAGGAACGAAAATTACATAATTTAATCGAAGTTAGCCTCATTGTACTGCTTCCTTAACAATTGTGAGAATATCATCATTAATATGGCCTTTGCTTTTTCTATCTAATCTACTTTTTTCTAATCTCCATACTCTTTCAATAATTTGCTTTACCTCTGGTGGTGCGCTGGAAATTGGTTCTTGTACATCTTCAATATTTGCTTCTGGTATCATCTTAAAACGGTAATAAATTTATTTTCTATTTTAACCAGTTCTGATACTATTTTTATATAATCGCAATGCACAACCAGCTTTTGGTTCATTACAAATTTTAACGTAGCCAGAAGCGAGGGAATAAATTCCCTGTCTAATAGCTCAAGTCGGTTTTAACCGACTATTATAGGGGTATGCACTTGGATTAGATACACAATTGCTTTATCAAATTCAAGTTAAAATAAAAATCGTACCCTAGCTTTAGGAAAACTAACCATGACAGTTACTATTGCTAAATGGAGTTTAGACGACTATCATCGCATGATTGAAGTTGGTCTTTTAGCTGGTCGTCAAGTTGAACTACTAAATGGAGAAATTATCAACATGACACCGGAAGGACCAGAACACGCCCAAATTAATACTGATTCTGCTGAATATCTGCGGGAATTACTCGGTTCAAAAGCACTGGTAAGAGATGCAAAACCTATTACAATACCTAATAGTAATTCAGAACCAGAACCAGATTTAGCAATAGTTGAACCACTGCGAACTATTTATCGTACTCATCATCCTTACCCTGAAAATATATTTTGGTTAATCGAATATTCTAAAACTACTTTAAGTAAAGATTTAGAGATAAAACGCAAAACCTATGCTGCTGCATTAATTAATGAGTATTGGGTAGTAGACTTAAGAAATCAACAATTAAAAGTGTTTAGAGAACCAATAAATGGTGATTATTCTCAAGAATTAACCTTTACTTGCGGTGAAATATCGCCTTTAGCATTTCCAGAAATTAAAATTTCTATTCAACGGTTACTACAAGGATTTTAACAATAAATCAATCGGGTGCGGCTTTTTTGAGCAGGCAAAAATAAATTTAGGTTTTGGGGGTTGACTTGCGCCGCCAGGCGTGATATTTTGATAATGGTAATGCGTGCCTCCATAAAAATTTTATCAATACTCCATTATACTAATATAGCACGTCGGCGGCGATGTTGCAACCCCACCCCGAAAAAAAAATTTGCCCCCCCCCGACGCAAAGCTGAGAAATTGTGTAGAATTGCTAGGTATAACGTTCAAGCTAGATAATGGATTTTAATCTGCAAGCGCCCTTTGTCCCTACTGGTGATCAACCACAAGCGATCGCTCAACTTTCTGCTAGTATTCAAAAAGGAAATCATTATCAAACATTACTGGGTGCGACAGGAACCGGGAAGACATTTTCCATAGCCGCAGTTATTGCTAAAGTGAATAAACCTACTCTAGTATTAGCACATAATAAGACATTAGCAGCCCAATTATGTAATGAACTGCGGGAGTTTTTTCCTAATAATGCAGTTGAGTATTTTGTTAGTTATTATGATTATTATCAACCCGAAGCATATCTACCGGTTACAGATACTTATATAGAGAAAACATCAGCAATTAATGAAGAAATAGATATGTTACGACATTCTGCTACTCGTTCGTTATTTGAACGTCGGGATGTAATTGTTGTGGCTTCAATTAGTTGTATTTATGGTTTAGGAATGCCGGCAGAATATTTAAAAGCTGCAATTCGATTACAAATAGGAATGGAAATAGATCCCCGGCAAATTTTACGTGATTTAACAGCAGTTCAATATAGTCGTAACGACATAGAAATGGGGAGGGGGAAATTTCGAGTCCGAGGTGATGTTTTAGAAATTTCTCCGGCTTACGAAGATAGAATTATTCGCGTGGAATTTTTTGGTGATGAAATTGATGCAATCAGATATATAGATCCTGTCAGCGGTGAAATGATTGGTAATTTAGAAGTAGTAAATATTTATCCTGCGCGTCACTTTGTTACTCCTAAAGAAAGAGTAGAAATAGCTTGTGAAGATATCGCTAGAGAATTAAAACAGCAAAAATTAATATTAGAAGAAACGGGGAAATTAGTCGAAGCGCAACGTATTGATCAACGCACCCGTTATGATTTAGAAATGTTAAGAGAGGTGGGATATTGTAACGGAGTAGAAAATTATTCTCGTCATTTAGCCGGAAGACAAGCAGGAGAACCACCCGAATGTTTAATTGATTATTTTCCCAAAGATTGGTTATTAGTTATAGATGAATCTCATGTTACCGTTCCCCAAATTCGGGGAATGTATAACGGAGATCAAGCGAGGAAAAAAGTATTAATAGATCATGGTTTTCGACTTCCCAGTGCTGCGGATAATCGTCCTTTAAAAGCAGAAGAATTTTGGCAAAAAGTCAATCAATGTATTTTTGTTTCTGCAACTCCAGGAAATTGGGAATTAGAGATTTCTGAAGATCATATTATTGAACAAGTAATTAGACCGACGGGAGTAATTGACCCAGAAATATTTGTGCGGCCAACGGAAGGACAAATTGATGATTTATTAGGAGAAATAAAAGATCGAGTTGACCGTCAGGAAAGAACCTTAATTACAACATTAACTAAACGTATGGCGGAAGATTTGACCGAATATTTAGAAGATAGAGGAATTAGAATCAGATATTTGCATTCAGAAATTAATTCTATTCAACGGATAGAAATTTTACAAGATTTACAAAATGGTGTTTTTGATGTCTTAGTTGGTGTAAACTTGTTGCGGGAGGGTTTAGACTTACCAGAAGTTTCTTTAGTTGCAATTATGGACGCAGATAAAGAAGGATTTTTGAGAACAGAACGTTCTTTAATTCAAACTATTGGACGCGCAGCACGTCATATTAAAGGAAAAGCAATTTTATATGCTGATAAATTAACAGATAGTATGATTAAAGCTATTGATGAAACTGATAGAAGAAGGGGGATTCAAATGGCTTATAATAAACTACATGGAATTACACCCCAACCGATTAAGAAAAAGTCGAGTAATGCGATTTTATCATTTTTAGATGCTTCTCGGCGTTTAAATGCTAGTGATTTAAAAATAGTTGATGAACATTTAGATGAATTATCTTTGGAAGATATTCCTGAGTTAATTATCTTATTAGAAAAACAGATGAAAGAAGCAGCGAAGAAGATGGAATTTGAAGAAGCGGGAAAATTGCGCGATCGCATTAAGCATTTAAGAGATAAAATGTTAGGCCGTTAACTGTGAACTCATCGTAAACAACGAATGGCTTCCAACATCCCCCTCGCTTTATTCAGAGTTTCCTCATATTCCCTTTCCGGTTCCGAGTCAGCTACCAAACCCGCACCCGCTTGGACAGTTACAGTCTGATTATGTAATACCATAGTTCTAATAGCGATCGCAGTATTCAATTGTCCTTCAAAATCATAATATCCATATACACCGGAATACACACCTCTGCGACTCGGTTCTAACTGATTAATAATTTCCATAGCGCGGATTTTGGGCGCACCGCTGACAGTTCCCGCAGGAAAACACGCTTTAAGTAAATCCCAAGCCGTTTTACCAGGTGCTAATTTACCCATTACATTACTGACAATGTGCATCACATGAGAGTAGCGTTCAATGATCATTAATTCATCAACTTTAACACTACCGCTGCTGCATACCCGCCCTAAATCATTGCGTCCTAAATCTATTAACATCACGTGTTCGGCGATTTCCTTGGGGTCTTGAAGTAAATCTTCCGCAAAAGCCGCATCTTCCTGGCTGTTCTTTCCTCTAGGTCGAGTTCCCGCAATGGGACGCACTGTAGCGATAATTTCCCCTTGATCATTGCGTTCAGCTTTCACCATGATTTCGGGACTAGAACCGATAATTTGCCAGTTCTGGAAGTTAAAATAGGCCATGTAAGGTGAGGGATTGATTTGACGTAAAGAACGATACAAAGCAAAGGGATCACCTGTATATTCTGTGGATAAACGTTGAGAAATGACTACTTGAAAAATATCCCCAGCTTTAATGTATGCTTTCGCTTTTTCCACACTAGCGCAAAATTCTGGGCGGGTAAAGTTACTCGTATATTCCTCTATTCCCCCTTTAGTCCTGTTTCTAGGTGCTGTCCAAGATAATTTGGTCTTTTCTGGTGATAGAGGTAAAGATAGCTTTCTGACCATTTCCTGAATGCGATCGCTCGCCTCTTGATATGCTACCTTTAAATCAGTTGAATTACGTAAATCCGCGTAGGCGATCGCCCAAATTTTCCGTTTTACCTGGTCAAAAATCAATAACTGATCGACCTGCATCCATAATCCATCAGGGATATTGCGCTGATCTTGGGCATGAATTGGCACACGCGGCTCAATCCAATTTATTAATTCATAGCCCCAAAACCCAAATAAACCGCCAATTCCTGAAGGTAGCTCTGGTAATTTTACTGGATGATAAGGTGCTAAACATTCAGATAAAACTGCAAAGGGATCACCTGTAAAAACCTGTTGAGAACCATCTCGATGTATTTGCGTAGTTTTATCACCCCTGGCTTCCAAAATCCACAAAGGGTCACAACCCAATAAACTATAACGTCCTAACTTTTCCCCACCTTCCACCGATTCCAGCAAAAAGCTATAAGGTTGATCTGCACAAACTTTATACCAAGCAGATACAGGCGTATCTAAGTCGGCGATCCATTCTTGATACAAGGGAACAAAATTACCTTGGCTAGTCAGCTTCACAAACTGCTCGAAATCGGGGAATATCATAAATAATTGGCAATTAACAATTAAAAATTCGTAAACAAGTTTTTTGTCATGGGTAAGGGGGCAAAATTTTCTCCCCATTACCCATTACCCACTAAGGATTAAACATCGTGAGTAGCTTTACCGCTGAACTTGATTTGTGCGGGATTGGGGTTTTGACCGATTCTGCGGGGTACGTGACGAACCATAGAACGTCCAGCATTTACCTTTTCAGGGAAGACACCATCAGCAGGGTGAATCATAGTGGTTTCGCCACTTGGTAAAATGCGGTAAACCTTGTAATCGGTGATTTTGAACTTGCGAAGTTGCGCGCCTAAAGCAATACCATACTCTTTGCGAGCAATGTATAACAGGTTTTCGCCTTTTACCATCTTAGCCGCGCCACCAGTGGGCATTTCAAACACTTGCTCCTTGGGGCTAGTCCAGGTGATAGCGTACTTTTCTTCTACTTCCGCTTTTGTGAGTAGACCACCAGTGCTGCCACCAAAGATTGGGGTTTTGCCAGTCAGAGTTGCCATAATCTATCTCTTGTAGGTTTTTAGGGCATACTAACATCGGAACTCGACTTATGTTGCGATTCCGTTATAGACTGTAACAGTTTTTAGTCACTTTAGTTATTAACTGCTCCTAACTACCCAGCACAATAGGAATTGTAAAATGCAACTGACTACCTTGGTCTTTACCTGCGGACTGGGCCCAAATTTTTCCGCCCCAGCCATTGACAATTTGCCGACAAATTGCTAAACCCAATCCAGTTCCACCTGTCGTCCGGCGTAATGCCCCTTCCTCCTGGTAAAAGCGGTCAAAGACGATTTCTAGGCAGTTAGGTTCAATTCCCCTGCCTGTGTCCGATATGATGACTTCTAGGGTCTCCTGAAGGGTGCTAATGGCATTAATAGTAATCTTTCCTGAAGCCGGAGTAAATTTACAAGCATTATCTATAAGTTTGGCTAATACTTCCACCAACCAATCACCGTCAGCCCTGACTAAAGGCAAATTTTGGGGAATTTGGATTTTAATTTGCGGTAGCTTTTCTTGGCTAGAGCGCGTCCGTAAACGACTCAGCGCTAAATCTACACATTCTTGGATGGTTAATGATTCAGGATGCCATTCTACCCGGCCACTTTCTAGGTTAGAAAGGGTTAAAAAGTCTTGTACCAGTTTCCGCATTCTTTCCGAATCAGAAAGCGCGGTATTCAACATCACCTGTTGCAATTCCCGTGGCATATCTGGTTCTGTCGCCAAGCTTTCTAAACAAACTTGAATGGTAGATAGCGGGGTGCGAAGTTCATGGCCTGTAATAGCAATTAAATTCCTCCGAGTTCGGTCTAAAGCTTCTAGTTGTTGGTTAAGTTCTTCTAAATTTGCAAAAGATTCCGCTTGAATCAGCGCTGCACCGATTTGAGTCGCTATGGCTTGTACTAAATCTACCTCCCCTGGTTGCCACTCATGGGCGGGAAAATGACAATGATGTAACTCCACAATTCCCAGAAGTCTTCCTTGATATAATACAGGTTCTATTAACCAAGAACGCACCCCAAACTGCCGGACAATTTTCGATAAAGTCGCTGATTTCTTGACTTGACTATCTGTTTGTGTATCAACTACATATACTCCCTCCCCCCGCTCCACTACCTGCTGAAATAGAGGATTATGTTGTAACTCCCAACTTTGACCTAGTACAGATGTGACCTCAGAATTTAAAAATTCATGCTCAATTATGGCTTTACCATCTGTAGATTGGGCGCGATAAATTAGACATCGACAGGTTTGTAACTGTTGACCCAACTCTTGAGCCGCAACTTCCAGAATTTCCCGTGGATCAAGCGATCGCCTAATTGCTGTACTAATGGAATTTACTAACCTTTCTTTCCGAGCTTGAGCCGCAATTGAACGGTAAGCTTTATGTAGTTTATACTGACTAGCTTGAAGATATGTTACCAACCTTTGCACAAAGGGATCTGTATCAATATCACAAGCATATTCATGGCTGGAATTAACTCCTGACTTATTGAATGATTCACCAATTCTAAACCGCTGCTTGACTCGATCAACCTTCCGCGCTAAATCCGGCCGATAAACCTTAATTCTATTTAATAACAATTGGGCGGCCTTGAGACACGTTCCTTTTTCCGATGTCCAAATTCCCTCAAATCTTCGTGCTGTATCCATATCCAAACTAGGAATCATCTCTGGGATATATTGATTTTTGGACTGAGAACCAAGACTTTCACGACAGATCAAACAGCTAGAATAGTTATCAGCAACCACTACTAAATGCCATTCTTGAGTTAACCCATCATCAGGCTCAAAAGCTATCTTTTCATAGTCATCAGCAGCTTGAGCAAACTCAGTCTCTGGTGCAGATAATACATATATTTGCTTACTTTTTTCCCCAAGTCGTTGATAACGATGGGCTTCTTGACGATAGAATCGCTCTTTCTGAAAACTAGCAATGATCAAGGGTTGGTCTAAATTAGCTGCCAAAACCTGATCTTCTATGGCATGGGAGAGCGCCGTTAGTGAAGCCTTAAAATATAACTGGGGTCGCAGATAGGGAAGTGACTTGAGTAAATCACTCAATACGGAAGTCGAAATGCTCATGAATATATTGAATTTAAACGCCCAATCTAGACAAGATTCACGTTACTGGTCAGTGGTCATTGGTTAATTAATACCAAAAATGCTAAAATCCTCAAAACAGGCGATCGCGCAAGCAGTTAGCTGTTTGATTTCCCAACTGGCAGACACCTTATGAAATATAACATAGTCTGTATTGAATCCCCCCTCTATTTCACAATTGAGGGGGTGATTAAGTGAGATTAAGCCGTAAAATACTTCGCTGCTGGGTGATAAGCAATAATCGCCGTTGTAGACTGTTCAGGATAAAGTTGTTCACTTTCATCCATGTACATCTTCATTCTTTCCACCTCCAACAACCGTAACTGCTGAAACTGGTCCTGAATATTCGGACAAGCCGGATAGCCGAAACTATACCGAGAACCCTGATAACGCTGCGCCAGAATATCCCGAATATTATCCGGTTCAGAATCACCAAAACCCAACTCCCGGCGGATTCTCGCGTGAGTCCATTCAGCCAAAGCCTCCGCCACCTGCACAGCAATACCATGAAAATACAAATAATCAGTGTATTGATTATTAGCAAACAGCTTTTGAGCAAATTCCGTGGCCACTTCCCCCACAGTCACCGCTTGCATAGGGAAAACATCAATTATTCCCGACTCCTTGGGTGCAAAGAAATCTGCAATACACAAGCGATTCAAAGACTTCTGACGGGGAAACTCAAAACTAACCCTTACCTCCGTGTCCTCTGTGCCTCCGTGGTTCGTTTCATAAATCAATAAACTATTCCCCACAGACTGACAAGGAAAATACCCATAAATCACATGAGGGTGCAATAAATTTTCCTCAATAATTCGCCCTTTCCACTCCTCTAAAACCGGGTAAACTTTATCAGCTAAAAACCCTTGATATTCTTCCTTAGATTGTTCCTTGGGTTTACGGAATTGCCATTGTCCAGCCACCAAAGCTTGCAAATCCAAATACCAAAATAATTCCTCCAAAGAAATATCATCAGGTTGTAAAAACTGCGTTCCCCAAAAAGGTGGTTTTGGACGTTCAATATCTACAGCCACAAAATCAGAACGCCGCGTATCAACCTCTTTTTTAATGTCAGTATTATCTATTGTGGGGTGGGCATCTTGCCCGCCCTTTTCCCCAACAGATTCATGGCCATTTTCCTCGTTAACTTCATCCAAAAACCCTTGGAGATCATCCCAATTACCAGCTATTTTGGCCGGCATGAGTTTATCCATAAAATGCAAATCAGAAAAGGCATCCTTACCGTAAATTACCTTACCTTGGTAAGTATTTTGGCAATCTTGATAAACAAACTTAGGAGTTAAAGCAGCGCCACCTAAAATCACTGGTACAGTAATACCCTTTTCATTAAAAGTCTGTAAATTCTCCTTCATAAAAGCGGTGGATTTTACTAATAATCCACTCATGGCAATACAATCAGGTTGATACTGTTCGTAAGCTTGAATGATGTTTTCTACAGATTGTTTAATGCCCAGATTAATCACTTTATAACCATTGTTAGATAAAATGATATCCACCAGGTTTTTACCAATATCATGTACATCACCTTTGACAGTAGCAATTACAAAAGTTCCTTTGGCATTATTACCGGATTCCGATTTTTCCATGAACGGTTCTAGATAGGCAACCGCAGCTTTCATAGTCTCCGCTGATTGTAACACAAAAGGTAATTGCATTTGTCCAGAACCGAACAATTCACCTACAACTTTCATCCCGTCTAATAAGAAAGTATTGATGATTTCTAGGGCAGGATATTGTTCTAAAGCTTTTGTCAATTGAGTTTCTAAACCAATGCGTTCACCGTCAATAACATGACGTTTCAAACGTTCTTCAATTGGTAAATTTTCATCAATTCCCGTATTACGTTTAGTTTTGACTCCTGCAAAAATTGTTGTTAATTCTCCTAAAGGATCATAAACGCAGACATTACCATCAAATCTGCGTTCATCGTAAATTAACTGGCGACAAACTTCTTGATGTTGAGGTTCGATTTTAGTAAGTGGTAAAATTTTACTCGCGCTGACAATTGCTGCATCCATGCCCGCATTCATGGCTTCATGCAAAAACATCGAATTTAGTACCATCCGCGCTGCTGGATTTAAGCCAAAGGAAATATTAGAAACACCTAATACGACATGACTTCCGGGCAAATCTTGGCGAATCCGACGAATTGATTCTATTGTCGCCTTACCATTTTCCCGATCTTCTTCAATCCCAGTGGAAATAGGTAGAGCTAGGGTATCAAAAAATATTTCCGTGGGCGGAATACCATATTCTACAGCTTGACGGTAAGCACGTTGGGCAATTTGAAATTTTTTGTCCGCAGTCCGGGCCATACCATCTTCATCAATTGTCCCAATAATTACACCTGCACCGTATTTTTTGGCTAATTCTAGGACTTTTAAAAATCGTGGTTCACCATCTTCGTAATTAGTAGAATTGAGTAAACACTTACCACCAGCGACTTTTAACCCCGCTTCCATTTTTTCCCATTCGGTGGAATCCAGCATTAAAGGTAGTGTAACGTTATTGACTATCCTAGAAACCAATTCGTGCATATCACGCACGCCGTCCCGTCCTACATAGTCCACGTTAACATCTAGGATATGTGCGCCTTCTTTGACTTGACTCCGTGCCATTGAGACTAAACCATCCCAGTCTTCGGCGTTGAGTAAATCACGGCATTTTTTAGAACCACTGGCGTTAAGACGTTCACCAATAATCAAGAAAGAATTATCTTGATTGTAGGCTTGAGTAGTATAAATTGATGCAGCCGCTGGTTCTAAACTCGGTTGTCTAACTTTCGGTTTTAACTCTTTGGCAATTTCCGCCAATTGTTGAATGTGTGCTGGCCGTGTCCCACAGCAACCCCCAATCACTTGGACACCTAAATCTTCAATAAAGTGCATTAACGCCATCCGTAATTCAACGGGTGTTAATCGGTAATGTGCTTGACCACCGACGTTTTCCGGTAAACCTGCGTTGGGAATACAGGAAACTACGAAGCGGGAATGTTCTGATAAATACTTGATATGTGGTTTCATCAAGTCGGGACCAGTGGCGCAATTTAAACCCAGAATATCAATGGGGTAAGGTTCTAAAATCGTCAGAACGGCGTTTATTTCTGTACCTACCAGCATTGTTCCCATGCTTTCCATGGTGACAGACACCATTAATGGTCTTCTTTCCCCTTTTTTGGCAAAAACTTCCTCAATTCCATTTAATGCAGCTTTAATTTGCAGCACGTCTTGGCAGGTTTCTACTAGGAATAAATCCACACCACCATCGAACAAGGCTTCTGCTTGTTCCGCAAAAGAGGCTTTCATTGTATCAAAATCAATATGCCCCAAGGTGGGGAGTTTGGTTGTCGGTCCAATAGAACCAGCGACAAATCTAGGTTTTTCCGGGGTGGAAAATTCCGCAGCGACGCTTTTGGCCAGTTCGGCGGCAGTTTTGGTGAGATAATAAGCCTGGTCTGCTAGGTCGTATTCTGCTAGGACTATGGACATAGAACCAAAGGTATCAGTTTCAATGACATCAGCGCCAGCTGCCAGAAAATCACGGTGAACTTTGGCGACGGCTTCCGGTTTACTATGAACTAGATATTCGTTACAACCTTCATATTGCGCCCCTCCAAAGTCTTCAGCCGTCAGGTTCTGGCTTTGTAGGTTTGTTCCCATAGCGCCGTCAAAAACGATTACGGGACGTTCTGGACTATGTAGATGTTTGAGAAAGGGATGGGTCATAATTGTGTTAAAAAAATAATGTTGGTTTTGTTATCTTAGACTTATTTTATGATCTTCTCAGATTTTGATGGCTATGTTTCGCGCAAAGGCGCAAAGAAGCAAAGGCGCAAAACTACCAGAAGTGATATTAGCTATATTATCAGTATTGAAAAATATGAAATTTGGAGCTTGGGCGACTAGAGTTTTACTGATTTTTCTGATGTTGGCTGCGTTAATTTTGGCACTATTCATTGGTGGTGCAAGAAATCCACAAAATCAGACAAATTCACGAAATTTGCCAGATAAATCCTGGAATCAATATCTACCACCGCAGTTACAATCAGTAGTAACTATTGGGGAAAAGAAAGGAAATTTAACACCATCTCCAGTCAACACTAATAAAAATTATCTTGTATACACAACTACCAAGGAATTTAGCAAATATAAACCTGATTTTAGACAGGTTAAAGTTGATCCTAGCAATTATGGCGATCGCTATACCGCAGATATTCATGGTCAACCTCTTAATAATCAAGCTATTATAGTCCTTCATGAAACCAGTAATTCAACTTCTAGCGCTATTAATTTTTTTCAAACTCCTCATGATGATGAAAGTATTCAAGCTAGTTATCACGCTATAATTACTTTACAGGGAACGGTTGTCTATTTAGTTCCTCCAGAAAAACGCGCTTTTGGGGCTGGTAATTCGGTGTTTAAGGGTCTTAACGGTGTAGAATCTGTACAAACTAATCCTAATTTACCACCGTCTGTGAATAATTTTGCTTATCATGTCTCTCTCGAAACTCCTCCTGATGCTTGGGGAAAGAATAATATACAGCAACATAGCGGCTACACTGAGGCTCAATATGATTCTCTAGCTTGGTTAATTGCTCAAAGTCAAGTTCCAGATGATAGAATTACTACTCATAAGGCTGTAGATATAGCTGGTAAAAAAGTTGATCCTTTAAGTTTTGATAGTGATAATTTTTTTAATAAGTTGCATTCTTTTCGACAGTTAAAAACTTTTAGACCTACTTAGTGTTTGCTGATAGCTCGCGTGTCTCAGTCATCTGCGGCGTAAATATACATACAATTTTAAGCCTTATAATTAATCAAATCTTCGTAGATTTTCTAGCTTTTAATGGTAATCCCATTTACGCCGTGTTGTACTAGCCATAAAAGTATTTTCCTGGGGACTGGGAGTCTGAAGCCGTGGGGTTTCCCCCTCAAAGTCAAAAGTTTTCAATTACAACTTCAAATATTCGTTCCCAAACTCTGGGCGTAAATCACCTCAATATTACTACCAAAATCCAACTTATCTAAGGATTCCGTAAAAAATACAAAACCCTTATACGCTGTCACATACTTGTATATTTTAGTAAAATAACCTTCACTTGTGACAATGACAAGCGGCTCTTCACCTTTGGCAAGAATATTTAAAAAACTATCTAATTTTATACATATACCAGTTCCTTGATGAGTGAAAATACTCCCACCAACAGCAGGAGGTTGAGCAGCCGCGTCACCACTGTAATAGCTCATTTAGTGCCAACTTTTACATAATATTTACCTGCTAATTTTAAACTTTCGTCTCCATGACGTGCTGTGCAGTTTGTAACGTTTGGGCTAAACTCCAATCTGGACGCAGTTTAGCCGCTTGACGTAAATAAATATGGTGAATTGGCTGAGAAACTGGTAAATTGGCATGAATGAGAAAGCGAATACAACGCGGTAAACTTCCTTCCACGTGCATTTGCTGCACATCTAACATGGCTACATTATCCCACAAAGGCCGACTGCGAGCGATCGCTGCTGGAAAAATAGCATCTAAATCCTTGGTCACGGAAAAAGTCACACTAATCATATCCTCCGGTTGCAATTTATTTCTTTGTTCTAATTGATCTAATAATTCTGTCACTGACTCTCTAATTGCTTCAATGCTGTTTTCTGCAACAGTTGTTGCACCACGAATTGCT
This sequence comes from Dolichospermum sp. FACHB-1091, assembly GCF_014697585.1. Lineage (GTDB taxonomy): Bacteria > Cyanobacteriota > Cyanobacteriia > Cyanobacteriales > Nostocaceae > Dolichospermum. Next base: position 13,123 of record NZ_JACJSB010000033.1, on the reverse strand, counting down.
CGCATTTGCCATTTCACTACCAAAATCCTCCTTATTTGTCAGTTGTCAGTTGTCAATTGACCACTGACTATTAACTTTACTATGGGCGGTATAACCACATGGGTAAACCACTTGTAGACATTTCAAATTCTAACCAATCAATTGCCGCACCAACACCCGATTTAGCTTGACGGTTTCCCGGTAATACACGACTCAATAATGGTTTTCTCTCCTCTAGCGTATAGCAAAGAGTTTTTTCCGGATCAAGTCCTACTAATTCCGCTGTCCAACGTCTTGCATCTTCTTCTGTCCCTAAACGGTCCACCACACCTAATTCTAAGGCCTGCTGTCCGGTGAAAATTCGACCGTCAGCAAAGCTTCTGACTTTTTCTACAGACAGTGAACGCGCCCCGGCTACCGTTTCTACAAATTGTTGATAGCTATAATCAATCAATTCTTGCAAAATAGTTTGCTCCGGTTCTGTTAGTTCCCGATCAAAAGCTAATATATCTTTGTATGGTCCTGATTTAATCACTTTAAAGGAAACACCAATTTTTTCCAGTAATACCTCCAGGTTGTTACCCCGCAAAATTACGCCAATACTCCCTGTAATTGTCCCTGGGTTCGCCATAATATGTTCTGCACCCATACCAATATAAACGCCACCAGAGGCGGAAATGTTGCCAAAACTGGCGACAATTTTGGTTTTTTTACTCAATCTCTTCAAAGCACTATAGATTTCTTGCGAGTCCCCTACTGTACCCCCAGGACTATCAATGCGTAGCAGTAAGGCTGGAAATTTCCTTTCTTCTACAGTTTTTAATGCTTCTAGTACGTGTCTACGGGTTGCACCAGCGATCGCACCGCTAACTTCAATCCGTGCAATTTGTTTCCGCAAGTTGGGCTTAAATGGCCAAATCATGAGCAATCAAATAACTTTCTAATCTTCTGAATATATTTAATATAGAACCAAAAAGCCTTAACCTCACGGGCTTGACTTACTCAAACAATCGAAAATTGACAATTGCCAAGAGGTAAAATTAACAATAAATATTCTTTTTACCTCTTTATTGCTGATAAAAGTCGCCAAATAAACCACTCTGAAAAAGCTTAAGGAAATTTTTAGATTTTCTGTGTAGTTTTATTTGGTATCTTTAAGGTGTGAAAAGCAGATTTTTACAAAAATTTGCTGAGTGTCAATATTATTGACATTAAAAATAGAAGTCCTCGGCACAAAGCCAATAACTTTTAACAAAAATAGAAATATCTAGCCACAGTTCACAAGTCATATTACTTATTTTGTTGTGATTGTGTCATTTTTAAACCTGACTGGATGGGTTGTTGTGTTGAGTTTTAAGAGTCGGTACGGAGAATTTGAGAACGATAATAAACGTAAGTATCAAACAGCGCTCCGACAAAACCACAAGTTAAACTAATTATCAATAGACCGTTGAGGGAACTACCACTACCAAAAGTATCCAGAAAATGTATCACTTCTACTGAGATATCGGCAATCATCCCCTGTAGACCAGGAATGTAACTAAAAACTGATAAAACCAAAAGTATACCACCAAATAGGAATATGGGGGCAATAAAACTAAAAATGGTGGTTAGGACCAGGGAACGGAAAAAGTTCATTGTCAGACCAGGTTAGTGTGTAACTGGAGTAAGCGGCGAAAATTGGTGTTGTGTAATGGTAATAGCCGCATGAATTATGTTTCACGCAGAGTCCCAAGCAAAGCCCACAATTTTATCCGCCACTTTCTACAATACTGGCGATCGCTCCTAAATCTTCATTTCGTCAAGAATCTTAAGTTTTCATTAAATTACACGGGTGATAGTTATCTCCAGTGCATTAGCTATTTTTTGGTGTTGAAAATCTGTAAAACCCTGAAATCACAAGGAAATACGTCCCAGTGTGCAGTTAACTGGCAGTAAAAACTCTCTAAAAACCTGCTTAATTTTATGAGAAAAGCTGTAACCTAAATTAATAATCTCATAACTTTCCTTGTAGAAAAGTGACCGGAAACCCTTCTAGAGACTTGACCTGGCTAGGGGTTCTCTGCCCTAGAATCTTTACTTACCTCCAGTATTATAGTATTTTAGGGTGTGTGATTGATAAAATCCGTAACTCACAGCATCCTTGACAATACTGCGTTACACTATATCAGCATTTACTATTTTAGATATATATGGCTAAATCCAGTTTAGAATCATGGAGTCAGCGATTGCTGGCCGCGATTTTTCTAGGTGGACAAGTCTTGGTTCACCTCCTTCAAGGCAAAATTCACCGTCGCAATACCCTAGAACAATTAGCAATAGTTGGTCCAGATTCTTTCTTTATTGCTTTGTTAACGGCTATATTTGTGGGTGCTGTATTTACAATTCAAGTAGCACGGGAGTTTATTAATTTTGGCGCGGGAAACCTCGTTGGCGGCGTATTAGCGGTAGCATTGACTAGGGAACTTACTCCGGTATTAACAGCAGTGATTTTAGCAGGACGAGTAGGTTCGGCTTTTGCGGCAGAAATCGGAACTATGAAAGTTACAGAACAAATAGACGCGCTGTTAATGTTAAAAACAGATCCCATTGATTATCTCGTCATTCCCCGTCTTTTGGCTTGCTTCATTATGCTGCCTATTTTAACTTTGCTATCCTTAGTTACAGGAATGTCTGGAGGTTTGTTAATCGCTACACGCATTTACAATCTTTCAGATACGGTATTTCTAGATTCGGCCCGTGACTTCCTCGATATGTGGGATATTGGCAAGGCTATAATTAAAGCCTCTTGTTTTGGGGTATTAATTGCTATTATCGGCTGTAGTTGGGGTCTAACTACTACTGGTGGCGCTAAAGGTGTGGGACAATCAACTACAACTGCTGTTGTCACTGCTTTATTAGTTATATTTATTAGTAACTTCTTTCTCTCTTGGATCATGTTTCAGGGTTCAGCTAATGGATCTATATTATGATAATTTGCAGGGAGCAGGAAAATAAAATCAATAAGGAGAACAGATTTTGACTAGTTCATTCACGCCTAACGTCATTTCCACGGTAGAATTACAACCAAGTTACAATATTCCTGTTGTCTTGGTCATTGGTGCTATTCCTATGCTGTTAATACAACCCTGGATAGGAGCTATATTAACGCTATTGGGTTTGTTTTTGATGCTGCAAGCTGTAACACTCAAGTTTAAATTTACTGCTACTGATTTCGATCTGTATAGAGGAGAAAAGTTAATTCGTCGTTTTCCTTACCAAGAATGGCAAAATTGGCGGATATTTTGGCATCCTGTCCCTATTTTGTTCTATTTTAAGGAAATTAATAGTATTCACTTTTTACCAATTTTATTTGACCCTAAAACCTTAAAATCTTGCTTGGAACAACGTTGTCCACGAATTGATTAGATTAATCAATTTAATTATATTAATTTTGTTTCGCGCAAAGGCGCAAAGGAGCAAAGACGCAAAGGTAATACTTTTTTGACGGAATTATATGTTTCAATTTACTAAGACTGAAAATTTAGTTTATTATTTATGATCATAGAGGAATCCCAAACTCCAGAGCCAATAGACGAGTGGTTGGAACAAATAGCAGTTCAAACTCCTGAAAATGAACCACCAGAAACCTTACTGGCTGATTTAGAATTAGAAGCTGAAGTATCAACACAGGAAATTGCTTTTAATTCAGATACTATTGACTCAAAAACATTAACAGCGGAAAACTTAAATTTATTAAATACACAAGCGGCAGCACAAGTAAACCAATTGCAGCAAGTTAAATCTGACTTAAAAGCGGAAATTGAGCAATTGGAAGTTACATATAAAACTCTTCAGACGCAAATAAGTGTAACTCAAACCGCACTTTCCCAGGTTGTGCAAGAATCTTTATCACAGTTAGAACAACGCAAACAAGCTTTACAAATTTCTGTAGAACAATTAGAACGTCGTCAAGAACGAATTCGCAATGAAATGCGAACTAGTTTTGCTGGTACATCTCAAGATATAGCAATTCGGGTACAGGGTTTTAAGGACTATCTTACAGGTAGTTTACAGGATTTGGCAGCAGCAGCGGAACAAATGCAGCTTTTGCCACCTGCGAAGGAACGGGAAAAGCCGGCACCCAAGGAAGTAAAATTAGTTAAGGAAAAGTTAGAAGTCCCACAACTGGGACAACAGCAGTTTCAGGATACTACGAAAAAAATCCGCCGCTTACTTGACCAATATCGCAACCAACCAGACTATTATGGACCTCCTTGGCAGTTACGCCGCACTTTTGAACCAATTCACGCGGAAAAACTCTCAAATTGGCTGTTTACCCTGGGGGGACGAGGCGCTTTGCGGACAATGGGTAGCCGCTTACAAAATATTTTAATTGCTTCTTCGGCAATTTCCATATTACATGAACTATATGGCGATCGCTTACGAACTTTGATTTTAGCTAATACACCGGAACGCTTGGGCGAATGGCGACGCGGTTTACAAGATTGTTTGGGTATTGGTCGTCCTGATTTTGGACCGGATAGAGGTGTGGTATTATTTGAAGCGCCGACTGCTTTAGCTCAGAAAGCTGATAGATTAGTTAAAGCCAATGAAATGCCTTTAATTATTATTGATGATTCTGAGGAACAAATTAGTTTAGCTTTGCTACAATTTCCTTTGTGGTTGGCTTTTGCTCCTGACCCGAAAACTATAAAAGATAGAGATTTTGATGATGATTTTTAATTAGTTATTGGTCATTAGTTAGTGGTCAGTGACAAAATCATCAACGGACAACGGACAAGTGACAACGGACAACGGACAACCGACAACTGACAATATGTGGTTAACTTTGTGTGGTGTAGTGGTTTTATTAGCTTACTTATTTGGTTCTTTTCCAACTGGATATCTAGCAGGTAAGCTATTAAAAGGTATTGATATTCGAGAAGTTGGTTCTGGTTCAACTGGTGCAACTAATGTTTTACGCACTTTGGGTAAAGGTCCAGGGGTATTTGTCCTATTAATTGATGCTTTGAAGGGAGTATTAGCAATCAATCTAGTTTACGCTTTATTTAATATTGCTCCTGTTCGTAATTTAATAACAATACCACCAACTGTAAATATCGAAATTTGGCAACCTTATTTAGTGACTTTAGCTGGGTTAGCTGCCCTTTTAGGACATAGTAAATCAGTCTTTCTCGGCTTTACAGGTGGTAAATCTGTGGCTACTGGTGTGGGAATTTTATTAGCTATAAATTGGCAAGTAGGATTATCAACATTGGGAGTTTTTACTGTCGTCATTGCTATTTCTAGAATTGTTTCTTTAAGTTCTATTTCTGGGGCTGTGGCTGTTTCTATTTTTATGATAATTTTTCATCAACCTTTAGCCTACATTATTCTCGGTCTTGCTGGAGGTTTATATATAATTATCCGTCATCGCAGTAATATTGAGCGATTAATTGCGGGTACAGAACCGAAAATTGGACAGAAAGTAGAAACACAAACGGAACAAACTACCTAGAGGATGTTTTAAATAAAATAGGACTTATATTTACTTATGCAGTTTGCGATTAAAATCGCAAACTGCTGTAAATATGTGTTACCTGGAATACTCGTAATAGGTTGTTTAAAAAGTATTAAATGAAACCGATAATCCCCAGAAACCTAACTCCCCTTCCCTCCCTCTCCCCGCGTCGGAGAGAGGTTTACCAGAGAGGGCCGGAGGGGTTTATTTAAGGAAACCACACCAGCTATCCTCGAAAACCCCGCCTCCGCTGCCGCTGGGAAAAGACCTCTTTCTTCACTAACATAATTAGTTATTTTTTGTGAGTTATCTTGTAACCATCTCTCTTTTGCTATCCTCATGACATTTTCAACCTCCATAAAATCATCTGTTCCATTTGGTATTTGTGACATTGTATGTATATCTCCTTGTGTAATTAATTCTGTTGTGGTACTTATCAAGATCTGCAACGCCCTAGAATTATCTAGTAATTTATCGTCAATGAATATTCCAAAATTCCTACTTTTTCGTAGGTACAAAAAATGCCATTATTAGTGGTATAATTCAGTTTTTATGCTTTATGCTCCCTCAAACTACAGATTACGTTAAGTTACTCAGCATTAATCCCTTCATCTAGCAAATACCACTATTAATCAAAATTTCCTTTGGCAAAATTATTAACCCGTTACGACACTATCTGTCCTGCTCTTGTCTAATCTATAAGTTAAAGTTATTAATTTCAATTTTTAAATAAGTTTTTTTGAAAAAATTTTTTATATTCAGGGTTCAGGTCGCTTTCGGTGTGGTATTATGGTCGTATTGTTATAATGGAGTGTTTGTAAAATTTTTATTTATGGACAGATTTCCATTATCACAATATCACCCCGCGCGGCGCAAGTCAATCGGTTAGAACCAAAAAAAAGAAATTTTTTAATTTTTTTAATTTTTTTTGACACTCGCAGCCATCAGGGTCAGGTTTTGTGACAATGCAATTGTAACACAAACTAAAATCCTGTAAATCCTTAAACCCACATTCCGCACCCACAACTGTCACACCCCAAGGAAACAGATGTATTTAGTACATAAGAACTAACTGTCGAGACAATTTGCTGGAGCTAAATAGGAATTATTATTAAGTTAGAGATACAGTTAAATATTCACAACTAAGTACGAAATTATTGGTTCTTAGGTTATTTTGAGAGAAAAACATATCTAATAAATCTTCCTATCCAAAATCTATTTTTTTTGAGCCAAAGGTAATTTTTTAATCCTCTTTTAGTAATTAATTCCCGTAATAACCGATTGTTACAGTTAGGGTTGCGGAGTGTGGGTTGTACAGTCCTGACTTGGGTAGGGAGTCGCATCTGCCCATAAAACACATCCCAGGCTATATCTACGGACTCCTAAAAGAACTAATCAACACATGATCTAACTTTGTTCAGGTGTGACAGAAGGGCAAAAAATCGTCCGAAAACCAATGTGGTTAGTGGAGGTATCAGTATCCTCTGGATGTCGAGCCGCCGGACGGTAGCGAGCACAGTAGTTAGGAGCGCAGAGGAAAGAACCTCCTTTTAGCACCTTGCGCGGTTTCCGCATTGAGGGCGACAACCTGCGGTTATAGCTATCTGCTTCCGTTCCGCCTCTAGGATCTTTGGGAGTGCAACAGGCTTTGGTCGGGTTTTCTAGATGTTTCTCTCGATACCAATCCTGCGTCCACTCCCAAACATTACCAATCATATCGTAAAGTCCATAGCCATTAGCAGGATAGCTACCAACCGCTTCTGGACCTGGGGGTTGAGATTTGAGATTTTCTGAGGGAAACCTTCCTTGCCAGATATTTGCCATTGGTTTACCATTGGGCATAAATTCATTTCCCCAAGCGAATTTCGCACCATCTAAACCGCCGCGTGCTGCTAATTCCCACTGGGCTTCAGTTGGTAGTTCCTTTCCTGCCCACACAGCATAAGCTAGAGCATCTGCATAAACAATATGCACTACAGGGTAATTTTCCCGATTTTCCAGGGAAGTATTTGGACCTTCAGGATGCCGCCAGTCAGCACCAGGGACATAGTGCCACCAGCATGAAACCTGGGGATTAACAGGCTGATCTGGTTTGATAAATACTGCTGAACCAGGTACTAACATGGCCGGATCTGCATCAGGATAGTCTTCTGCCTTTGGAGGCTTTTCCGCAAAGGTAATATATCCCGTTTCTTTAACGAATTTTTGAAATTGTTGATTAGTAACTAAATAGCGATCCATCCAGAAACCACTAACGGTTACAGTGTGAACTGGCCCTTCCTCTGGATATTGTGAGTTATTTGCTCCCATCTCGAAAGTCTTTTCAGGAATCCATACCATATCTCCATGGGGAGGTCGTCCAGAATGAGAGGGCGGTTTTTTAGATATTTGTGAATTGGAAGTCATTTGAATATTATTTTACGACTTTGTTAATGTGTAATTATTAACTATTTATAGGGGCAATTGATCAATTGCCCCTAGAGACGGCGTTTAAGGGTAAGTCCTGAGAATTTCAGCAGTTGCCGCTATTATGAAGTACAGATATCAATGATTAAACTCTTGTGGTGCGGGCATCTTGCCCGTATAAGGTGTACCTCACTCAAGCTAAAAGTGCTGTAAAAGGCTAGTCACGCTACAACCTATCTATTCTATTGAACCCCTATAGCAATGCGTGCGCGCAATTCATGAGGAATAGCATTTTTTGCGGAGTTGTCGGGAATTTCTATTTTTACCCAATTCACCTCTCCATTAAACTTTGTGTCAGTAAACCCATAGTCTGTCACAGGAGAACCCGATTCAAAACCAACATCACAGCATTCATCGGCAGAAAATATACCATATTCTGTTTGAAGAACGTTTGTATGGGTTAGCTCTTCAACTTTGAAATCTTTCTTCAGATTTGCTTCGTCTGTTTCAACGGAAAGGGTAACTAGTGCTCCATTCCCTAAACCAGAACCGAAACCGTATTTGCCATTTTCTGAATAAGTACCATTAACGTCATAATGAAACTTCATCTGGACATAAGTGGTATTGGTGCTAAGTTCTGAGTCACATTCAACTTCATATTTTTCCAACCCAAAAAAGTTGTAACAATATTTCAGCGTGCCAGCCTGAGCATATAAAGTCCAACCACCGAATCTACCACCAACCGCAATAATAACGCCTTCTGCTAGCTTACCATTCAATTTTGACAGGTCTAACTTTGCCGTAACGGTAAAGGACTTATTTTTGTATTCAATAATTGAGCTTTCCGTTAAGCGTCCCATCCCACCATATAACGTTTGAGAGTTACCTGTTACCAATTGTGGACGACCTGCTATTTCAGCATTACCGCGTGTTGCCATTCGATCATCAAGGGGGACAACATTGTACTTAACAGCCTCAATCAACCATTGTCTTTGCAACTTTTCCAATTTCTCTGCATACTTGAGAGAATACTTATTATTAACAAGTAGTAGATTGTTAGATTGAGTCCAATCTACGTCCGTTTTCCATTCGTATTCAAGTTCTGGATTTGTCTTATCAATCTCGTCATCATACTCGTCACTTATTTTATAAAGTTCCCAAACATCATCATCAAATACAAGTACATCAGTGTTACCTGTTTGCCAGGGGAGGCGGTGTTGGGTTACAGCAGTCCAACCCTTATGATAAATCCCCCGATTACCTACCATCTCAAAATATTGGGTTTGGTGAGTACCTTTTAACCATGTTTTTTGGTCTTGTACCTCGGTGACATTTTTAAAAGAATCAGCCATGCTCACCCCTTCCATGGGTTTTTGCATAACCCCATGCACAAAGGTCGGTTCAGGCAAGTTGGCGACTTCTAAAACCGTGGGAGCAACATCAATCACATGATGGAACTGAGAACGGATACGGCCTTCGATTGCATTTGCATCATATGCATCTGCATCATATTGATTATAATTTGCGTTCTTCGCAATCTTGTCAGGCCAATGAACAATACAAGCATTGCGAGTTCCTCCAAAGTGAGAAGCTACCTGTTTTGTCCATTGATAGGGTGTATTCATGGCATGAGCCCAACCTACTGCATAGTGGTTATAAGCATCCTCAGTACCCAACAGATATTTCCTCTCTATCAAGTATTTTTCGTTTTCTAGATTATAACCTGTCAATGTGATCATTTCGTTAAAAGTACCTTGCTTGGAACCTTCCGCGGAAGCACCATTGTCGCCGATGATATAGTAGATGAGAGTATTATCGAGAACCTTTAATTCCGCTAAAGCGTCTACCAACAAACCCACATGATGGTCTGAGTGTTCTAAATAACCTGCATAAACTTCCATTTGTCGAGCGAGGACTTCCTGCATCTTAGGGCAAAACGAATCCCAACTCGGAATCTGATTGTCGTCCTCTCCATATTCACCTTCGGGAGGAGCGCTTAATAAAGCATCATTTGGAATTATGCCTAACTCTTTTTGCTTGGTGACGGTTTTGTTCCGTGTCGCTTCCCAACCGTCATCAAATGTTCCCTGATACTTATTAGCCCAGTCCAGTGGGACATGGTGAGGAGCATGACAAGCACCAGGAGCAAAGTACATGAAGAAAGGCTTATCAGGCATTAAGGATTTTTGCTGTTTTACCCACTTAATGGCTTTTTCAGTCATATCCTCGGTAAAATGGTATTCTTTACCCGGGGTTTTTTCCGGTTCAACAGGAATAGTCCCTTCATAAATACCAGGATAATATTGGTTAGTCTCACCGCCAATAAACCCATAAAAGTATTCAAAACCACCGCCACCACTGGGCCAGCTAGTAAATGGACCCATAGGACTTGTTTCCCAAACAGGAACTTCGTGGCATTTACCAAACTGAGCGGTAGAATAGCCATTAAGTTTCAAAATTTCCGCCAATGGAGCGGCTGTATTCGGACGCAAGCAATTGTTACCAGGTGCTGAGGTGGCCATTTCGGTAATCGCTCCAAAGCCTATGGAATGATGATTTCTTCCTGCTAGTAAGGCGGCGCGGGTAGGAGCACAAAGGGCAGTGGTGTGAAACCGATTGTATAATAGTCCATTGGCGGCTAATCTTTCCGCTGTAGGGGTATTAATCGGTCCACCAAAGGCAGAAGATGCTCCAAAACCTACATCGTCTAGGAGAACAATAAGAACATTAGGTGCGCCTTCGGGCGGACGTAAAGGAACAATGGGAGGGTATTTGGTATCAGGGTCTTTGGCATCAAAGGTTGTTAAGCCTGGAGGAGTAATATCAGGAATAGGTAGGATATCGCGTGATGGTTGTTTTGATGGTTTGTTTGTACCGTCGTTGCTGGCCATAAGGTAAATGTGTAGTTTTCAATATGATTTGATGATTTGCTTAACCCAGATTTTTCGCAAAATTTGCAAAAAAGGGTCAAAAACTGCGAAATATCTATGTCATAAGCAAGTATTTTGTCAGTAGTTTTACCACCTTCCTAGAACTATATAGCCATTTATCGTTAATGAATATTCCAAAATTCCTACTTTTTCGTAGGTACAAAAAATGTCATTATTGGTTGTATAATTCATTTTTTATGCTTTATGCTCCCTCAAACTACAGATTACGTTAAATTACTCAGCATTAATCCCTTCATCTAGCAAATACCACTATTAATCAAAATTTTCTTTGGCAAAATTATTAACCCGTTACGACACTATCTGTCCTGTTCTTGTCTAAGATATAAGTTAAAGTTATTAATTTCAATTTTTAAATAAGTTTTTTTGAAAAAAAATTTTTATTTTCAGGGTTCAGGTCGCTTTCGGTGTGGTATTATGGTCTTATTATTATAATTAATTGGCTATTTGTAAAATTTTTATTTAGGGAGAAATTTCCATTATGACAATATCACCCCGCGCGGCGCAAGTCAATCGGTTAGAACCAAAAAAAAGAAAATTTTTTTAATTTTTTTTGACACTCGCCGCCATCAGAATCAAGTTTCAGACAATAAAATTAAGTAGGTGAACGAAAAAAACCGACATAAGTAACGAAAAGTAAAGTTGCCCAAAACCTGTTCCCTAATATAAGAATTCTTTATGTAAATAAATGCGGTTACTGGTTGTATAATCAGTTCTTCCTGGTTAACCATACCTCAAACTACATCCCACGTTAAATTACTCAGTGTTAATCCCCTAATCTATGTCTGAACAACATCCCCATAGTAATTCTCTGGTAGTGACTCACCAGTTTAATGACCTAGATAGGTTTGCACAAGCCATAAAATCGATGAATATCAAAGAAGGTAGTCAATTAAGCCCAGGAGGTTTTCTAGGAACGCTTAATTTTGCGGACTTTGGAGATTTGAATTTTACTCACGTGTATCAAAATCAAGTTGCTCAAGCCACTGGTACGAAATCTGCTGATCATATTGGCTTTGTGTTGGCATTTCACCCCAAGTTGACACAAGTAAGCTCTCACGGTTGTCCTATTGGAAAATATGATATATTTGGTTTTGACCCTACTAGGGGAGTAGATGTAGTTGTTAGCAAAGACGTTCATCTAGTCATGGCCAGTGTGAATGGACGGGCTTTCCATACTCTGTGCGAACAAATGGGATACGAAATGGGACAAAAGGTTCTCCAACATAATGCGCTGAGTTTACACCCCTCATCATTGCGACCTCTCAAGGCTTACTATCAACAAATTACTCATATATTGAGTACCCAACCATCATTATTGATACAATCACAGATGCAATCAATAATAAGGGAAGATTTTTTACCATTACTAATTAATACTTTCGGTAATAACGCTCAAAAAAAACAACGTATATTAAAACCATTCCGTCGTTATTCCCTGATCAGGAAAGCGGAAGAAATTTCTAAATCCTATAGGGATAAACCTTTAACACTACAAAAACTATGTGAGGAATTAGAAACTAGCAGTAGTGCTTTATCTTGTGGGTTTCAGGAAGTTTTTGGTATCAGTCCCATGGCTTATATCAAAATTCAACGGCTCAATGGGGTACGCCGCGCTTTAATGAATACTGATACGAATACAAAAACAGTGATGAATGTGGCTCAGGAGTGGGGATTTTGGAATGCTTCACATTTTGCTAACGATTATAGGGAAATGTTTGGTGAGTTACCATCAAAAACTTTGCGAGGTAATTTGCAATAATCAAATCCTTTCAAACCTGACTTCTCTAAAAAATCGGGAATCTGGGAGTTATACTATTACAGGAGGTGTAAAATATGTAAATCTATGTCTGAACAGAATCTTCATGGTAATTCACTGGTTTTTAGTCGTCAGTTTAATGATACATATAAATTTGCACAAGCCATAAAACCGCTAAATATCAAAGAAGGTAGTCAATTAAGCCCAGGAGGTTTTCTAGGAACCCTTAATTTTGCAGACTTTGGAGATTTGAAGTTTACTCACCTGCATCAAAATCAATCTACTAAAGCCATTGGTACGAAATCTGCTGATCATATTGGCTTTGCGTTGACATTTCAACCCAAGTTGACACAAGTAAGATCTCACGGTTGCGTTATTCAAAACCATGATATATTTGGTTTTGACCCTACTAGGGAAGCAGGGGGTTTTCATTCTCCGAGGTAAAGAAGAAAAGAATAGTGATCTTTTCTTGATAAAATCAAAAAGAGATCACTAATGTTTCAATTTTTCAATTATGTTAAATAGCTT
>NZ_JACJSB010000032.1 GCF_014697585.1 Dolichospermum sp. FACHB-1091 | reverse complement strand
TTGACGTTTAAATAAATAGGAGAAATATCAGCATAATCCCAACCTAGTTCTTCAATAAAAAGCGATGTAAAATCAGCTAATTGCAGGTATTTTTTAACTTGACTACGATTGAATTTCATAAAATGCACTCCTGGGATAAATAAGGTTTTTACCCCACCCCCTCACAAGGGTAGGTTTTTTACATTGTCGTCAGGGTAAGACTGGGAAGACAAGGAAGGAAAGTAGACAAGGAAGTTATACCTCTGTTGATTGATATGACTACCAACTCAGAGAGTCCACAGTGTAGCTACAGCAATAGCTAACCATAATCTTTCAGCCCTTTTGGGATCTGTCAAACGAGTTTTATGCCACTGTCATTTATATTTCCCATTGAGAACAATACTCAATTATTACCTATTAACCAACTTTCTGGATGATTAATCATTTTTACTAATCCACTTAGAACTTGATTGTATGTACTATATAAATCTCTTCCTTCCTCTACGGAAATATATTGACATTTCACTGCAAATTTTAGCCACACTTGGGTTTCGGCTGCTTCCGATTCACAATCATTTAATTTAGCTATAAATGAGGCTTTATATCTTCTTTTTCTCCAAGCTTCTGCAAAATTCGCACACACTGAACGAGAAGAACGACGTATGTCAGTCAGGGAATATCTTTCTACCTCCGAAACTGTTTTGATAAATCAAAAATTGTCATTGCTGCATTAAACGCTTTTTGATATATCCCTAAATCTTCATGGGTTTTAATTTTTCTTGGTTCTTCTTCCTTGTCCACTTTCCTTCCTTGTCTGCCTTGTCTTTCCCTATTATAAATCTCAATGTAAAAAACCTACCCTTGACCCCACCCTAACCCTCCCCTTGCTAAGGAGAGGGGACTAGATTCCGGTTTCCCCACCTTGACAATGGGGGACTTTCGTGGGGTAACTAAACCTGGGTTTTTAATGCAGAAAAGGGGAAAATGATCAAGAACTTAAGCCGGATAAATTCTTAACCGCCGATTTGGTTCATCGCCAAAACTGTCGGATTTGAGGCGATAATGTTCTACTAACTCATGCTGCATTTTCCGCACTTGGGAAGAACGGGGTAGTAACTCCACAGGTTGACCTTTAGGAATAACAATCTGCTCTACAGCAAGTCTAGCTTCTTCCAAAGCGTCCATTTCATCATCGCTACCATTGTGTAGTAACAATTGTAACTCTCTGTTATCGCCAATATCTGGATCATCCATATTCAGGAGTCGGCGTAAACTGCGAGTAATTTGGGGAATTGTACTGGACTTAATCATGAACATCGGTAAATTACGGGCTTTAGCCATTTGTCGTAACTTAGCGTGGTTCTTGACGTGCGATCGCAAAGCTAAAATAGCATCAGCACTATCTAAGTCTTTTGTCAAGACCACAGGCAAAGTTAACACATTAATTACCTGTTCAAGTTGATCACGACTCACCCCATAAGGGTAAATATGTAATGGCAAATCTTCCCCATTGGGACCTGCTGGTTTGCGGCTGGGAAAATTAATACTTTCTGAGTAATTGAAAGATTCATCTAACAAGCGGTCAAATTCGCTGCGTCCCGTCGGTCTTTCCCTTTCCATAGATAAAGGTGGTAAAGCCACCATTTGTCCAGAAGAACGCCAACCATTGGGTTTAGCAGCCAAGAAAGACTCTTCCACCTTAGTCACGTGGCCATTACCACCATTGACCACAGCCAACTGTCTAGCAATACCCACCTTACCCTGATCATCAACGGTTCTAGTTTGTGGGTTAGGTTGACGACCACGTAACAAAGTATCAACCGTATCAGCCACACAGTCATGAACTACCCAGCGTTGTCGTTCTAACATTTCCACAGCAATGTCAAAAGTAGGCGGAGCTTTGCGTTCTAAAACCGTTTTTTGCGAACCACGTCGTCTAGCCTCATCATCTCCCAAGGTAACAGCCTGAATACCCCCCACCAAATCAGATAGAGTCGGATTTTTAATCAGGTTTTCAATCTGATTACCGTGGGCAGTTCCCACTAATTGTACCCCTCTTTCCGCAATAGTACGGGCTGCTAAAGCTTCCAATTCCGTGCCAATTTCATCAATTACAATCACTTCTGGCATATGGTTTTCCACAGCCTCAATCATGACTTGATGTTGTAATTCTGGCTGAGAAACTTGCATTCGTCTGGCCCGACCAATGGCAGGGTGAGCAACATCACCATCTCCAGCGATTTCATTAGATGTGTCAATAATCACCACTCGCTTATTTAAGTCATCGGCCAACACGCGGGCAATTTCCCTTAAAGCCGTGGTTTTACCAACACCGGGACGACCGAGCATCAGAATTGATTGACCAGTTTCCACCAAATCGCGGATCATGGCAATTGTTCCGAATACCGCCCGGCCGACACGACAGGTCAAACCGATAATCTTACCACTACGGTTGCGGATAGCACTGATGCGATGTAAAGTTTGTTCAATTCCTGCCCGATTATCCCCTCCAAAATTTCCAACTCTTTGTATACAATCATCTATCTGTGCTTGAGTGACCGGTGTTTCGCTCAGATACTCCGCTCCATGGGGAAACCGAGCTTCTGGACGACGACCTAAATCCAAAACTACCTCAACTAAATTATGTCCTTGAGGATGATTCTCTAGTTTTTGTTGCAGGTCTTGGGGTAAAATGTCTAACAACTTGTGGAGATCTTCTGTAATCGTCATGGCAATAATTGGTGACTGACGTTTTTAGAGATATGGTTGGAGTGATTAGCGTAAACGCCCAGACTTAATCTGGGAAACGAGAGTATGGGCCAGCTTTACAGCCTCCCAAAGTAATTCTGGTCTTGCTTCCAAGCGGCTGTTACCTTGACTATCAGTGTTAATCACCTCCTTATTTTCTAATTGGTCAAGAATAGATGACAGCAATACACGGGCATAACTACCATAGGCAACCCCAGCTATTTTGGATTGGGGATTGTGATCTTGGCCTCCAAAATCATTTAGTAGTCCCATGCCTTGCAATTTAGGAACAGTATAGCTATTAGTGCCTCCTGCTAACTGCACATATCCCGGTAGGTTTGCTGTCAAAACTTTCTGTCCTAATTTCACAGTGGCTATGGTTGTACCATTACCAATATCACCACTCATGGAACGCCCGTCAGTTTGCCAAATTAAAAACTGCGGACGGGGGACAATTAAATCGTAAATTGCTTTTAGGTAATCAATTAGTCCTTCTCCATCATTACAACTGATAGCGACTAACTTTAATTTATCTACCCAAGGTGTCATTGCCGCCCATAACCGTTGAAATTCTGCCAACCGCCCTACTTGAGTATGAATTTCTACAGCATCTATTCCCATGGACATGATCAATGGTGCAACCTCCCCTAGCGTTGACACATGAGATTTTGTATAAATTATCCCATAGGGACAGATGGGAACGCAACGGCCACAGCCATAACATTTTTCTCTAATTACTCCCGATAGCTCATCTTTGGCATTGTTAAATAAAATTGCCTGGGCTGGACAAATTTTTTCACATGGTTTATGACAATCACTGGGACAGTGTTGAGAATTAAACTCAGCTTTTCTAAAATGGGGATCTTCACCATCATTGACGCTGACCATTAACAAGGGCAAATTACCTGTAAAGGCAAAGCCCCGCTTCTGGGCAACCTTGGCCAAACTCTTGGCTACCATTAAAGCTTCTTGAGTGGCGGCAATCACCGCCGTATCGGCTGCTACATCTATACAGTCAGCACCAGCCAAAGTGTAGGCCAATGTTAAATTTCTGACCGCAGGAAGGTGTTGGAAACTGGCTCCGCAAATTAATTTGAACCAATTACCTTGTTTTAGGGATTGTAAAGGGGCTAATAAATCAGTCACACTTCCATTATGCTTTTATTCGACTATAAATTGCAGCCTGTAATCAAGAAAATTGATTTGATTAGTAATAGGATTTATGCCTTGACAACAAATACAAAATATGTATTGATAGCCCCGGTAGCCTTAGCTTGACTTCTGTGGGGGCGGGTTTTCCCGCCTCCTAACTTCCTTTATATGACTTTATATGGTATCATTTCATGGTTTTGCAGATGGATAAACAGGAGATTTATCAATTGAGCCAATTTTGTTGAGGGGCCAAAAACGAACTACAGCCTGACCAATAATATGTTCGCGGGGAACAACGCCCCAACAACGTCCATCATAACTACTACTTCGGTTATCACCTAACATTAAGTAGGAATTTGGGGGAATAATTTCGGGTTTAGCCAAGAAAGGAGGCTGGGGATCGCTGCTATTGCAAGTCTCAACGAATGTCCGCACAGAAGAAGATAGATAAAGATTTTCCTGTAAAGGCTGGCCATTAATATATACTTTACCAGCCTTAAGTTCCACTTTTTCACCGGGTAAACCAATTACTCTTTTAATAAATGCTTCCCGTTTAGGATTATTCTCTATTGTTTCTGGTGGTGAAAATACTACTATATCTCCGCGCTGGGGGTCAGCAAATTTATACTTCACCTTATCCACGATAATCTTATCCGCTTTCCATTGGTCTTTAACACCATGTAAAGTTGGTTCCATAGAGCCAGAAGGAATCCAACGGGCTTCAGCGACAAAGGTACGAATTCCCAGAGCTAGAAAGACACTCAAGATCATCGTTTTACTTAGCTCTACTATCCAGGAATTATCAGGTTGTTGGCTAGAGTTTTTATCAGACGCTTGATTTGGCATGAAATTGTTGAAGTATTTTAAGAGACTAGTATGGAACTCAGACAGAGAGACTTGATATTATTAATCTTAACGAGATGGGGCAAATGGTAGGTAAATCAAGTCAAAAATCTAGTATTTTCCTGTGTTCAACTATAAACACTCAGGTTTTTAGCTGACTTGACTTGCAATAAACCTATTCAAGAAAAAGTTATCTATGATCCATAAATAAATACTTAAAAATTGTACATCCATGTCAACTACGCAAAGTTTACTGATTCGTCATGCTGAAATTATTCTACCTAATGGTGAGTCAATGATTGGCGATGTCTTGACTCAGGGAAGACAAATAGTCCAGTTAGGTCAAGAAATTACTAGTGCTTCTCCTACTCATGAAATTGACGCACGGGGTTTAACTTTGTTGCCAGGAGTAATTGACCCCCAGGTGCATTTCCGCGAACCAGGTTTAGAACACAAGGAAGACTTGTTTACAGCCAGTTGTGCTTGTGCTAAAGGGGGTGTCACCTCGTTTTTAGAAATGCCGAATACAAGACCTTTAACCATTAGTCAGTCGGCTTTAGATGACAAGTTACAGCGGGCTGCTAGTAAGTGCTTAGTTAATTATGGCTTTTTTATTGGGGCTACGGGAGATAATTTACCAGATTTACTTTCTGCTAGTCCGACACCAGGAATTAAGGTGTTTATGGGGTCAATGCACGGACAGTTATTGGTAAGCCAGGAGGAGGTACTAGAGGCGATTTTTGCCCAGGGAAATCGTTTAATTGCTGTTCATGCGGAAGACCAAGCTAGAATTAATCAACGCAAACAAGAGTTTGCGGGTATTGAAGATCTGGCTATTCATTCCCAAATTCAAGATAATCAAGCTGCTTTGTTAGCTACCCAATTAGCGTTAAAACTCTCTAAAAAGTATCAGCGCCGCTTGCATATTTTACATATGTCAACAGCAGAGGAAGCGGAGTTACTGCGTCATGATAAACCCAGTTGGGTGACAGCAGAGGTAACACCCCAACACTTGCTTTTAAATACTAGTGCCTATGCAACTATTGGTACTTTAGCACAAATGAATCCCCCTTTGCGATCGCCCCACGATAATGAAGTTCTCTGGCAAGCTTTACGGGATGGTATTATTGATTTTATCGCTACAGACCACGCCCCCCATACTTTAGCAGAAAAAGCTCAAACCTACCCTAACACTCCTTCGGGAATGCCCGGTGTAGAAACTTCTTTACCTTTAATGTTAACCGCTGCTATGGCAGGAAAATGTACTGTTGCCCAAGTTGTACAATGGATGTCTAAAGCGGTAGCTGTAGCCTATGGTATCCCCAATAAGGGAGAAATTTCCCCTGGTTATGATGCTGATTTAGTTTTGGTAGATTTAAAAAATTACCGGGAAGTTAAACGGGAAGAAGTTTTAAGTAAGTGTGGTTGGAGTTCTTTTGAAGGTTGGAATTTGACGGGTTGGCCTGTCACAACTATTGTTGGTGGTGAAATTGTTTATGATCATGGTCGGTTAAATACCCAAATTCGCGGACAAGCTTTGACTTTTTTATAGTTTTAGTCAGTTGTCAATGGTTAGGTAATGGGTAATAGGTAATGGGTAAGAGGTAAGAGGGAGATATTTATTTTTTTCTTTCTTGCCTCTTGCCTGTTGCCTCTGTCAGTTTATTTCGGTAATTTCGGCCTGACGTTGACCATTTTCACCATGGTTTAAACGTATCTTCAAATAACTATCTGGTAAATAAGGCATTCGTTCAGGCCATTCAATTGCTACAATTCCCGGTGTGACTTCTACTCCTTCCCAGTAACTTTCTAAGTTTAAACCTATCACTTCATGGGGTTCTAAACGGTATAAATCTAAATGATAAAGGGGAATTTTTCCTTCTGTATACTCATTAATTAGAGTAAAAGTAGGACTAACAATAGGGTCAATTATTCCCAAACCTTTACCAATACCTTGGACTAAGGTAGTTTTACCAGCACCTAAATCACCTGACAATAAAATTACACTTCCCGCATTTAAGGTTTTTCCAAGATTAATACCTAATTGCTGTGTCGCTTCTAAGTCTGGAAGAAAAATTTTGGTCATTTGTCTTATGTTATTTTTAATGGGTGCTTATCGTAAGCGATTGTTTGTTAATCGTGAGTAATTGTTTTTTAAACGTGAGCAATTGTTTATTGATGCAGAATGTAGTTTTATTAATTAGCAATGACAGCATCAAATTAAAGACTTACTTTTTATTGTGATGCGCTCCACTATACCATTTCAGTAGAACCTTAGCTAACTTTTGGGGGTCATGACGAACAGCGCCATTTTCATCTTCAAATAAAATATTAGCAGGAATGATTCGCCGTCCTAATCGAATAACAGCTTCTCTATCTAAAAAAACTGGGTGGGCATTTTGTTGAGCATAACGAATCAGTGCTTGGGCTGAGGGTATTTTTTTATGAACTAACACAGCATCAAATAATTTTTTATTGTCACAAGCTTTATCTATAGCTTGAATATGGTCAGAAACACTATATCCATCAGTTTCTCCTGGTTGAGTCATGATATTGCAGATATAAATGCGAGGTATATCAGTAGCAGCGATCGCATCAGCAATTTCTGTGACTAACAAATTAGGAATTAAGCTAGTATAAAGACTACCAGGTCCAATAATAATGTAATCAGCTTCTTCAATAGCTTTAATTGCAGCGGGTAATGCGGGGGGATTTTCAGGAATACAACCGATTTTGACGATTTTTCCTTCAGCTTTGGGAATATTAGATTCACCCTCAATGCGTCGGCCGTCTGTCAATTCTGCCCAAAGTCTGACATCACTAAGAGTAGCAGGTAAAACTTGTCCTCTCACTGCTAAAACTTTAGAACTAGCAGCAATAGCCTGTTCTAAATCTCCAGCAATATCAGTCATAGCAGTTAAAAATAAATTACCAAAACTGTGGCCTGTTAATCCATCTCCCGCACGAAAACGATACTGAAATAATTCTGTTAGCAATCTTTCCTCGTCTGCTAATGCTGCTAAACAATTACGAATATCCCCCGGAGGTAAAACACCAAATTCCTCCCGTAATCTACCCGAAGAACCACCATCATCTGCTACAGTAACAACAGCGGTGATATTAGCACTGTAGGTTTTCAAGCCTCGGAGTAAAGTGGAAAGTCCCGTACCACCACCAATAACAACAATTTTGGGACCTCGATATAAACGACGGTGAGCTAAAAGAACATCTATCAATTCCTCCTCCTCACCTTCCGGTCTTAATACTTCTGTAATTGAACCTACAGTGCGGTATTGTCCCCACAACAACAACAAAACACCAGATAGCAGGAGTAGAGGACCGCTGATATAGTTAGGGAAAATGTCCGCAAAAAACGCTAAAAGGTCTCTGAGAAATTCTAGTATCCAAAAAATTGGGGTTAATTTTACCCAAATGGCCAACCCCAAACTGGCTAACACCACACCCCCAACACTGATAAGTAACCAACGTTTCACCGCTAACCCGGGGGATAACCATTTAAACCATTGGTTAATGCGGTGGGAAGTGCGACCATGGGATTGTAATTGTAACGAATTAATTGCTCGTTTGAAAAAACCGCTGAACATACTTACTTAATAGGGATTGCTAGTACAAAGAATATTTAACAAAAACTTTACATCATCGACTCCCCAGTCTAGAGGGGAAATCACAAGAATTATTGGCGTTGCTGAATTGAGGAGAAAAATTCCCAAATTTAACCTTTAAAACTCTTACCTTGGCGTCTTTGCGCCTTTGCGTGAGACTAAAATTCATACCCTTAATCAGCAACGCCGAATTATTACAGCAGTTTTCGGCGATTTAAACCAGACTTTGATTACCTTCTTCCTTTGCGCCTTCCTTACTTTGCGGCTACCCTTCGGGATCTCTAAGAGAGATTGCGCGAAACAAAAACCGTGGTTCATTTACCTGAAATTCGCTGTAATCCCTTTGTATTTGCAAGAGCAAAAAGTCAGTAGTTAGGAAAATTACCATCATACAGAATTATATGGAAAAGCGGATTTTAGGAATAGATCCAGGACTAGCAATTGTGGGATTTGGGGCGATTAATTGGCAAAAAAGTGCAAATACAGCACAGGAGATAAAGATACAGATGATTGATTTTGGTGTCATTCGCACTCATGCGGATATGGAAATGAGTCAACGACTATGTATTTTATTTGATGATTTAAACACTCTTATGGAAGAAATACAACCAGATTTAGTCGCAATTGAAAAATTATTTTTTTATCGCATGGCTAATACTATTGTCGTTGCCCAAGCCAGAGGTGTGTTAATGTTAGTTTTAGGACAGCGTAAACTTCCTTATGTAGAATTTGCACCTCCTCAAATTAAACAGGCTTTAACAAATTACGGTAAGGCAGATAAGGCAGAAGTACAAGAAGCTGTTATGCGCGAGTTAGATTTAGATGAAATTCCTCGTCCAGATGATGCTGCGGATGCTTTAGCGGTGGCTTTGACGGCTTCATTTCAGTTATAACACTAATGTAAGTTGCTAGTTAGATAAAATCTAAAGGGGTAGTTCATAATAGATACTTAATCAAAGGCGTAACCAAAAAAATACCAACCCCACAGATAACAAGGAGGAATAAAACTTTCCACCCTAGAGTTAATGTAACTCCCATAGCTAGTAAAGTCAGAAAAACGAAATTAAGAGCAAGGCTTAAAAACACAATTGGTACTGGAAATATATTTTCGCTTGTTTCGTCGAGTAAATCCAAAATTTGTTGGGTATTTTGTGGTCTATTTCTTGGCTCATATTCTATTAACCAATCAATTATAACTTTGAATCTTTCTGAAATTTCTGGTGCTTTATCTCGCCATAATAACTTTCCAGTTCGTGGGTTTTTCAGAAAGTTGTCATATCCAGGATAAATACCTGTGAGGAGATGAACAAAGGTACGACCTAATGAAAAAAGATCGGATGTACAATTTATGTGGCTGAGATTTTCTTGCTCTGGTGAATTATACCCTGGTGTTCCTATGACTGTAGAGGGAGTAGTTTGTTTTTCATATTTTTGAATGGATTCTTTGACAGTCCCAAAATCAATTAATACTAATTGACCATCAGGTTTTAACATAATATTATCTGGCTTAATATCCCGATGAGAGTAATTTCGACTATGAACGTGAGCTAAAATATCAAGTAATTGTTTTAGCCAATTTATCGCTTGTGTTGTATTAGTAATTCGGTTATTTTTTAGCCATTTTCCCAGGTCTTCTCCGGTAATTTTCTCCATGACTAAACCATGTAATATATCCTCAGTGTGAGTACAGCGAAAGGTAATATAACCATCTGCTTCAACCTTGGGAATTCCCGGATGATCTAATTTTTCTAGAACCTGATGTTCTTGGATGAAAAGTTTAATTACTCTCTGATTACTAGAATTATTTAACTTCAAAACCTTAATAACTTTATCATCACCAATAAAGGTATCTTTTACTTCAAAAGTCTTGCCAAAAGCTCCATCCCCTAATTCTCTAAGGACATGATAGCGAGCATTAATAATATCTCCTGATTCAATCATGGCTTTCTTCCTCTTGGCTTAATAAAACGTTAATTTATTTGAATATTTTATCATTTTATAAACAATCTAACATGATAAAATCGTAGTTAATAATCGAGACAAAAATAGCCCCAGTAGCATCATAGGATATAGCAGTTTCCATGGCTATATCACCCATTCCTCAAAGTTTTTTAGCTTTTTGTCAAAATTGAGCCTCTACGGATTTTTTCGTGGAAACTTCCCATTTAAGTTGGCCTTTTAGTGATAACGTCTTTTTATATATTTTTTAATTAAAGGATTTAGCACCCAAAGGGCTTGATATTCTTGTATCTCCTCCTTTTCAATTAAACGAATTTGCCATAAATTATTGACAGCTTGAATAATATATGCGTGGGGTTGAGATGGAAAATATTTAAATATTTGATGTGTTAATTTAGGCTCTGCTTCAGCAGCTAATTTTTTCATAATATTTCTTTCTAAATTTGACAAATAGGAAAATTGTTTATCTAATATGCCAAGCATGGCATCGTGCATAAAAATTGTTCCTTCCAGCAATTTAAGAATGTGACCATTATGAATATTTTTAATCATTTCAGCCGCCAAATTGAGAGCTAATGGATGTCCTTGACAGCATTTAATCAGTGCTTCAACTCCGGGATCAAAAAGACCCAAATTTGTCAATAGAGCTTTGGCTTCTTGATTTTTCAATCCAGATAATGACAACTCACTAATATTTTGTCTGCTGAGAAGTAAATCCATGACTCTAGGTTTTTGTATACTGGTAAAAATCAAACAGCTTTTATGTTTTGATTCCCCAATTTTTCTTAAAAAATTTTCATAATTCGGGTAAATTTGTCGTTGGTTTAGGGATTCTTCACCATTTTCTATTACTGCTTCCCATTTGTCAAATATTAGCAAACAACGATGCTGATTCAAGTGATTAATTAGATGACTAATTTTATTATTTATATTTGTTTCTGAATTGTTAAATGGGAAATAATGTTCTATGGCAGCCAAAATCTCTTCCAACCCAGGGGAATATTCAAGACTCTTCCAAATAACATAATCAAAATGACTGTGAATATTTTCAACTAACTCTCTTATAAGTGCTGTTTTGCCAATTCCGCTCATGCCCAAAACCCCCAGTACACGAAGGCGTTCTGTGACTATCAATCTTTGTAAATCACTCAGTTCTTGAGAACGGCCATAAAAATCACTGAAATCTGGTGCTTCATGCAAATTTATATGTGAAAGATGGTTATTTTTTCCTGCTATGGCTTGTTGATTATTTTTTTCTAACAGTTGTGTTAAAACTAACTTGCAATTTTTTTTGTTAATATTTGTCCCTGTCACTTCCCTTAAGCGTTTGAATAACTTGGGACTTTTTATATTCGCTATGGTACTCAATTCGTAATTGGGAATATCATCACTCATCTGGCTGTAGGATTTTCCTGCCAAAGAGTATTTTAAAATTGCTTCTTCACAAGGATCTAAATTTAAATCTATTCCTTTTAAGCGCTGCACCCAATCTTTTAATAGTATGACCAATTCATCCATAGTCCAGTTCTCCCTCCACAGAATATTCTGGATTGTATCTTAATTTGCATTAACTTTATTAACTTTATTAAGTTTATCACTTAAATAACTTAGTGATGACAATCAAATGGCCGTCATAGATACTTTTTATATAGGGACAAAAAAAGAGGTTACTATGGCCTACCAACATTTATTAACAGCTAATCTTGATCATCAAAAAATTTCAGCAGCACCCGTTGTGAAGGTCAACAGAGAAGATGATACCTGGAGCTTAATACAAGTACGATCACCATTATTACAGGGTGCTTATGCTACACAAGCTGATCACATAGGGGATGAGGATGATGATCCGATCGTCCCACCTAGTTAAATATGGCTTTTTCGCCACCCAGGAGAAATGATGCAGCGAATTTAGTCATGGTGAGGTGTACCTCACCATGATCAAATATGTTGTATATTTAATTTCTGAAATTCTGGAAATGCTTGACAGGCTTCTGAGTAACTGCTCTATCTAAATTAGTCAGCTTGAGAATTAAGAATTCTGACTGCATCAAGTTTCCACACTTCTAATTCTGGTAATTGTCCACGAACTTTTTTTTCTTGCTGTTCACGGGAATAAAATTCTAGGAAAGTTCGCCATGATTCTCTAGAACTTTGGTGATCTCCCTGTGCTGCTTGAAGCTGTGCTAACAAGCAATAAGCCGGAGGATAATTGTTTTCTAATTGTAGACACATAAGTAAATTTTGTTTTGCTTGTTCATAATAATTTTGCTGAAAATATGCCCACCCAAGGTTTTTATACAATGTGACTTCCACTGCTTTATCTTTAACCTTTGACAAAAGTGGTTCAATAATTTTTACTGCCGCCATACTATTTCCTCGGAGAATTTGTAACCGAGCTAAATTATTAACAGCAGCATCAGCAGCGCGATTTTGATATTTACTTGCAATCTGATAGTGATAACAAGCGCCATCCAAATTATCTAGCTTTTCATAAGCTGCTCCTAAATTATAATGAGCAGCACCATAGTTTGGGTTAAATTCAACTGCTAATTCTAAATAAGATACCGCAATTGTAAAGTTGCTATTGAGATAATTTTTATGTCCTATCTCATTTAAAGACTTAGCAACTTGTTTCCTTTCTTGTTCATGAAACTTAATACGATTTAGTAAGTTTTGTAAATCCTCCGATATTGGCTGGTTAAGGGATACCAAGCGCAAGATATATTCGGTAATACTTGGGTTACTTTCATCTGCAATCTGTTGTATTTCCTTCTTCGAGCCTGTTTTAGTTTCACTCAGTAACTCAGGTTTGTATTTGGCAAACAATGTAACTAACTCTGACCGTTTATAGCGACGGCTATCAGAAGGCTCATTATTGAGTCCAAATTCTAGACATATTCTTTCAACATATTTTCTCACGGATGATTCTCCAATCTTCATAGATTCAGCTATATCCGCATCTGTTTCGCCCATTAGTATCTTTTTTAATACGTTTCTGCGTCGTTCCGTGAGATTGTCGAATACGCGCTCAAACTCTTGTTGATTCATTCTTGGTTTTGATTGCATCAGTTTCATGTTCACTTGTGTGACTTTTTGATATCTAAATTAAGGTTGGTGATTTTGTGTCATAAGTATGAATCGGACAAGTATTACATCTACGTAAGTGCCATGAAAATATAAACCCCGGTTTTAGGGTTGACACTTATAAGAAAATATGTCAGATCTATAGTTATATTGTATATCACAGAATAAAAGAAATTAAATTTTGTGACATACATGGGGGGAAAATGTTTCTATAACCAAAGTCAGTCAGATTCAAGATTCAGTAGAAGTTTTACTATTATCCCAGATCAACTCACTTTTGGATAGTCTCTAGCTCAAGATAATTTCGTTTTTCATGTTTTATATAACGTTTGAATACATCATGAATAAACACAAGTGTGTTATGGGGTTAGCTATATTAGCTACTTTAGTCACGAATCCTGATCAAGCGGAGGAAGTTTCTAGGAAAGCGGCTGATTTAGTTGAATTTAAATACAGACACTTAATTTCTGAATTTTTTGTTTGATTCCTAGTTCAGATTTATTCTGTATTTTATCCTACCCAAATTTCTTGAGCAAAACCGATTGCTAACTTACCAAGTAAGGTGATAAACAAACCCATAATCAAATAAGCTTGACGGGGATAACGAGACAAACAGATACCTATAGCTGCACTCAGAGGTACAATGCCATAAGCAAGACGACTTAAGGAAATTGTCCCACCAGAAGCTAAAAGTAAACCAATACCACAAAAACCATAAACTACCATAATGGGAGTTAGTTGCTGACGGAAATACCATAACAGGTAGCTACTACCTAATATCATAGATAGATTGAGCAAATTATTTATTAATCCTTGGTCTGCAATTATTAATAATAATATGACTATGACATAAGCAGCACGGAATATCTGGGGATGGAAATATTTACGCCAATAGAATAAACAAGAAGAACTAATGACAATTAAACTGAAAAACAGCGGATACCAAAAGTCTTTAACTCCACCTTCATCATTTTCCACCCAACCAAAATACCAATTGTTGCCAAAAGGAATTTGCATAAACATATTTAACCAACCTTCCCAATCAAAACCGAAGGAAGGCCGCCACCCTTTTTGTGCAGCAATGAAGGCTAAAAAATTATCAAAATTTAGCCCACAATACACACTGAATACTAATAAACCTGTAGCGGATAATAAACCTGCTATATAGGCAATTGGTGGTTTATTTTGTCGCCAAGCTGTGATTAAAAATGCGGGTATTAATACCATGCCTGTGGGGCGTGTTGCTGTTGCCATTGCTCCACAAATTGCTGTCCAAATATATTGTTTTTGATCAAAGGAACGTAAAGCTATTGTACTCAATAACAAATATAAACCTTCTGTGTAAATTACTCCTGTGAATAAAGACATGGGACAACAAGTTATGACAGCAATTGTCCAATGGGCTGCACTGATGCCACATTGTTTTTTTACCCAAGAATATAAACAATAAACTGTACCTAAAAATGCTAAATTATTGATGATTAATCCAGCTATTTCAAAGGAAAAACCCAATTTCATGAACATAAAAATGCTGACAGGAAACAGGGGAAAAAATGCTAAATTATGTTGTTTACCATCATCAACAAATTCATAGCCTTCAGTAACAATCGCCCGATAATGTACAGTATCCCAAACGTTAAAAATCCCCCAGCCAAAATGGGGCGTAATTCCATCTGGTAATGGGGGGAGATTGGGAGCAATCAGCAACATAGAAATCCCCACCCATAGACGACTTAAAAACCACATAGAAGCAGGAAATAAGAAATCATCCGTCCAAATAAATTTAGCGATGCTGGTAGCGATTATAGGCAAGCTACGGGCAGCGTCTCGAAGAGAAGCGATCGCTATTTGTGCTTTAACCATAGGCTTTTGTTTTTCCTGATTTGATGTTACTTTTAAGTAATGTTAAGCATTAATGGCGAAAATAGCAAAGGTTGTCATAGAGATTAATTAATGTAGCATTAATACCCATTTCATCTAAAACTCCACGGAATCATGAAATCCATTCATGTATCTGCGTTTATCTGCGTTTATCTGCGTTTAATTATGATTAAAATCATATCATGTAGATTCATCTAAATATACCTACAATTTGCAATTGGTCAGTAAGTCTGATGATTGTAGAAATTCCCCTGATCAACGAGTCCCAAGGCATTTATAGTTAAAATTATCTATTAATTCTTAAAAAATTGTGAAAGCCATTACCCTACTTGGTTCTACTGGTTCAATTGGTACTCAAACCCTAGATATCGTCTCTGAACACCCAGATAAGTTCCGCATTGTTGGATTAGCTGCTGGAAGAAATGTGGAGTTATTTGCGGCGCAAATTCGTCAATTTCGCCCGGAAATCGCCGCCATTTCCGCTGCTGATAAATTACCAGAACTCAAAGAAGCCATTAAAGATTTAAATCCCCAACCCATTTTACTGGCTGGAGAGCAGGGAGTGATAGAAGTTGCTCGTTATGGCGATTCTCAAACCGTTGTTACTGGTATTGTTGGTTGTGCGGGTTTATTACCGACTATCGCCGCCATTGAAGCTGGTAAAGATATTGCTTTAGCCAATAAAGAAACTCTGATTGCTGGCGCTCCCGTAGTTTTACCCTTAGTGGAAAAACATGGAGTGAAATTATTACCAGCAGATTCCGAACATTCCGCCATTTTCCAATGTCTCCAAGGTGTTCCCAAAGATGGGTTACGGAAGATATTACTTACCGCTTCCGGTGGTGCTTTCCGAGATTGGCCTGTAGAAAAATTAGCATCTGTAAAAGTTGCGGATGCTCTTAAACATCCTAATTGGTCAATGGGAAGAAAAATCACCGTAGATTCTGCAACTTTGATGAATAAGGGTCTGGAAGTCATTGAAGCTCATTATTTATTTGGGGTAGATTATAACAACATCGAAATTGTCATTCATCCCCAAAGTATTATTCACTCATTAATAGAATTACAAGATACCTCAGTTTTAGCCCAACTGGGTTGGCCAGATATGCGTTTACCTTTGCTTTATGCTTTATCTTGGCCAGAACGAATTTACACTAATTGGGAAAGATTGAATCTAGTCAAATCTGGTGATTTAACTTTCCGTGAACCAGATCATCAAAAATATCCCTGTATGCGTTTAGCTTATGCTGCTGGTAGGGCTGGTGGTTCTATGCCCGCTGTATTAAATGCGGCAAATGAACAAGTTGTAGCGTTATTTTTGGATGAGAAAATTCAATTTTTAGATATTCCTAAATGTATCGAATTTGTCTGCGATCGCCATCAACATGATAACCAACAAAATCCCACTTTAGATGACATTTTAAACGCAGATCAATGGGCTAGAAAAGAAGTTTTTGCAGCCCTGGAAAAAGTAGCAACACGACCACAAATAATCTCGGTGGGTTAAAAGTTATGATAGTCCTACACTGCACCGAATAGGATTAGTGTAGGATTATATTTTATGTATTTTCTTGCACATCTATTTTTGAGCAAAATTCTATGAACTTTTGAAAACTATGTAAATGATCTGGGTTTGTTTTAATTCTGGTTAATAATTGTTCAAGATAAAATTTTTCTTGTACTTCTTTTGGTCTAGATTTACTATAGGATAAATTACGTTCTTTGAAAATCTCTCTCAAATAACCTTCATGAAATAAAGCTTTTGTTTTATATCCAAAAATCTCTCGTGTATTTTCTTCGTTTTGTTCAAACTCACTTGCTAAATCTTCAGGATCACTTTGACTGACATCAAAATACTTGATATATTTTTTTAAAATTTCGTTGTTTTGTGGGTTTCTAACAAAAAAGTTTCTATTTCCTAAAAACCAAGTTTCAATACAAACTTTTTGGATAATAATTTCTAATTGACAATTTTCTGGTAAAGTTTGAAAAGGTTTATTTTGTAAATTGAGTTTAATTTTCTCGAATGCTTCTGCTTTTTTCTCGGAAATAGTCAACCTATCTGCGTCTGTGAATAGCACCAAGTAGTCATATTTTGGTACTTCGTTAATTTCTTGAATAGCATTAGCAGCAACTCGATAACAGTCAGGAACACCCATATCACTTTCATAATAATAGTTATTCTGACTGACAGTATCAAAACTATCCACTTCCGTTAAATTTGGAAGAAGTACAGATAACCACTTTTTATAAACAATCGCTTCCGTTTTCCCCTCAAATACAAAATAGAAATTCATAATTGTTTTTCGAGAATTTTAGTTAATTGAAGAAATGCTTCTTGTTTAGATTTACCTAAATGATAATCTGACGCATTACGAATATTAATGTGTCCACCTTTACGAGTAACGATTTTCCAATATTCATAAGGAATATTATTGATAATATAAGGATGATGACTGGTAGCTATAAATTGTAAATTTTTATTTTCATGAATTAAGTCATCAGTTAATATATCAATACAATTTATCCCTAAGCTATTTTCAAATTCATCAATTAATATTACAGTTCCCGGAGTTGAAAGATATATTTCACTAATATGAATAAGTGTCCGTAACATACCCGAAGACATCTTATCATCTCTAATCCATTGAGGTACACAGTTCTCTTTTATGAAAATAAAAGGAATAAAAAGACGACCAGTTGATGTATGATGTGTATGCAGAAGCTTAATTTTTATATCTTCTACTTGTTGAAAAATTTCAATAAATTTTGACTTAATTTTATTGAAAATATTCAGCTTATTTTCATGTACAAAATATAATTTTGCATGGATATTTTCATCACTATTGATTATACTCTCTAAAGTTTTATATTTACTTGTAAGAAAATGCAATGGTTTGTCGGATATTCTATATACGTTTAGTCCGTTTCTTGTCTGATCACGATATTCTATTTTATTTAAAGCATCATAAGCTTCTTTGATCATACTTTCTTCTCTCAATGTATATATTATTGATTGATATGAAGAAAGCTTGGGCATTTCTATATTTTTAAATTTTATTTTTTCTGGACTTCTTTCAATTATTACATCATTTTGTGAAGTCAATTTTTCATACAATAATGAAGGATAATCATCTTCATCTTCATAAAAGATATCTTCATTTTCGCCTTCATAAAAAGTTGATTCATCCGTTTCAATAGTTTCAAAACTACCTTCCCAAATAAACTCAGTATTATTTACAGTATAAAAATTTATTTTCCATTCCAAACCATTTATTGCTTTTCCATTTACAATGCTTTTCAAATCTAGAATTGCACGCAAGATTTGAGTTTTACCTGCACCAGAAACACCTACCAAAAGAGTTAAATTTGATGAAAAATCAACTTCATCAAAATCCCAACCTAAAAAATTATTCTTGAGTCGCAGTGAAATGATTTTCATAACTTAAACAATATATAAATTGTTGATATTATAACTTACTTCCTTTGTTTTTTCCCATTCCCTTGATTAGCCCTCGACTTTAATGTAAACTGTGGTATTTCCTCAAGTTCATCTTCACTCAAACTATACTGTTCACACACAAGACTTAACCGATTTCCCACAGTTGTAACTGCATTCACAGAATGAGTTAAATCACCCTGAAAATAAATTAAACAATTGGTTTGGGGTTTAATTTGTCCAACTTGGCGTTTTTGCGATTTTAGCACTAATTCTCCCCCTTGCATATCCTCTGGTACACGCACATAAAGCACGCTTACAAATGCGGGAGGTTCAACAGTTTTACAATAGGAACGCAAAGACCGATCAATATGGAGATCAACGCGAGAACCTGCTTTCAATAATAAAGGATTCAGATAAAAAGCATTACAATTAGGTAAAAGCGCAAAATCTAAATAAGGCTTAAAATAGGGGAATTTTTGGATAACTTTGCCTACCTCCACAGACAACTTTTTTAGCAAACCCTACTGATAATGGTTTCAATAAATTTTTATCATTTAGGTGACTAAAGACGCGGAAGTGTCAACCAATCCTAAAACCCTGTGTTAAAATATTTGTTGGGGAACTCAAGGCAATAATTCGGTATTTGAGGAATCAATTAAAATCATTGGTGGTAAATATTGCACCATAAAAAGCATTATTTTCAGCACTGGTGAACATTTGAGATTGGTAAATATTTGGAAAAGCGGCGATAAGCTTAGGTTTAAGGTTGAGTTGCGGGGGGGAAAGTTAATTAATGGCTGCTCATAAATAGTAAATATTACTTTTTATAACATTTTTTAAACTTCTTTGCACAATTAAGATTTTTTGTGTAATGATGGGGGTGTGGAAATTAATTCGGCAGTAATGTTTGTTGTTAGTATTGACAGGCTTTCCCTTTTGGTATATACAGACTCCTCTCCGAAATCTAAATCTCTACAATCTTATGATTTTGGAAATATTCTATGTCAATTTACGTGGGTAACCTCTCTTACGAAGTTACACAAGATGCTCTCAGTGAAGTTTTTACAACCTACGGTACTGTGAAACGTGTTCAACTTCCTACAGACCGTGAGACAGGTCGCTTGCGCGGCTTTGGTTTTGTGGAAATGAGTAGTGAAGCTGAAGAAACTGCCGCTATTGAAGCTCTTGATGGTGCAGAATGGATGGGACGTGACTTAAAAGTGAACAAGGCGAAACCCAAAGAAGACAGAGGTGGTTCTTTTGGCGGTGGCGGCGGTGGACGTGGCGGCTACGGTGGTGGCGGTGGCAACCGTGGTGGCGGTGGCGGTCGCTATTAAGCTGAATTTAGCTAAGACTTTTAGTGATTGAGTTTTGAAAAGATTGCCTATTCCGTTCGCGGGGTGGGTAATTTTTTAGTGTTAATTTTCTACATTATTTGCAATTCAAGTCCTGGTAATACGCCCTCTCCAGAAAGCAATACGGGAAATTGAACAATTTATACAGGTTTTTCCACTCTGTAAATTTCTACTTATTGATTTTGGGGGTCAATTAACCAGCCCAATTGTAAACCATTATTTATATATATATTCCTGCATTTTTTCTGGCAGGGTTAATCAACAGTTTTGAGTCTATCGGTTTTTGATCTAAGTTCAATGATAAAATCGGGAACGAGCAATTTTAAAATAACTAAAATAACTAAAATAAAACATGGTTAAATTTGGAAAATGGATGCTCTTGGTCAAATATTAGTGGTTGTATATACACAATATAATAATGAGATTAGACTTATTTCTACTCGCCTACAACCATCCTTCCCTCTAGGAGTCGCTGCAATTTGAAGAATTTTGAATTTACAAAGGTAAGTAAATTATGCTTCAAGCCTTACCAAAAATAGTAACTTTTGCAGAATTTATAGAATGGCTACCTGATAAGGGACGCTATGAATTACATGATGGAGTAATAGTTGAAATGAATCCACCGGTAGGTTTTCATGAAGATATTATTTGCTTTTTAGCTGAGAGAATCACGGCTGAGTATTTACGCTTGAATCTACCTTATGGAATCCCAAAAACTACTTTTGTTAAACCACCAGGAAGCGAATCTAGTTATTTCCCAGATGTGTTAGTAATCAATAGAAACATTCTAGCCAATGACCCAAACTGGAGAAAATCAGCAGTAATTTCTGACCCTGATTCTATTCCTTTAGTTATTGAAGTTGTGAGTACAAATTGGCAAGATGATTATTATAAAAAACTGGGAGATTATGAAAAATTAGGTATTCCTGAATATTGGATTGTGGATTATTTAGCACTGGGAAGTAAAAGGTTTATTGGTAGTCCTAAACAACCAACTATTTCCATTCATCAACTGATAGAGGGAGAATACCAAGTTAGTCAATTTACAGGTAGTGAATTGATTATATCATCAACTTTCCCAGAATTAAAGTTGACTGCTGAACAAATTTTTAAAGCTGGTAATTTTGATTAGATCTTGCTCTCGTTCCTAGTCTCTGACTAGGAATGCAGTTGATGAGGCTCGGCCTCAAGTACGAGGACAAAAGCGGGTAAAATAGTTTGTATTCTAGGAAATCCTATAAACTGATTAACCAGTGACAGATCGAGTCAACTTGAGTATCCTGTGGCTGTAAATAACCTCTCGCTTTATCAGAAATTCCAGATGCAGCTAATAAAGCAGGTTGTATTTCTACCAGATTAATTAAATCAGCAGGACTATTAACTTGAGAAGCAATAGTTTTTAATACTCTTGCTTGATCAATCAATGGTGTAGCCCGACGGTTTCTTTCAATAGCTAAAGCAACAAAACCAGCTCTAGTTTTATCATAAGCTGTTACTAAATCAAGACCTGTATTTAAATGATTTTTATATGCCAATTTTAGTTACCTTAATTTGATGAAATTAAACTTTTCTCCAAACATAAACGCATTTTCTCAGTGCATCACGTCCATGTAGCCCCATTTGCTGGCTACTATTGCCTTTAGTATTGGGTAAAACTAAAATATTTTCTACTTTAAATCCCAGATACTCAGCTATATTCGATAAAATCATATCCACTGAAATACTCACACCAGCATAACGCACATTATCATTAATCATAAACATCAGCCCTTGTGGTTTCATGACTCGATAACATTCATAAATTATGCAAGCCATTTCATAAAAATAACCTTTTACCATTCTCGGAATACTATTATTATTTAATTGTTTTTTGGATTTTTGTTCTTCCAAATATTGCAAAATAACTTGGAGTAATTTCTGTTTATCTGTAGCCAAAATAGCATTTGACCATTGAGAATTAATTGCTAATAGATCTTTCGGTCTATTCTCAACTGTACAACTTAACATTTGTTGTCTAAGATTGACTATTTCCTCTTGTCCTACTCCTAACAAAGCGAGTTCTAAAGCATAAGTTCTAGTGTAATCATAACGGTTGCAATAAGGAGGAGAAGTAAGAATTACATCATAATAATAATTTGGCAATTGTGGCATTATATCTAAGCTAGAACCTGTAAACAAACGAATCCCACCTTGTTTAGTTTTACTGGGAAAAAGTTCACCTTGTTGACTACCAGTTTGAATATCTGCTAAAATTTCCGTAATTTTAATACTAATTGCCTGTTTAAAGCTGAGAATTTCTCCTTTGTTAAAAGGTATATTACCTTGTTGACGACTAGAACGATAATCCCAACGTAAATATTGCCCATCTTTGCGAGTGTAACTAATTGCTTCCAAAACACATAATAGTGCAAATTGTAATACTTGCTTGACTCTGCAATTTTCATTTTGGTAAGCACCGATATATTTTTGAATTTCGTTTAATGTCTCTTGAGGATATGCACCTGTCGTAATTTTTATTTCTTGAATATTTTGTTGAGTCTTTGATTTCTCCCAAGGACAATTTTTAGACCAATATAAAATTTTTGTGAAATCATCTGCTGTAAATTCTTGTTCTAAGATGAGCCTAGTATTTATAATTTCTTTTCCAATAGGGAGTAATTCAATTCCATCAGCATTTAATCCTATATTACTAGCTGCAAATAAAGTTGTTCCACTACCAGCAAAAGGGTCTAATATGTCGCCAGATTCGATTATATATTTATCTAGTAAATATTCTACCAATGAAGCAGAAAAAGCTTCTTTATATTTGTACCATCGGTAAATAGGTTTAAGTTTATTAGCCTGAAAACTAACAATCTTCCGGTTGAGAACATCTTCTATGCAGAATTTATCAGCAAAGTGCTGGTATATTTGGGTGTTAATATGTTCAATTTCAATATTTTGTGTTTGATGATTTGGTATTTGAGGTTCTAATTGTTGAAAATCAAGCATCATTTAAAGTGATCAAAAATATTAGCAGACGTTTTACATCATAGCGTAAAAAAATTACCCCTCTATCTAATCCTAGAGGGGCTAAGACGTAAGGTGTTAATAATAACTCGCTGATTTGCGATGATGTATCGCTGTGACACCATCTTGATTTAAGACTTTACCATCATCAACAGTCGCATAAACTAACCAATGATCACCAGCTTCCATGCGACTTTGCACAGAACATTCTAGATAAGCCAACGCTCCATTGATAATAATACCTCCATTGTTGGCTTCTTGAATGTCTAAACCCGCAAATCTATCTTGTCCGGGAGCATAAACCTTCATAAACTGCTTACGGATTTCCTTCCCTTCCGCTAAGATGTTAACGACAAATTTGTTATTTGTGTGCGTCATGTTTTCCATAGCCCGGTCTTTAGCAACCGCAATAGTTAAACCAGGTGGATTAAAACTAGCTTGTGTCACCCAAGAAGCTAACATTCCCGTTTTAACATCTCCTTCGGTTGCTGTAACTACACACAAAGAACCAACTATGCGCCCCACGGCTTGTTCTACATTTGTAGCAGGTTGTTTAGCTACAACTAATCTTTTCGCCGCTTTTTTCAATGCTTGAGCAAAATCAGTTCCCGCTTCCTCACAGGTTTGTAAGGTGACTTCATTGGGTTTGAATTTGACGCGAATGGTGTCAAAACCAAATCTGTATCCTGCGTCTTTAAGTTTACCTTCAATTAAATCAACCGCTTCCCCACTCCAGCCAAAAGAACCAAATACCCCCGCTAATTTATTATTAGTCGCAGTTGAGAGGACTATTCCTAACGCTGTTTGCACCGGTGTGGGTGCGTGTCCTCCTAAGGTGGGTGAACCTATGATAAAACCGGCGGATTTTTCCACAGCGGCTTTGATTTCTTCGGCTTCGGTAAATTCGCAGTTAATGGCCTCGACACTCACACCAGCCTTAGTGATACCGCGAGCGATCGCTTGTGCTAAAGTTGCAGTATTACCATAGGCTGAGGCATAAATTAAAGCCACAGTCATATCAGCGGAGGTTTGCTGTTTAGTCCATTCTCTGTAACCTTTGGTAATGTCAATTAAACCATAGCGGACAATTGGACCATGACCCGTAGCGTACATTCGCACGGACAAATCTGCTAATTTTTCTAAAGCTGTTTCGACTTGTTTAGCGTGAGGTGCCATTAAACAGTCAAAATAATAGCGTCTATCCTCATTAAACACCTCCCAACCTTCATCAAAAACCTGGTCTGAGCAAATATGCGCCCCAAATAGTTTATCAGAAAATAATATTTCTGTTTGCCGGTCCCAGGTACAAAGTTCGTCAGCGTAACGGGGGTTAGGAGTGGGAATAAATTGTAAATGGTGTCCTTTACCTAAATCGAGGGTATCTTCCCCGCGCATAACCAGAATTGATAAATCCTGATTTTCCAAAGCAGCGCGTAAATTTATCGCTCCTGGGTTAGAACAAACAAAGGTAATTTGGGGTGCAATTTCCAGTAAAGCTTTTAACGTCGCAGCCCGGTTGGGGTTAACGTGACCAAGGATCACATAATCGAGATTTTTGAGGTTAAACCGCTGTTGTAAAGCTTGGAGGTAGATTTCGGTAAAAGTTTCGCCAGGGGGGTCAATAAGGGCATTTTTATCGCCTTGGATGAGATAAGAATTAGCCGTTGTTCCCTTAGCTAAAGCATATTCAATTTCAAATCTTAATCTTGCCCAACTGCGCGATCGCAATATTATGGTATCTGTACCAATAGGCAATATTTGTACATCACGGGGTTTAGTTTCTGACATGATACTTTATCTCCTTGATTTTTGAACATAACTCCACTTCTCTCCTGTCCCCCTCCTCCCTTGCGGGGTTTTAAACACTGGACAATTTTTCTCTCCTGTCCCCCTCCTCGCTTACGGGATTTTAACCACTGGACAATTTTTCTCTCTTGTCCCCCTCCTCGCTTGCGGGGAGGGGCTAGGGGTGGGGTTTTAACCACTGGACAATCTCCTCCAAAACCCCCTCTATCCTGAACAAAACATCCTCATTCTTAAACCTCACCACCCGCAAACCCAAAGACTCTAAAAACTCTTCTCGAATAGCATCTTCTACTTGAGTATAATTGTGAATTTCTCCATCTACTTCAATTACTAATTTGACTTCGTGACAATAAAAGTCAACTATAAATCTATCAATCACCTGCTGACGACGAAACTTAAAACCCAGTAGTTGCTTATTTTTTAATCTTTGCCAAAGTTGCTTTTCTGCTAATGTGGCTTCTGTCCGCATTTGTCTGGCTAAAGGTTTCAGTTTTGACCAGATTTCTGGTGGGCTTTGCCAAGAAACCCCACCCCCTAACCCCCTCCCCGCAAGCGAGGAGGGGGGACAAGAATTAAGGGAGGAGGGGGGACAAGAATTAAGCGGGGAAAGGGAGGAGGGGGGACAAGAATTAGGATTGGGTATGTGATAATTTTTCATCTTTTGCTATTGCTATTTAAGTGATTTTCAGCTACTCTACTGCTAAGTACCGATTCGGTACATATGAGGAAGTTAAAAACATAAGAAACAAAGGACATCATGATCAACACTAACGTTCAAAAATGGGGGGGGTAGTTGCTTCCCTGGTAAGCATTCTAGCTCTTTCTAGTGCGGCAGAGGCGATTACTTTCACCAGTCCAACTGGTTTTTACAATATTCCAGATGGCAATGCAACTGGGGTAACAGCATCAATCAATATCTCTGGTCAACCCAATATCAGTAGCTTTAACTCCGTGACCATTTCTGGGTTTACCCATAGTTACTATAACGATTTGAGAGCCTTTCTTTCTAATGGCACAACCACAGTGCAACTATTTGGTTCATATTATACCGATGAGCAAGAGTTTACCAATAGTAATTTTGATCTTAATGGCAACTACACCTTTGCCAATACTGGGGCCAATTGGTACGATCAAGACATTGATCCATTGCCATCTGCCACCTATGCCAGTTTTCAGCCATTAAGTGCTTTCAATGGCAGTCCACTCAATGGCACTTGGACATTAAATGTCCAAGACGAAGCGACCGATGATCTAGGCGCGTTTAGCAGTTTTTCAATTGATGCGACTCCTGTTCCCTTTGAGACTGATGCCGCACCAGCAGGTATGGCAATTGTCTTTGGTGCTTTGATGTTGCGGAGAAGGTTGCAGCAGCGCTCGGCTCAGAAGATGTTAGCAGAGTCGGTTGATTCTGGATTGATTTGAGCCAACAGTTCAGTAAAATCAAAGATATCTGAATAGAAATCTGTTTCTTTCTTGTCCCCCTCCTCGCTTGCGGGGAGGGGCTAGGGGTGAAGATGTTAGCAGAGTCGGTTGATTCTGGATTGATTTGAGCCAACAGTTGAATAAAATCAAAGATATCTGAACATAAATCTGTTTCTTTCTTGTCCCCCTCCTCGCTTGCGGGGAGGGGCTAGGGGTGAAGATGTTAGCAGAGTCGGTTGATTCTGGATTGATTCATGAGCCAACAGTTGAATAAAATCAAAGATATCTGAACATAAATCTGTTTCTTTCTTGTCCCCCTCCTCGCTTGCGGGGAGGGGCTAGGGGTGGGGTTCTAATAATGATTCCCGACTTTCCGGTGGTGTACGGCTGTCATGGCATCGGGATTTGATACTCTACCAGCGTAAGCTGTGCTGTATACTGCCCAATGATCACCACAATCCATGCGGCTGACTACTTCACATTCTACGTAAGCTAGGGCATCTGTAAGTATAGGTGCGCCATTTTCCGCCGGTTGGGTTTTCACTCCTTGAAAACGATCTGCACCGGGAGCAAATCTTTTTAAGAAATGTTTCATTAAGGGTTGATAGTTGCCTTCTTCGAGTATATTGAGAACGAAGCGATCGCCTACTTGCATCAGTGATTCTATCGCCCGATCTTTAGCGACTGCAATGGAAAAACCCAGGGGTTTAAAGCTGGCTTGACTTACCCAGGAAGCTAACATGGCGCTGGATACGTCGTCTTTTTTGGCTGTGATAATATATAAACCGCCGCTAATTCGGCCTAAAGCTTTGTCTAAATCAGCCGCAAGAGATTTCATGGTTTTGATGCTTTTATCTCTTGTCACCCATTGTCCTAAGTCTGTACCCGCTTCTTCACACTTTTTATAGGTGTTGGCTGTGGGTGTTTCCCGAATTTCAATTACGGGAAAAGATACGTGCAACCCTAAAGCCCGGAATTTATTTAACAGGGGATAGGTAGGTTCATCATCTCCTCCACCGGTTTCAAAAATACCAATGGCTTGTTTTTCTTTGGCTGAACCTAAAACGGTGCTGAGGGCAGCTTGAATGTTAGAATTACCTGATACTGGAGGCATTCCCACCACTAAACCTGTACAACGTCCTACTAGTTCCCGCAGTTCTTGTAATTCGTTAACGCTGGCTAAATCTACTATTTCGACAGCTACACCGGTTTTTGTAATCCCATTGGCTATAGATTGGGCAATGCGATCGCCAAAACCGTACTCGGAGACGTAAAATATGCCTACAGGGGTTTCCGCTTTGGTTTGTCCTTGACTCCAGTGGCGATAACGGCTTGTCAATTCTTCCACATTGTGGTACAATAATGGTCCGTGACCGGTGGCAATTATGCGAATTGTTTTTAATTCTGCCATACGCTTCATTGCGGACAAGACAGAACGGGCATTTGGTCCCATCAAACAATCATAATAATATTTAAAGTCGGCTTCTATGGCTGCTAAGTCGTCATCAAAGGTACTTTCTGAGCAGTAATGTAACCCGAAAGCGTCGCAGGTGTAGAGAATTTGGGTTTTGTGGTCGAAGGTGAAAATGGTATCAGGCCAGTGTAAATTCGGAGCAATGACAAATTCTAATTCATGGCCATTGCCTAATTCCAAGCGATCGCCATTTTTCACAATTTTACGCTTAAATGGTTGGTGTACCAAATCTTCTAAAAACTGAATTGCCACTTTTGACGCAACAACGGTTATATTAGGAGCGATTTGTAATAAATCTTTTACTAGTCCACTGTGATCTGGTTCAGTGTGACTGACAATCAAATAGTCAATATCTTGGGGATTAATTAAACCAGTGAGGGTATCAAAATAAAGTTGGCGAAATTTTTCATGGGAGGTATCAACTAGGGCTATTTTCTCACCACGAATTAGAAAAGAGTTGTATGTTGTGCCATTTTGCAAACCAAACTCAATATCAAAGCGATCTCTGTCCCAGTCTAAAGAGCGAATCGCCGTGGTATTTTCACTGATATCTATGGTATTTATGGTCAAACGCTTTTTTAACTTTTCCGTGAGCAATACCATAACGCCCCTCCTTAATAAATTGAGTATTTATGCCTTTCTCCTATTGTGGCACAGGTTTATTATTAATTAATATTAAAAAACCTATAGTTCAGTTAAGAAAATTAAAACATTGGCAAATCATTCTCCTGCAAAAAATCAACAGCATCTTTCCTTAGCATTAATAATTGGTAATTCCCGTGTTCATTGGGGATTATTCATAGATAAAACCCTATACTTAACTGGGAATACATTTCATCCATCTGCATCTATTATCCAACAATTAGCCCAATTTCCAACATTAGATAATTGGCTGAGAGTGATTTCTTTACCTGGGGATATTTTTCCTATTTCCCCAGATTA
The DNA here is from genome assembly GCF_014697585.1 of Dolichospermum sp. FACHB-1091. Taxonomy (GTDB): domain Bacteria; phylum Cyanobacteriota; class Cyanobacteriia; order Cyanobacteriales; family Nostocaceae; genus Dolichospermum. The sequence goes on along the minus strand of NZ_JACJSB010000032.1, from coordinate 20,410 downwards.
TCCTGTACCTGTGATTTTTGCCTCTGTTGTTCCCCAGCAAACCGCACTTTGGCAAATTTACCCCTATTTACGTCTAATTACTTTAGCAGATGTACCATTACAGAGAATGTACCCGACATTAGGAATTGATCGCGCTTTAGCGTTATGGGGTGCAGGAATAACTTGGGGATTTCCCACATTAGTAATTGATGGCGGTACAGCATTAACTTTTACAGGTGTAGACGGTGATAAATGCTTACTAGGGGGAGCAATTTTACCGGGTTTGGGGTTACAATTGAGCAGTTTAGGACAAAAAACGGGACAATTACCATTATTAGAAACTAGTTTAATGACCAATTTACCACCACGATTTGCGATGAATACATCCCAGGCAATTCAAAGTGGAGTAATTTACACTTTATTAAGTGGGATAAAAGATTTTATTGAGGCTTGGTGGGGGTTATTTCCTGATAGTCAAATTATCATAACTGGTGGTGATAGTAAGTTATTGAAAAACCATCTTCAGCAACAATTTCCAGAGATAGGAAAGCGGTTAATTATAGACAATAATCTGATATTTCAAGCAATTGAAAATATATATAGGACTCATATTTGATTTTTGGGCGTTGCTGAAACCAGGTATGAATTTAGGTGTAGAGACGAGAATCCCTACCCAGGTCACGTCTCTAATCTACAAGGATTTTTAAATCATCAAAAATTATTTTCATACCTCAAATCAGCAACGCCGATTTTTGAAATATACGTAGGCTGGGCAATGCCCACTTTATACTACTTACCGCTGGGAATAAGCTTAGTAAATGAAAACTACTCCCATGATGCTATTGAAGAAAGCAATAATTCAAGCCATAGACTCGTGTATGTGTTATATAACACTTAAAAAATGCGGATAAAAGGACTTGAACCTTCACTCCTTTCGGAACTAGAACCTAAATCTAGCGCGTCTGCCAATTTCGCCATATCCGCGTTATCATCTTATGATTCTAGCATAACAAATCATTTATGACAATAGGTAAAAATTTTAAATTTATTTAAGATTGATTTAAAATTTAAACTTGAGATATGGGGGATTAGTAACTTATCCGCATATTTCCGTTTATACAAGAGTTACGCGAGGTAGACGATGCTTAAAGCCGCACAGAATTTCCCAAGAAATGGTATTTAGGCAATTTGCCCAATTATCAGCCGATATTTGCTCTTTTCCCTGTTCTCCCAACAATGTAACCACTTCCCCCTCTTGTAAATCCGGTATAGAACTTACATCTAACATCATTTGATCCATTGTGATTGCGCCAATTTGCGGCACACGCTGTCCACGGATTAATACTTGCATTTTGTTAGAAAGACTACGAGGTACACCATCAGCATAACCAATACCAACTACCGCCAGCCGCATTTCCTCAGCAGCAATAAAATGATGACCATAACTAACTCCAGTCCCCGCAGTTATAGTTTTAACTTGGGTAACTCTAGCTTTAACTTGTAAAACAGGTTTAAGTTTGATTTGATTTTGTAAGTGAATAGCAGGATACAGCCCATAAATTGCTAAACCTACGCGCACCATATCATAGTGTAATCCCGCATCTGTGAGAGTAGCCGCTGAGTTAGCTAAATGTAAAGTAGGAATTTTGAGACCTTTAGCTTTGATGAGTGCTATTACTTTTTCAAATCGTCTATGCTGTTCTGTCATCACCCTAGTATCAGGACTATCTGCTGTTGCCAGATGAGAATAAATACTAGTAATATACAAATGGGGTAATCCTTGCACTAACTGGATAAACTCTACTGCTTCTTGCCAATTCGTGCCTAATCTGGACATTCCCGTATCCAGTTTAATATGTACAGGCAAGGGTAAATTATAATTAATATCTTCTAATACATTAGAAAACTCTAAAGCTTGCTTAGGACTACACAGTGTAGGCTGAAGTTGCCAATAAGCGATCGCCTGAATTTGTTCTGGTGTGTTGGTTGCCCCTAAAATTAAAATTGGGGCTTGAATACCATCTTCACGTAATTGAATACCTTCGGGAACAGTCGCTACACCCAACCAACTAGCACCAGCTTCTAATACAGTTTTAGCAACTGCTACTGCTCCATGTCCATAGGCATCAGCTTTGACAACTGCCATTAGTTGAGTACATGGAGATAAAAACTTTACCAACTCCTTGACATTATTAGACAAAGCCCCCAAATCAATTTCTACCCAAGCCCGCTGAGAAAACCAAGCATAAGCATCACGTTCCTGATGATCAGTAAAAATTGGGGTTTGTTTGCGATTTAACATTAGACTCCACTCCTATCACACCACCGAAAAGCTTCTCCCATCCCCTAGAAGCTATATCAATTTAATCAGGAAGTTTAACTTTTATCCGGTAATTTATACAAGACGGTGGCGTGAGTAATATTAGTGTGTCCGCATATTCAACAATTTTTCTTCAATATTATTTTATGATAGTTCTTCCTTATCAATTTTATCATAACAAATTTAAAATCAAATGTCAACCCCTAAATACTTCTTTATTGCGATTTTTTTTAAATTTGAGAAAATAGTGACCACAAAATCCCCTACTGCTTGAAGAAGTCGGGGATCTGAGTTGAGAATAAAAGTATAAATTCTTTTCCTATCCCCAAGAAAGTGTATTTGTGTTAGTATATGTAAAACTAATACCTTGAGCGCAGATTCATGGGGAAGGTTTTAGTCCTGAACGCCTCTTACGAACCGCTCAACATCACCAGTTGGCGACGAGCCACCGTGTTGTTGATGAAAGGCAAAGCTGAACGCTTAGAATACAATGGTAAGTTCCTTTACACTGACTTTCCGCAGCCAACCGTGATCCGGTTGCGCCACTATGTCCGTGTTCCTTATATGGAAGTTCCTTTGACCCGTCGGAATATCCTGCATCGTGATGGACACACTTGTCAATACTGTGGTTACACAGGAGATAAGTTGACACTTGATCATGTGATACCGAGATCACGAGGGGGGGGTGACACTTGGGAAAACATTGTTGCTGCTTGTGTATGCTGCAATGTCAAAAAAGGCAGTCGGACACCCCAAGAAGCACGGATGCCTTTGCGTCATTTACCTCGCCAACCTTATAGCAGTCTTTACTTTGAGGTAACAAAACATCTGAAAAGTGGACTGCACCAAGAGTGGCAAAAATACGTAATAGGCCTTTGACATTATATATAATCAACTACAAAAACTCAGGTCAAAGTTCACTTGTGGATATAACTGTTTGACTCTCAAACAGTGGCTACAAGTGGAATTTTTGCCAGTTTTGGGTTAGTGCTAACCAGCTTAGGGTAAAATTGCCATAAGCTGATATTTTCATGTCCGCTGCGTCGTAAATTACTTGTTTTTCAATGATTGGAGTTATATCCTTTAAGAAGGGATATAGAGGGAGGTTTTGTTCTTAACTGATAATTTGCTACAATTATGAGTAAATGATTTGCCACCAAGCCACCAAAGAAATTGAGAAACAAATTTGAACACAGGATAATGATCATAACACAAGTCAAATAAATGTTCAAGATAATTATCTAATTTTCATAAAAATCTGCATATTTGTTTGGACAAGTCTTGAAATCAAGAAGTCAAATAGATGCTAAAAGGAGAGGCTTGCTTGATTTTTGGTATTTATAGGTGCTTCTTGACTTGTGTTAATAGCAAAAAATAAACAACTTTAGATAGTACCAACAATTAACTTTAGATTATGGACAAGTCTCATGTAGCTTTAGCAGCGCATTATTGCTTGGATTATATCTAAATGGATAACACCACCTTCAACGTTTAGAAATACAGTTCCCTATGTACGCGAATTATCCAGCTTCTCAAATTGAGAACTTATTGTTAGCTAAAGATCCAAATCCAGAGGAAGCAGAAACAGAGAAAGAGATTATTGAACCTCCACCTTTAGCCCGGACATCTTTATCACCTGCTAATAGTGATAGTGGTATCTATTTAGTTCAGCGTGGCAGTTCTTTAGCGTCTCAGAAATCGGAAGAGTTGCAAAAAACCTTGCTAGGACACCGCCATGAACGTCAATTAGTGGTTTTACAGGATTTTCCTGATCCTGACGCTCTTTCTTGTGCCTGGTCATATCAATTAATTGCCCAACAGTATGATATCAAATGTGATATTATTTACGCAGGAACTTTAAGCCATCAAGAAAATATTGCTTTAGTTAAGTTAACTAATTTACCTGCTCAACGCTGGACAATGCAAACCCTGAAAAATAAAGATTTGTCATGTTATCACGGTTTCGTGTTAATTGACAACCAGGGAACTACATCTCAATTATTACCAGCAATTCAACAAGCGGGAATTCCCTTGATAGTGCTAGTAGATCATCATAGCTTGCAGGGGGATCTCAAATCCGAATTTATGGATGTTCGTCCCTACGTGCGGGCTACGGCGACAATTTTTACTCAATACTTACAATCAGGATTATTAACCTTAGATAATAGTATTAACCAGCACATCAAATGTGCTACAGCCTTAATGCACGGGTTAAGATCGGATACAAATAGGTTAATGCAAGCCCAAGAAGAAGATTTTATGGCTGCTGGGTATTTGAGCAGATTTTATGATGCTCAGTTACTAAATGCTATTTTACAAGCAAATCGTTCTAAGCGTGTAATGGATGTGATTGAGCGATCGCTTAAAAACCGAATTGTTCAAAATAATTTTTCCATAGCTGGTGTTGGTTACTTGCGGTATGATGATCGGGACGCAATTCCTCAAGCCGCTGATTTTTTAGTTACCGAAGAAAATGTTCATACTGCGGTAGTGTATGGAATAGTTCATGATGAAGACGACGAACTAGAAGTAATTATAGGTTCTTTGAGGACGACAAAACTGACCCTAGATCCTGATGAATTTATCAAAGAAGCCTTTGGCCAAGATAGCGCCGGGAGATTTTTTGGTGGAGGAAGAACTGGTGCGGGAGGCTTTGAAATTCCCATGGGTTTTTTATCAGGTAGTAATGAAAATTCAGCTTATGCCAAAATGAAATGGGAAGTTTTCGACGCACAAATCAAGCAGAAATTATTAAGATTGGTAAATCCGAGAGACAATCCAATTTAGTCTTGAAACTGGATTAAAAGACTTGATTGATTTAGGGTTTAGCAGTGCTGAACCCATGCTAATTTTTGAAAAATTTACTATATATCCCATATTCTGCACTTCATTTTGTAAATAGTTGTTGTAAATAGTTGAAAAATTTACTATATATGGGCGGACGGATTTCTACTCATAACATTAGTGTAAACTAAAATTTTTGCCTTGTCAAGTCCTGAAGTAAAATATTTTGGGAATCCTTGCCGATATTGCCAATGGGACATACAATTTGGCTTTTCTCGTATATAATAGTAGATTGTGTTGAATTAAAGCCATCTCATGCCTAAACTAAAGACTCGCAAGGCTGCGGCCAAGAGATTCCGCGCCACTGGTAGCGGTAAAATTGTCCGCCGTAAACCTTTCAAAAACCACTTATTAGAACATAAATCTTCTAGCAAGAAGAGCAATATGTCAAAAATGGCAGTTGTTCATGAACGGGACGAAGAGAACGTGCGCTTAATGCTTCCATATTTGTAAAAGACACAGGTACTAAGATATGACTCGGGTAAAACGCGGTAATGTAGCTCGTAAACGCCGCAATAAAATTCTCAAATTAGCTAAAGGTTTTCGTGGTTCTCATTCCACTTTGTTTAGAACTGCTAATCAACAGGTAATGAAGGCGCTAAGAAGCGCTTACCGCGATCGCAAAAAGAAAAAGCGTGATTTTCGTCGTCTGTGGATAGCACGTATTAATGCGGCTTCCAGACAACACGGTTTAAGCTACAGCCGTTTAATTGGAAATTTGAAAAAGGCCAATGTGGAACTAAACCGCAAAATGTTGGCGCAATTGGCAATTCTTGATCCGGCAAGTTTTGCTAAAATTGCAGAATTGGCACAATCGGTTAACGGATAAAGGTGGCAACGGATGAATAACGGATGTAACAAATGGCCACCTCGGAAAATTGAAAATTAAAAATTAAGAAGTTTTTTGCAGTTTTTAATTGGAGTAAAACCCTGGGCAATGATGAAGAAGTTACATCTGGTATTATCCGCTACCTTGTTATTGATGGTTTGCCTATTTTTTTTAGGTGGCGACTTGACTGTATCTGCGGGAACAATGGCGGAAATTCAGCAGCGAGGCTATCTAAATCTAGCAGTTAAGGATAATCTCCGTCCTCTAGGTTTTAGGGATAATCAAGGCAATTTACAGGGGTTAGAAATTGATTTAGCCAAACGTTTAGCCAGTGATTTATTAGGGAAAGCCGACGCTGTGAAATTGCAACCAGTAGCTAATAGCGATCGCTTACCTGTAGTATTTAATCAGCAAGTTGATTTAGCTATCGCTGGGGTGACAGCAACAGCATCACGTTCTCGCCTTGTTAGCTTCAGTGTTCCCTACTATTATAATGGTGCGGCAATAGCTACAAAAAATACATCTATTCAAGAATTAAAAGATGTAGGAAACAGGAAAATAGCGGTTCTTAACCACTCTAGCACTATTTCTTACTTAAAATATTTTACACCATCGGCTCAATTAGTCGCTGTCAATTCCTACGGACAAGGGTGGGAAAAAATAGAAAATAATCAAGTAGATGGTTTTGCTGCGGATTTTAGCGTTCTTAGTGGTTGGGTGCAAGCATATCCTCAATATCATATACTAGCAACTAAATTATCAGCAGAACCATTATCTGTAGTTATGCCCAAAGGATTGCAATATGATGAATTAAGACGTAAAGTGAATGAAGCCATAGCCCGTTATACAGTTACAGGTTGGCTCAAAGAAAGGATAGAATATTGGGGATTGTAGTAATTAATCAATTAAGATCCCTAACTTCTTCAAGAAGTCGGATATCTATGACCTAACACATTTTAATTTAATCAGTATTTGTAGAAAATGGATAACAATTTAGTCATCATTTATCTTTCAACTTTTGTTGGTTTACTCGCATTTGCTGGTGTGAGTGTTTTTCGTCAAGTATTCAAAACTCGGAAACTTGAAAGCTCCCTGAACAAGTTAAAAAACAAATTAACTAAAGAAAAAGGCACTGCTCAAGAATATTATGAATTAGCTAGTATTTATTCAGAAAAAAAAGTATTTAGCCAAGCCATAGTCCTATTTCAAAAAGCTCTAAAAGCAGCCGAAGAAGAGGGAGAAGAATCTATCGCTCCTATTTACAACGGCTTGGGATATGTTTATTTTGCTCAAGAACAATATGATTTAGCAATTCGTCAGTATAAAGAAGCTATCAAATTGAACCCAGATTATATATCAGCCCTAAATAATCTCGGACACGCTTATGAGAAGAAAAAATTGAATGCTCAAGCTTTAGAAATGTATGAAGCTACTCTCAAATTAGCACCTAATAACGCCGTTGCTAAACGTCGGGCTGAGTCTTTGCGTCGCTTAGTTTCTGTTTAGTTCTATGGTGCTATGAATTTCTCGTTATCTGTCTGTGAGAATCTCAGTTAGGGGTTAGAAAACACTTCTCAATAGACAAAACCCACCTGGGTGGGTTTCAAAAATGAAATTACTTTCTGGTGAGGTACAAAAATTCAGAATTAAACGCAGATAAATGCAGATAAACGCAGATAAACGCAGATGATTATGTTTATGGTGACAGGTTGTAGATCAGATTTCGGCTATGAAACTAAATACTATCAGACTTTTCACACCTGTCCCTAGTTTGAAGCGTATTTTTAGCTGTCTCGCGTTTTTTCAATTGTTTCAATCACTGCTAAACCTATACTAGAAAATGTCGTTAGTATAATTATTGATGCGAAAAAAGCAGTGGTTAGCATCTGGAGTGCTTGGTCAAAAAAAATATAGGTGGTCATTTGTTCACCTTCTGAACTTTAGATAGCTACTGGTACTTTTTATGAAATTCCCAGTAATTATATCTTAACAAAACTTTAGCTCTTTCAGGACATGATGACAAAGTTTTATTACGAAAGATTTGATAATTTTGATAAATTTTAACTATAGGAATCCGGTTTGATTCTGTGAATTTATTTGTGTGGTCAGGGAACTCTTAACTGGGAACAGGGAACAGGGAACACAGGAAGAAAGAGAGAATTGATACCTACTGAGTCTTGTATGGCTACGCCACGCAAGCTATCAAAAATCAAATATTATTCCTATATTTACACATTGTTATTCTCTAGGTAGTGAAGTCTTAAATTTAGTGGAATATGGAGTTACTAAAAAAGACTAACTAATACAGGTTTGAATAGTAGCAATTACTGATTTAGCAAGACTTGGTAAATCATAACCTCCTTCTAAACCAAACATAATTTTTCTGGTTATACTCAAACAGTATTCTGTAAATAAACTAAAATCCTCTGGTTGTAAATTCACACTTGCTAAAGGATCATTAGCATTAGCATCATAACCAGCGCTGACAATCAGTAAATCTGGGGAAAAATTATTTAAAAATGGTAATATATGGTTTTCCCATAGGGGTTGATAGACAGTAATATCACTACCAGGAGAAATAGGTAAATTTAACACATTATTGTGTAAACCTTGTTGAGAAGCATCCCCTGTACCAGGATAAGCTGGATATTGGTGAAGGGAAATATAAGCAATTTGTGGGTGAGTTTCGACTATTGCTTCCGTACCATTACCGTGATGTACGTCCCAATCTAGGATAGCAACACGCTTAATTCCTGGTTGTTGTAAAGCGTAAAAGGCTGCGATTGCAGCATTAGAAAATAAACAAAAACCCATACCCGTATCACTGACCGCATGATGTCCAGGTGGACGCGCTAAGACAAAAGCGGGATCTGCTGTATTAAGAACTATATCAACTGCATCCAACCAAGCACTGACCGCTAACAAAGCGACATCATAACTACGGGGAGAAACGGGGGTATCTCTGTCTAAATAACCACCACCGTTAGCAGCGATATTTTTAACTTTGTTAATATAAGTTGTGGAATGAACACTTTCTATGCAAGACATTAAAGACGGTTTTGATATAACTGGTGTAGGTAGTTTCCAGGTAATCTTTTCCGCAAAACTCGCAGTTTTTAAAGCATCAACTATGGCTGTTAACCGGGCTGGTTTTTCTGGGTGGTAGATTCCAGTTTTGTGGTCTAGAAACTCGTCAGAATAAATAACTTGTAACTTATGTTTATACATCTAGTATGGGAAAAGTAAGTGAGGTAAAAGCAATTTAATTTATTTAATTTATCAGAAAACGCCGTAATACCCCATCCCTCTACAGGGTGGGGATGTAAGGCGGGTAAAAATTAAACACCGTCCACGCTATACTAAGCGCAACTTAATCGTGAAAGAGAGTAGTTTCATTTTTACCAATCTTAGAGTTTGGTGGATTTCCTCAAGAATGTTAGACTCAAAATAGGTCGGGGTAGGGAATAGAAGATGATTGTTTTTGAATTTAAAGCCAAAGGCACAAAGCAGCAATATCAAAAAATTGATGAGGCTATACGGATAACCCAATTCATCCGTAATAAGTGCTTGCGCTTTTGGATGGACAATCATAATGTTAAATATTACGACCTGAATAAATACACTGCGGTCTTAGCTAATGAATTTGATTTTGCAGATAAATTAAACTCAATGGCTAGACAGAGTGCAGCAGAAAGAACAGCTTTTGCAATTAAAAGATTTTTTGATAATTGTAAGGCAAAAGTTCCAGGTAAGAAGGGTTATCCCAGATTTCAAAAAAATAACCGTTCAGTTGAATATAAAACAAGTGGATGGAAACTATTAGATTACCGAAAACACATTAACTTTACAGATAAATGTGGAATTGGTCAGCTAAAGTTAATTGGAACTTGGGATTTACATTTTTACCAGATTAAGCAAATCAAAAGAATCAGACCAGACTTGGTAACAAGTTTGAGCAAGGTTACTCATTGAAGCAAGAATTCCCGTCCCTCTATAGGGCGGGGAGTGTCAATTTAATAGATTAATGTGAGAACATGGACTATTTTACTTCTTGCGATTATAAACGACGACTACACAAACTCTGTTACCACCTGTTTGGACTAATGAGAAATTAAAATTATAAAACCCATCTTTATGGGTTTTATTTGTGTAGCTGCGGTTTATAACCAGAAAATATGGTACTAACTTAGACTACAGTAAAATCAGTGTTATTAATAAACCCAGGACTAACATTTTGCAAAGTAGCGAAAATTTCACCACTGCTCGTATTCCTGATCACAGTATTAGTACCAGTTCCTAAAATTGTCAATTGACTAAATAGTAAACCCCCACTTAAGCCAATGCGGTCCAATCCATCTTGGAAGTCTTGAACGATATCAGCACCATTACTTAGTGCAATTACAAAAACATCATTGTTTGCTCCTCCTACCAAAATATCATTGCCTTTACCACCATTGAGAATGTCATTTCCAGCTTCACCCCAGAGGGTGTCATTATCATCATTTCCGAAGAGGGTATCATTATTATTGCCTCCATAAAGGAAATCCTTGCCTATACCCCCGTTTAATTCATCTAATCCATCACCACCATACAACCGATCATTACCATCATCTCCAAATACTAAATCATTACCTGCCTCTGCATTGAGAATATCATCACCAAAATCACCAAAGAGAATATCGTTACCAACACCACCTAACAAGCTATCATTACCGACACCACCATCAAGGATATCATCACCAGCAAGACCTCTGAGGGTATCATTTCCTAAGTCACCGTTGAGGAAATCATTTCCATTATCCCCTTGCAGAATATCATTACCGAGGCCACCAAATAGTTGATCATCGTTATTCCCACCAAATAGTTGATCATTACCGTCACCACCATCAAGAATATCATTTCCATCGTTACCCTGGATGGTATCATTGCCAGTATTTCCAACTAACTCGTTAGCCAGATTATTACCTTTGATGGTATCGTTTTGAGTAGTACCAACCACATTTAGGAAATTCTGCACGTTTAAGGTGATAGAATTAATCGGCGCTGGTAATCCGTTGATGATCAGGTTATTAGTGGCTAGATTGACGTTGAGGGATGTGGTGGTAGCGATTCCAGTGGATGCGTCTATGGTGTTAGATTGACCTGTAGCACCAATTACAGTTTCTACGTCTACAATTGTATCTGTGCCAAAAGAGCCTTTATTAACGATTCCACCTGCTAACAGGGTAATTGCTTCCGTAAGACTGCTATAGTTAACTGTATCGCTTCCTAAACCACCGTTAATTGTATCATCACCTATGCTACCGATAATTGTGTCATTAGAGTTAGCGATTTCGATAATTCCTCGTAATAATAGCAATGAATTGGGAAGATCGTTCCATATTCCCGCTCCTCCAAGATTAAATTCTACGTAGTCTTCGTTATTGGCATTATCAGGTTGACCTGGAGACCAGTTAGTATAAGTGACAGCTTCTCCATTTGCCCATTTAAATGTTCCTTCAGTCACCTCGTCTGTCAAACCAATCCATAACCTTTCCGTACCACCAAAGGTGTTAACTAAAAATTCACTTTCCGCAGCATCATTAACGGTAACAAGATTACCACCTAAAGTAACGGCTTGTGCTTGTGCTTGTGTCCAAGTACCTGCATTACTCAAGAGGTAAAATTTGCCATTATAGGTGAAAATGGGAGCAGTAATAGCAGAGGTAACATCACCAAAAATCTGATCATTTCCTTCTCCACCATTGAGGGTATCATTACCACCATTACCGGTTAAAATGTCATTACCGTTGCCTCCTGCTAGGTTATTATTGCCATCATTCCCAGTAATTGTGTCATTATTGGCTGTACCAATAACATTAACAAAATTATGAACGGAAAAGGACAAAGTCGGGAAAGCACTATCACCAGTATTCACAACTAGGGATTTAGTCGCTAAATTGGCATTAATGGTAGCAGTGCCAGTGGCTGTGGAAGCATCAATAATGTTAATTTGACCTGTTGCACCGATAATGTTCTCTATACCAACCAGTTGGTCTGTTCCTGCTGTACCTTTGGTAACTACTCCTGTTGGTTTCAGGGTAATGGCTTGACCTATGGCACTATAATCGGCTGTGTCTTGACCAATACCCCCATTAATTGTATCGTTGCCAGTGCTACCGATAATTGTGTCATTAGATGGGTTAGCGATTTCGATAATTCCTCGGAAGTTAACAGTTATGCCAGCATCATCCCATTTCCCGGGATTTTGAAAATTGATATAAGCATAGTCTTGAATACCACCACTATCATCAGGTTGACCTGGAGACCAGTTAGTATAAGTGACAGCTTCTCCATTTGCCCATTTAAATGTTCCTTCAGTCACCTCGTCTGTCAAACCAATCCATAAACCTTCCCTACCACCAAAGGTGTTAACTAGAAATTGATTTTCCGCAGCATCATTAACGGTAACAAGATTACCACCTAAAGTAACGGCTTGTGCTTGTGCTTGTGTCCAAGTACCTGCATTACTCAAGAGGTAAAATTTGCTATTATAGGTGAAAATAGAAGCAGTAATAGCAGAGGTAAAATCACCAAAAATCTGATCATTTCCTTCTCCACCATTGAGGGTATCATTACCACCTAAACCATTGATAGTATCATCACTGGTTGTACCCCGGAGGTTGTCTGCTGCTGATGTTCCTGTAATAGTGGACATATTTTTATGTTGTTTTGTAAAGCTTTGTGGACATTTGTAAATCTAATTTGTACTGTGATTTCTTGTCAACTAGTTAAATTACTGAAAAAAAGCGGCTTTTATCAAGAAGAACTTGTAATTTTTTTACTTTAAATATTGCATGACACAAAAATAGGACTTAAATAAAATTTATGTGACACCTTCTGCTATTCTTACAGGATAATACCCAAAGGTGGTTTTATTTTCGCCGCGTAATGGGTAAATCCTCCCAAATCAAGGGCAAATATACGCATCAATAAAGTTGTATTTAAAACAGATTAATTTTATGTTGTAAATGTATGAATAAATATATAGGACTTACTGAGAGAATTTGGGAGTGACACCACACCGTGCTATGAGGGCTTTGAGGCGCAATTCTTGTAATATAGAAAGATGATGATTGCCTCCGACACAGGAACGGTAAGTATGATCATCGTTTTACAGCCATTTTTAGGTAAATGAACCGCATTTTAATCCAAGTTTCGCGCCAAGACCCAAAGGAGCGAAGAAGCGAAGGAGTAGATTAATTCAGAGTGTGGTATAAATACATAAAAAATGCTGTAATTAATTATGCTGAAATTTTCTCGTCAAGTTAAATTCACCGCGAGAAAAAATATTGAAAATCAGGAGCAGGTCATGAACAGTTGTATTTTGATGGCGGAAATTTATGATAATCCTCAACTGCGTCACACACCAGATGGGTTAGAAGTGACAGAAATGATTGTTCATGTGCCAGGAACAAAACCAGATGATCCAACTCATCCTTTAAAAGTCGTAGGTTGGGGAAACTTGGCAAAAGAGATTCACCAAAGTTATCATCAAGGCGATCGCGTTATTATAGAAGGGCGCTTAGGCATGAATACAATTGATCGCCCGGAAGGATTTAAGGAAAAACGCGCAGAATTGACAGTGCAAAAGATTCACGCCATCGGACAAGGTACTTATACCAGTTCACCAGCAGCAGCAGTAACTCCCGTAGCGCAACCAACCTACAGCCCGACGAGTTATGAATCAAACTATCCCCCATCAGCCCCTGCTGAAAAAAATGAACCCCAGGTAACAGCCACTCAACGGACATACCAACCCACACCGGTGCAGTCTGCGTCCCCTGTAGGAGTTACAGCAGAACCAGATCCTGATGATATCCCGTTTTAGTGGGAAGGATTATAGGAAAAGCACATTTAATTCCCGAAAATGTCGGTCTTCCTCTATTAACCTGCACTGTATTTAATTTGTATGATTCTAGCGGGCAAAATGCCCGCAGCACAACATCTAACCAGATGAAGATAATCAAATTTAGATGGGTAACAGCTTACCTCAACCCCCACTGACTTCACCCCATTCCCGAATTGCTGGAAATACGGATGAATAATCATCTTCTGGATAAGACATTTTCATAGTCGCGTGTAAGATTTGCCTTACACCCTCAATACTGCTGAGATTCAAACCCAAGGATTTAGCTTCAGAGATAAATAAATCTATTTCTTTGATCAGTTGTTTTGTCGGTAAGTTAGCATTATTATAATTACCATCTAACATCCGGCGCAAATTTTGATCAAAGGTGGGAGCATAAAGTTTACTTTCGCGCAGAATTTGCATAAACAAATCAACATCAATACCTTGCAACTGGATAAAAGCCAGACTGAGAGCAAAGCTAGTTGTCAGTGAAGCAATGAGTTGATTGAGTGCTAGGGTGAGGGTAGAAGCAGTACCCACAGGTCCTATGTATACAGGATTGTCTCCAAAATGTTGGAGGAGTGGGAAATGACGTTGATACTGTTCCTCCTCTCCACCTACCATGACGATTAATTTGCCAGTTTTAGCTTCGGGAATACTACCGAGGACAGGAGCTTCTATATATTCGCCTCCAGCCGCAACTACTGCATCTCTGATTTCTTGGCTTTCTACGGGGGTAATTGTCCCCATTTGAATGATGCTGCGTCCTGATAAAGTATGCCAAGAGGTATCTGTCAGCAAGACATGATAAATAGCTGCGGCGTTAGAAAGCATTAGGACTATACAGTCAGCAGCGCGGATGGCTTCCCTCGGTTTTGTCGCAATTTCCGCCCCTGCCGCCCGTAGCGGTTCTAATTTTTCTGGGGTGCGATTATAGGCAATTAGCTCTATATTGGCTGCTAATAACCTTTGAGCCATCGGTAGTCCCATCAATCCAGTTCCCAGAAATGCCACCTTCATGTTTCACGTTCCTTAGTCAGTGGTCAGTTGTCAGTTGTGATCTGAATTTTAGATTTTAGATAAATAAAATCCAAAATCCAAAATCTAAAATCTAAAATCCAAAATCGCCTAGCCTCCAGCGGCAAAAGTCACCATAATGATCACAGAAAGTAAGATGCCGGGGGACAATAGAGTTACTAGCACTAACAGATCATGAGCAGTCATAATTATTTCTCTGGGGTAGATTTGTGATTTGAATGTCATCTCTGTTATGCTAGTGCAAACAAGACTGATACAGAATTGTTAAAGAGATTTTTAATCTTTCCCCTTAATCTCTACTCTGGTACGACTAATCCCAGCAGTGGTTTTGATGCCTCTTGTGCAGTTAGTCCTCGACTTTGGACTAAAACACCAAAATTACCTAATCCCCCTGGATTAATTAATTGGTGTAATCCTTCCCTTCGCTGTAGCAACTGTGATATTGGTTGCTGTTGAAAAGAGAGAGCAGCTAATCTTTCACCTATTCCCAATGCCATTAAAAATAAGCCTTGCTGCGTCCAACCAACTTTTTTGAGTCCGCACCTTTCACCCCAGGATGATAAGGCTGTAAAGTCAACATGGGCGGTGATATCTTGTCTGCCAATATTGATATAAGGATGATCATGATGACGATGTTGGTAGTAGCATTGGAGAGTTCCCTGATCTCGTCTGGGGTGATAATAACGATGTGCGGGGTAGCCATAATCAATTGTTAACACATAGCCGCGTTGCAAGCAGTCTGCTACTATACCCAACCATTTCAAAGCCGCTAAATTAATTTCACTGCGATAGCCATTTTCATAAGTATTTTGGCTTAAATCAATTCCCACCAACTTAAAATACTCCCCTAATTGTGGTGTTGATGGTTCTGCCATGATTTCAATAAATATAGGTAAAGCAGAATTTTCTTCCTCCGGTTTTTGCTCAACAGTAACGTAAATTTCCCGCAATTCCCCCCCGTCTAAAATAAATTGATGGACTGGAAAAGCATCCACTAATTCATTAGAAAAGAAACAGCCAGTAATGGAATTGGGGGTGATTTCTTCCAAGTTACACCAATCTACAGCAAAATCTTGTAACCGTTGTTGTTGTTCCTGTTTTAAACTTTGTGATTTTTCAACAATAATATATTTGACCGCTGCAAAAAAGTCTGGGTATTCTTGCTTTGCATAGTTGAGAATATGGGAGGCTAATATGCCTTGTCCTGCTCCCATTTCTACCAAATTAAAAGATATGGGTTGATCTAAAATCTCCCACATTTGATAAAACTGCTTTGTCAGTAATTCCCCAAAATCAGATCCCAAACTGGCAGATGTGAAAAAGTCACCATCTCGAAATCCAATTTTTACAGCATCACTGGCATAATAGCCATATTCTGGATGATATAACACCATATCCATGTATTCAGCAAAGGTAATTCTTTTTGGGGAATTAGTAATAATACGATGGGCTATAGCTTGACACAGTGGCAAATGGGAATCCATAAAATTTGCAGTGCAGGACTAGGAAGAACTCAGAAGTTAGGACTATAGTTACTAAAAATATAGTCCAAATATTTCTAGCTTGGAAAGGAACTTACACCTTACAGGGCTAACTACAAGCCGCACCCCAACGGTTTCTATCATCAGATAGAGTTCCAAACTACTTTTACCTTTTTTGAGTTCTGATTTGATTAGCTACTCTTGAAAATGTTTTATTTCGTCTAATTTATAGGATTTCCTGGCACAAAGGAGCCGGTTGGTTAATTCTAACTCTTGTGCACTCTCAGATCAGGACTTTCACCACTTTCCAAGGATCTACCCTTCTTGAACTCAAGACTAATATATCACACACGGACAGATCTGGCATCACATAGGCAGACCACAATTGATCATATTTTTGTGCAACATCTGTTAATATTTGACTAAATATAGGAATAATATTTGATTACTGAAAAGCTAACCATTCACAATACACAGGGTTATTTTCATGGCAATTTCAAATTTCGGTAAGTCTCCTAGTGATAATAACAACAACAATCTTCACGGTACTACAGGTAATGACACCCTCAATGGTAGTGCTGGTAATGACACCCTCAATGGTGGTGCAGATAGTGACACAGCCGACTATAGCCAACTTGGTCAAAGCATAACCTTATCACCAACAGGAATCATCACTAAAGGTGGTGGACTAGGGAATGATCAACTGATTCAAATAGAGACAATTATTGCTGATGCCAGTGCGGTTAATAATACCATTGATGTGTCTACTGCGGGGAATGCAGCCTCTATCAATGTCAATTTACAAACACAACAACTGACTGTCAATGGTGTACCAGGAGTGGGAACATTCACAGTCACCAATTTTGATAATGTTCAAGGAACAAGTCAAAATGACACCATTACTGGTGATACTCAAAATAACCAACTCTCTGGTAATGCTGGTAATGACACCCTCAATGGTAGTGCTGGTAATGACACCCTCAATGGTGGTGCAGATAGTGACACAGCCGACTATAGCCAACTTGGTCAAAGCATAACCTTATCACCAACAGGAATCATCACTAAAGGTGGTGGACTAGGGAATGATCAACTGATTCAAATAGAGACAATTATTGCTGATGCCAGTGCGGTTAATAATACCATTGATGTGTCTACTGCGGGGAATGCAGCCTCTATCAACGTCAATTTACAAACACAACAACTGACTGTCAATGGTGTACCAGGAGTGGGAACATTCACAGTCACCAATTTTGATAATGTTCAAGGAACAAGTCAAAATGACACCATTACTGGTGATACTCAAAATAACCAACTCTCTGGTAATGCTGGTAATGACACCCTCAATGGTAGTGCTGGTAATGACACCCTCAATGGTGGTGCGGGTACAGATACCTTAATTGGTGGTTTAGGTGATGATATCTATATTGTTGATAGTGCCACTGACACCATTACGGAAAATATCAGTGAGGGTACAGATACAATTCAATCCAGTCTCACCTACTCTATTGCCACCAAGACTAATATTGAAAACCTGACCTTAACAGGAACAACAGCGATTAACGGTATAGGTAACGCAGCTAATAACGTCATTACAGGTAATAGTGGTAATAACACCCTCAATAGTGGTGCGGGTAACGACACCCTTGATGGTGGTGGGGGTATTGATGCTTTAATTGGTGGTACAGGCAACGATATTTACATTGTTGATAGTATCACTGACATTATTGCAGAAAATGCCAATGAAGGTACAGACACAATTCAATCCAGTGTCACCTACTCTATTGCTGCCAAGACCAACATCGAAAATCTGACTCTCACAGGAACAACAGCGATTAACGGTACGGGTAACGCAGCTAAGAACGTCATCACGGGTAATAGTGGTAATAATACCATCAATGGTGGTGCGGGTAACGACACCCTTGATGGTGGTGCGGGTATTGATACCTTAATTGGTGGTACAGGCAACGATATTTACATCGTAGATAGCACAACTGATACCATTACCGAAAATGCCAGCGGTGGCACAGATACCATTCAATCTAGTGTTAGTTTCACTCTTGCTACTCTAACCAACGTTGAAAATCTGACTCTAACAGGAACAGCAGCCATTAACGGTACAGGTAACGCAGCTAATAACGTTATTACTGGTAACATTGCTAATAACACCCTTGATGGTGGTGCTGGCAATGATACCTTAATTGGTGATTCTGGTGATGATATCTACATTGTAGATAGCACCACTGATATCATTACGGAACTTACCAGCGGTGGTACAGATACCATTCAATCTAGTGTTACTTTGACTCTTGCTACCAACATCGAAAACCTGACCTTAACGGGAGCAGCAGTCATTAACGGTACAGGTAACGCAGCTAATAACGTCCTTACGGGTAACGGTGCTAATAATACCCTGACTG
The DNA here is from genome assembly GCF_014697585.1 of Dolichospermum sp. FACHB-1091. Taxonomy (GTDB): domain Bacteria; phylum Cyanobacteriota; class Cyanobacteriia; order Cyanobacteriales; family Nostocaceae; genus Dolichospermum. The sequence goes on along the minus strand of NZ_JACJSB010000032.1, from coordinate 1,611 downwards.
GTGGTGCAGGTAATGACACCCTTGATGGTGGAGTAGGTAATGATAATTTGATTGGTGGTTTGGGTGATGATATCTATATTGTGGATAGGATAACTGACATAGTTACTGAAAATGTCAATGAAGGTACAGATATCATTCAATCTAGTGTCACTTTTACTCTTGCTACCAACGTTGAAAATCTGACTCTAACAGGAACAGCAGCCATTAACGGTACAGGTAACGCAGCTAATAACGTCCTCACGGGTAACGGTGCTGATAATACCCTTGATGGTGGAGCAGGCAATGACATCCTGAATGGGGGTGAGGGTATTGATGCTTTGATTGGTGGTTTAGGCGATGATATTTACTTTGTTGATGATAGCAGTGACAGCATTACTGAAAATGCCTCCGCTGGCACGGATACAGTTAACAGCACCGCTGATTATGCTCTCTCTGACAATATCGAAAACCTGATCCTGACAGGAACAGCCGCCAACGGTACGGGTAACACAGCTAATAACATCATCACAGGTAACGCGGCTGATAATGTCCTTGACGGTGATGCGGGTATTGATACTTTGATTGGTGGTTTAGGCGATGATGCTTACTTTGTTGATAATAGCAGTGACAGCACTACTGAAAATGCCAACGAAGGCACGGATACGGTTTACACCACCATTAACTATACTGCCTCTGCAAATATTGAAAACCTGACCCTGATAGGAACGGCTGCCAATGGCACAGGGAATGCTGGGAATAACATCATTACGGGTAATGAAGTTAATAACACCCTTGATGGTGGTGCTGGTATTGATATCCTCAGTGGTGGAGATGGTAATGATATCTACGTTGTTGATAGTACAACTGACATTATTATCGAGGAACTGGAGGAAGGTACAGATACCATTCAATCTAGTGTTACTTACACTATTGTGGCTGCTAACGTTGAAAACCTGACACTGACAGGAACAGCAGCAATTAACGGTACGGGTAACGCAGCTAATAACGTCATCACAGGTAATAGTGGTAATAACACCCTCAACGGTGGTGCAGGTAACGATACCCTTGACGGTGGTGCGGGTACAGATACCCTAATCGGTGGTACAGATGATGATATCTACATTGTAGATAGCACCACTGACACAATTACCGAAAATGCCAAGGAGGGTACAGATACCATTCAATCTAGTGTTACTTACACTATTGTGGCTGCTAACGTTGAAAACCTGACACTGACAGGAGCAGTAGTAATTAACGGTACAGGTAACGCAGGTAATAACGTCATTACTGGTAACGGTGCTAATAACACCCTTGACGGTGGTGCGGGTACAGATACCCTAATCGGTGGTACAGGCAACGATATCTACATTGTAGATAGCACCACTGACACAATTACCGAAAATGCCAACGAGGGTACAGATACCATTCAATCTAGTGTTACTTACACTATTGTGGCTGCTAACGTTGAAAACCTGACACTGACAGGAGCAGTAGTAATTAACGGTACAGGTAACGCAGGTAATAACGTCATTACTGGTAACGGTGCTAATAACACCCTTGACGGTGGTGCGGGTACAGATACCCTAATCGGTGGTACAGGCAACGATATCTACATTGTAGATAGCACCACTG
>NZ_JACJSB010000031.1 GCF_014697585.1 Dolichospermum sp. FACHB-1091 | reverse complement strand
AACGGATTTAACTTCAACCAATCAATCATTGATTCTCAAGGTCGTGTAATTTCTACATGGGCTGACGTAATCAACCGCGCTAACTTAGGTATGGAAGTAATGCACGAGCGCAACGCTCACAACTTCCCTCTAGACTTGGCTGCTGCTGATGTTGCTCCTGTTGCTTTGAGCGCTCCTGCAATCAACGGTTAATAATTAAGGCTTTATTAATGGCTTAATTAAAGAAACGCTCTCCAGACATGGGGAGCGTTTTCTTTTGTGGCGCACCGCCGACTGAAAATACCAAAATAACTGGAACTCCATATTGTTTGTCATGATTGTTTGTCATGTCGGTTTTTTGCCAAAATAAAATTTTACGTAGCAATTCAATATAAAATCTAAAATTTAAAATCGAAATTAGCTCCATGACAAATCTGACTCCTAATTCTAGTTTTAGTGTCACCCTGCGCTTACAAATTCCTAATCGAGTGGGGATGTTAGCATCTGTTACCCAAGCGATCGCCTCCACAGGTGGTAATCTAGGACAAATTGATTTAATTGCACAAAATCGTCAAGAATCTATACGTGATGTTACAGTTGATGCCGCCAGTACGGAACACGCAGAAACCATAGTGCAAGCGGTAAAGGAATTACCAGATATTCAGATAATTGATGTTTATGACCGTACCTTTAATTTACATCGCGGTGGTAAAATCAGTATTGTCAGCAGAATTGCTCTCAAAAGTGTTTCTGATTTAGCAATGGCTTATACTCCTGGGGTCGGTCGGATTTGTAAAGCGATCGCCGAAAATCCAGAGGAAGTATACAATCTAACTATTAAACAGAACACAGTGGCCATCGTTACCGATGGTAGTGCTGTATTAGGTTTGGGGAATTTGGGACCGGAAGCGGCTTTACCGGTCATGGAAGGAAAAGCCATGCTATTTAAAGAATTTGCTGGACTTGATGCTTTTCCCATCTGTTTGGATACTCAAGATGCTGATGAAATTGTCAAAGCTGTGAAAAATATCGCTCCTGTATTTGGTGGTGTGAATTTGGAGGATATTGCTGCACCGCGCTGTTTTGAAATCGAAGCCAGATTACAAGCAGAATTAAATATACCGATTTTTCATGATGATCAACATGGGACAGCAATTGTCACCTTAGCAGCCTTATTAAATTCTCTGAAACTTGTCCAGAAGTCCATTGGAGATGTCCGCATTGTCATTAATGGTGCTGGTGCGGCTGGGGTGGCCATTGCTCGGTTACTCCGCAAAGCAGGTGCAGAAACGATTTTGATGTGCGACTCTAAGGGCATTATTTCTACAAATCGCAGCGATTTAACCCCAGAAAAGCTGGAATTTGCCGTTAAAGCCCAAGGAACTTTAGCTGGTGCAGTGCAAGGAGCGGATGTATTTATTGGTGTCAGTGCGCCGGGAGTTTTGACACCGGAAATGGTCCAAGGAATGAGAAAAGATGCCATCGTCTTTGCTATGGCCAATCCCATACCGGAAATCCAGCCAGAATTAGTCCCTAAAAACGTCGCTGTCATGGCTACGGGAAGAAGTGACTACCCGAACCAAATTAATAACGTCCTGGCGTTTCCAGGGGTGTTTCGTGGAGCTTTAGATTGTCGGGCGAGGAGGATTACTACTAATATGTGTTTAGAAGCGGCTAATGCGATCGCTTCTTTGGTTAATATTTCCGATTTAAACCGCCAACATATTATTCCTTCTGTCTTTGATAAACGAGTTGCTAGTGCGGTTGCTGCTGCGGTGCAACAAGCCGCAAGAGAAGAAGGTATTTGTTCTAATTAGGGTTTACTCAGTAGCCATAAAAGTTGTCTGTGAGGGCAGGGAACTCTTAACAGGGAACAGTTTTAACTGTCTGGATATCCTCAATTTTCCAAATCCGAGAAAGAAAAATGCACCTATTTTGAGACACCATTAGCCAAAACCTTGCACTTTTTTGTGGTAAAAATCCACGAAACCCTTTGTTAATAAATGGTTTTAGCTTTATATGGCTAACGCCACGCTACGCTATCAGCAAGCCCTAATTACAAAAAACAAAAAACAAAATCCCCGACTTATGGAAGAAGTCGGGGATCTGATTTTAATGAACAAAGGTAATTTTATTAACCCAAAGAAACAGTTAAACTCCCAGGTTTAGCTAGATCTCCTGTTAACACCACACCCCGATGATTACTATGTAAATGACGGAGAATTTTGTAAATTGCTTCAATTTCCTCAGTAGCACCGGCAATATCTGCCACTTCAGCAATAGAAAGTGCTTTCTTCTGGGTTTGTAACACTTCTAAAACTCGTTTTTGTAAATCGAGAATCACAGCAGCGGCTTTTTTACCAGCTTCTACACCAGGTTGGTGATAAGCATTGACATTGATCAAACTGGCATACAAACCTACTGCTCTCTCATACAATGCGATTAATGCGCCTACAGTACGGGCATTAACTTGGGGAATAGTGACTGTAATGGAATCGCGGTTATTCTCATACAATGCTTGACGAGTTCCCAACAAGAAACCGGAGAGATAATCACCAGCGGTGACACCGGGATCAACTTCTGGGGATTTTCCTTGACGGTCTTCTAAAACTTCAATCAAGGTAGCAAAGAAATTAGGTACACCTTCCCGTAATTGTTGGACATAGGCGTGTTGGTCTGTTGAACCTTTGTTACCATAAACTGCAAGACCTTGATATACAGTTTTCCCGTCCAAATCCTTTTCCTTACCCAAGGATTCCATAACCAGTTGTTGCAAATAGCGGCTAAATAACAACAAACTGTCCTTGTAGGGGAGAACCACCATATCCTTCTGGCCTTTGCCATTTCCAGAAAAATACCAAGCCAGGGCTAATAAAGCGGCTGGGTTATCCTTGAGATGAGGGACGCGAGTGGCATCATCCATCTCTTTTGCTCCAGATAGCATAGCACGGATATCAATGCCCTGTAATGCCGCAGGTAATAGCCCTACAGCGGACATTTCCGAGGTACGTCCACCCACCCAATCATACATGGAAAATCGGGCTAACCAGTTTTCCGATTTTGCCACTTGGTCTAAATTACTATTTTGTCCAGTAATGGCAACTGCATATTGGCAAAAATCTAATTTTTGGGCTGTATAGGCTTGTTTTACCTCAATCATGCCATTGCGGGGTTCGGGAGTTCCTCCGGATTTGGAAATTACTAACACCAAAGTGGTAGCCAGTTTATTTCCTAATTGGGATAGAACTCTATCAATACCTGCGGGGTCGGAATTGTCAATAAAGTGAATTTGTAGGGGGGGGAAGTCTGGGGAAAGGGCTTCAGCGACAAATTGGGGACCCAAGGCCGAACCACCGATACCGATAGAGATAATATCTGTAAAGCGGCTTTCTTTGGGAGGATGAATTGCACCGGTGTGTACCTGGTCTGCAAAAGCTTCGATTTGTTCTAGAGTTTGAACTATTTCTTGAGTTAGTTCTGGGGTGGGGGCTAAATCTGGATTTCGCAACCAGTAATGACCTACCATGCGGTTTTCATCGGGATTAGCGATCGCACCTTTTTCCAGTTCTAGCATATCCGCAAACGCTTTGTCAAACTTAGGTTTTAATGATGCTACAAAGGCATCATCAAAGCGCATCCGACTAATATCTAAATACAGTCCTAATCCCTCGTGTAAATATAACCAATCTTGGTATCGTTGCCAAAGTGCCTGAGCATTCATAAGAGGGAAATCTCAAATAAAGTGTTGGTCAAACATAAGTTTAATGTATGGTTTTGGTGATCCCTGCTTTGTATTATACAGTTTTTAATAGAAGCACAGATAATGATATTATACTACTGTTAGTCTTAATACTTATTATGGCTCAGAATTTAGTAATTAATGATACACAAAACTTGACAACGGACAATTGACAATTGACAATTGACCACTAACCACCGACCACTGACAAATGACCAGCTAATGATTGAATATCTAATTTTTCTAGCTATTTCTACCGCAACCTTCGCGCTATTTGCGCTAGGACTGAATTTACAATGGGGTTTTACGGGTTTAATTAACTTCGGTCATATTGCTTTTATGACTTTAGGAGCGTATACAACAGTTTTGTTAACTTTTAAAGGTGTACCATTGTTGCTTTCTGCTATAGCTGGAGCAATTGTCGCCGCTTTATTAGGTTTAGTCATAGGTTTTGCGACTCTCCGCTTACGAGAAGATTATCTATCAATTGTTACCATTGGTACAGGGGAATTAATTAGATTAATAGTAAATAATCAGGAATTACCTGTAGGTAAAGATTGGATATCTGGCTCTTTTGGTGTGCAAAGTTATGTCATACCGTTATCAACAACCCCAAATTTGTTTTTCCGGTTGCTGATGATTGCTGTGTTAACTTTATTAACAGGGATCACATTATTTTCTTTGTGGAATTGGGTACGAACTGCTCAAATTTCTGCAAATAATAATCCCATTAGAAACAGCAGCCTTAAACAAGAATTTACTTCCCGATTGATAGTAGGAATTGCTTTAGGACTATTAGCTCTAGCAATTTATATCTCTGGTATAATTGGATTATACAATTATAATCCCAAAGCCGGTTTAATGTTGTTGGCATTGTTAATTTTAGCTTTCATATTTTGGCGGTTAGAAATTTTAGTCCGATCTCCTTGGGGAAGAGTGCTAAAATCTATTCGTGAAGATGAAGAAATTCCCAAAGCATTAGGTAAAAATGTCTTTTCTTATAAACTACAATCATTAATGTTGGGCGGTGCAATTGCTGGTATTGCAGGAGCGTTCTTTGCTTGGCAATTGGGAGCAATTTATCCGGATAATTTTCAACCTCAACTTACCTTTGACGCTTGGATTATGGTAATTTTAGGTGGTGCAGGAAATAATATTGGCACAATTTTAGGTGCGGTTATTTACTTTGCTTATGACTCTTTAACTAGGGAATTTTTACCGAAAATTGTTCCTTTAGATGTAGAAAGAATTGGTGCTTTTCGGGTAATGTTTATTGGTTTGATTTTAATGGTGTTAATGATTTGGCGGCCTCAAGGTATTTTAGGGAAAAAGGAGGAACTTACTCTTGGTAAATAATTAGAAATTTGTGATGTTAAAATAGTTGATACAAGCCGTTTATGGGAGGAATAGCCATGATAGTTGCAACTGCTAACAAGATGACTTTTGAGGAATTTCTTAATTATGACGATGGGACAGATAATTTATATGAATTTGAGAACGGAGAATTAATTCCTATGCCTTTAGAAAGTGAGATAAATCGGCGCATAGCAATGTTTTTAGTTGCCTATTTTCTGCAATTGGGTATTCCCTATTACCGCTTGAGTATGAAAACAGAAATTGCTGTGAATAGTCGGCAGGTGGGGGTGCGTGTTCCTGATTTGACGGTGTTTTCTGAAGAATTAGCTCAAGTGATGCAGGGGGCTACACGCTCGCTGATTTTAATGGATATGCCGCTGCCTTTGTTGGTGGTTGAGGTAGTGAGTCCAAATCAGGAAAATCGTGATTATCGTTATAAGCGTTCTGAGTATGCGGCGCGGGGAATTACTGAGTATTGGATTGTTGATCCAATTGGGCAAAAAGTGACGGTTTTGGAATGGGTAGAGGGTTTTTATGAGGAGCAGGTTTATAGGGGAGATGATATGATTTGTTCGCCTCTATTTAGTGATGTAAAGTTAACTGTGGCTGAGGTTTTACAGGGATGAAATTTGATGAACTGCAACAGTTTTTATTTCATAACAATAATTAAAAACCAACAAAAAACCTAAAAATGAAGTTGAGAAGAAAATCATCATGGTAAATAATATCAAATCACCGGAATTACCGCTATTAGCTGCAACTGGACTCTGTAAAAATTTTGGTGGAATTAAAGCAGTTGAAGAAGCGAATATTGAAGTTATCAAAGGTAGTATTACTGGGTTAATTGGTCCTAATGGTGCTGGTAAAACCACCTTATTTAATTTACTTTCTAATTTTATCCATCCAGATAAAGGTAGAGTCATTTTTGATGGTGAACCTATTCATCAATTACAATCATATCAAATTGCTCAACAAGGATTAGTCAGAACTTTTCAAGTTGCCCGGGTTTTATCAAAATTATCGGTATTAGAAAATATGCTTTTGGGAGCGCAAAAACAAACTGGTGAAAACTTTTGGCAAGTGCAACTGCAACCTCATGTTATTCTTAAAGAAGAAAAACAATTAAAAGAACGGGCTATGTTTTTGTTAGAATCTGTAGGCTTGGAAAAAAAGGCTTCAGACTATGCTGGTGGTTTATCTGGAGGACAAAGAAAACTTTTAGAAATTGGCAGGGCATTAATGACTAATCCTAAGTTAATATTATTAGATGAACCTGCTGCTGGTGTCAATCCTCGATTAATTGATGAAATATGCGATCGCATTATAACATGGAATCGTCAGGAGGGAATGACATTTTTAATTATTGAGCATAATATGGATGTAATTATGTCCTTGTGTGATAGAGTTTGGGTATTAGCAGAAGGAAAAAATTTAGCTGTGGGGAATCCTCAAGAAATCCAAAATAATACCAAAGTTTTAGAAGCATATTTGGGACAATGATATTATATTAGATATGCCTAAGAAAATTAGAGAACTGAAAAATTTATTACTGCAATCCGGTTTTACATATAAACCGGCAAAGGGAAGTCATAGCAAATGGATACATCCAAAATTATCTAAAGCTATTATCATTGCTGGTAAAGATGGTAGTGATGCTAAACAATATTTAGAGAAGCAAGTTAATGAAGCAATAGTAGAATTGAATAAAATAGAAACAGAAGAAAAGGAGGAATCAGAGGAATGAAATATACAATTATTATTCAATGGTCTAAGGAAGATGAATGTTATGTAGTTTCATTACCAGATTTTACAGATGTCATGCAGCCTTGTACTCATGGAGACACTTATGAAGAGGCTTTAAAAAATGCCCAAGAAGTTTTAGAAATGCTGATTTCATCTTATTTAGAAGACGGACAACCAATACCTGAACCGCAAATTTTAGGAAAATCATTAACAGCAGCTTAGTTTTTCATTACGCAGGTGGACTTTATTTGTATAGCTGTGATTTATAATCGCCAAGGCTTTTTATTCCTATAAAAACTAAAACCAGTGAGTAACCGTAACCTACAAGAAACCCATTTAAACCGCGCCCGTGCTAGTCTTAGACAAGCATTATCTTGGTATGGATATCTCCGTAAATCTGGACAACTAGCCGCCAACCCAGAATTAGAAAATTTACTCAAACCGGAAATAGAAGCTTTAAATAACACATTGAGTAAATTAGATGCAAATGTGATTAGAATTGCGGCTTTTGGTTTAGTTAGTCGGGGAAAATCAGCAGTATTAAACTCTTTAATAGGGGAAAAAATTCTGCAAACAGGACCTTTAAATGGTGTGACTCAATGGCCGCGTTCTGTGCGCTGGAAACCGGGGGATAAGGTATTAGTCGAATTAATAGATACCCCTGGTTTAGATGAAATTGCAGGAGAATTAAGGGCGGAAATGGCGCGAAATGTAGCCCGTCAAGCTGATTTAATTTTGTTTGTTGTTTCTGGAGATATTACTAAAACTGAATATCAAGGATTATTGGAATTACGTCAAGCCCAAAAACCCTTAATTTTAGTATTTAATAAAATTGATTTATATCCAGAAATAGATAGAAATGCAATTTACAAAAATCTCCAACAATTAGGGGCAGGAAATTTACAAAATAATCCTTTATTACCAGATGAAATTGTTATGGTAGCCGCCGAACCTGCGCCCATGGAGGTGAGAGTAGAATATCCAAACGGAACTATTAATTATGAATGGGAAACACCACCTCCCCAGGTAGAGGAATTAAAGCAAACAATCTTGAATATATTAAACAGAGAAGGACGATCTCTTTTAGCTTTAAATGCACTAATTCAAGCTAGGGAATCTGAGGAAAATATCGCCCAAAAAACCATTGATATGCGGGAAAAAGAAGCAGAAGATATTATTTGGCGATTTAGTCAATATAAGGCTTTAGTTATTGGTTTAAATCCTATTGCTTTTTTAGATATAATTGGCGGTTTTATTACTGATTTAGCCTTAATTCGTACCTTAGCTAAATTGTATGGTTTACCTATGACTAGTTATGAAGCCAGTAAATTATTAAAAACCATTTTATTTAGTTCCGGTGGTTTATTATTGGGAGAAATCAGCAGTAATTTAATATTAGGTTTAGGTAAAACTACCGCAGCCCTAACTAGTGGTGATAATCCATTTAACATTACCACTTTTACCAGCAGCGCCATTATTCAAGGAGGAATTGCTGGTTATGGTGCTTATACCGTCGGTAAAGCTGCAAAGTTATATCTAGAAAAAGGCTGTACTTGGGGACAGTTGGGCGCTAATACCGTCATTCAGGAGATTTTATCCCAAGTTGATAAAAACACTATTTTGTATCGCTTACAGCAAGAACTGGGCGGTAATTTTGGAGAATTATAAATCTTTTAATTGTAGCGAGGCTAGCTATCTTTTCATAAATCAAATATTATTCCTATATAACTTGAACTTATAACAATGCTATTGTTTAGCTTTCCATCAGTTGGTAAAAAAGTCTTATTCTTAGTTTTTTTAAATCTATTCTTATTTGATGGTATTACAATATGAACGTATAACGTTACATTGTTTATAGATAACGTTACATTATTGATAGTTTTGTTTACAGAAAGACTGCAAACACTGATTACCTTATTGTTTTTTCACAAACTCCTGCATTACTTGTTTAGTAATTTCTTGAATTGCTGCTAAATTTGGTGGTTGGATTTCACTTTCCATTTTTAACCACAAAAGATATTCAATATTTCCCGCAGGTCCAGTTATGGGAGAATAAGTTAAACCTTTATATTTCCAACCTAATTCTAAAGCCTTTTGCATCACTTGAAAAATTGCATCTGCTTGGTCATCAGAATCACGCACAACGCCTTTTTTCCCTATGCGAGACTTCCCAACCTCAAATTGAGGTTTTACCAGCAATACAGCCTCTCTAGAGGGTTGTGTTAATCCCCAGACAGCAGGTAAAATTTTAGTGAGAGAAATAAACGAAACATCCACAACCACCAAATCAGGAAATATAGCATTTTCAGTATATAATTCCTGTGGTTGTAATTGACGTAAATTCGTGCGTTCCCTTAAAATTACCCTTTGATCATTTCTGATTTTCCAGTCAACTTGTCCATAACCGACATCAATTCCATAAACTTGTTTCGCACCAGATTTTAACAAACAATCTGTAAAACCTCCAGTAGAAATTCCCCCATCTAAACAAATTCTTCCCCTCACAGAAATCGCAAATTGTGCTAAAGCTTTAGCCAATTTTTCTCCACCACGGGAAACAAAAAGAGGACGTTCTTTAACTTGAATTTGTGCGGTAATATCAACCTCAGTTCCTACCTTATCAATTATTTGTTGATTTACAGTTACTTCTCCAGCTTGAATAAGTCTTTGTGCTTGTTGACGAGAAGGAGACAATCCCAAATCAACTAATAATGTATCTAATCTTTGTTTAACCAATGTTACCTTCTTTAATGCTTACAAAATCTCCGAATTGCAGATTTTAAGTAGGTGGGCGTTAAAAATTGTCGTTGGGGCAAGGGAACAGGGAACTCTTAACTGGGAACAGGAAGAGAGTTTTGAGTGATTTTACTTTTCTTCACATACCTTTAAATTTTTCTGTTCATCTACTTAGTCATCTTTTAGTCATCTAAAATATTATCTAATTAAAACGACGAATTTTATCATCTGAATTAAAACCTTTATCAACAAAATTCAAAATAATTTTTTTCAGTAACCAATGTAAACCGCAAAGAATGATAAAAGTAAGGGTAATGATAATTAACGGTTGTTTACCAAGAATTTCCTCCACACCTTTTGTAATTATTTCATCTGGTTGAGTGACAAAATCCCAACTATTAAAACGTAAAAATCTTCCCCAATAAATACCGACAGCACAAAGAGCGTGAGTAATTAACTCAACTGGAAAAATCCATTTACTTTTATCAATGCGATGTAAATAATAACCCAGGTTTATTAATGATATCACATAGGCTGCAAAACCGGAGAAAATTACTACAAAATAAACAGGAATTAAGACTAATGTAATCATCCATATTGACTGGACTGTGCGAATATCGTCTATTAAGTGAATAACATCAGTTAATAAATAAGGTGCGTTTGGTAAAAAAGCGTAAAAAGTCAGAGATACTGGCCAACGTAACCAAGAACGACTACGTTTATTGCGAAATAACCAAACACTTAAAGCTAGGGGAATAAAAGCTAAAAATAAATTCCATGTCATCCACCGCATATTCACTTGTAATATATGCAGAACAGTTTTCATTAATTCAATGATTTCTGGTTTCATACAATTTTAATAATAAAAAATAGAATAAATCTGGTCTTTTGTTTAGACAATGTTTCCATATTATATCACTATTTTATGAACTGGTGGTTTTTCAGTATTTTTGTGATCCAGCAGTTAATATTCAAACACCAGGAGACTTTTAATATGGCAATTTTGTTACTTGATCTAACTACAACAGTTTTGGGAAAATTTCCTAATTAACTTAGGTTTTGATTTTAACTCAATTTGCGTTTTTGTGTGCTGAGTAGCCAATTATCAACCCCCTTACTCCACAGCCCCCAACGCCTTCAAAGTTAATATTTCCGCCCGGCTTAACCCCTTCACCCCCTGAATCTTCAACCCTGCATATAACCTATGGTCAAAGGTAGCGATACATTCCCCAGACTGCACATCCCACAGTTTCACCGTATTATCATAACTACCACTAGCCAAGGTCAAACCATCTCCACTCCAGGCTACTGACGTAACCACACTGTTATGACCCTCTAGGGTTCGCACACAGTTCCCAGACTGGACATTCCACAGTTTCACCGTTTTATCATCACTACCACTAGCCAAGGTCTGACCACTCCAGGCTACTGACGTAACCACACTGCTATGACCCTCTAGGGTTCGCACACAGTTCCCAGTCTGTATATTCCACAGTTTCACCGTATTATCAGAACTACCACTAGCCAAGGTCTGACCATCTCCACTCCAGGCTACTGACCTAACCCAATCGCTATGACCCTCTAGGGTTCGCACACAGTTCCCAGTCTGTATATTCCACAGTTTCAAGGTTTTATCATAACTACCACTAGCCAAGGTCAGACCACTCCAGGCTACTGAGTTAATCCAATTACTATGACCCTCTAGGGTTCGCACACAGTTCCCAGTCTGTACATTCCACAGTTTCAAGGTTTTATCGTCACTACCACTGGCTAAGGTCAGACCACTCCAGGCTACTGACCTAACCCAATTGCTATGACCCTCTAGGGTTCGCACACAGTCCCCAGTCTGCACATTCCACAGTTTCACCGTATTATCAGAACTACCACTAGCCAAAGTCAGACCACTCCAGGCTACTGACCTAACCCAATTGCTATGACCCTCTAAGGTTCGCACACAGTCCCCAGTCTGCACATTCCACAGTTTCACCGTATTATCATCACTACCACTAGCCAAGGTCAGACCACTCCAGGCTACTGACCTAATCACACTGCTATGACCCTCTAAGGTTCGCACACAGTCCCCAGTCTGCACATTCCACAGTTTCACCGTATTATCGTCACTACCACTGGCTAAGGTCTGACCATCTCCACTCCAGGCTACTGACCTAACCCAATTGCTATGACCCTCTAGGGTTCGCACACAGTCCCCAGTCTGCACATTCCACAGTTTCACCGTATTATCATAACTACCACTAGCCAAGGTCAGACTACTCCAGGCTACTGAGTTAACCCAATTGCTATGACCCTCTAGGGTTCGCACACAGTTCCCAGACTGGACATCCCACAGTTTCAAGGTTTTATCGTCACTACCACTGGCTAAGATCAGACCATCTCCACTCCAGGCTACTGACCTAACCCAATTGCTATGACCCTCTAGGGTTCGCACACAGTCCCCAGTCTGCACATCCCACAGTTTCACCGTATTATCAGAACTACCACTAGCCAAGGTCAGACTATCTCCACTCCAGGCTACTGACGTAACCCAATTGCTATGACCCTCTAGGGTTCGCACGCAGTACCCAGTCTGCACATCCCACAGTTTCACCGTTTTATCACCACTACCACTGGCTAAGATCAGACCATCTTCACTCCAGGCTACTGACCTAACGCGGCCGCTATGACCCTCTAATGTCATGACACATTCGCCAGTCTGAACATTCCAAAGTTTCACTGTCCTGTCATCACTACCACTAGCCAAGCTCTGACCATCTCTCCTCCAGGCTAATGACCAAACCCAACTACTATGACCTTCTAGGTTTAATAACTCCTGTCCTGTTACAGCATTCCAAATTTGGACTCTACCGTTACTATCTCCTGTAACCAGGTATTTTCCATCTGGACTATAAGCAAGGGAATAAACTGCTCCTAATGCCTTAGCAAAAAAAGTCTCTGTTAAATTTGCCCCCGTCAGGTTGACATTATACAAACTAGCCAAACCAAAATTTACACCAGGTATAACTGTCTCACTCAAATCCTGTTTTTCTAAAGCCAACCGACTCCCTTTGAGTAACAACTGTACCGCATTACTGCCACAATAACCTGCTTCTGCTTCGGTTTTACCTTTGGTGGCTTTGACTTCTGCTAATAACCGTTGATTTGCTGTTGTTGACAACATGGGAAACATTAAATCTAAGACGGCTTTGGCTAACAGAGTTTTCCCAAAAGTTTGACTGAAATCTATTTTTCCTTGGTCGTAGGGAAGAACCTTCACAACTTCCTGAAAATCTGCTGCTAAAATCCCTAATTCTCGTCCCAATTTATAAGACACAAAAAATTCTAATAATGAACGATGAGCAGGATAATAATCACCATCAGCATTTCTAATTAACATGGTTTGCCCCATCATGTCATAATGCCAATGATCTAAATCTTTTTGTTCCTGTACCGTTTCACTAAAATAACTACGAATCAAATCAGGAAATTCTTTATAATTTAAACTCATTTTATCATTTGACAGCATTTCCCAGGATAATTCACACAGGAAATATAATTTATCTGCCATTGAGGTAAAAGTGCGGTCAGCTTTAATATCCCGTTCCATTTTACGCCGCACCGCATAAAGATAAACACGGGAAATATCCACAGGTTTACCAGTTTCAATATCCGGTAATGCTTCCATAATCAAATCAATCATTACCGGACGACGTGCCAAATCTAATAATTTTTCATTATTAATGATAATATCAACGGTTTCTGGTTTGGCTTTAAAATTAAGTACCTGTTTGATTTGTTGATCATCAAATTTTTCTAATTCTAAAACTTCAAATTGGGGTGATTCTCCTGTGAGATTAGAAGTAGATGCTTGTAATTCGGCATTTAACAGGCTGCGTCCTTCCAATGCTTCAGGGAAATGTTCTGTCCGACAGGTTAAAATTGCTTTTGTTCCTGCTGTTCCCACAACTTTTGCTAATTCCCAGAAATTATTAATCATTGCTTGACGGTCTACCCGTGCGGCCATTTCGTCAAAGCCATCAAAAATTAATAATAATTTCCCCATGCGGTTAAGTTGTTCAAAGACAGAATATCCCGATAAACCAATGTTATGTTTACGAAAAAAGAACTCAGAAAATAGAGATTCAATACTCACCGCTTTAGCATAATCTCTTAAAGGAATGACTAAAGGAATTCGCGGAATAGGTAAACCTTCTTTTTTAGCTTGACGATATTTTTCTAAAGCCAACCAAGCATAATGAAAAGCAAACCAAGTTTTACCTGTACCAAATTCTCCTAAAACAGATAAATGTTCTTTTACTGGGTCAGCCAACCATTCATTAATATAACGTTCAATCCAACCATCTGCTTCACCATAATGACTAATTCCTATTCGCTGTTTAGTTTGGGGATTAATTTCTTCTTTGGTACAAGCTAATGGAACATAATATTGATCAATTCCTCTGCTTTTAACTTCGTTTTCTAACCACTTAAAATAAACAGTAAAATTAGCATTCTCTTCAATTAATTCATCAAAGGTATAACAAAGAATTTGTTTATTTTCATCTTTTTCAACTTCGTTTCTAGCTGATTTACTAACTCGACGGGGTGCGACAATCCAACCTTCATCAGTTTTGTAAGTTTCTACGGCTTGTTTTACTGTATTAATATGATGAACTCCTGCTTCTGCTTCGACTCCGTGAATGAAAATCCGGTCATATCCTCGCCGTTTGGGAATATTAATAATCCATTCAAAATAATCTTTTTCTAAGACTTCGTATTGTTCAAATTTATAACCCAGTGTTTCAAGCCATTTTTTTAATTGTTTAGCTAATTCCGTTTCTCTGGGAATTTCCCCAGGTGGTAATAATTGCTGTTGACTTTGGACTAATTGAGCAATAATTTGTTTTTGAATTTCTGGTGAACTAAGTTGGTTAATTTGTTCCCGAATTTGATTTAAACTAGTTTGTAAACTATCTAATTTATGGTCTTGTAAAATTTCCGTTGCTGTTCTGGCTCGTTTGGCAATTTCAATAAATAATCTGGCAAATTCAGTCAATTCTCGCCGATAATCAATTTTTTGCTCTTTGATTTTATCGCCAATATCAGAACTTTGAATAAAATTATCTAATCTTTGAATATTAAAACTTCTCTTTTGACTAAATGCTTCCCTAAATTCTTCTTTAATTTCTGTTTCTTTAAATAATTGTAAAATAACTTTTTGTTTCCCTACACCATACTCAATCAAAGTATAAACATAAACACCATCAAAATCATTTGGTGGTGTATCTGGTTTCAAACCAAATTTATTTAAAAGTCGTAATCTTGTCTCATTACACTGTAAATCATCTAATATTTTGCCTACAGCCTCCCCAACTAATGCTGAAATTACATCATCAATGACCGACATATAAAACTCCGTGTAAAAGTAGGTAGTAGATAGGTTGGGTTAAGTGAAGTTAATGCTAAACCTTGATTCCAAGGGTGTCTGGGTACTCAGAGCGTATTGTGCCAGTAGTAGTCTTTGTTGCTTGTTTACCATGAGTTTTTCTTGAATCATAGTAGCATGAAGGCATCTTACAACAAAATCCTAATCTAGTCAACTATGAAAATCATAAAAAAAATAAACGCACCTTGGCAAAAAGTCAAAGTGCGATGCAGATTTAGTCCGTCTTAGCAGACTTGGTTTGTGTAGCCGCGATTTATAATCGCCAAAATTTAGTTAGATATTAAACATCAATCTCACTCAACTCACGAGTGATATAATCAAAAGGCTCATCCACAAAAGCAGCATTGGTAATACCTGCAACTGCTACTTGTTCCTTAACAAGATCCTTCATAATCTGGATACCTTGCACTGTTGAACCAATGGGTACACCCAAGGAATTGTAAGTTTCCCGTAGTCCTTGTAATACACGCTCGTCAAGTACATTCATATTACCTGCAACTAACGCATAGGTAGCATAGCGCAGATAATAGTCCATATCCCGTAAACAAGCCGCAAAACGACGAGTTGTATAAGCATTACCACCAGGACGAATTAATTCTGGTAACTGTTCAAATAACTTTGCACCAGCTTGTTTAACAATTGCGGCTGCATTAGCATTAATTGCTGCTGCGGCTTGTATTCTGGCTGTTCCACTCTCAAAGTAAGATTTGAGACTATCAATGGCGTTCCGGTCAAAATAACGACCGGTTACGTCATAATTCTTAATTAAAGTTGTAACGGCATCGCGCATTTTTTTCTCCCAATTGTCAACTATTTATGGTTTGATATTAAATTGGCTGCAATTACGCACCAATAGAATTTTGTGCCAATTCGCATAAAATAGACTTTGGCACAAAACTATTCATCTACTACTTAAGGATTTTATGCCAAAGTTGACCCTTGATGATAAAGTTTATAGTTTTGTACAAATTACGAAAGAAAGGTTAACATAACCTGTAATCCAGACAATCTGTAACTAACATGACAAAATCATGTCAAGTTAACTATTTACGATATTTCAGGTGGTGTGTGACAACTTGGTTGAGCGTAACAGGGTGAGAACGTCTTATGATGGTTTGGGTTTATATTAGGTAATTGCCTACAGAAGGAGTAAAGTAACAATGGCAACCCCAAAAGAAATCTTGAAGAAGATTCAAGACGAAAAAATTCAGATGATTGATCTGAAATTCATTGATACACTGGGAACTTGGCAGCATTTGACCATGTACCAAGACCAAATTGATGAAAGTTCATTCTCTGACGGTGTTCCCTTCGACGGTTCTAGTATTCGGGGTTGGAAGGGTATCGAAGAATCTGACATGACAATGGTACTTGATCCTAACACTGCTTGGATCGATCCCTTCATGAAAGAACCAACTCTAAGTATCATTTGTAGTATTAAAGAACCTCGTACAGGTCAGTGGTATAACCGTTGTCCCCGTGTTATTGCCCAAAAAGCCATAGACTACTTAGCTTCTACTGGACTTGGTGATACAGCTTTCTTTGGTCCTGAAGCTGAGTTTTTCATTTTTGATGATGTCCGCTACGACCAAACCACTAACTCAGGTTACTATTATGTAGATTCTGTAGAAGGTCGTTGGAATACTGGTAGAGAAGAAAAGCCTAACCTGGGTTATAAAACCCGCGTTAAGGAAGGTTACTTCCCCGTACCACCCACAGACAGCTTTCAAGATATGCGGACGGAAATGCTGTTGATCATGAAAGATTGTGGTGTACCTATTGAAAAACAACACCATGAGGTAGCCACCGGTGGTCAGTGCGAACTTGGTTTCCGTTTTGGTAAGTTAATTGAAGCTGCTGACTGGTTAATGACTTACAAATATGTCATTAAGAACGTTGCTAGAAAATATGGCAAAACTGTCACCTTCATGCCTAAACCCATTTTTGGTGATAATGGTTCTGGTATGCACTGTCACCAGTCTATCTGGAAAAATGGTCAACCTCTCTTTGCGGGTGACAAGTACGCTGGTATGAGTGAAATGGGACTTTACTACATTGGTGGTATTCTCAAGCACGCTCCAGCATTGTTGGCAATCACTAACCCCACCACCAACTCTTACAAGCGTCTTGTACCCGGTTATGAAGCACCTGTAAACTTGGCTTACTCCCAAGGTAATCGTTCTGCTTCCGTCCGCATTCCTCTTTCTGGAAATAACCCCAAAGCCAAGCGCTTAGAATTTCGTTGTCCAGACGCTACTTCTAACCCTTACTTGGCTTTTGCGGCTATGCTTTGTGCTGGTATTGACGGTATCAAAAACAAAATTCATCCGGGTGAACCCTTAGATAAAAATATCTATGAACTTTCCCCAGAAGAATTATCTAAGATTCCTTCCACTCCCGGTTCTTTAGAATTGGCTTTGGAAGCTTTGGAAAATGATCACGCTTTCTTAACTGAAACTGGTGTTTTCTCTCAAGATTTCATTGAGAACTGGATTGATTACAAAATTGCTAATGAAGTTAAGCAAATGCAATTGCGTCCACATCCTTATGAATTCTTCTTGTATTACGATTGCTAATTACAACAATTACTAACGTACAACTAATTTTTTAGCCACCCTCTGGGGTGGCTTTCTTTTTCTCTTAACTCATAGTCGCTTGGCTGCGTCCATAAAGGGTCTGGGTAGCCGCATCCATCTTACCTTGAATGGGATTCCAATAGTGAGACATTTCTTCGTGCAAACCAAGTTCCTGTGCAGCACGCATCAGCATGGACTGTTGACGGTTTTTAGCTTGCTGATGTTGACGTACCATCAATTGACGAGCTTTTTCTTGAATAGACATGACACTACCTCCCTGTATTTATTTACTAAGAAATAATTTCCTACTTCCTGCAATTTGATGATAACACAAAAATCTGTAGTGTAAACTACAAAATCTTAAATAAATATGATTATATTTCTTCTATGCTGCTTGTACTCTACATGAGAACATAAAAGTCTGTAGCGTAACTTACAAAATTGAGAAATGATATAAAAATTCATAAATGCTTTCCCCCTCTCCCCTGGTTGTCTTAGGGATAGATTAAGATTTTATAAGTTTCTGCTGTCGGGGCGATCGCTTGGTCTACGGCTTGTGGTAGATCTTGTAGGGGATAGCGATCGCTAATTAAAGCTTTAACATCAATGCGGCGATTAAAGACAATATCCGCAGATAGACTTTGTAAACGGTAGGATGAGCTATAACTACCCATTAGATCTATTTCTCGACGATAGAGGATATTAGGATTAATGGGAATGGTCAATTCATCGGGAAATTCCGCAAAAAATAGGATTTTTCCACCTTTGCGAGTACAGTCCAAAGCTTGAAAAAACGCTTTATCGCTAGGAACTGCTAATAAAGTGACATCAACACCCATACCCCCAGTTAAAGCTTGAATTTTGGCGGGTAAATCAGGATCACGGGCATCAAAAGCTGCTTGTGCGCCTACTGCTAGGGCTTTTTCAATTCTAGAAGGCAAGAGGTCCGTAGCGATCGCTTTAGCCCCAAAGAACTTCACCAACATCATAAACATTAAACCAATCGGACCTGCACCAGTGACCAGTACAGTTTGTCCTGGTGCAATTTGGGCTTTTTTAACAGCTTTTAAACAGCAATTAGTAGGTTCAACAAAACTCGCCTCTTCAAAACTGATATCATCAGGGATGGGAATTAAGCCACCATTTTCCACAATGTGGGCTGGAACTTTCACATACTCAGCAAAACCGCCGCCACTGGGGTTAAAACCCGCGCTAGTGGAGATATTTTTATAAACATCGCACATGGAAAAATTATCATTTAAGCAATAGGCGCAACGCATACATGGTATATGGTGCATCACCGCTACCCGTTGTCCTACCTGCCACCCTTGCACCTGAGAACCAACAGCCGCAATAGTTCCAGCGGTTTCATGTCCAAATATGCGTGGCGGTTCATACAAAGGATAGCGAATCTTTTTAATATCTGACTGACACAAACCGACAACCCGCACCTGGACCAGAACTTCATCTGCTTCCAGTGTGGGAACTGGGACTTCTTCGTAGGATAGGCGATTTACGCCTCTAAATACTTGTGCTTTCACGTTGGTTTTTTATGATTCAACGTTACTAGATTTAACATCTTGTGGTTAAAGTTAGGTTATGGAGTTTGAGACTTTTGTATTTCAGCTTCTTGTAATTGCTGCTCTAAGCTTTTTTCAAATCTTTGGAATGCTTCAACATCTGCTGATGAGAGGTTTGCTTCTATTCTACCATTTTGCACTTGCAGAATCTTCTCCCGATTGTCCTTAGCAGTAATTGTTAAAATTTCCTTATTTTGGAAAAGTTGATACCGTTTACCATCCAAGTATCTACCACCTTCTCTAGTTTGTCTTCCTAGAAGAATCAAAGCTTTGTTGGTAATTTGGAAAATACTCTCGCTGTATTCATACAATATAAGCTGTCTGGTAAACTTCGGTATTTGTTTACTCAACTTATCAAGTAGTTCGAGAAAAGTCCTTGGATGTCTTCTATACCTTTGTACTTGGTTTTGAATTACTTGAACCATTTCATCTGGGTGTATTCATTAAATAGCTCACAAAGAAAATCATCAGGTGACTGTGCTTTAATATTCCAAGGAATCAAAGCTTTATCATCGAAGTCTTTAAGATTACTGGTAACAATAATATCAGCTTTAGCTATGACAGCAGCAACAAGAACATGACGATCTTTAGGGTCATTTCTCATCAGATCCTCTAGTCCTACAGTCACTTCCGTCATTGCTTCAGGAAAAGCTTTTTTCATTGTTTTTTCTAAATTTTGAATCTTTTTTGCAGAAACATCTTTTTCAGCTTTTTTAGCTATAAGAACAATATTTCTCGTTGTTTCATCTAAGATTTTCTCTGACCAATATGGCATATAAAGACCAGCCTCAGCAGTAGTCAGCAAGGTGTCTCGTAGGTACGAAGGAATCAGAACACAGGCATCTAAGACAACACTGGGCATGGTCATTTGACTTTTTACTCACTCCTCATCATCATAAAATCCAGCTTCTTCGCTAATATCAATCATCTCCTGCAAAAATTGGCTACGTTTAGCATCTCTTTGCTCCTTATATTTCATTAAATCATCAAAGCGAACACGCCGATGTGTTCCTACTCTAATACAAGGAATTTCACCTTGATCTAATAACTTAATCAGATAAGGACGGGAAACTTTAAGCAGGTCTGCTGCTTCTTGTGTTGTCAATTTTTGCTCTTGGGGGACTATAGAAATGGCCTTACCTAAAGCCATTGCATGAACAGCTTGAAGTAATATCTTATATACTGAGTCGGGAATGATAATTTCTTGACCGTCTGCTGCTACTAATTTTGGTTGAGAAGGTTGAGCTTTGAGTAAATTTTCCAGGTGTTTGATTGATAACTGTTCATCTACTACATGAAAATGAGGCTTAATTGCCTCTACAGGTTGGTTTTGGACAGGTATGACATTCTTCATAATGGTTAGATTTGTGATATATTTTGTAATTGCATAATATCTTTTATTTTCGCTAAACGCAATATCCGAAACGATAGTTAAATAAAAAAGCGTTGCATAATGGCGGATGAATGACAGCTTCAGGAGATAATCACCAATCACCAAAACGATGAAAATACCTGGATTTCCTGGAGACAGGAACAAAAAAGCAGCATCACCAGCCCGAAAATCCCATTCTTTGATTCCGCCATTAGTCCAATGGCATCCTTGGTGGTGTCAATTTATAGATTGGATGATCACATTTGGGACAGTGCTGTTATGTTTACTAATGTTGCCAACTCGCCTCATTGGGATGGAGTTATTAGGCATAGGTCCTAACTGGTTACTAATTTGGGTAGTGTCTTGGAGTGTAAATCGCTCGGTATTATCTGGCATACTATCAGGAATTATTTTAGGGCTATTGCAAGACGCAATGACATCACCAGATCCAACTCATGCCTTGGGTTTGGGAATAGTCGGAATGTTAACAGCACTAATTCAAAAACAGCGGTTTATTCAAGAAGACTTTATTTCTATTGCTTTAATTGTATTTGGGATGGCTGTGGTGGTAGATACTATTTTTGCTGTGCAGTTGTCTTTGCTAGGAAATCGTCATCTAGCCAGCATTTGGACTTATTACCAGCGTGTTACCCTAGCTTCGGCAATTCTTAGCAGTTTGTGGGCACCGGTAGTTTATTATCCTCTTAATCGCTGGTGGCAGCAGATAAAATTAATTCGTAACTAACTCATAAGTCCAATGGATAAGCTCCCGGAAATCTCGCTAACATCTCTATCTTTTCCTCAAGATACTCAACTGCTAGGGCGGCCTGTAGTCAAAGAAATATTAGGTAATGACTTTGACTCTAGGATGATGCTACGCTGTCTAGAACTAGCTGCTAAAGCTTTGGGACGGACTTCACCAAATCCCTTAGTCGGGGCGGTGGTTGTTCAAAATGGGGAGGTTGTGGGGGAAGGATTTCATCCCCGTGCCGGTGAACCTCATGCAGAAGTTTTTGCCCTGAAAGCAGCGGGAGAAGGAGCGCGAGGAAGCACTATTTATGTCAGTCTTGAACCTTGTAACCACTATGGACGCACTCCTCCCTGTTCAGAAGCATTAATTAATGCTGGAGTGTCTAAGGTGGTGGTGGGAATGGTTGATCCTAATCCCTTAGTCGCTGGTGGCGGTATAGCGCGGTTACGTGCTGCTGGTATAGAAGTTGTTGTCGGCGTAGAAGAAGCAGCCTGTCGGCGATTAAATGAAGGGTTTATTCATCGTATTCTCTATCAGCGACCTTTAGGGATTTTGAAATATGCTATGACCTTAGATGGCAAAATTGCTACTACTTCCGGTCATAGTGCTTGGGTAACAAATCAAGATGCTCGCGCGGAGGTTCATCGCTTACGAGCCGCTTGTGATGCTGTTGTTGTCGGTGGAAACACGGTTAGACAAGATAACCCTGATTTAACTAGCCACAACTGTAATACTCATAATCCCCTGCGAGTAGTGATGAGTCGAAGTCTGAATTTACCAGAACAAGCTCGCTTGTGGGATACCCGGGAAGCTCCAACTTTAGTTTTGACGGAGGTTGGTAGCTCACAGACTTTTAAAAATATGCTGCGGGAAAAAGGGGTGGAGGTACTGGAATTTAGATCACTGACTCCAGAACAAGTTATGACTCATTTATATGAGCGCGGTTTTTGTAGCGTACTATGGGAATGTGGTGGTATTCTAGCAGCTAATGCGATCGCTCAAGGCGCAGTCCAAAAAATTATGGCATTTATCGCCCCCAAAATTATTGGTGGAAATCATGCTCCCACACCTGTAGGAGATTTAGGTTTAACCAGTATGACCCAAGCATTACCTCTGGAACGGGTAAGTTGGCGAATTATCGGCTCTGACTGCTTAGTAGAAGGTTATTTACCATCAGTAATTAATTAAATTAATTAAATAGCATAAAGGCTTAATCATGTTTGTTGACGCTCATAAGCTAAGTCACGAATCAGACTCAGCCGAGATTGAATATAATCACAGAGGAAATCAATCTCACTGGCATCTAAGAAGGCTTGATTAGTGATTTGTTTTACCAACCACTGTACTAAACTATCATCATCAAGCTGTAAAAGTGTTACTGTGTGGGTAGCTTCAATTATAGACCAAAGCTGACGCATGATTGTGGGAGTCATTAGACCTCTATTTAATCATTAGTTAGTTGTTTTCAGATTACACAATTCTCATATTAAGTGACTGCATAAATCCACAACTAGATATAAGTATTATTAAAAATTTAATAATTAGACAAATATCTTGATTTTAATTAAGAATTGTCAATTTATATGAATTAACAAAACTTTACTTATCTCAAATTTTTGTTTCTGGCCTTTTCGCTCTTTTTGCTATATTTGATGAATACAAAAACGAACCTACTAGGACACAGACGACACAGAGGACGGAGAGAAATGAGGCTTTGAGCGGTTTTTGTCTAATTTATCACGTTTTTTATTTCCATTTTCAGCTTTTTGTACTAAAGTAATTTTAATCAAGTAGGTTGGCGTTAAAAATTGTCGTTATGACAAGGGAACAGGGAACAGGGAACAGGGAACAGGGAACAGGGAACAGGTTTTGGGCAACTTTACTTTTCGTTACTTATGTCGGTTTTTTCCGTTCACCTACTCAGGTTATCTCTATTTCTACAAGATGACAGATTCATGTTTGAACCTGACAATATCACCCATACCCTTGAGGAAAACCTCTCCAAGTTTTATCCTCTTGAACTGAGTAACATAATTCAATATTGCCAAAATAGTCCTTTTGGCAAAATTTTACCTGATGCTTTTTACATTCATGTTTTAGCATTACATACTCTTGACCCCTGGCTTCAAGAATATGAAGGTTGTGTTCGTAGGGCTTTACCTCAAGTTCAGTCAGCAACCATAGTTAAATTTAGCACTAATAAACCCAAAATTTCCTATTTATTTTATCCTGAATTTGATACAGACCCTCATCCGTCTTTACACTACAGTATTCAGGTAGATTTAGAAACTCTAGAAGTTGGTTATCGGGATTATAGCGATTCCCAAAACCCCCCCGTTTTACACCGCAAAGAAACTTTTGTTACCCCAGAATATCCTTTGTATGCGGAGTTCGCTGCTTTAACTCGCGCTCAAGTAACTTTAGGTCTACTTAATCAGACTAAAGGCATTGGCACTAAGTTAGGTTGGCAACAAAGGCTACAAATTTTTGGAGTGGAAATTCAGGGACATCACTTAATTCAACGGGAAAGCCGTTCTGTAGCCACAACCATAGTCCCCAAAATAGAGCGTCACAAAGCCGCAATTATCCGTCCTGATTTATCCCGTCCCGTCCGTTTAGCCCTGGAATCTGGCTTATTTAGCCCAGAAACCACCTTTTTTGATTACGGTTGTGGCCATGGTGGAGATGTGACTCGTATGGCTGAACAAGGTTATATAAGTTCTGGCTGGGACCCGTACTATTCCCCAGATACACCGCCCATGGCTGCGGATATTGTTAATATTGGTTTTGTGATCAATGTCATTGAAAATACTAGCGAGCGCCGGGAAGCCCTAATTCAAGCCTGGGAACTGACTCAAAAGGTACTGTTAGTAGCTGCCCAGGTGTTGATAGCCGACATTAAACGCGGTGTCATTGCCTATGGCGACGGAGTGATTACTAATCGTAACACATTTCAGAAATATTATGAACAAGAAGAATTAAAAATTTACATTGACCAAGTGTTAGGAGTGGACGCTATTCCCGTGGCCTTGGGTATTTATTTTGTCTTTCGAGATGAAGCTAACGCGGAGTTATTTCGGGTTTCTCGTTTCCGGTCTCGTGCTACTACCCCTAGAATACGTAATTGTGTGAAACAGTTTCAAGAATACCAAGAATTATTGACTCCCCTGATGAATTTTATCACGGAACGGGGAAGACTTCCCATTAAAGGTGAATTACCCCAAGCAGCCGAAATTGCTCAGGAATTTGGGAGTTTACGCCGGGCTTTTAATGTCATTATACAGGCAACAGACTCAGAAGAATGGCAAGCGATCGCTGACAAACGCCGTCAAGATCTAATGGTTTATTTAGCACTGTGTAATTTTAGCCGTCGTCCCAGATTAGGACAATTAGCACCAGCGGTAAAAGAGGACATAATTGGTTTATATAGTAGTTATAAACAAGCTTGTTTAGACGCCGATCAAATGTTACGTAGTTTAGGAAATACAGAACTAATCATTAAACGTTGTCAAGAAAGCAAAGTAGGTAAAAAACTTCCTAATTCTCTTTTGGTACATATTTCCGCATTACAAGCAATAGACCCTTTATTACGGCTTTATGAAGGCTGCGCTAGTCGCACCATTGGCAGATTAGAAGCCGCAAATGTGATTAAATTCCATCTAAAAACACCGAAAATATCCTATTTATTTTACCCTGATTTTGATACCAACCCCCACCCAGTTTTATCAAAAGTGATGACAATTGATTTAAGAGACTTGCAAGTTACTTATCAAGATTATCATCTAGAAGATGACCCACCAATATTACACCAAATAGATACTTTAGTCACTCCCGATTATCCCCAGTATGAGAAATTTGCTAAATTAACTCGTCAAGAAGAAAATAGAGGACTTTTCGATAATTGGCACAGTATTAGTCATCTTTCTGGCTGGAAAAAATGCTTAAAAGAAAACTGCACTGTTATTAACGGTTATAGGTTAAGTTGGTGCAAAGATGCGGACGCTTATAAATTAAAAGCACTTAAAGCAGCTTTGAAAACTCGACAAAAAAAGAAGAATGTTACTCACGCACAGTCCGAGAGTCGCACAGAGGAGGAATAAAAGTTTATTAAGTTTGTTTTGTTTGTTTTGCTAGTTTTATCCAGTTTTCAATTCCTTTTTTTGTCGGTGTTCCTAAGTTATTAAATGTCCAAATATCCCGTTTATGTTGTTGTCCATAACTAATGTGAATTGGTTGATAGTTACTATAAAAATACAGGGAATCAAAAGGTAGTTTACTTTGTAATATCCATTCTACTAATTCTGTGCTGGGTAAGTCTCTAATTAGAAAATCACAGGCCGCACCTAATCTTTGACAGTAATATTGACCATTTTTGTTAATTTCATGGCTGATATGTTGGTCAAGATTTGGGGCTACACGCCCATTTTTTTGACCTGTAACTGGGTCTTTTTTCTCAAGATACTTTTTTAAGTCTGAAGAACAAAAACCGTAGGTAAGATCAAATTTATCCCTACCAAAATAATCTATAATTGGGTCAATGATAAATTTGTTTAAATCCTGTAAAGCCGGAATTACTTCCGGTAGATTTTGAGGATAGGGGTTGATATTTTTGGCGTATTTCTGATAGGTTTGAGTGCAGGTACAAAATTCTTCTAAAGTTAGATGTTTGCCTAGTTTTAAATTGCTATTATCCATAAATACAAAAGCATTAAGGTTAACTGTTATATTGTAAGTAGGTAAACGGAAAAAAACCGACATAAGTAACGAAAAGTAAAGTTGTCCAAAATCTGTTAAGAGTTAAGAGTTAAGAGTTAAGAGTTAAGAGTTAAGAGTTAAGAGTTAAGAGTTAAGAGTTAAGAGTTAAGAGTTAAGAGTTCCCTATTCCCTATTCCCTATTCCCTGTTCCCTATTCCCTATTCCCTATTCCCTATTCCCTATTCCCTGTTCCCTGTTCCCTATTCCCTGTTCCCTTTATCAAGGTATATATATGAATGTTAAAGAACTTTTAGCTAGATACGCGACAGGAGAAAGAAGTTTTAATGGCATTGTATTAAAAGGAGCAAACCTAGAAGGAGTCAATTTGGGTGGTGTAGATTTTGGTAGAGCAGATTTAAGAGGAGCAAATCTGACAGATGCTTTTTTAAGTGGAGCTAATTTGAGTAAAGCCAATTTACAAGGGGCAAAGTTAAAAGGGGCGCACTTATCTGAAATTATTCTCTGTGGTTCTGATTTAACTCAAGCTACATTGGAAATGGCACATTTAAACGAATCTGACCTCAGCGGCGCATTGTTAAGTGGTGCTAACTTGTGTGATGCTAATTTACACATGGCCTCAATTTCTGCTGCAAATCTCCGGGGTGCAAACCTGAGTGGTGCGAAAATGGGGGGTGTGAGAATGTGGAAAGCAGACTTACAAGGAGCAGACTTGAGCGGTGCTGATTTAAGCGAGGCTAATTTGTGCGAAGTTAATTTAACAGGTGCAAACTTAAATGCTACAGATATGAGCGAAACATTCTTAACAGGTGCGATTATGCCTGATGGTAGCATACATAGTTAATTCAGATACTTCAATCCCGGACATTAACTAAAGCCCTGACTACAAAAGGATGATAAGTAGGTGAACGGAAAAAAACCGACATAAGTAACAAAAAGTAAAGTTCCCTGTTCCCTGTTAAGAGTTCCCTGTTCCCAGTTAAGAGTTCCCTGTTCCCTGTTCCCTATTCCCTATTCCCTGTTCCCAGTTAAGAGTTCCCTGTTCCCTGTTCCCTATTCCCTGTTCCCTGTTCCCTGTTCCCTATTCCCTGTTCCCTATTCCCTGTTCCCTGTTCCCTGTTCACGGAAAATTACTGCTACAAAAATTTACAAATAAACCAAATAGAAAAAATTAAAATCAATATCTTCTGGGCATGATTTCCCATATACTAGACTTTGTTATACACTTAAAAAATTAATGTATACCAGCGAATTAGCTAAATATTCTGCGAAAGCGGACATTGGAAAAACCAGCCGTATCTTCATAGTCGAAGATGAAGAATTGATTCGAGAAATGATAGTTGTGTCCTTAGAGGCGGAAGGATATGATATTATCACGGCTAGTGATGGCCGGGCAGCGGTAGAATATCTCAAAAGTTATGAACATAATTCTGAGGAATTATCTTTAGACTTAGTGATATTAGATCTAATGTTGCCCCAGATCAATGGTCTCGATATTTGCCGTTTTTTACGTCATCAAGGGAACTCAGTACCGATTTTAATGCTCAGTGCTAAAGGTAGTGAAACCGACCGGGTGCTAGGGTTAGAAGTGGGTGCTGACGACTATCTCACCAAACCATTTAGTATGCGGGAATTAGTAGCGCGGTGTCGGGCGTTACTTCGTCGCCAACGTTTAAGCATATTACCACAAATCCCTATCCTCAAGCACAAAGATATAACTTTAAATGCTCGTGAGTGTCGGGTTATGGTGCGTGGAGAGGAGGTAAATTTGTCTCCTAAAGAGTTTCGGCTGTTAGAACTCTTTATGAATTATACCCGTCGGGTATGGTCACGGGAGCAATTACTAGATCAGGTGTGGGGACCTGATTTTGTTGGGGATAGCAAAACCGTTGATGTTCATATCCGCTGGTTACGAGAAAAATTAGAAATAGATCCCAGTCATCCAGAATGTATTGTTACTGTGAGAGGTTTTGGTTACAGATTTGGGTAATTAGTCAAGATAGTTGTTAGCTTTGAGTGATAATACACCAACTAACAACTTCCATGTTCTTACTGGGATTTTTACTGGGTTTAGCTGTCGGCCTTGGTTTTTGGGTTTGGCAACTAGTTCATCTGAACTGGTATCTAGAGCGGTTACTGCAACCGTTAAATTCTCATTCCCAGAAAATGACGAATATCAAACTGCTGCTCAGACCTCGCTTACGTCAGGAAATTGCCATAGTCAATAGACAGCGACAATATCTACAGCAGTCCCTATCTACCTATCAGGAATTGCTGGATTTTGCACCCCTGGGATATTTACAAGTAGACGAAGAAAACCAACTCCTGTGGTGTAACCAGCAAGCACGGGAAATATTATATCTCCAAAGATGGCAACCAGGACAAGTCCGGTTATTATTAGAATTGGTCAGATCCTACGAATTAGATCAGTTAATTGAACAAACTCGTGATTGGCAAAAACCGCAGGTACAAGAATGGGTTTTTCATCCCCCTTGTGAAGATGCTAAGGTGATGACACAATTAAAGTCTATGTTCCTACGGGCTTCTACTTTACCTTTACCAACAGGACAAGTAGGCGTATTTTTGGAAAATTGCCAGCCGGTGCTAGATATCAAGCAAGAACGCGATCGCTCTTTTTCCGATTTAGCTCACGAACTCAGAACACCCCTAACTGCAATTCGTCTAGTAGTGGAAACCCTCTTAACTCGGTTAGAACCACCCTTAGATCGTTGGGTTAATAGGCTGATGCAAGAAGTTGACCGACTAATTAATTTAGTACAAAGTTGGTTAGAATTGACACAAATAGAAAATAACCCCACCATGCAGTTAAGTTTAGAAATGGTGGAAATGCGATCGCTTATCACCTCAGCATGGCAAACCCTAGAACCAATTGCCCAACTTCAATCTTTAACTATAGCCTATTCTGGTTTAGAAAGTATTAAAATTCAAGGAGATAGATCCCGACTTTATCAAGTATTTGTTAACCTACTAGATAATAGCATCAAATATAGTCCCCCTGGGACAACTATTCACATTGAGACTAAAATAATTACTGTTGACCACAGGCACATAGTGGAAATAAATATTATTGATGCCGGTATTGGTTTTGCTATTAGTGACTTACCTCATGTATTTGAACGGTTTTATCGAGGGGATAAAGCCCGTTATCGTTCACCAGTCAATGAAGTAAATTCTACAACGGGAATTGCTGGTAGTGGCTTAGGTTTGGCCATTGTCCAGCAAATAGTTATTGCCCATAGTGGTTCAATTCAGGCCATGAACCATCCAGACACTGGTGGCGCTTGGATACAAGTTCAATTTCCGCAAATGATCACAAATTCAACTGAGTCTTGACTATAGTTAAGACAATATATAGTTTTTTTAATATGACCAGCGTGGAAACTGTACTTTATACACCGAATCATGAAACACCCCAAATAAAACGTTCCATTAGGCGTTTAGAGCGGGATTTATTACGTATGGGTGCTTTAGTAGAACAATCATTTCGGCTCTGTCACCAAGCCCTATTTAACCGCGATTTAATGGCAGCAGAACAAATACCCCGACTAGATAAAAAAATTGACCGCTTTTATCGGCAAATAGAATCAGACTGCACCACCATTATTACCCATCAATCACCCACGGAACAGGATCTACGGTGTTTAAGTGCTTTTATGCAATTAGTCCGCGATTTAGAACGCATTGGGGATTATGCTAAGGAATTGGCAGATATTGCCATTAAAATCTTTCCCTATCCTCCCCATAGTTCTCTACCAAAGATCGCTATTATGTCTCAACACGCCCAAGCAATGTTAGCAACCTGCTTAGTTGCTTTAGCAGATTTAGACGAAACCGGTGGACAACGGATGAATCAGTTAGATGACGCTGTAGACAATGCTTATGAGCATCTTTATCAAACTTTTGCCCACATTCAGGATTTTCCGGGAGTAATTGAACCAATTTTACTCTTAACCTTAGCAATTCGGTGTTTAGAACGCATGGCAGATCACGCTACCAACATTGCCCAACGAGTCACATATATTGTAACTGGTCAACGTTGTTAAATTGGATTTCCGGCAGAAATTAATTCCCGTAGGGTGTGTTAGCTGTCTTCGTAACGCACCAAACGCTTGATACAGGGGTTTCCGCTCTTATGAAGTACTTCATTTGCCCCCTCCTCGCACCGCTCTCAATCCCCCCGCTGCGGAGGGAAGAAAAGGATAAACTTTTGATATTGGAGAGGGTTGGGGGTGGGGTTCTTGTACCTCATGACATCGGGAAGTGCTGTAATTCTGGGTTACAGATTTGATCTTCACAACCCCCCAATACCATAGACTATTTTTGACAAGACATTCCGATTCATAACCCTGTGTTTACCCAATCATAATCATAAGATAAAAAAATTATAACTTCGTATAAAAATTTTAATATTCTGTTGTGTTAAGTGTTATTTATGATGTAGAATCAAATCAGAAAATTTATGTGTAAGTTCCTCAAGTGGGACTTTACCATAAACTGAGTTCGTTTAGGTGTGTGTGAGAGAAATTAAAACCTATGAAAAAAGCTTTCTGGAATATCCTCAAAGTTAGCCCTGCTGTGGCCTTGACCTTATTGGCTGGTAACAGCGCCTTTGCTGGTGAAGTTAATGGTAAAGTGACAAGTGTTGCTGAATTATCCCAAGATTCCAACAACCTGGGTCAAGTAACATCTGTTTCTCAATTTTCCGACGTACAGCCCACAGATTGGGCGTTTCAAGCATTACAATCCCTA
This sequence comes from Dolichospermum sp. FACHB-1091, assembly GCF_014697585.1. Lineage (GTDB taxonomy): Bacteria > Cyanobacteriota > Cyanobacteriia > Cyanobacteriales > Nostocaceae > Dolichospermum. Next base: position 28,509 of record NZ_JACJSB010000031.1, on the reverse strand, counting down.
GTTGAACGTTATGGTTGTGCGGCTGGTTATCCCAACGGTACTTTCCGTGGTAATCGTGCTTTGAGTCGTTATGAATTTGCGGCTGGTTTAAATTCCTGCTTAGACCGCGTTAATGAACTTATTGCTACTGCTACTGCTGACCTAGTGACGAAGCAGGATTTAGCCACCTTGCAACGGTTGCAAGAAGAATATCGCAATGAATTGGCAACTATTCGCGGTCAAGTAGACGCTTTAGAAGCTCGTACCGGCGAACTAGAAGCTAATCAATTCTCTACCACCACCAAACTAGCTGGGGAAGCTATTTTCAGCCTATCCCAAGCCTTTGGAGATACGGTAGCATTTGCCGACAAAACACCTACCAATGCTAATAATCCTCCTAGGAATACCAAGTTAGACTCCAATACAACTTTCTCTAATCGAGTGCGGTTGAGTTTAAACAGTAGCTTCACTGGTACAGACCAATTACAAACTCGTTTGCAAGGTCGGAATATTGTCGGTAATGAAGGTATCACTGGTACTAACATGACCCGTTTGGGTTATGACGGTGATGACAAGAACACCGTAACTATTGACAAACTCAACTACGCCTTCAATTTAACGGACAAAGTTCGTGTCAAAATTGATGCTACTGGTGCTGAGTTAAACGAAAACGTCAATGTTTTCAACCCCGACTTTAGAAGCAGTGGTACAGGTGCTTTATCTCGCTACGGACGTTTCAGCCCCATTTATCGTCTAGCAAATGACGGTGCTGGTATCACCGTTAACGTCACTCCCAATGATAAACTAGCATTGAGCGCGGCTTATTTTGCCACAGGTAGCAATAATGCTGCTAATCCTGTCGCAGGAAACGGACTATTCGATGGTAATAATACCATATTTGGTCAGTTGGCTTTGAAGCCCAACAAAGCCATCAACCTTGGTCTAACCTATGCTCATGCTTATCAGGGTAGCGGTTTCAATCTTTTCGGAGATACAGGCAGCAATGTTGCTAATAACCCTTTTACAAATGATGTCAGTCAAGCTGTTGCGGGTAGGAATTTGAATGCTACTCGAATTGAATCTAACAACTATGGTCTAGCAGTTAGCTTCCAACCTAATGCGAAGATCACATTAGGCGGTTCAGTAGGTTATACAACAGCCAGCACTTTACAAGCGGCTCTTCCAGCAAGCGCTGAAATGTGGTATTGGGCTGCTAGCTTGGGTATCAAAGACTTCGGTAAAGAAGGTAATACTTTGGGTTTAATCTTCGGTCGCTCACCTAAAGTCACTGGTGCTAAACTAAATGGACAATCTGTTATCAATAACATAAAAGATACAGGTCTAGAATCAGGCACTTCTTATCATATAGAAGGTCTGTACAAAGTGAAGCTTTCTGATAATATCCTTGTTACTCCAGGTTTAATAGTCATTTTAAATCCTGAGAATAACAACAGAAACCTCAACGAATATGTTGGTACTTTACGGACCACTTTCACTTTCTAGAATTAACTGAGGTTAACCCCACCCTAACCCTCCCCTTGCTAAGCAGGGGGTTTTCATTTTCTAAATTCTAGCAGAAGAAAGAGCGAAACTTTTACTATTATTCGCTCTTTTTTCCGTTCATAATCTATTGAGAAATTATTTTATTTTATCATTAGGTATTCCTTGTTTAAAACATCCTCTTAGATAAGTCTAAAAACTTAGTAACATTTTTACAGTTACTAAATTGAGAATAACATTCTTCAGCTTTGATTATTTATTAACAGGAAATGCGAAAAGAATAAATAGGTGAACGGAAAAAAACCGACATAAGTAAGGAAAAGTAAAGTTACCCAAAACCTGTTCCCAGTTAAGAGTTAAGAGTTCCCTTGTCATAACGACAATTTTTAACGCCAAGCTACTTACAGCGAATTTCAGGTAAATGAACCACGGTTTTTGTTTCGCGCAATCTCTCTTAGAGATCCAAAAGGGTAGGCGCAAAGTAAGGAAGGCGCAAAAGAAGAAGGTAATCAAAGTCTGGTTTAAATAGATGAAAACTGCTGTAATTACGACTATTTATTGCTAATTCAAAATCTGGTTTAGATGTTTTTATAGCCCTGTTTCTATATATGATAGCTTGTAGCTTGGAGATGTCCGACTTCTTTAAAAATTCGGGTAGTTGAAAAAAATATTCTGATTATTATTTGATTATTATTAAATATTGAAAATCCCCAGTATCTATCTCTATTATTTCCGATTATTTATTTTGATCATGGCTAAGTTTGCTAATTTAGTATAAAAGAGAATTTTTACCATGACTATTTACTTTTATAAGGTTTCCGACCCCTATGGCTGTTTTTCTAATTTTTCCGCTCACGGTATTAATATCGAAGGTACTTACTGGCCAACTGTTGAACATTATTATCAAGCACAAAAGTTTGTTGGTAGTCCAGATGCTCCAATTATACCTTTAATTCACGCTGCTGCTACTCCTGAACAAGCTGCTGCTTTAGGGCGTTGTCACTCTCGTTGTCTGCGTCCAGATTGGGAATTGGTAAAAATTCAAGTTATGCGGGTTGGGGTACTACAAAAGTTTATTACTCATTCTGATATCAGGGAAATCTTATTACTTACAGGTGATAAAGTCCTAATAGAAGATTCACCTATAGACTATTTTTGGGGTTGTGGTGCTGATGGTACAGGAAAAAATCACCTTAGTAAAATTCTTATGAGTGTACGTGCGGAAATACGCGAATTAACCACTTTAGAATATTTTGACACCCCTATAAAGTATTAAATATAAAGTATTAAAGTTTTGTGGTGTCCTTTCCTCTTGTTTCTTTTTTCTATACGTTTTAACGCTTTTTACTGTCAGTCAGAGTTTTCGCCTATTTTAACTCTTTTTCTTGCACCTTTTTCACCTTCTAACCCACATTAAAGTTAGGAATGTGGGTTAGATAGATATTTTGACTCAGTTACCAGCCCCATTTATTCCCCGGCTGCTTGTAGCTTCTGGCTAACCTACGCTACACTGATCATGACACCTTCACTTTCATTCCCTAATCTATCCACAGCGCAGACAGCATAAGTACCGGGTGTAACTGTCGCAAAGGTAGTACCAGCGGATAAAATGCGTTTAATTGTCCAATTCTGACCACTTCGAAAATACAGACTCCAAGCACGCATAGGCCGATTATCTCCTGGTTCCCAGTTTAATTTACCATCAACAAATTTGAGATTTTTGGGCGGTATCGGTGTTGCGGAACTTTTCCATGACATACTAGGAACGAGGGCTGGTGTGGGATAATAGGTTTTAAACTCGTCACTAATGCCTTGACGATTTTCCTGAATGCCAGTCATACTAAAAAAGATATTACCCAAAGACAAATTAGCCGCTAAATTCCGAGAAATCTGAATTTGCTTGGTAATTTCGCTGTTTTTCCAGGTTTTACCATCCAATTGTCCTAGATTGTTACCGGCATAAACATGACGCTGCTTACTATTGATTTTAGTCCACCATTGCAGTAGCAATTCATAGCTTTGTTTCGTTTGGTCGGTACGCCAGTAGAGTTGAGGCGCAATATAATCTACCCAACCTTGTTGTAACCATTTTTTAGAATCAGCATAAAGGACATTATAGGCATCTAAACCAACAATCCCCGCAGGTTCTCCAGAACGATAAATACCAAAAGGACTAATACCAAATTTAACATCAGGTTTGGTGGCTTTAATTCCTTGAGAAAGTCGCAATACCATTTGATTAACGTTTTCTCGTCGCCAGTCTTCTAAACTGAGTTTACCACCTTGGGCTTGATAAGCAGCATAGGTTTTATGATCGGGAAAGGGTTTACCAGATATGGGATAGGGGTAAAAATAATCATCTAGATGAATAGCATCTACATCATAACGCCGGACAACATCAATAATCACATTGTAGGCTCTGTCTTGAACAATTTTTGCCCCTGGGTCCATCCATAGTTGAGTACCCCATTGATAAACAACTTCTGGGTTAGTCACCGCAATGTGGGGACGGACAGGAGAAACTTGACTATTGGCTCTAGCGCGGTAAGGGTTGAACCAAGCGTGTAATTCAATATTGCGTAGATGACATTGAGCGATCGCAAATTCCAAAGGATCGTAAAATGGTGTTGGTGCTTTTCCCTGAGTTCCTGTAATCCAAGCACTCCAAGGTTCTAATTCAGAAGCATATAAAGCATCACCTTCTGGTCGTATCTGCAAAACTAAAGCATTGAAATTCAAAGATTGTAACTGTTTAATAATTGCTAATAACTCTGCTTTTTGCTCTTCCACAGTCAGTCCCGGTTGAGAAGGCCAGTCACTATTCCACACAGACGCTACCCAAGCACCTCGGAACTCACGCCGATGACCGACCTTGATAGTATTAGTATTAGGGGCTGGAGATAAAGCCCCAGGCACAACAATATAAGCAGAAGGAATTTTTTCCGCCTTGCCCAAATATACTAACCCTTGATAAACTACCGCCGCTACATCCGCGCGAGTAACCGCTGTTTTATAATTAAGGATTTTGACATTGGGATAATTTACTACCCAACCAACACGAGTCGCTAAAGCTATCTGATTAATTCCATAATAAGGAATTAAAGCTCCATCTTGATAAATTTCCGCTAGTTTACTCACTAGGTCTAGGTCAACTTGACCAGCAATTCCCAAGCCATTGACCATGGCTACTAAAACATCACCTTTAAAAATACTTTCATCTATACCGAAACGCTTATTTGGATATCCTGTCAAGAATCCACTTTCATAAACTTTTTTAATCGCCTTGAACGCCCAATGGGTATCAGGAACATCCACAAAACCCGCATATTCACGTTTCACTGGTGGGGAAAAAACAGCAGCGATAATAGCCGCGAACTCAGCCCGAGTTACAGGGTTATTAGGGCGGAAAGTTCGATCAGGATACCCTTTGAGAATTCCCCTTGCGGCTAAAGCCTCAATAAATGCCCTCGACCAATGACTTTGAATATCGGAAAATGTTATGGGAGTAGATACCATATTTCTGGAGATAGTTACATCCTTTATTAATTTAGCAATATTTAAGTAGGTGAACGAAAAAAAACCGAAATATGTAACAAAAAGTAAAGTTGCCGAAAACCTCTTCCCTGTTCCCTCTTCCCTGTTCCCTGTTCCCTTGTCATAACGACAATTTTTAACGCCAACCTACTTAAGCCATAGCCACTAATTTTTTAATCCAGTCAGATATATAAGTTTTTTAAATATCCCTTTAGGAAAAAAATCGCCTTTCTATGTTTGTTGAGAATATAGCCCGTTAATTCTCAATAATCTTGAGAATATAGTCAATAAGCCAACGAATTTACTAGGGTATTGACATCTTGACATTTTGTGCTAATATCATAGTGTATAATCTTGAGCTTTCTATATTTAAAATACATACTGAGAATAATCATTACTAAGCTAGAGGCTCAAAATCCAGACAATAAATTCTGTGTCAGGTAAAAGCCAAGCATTGAGAATATAAAGTTTTATTTTGTTAACTTGATTAAGTATAATTCATGGTAAACTAATCATAATTTGGCAAATATTACCAAATAAGATGAATAACATAACTTACAGGGGTTTCCGCTCTTATGAGGTACATCATAAGCCCCCTCCTCGCACCCCCCTCAATCTCCCCGCTGCGGGGGGAAGAAAAGGATAAATTTTTGATATTGGAGGGGGTTGGGGGTGGGGTTCTTGTACCTCATAACATCGGGAAGTGCTGTATTAGTAACAGGACTTACGCAAAATCTCTCTCAAATCCTCATTTCTCCGTGACCTCTGTGCCTGGAGTGGTTCGTTATTCCATGAATCTTGCGTAAGTCCTAAGTAATTCAGGCGTTGCTAAAACCAGGTATGAATTTAGGTGTAGAGCCGAGAATCCCTACCCATGGAAGGTCTTTACAAGGGTTTTGAAATCATCAAAAATCATTTTCATACCTCAAATCAGCAACGCCGTAATTCAGAGGAAACCAGGAAATCTGCAATCTGAGGATTATGTAAATGCTGCTATATCTAAGAATTGAAAACTTTGCCTTAATTGATCATTTAGAATTAGATTTTGGGGCAGGTTTGAATGTATTAACAGGGGAAACCGGGGCAGGAAAATCAATTATACTAGATGCCATTGATGCAGTTTTGGGTGGTAAAGTCTCTAGTCGAGTCATTCGTACTGGCACAAATCGAGCTATGGTAGAAGCAACTTTTAGCGTCACCCCACCTCTGGCCGCTTGGTTAAGTGAACAAGAAATTGATTTAATAGATGATAATGCTGTGATCATCAGTCGAGAAATTGCCACCACAACTAGTAATATTCGCAGTAGATCACGAGTCAATGGAGTCCTGGTAAATCGTCAATTAATGGGAGGATTGCGAGATCATTTAGTAGAAATAACAGCACAAGGACAAACCGTAAAAGTAGGACAATCGGCTCAAGTTCGAGATTGGTTAGATTTATATGGTGGTGATTTATTGCTACAAAAACGCCAAAATGTCAGCATTGCTTTTAGTATATATCAACAAGCACGTCAAACACTAGAAAAACGCCGAACATCAGAACGGGAAAGGCTACAACAATTAGATCTATTAACATATCAGGTACAAGAATTAGGTGCTGCTAATCTTGATGATCCCCAGGAAATGGAAATATTAAATCAAGAACGAGACCGTCTGAATCATGTTGTTGATTTACAACAAATGAGTTACAAAGTTTATCAGGCTTTGTATCAAGATGATCAGGAAACTCCCACGGCCGCTGATTTATTAGCCGATGGAGAGATGATATTAACTCAAATGATAGAGTATGATTCTCAACTACAATCTTTATTAGAATTGGTGCGGGATGCAGTCGCAGCCGTCATGGAAGTGGGTAGACAAATTAATATTTATGGAGAAGGATTGGAAGCAGATCCCCAACGGTTAGAAGAAGTAGAAGAACGAATACGGGAATTAAAACAAATTTGTCGTAAATATGGTCCAACTTTAACAGAAGCGATCGCTTATTATCAACGTATTCAAAATGAATTAGCTGAATTAAATAATAATGAACAATCTATAGAAACTTTAGAACAAGAAGAACAATTATATTTACAACAACTCCATCATCTCAGTCAACAATTAAGTCAATTACGTCGTCAAACTGCGGCTGATTTAGAATCTCGGTTACTAGCTGAACTCAAGCCCCTAGCAATGGATAAGGTAAGATTTCAAGTAGAAATTGTCCCCACTACCCCCACATCAGCAGGTGCAGATAAAATTACTTTTATGTTTAGTCCTAATCCTGGTGAACCTATTCAACCATTAACAGAAATTGCTTCGGGTGGAGAAATGAGCCGATTTTTATTAGCCTTAAAATCTTGTTTTCACCAAGGAAATGAAGTGGGAACTTTTATTTTTGATGAAATTGATGTAGGAGTTTCTGGTAGAGTTGCCCAAGCCATAGCAGAAAAATTGCATCAAATTAGTCAAGGACATCAAGTATTATGTGTAACCCATCAACCTTTAATTGCAGCTATGGCAGATCGTCATTTTCGCGTCGCTAAATTAGTGATTAATAAAGCTGTAAATAGTAATGATGAACAACGAACAGTTGTCAGAGTCACAAGTTTGGATAATTTAACTACCCGTCGAGAAGAATTAGCACAGTTAGCTGGTGGTAAATCCGCAAATCAAGCGATCGCTTTTGCCGAGTCTTTATTATTACAAGCTGCTAATCATCGGGAAAGGAGGACATAAAAAACCATACAAATTTTAGGATGAGAAATAATAGGTTTACATTATTAATTTCCTTAACTGGGGAACTAAAGCCTGGAAAGCATTTCCCCGATGACTAATTGACTTTTTCAAATCTGTTGTCATTTGGGCAAAAGTCAATTGTTTTTCTGGGACATAAAAAACCGGATCATAACCAAAACCACCATCTCCAGAAGGTGCAAATAAAATTTCACCTTGACAAATACCCTCAGATTGAATTACTATTTCTCCCTGGGGATTGGCAACTGCGATCGCACACACAAACCTAGCTTGACGATTTTCTTCATCACCTAATTCTCTTAATAATCTACCAATCCGTTCTGTATCATTATTTCCATAACGAGCAGAATACACCCCAGGCGCACCATTCAGGGCATTTACCGCCAAACCAGAATCATCGGCTATCGCCCAATTACCTGTAAATTTAGCAGTTTCCGAGGCTTTGAGACAAGCATTTTCCGCAAAGCTCTCCCCTGTTTCTTCCACATCCAAATTTTCCGGTTTTATAGTTAATTCCCAACCAGAATCAACTAAATAAGCTTGCATTTCCCGTAATTTACCGGTATTTCCTGTCGCTACTACGAGTAATTTAGTCATTAGTCCGTTGTCCATTGTCCGTTGTCCGTTGTCCGTTGTCAGGAAAAAGGCAAAAGGTAAAGATTTTACCAATTACCCATTACCAATTAATTTGATTCAGCCCAAGTTTCTGCCCAATTTAGAGTTTTCTGAACTTGTTCTATTGTTGCTGCTTCACAATAAAGCCGTAAAACTGGTTCAGTACCGCTAAATCTAATCATTAACCAACTTTGATCAGCCAGACGGAATTTATAACCATCAATAGTTTGACAAGCGATGACTTGTTTACCTGCAATTTCTGTTAAAGGCTGAGATTGTAACTGTTGTAATAGTCGCCCTCTCACTTCCATATTCGCTAAAGGTAAATCAATGCGATCATAGACCGATGAAAAATCAGTTTGTTGTTGTAAATAACGATAATATTCGCCTAAATCTAACCCTGATTCTACCACAGCCTCCAATACATACAGCGCCGATAATAAAGCATCACGTTCGGGAATATGACTACCATAACCAATCCCACCAGATTCTTCACCACCTAGCAATACCTGTGTAGTTAACATTCTGTCAGCAATGTATTTATAACCTACAGGGGTTTCATAGATAGAAAGGTTATGTAAGGCGGCTACACGGGGCATTAAGTCCGACCCACTCACAGTTTTGACTATTTCCCCCTGAAAGTTGCGCCGCCGGGTCAGGTGGTCAATTAAGATGGGGATTAAAATTTGAGAACTGAGGAAATTAGCATCTTGATCTACCGCTGCAATGCGATCGCAATCGCCATCAAATATCAAACCTACTGTTAAACCAGTTTTATTACTTTGGCGATGGTTTTTGATGACTGTAAATAGTCGTGACAGGTATTTTGGTAAAGGTTCCGGCGCACCACCTTCAAATAAAGGGTCACGTTCGCTATTTATTTCTTGAACCTGTGACCCTAATAGTCGCGCTAGTCCCCCAGCCGCAGCCCCGTGCATGACATCCACGAATATTGTTAATTTACCAGCAGCGATAACTTGTTTAATTTTGTCAATATCAACTTTACCCGCTAATGCCTGACAATAACTCGGCCAAGGATCAAAACTATGTTCCTGACCTGGAATCGCTACTGGTGGCACTTTTTCTGATAATAAAGCTTCTATCTCTTGTGTAACTTCCGGTGGAACTGAACCACCAAAGGCACTTTTAACTTTTAATCCTAAGTATCTACCCGGATTATGACTCGCTGTCACAACTAGCGCCCCTAAAGCCTTGAGTTCTTTAGCCGCCCAGCTATAAGCCGGAGTTGGTGCTGAAGTTTCGCTAAACAGGACATCAAAACCCACTGCGGTAACAGCATTAGCGACAACACGAGCAAAATCTTCCGCCATAAATCGGCGATCATAACCGATAATAATTGTCCGGCTACCTACCTCGGAAAAGTAAGTATTATGTAAAACCTTGGCGGCTACAGTTGCTACTAACGCCAGGCGTTCAAAGGTAAACTCCTCACCTATCACACCGCGCCAGCCATCTGTGCCAAACTTGATTGGGTTAGTTACAACTGGCATGAAAATATCCTCAATTTCTAATTGAGGATTTTAGCATTTATGCGGGTAATTGGTAATGGGTAATTGGTAATGGGTAATTGGTAATGGGTAATTGGTAAAAATCCTTGAGGTGGTAAAATACTTTTATATCTTTATCTTTGAAAATGAGTTACCATGTCTACTGACACTACCACAGGTGCTGATGCTATTGACCAAGCGATCGCTAAAGGAATTGATTTTGATGGTTCTCCTATTCCTCCCGCTAAGTTAGAATTGTATGCACAAGTTATGGCTTTAGAAGCGAACAGACAGCGTAGTGGTGTATCCAACACCATGCGTTCTCGCATTGTCCGCATTGGTGCTAAACATATTCCCCAAACTGAACTAGACCAAAAACTAATTGATGCCGGTTTCGCGCCTCTAAAAGAAAAGGAAATTGCCTTTTTCTACAGCGGTAAATAATCAGTCACTTTAAAAAACAATATGGACGGTATTGGACTCGAACCAACGACCCCATCGATGTCAACGATGTACTCTAACCACCTGAGCTAACCGTCCGTAATCACACAGATTAATAATCTATCATCTAAAATATCATCTGTCAACCCCTAAAACCAAAATTTTATTTTAGATATATTTTAGATATATTATTTTACATATATCTAGTTAACTGCACCCGATAACGATCCTTTTTTGTCACCGCAATTTCTCCAACTTCTAACCGACCTTTTCCCCGAATAGCAATTAAATCCCCCGTTTTGACTTGGGAACTGGCTTGGGTCACTTCCTTCCAATTAACACGCACATCATTGGAGTCTATTAAATCTACCATTTTACTGCGAGACATCGCAAACCCGGCAGAAGCCACCGCATCTAACCGTAAAGAAGCTTCCACAGTCGTTAATTCTTTTTTCTTTGGTTCGCGGATTTTTAACTCACTAATATCAATGCGTTGAGTTTTCACCGGTACGGAACGCACCTGTTTTAAACTCATCTCTAAAAATTCTGCCAATTCCGGGACAACAATCACCTGCGCCCCTCTTTCCCCCAAAACAATCACATCTCCCGTTTTTTCCCGGACAATTCCCGTTCCCAACATCGCACCTAAAAAATCTCGGTGATTCGCTGTATCAAATAGGAAATTACCAGCAATTTCTAAAGCCATGATAGCAACTTGAGACTGATCTAATGGTAACTCAGCGCGGGCGATCGCTATTCTTTGTCTTTCCGCTTGGGGATATCCACCCCAAGTCACTAAATGCACCTCTGTTAATCGGCTAAATACCCGGTTAATTTCCGCTAACTCTGGCGGAGACAAAAAATCTGTTAATACCACTTCCCAGGTCTTTATAGCCTGGTCAGCTTGATCAATTACACGGGCAATGGTATCGCGGTTTTCAACCCCTTTTAAAAGTTCTTCTCTAGGTAGCATAGAATTATGGAAATTACAGAAGGAATCATCATACCAGGCGATTAGAAATCGCCTCTACACAAACAAAACCCACCGGCGTGGGTTTAATATCCATTAGTCCGCGTAGGCATAATTCGCCCTATGCTTATAAGTAGTCATGCAAAATAAATTAAACATTATATTTTAGTAATATCGTTTGCACCTAACTAGATAAATTTTTCTCCATCAAATCCTGTCAAAAAAGAACGTACTCCTGGGTCAAGATCAATTATTTTTTCACTCTCTGATTTTTGTGGTATAAACTCAATGGGGAATACAGTAAACCACCACTTTTTATCATAGCTGGGTTGATTGTAACCAACTTTGTTGAATAATACAAGTTTTCGATGATTTGTCTTTCTGTTTAGTTTGATATTCTATGTCCTTTATAGGTAGAGGTTCAGAGGCTTCAAATTTCAAGTTTTTCATGATACACAGCTAATGTTTCTTGATGTACACGGGCAACATTTAACCATTCTAAGTTTTCTTGCGTCCGATTTTTCCATTCTTGAAGGGTATCTGTATTACTCAATAGTTTTATTAATGCTTCAGCCAATTTATGGCTATTCTGAGTCGGAACTAACATTCCTGCTTTCCCATTATCTAACGCCTCTGGAATCCCGTCTACCTCAGTAGCCACAATAGCTAACCCAGCTTCCCTCGCTTCTGAAAGCACCAAGGGACAAGGATCACGGTGGGAGGCTAAGACAAAAATATCACTGGCTAGTAAATAACGTTGTGGTTCGGGACAAAATCCAACAAAATGAATTTGATCACTAACGTTCGTTGCTTGAGCTTGAGCTTCAAATATTTGTTTATCTGGTCCATTTCCTACTAGATATAAATTGACTTTGGGAAAATTTTGAGTAACTTCCTCAAAAGCCGCAATTAACTCAGCAATTCCCTTCCGTTTGTACATTCCTGCTACAGTAACAATGGCGGGACGGTGTAAACTTAAAGGTTGATAATCTGATATTTTCCTAGTCCGAGGACTACCCAAAGTTCCATTACAAATTACCCGTAATTTATCTTCAGAAATTCCCCGTTGTACCATTGAATTTTTAACGGCTTTACTAACAGCAATTACTCTGTCAGCTAAACCCATTAATACACTACTACGCTGAAATTCATTATGGACAGTAGCCACTAAAGTATATCTATTTCCCCACCTCAATGTACTTGCTAAAACCACGCCTGTCATCATGTGAGCATGAACTATATTTGGCTGAAATTCTCCCACAATTTTCCGATAACCTACCGCCGCTTTGATCATATTTATTGGCTGGCGACTTTGGTTTATTGTATAGTGTTTAACCCCAAATTTATTTAATAATTTTTCGTATTCTCCCCCCGCTGAAATTACCACTACATCATCACCAGCTTGGGATTGTAAACAAGCTAGATCCACAGCTACATTCACGATACCATTACCGATTTCTTGGATATGATTCAATATATGTATAATTCGCATAACCTGAAGAGCTTGTATTAAAAACTATTGAAATTTCACAAAAAACGCAAATAATATAGCAGTCAGAAGTAAACTTTTAAAACCTTTCTGTGATCAGTATTTAAGAATCTTCCGCTGTTTTAATTACCCTGATAACTACTATATTTATAAATTTCAGTACCTTTGGTAAGTTCTGTTTATAATACTTAATAACATTTTATTTTGTCTGTACTTTAAGAAACAAATATCTAACATAATTTGACCAGGGAACTTCTTAGGAATCATTAATTAATAATCATCGTTTTTTGCTTTGATCAGTATCTTTCTATAGGAATATTAAATCATCTTTGATGGCTGGCATTATGAAGTTGCATAAAAAGATTCCCGACTGCTTGGAGAAGTCGGGAATCTAAAATTAAGGTGATAACCGCTCGATTTTCCAATTTCCATTATCTACGAGAGTATATCGCAACCGATCATGTAAGCGGCTGGATCTTCCTTGCCAAAACTCAATTTCCTGGGGAATAACTCGAAACCCCCCCCAATGAGGAGGTCGAGGTACTTCTTGATTTTCATATTGACGCTGAAATTCTATTAATTGTGCTTCTAATACATCTCTATTGGCAATAACTTGACTTTGATTAGAAGCCCAAGCACCCAAACGACTGAAGGGTGGACGCACTTCAAAATAGCTATCAGACTGTGCTGAGGAAATTTTCTCGACAGTCCCCACAATTCTGACTTGACGTTCTAGTTCAGCCCACCAAAAAACCAAAGCTGCCTGTGGATTTACTGATATTTCTTGTCCTTTTTGACTCTTGTAATTAGTGAATAATACAAAACCTCGTTCGTCAATATCCTTGAGTAGTACCATTCTTGCCGAAGGCTTACCATCAGGTGTACAGGTAGCCAAAGTCATAGCATTAGGTTCAGGTAGTTGGGCCGCTACGGACTGGTTAAACCAGATTTTAAATTGTATAAATGGATTTGGATCAATTTCTTTTTCATTTAAATCTTTTAGGGTGTAGTCTTTACGAAGATCGGCAATGCTTTTATCTATCATTTTTATTTTCTCACGATTTAGATTCAGCGTATATTAGTATTGGGGAAAACATTCTATGATCAAAATTAGTACGTTTTTTGGACAATAGGGAATAGGAATTACGCCACCCTGCCCTGCAAGCCCCTGAAGCCCCCTATTTATACATTAAATCAGATGCGCCGTTTTGCCCCTCTGCAAACTTTGTTAATTTATGGACTCAGTGGACCGATTATTGCTCTCAATATCTGGTTGATGTCTGTATTATTTCATTTTTTTCAAAATCCCCTGACTATCCTGAGTATTTCTGCCATTCTGGCTTTTTTACTGAATTATCCAGTCAAGTTATTTGAAAATATTAGAATTAAACGCACTCAAGCAGTAATTATTGTTTTAATACTTACCTTAACTATATTTATTGTTTCCTGCGTTACTCTTATACCAATGTTGATTGATCAAACCATTCAACTTTTAAATAAAATACCAGATTGGTTAGCGACTAGTCAAGCCAATTTCGATAATTTAGAAATGTTAGCGAAGCAAAGGCGATTATCTATAGATTTAAAATTGGTGACAAATCAAATCAATGCTAATATACAAAACTTAGTTCAGCAAATAGCTTCAGGGGCTGTAGGATTTGCGGGAACGCTATTATCGGGAATACTCAATGTTATATTAGTCATAGTTCTCGCCTTTTATATGTTAATATATGGCGATCGCGTCTGGACTGGACTAATCAATCTGCTGCCATCAAATATTGGTATCCCCTTTAGCAAGTCATTACAATTAAATTTCCAGAACTTTTTTCTGAGTCAATTATTACTAGGACTATTTATGATCATAGCCCTCACGCCGATTTTCTTATTTTTGAGAGTACCATTTGCCCTGTTATTTGCTATTATTATCGGTATTTCTGGACTTATTCCCGTTGTTGGCGCGACCTTGGGCATTGGTTTAGTCACAATGTTAGTATTAATTCAAAATTGGTGGTTAGCATTTCCAGTCGCTACAATGGCAGTTATCATGCAACAAATTAAGGATAATCTATTAGCTCCCAAACTAATGGGTAATTTTATCGGACTCAACCCCCTGTGGATTTTTATCGCCATTTTAATGGGATTTGAAATTGCGGGTTTACTGGGAACACTGGTGGCTGTACCAATTGCTGGAACTATCAAAGGTACTTTTGATGTGATCAAAAACAGTCAGCATAGTGATTTTGTGGCAAATTTTCGGGCTAATTACGGCTCAGAATTTCGGGAAGATGAATAAATTAGTCATTAGTCAGTGTAACTATTATTCTTGAGCAAATTTTAGATTTTAGATGTTAAATTTCGGCTTGAATATTCAATATCTAATCTTAAACCAAGATTTAAACCAATATTTAAAAAGGTCTGATAAACTAGGTAGTGTAGCTATATTTATACTTACTGGATTCAGAAATAAGCTACTTGGAATAAATCTAAAATCTAAAATCTAAAATCTAAAATTGCGTGACCTCTGATTTCTGGTATATTAAATTTTGAATTGATGGATGCAGTTGAATTATTAGAAACAATTACACATCTGATTTCCCAGGCCGAAAAAGGGGAAATTGATCCTTGGGACGTGCGAGTTATTGAGGTGATTGATCATTACTTGAAACTAATGTCCCCAGAAGCAACTACCAGAGGCTATGAAAGTGATTTATCTCAATCTGGACAAGCTTTTTTATCAGCATCAAAGCTTGTATTATTTAAGGCAAATACATTAATGCAATTGTCAACGGTATATAATACTTCAGAAGAAGTTATAGATGATACAATACTAGAAATTGAAGATGGATTGTTATCTCCAGCCCGTCCCTTACAATTAGAACAACACCTGCGTCGTCGTCCAGCAGCTATGCCACCTCGGAAACGTCGAGTGACATTGCAAGAGTTAATAGACCAGTTGCAAATCATGGCCAGCCAGTTAAAACTGGTAGAAAAGTCTGATAAACCTCAGCGAACTAAGCGCCAGTCTAGGGTGCAAACCATGGGGGAAGCCCTAGAGTTAGCCCACCAAGAAAATTTAACGGAAGTCGCGTTAGAACTAGAACAGGTGTTACATAGTGCTGCTAAAGAGCGAAATTTGGAGGAACAATGTTGGAATCTAGAAGAACTGATAGATTTATGGATACAGACAAAGCAACCAGAAAAAAATGGCCACTATCGTGAATCAGAAAACGATAGCGTGATTAGCGTTTTTTGGGCATTACTACTGCTCTCGGCTCAATCTAAGGTGGAGTTATTCCAAAAAGAATTTTACCAGGAAATTTTAGTTCGTTTACCTACTTAAAGGCAAGTAGCAGGGGGAGAATAAATTTCTATCTCCTAATCACAACTGACAACTGACCAATTACTAAGGAATAAGATTTTATGAAAGCAATGATTCTTGCAGCAGGAAAAGGTACTCGTATCCGTCCCATTACTTATACAATTCCCAAGCCCATGATTCCTATACTGCAAAAGCCAGTCATGGAATTTTTACTGGAATTATTGCGCCAACACGGATTTGATCAAATTATGGTCAATGTCAGCCATTTAGCGGAGGAAATAGAAAGTTATTTCCGTGATGGTCAGCGGTTTGGAGTGCAGATTGCCTATTCTTTTGAAGGTAAAATTGATGATGACGGTAAACTCGTGGGGGAAGCCATTGGTTCGGCTGGAGGTATGCGGCGGATTCAAGACTTCTCACCGTTTTTTGATGATACCTTTGTAGTATTGTGTGGTGATGCTTTAATTGATTTAGACTTAACTGCGGCGGTAAAATGGCATAAATCCAAAGGTGCGATCGCTACTATTATCACTAAATCAGTTCCCAAGGAAGAAGTTTCTAGTTACGGTGTAGTGGTTACTGACGACGATAATCGGATTCAAGCCTTCCAAGAAAAACCCCCAATAGAAGAAGCCCTTAGCACTAATATCAATACAGGTATTTATATTTTCGAGCCAGAAGTATTTAAGTATATACCCTCTGGAGTAGAATATGACATTGGTGGCCAATTATTTCCCCAACTTGTGGCCGATAATGCCCCTTTTTACGCTATTCCCATGGATTTTGAATGGGTAGATATTGGTAAAGTTCCAGATTATTGGCGAGCAATTCGGGGTGTTTTATCAGGGGAAATCAAAAATGTACAAATCCCCGGACATAAAGTCGCTCCTGGTATTTTTACTGGGTTAAATGTATCTGTAAATTGGGATAAAGTTGATATTACCGGACCTGTTTATATTGGTGGAATGACCAAAATTGAAGATGGAGCAAAAATTATCGGACCTGCTATGATTGGTCCAAATTGCTGGATTTGTAGTGGGGCTACTGTAGATAACAGCGTGATTTTTGAATGGTCCCGTTTAGCTCCCGGAGTCCGCCTAGTTGATAAACTGGTGTTTGGGCGTTACTGTGTAGACAAAACGGGAGCATCCATTGATGTCCAAGCTGCGGCTTTAGATTGGCTGATTACAGATGCGCGTCAAACTCGCCCTTTAGCAACCCCTTTAGAACATAAAGCCATTGCTGAATTATTGGGAACAAGTTCAATTTAGTTAGTTGTCAGTTGTCAATTGTCAGTTGTTAGTTGTTAGTTATTCGTTGTCAATTGTTCGTTGTCCGCTGTAATTTACTACTAACTAATGACCACTGACTACTAACTAATGACTACTGACAACTGATCCCTGACTAATGATTATTAACTATTCAAGTAAGTATACCGTTGTAAACTTTGCTCGTAAGTTTGTAGAAGTCGCTGGGATTCCGCTAAGGTGATGTGCTGTTCTTCTAAAGCCCGCTCACAACGCTGGCGAATATTTTCTACCATGTCTTCAGCATCATATTGAACGTAACTAACGACTTCACTCATGGTATCACCTTTAACAACGTGTTCAATTTGGTAGCCCTTGGGAGTTAAATTGATATGAACGGCGTTAGTGTCACCAAAGAGATTATGTAAATTCCCCATAATTTCCTGGTATGCTCCATTCAGGAACATTCCCAAATAATAGGGTTTTCCTGGATGAAATTTGTGTAATTCTAACACTGATTTCACATCTCGCAAATCTATAAAGCGGTCTATTTTCCCATCACTATCACAGGTGAGGTCTGCTAAAATGCCTCTGCGGGTTGGTTCTTCATCCAGACGATGTATGGGCATAATGGGAAATAGTTGATCTATAGCCCAACAATCTGGTGCTGATTGAAACACAGACAGATTGATATAGTAAATGGAAGCCATGATTTTTTCTAGGTCTTCCAATTCATCAGGTACGTATTCTTCCTGACGGATGATAGTTAAAACTTTTTGACAACAAGCCCAGTAAAGACGTTCGGCCTTAGCGCGTTCATTCAAGCGCAAAATTCCTAAATTAAAGCGACTGATAGCTTCTTCTTTGAATTGAGCAGCGTCGTGATAAAATTCTTGGTAATTTTCTTTATTGATGGATTGGTAAGTTTCCCACAGGTATTTAATAATTGGAGATTCTCCGTCTTGGGGAGGATCAGGGGGATTAAGGGGAACATCACTGGTACTAAGAACGTCAAAAATTAACACTGATTGGTGAGAAGAAATCGCCCGACCACTTTCACTCACAAGAGTAGGTACGGTAATTTGTCGTTCATCACAGGTATCTTTTAACTCGGCTACAATGTCGTTAGCATAGTTTTGCATATTGTAGTTTTTTGAGGTGTAGAAATTCGTTTGCGAGCCGTCATAATCTACACCCAAACCACCACCAACATCTAAATATTTCATATCTGCCCCTAGCATCGCCAATTCTACGTAAATACGACTAGCTTCTTGAATGGCATCCTTAATGACATTGATAGCGGAGATTTGCGAACCGATGTGAAAATGTAACAGTTGTAGAGAACCGAGTAAGTCAGCTGCACCTAATTTTTCCACAGCTTCCATAATTTCGGGAATTGTTAAACCAAATTTAGCGCGATCGCCTGTAGAAGTTCCCCAGCGACCCATACCTTGGGTGCTTAATTTTGCTCTAACTCCCAAAATGGGCTTAATTCCTAATTGACGACTAGCAGCAATGGCTAAATCCACCTCTTCAATTTGCTCTAGGACGATAATTGGTGTTTGTCCTAGTCTTTGGGCTAACATAGCGGTTTCGATGTATTCCTGGTCCTTGTAGCCATTGCAAATTAACAATGCTCCAGGGGTATCCAATAAAGCCAAAGCGATCATTAATTCTGGCTTAGAACCTGCTTCCAAACCAAATTGATGGGGTTTACCAAAACGAACTAAATCTTCAACTAGGTGACGTTGTTGATTGCACTTAACAGGAAAAACCCCACGATAGACACCAGGGTAATTATAGCGGGCGATCGCCTTAGCAAAACAAGCATTTAAGCGCTCAATCCGGTCTTCCAAAATATCGGAAAAGCGGATTAACATAGGAAGACCTAAATTACGCTGTTGTAGAGCATTGACCAACTCAAACAAGTCCAAAGACCCACCACGTTCACCTTTGGGAGAAACAGTCACATGACCAGCAGCATTAATCGAGAAATAAGGCCGACCCCAACCTTCAATCCGATAAAGGTCTTCACTATTCTCAATTTTCCAGGGAATAGATAAATTTCCCGTGCTTATGCTAGTAGGTACTAACAGTTTCTTCTCTCTTTGGCTTTTCAATTCAGCTTTATGCCCATTAGGCGGCATTTTTACAATCTCATCAGCAGTTGACTCGACACCCATTTCTTCCTGACCTCTGTGTGTTGCCCACGAATTAACAATTTAACAAAATAGTCTGGTAAAGGATATAAGACTAGAAATAATTTCTGATTAAGAATTAGGATAATCACCCAATACTCCCTTGTGCTGAGAATGGTTAGTTACAAAAATCTGCGTTTATCTGCGTTTATCTGCGGTTAATTACCTGTTGCTATATGTAATCAGGAAAAAAATGGTAATTCAATCCGGTTATCCACCATGATCAGGGAAAATTGCTCAGACTACTAGACAAAAGACCTCAATACAACTGACAATTAACCCATCAAAATTTGATTATGTTTTTGGAGACAGACTTGGAACGCACATTTTTAGCAATTAAGCCGGACGGTGTACAGCGTGGTTTGGTGGGTGAAATTATCCGCCGTTTTGAAACTAAAGGCTTTACTTTAGTTGGGTTGAAGTTTATGAAAGTCAGTAGAGAATTAGCGGAACAACACTACGCTGTTCACCGTGAAAGACCTTTTTTTCCTGGGTTAGTGGAATTTATCATTTCTAGTCCAGTTGTAGCAATGGTTTGGGAAGGTGAGGGCGTTGTTGCAGCAGCAAGAAAGATTATTGGTGCAACCAATCCCTTAAACGCAGAACCAGGTACAATTCGTGGCGATTTTGGCGTTAATGTAGGTCGTAACCTGATTCACGGTTCTGATGCTCAAGAAACAGCCCAAACAGAAATCGCTTTATGGTTTAAGGATGAAGAATTAGTTGCTTGGCAACCTCATTCAAAACCGTGGTTAAATGAGTAATTAGGTAATAGGTAATGGGTAATGGGTAATGGGTAATAGGTAATAGGTAATAGGTAATGGGTAATAGGTAATGGGTAATGGGTAATGAGTGGTAAAACTCTTAGCTGTTACCTGTCACCTGTTACCTGAAATGAATATAAAACATTTAATACACCATTAATACACCATCAGAGATTTTGAAAACATCCTGTTGGAGAGTAGGAAAAAAAGATTGCCAGCCAAGATGTGATAGATAAGTTTGTTAATACCGTTAATACTAAATCATTAGATATGATTATAATAATCATCAAAATATTTTAGCACTTGATATTAAGTTAGTACCAAAAATCTGTGCTTATATTAAATTATCACTTGATCATAAAGTTAAATAGTTAATTACTGTGTTAGAAGCCTGTGTACTAATAACAATATTGTGCGGTTTTTTCGGGATTATCCTCAAAAAAAACCTGGTGATGAAAATTGTCTCCATGGATGTGATGAGTACAGGTGTGATCGCCTTTTATGTACTAATTGCATCACGAGAAGGCCTATTTACCCCCATTATTTCTAGTGTAAAAAACATTAATTATGCCGATCCTGTTCCCCAAGCAGTGATATTAACAGCGATAGTTATTGGTTTTTCTATTCAGGCTTTGATGCTGGTTGGTGTGATGAAATTAGCACAGGATAATCCCACCTTAGAAACCCATGAGATTGAGAAAAATAATACACCATGAATACTATTACATTGACTTGGATTGCTACCCCATTTTTCCTAGGATTCATCATTTTTATCGTTCCCAAACTCAACCGACATTTAACTCTGTGGGGAACTATTGCTTCTGCTGCTTATGGGTTGCAGTTATTTCTCAATCCATCACCTGTGACACTGAATTTACTAGATAGTTTCGGTATTAAATTAGAAGCAGACGAGTTAAGCGCTTACTTTATCATCACAAATGCTATAGTCACGGCTGCTGTTGCTCTTTACTGCTGGCGCAGTGATAAAACGGCTTTTTTCTATGCTCAGATGATTATTGTCCATGGTAGCCTCAATGCTGCCTTTGTCTGTGCAGATTTCATTAGTTTATATGTGGCTTTAGAGGTAAGTGGTATTGCGGCCTTTTTATTGATTGCTTATCCTCGTAGCGATCGCTCAATTTGGGTAGGTTTACGGTATCTGTTTGTAAGTAATACTTCCATGTTGTTTTATCTGGTTGGTGCGGTGCTGGTTTATCAGACACATCATTCCTTTAGTTTTACAGGTTTAAAGGGATCACCACCGGAAGCACTAGCATTAATTTTTCTGGGATTATTAATCAAAGCGGGGATTTTTGTATCCGGTTTATGGCTACCTTTAACTCATTCTGAATCAGAAACACCAGTTTCTGCATTGATGTCGGGAATTGTCGTTAAAGCCAGTGTTTTACCTTTATTACGTACTGCATTCGTTTCCGAAGAAATTGATATCATAGTCAGAATTTTTGGGGTGGGAACAGCTTTAATGGGTGTATACTATACTGTTTTGGAAAAAGATACCAAGCGCCTGTTAGCATTTAGCACTATTTCTCAGTTAGGCTGGATTCTCGCTGCACCGGCTGTAGGTGGATTTTATGCCCTCACCCATGGATTAGTCAAATCATCTTTATTTTTGATTGCGGGTTCTTTACCCAGTCGCAATTTTAAAGAATTGCAATATAAACCCATTCATACAACAATTTGGATAGCCTTAGTTATCGCTAGTTTATCAATTTCTGGTTTTCCTTTATTATCAGGTTTTGCTGCTAAGAGTTTAAGCATGAAAAATTTAGCATCTTGGCAATTTATAATTATGAATATTGCCGCACTTGGTACAGCAATATCCTTTGCTAAATTTATTTTTTTACCCCACAGTCGAGAAGGAGAACAGAAAATAAAACCAGGTTTTTGGATATCAATAATATTTTTGATCACTGGTTTAATTGTTGCTAATATTGTCTATCCTCAAGCTTATAATACTGCTGATATTACAAAAGCACTTATAACCATTGTTGTAGGCTGGTTAGCCTATCATCTTATTTTCAAAAAGTTATCAATATCTTTACCTCGTGTATTTGAAGAATTTGAGCATTTGGTTGGTGTCATGAGTCTAACTTTAATTTTGCTATTTTGGATGGCTTTACCATGATTGGACATCTCATATTAAGATTATCAATTTGGTTTTTACTCACTGCTAACGTGAGTTTAACAAATATTATCATTGGTGTAATTATTGCCTTAGTTTTACCACGTGGTAAATCGTCACCAGAAAAATTAAAAGCTTGGTTAAAGGTGATAGTTAAAATCTTTGTTGCCATTCCGGTAGCTTTTATGGAGGCATTTGAAATTATCCTCCGTCCCCATAAACAAGAAGAAATTATCATGGAGAAAGTCAAACTCAACAGATCACCATTATTGGTTTTTATTGATATATTTCTGATTACCTTTACCCCTAAAACCATAGTTTTGAAATACCACGAAGAAGGATGGTATGAAGTTCACTATATTAAACCTAGGAAAAAACAAGCATGAACTTAGAAATAGTCTTAATAGCAATGATTTTGGCTTTACTTATTCCCATCTATGAAGCTTGGAAAAGTGATGATACATGGCAGAAAATGTTAGCTTTTGGCAGCATTTCCAGTAAAGTAGCAATCATGATTCTCGTAATTTCCGTTTTGCGAGATGATTGGATGATTGGTGTAGTTGCAGCGATTATTCTGAGTGTAGGAAATGCCGGATTAATGTTATTAGCACATATCCTGAGAAGATTGGGTGAAGTATGATCAACTTTCTGAGTTATAGCTGTATAGGTATAGGCATAGTTTTTTGGTTTTGGGGAACTTTTCATTTAGTTAGCAACAGATCAGTCTTATTCAAATTACATGGACTTTCTGTTGCTGATACTTTAGGTTCAATGATGATTATTGTCGGACTATTACTGAAAATACCCAGTGAATGGCCATTACTTATTCTGGGCATTATTTCCTTAGCAATTTGGAATACTATGCTGGGTTATGTATTAGCATATTGTTCAACACAAGAGGCAAAAAATGAATGATACTTATCTCTATTTAATCATTGCTTTATTACCCTTGACTGCGGGGCTGTTAGTAACCCAAACTAACCCCTATCATGCTTTAGTGATTCGTGGGGTACTTGGTGCCATAGCCGCAATGGTAGATGCAGTTTTAGGGGCAGCAGATGTGGCTTTAACAGAAGCATTAATGGGAACAATGCTATCAATTACTCTCTATGCAATTGCAGTCCGTTCATCTTTAGTTTTGCGTCTTGGTGTCATTGAAAATCAGTCAATAGAAAAAAATCAGGATAGCACTTTGCAACAACTTATCAACGAATTTCGCCAGATTTTTAACAAACATTACTTACGGTTAGAAATTGTTCCCTATAGCAATAACCAAAGTTTACAACAGGCATTAATAGAAAAGGAAATTCATGCTACTTGTGTGCGTTTGGAAGAAAGTAATCCAGGAGAAGAAACCTACCAAACTGCAATTCGAGTGCAACGTATCTATAACATTATAGAAAGTGAACTTTCATCACCAAAAACAATTTTAAAATATTTCCATGTTTGACATTTAGGGGAGCAGCATCTATGAAATTAGTCTACATTTTAGCGGGAATAGCTTTATTTGTGAAAATGCTGATCATGCCTAATTATGAACCGAATTTATCAGATATTTCCATTGTGGAAACAGTAGTTAAAGAAAGTGGTGTTCCCAATGCGGTATCCGGGATTATTTTCAGAAATCGGTTATATGATACAATCTTTGAAGTAATTGTTTTTACTATCGCCATTCTCGGAGCTAATTTTTTACTAGCTAATGACAAACCATCTTGCAGTATTTATCAATTCAAAGATCAACCATCAATAATATTAGCTCGTCTAGGGGCGACAATTGCGGCGTTAGTGGGTATTGAATTAGCAATTAGGGGACATTTGAGTCCTGGGGGTGGTTTTGCGGCTGGTGTGGCTGGTGGTACAGCAATTGGACTTATAGCAATTACTTCATCATATCAGTGGATGCAGGATATTTATCACCGTTGGCACGCTGCTACTTGGGAAAAGGTTTCGGTATTGGTTTTCATTGTTTTAGCAGTGATAACTTTATCGGGGCTAGAATTACCCCACGGTGAGTTAGGGGCCTTATTTAGTGGTGGAATTTTACCGATATTAAACATCCTAGTTGCTGTTAAGGTAGCATTAGGTTCTTGGGCTGTGGTTTTGATTTTTATTCGTTATCGCGGTTTGTTATGAATTGAGGAAAGGTTCAGGAAAGGTAATTGGTAATAAAACTCTTACCTGTTACCTAGTTCCCGTCCTCCTCACTTTGAGACTTCAGTTTTTTCCCTTTCTTCTGGGACTAATTCAACAACGGTACGCTTAGAAAATCCCCAAGCTAAAATCACACCAATAACAGTTACTACCAGCCATTGTGGTGGCACTAAATCATCATTGATGACTTTTAACAGCAACCGTAAACCCACAAATGCGACAGTAATATAACCCGCGTCTTCTAAATTTTCATATTCATCTAACCAGCGGATAAATAATCCAGCCATGAATCTGAGGGTGAAAATACCAATGGTTGTACCGGTGATTACTAACCATGTTTCTTGGGAAACTGCGATCGCGGTTGTGACACTATCCAAGGAAAAAGCTAAATCTGTCAAGGCAATTACGGGTATAGCTTGCCACAGGGAGTTAAACCGTGGACCGTGATGATGATTGGACTCGTCTTCCTGAGAACTAAAGTGTTGAAATACTAACCATAAGAGATAACCAGCGCCCAAAAGTTCAAATTGCCAAAATTTTTGTACCCAAGTCGCTGTTAACAGCAGGGTAATTCTTAAAATATAAGCGAATACTAAGCCAATGTTGAGGGCTTGATCTTCTCGTTTTTTGTCTTCTAGTCCTTGGGCGATCGCAGCGAGGGCGATCGCATTATCAGCGGATAGTACCGCTTCTAGAAATACTAATATCAAGAGAACAATGGACGCTTCAACGCTGAAGTGAAAGTTTAGGTCATTAAATATTTTGTCTAACATTTTTCACAAGAGGGGGATAATTAAAAATTAATAGGAGATTTTTACTGTAGAACGCACATTGACACTCTAAATTACCTCCTTGTTACGCAATATGTTTATTATATATCAGAATGTTATATTTGTAGGTTGGGTTGAGGTACGTTCACGAAGTGTGGCGAAGCTATAACCCAACATGAGCGTCGGGTTGCGCTGTCGCTTAACCCGACCTACAAAAAATGGACAAGGTATTGTGTTGTTTACGCAATATGTTTATTATATATCAGAATGTTAGATTTGTAGGTTGGGTTGAGGTAAGAAACCCAACATGAGCGTCGGGTTGCGCTGTCGCTTAACCCGACCTACAAAAAATGGACAAGGTATTGTGTTGTTTACGCAATATGTTCATTATATATCAGAATGTTAGATTTGTAGGTTGGGTTGAGGTAAGAAACCCAACATGAGCGTCGGGTTGCGCTGTCGCTTAACCCGACCTACAAAAATGGACAAGGTATTGTGTTGTTTACGCAATATGTTCATTATATATCAGAATGTCAGAGCCGAGAAAATAGTTAGTATTGCTGAGAGAGTTTTTATCCCTTGCTTAAAAGACGCTAGGGGACATTGAAAATATGCTGAATCAAAACCAAACCCCGCTCATAGAGGCCTTAAAAGCCTGTACAACCCGTTCTCATGCGCCATTTTACACCCCAGGGCATAAACGCGGCCAGGGTATTTCCCCAATTTTCAGCGATTTATTAGGTAAAGATGTCTTTCGTGCTGACTTAACGGAATTGGCAGAATTAGATAATTTATTTACACCCCAAAGCGTAATTTTAGCAGCACAAGAATTAGCAGCGGAGGCTTTTGGGGCTGAGAAAACATGGTTTTTAGTTAATGGTTCTACCTGCGGAATTGCAGCTGCAATTCTTGCTACCTGTAGAATGGGAGAAAAAATAATTCTCCCGCGCAATGTTCATTCTTCAGTTATTTCTGGATTAATTCTTTCTGGTGCGATTCCTATTTTTATAAATCCTGAATATGATGAATATTTAGATATCACATATAGTATAACACCCGAATTAGTAAAAGCAGCATTAATCAAACATCCAGACACAAAAGCCGTATTGATAGTTTATCCAACTTATAATGGTGTTTGTGGAGATATAAAGGCAATTTCACACCTAACTAATCAATATAATATTCCCTTAATTGTAGACGAAGCCCATGGCGCACATTTTCATTTTCACCCACAATTACCCACCTCAGCTTTAACCGCAGGTGCAGATTTAACTATACAATCAATTCATAAAACATTAGGGGCAATGACACAAGCATCAATGTTACATATTCAAGGAAATAGAATTGATATTGATAGAATTAATAAGGCCTTACAATTAGTTCAATCTACCAGCCCTAGTTTTATACTTTTAGCTTCTTTAGATGCTGCACGTCATCAAATGGCAATACATGGAAAAAAATTGATGTCTCAAACTTGGGAATTAGCGCAAGAAGCAATAATTAAAATTAATCAAATTCCTGGTTTATCTACTCCTTTAATTAATAGCAAAAAATCACCAGGATTTCTAGATTTAGATCAAACTAGATTAACTGTAAATGTTAGTGAAATAGGATTTACAGGCTTTGCGGCTGAAGAAATTTTAGATAAAAAATTTCATGTCACTCCAGAATTTTCATCTTGGCAAAATCTCACATTTATTATTAGCTTAGGAAACACAAAAGCAGATATTCAAAACCTAATTCAGGGATTAAATAATCTTACCCATGTCACCCCCTTGACATCTGAGTGTCAACCGTGTAAGAATAGAAACGATGCTACAATGGGTTATGATATGTCCATTTCTCCCCGTGAGGCCTTTTTTGCTAGTAGCGAGGTATTACCTATAGAGGAAACCCAAGATAGAATTTGTGCAGAAATTATTTGTCCTTATCCTCCAGGAATTCCTGTATTAATGCCAGGGGAAATAATTACAAAATCAGCTTTAGAATATTTGCAAGAAATTCAAAATATGGGTGGTTTTATTAGTGGTTGTGCCGATGAAACTTTACAAACTCTAAAAGTTGTGAAATAATATAAGATAGTGTTTCTAGATCATAACCCCTGCTTTGTTACGGGGATATTATACTTTACTCAACCAACAACCGCTGTAATACAGAATTGGCTTTTAAAACAATGCAAATAAAAACTTTTATTTTCGCGGTTTCACTGTCCTTTCTCTCTACCGTCAATATCCCAGTTTTTGCTCAAGTTCGAGTTCTGCCAACTTTACCAACTAACAAAATTGAAGATCAAGAAAAAATCAGTAATATCAAGAAATTGTTAGATATAACTGGTTTTAAAAACATAGCAAGGTTAGAAACCATCAAATTAAGAGATAGCTTCAAAGCTAAATATCCTCAAATACCTGCAAAATTTTTAGATGCTTTTTTGGCTGAATTAAAACTAGAGGAAATAGTAGATGAATTAATTCCTCTTTATAGCAAATATTTTACCAATGAAGAAATAAAAGGAATTATTGCATTTTACGAAACACCTCTGGGAAAGTATTATTTAACTGTCAGTCCTCAAATTTCTAATGAAGCAGAAGAAATTGGCCGAAAACATGGGATACGAGCCATGCAGAGAGCATTAGAAAAATTGAAATTAGAAGGATTGAAATCAGAAGGATATGTCACCCCACGTTAATGACACCTGATCTTTATATAGAACTCGTATTTGATTTTTGAAAAAAATTAGGTATTGTAGGGTGCTTTACTACTGCATAAATTCTATCAATAAACAGATTTGTAATATCTGACGCACCAACCGTATCTTTTCATAAATCAAATATTATTCCTATATTTATGCTATATTTGCGGGTATTTATTCCTCAATTTCATAACCATTAGTTAGATTTTCCGGCCTTGCTGAAACCAGGTATGAATTTAGGTGTAGAGCCGAGAATCCCTACCCAGGTCACGTCTCTACAAGGGTTTTGAAATCATCAAAAATCATTTTCATACTTCAAATCAGCAACGCCGATTTTCCTTAGCTGCTATATAAAACCTAGACAAAACTAGACTTTACTTTCTACTTCAACGGGAGCATGGGAGCAGTTATCCCTCGGTAGACTTTCACGCTTTAGCCAAACGCGATAAATTAATT
>NZ_JACJSB010000030.1 GCF_014697585.1 Dolichospermum sp. FACHB-1091 | reverse complement strand
GAGATTTGAATGGTGCGCGAGGAATTTATCTTCGTGCATTGGTTGATACGCCTTGGTTGAGAGACAATCTCAACTTATGTATTTGTTAGCATTAGTTAGCGAAAAAGTATCGGTTGAGTTTGGCGTTTATTCAATATTTTGATTTTGCCAAAACCCTCCGACATTCCAAACTTTATCAAATTTTTCATTTTTAACATATGCTATACAGGGTGGCATTATAAAACTTTTAATAACAGTGACAACTTCATCAAAGGTAAGTTGTGGGTTTCCCTTTTTAATTTTATTTAAAAAGGCTGTCCATTGTTTTTGTTTATTTGGATCATTAGTAAATTCTTGGGTTAAAGCTAAAGGTTCTTTTATTGGTATTTTTGTTTTGCGTCGTTCAAAAGTATTTCCTATAGCTTGGCAAAGTAAATCACCTTGAAATTCAAAATCTTTACAAAGAAACCAAATATCATAAAAATCTTTCAAGCGGCTATTTTTTATCCCTAAATCAACCATAGCTTGAAACTTTTCAGCTATTACTGTTTCACGAGGATATATTATCAATTTTGGCTTGGGAACATCTAGAATAGTATCAATTACCTCTTCTTTAGCTTTGGGTGTAACAGCATCTCCAAATCCAATATCAACTTGAAGCTTACACGGACGAGGAATAGTAGCTAATTTCCCTTTAATTGTAACTCTTACTCCTTTATATTGCTGATCTTCTTTTATTACTTCTGCTTCGATAGATTCTGGCACGAAAATAATTCCATCTTCTTCACACTCTATTAAGCAAATTTCTTGAAAAACTTTTTTTATATGTTCGACTTCATTGTTGCCAAAACTTAGGAAATCTAAATCGTTTGTCGCTCTATGTGGTTCACCATTCCACACTTTAAAAAGTGTAGCTCCTTTCAAAATGTATTGTTTTTGATATGGAGATTGACTAAGCCTATATAGCAGCCTTTCACCAACATAAAGGGTTAGTAATTGATCAAATGTTTCCCCTCTTTTCTTAGATTCATTTAACAATCTAGAACGGATAGATGCTGGTATATTATTAGGCTTTTTCGATGTCATGTGAGTGATTCTAGATAAGGACGCATTACATTATGGACTCGACAAATTTTAGCATAATGCCATAGTTCATCCATTGAGCATCTTCTTTCTTTCCAAGATTCTCGAAGTGCTTCCAGTGCTACTTCTAGAGTAACTTTGTTACGAAATTTAAAACAATCTACGACTGTTTTAGCCAAGGAATATACTCGTACATTAACACCCTCTATTAGATGGTTTTCAATGCCTTCCTCTAGAGATTGACCAGACATATAAACAATTCTGAGAGGTAGAAGATTATCTTTTGGTGGACGATGTTTGTGAGGAATAGCCAGCCATACTTCAAAAGGTGCTTGCGTCGTTAGCTCATAAAAACTGAGTGCTGATAGAAGACAAACTACTCCAATAGGAACTCGTTTAGCAGTTTCAGCCAAAGTGTGACTTTCTGTAATTTCAGCATCGGAAAAAGTATAAATACCACGAGCAGAATGTATTAGTAGCCCTTGCTGTTCAAGGCGTTTAATATACTGTCTGTGAATACCTTTCGATTCTATGTCTTTAGCTGTAATTATGCCTTTTTCACGAGCATAATCTAGCACTTGTTGTGTTTTGGACATAATTAAATCAATGGACTTAACTTCAACACTTTTGTGATCAAATGTGATAAAGTGCCAGCAGTAGTTAACAATTGCCTACATTTTATCACAAATTTTTCTTTAACGCATCGTTAAAATTAAAAAAAGAAAAAGAAGTAGAAAAAAGCGATCGCCGAAATCCGTAGGGGCGTTATTTTCTTGCCCATTCAGTAGTTTAGGAGAAAGAATAATAAAGTTTCTCCCCTAGTCCCTGTCCCCTCTCCCCTCTCCTCCCTACACCTTACGGAGTAGCCGTAGGTGCAGGTGGAGATGATTCCGTAGGTGGTGCAGTGGGAGTAGGATTAGAATCTGCTACCTTATTGATTTCGTCCTTATACTGAGCCGGAGCTAAGGCTGTAGCTTGATCAAATAAAGGTTTTGCTTCAGCAAGCTTACCTTGTTGCTTAAACAGCATTGCTTTCGCTAAAACGGGACGAAAATCTTGATGATCTTGATTAATTGCTTGATCATACACAGAAACAGCCTGTAGATCCTGCTTCTGAAAAGCATAAACATTACCTAAAAGGACTTGAATAGCAACTACATCCCCACTACCCGGCACAATAGCATTAGCCTTCTTTGCAGCAGTTAAGCTTTCTTCCAATAAGCCAATAGCTGCTTCTGGACGCTTTTCACTTAATTGCAAACTGACCATCCCCTGTAAAGCCTTCAAATCTGCCGGTTTTGCAGTTAAAATAGTACGATAAGTTTGGGCTGCTCCTTCCTTATCGCCAATTTGTTGTTTAGCTTGAGCCAGTAAAACCCCATACTCTGACTTTTGGGGATTAAGTTTAGCAAGTTTTTCCAAAGGTTCAATCACAACTTGAATATCCGCCGGTTTAAGTTCCCCTTGTCCTTTTTGACTCAACAACTGTAACCGGGCTTGCAAAAGTCCTTTGAGTGCAGTTTGATTTTCTGGCTCTTTCTGTAAAACCAATTCATAGCCCCGGACTTGATCTTCTAATTTTGACTTTTGCTGCAATGAAGATCCTTGATTCTCAGTATTGGCTTGATTCGATGGTAATGATTGGGGTTTGTTAAATGTTGTAATTATGGGCATAACAGAAACCCCCACAAAAGCAACAACAGCGAAAGCCAACACTACTCGAACCATCCAGCGATTACGCGATTCAGACACAATATTATTCTACTCCTAAATGTTAACAAAATGTAAGTATATAGAACCAAAGCCATGCTACACTATCAGCAGATTTTAAATTTTGGATTTATTCTTGATCTAAATTCCGACAATGAAATTAATTACAAATTGCAAAGTTAAAAATTTCCAAAACTTTGCGGAATACGGTCATTTATCTGTGAATTTTATAACAAATAAATATCTATCCTGCTAAAGTAAGTGATGACTTTAGGAAGATCCGTCAGAATTATAGCTATGCTATGCTGCCGATAACCTAGCGTGGCCTTAGCCTCAATGGTTATGAAGAGGCTAAATTACACATTTAGTGTATAAATGTGAGATTTCGCGTACTTCTGTTCATATAAAGCATCAAGCGAAAGGCTAGATTAAAAGTAAATATACTTTGATCAGCCACACGCTTGCTCTTTTCTACCTGTCTTTGTCAAATCCTACCAAGGGATAAGTCTTGTGCCGCAAGGAGTTTTTATGAATTCCGACCTGATGCCATCTTCTCAATCCTCAAATTCCACAGCCTCTAAACAAGGCAGAAAAGAGATTTCACCCCCTGTTAATGCTCATACATTAGCAGACCAACCCTCTCAACTGGAAAATTCTGTCATTGACCTGAGTAAATCCGATGCTAACGGGCATTTAGTTAATCGAGAACAACCAATTCCACCTCCGAGTGAACCAACTCAGTACCGAGCTATTGGCCTAGTTCGCGGGTGCTATCATGCCAGTAGTGAACAGTTTACCCAAGGAACACTACTGACCAGCGATGGGGTTGAACTTAATGCCGTCCTATTAGGTCGGATTATGAGTTTAGTCAAAAATCACTTAGACCTAGAAAAAGAACATCTATGGGTAGTTTATCCCCGCACCAGACAAGAAAATGACGCATTACACCTGCAAATTGTTGGCGTTTGGGAACCAGAAAATCTGGCGAAAAATGCACTAGATGAACATAGACCAGATGGGATTACTCAAAAGTTACACAACTCGACAGTAGTTTGTGATGATCTCAAACCCTCATCATCTGTTCCTGATGGCGGTTTTTCTGTGCGCGGTGAGGTAGTTTACCAGTCTTTTGATGAAAGGAGTTTGGTTGTGAAAATCAAGCAATCTCCCCGGAAAACTACTGATAAAGCTAAATATTTTAAGTTGAAACTCAAGGGCATATTAACCACCAAAGCGGTCGGTAAGTTCTGGGACTTCAATGTTAAACGGGAATCGGATACTTTAGTAGTAATTAATGCCGAAGCGATCGCTGATTTACCGAAAAAACGTAGACCACCATTCAAAGCCGCGTCCCGTGGCGCTGCTAACAGCGGTACTAGAAGACCATTCGCCCCCCGACACAATGGTGAAGCCCCACGTCCCATTAGAAAGACAGCAGGTGATCCCACGGTCATTACTAAACCTATACCCAAAACCCCCACTCCTATGCCAATTAAGAGGCCTAAGCCGACCGGGGAATAGGTAATTAGTCCGTTGTCCGTTGTCCGTTGTCCGTTGTCCGTTGTCCGTTATCCGTTGTCCGTTGTCCGTTGTGAAATGATGATTAATGGGTACAGAAACACGGAATTTGCTGAGGAATTTCCCTCTTTGTCTTTCTTCTTGCTTGTTTTTTCTTGCTTGTTTTTTCTTCTTTCTCACTCCTGACTCTGTGACTCCTGACTCCTTCTAAAACTCCGTCCAACGATCTTGAGGTAAAAAAGAACGCTCCATTGGTATCGGGGCTACTGGTTCAGTTAGGCTAAATATCCCCTCTTTAATCCATTGTTTCAACTCTTGGGCTACTTTTCGGGACAGAAATAAGCTCGCTAAAGATGCTACTCGTACCGTTCTCCCTTCAATAGTGATACGTCCAGATTTAAGTTGGGCGTAACTCACTAAACCGAAGGTAGGACGGACACGACGAGGAATGGAAAAATCTACAATTGGCGCTACTAAGTCTCTGTCTTGGACAGCACACCGTTCTATCACTGCCACATTTAAAACTGGCAACGGCACGCCTACACCCATCATCAAGGATGGCCCATAGCTTTTAAAGTAACAACCTCGTATCCATCGGGCATCCATTTGTTTGGCATCGCCAATTAACGCTAAAGTGGCTGAAGGTCCAATCGGTGTCCGATTTTCTAACCGCTTTTGCAAAGGGAAATGTTGTGTCCCCTCCCAAGCTACATAACCAATACCCCCAGCTAAAAAAATCTTTGTCCCAATACCAACGATTTGTAAATCGGGGTCATTCAGCAACGGTGACAGCGAACCAGGGTTAGAATAAACTGCATTCCCTAAACGTGGCTGTAACGGTCCTAAATACGTATACAGTGGGCGATCGCCACCATTCACACCAACAATAAAATTTTGATAAAGATTACGCGGATTAAATAAATAAAACTGATTGATGGTGTCACGGGTAATAGTAGTTTCAAATGTAGCCCTGGGATAACAATCGGTAACTTGTCCAATAGCACGTACTTGGATAGATTTACCCGCAATTAAATCCTCAATCACATGACCCCCTCCACGTTCTCGCACTTCTTCCCCATCTATGGTGTCAACTGGACAACTAGCACCTAAGTATAAATCCACAGCCCCAAACCCAGAGTATGCTGGTACTCCATCTAACCAGCAACGCCGAATTTTTATCGGTGGGTCAGTATGTCCTAAATTAATAATTGCACCACTTGACTCCATTGGTTCAAATGTACCAGTGGTAATTACATCTACTTCCTTAGCAGCTTTATTAACACCAACTTCTCCAACTCGTGCTTTCAATTCTTCAGCAGTCCAGACTATCGCCCGTTTTTGGCTGATTTTCTCGTTAATCTCCGCAATTGTTCGCATTTTTAATTCAGTTGTAAGTTGGGTTTAAAAAAACCCAACATTTCCGTGTTGGGTTACACCTTCGGCACGCTACGCGAACACTTTGTTTTACCCAATTGACAATCTATCAGGATTGTATTCTCATTGTGCTTCAGACGCAGGAATTACATCACAAAACAAAACCCTTACCCTTCAAATATTGTGAAAAAGGCACGAGTCATCAGACTTGTGACTATCAAAAACTATGCGCCCGCTGTCAAAATCAATTTTTCCAGGATAAAGGTTATTCAAAATACTGTCACTCGTACCCGTGTTGTACCACCTATCACCTCTCATCTACCCTGAATTTAACAGAATCAGCATGGGAAGGTAAACCCTCTGTAGTTGCTAATATGTCAATGGCCAATGCCACTTTTTCTAGTGCGGTTTGCGAGTATTGGATAATACTTGAGTGTTTTAAAAATGTTTCTACCCCTAAGGCCGAAGCATAACGGGCAGCGCCAGAAGTAGGTAGGGTATGATTTGGACCTGCCAAATAGTCTCCCACTGCTTCCGGTGTAGAACTACCCAGAAAAATTGCCCCCGCATGGCGAATATGGTTAATTAAAGCCCAAGGATCAGCAACTTCTAATTCTAAATGCTCTGGTGCAAACTCGTTAGAAAGTTCCGCTGCGGCAGACAGAGATTCCACCACCACAATTAAACCATAATGGGCGATCGCTTTTTCCGTATCTATCCGGCGCGGGTGATCTGCCAATTGTCTTTCTACCTCGATTTGCACTTTTTTAGCCAAAATAGCATCTGTTGTCAGCAAAATCGCGGCGGCCATAGGATCATGTTCTGCTTGCGCTAACAAGTCCGCAGCTACATACACAGGATTAGCCGTTTCATCAGCAATTATTAGCACTTCGCTAGGACCGGCTAAAGAATCAATACCCACAGTTCCGTAAACTAATTTTTTCGCCAAAGTGACATAAATATTACCCGGTCCTGTAATTACATTTACTTTGGGAATAGTTTCTGTTCCATAAGCCAAAGCCCCAATAGCTTGAGCACCACCAACTCGGTAAATTTCCTGAACTCCTGCTTCTTGAGCCGCTACCAAAACCGCAGGATTAACCATTTTACCTCCTCTCACAGGTGTCACCATCACCACCCGTGGCACACCCGCTACTTTCGCCGGAATGGCATTCATTAACACTGTACTCGGATAACAAGCCCGACCACCTGGTATATATAAACCCGCACAGTCTACGGGCGTGTAGCGCTTACCTAATACTACTTCATCATCGCCAAACTGTACCCAGCTTTTGGGAACTCGCTGACGGTGAAAATTCTCTATTTTTTCGCAAGCTAGGCGAATAGACCGCAGCAAATCCTTAGATACCTGTTGATATGCTGCATCTAATTCTGAGCCTGTTACCTTTAGTTCTTCTGGTTTTAGGGTTTGCTGATCAAATTCAGCTGTATAGTGTAGTACAGCTTTGTCCCCTTGGCGCTTCACCGCTTGCAACACTTCGCGTACTGTTGCTTCTTTGTGAATTACCTGTTCATCCTGGGTGCGTTCGCAGATCCTTTGCAGTTCTGCTCTAACGTCAGCTTGCTCAGTAATAATTCGCAGCATGGAGTAAAAAAATATCAAATTTTACAATATTCTTAGACAAAAACTAATTAGGCTTTCTATTTGCCGGCACACCACAGCGTTAACACAACAAATATCCAAAAATAGCTAAAAAGTCCATTGTATCAGCTTTTTGACCTTGGATTTTTTGAGTTTTGACTACCGCCGCGCCCTACCAGACTATGAACCTGAATCTGATTCTTCTCTCTAGCTTAACCTGGATTTTTTTTTGATACTACTTTTATATATAAAACTCAACCAATCCAGGAAATTTAAAACTCCTTGGGGTTGAATTTGTGGCGATTAGTCAGCTTTCTTTGTCAATAACGCATTTTAACCTATTTACCCCCATCCCTAGCCATCAAGATTTTCTCTCCAAATACAAAAATTTTTTTCCAGAAATTATAACATTCCCAAAAATAATGCTATAGTTATTAAACCTGGTAGTGTGTGTACATAATTAATAGTCTTTTTTGGAATTACTGTGGCGAATACAAAATCTGCTCTTAAACGCGCCAAAATCGCAGAGCGCAACCGACTACGTAATAAAGCATATAAATCGGCCGTAAAAACGCTGATGAGGAAGTACTTTAGTTCTGTGGAAGCTTGTACAGCTAATCCAACAACGGAACTCAAGCAAGAAGTGGCAGCAAGAATGTCCGAGGCTTACAGCAAAATTGATAAAGCTGTAAAAAATGGTGTGCTTCATCCCAACAATGGGGCTAGGAAAAAGTCAAGATTGGCTCACAAACACAAAACCCTCACCGCTTAGTCCAGCGTTCAGTGGTTTGTTTACCGCTGACCACTGAACCAACTAACAAGCCATGCAACTCATAGATAGCCACGTACACATTAACTTTGACATTTTTCAGCCCGATTTGGCAGCAGTCCGCGCTAGGTGGCAAGAAGCAGGAGTAGTCAAATTAGTCCACTCCTGTGTTCACCCCCAGGAATTTGCCAGCATTAGTCAAATAGCAGAGCAGTTTCCTGAACTCAGCTTTGCTGTAGGGCTACATCCTCTGGAGGCTGATAAATGGAATGACCAAACATCTACCCTAATTAAGTCCTTGGCTAGTTCTCATTCCCAAGTGGTAGCCATTGGAGAAATGGGGCTGGATTTCTACAAAGCAGATAACTATGAGTACCAACAAGAGGTATTTAGATTACAATTGGACCTTGCTTGTGAACTGAATTTACCAGTGATTATTCATTGTCGTGATGCAGCACCAGCAGTGAGGGACATATTGCAGAAATGGCGGAATTTGTATGGGGAAAGGTTGCGCGGTGTCATGCACTGCTGGACAGGAACACCGGAAGAAACTCAATGGTTTCTAAATTTGGGGTTCTATATTAGCTTTAGCGGAATAGTGACATTTAAAAATGCTCAAACCATTCAAGCAACCGCCGCAATGGTTAATAGCGATCGCTTGCTCATAGAAACAGACTGTCCATTTCTGTCGCCCGTACCCAAACGTGGTGAAAAACGTAACGAACCGGCTTATGTTCGTCATGTAGCGGAGGCACTAGCCAAAATACGAGGGGAAACAATAGAAGAAATTGCCCAGAAAACAACTCACAATGCCTGTAAACTATTCGGTCTAGCATTGTAGATGACAAATTGGTTATTAGCAAAGATAATTGACAATTGATTTGAGTCCTGTGATCCTTCTGAAGGAGAAAAATGTGCTACAATCTTAACCTCCAAAACATTTAGGTTAAGCCACAATGGTAGGGGGAGAATAGTAACTTTATAAAACTCAATTTGCCCTGTTATTAACCCGATATTAGGCAGTTTGAAAGTTTCTGGTTTTAGCCCGCTTGATCAATCGAAAGGGCATCTGCGGCCTACGTTGCTATTATGCTTATTAAGCAGCCCCATCGAAAATCCAAAATCGTCTACCCATTCAATCAAATCTCTACAAACTTAAATCTCTACAAACGGATGCTCTCAATCACCAACAAACCGTGACAACTTAGTTAGTTTGACTAGAGTGAAAATTGTGAAAACAGCAATCCAAATCCCCACGTTCCCCTATTGGTATATCAAACCTATAGAAAATCGTAACAATAATTGTCTAGTTTAGACAATCATAACAATATCAAATCTATAGTGCAGGGACAAAATGCAACGTTGCACTACCAAGTCCAACTCTAGCGAGGCTTCCCAGTTTTGGGATCTGACAGAAAGGATAAAGTACCAGGTATGAGGTGTGAGGTGTGAAGTATGAAAAACTATGAAGTAGAAAAAATATTATGGACAAAGCTAGGCTACGCTATCAGTCAGAAACCTGACTATTGCCCAGTACATCGCCTTCATAACCCACAGTTCTCATTCTAGCACAAAGCCCTTATGGCAGACTCTCAGCTATGGCTACGCCACCTCGGCTATCAGCAACAAGCAAGTTTAACCAGGTTGATAAAGGTAAAGGCATGACTAACGACGATAAATACATGGAATCCGCCTTTCTGTTACCCGACTTGATTGAAATTCAGCGTTCCAGTTTTCGCTGGTTTCTAGAAGAAGGGCTAATAGAAGAACTAAACTCTTTTAGTCCAATTACAGACTATACTGGCAAACTAGAACTGCACTTTTTAGGCAATAACTACAAACTCAAAGAACCTAAATACAGCGTTGAAGAATCCAAGCGGAGAGATAGCACTTATGGAGTGCAAATGTATGTCCCTACCCGTCTGCTAAACAAAGAAACAGGAGACATTAAAGAACAAGAAGTATTTATTGGCGATTTGCCTTTGATGACAGATAGAGGCACATTTATTATCAACGGAGCAGAGCGGGTTATAGTCAATCAAATTGTGCGATCGCCTGGAGTGTACTATAAATCAGAAATAGATAAAAACGGACGACGGACTTACTCTGCCAGTTTAATTCCTAACCGGGGGGCATGGCTGAAATTTGAAACAGATCGTAACGACCTAGTTTGGGTACGGATAGACAAAACGCGGAAATTATCAGCCCAGGTACTTTTGAAAGCACTAGGACTATCAGATAATGAAATATTTGATGCCCTGCGTCATCCAGAATACTTCCAAAAAACCATAGAAAAAGAAGGGCAATTTTCCGAAGAAGAAGCCCTAATGGAATTATACCGGAAACTTCGTCCTGGTGAACCACCGACAGTTTTAGGTGGACAACAGCTTTTAGACTCCCGTTTCTTTGATCCTAAACGCTATGACCTGGGAAAAGTTGGTCGTTATAAACTTAACAAAAAACTCCGTCTTTCTGCTCCCGATACCATGCGCGTCCTTACCCCTGGGGACATCCTAGCGGCCATTGATTACCTCATTAACCTAGAGTATGACATTGGTAGCATTGATGATATTGATCATCTGGGAAATCGCCGAGTCAGAAGCGTGGGGGAATTACTGCAAAACCAAGTCAGAGTTGGGTTAAACCGCCTAGAAA
The DNA here is from genome assembly GCF_014697585.1 of Dolichospermum sp. FACHB-1091. GTDB lineage: Bacteria > Cyanobacteriota > Cyanobacteriia > Cyanobacteriales > Nostocaceae > Dolichospermum. The sequence goes on along the minus strand of NZ_JACJSB010000030.1, from coordinate 48,670 downwards.
GAATTATCAGAGAACGGATGACTGTATCTGATGCTGAGGTTTTAACACCAGCTTCCTTAGTCAACCCCAAACCCTTAGTAGCAGCCATTAAAGAGTTCTTTGGTTCTAGTCAACTTAGTCAATTCATGGATCAAACCAATCCTTTAGCCGAATTGACCCATAAACGGCGAATCAGTGCCTTGGGACCTGGAGGTTTAACCAGAGAAAGAGCCGGGTTTGCGGTGCGAGATATTCACCCCAGTCATTATGGAAGGATTTGCCCCATTGAAACACCAGAAGGACCAAACGCTGGACTCATTGGTTCATTAGCTACCCATGCCCGCGTTAACCTCTATGGTTTTCTAGAAACACCCTTTAGACCGGTAGAAAACGGCAAAGTTCTCTTTGATGTTCCCCCGGTTTACATGACAGCAGATGAAGAGGATGATCTGCGGACCGCAACGGGTGATGTTCCCCTAGATGAAAATGGTTATATCAAGGGACCTCAAGTACCAGTTCGCTATCGTCAAGATTGGACAACCACCAGTCCAGAACAGGTGGATTATGTGGCGGTTTCTCCAGTACAGATTATCTCCGTAGCTACCAGCATGATTCCTTTTTTGGAACATGATGATGCTAACCGGGCGCTGATGGGTTCTAATATGCAGCGCCAAGCTGTGCCGCTGTTGAAACCAGAACGTCCTTTAGTTGGTACGGGGTTAGAGGCGCAAGCTGCTAGGGACTCTGGTATGGTGATAGTTTCTCGCACCGATGGCGATGTGGTCTATGTTGATGCTACGGAAATTCGCGTTAGGGTGGGTGGTCAATTGCCCGCAGCCAGTGGTGGTGAGGTGATTGAGAAAGGACAAGAAATTAGATACAATCTTTCTAAGTATCAGCGTTCTAATCAAGACACTTGCTTAAACCAAAAACCCTTAGTGAGAATTGGCGAGAAAGTTGTCGCTGGTCAGGTATTGGCAGATGGTTCTTCTACGGAAGGTGGGGAACTGGCATTAGGGCAAAATATTGTTGTAGCGTATATGCCTTGGGAGGGGTATAACTACGAAGATGCAATTCTGATTTCTGAGCGTTTGGTACAGGAAGATATTTATACTTCTATCCACATTGAAAAGTATGAAATTGAAGCTAGACAAACCAAGCTAGGACCAGAAGAAATCACCAGGGAAATTCCCAACGTGGGTGAGGACGCGCTTAGACAATTAGATGAACAGGGTATTATCCGTATTGGGGCTTGGGTAGATGCCGGTGATATTCTGGTGGGTAAGGTGACTCCTAAAGGTGAATCGGATCAACCCCCAGAGGAAAAACTGCTACGGGCTATCTTCGGTGAAAAAGCCCGTGATGTCCGTGATAATTCCTTACGAGTCCCCAATGGTGAAAAAGGCCGAGTGGTTGATGTGCGGCTGTTTACCCGCGAACAGGGTGATGAATTACCACCAGGGGCGAACATGGTCGTCCGGGTTTATGTAGCTCAAAAGCGGAAAATCCAAGTTGGGGACAAAATGGCGGGAAGACACGGGAATAAGGGGATTATTTCTCGCATTTTGCCGGCGGAGGATATGCCTTATTTAGCCGACGGTTCACCGGTGGATATTGTTCTCAATCCCTTGGGTGTACCCAGCCGGATGAACGTGGGTCAGGTGTTTGAATGTCTTTTGGGTTGGGCTGGTCATAATCTAGGGGTGCGGTTTAAAATTACTCCCTTTGATGAAATGTATGGAGAAGAAACCTCCCGCCGTTTAGTGCATGGCAAACTTCAGGAGGCTAGGGACGAGACCGGTAGGGATTGGGTATATAACCCGGAAAATTGCGGTAAAATCATGGTTTATGATGGTCGCACGGGTGAACCCTTTGACCGTGCTGTAACTGTGGGGGTGGCGTATATGCTCAAACTAGTGCATTTGGTTGATGACAAGATTCACGCCCGCTCTACTGGACCCTATTCTCTGGTGACTCAACAACCTCTGGGTGGTAAGGCGCAACAGGGGGGGCAAAGATTTGGAGAAATGGAGGTTTGGGCACTGGAGGCATTTGGGGCTGCTTATACCTTGCAGGAACTATTAACGGTGAAGTCTGATGATATGCAGGGACGTAATGAGGCTTTAAATGCGATCGTTAAGGGTAAGGCTATTCCCCGTCCTGGTACTCCAGAATCTTTTAAGGTATTAATGCGCGAGTTGCAATCTTTGGGTTTGGATATTGCGGTTCATAAAGTCGAAACCCAAGCAGATGGTGGTTCCTTGGATGTAGAGGTAGACCTCATGGCAGACCAATCCCCGCGCCGTACTCCATCCAGACCCGTTTATGAGTCACTTTCCTATGAATCACTAGAAGAAGATGACTAAGGTGACAGGTAAGTACGACGACAGAATTAATTACATATTGGTTATTTACCAATTATTTGCCAGTCAAGGATTTCAGTCCAGATTTTTTGTGTGATTAATTTTGTCTAATTACTTAAGAGGTAAGAGTAAGAAATATTTCTCTAGCCTCCTCCGCTTCTTCTGCTCCCTGCAATCTGCATAACATGAGAAATTCACAATTATCACTTAACATGAAAGCCGCCCAAACTAATCAATTTGACTACGTAAAAATTGGTATAGCCTCACCAGATCGCATTCGCAAATGGGGTGAACGGACTTTACCTAATGGACAAATAGTTGGTGAAGTAACGAAGCCAGAAACTATTAATTACCGCACCCTCAAGCCGGAAATGGATGGTTTGTTCTGTGAACGCATTTTTGGACCGGCTAAGGACTGGGAATGTCACTGTGGTAAATATAAACGAGTTCGCCATAGAGGTATTGTTTGCGAGCGCTGTGGTGTCGAAGTAACCGAGTCTCGCGTCCGTCGTCACAGAATGGGTTTTATTAAACTAGCAGCCCCAGTGGCTCATGTTTGGTATCTCAAGGGCATTCCTAGTTATATTGCCATTCTCCTAGATATGCCGCTACGGGATGTGGAGCAAATTGTTTATTTCAATTCTTACTGCGTTTTAGCCCCTGGAAATGCTGATACCTTAACTTACAAGCAACTTCTGAGTGAGGATCAATGGCTAGAAATTGAAGATGCTATCTACAGCGAAGATTCTCAGTTAGAAGGCGTGGAAGTGGGTATTGGTGCGGAGGCACTATTACGGCTTTTGGCGGATATTAATTTGGAACAAGAAGCGGAAACTCTACGGGAGGAAATTGGCAATGCGAAGGGACAAAAACGGGCGAAATTAATTAAACGTTTGCGGGTAATTGATAATTTCATCGCCACCGGTTCTAAACCGGAGTGGATGGTTTTAGAAGTGATTCCAGTGATTCCTCCAGATTTACGTCCCATGGTGCAATTAGATGGGGGTAGATTTGCTACTAGCGATTTGAATGATTTGTACCGTCGGGTGATTAATCGTAATAATCGCTTGTCTAGACTTCAGGAAATATTAGCACCAGAAATCATTGTCCGTAATGAAAAACGGATGCTACAAGAAGCCGTTGATGCTTTGATTGATAATGGTCGGCGGGGTAGAACCGTCGTAGGTGCTAATAATCGTCCCCTAAAGTCGTTGTCCGATATTATTGAAGGAAAACAGGGACGGTTTAGGCAGAATCTCTTAGGTAAACGGGTAGATTATTCTGGTCGTTCTGTAATTGTAGTAGGTCCGAATCTAAAAATCCATCAATGCGGACTACCCAGGGAAATGGCCATTGAGTTATTCCAGCCCTTTGTGATTAATCGCTTGATTCGTTCGGGTATGGTGAATAATATCAAAGCGGCGAAAAAGCTGATTGCTCGCAATGATCCCTGTGTTTGGGATGTGCTACAGGAGGTAATAGAAGGACACCCGGTGATGTTAAACCGAGCACCGACGTTGCACAGGTTGGGTATTCAAGCCTTTGAACCGATTTTAGTGGAAGGTAGAGCTATTCAATTACATCCTTTAGTTTGTCCGGCCTTTAATGCTGACTTTGACGGGGACCAAATGGCAGTTCATGTGCCTTTATCTTTGGAAAGTCAAGCAGAAGCGCGGTTGTTGATGTTGGCTTGTAATAATATTTTGTCTCCTGCTACGGGTAGGCCTATTGTCACGCCTAGTCAAGATATGGTATTAGGGGCATATTATTTGACGGCGGAAAATCCCCAGGCGACAAAGGGAGCGGGGAAATATTTTTCATCCTTGGATGATGTGATTATGGCTTATGAAGCGAAGCAGGTGGATCTTCATGCCTATATTTATGTACGGTTTGATGGAGAAGTTGACTCAGGAGAACCAGACTCTGAACCCTTAGAAATCATAGAAGACAAAGATGATTTGGGTAAACTCAGGGGGAGGATGCTAAGGTATAAATTCCGTCGTGTCCGTGAAGATGCTCAAGGAAATTTAATTTCTCAGTACATTTATACAACTCCTGGACGAGCGATTTATAACAAGGCAATTCAGGAGGCGATAAATGCTTAATTAGTCAGTGGTCAGTGGTCAATGGTCAGTAGCAAAAGAAAAACAACTGATAACTGACAACTTGAACCTGGACGGGCTAGAAGCCCATCCCACAAAAACTGACAACTTGAACCTGGACGGGCTAGAAGCCCATCCCACAAAAACCGACAACTTGAACCTGGACGGGCTAGAAGCCCATCCCACAAAAACTGACAACCGACAACTGACATCTGACAAAATTATGACAACTAAAGCAGTTTTTCGCAATCTTGTGGTTAACAAAGGTAAACTAAGAGACTTGATTTCTTGGGCATTTACCCACTATGGAACAGCGCGGACAGCGGTAATGGCCGATAAACTCAAGGATTTGGGTTTCCGCTATGCGACTAAAGCGGGGGTATCTATTAGTGTAGATGATTTGATGATTCCTCCTTCTAAAAAAGAGCTTTTAGAAGCTGCAGAAACAGAAATTCTAGCCACAGAAGAACGTTATCAACGGGGGGAAATCACAGAAGTAGAACGTTTCCAAAAAGTCATTGATACTTGGAATAGTACCTCAGAATCCTTAAAAGATGAGGTTGTTACTCACTTCAAGAAAACCAATCCCCTTAACTCAGTTTACATGATGGCTTTTTCAGGAGCGCGGGGGAATATTTCTCAGGTGCGACAATTGGTAGGAATGCGGGGACTAATGGCAGATCCCCAGGGGGAAATTATTGACTTACCAATTAAAACTAATTTCCGCGAAGGTTTGACCGTTACAGAATATATTATTTCTAGTTATGGAGCGCGGAAAGGACTAGTAGACACAGCACTGCGGACAGCGGATTCTGGTTATTTAACTCGGCGGTTGGTGGATGTTTCCCAGGATGTGATTGTGCGGGAGTTTGACTGTGGGACGACAAAAGGGTTGGCTATCCGCGCCATGACCGAAGGTAGTAAGGTTTTAATTAAATTGGCTTCGCGGTTGATGGGTCGAGTAGTGGCTGAGGATGTAATTGACCCGGTGAGTGGGGAGATAATTGCGCCTCGGAATACACCTATTGACGATGATTTAGCCATCGCCATTCAAAAAGCAGGGGTCAAAGAGGTGATTGTCCGCAGTCCTTTGACCTGTGAGGCAGCCCGGTCTGTGTGTCAATATTGTTATGGTTGGAGTCTGGCCCACGCCAAAATGGTGGATTTGGGAGAGGCGGTAGGGATTATTGCAGCTCAGAGTATTGGTGAACCTGGTACACAGTTAACCATGCGGACTTTCCATACTGGGGGGGTATTTACCGGTGAAGTTGCCCAACAGGTACGGTCTAAAGTGGCGGGGACAGTGAAGATTCCCCGCAAGTTAAAAACCCGTCCCTATCGTACCCGTCATGGTGAGGATGCTTTGTATGTGGAAGCTGACGGAACTTTGATGATAGAAAGGGATAAAAAGCAAAGCAATACGCAAAGTCAGGAGATAGCAGTTACTCAAGGTTCAACTCTATATATACATGATGGACAGCAGGTATTAGCAGACCATTTAGTGGCGGAGGTGGCACTGGGTGGTAAAACCACTAGAACTAATACAGAAAAAGCGGTTAAAGATGTAGCTTCTGATTTGGCTGGTGAGGTGAAATTCGCTGAAGTTGTAGCCGAACAAAAAACAGACCGTCAGGGCAATTCTACTACAACGGCATCTAGAGGGGGTTTGATTTGGGTCCTTTCGGGTGATGTTTATAATTTGCCACCGGGGGCGGAATTGGTGGTTAAGAATGGTGATGCGATTGCGAAGCACTCCGAAGGAATCGCTACTAATGGAGTTTTGGCGGAAACTAAGCTGACTACTATCCATGGTGGTGTTGTGCGGTTGCCAGAGGTAGCTCCAGAAAAAGCGACTAGGGAAATAGAAATTATTACCGCTTCTGTGGTTTTAGACCAAGCAGCGGTTACGGTTCAGAGTTCCCAAGGACGCAATAGTTACTTAATTACGACTACTAATAACCAAGAGTTTAACCTGCGGGCTACACCGGGGACTAAGGTACAGAATGGTCAGGTAGTGGCGGAATTGATAGATGATCATTACCGGACTACTACGGGCGGTTTCTTGAAGTTTGCGGGGATAGAGGTGCAGAAGAAGGGTAAGGCCAAACTGGGTTATGAGGTAGTTCAGGGGGGGACACTGCTGTGGATTCCAGAGGAAACCCATGAGGTTAATAAGGATATATCTTTGCTGCTGGTAGAGGATGGTCAGTTTGTAGAAGCGGGAACGGAAGTAGTTAAAGATATCTTTTGTCAGACTGGCGGTGTGGTGGAAGTTACTCAAAAGAACGATATTCTCCGGGAGGTGGTGATTAAACCAGGTGAATTGTTGATGGTAGATGATCCTGAAGCTGCGATGGCTTTTGATAATATATTCTTGCAACCGGGAGAGGAACTGCAAGGGACGACGGTAACGGAATTGCGTTATATCCAATATGTAGAAACACCGGAGGGACCGGCATTATTAAGCCGTCCGGTGGTGGAGTTTGCTGTACCGACTACACCGGATGTACCTGCGACTACTTCTATTAGTCAACACACGGGGCGTTCTATTCAACTGCGGGCGGTGCAAAGGATTCCTTATAAGGATTCGGAGCGGGTGAAGTCTGTGGAGGGGGTGGAATTGCTGCGGACACAGATTGTGTTGGAAATTGAACAAGCGGCGGATACAGAACACGGGGCTTCACCTTTGGCGGCGGATATTGAATTGATTCCAGACTCAGAAGATGGTGAGATTCAGCGTTTGCAGTTGGTGATTTTGGAGTCTTTGGTGATGCGTCGGGATATTACTGCTGATGCGACCCAGGGTAGTACCCAAACTAATCTAGAAGTTGCTGATGGTGATACCATAGCTCCCGGTGCTGTGGTAGCCCGGACAAAGATATTGTGTAAAGAGGGGGGAATTGTTCGCGGTGTGCAGCAGGGGGCGGAAACGGTGCGCCGTTGTTTGGTGTTGCGACAGAATGATTTAATGACCGTGAGTACAAATGTTCTGCCCAGTGTGAAAGCTGGAGATTTGGTAGTCGAAGGGAGTGAACTTGCCCCTGGTGTGGTCGCGGCTGAATCTGGACAAGTAGTGGAAGTAGTCAGTGGTCAATTGTCAGTGGTCAATGACAAAACAACGGACAACGGACAACTGACAATTGACAATTCAGCCCACACTATTACTCTCCGTGTTGGTCGTCCTTACCGAGTTAGTCCAGGTGCAGTGTTGCAGGTAGAAGACGGGGATTTGGTGCAACGGGGTGATAATTTGGTGTTGTTGGTATTTGAACGTGCAAAGACTGGTGATATTATCCAAGGTTTGCCCCGGATTGAAGAACTTTTAGAAGCTCGTAAACCGAAAGAAGGGTGTATATTAGCCCGTCGCCCTGGGGAGGTGAAGGTGATTTATGGAGATGGAGACGAGGTAACATCTGTTTCTCGTGAAGCATATTCTATTAAAATCATGGAGGCTAATGGTACAGTCACAGACTACCCCCTCGGACCGGGGCAAAACTTGATAGTTCCCGACGGAGTGCAGGTAGTGGCTGGTCAACCCCTAACGGATGGACCTTCTAACCCCCATGAGATTTTGGAATTATTCTTTAGTTTGGGGTCTGAGGATGGGGTTTATGCTTGTGCTAGTCTAGCCTTGCAGAAGGTACAAACCTTTTTGGTGAATGAGGTACAAATGGTGTATCAGTCTCAAGGGATTGAGATTGCTGATAAACACATTGAGGTGATTGTCCGACAGATGACGAATAAAGTACGGATTGATGACGGTGGGGATACGACTATGTTGCCTGGTGAGTTAGTAGAATTACGGCAGGTGGAACAGGTGAATGAGGCTATGTCTATTACAGGTGGTGCAAAGGCGCAATATACACCTATGTTATTAGGTATTACGAAAGCGTCTCTTAACACTGATAGTTTTATCTCTGCGGCTTCTTTCCAAGAAACCACGAGGGTATTAACTGAAGCGGCTATTGAGGGTAAATCTGACTGGTTGCGTGGTTTAAAGGAAAATGTGATTATTGGTCGGTTGATTCCGGCTGGTACTGGTTACAATACCTTTGAGGAAGTAGGGGTAATTGATGACTATGTGACAGATATGGGTTTTGGCGACATGGGTGATAGGGTATTAGATGAAGTTGACGATTCTTTGGATATGGTGTTAGATGACCGTACGGCTAAACTATATAATTTGGATGCACCCGGTATGGTAGAAGGTGGTTTTGGTAGCAGTTCAAATTTTTTTGGGGGGGAAGAACGTCTGATTTTAGATGATGATGATGATGATGATTTGATTGTTGATGAAATTAGTGACCTCATTGCAGAAGATGATGAGGACGACGATGATTTTGAAGATGATCTTGATGATGAATAAAATCGGGCGTTGCTGAATTGAGGAGAAAAATTACCAAATTGAACCTTTAAAACTCTTACCTTTGCGTCTTTGCGCCTTTGCGTGAGACTAAAATTCATACCGTTAATCAGTAACGCCTAAAATACTAGGGGCAAACCCCCCGTGGTTGCCCTAAATATAAAAGGCAATAGGAATAGTAAATAGATTCCCTGTTCCCTGTATCTAAGAACCAAATTTAGCTAAATTATCATCTTTATCAGTAATTTTTTAATTCATTTATGACAACAGAAATCAATATACCAACCTTAGCCAGTCTTGAATATTATGCTTATATTGATGGCCATGGTGAAGTAATAGCTGACTTTGAGGGTAAAATCGGAGTTTATGCTATTTTTAATCAAGATAAAATTCTTCAATTTGTTGGTTATTCTCGTGATATTTATCTGAGTTTAAAACAGCATTTAGTCCGTCAACCTCAAAGTTGTTATTGGGTGAAAGTGCAAACTATAGAACGTCCTAATCGCACGGTTTTAGAAAATATTGAAAAAGCTTGGATGATCGAAAATGCGGCTACTTCTATTACTCAAGCCATGTTTAAACAAAAATGGACTAATCCTATAGATGTGAAGGATTTAATGACACCGGAGGAAAAAAATGATTATGAGTATAAGGCTGTTGATGAATTAGGGAAAAGCAAGGTTTTAAAAAATGTGGCGCGGCGTGTTGAAGAGGAGATTTTAGGGGTTTTGAAGCAACGGGGGGTAAATACTCAAGTCCGCTTTAATCCTAAATTAAAGGAAGTAGGATTGTTGGATTTGAAGTGAATAGGGTGAGAGGATGTTTATTAGGATTTTCCTGAATAGCCAAATTAAAATCTGCTATAGCTCCAGCATAATTTTTTTATTGGGCTTTTTCTAATCCCCGATCGTAAAATTCGTTATTCATAATTGGTAATGGAAAAAAATCAAGAATTTGTTAATGTAATTATACACCAATTCAAGAAGATCCCCGACTGCTTGAAGAAATAGGGGATCTGAATTTCTCTAGAACCTTGATATTTCCTAAAAATCAGAAATTAAGCTAGGATAATTGATCACAAATACATCTCTAGTTCCTAACCCAGGAGTTTCCGGTTTTATGGGAGTAGTAAAATGAAAAAATTGATGTTCATTAACTAAAATTATTTCTCCGGGTTGCAAAACTTTGTTAAAAACTGGCTTTTCCTTTTTCGCAGAATATAAATGAGTTTCTCCACCTTCAATATTATCTCTTCCTGCGGAAAAAATACCAATAAAATCACTACCATCTCTGTGGATACCTTCAGGAGCAGGATTTCCTAAATTATTTGGTGAACAGGTAGTTCTAATTTGATGAACATCAATTTCTGCTTCTATATCTAGTTTACAAGAATCACAGAATGCGAAAATCAGATGCTTAAAAATATCCAGTTCTATGAGTGCATTATCCAATTCTGAAAACTCTCTTTTTATCCCTCCCAATAAAGGATTATAATCTCTACTTTGTAATAGATATCCATGTGGAAGTTTGAGCAACTTATCTCTGGAAACTAGAAACCTGGATAACCTGCGTGAGCGATATTTTCCCTTAATATAAGGATCAATTGGTAAATTATCAAAAAATGGCTGAAAACCTATGGTATTAATGGAGTTTACTTTTCTGAGGGTAAACAGAAAAGCATATTCTAATTCCCTATCAAGTGAGACTTTTTGCATAGAATATTTCTCCTTGTATTGGTAAATGCTACCATATTTGTCTAAATGGTAGGTTTATAATATCCATTATATTCAAATCTGCTAAAAATATCGTAAATTTGACTACAAAAATGAATTATTTATGATTAAAATCAGACTTTGTGGCTTAATTATCCCTGAGTGATGGATAAACATATAGATTTTGTAATTTTACGGATTGCGTTGATTCCTATTTTCCTAATTTGCTCTAGTCAGCAAGACTGGGAATGATTTTGAGTTAATATGAGTAAATATTCTACCTAATTAATGATCATGACAGATTGGCTTTATAACTACCCAACCCTATATCCTGGTACTTTACTCAAACGCTACAAGCGGTTTTTTGCTGATATTCAATTAAATTCTGGAGAATTGATCACAGCACATTGTCCAAATACAGGACCAATGACAGGAGTTTCTACTATTGGTAGTGCTGTACAAGTTTCTAAAAGTGATAATCCTCAACGTAAACTAGCATATACTTTAGAACTAATAGAAGTCAATGATCATGCAACAACTTGGGTGGGTGTAAATACAGCTTTACCTAACCGTGTGATCAAATTAGCTTTAGAGAAACATTTATTTCCAGAATTGGCTGAATATGAACAGGTGAAAAGTGAAGTTGTCTATGGAAAAGATCGTAAAAGTCGAGTTGATTTTTATTTAACAGGAAATGCTCAACAACGTCCAATTTATTTAGAGGTGAAAAATACAACTTGGTCTCAAGGAACTTTAGCCTTGTTTCCCGACACAGAGACCACCAGAGGACAAAAACATTTACAGGAATTAATAGAAATTCTCCCCCAAAATCGGGCAGTAATGCTATATTTTATTAACCGGAATGATTGTTTAGAATTTGCACCTGGAGACAGCAAAGATCCCCTATATGGTCAATTGTTAAGAACAGCGATTAATCTAGGTTTAGAAGTTTTACCATGTCGGTTTGATATTTCTCCAGTAGGTATCCGTTATTTAGGTTTAGCAGAACTAAAAATATAGACGTGATAGCTATATTAAATTATGAAATTTGAAGATTTAAAATCTTAAACCTCGCGCTTTGGAAACCACAGCCGAAGAAAAAGCTGAATCTCAATTAAGACAAATTGCGGTGAATTTGTGGCAAAATGGGATGTCTCTAGAACAAGTAGCACAGTTAACGGGTTTAGAAGTTACAGAAATAGAAAAATGGCAGGTTTAATTTGATTAACTTAAGTTCGATTATTTTAATTATGGGTGTTTCTGGTTCTGGTAAAACTACAATTGGTAAACTTTTAGCTGAATTACTCAACTGGGAATTTAGAGACGCTGACGACTTCCATAAACTAGAAAATATCAAAAAAATGCAAATGGGAATTTCCCTCAATGATGGTGATAGAATATCTTGGTTAGAAGATTTGCAAGCAGCTATCAAAAATTGGCTACAAGATAACAAAAATGTCGTTTTGGCCTGTTCTGCACTCAAAACCAGTTATCGTCAAATGCTGATAATTGATAGCCGCATTCAGTTAGTTTACCTCCAGGGGTCTTTTGATGTCATTGAAAATCGGCTAAAAGCCCGGACAAATCACTTTATGACTGAAAAGCTCCTCAAAAGTCAGTTTCATGACCTTGAAGAGCCTGATAATTGTATTTGTGTTGATGTTTCCCAAGCCCCGGAAGTAATTGTCGAAAAGATTAAAAAGGCTTTAGGCTAGTTGATGAGAACTCAGAAAAGCGTCAACTTCCGCCGCAGTGGGTTGAGAAGCGATCGCACCTGGTTTAAGAGTAGTTAAAGCTCCCACAGCACTGGCATAGGTGACAATTTTTCTAGCGGTTTCCGCGTCCTTGAGTTTGTGAATCCCAACTTGATGTAATTGGTGGATAAACCCAGCCAAAAACCCATCTCCCGCACCAGTGGTATCCACAACAGGCACGGAAAAAGCTGGTAATTTACCTTCATTCTCCCCTAAACAATAGGAACAACCATTTTCACCATCTGTCACTAACACCCCTTCCAAAGAATTGAGTCTATAAGTAATTGCCCCAGGATCTATTGTATTAAATAACCATTCTGCTTCTTCCTTTGTCAATTTCAGGAAATCAAATCTCCCCAATAAAGCTTGAATTTTGGTCTTAGCTGTATTTTCATCTAGCCAAAATACTGGTCGCCAATTGACATCAAGAATAATTTTTAGGTCATATTGTTCTGCCAATTCTAAAGCTCGCAAAACAGCTTTCTCACTTTCAGGATAGGCTAATTCTAAAGTTCCTACCACCAAAAAGTCAGCTTCATCAAACAATGCGGGTGGTAATTTTGTGGCTTGGAGACGGGTATCAGCAAATTCTGAAGTATCATATTTACCAAAACCAGCAAAAGTGCGATCGCCTGTTAAATCCCTCACTACATATACTTGTCTCGTTGGTGCTGTAGGATGACGTTGCACACCAGTTGTATCTACGCCGACAGTTTCTAATAATTTTATCAGTGTATTCCCTGGTTCATCTTCACCCACTGCGCCCATAAATCCGGCTGATGTCCCCAACTTCACCAAAGCACAAGCCACATTTGCGGGCGCTCCTCCTGGGTAGGGAGTCCATGATTTGACTTCCTCTAGTTTAAGTCCCAATTGATCAGCTAAACAATCAAATAAGACTTCACCAAGACATAAAACACGGGGATTAATCATTGCATTTTTGATTTTCTATGGGGCATTATATATTTAGTTTGACAGGTTTTTAATTAATCCTAGTTAAAATCAACACTTTTTATCTGTAGTGTGTACGACTACAAACCTAAAATCAAAAGAAAATCTTGACATTAGGATTATTAGTAACATTTAAAACTATCTACCTCCGCAATAATCTTCTAGAATAGGGAATAAGACTTGAGTACATATACCAAGGGAGGAATATTAAGTAATGGCTGCTAGTGAGTCTGGAACCCGTGTTAGTCTGTCAGACAGAGAAATGCAAATTATCGACTTAGTGGCCACTGGCTTAACTAACCAAGAAATTGCAGCAAAACTGGAAATTAGCAAACGGACAGTTGATAACCATATTAGCAACATTCTCACCAAAACTAAGACTGACAACCGTGTGGCCTTAGTTCGTTGGGCTTTACAATGGGGTAAAGTCTGTTTAAATGATGTTAATTGCTGTTCTCTTCCCTCTGGGAATGATGAAAGTATGACCACGTGAAGCAAAGGATATTTAAAAAGCTGATTAGTCGGGCTTTTTAGTTATTCAGCACCTGCCAGTTAGGAGTATGGTTAGTTGATTTACGCTGTTGTGTACTATCAAATTTTCATAATTGCAAAGTCACGTAAAAGCACAGCTAGGGACAGGCGTAAATCAATTATCCTGCAAATATACTTGATTTAGTGAATTAGCGATTTAGCAATGGAAGTGCAGTAGCCGGACAAAGCCCACATTCAACGAAGTAAGGTAAGGAGAGTATCAATACTTCCAATCATATACAATCAAAAAACTACTGATACATAATTAAAAAACCCGGCTGAACCGGGCAGATGTACTTTTTGTCAAGTTTTAGCGAATGATCACTATTGGTTGATTTCACAAGTTAAAGGACAAGCTGCATAAACAGTAGTTTGGGTTTTTTCAGCTTCACCATGTAGCCAGCTTAACCATTTTATCTGCTTAGGATGAATACCCTTAGCTGTGAGAACTCCAGCAGCAATTAATACCGCCATAACATTAAGCATGACTAAACCACCTGCCACAACTAAAACTGCACTAGCGGGCATTACGGATTGTAACACAATAGACAACAGACATCCAATTGTAGCCATCAATACAACCAGTGGAAAACCGACGACTAACAAGCACACTGCCAATGTAAATGTCCAGATTAAAAAGCTTTTCATCACTAACAAGGAGTGGGTCTGAACTAGATTAGAGCTTTGAGCAGAAACCATGACTTTTCCTCCTAATACACAGCAAGTTTAAATTTCAGTTTCAGTTATTGATCGCTCGGGGGCGAATTAACCGATTTTGTTTCAGTAAAATTTAGTATATAAAACCTTAGCCCCAAAATGAGCATTTCTTTACTAAACTTTACAGTTAATTTTTCGTGCTTATGAATGAGAAGTCAGATATACCCGCAGGTGGGGAAACAAGTTTAGCTGTATGCCTTTAGAAATATAGACCAACGATAGATGAGAATCAGAACTTGATCCCCGCCATTTGATCCCCCAGATGCTTAACATTTCTTATAGAAAACTGTATTGTTTCTCATAATTTATGGAGAGGTGACAAAAAATAGCTTGTAGGTAAGGTGTAAATGCCTATTTTACCCAATGTTACTTATCGTTCCATGTTCAATAATAAGTATTATTTTTTATATTTTACTAGTATAGTTACGTGAGACCAAAGATAGTAAACCAAAAAATATGTATACTATAGGACTGGCATTTGATTTTTGAAATTACACTAGTAGAAATTCTGGAAATATCGAAATATCATTTATGATCCTTGTAGTGAGTTAGCCTAAATTGACAATTTAGTTTTCAAGATCGGGTTTACAGGGGTTTCCGCTCTTATGAGGTACATCCTAAGCCCCCTCCTCGCACCCCCCTCAATCCCCCCGCAGCGGGGGGAAGAAAAGGATAAACCTTTGATATTGGAGGGGGTTGGGGTGGGGTTCTTGTACCTCATAACATCGGAAAGTGCTGTATATAGCAGTAAACCACTCAAAAGGCTGTTGTTAGAAATCGTGAAAATATATGACAGAATCACAAATACCCAAAATGTCCTCACCACAATCACAGTCAGCAATAGCACAAACTCTAACCGCAAACAATTTAGGAATCAGTCCCAGTCTACCTGAGTTCCTAGTACCATCATTGATACTTTCTAGTTCAACAGCCTCCATAAATAAAGCTTCAGGACTTAGTTTGGTGGATCTTGTCAAAGAAGCATTTAATCACGGTTACTCTGATGTTCACTTGGGAGTAGGAGAAATCCCCCGCTTCCGCAACCAAGGAGAGATGCAAACCACCAATTATCCTGAAACTGATAAAGCAACCTTTATGAGTTGGTTGCGTGAGATTCTCACTGATACCGAAATTCAAAGGTTTCAAGAACGGCTAGAATTTGATTGTGCAACTCAGTACGAATTTATCCGTGTGCGGATTAATCTTTTTGATTCCTTGCGTGGTTATGGAATGGTACTGCGGTTAATTCCTCTGGAAATTCCATCTATCAAGCAGTTGCGTTTACCACCTATAATTCAAGATATTTGTAATTATCAAAAGGGCTTGATTTTGATTACAGGTCCAACTGGTTCAGGCAAGTCAACAACAATGGCCGCCATGGTTGACTATATCAATCGGACAATGCCTAAGCATATCATTACGATTGAAGACCCAGTAGAATTTGTTCATCAAAGTCATAAGTCTCTCGTCAGACAGCGAGAAGTGGGAATGCACACCCTGGAATTTGATAAGGCCTTAAAAGCTGCTTTGCGAGCTGACCCAGATGTCATTTTTCTGGGAGAAATGCGCGATAAAGAAACGCTGAATACCGCACTGAAAGCATCGCAAACAGGTCACTTGGTTATGGGAACTCTGCACACCATTAGCGCTGTAAAAAGTGTTGAACGGATTCTTAGTTTATATTCAGGTCAAGAAAAAGAAGCTATGCGCGTAGTCCTGGCTGAATCCTTGGTAGCTGTAATTTCCCAAGGTTTGTGCCGGACTACAGATGGTAAACGTTGTGCTTTCCACGATATTCTGATTAATACTGAGGCCGTTAAAGATTGGGTGAAAACAGGCAATTATGATGAAATTGAAGCGTTAATGAAACAATCACGCTTTGATGGTATGACCACAATGAATCAGTCATTGTTTACCCTCTACCAAGAAGGCCGTATCACTCAAGAAACAGCCTTGGAAATGTCCCCAACTCCTAACGAAATGGCGCAATTCCTTCGAGGTCGTCTTTAATGGGGAATTGGTAACTGGTAATTGCATATATATCATAACCGCTAACCGCTAACCAATGACTAAGTTGAATGTGGACAAACTATCTCAGCCTCAGTTATTCAAGGGTATTGCTTTGTTTACACCTGGAGGGGATTTAATTTACTGTATTGATCCTAGTAAACAAGGAAGATGGCATTTAAATCTCTGTGCGGCTTTGCGGGAAATCCTCGATTTACCAGAACCACCACATTTTTTAGTTCCTTGTTATACTGCAACTATTGATCATTGGTTAAATCCTCGGACTCAAAAAGTCCAAATCTTTGCCGAGGCTTATCCCGCAGTTATGCGTCACCAAGCTGTGCTAAATGCGATTTTTCGGACTGGGGATTTAGTCTGGCAATCAGCAGCCTGGCAAGATGGATTGTGCGCTCCCCTGGTATTATCAACTTATCGTGCTGCATTTCCTCAACTGTGGCAAGATCATGATTTAATTGTACGTCTAGATTTAACTGATTCTCCCTCGCAGTATCAACAACCAATCATGACTACACAACCTGCACCCCAAAATATCCCAGGTGATCCAGGTTTTGTTTTACGCTTGTTTGTTGCTGGACATAGTATAACCACTGAAAAAATTTTACAAAACTTGCATGAATCGTTAGAACGATCTCTAGGGTATCCTTATACTCTTAAAGTAGTTGATGTTCTCACTAATCCAGAACAGGCCGAAATTGATCAAGTTTCTGCTACTCCTACCTTAGTTAAGGTTTGGCCGCATCCAATTCGGCGCATGGTTGGTAATTTAGATAACATTGATAAAGTGCTACAGATGTTAGCGGGACAGTAAATCATTTCCAATGTCCAATGTCCAATTTTAAATTTGAGGATTTGTATAATATGAACTTTACTTGGTTAGATAGCAATAGTTGGTTAATTGAAATTGGTCAACAGCGAATACTAATTGACCCCTGGTTAATTGGTACTTTAACCTTTAACAATTTAGATTGGTTATTCAAAGGTTCTCGTGATCAGGATCGGTCAATACCAGATAACATAAATTTAATTCTGCTTTCTCAGGGTTTAGAAGATCACGCACACCCACCCACTTTAAAGCAACTTGACAAAAATATTCCTGTGGTTGCTTCTCCCAATGCGGCTAAAGTGGTAGAAAAACTAGGTTATCAACAAATCATCAGTCTTCAACATGGTCAAAGCTTCATTTTAAATCAGCAAATAGAAATTAAAGCTGTTCCTGGTTCTCCCATTGGACCTACTTTATTAGAAAATGGCTATCTGCTCAAAGATCTAGTAAATAATTCTACATTGTATTATGAACCCCATGGCTATCATTCCCCGCAACTTCAAGAAATAGCACCCATTGACGTGGTAATTACACCTATCATTGATTTGAGTTTACCCCTACTCGGTCCGATTATCAAAGGTATGAATAGCGCTTTAGATGTGGTAAAATCCGTGAGACCTCAATTTATCCTCCCTACCGCAGCCGGAGGGGATATTTTCTTTGAGGGACTATTGGTAAAATTTCTCCAAGCTAGGGGAAATACGACAGAATTTCAGACTTTATTAGAAAATAACAGTTTAACAACTAAGGTGATCAGTCCTCACCCCGGCGAAAAAATTAGTGTTTGTTAGTGTTTGTTAGTGTTTGTTAGTGTTTGAATTATGGAAAAACCAACCACTCCAGGACAGGGAGGAATAAGAGTTTAAATTGATTTCTCGTAAGTAAGTCATCAGAATGTTATTATTTGCGGTTGAAGCACCTGATATCAATTTAACTAGATCAAGTCTTCTAAATATCTGAGGAGTGTGACTAACTATGTCGAAAATTCGTGTCTCTCTAGCTTTGAGTATAGCTACCATAGCCAGTGGTTTCTTTTTAGCCGCTTGTGAAAGTCCTAAACCACCGTCTACGGGGGTTAGTACCACTTCACCAACACCTCAGACTACAACCAGTGATACTAAGGGATTGAAAATTGGTAGTTTATTACCCACCACTGGTGACTTGGCTTCTATTGGACAACAAATGGTTGGTTCTGTTCCCTTACTGGTGGAAACCGTTAACGCTTGTGGAGGTGTCAATGGTGAAAAAGTCAGTTTGGTAGAAGTAGACGACCAAACTGACCCTAAAGCGGGCGCTGCGGGTATGACTAAATTAGCAACTTTAGATAAAGTTGGTGGTGTGGTCGGTTCTTTTGCGAGTAGTGTTTCCACTGCGGCGGTTTCCGTGGCTGTACCTAATAAAGTCATGCTGATTTCTCCTGGTAGCACTAGCCCTGTATTTACTGACAAAGCTCAAAAAGGCGACTTTAAAGGCTTTTGGGCGCGGACTGCTCCCCCTGATACCTACCAAGCATTAGCTTTAGCCCAACTCGCTAAGAAAAAAGGCTTTAAACGAGTTTCCACTGTGGTAATTAATAATGACTATGGTGTGGGTTTTGAAAAAGCATTTGTGCAAACTTTTGAGAAATTAGGTGGTACAGTAGTTAATAAAGATAAGCCTGTTCGCTATGACCCCAAGGCTCAAACCTTTGATACAGAAGCATCTGCCGCTTTTGCAGGTAAACCAGATGCAGTTTTAGCTGTATTGTATGCTGAAACCGGTAGTTTATTCTTGAAGGCTGCTTATCAACAGGGTGTTACCAAAGATGTACAAATTTTACTCACAGACGGTGTAAAATCCGATAGTTTCCCTGATCAAGTTGGTAAAGGTAAGGATGGTAAATACATCTTATCTGGCTCAATTGGTACAGTTCCCGGTTCTAGTGGTAAAGGTTTAGAAAATTTTAATAAACTTTGGAAAGATAAAAAAGGTACTTCCCCAGGAGAATACGCACCTCAAGCCTGGGACGCTGCGGCCTTATTGGTATTAGCAGCCCAAGCCGCTAAAGAAAATACTGGGGTGGCTATTGCTAGTAAATTGCGAGAAGTAGCTGCTGGTAAGGGTACACCAGTAAGTGATGTTTGTCAAGGGCTGAAGCTTCTGAAAGAGGGTAAACAGATTAATTACCAAGGCGCAAGCGGTGATGTAGATGTTGATACTAATGGTGATGTCATTGGTACTTACGATGTTTGGACAGTGGAGGATGATGGTAAAATCAAGGTAATTGACAAGGTAAGTCCTAAATAGGGCTGGCTGAAAAATTACCCAAAGAAAACCTAGATACCACACAGTGCGAAAAATGGTGGCTTTGAAGATTGGTTTCCAAATTCAGCCCCCAATTTTCTAGAGAAATGCAAGGATTTTGAGGTTCTAAATGTCATAGCCTTAGCCTTACATTTTTTTATGCTAAAAATCTGCGAAACCCTTATTCAGAAGCGGTTCTACCTTGACTCAGCAATACCTAAATAGAGTATACAATAGTATTGCAAGGAGCTTAAGTCCTTTGCAAATGGCTCAATTCATCTAAATATGAATAAAAAGCAACCTATCTTCTAAAATCCCTTGAAGTTGTAACCAACTCCTAATAAAATCCCGACATCAGTTTGATTGAAAAATCCGGCGTTTACGGCGGCTGTGGCGGTGAATCTTTGACCGAGAGGTACATCTACACCACCAGTTACTAAAACAGCAGTTTCAGATTTATCATCAGTAGTTGTAGATTTCTGAGCAGTTTTAATGACTGCACCCACTCCTATATAGGGAGATATAGTTACAGTCTCAGTAAATGGATCTACTGGTTTAATCGAAAAATCATAGGTAAGAGGAACGAGAAAGGTTGTGTCGCTTCCCAGTATTGCTGATGGTCTGACCGATAGAGATTTGGTAAACCGAATTTTACTGATGAAGCTGAAATTACCATCACTCAAGGCTGAAAACCCACCTGTTACACCAATAGTAGTACCAATACCGACATAGCTACCAGGACTTTGATTTGACTTACCTGTTGTAGTATCCGCCTGTGCTACTTGATTGGATAATTGTGTTTTTTCGGACACTGTTTGAGCATTGACGGAAATTCCACTACCTAATATTGCCAAAGCCGCAAGACCTGGTAAGGCTAAAAAGTTTTTACGAATGATAATATTATTCATGTTTACTCCTGACTAGATTTAAGATTGACATCTGTGCATATCATTTTGTACGATCCTCAATTAACTTACCAAACCCCATGGGAGGGTTTGCTGATAGCTTGCGTGGCCTAGCCCATAAATGTTATCTAGGAGGACGAGGAATACGTAAGAGGGAAGGGTTATCTGAACATCCTAAGTTTCCCATATCTGACCACAAAAAATGCAACTATTTAAAAATAAATACTGATTAATTGATTCAATACCAGATGATTGAGAAGAGTTCGTCAATTTAATATCATGCTCTTTGATTCGATTGGTTATGAAACTCAAAAAACCCACACTGTGAAAGATGTGGGGTTTGATCATTTATTTTTTGTTAATCCTTTAAGCTGTACGAAGGTTGTCTGTTTATTCAGCAAGCCCTAATTACAAAAGTTGCCAACCAGTACCTTGATAACCATAATCAAAGATATCAGGATGCAATATTTCTGCTAATATCTCCACAGAATCTACCAATCGTGGACCAGGACGGTTAAAATAAGCATTACCATCGGTAATGAAAACCCTTCCACTTTGAACAGCGTGGAGTTTTTTCCATTCTGGACGTTGAGTTAATAATTCAGCTTGTTGCTGAGTCCGTTGCAAATCAAAGCCACAAGGCATGAAAATAATTACATCTGGGTTACTAGCTACTAGTGTTTCCCATTGTACATGAACAGCGGGTTTACCCATCAAACAGAACAATGATTGTCCCCCTGCTAAATTAATTAATTCAGGAACCCAATTTGCAGCGGCTATTAAAGGATCAGTCCATTCAATACAAGCTACCCTCGGCATTTCTGCGTTAGAAAGCCCCTGGAGTTTGCGCTTGCAAATTTTAATACGGGCTTCTAAGTTATCCAGTATTTGTACTGAATCTACGCCAAAAGTGCGACTAACTCGTTCAATATCACCCCAAACATCTTGTAATGTGTTAGGCTGTAAAGATATAATTTGGGGTGAACTGTGGGTAAGTTGGGCAACTGCTGCTTCTACTTCTGGTAAAGTAACAGAAAAAGCATCACATTGGTCTTGAGTGACAATGTGGGTAGGGTGCAATTTCTCCAAAACATCAACTTTGATCTTGTGAATACTTAAAGCAGATTGTAATACATCATTGACTTGATTATGAACAGAGGTACTACTAGCATGACCATTAAAACGTGCTTGGGTACAAACTGGACGATTTACGATTTCTGGAGGATAGTCACATTCATGAGACCTGCCTACTATAGCATCAAATAAACCCAGTTTAGCGATAATTTCCGTAGCACTCGGAATTAAAGAAACAATTCTGATATCGTTATTTGTACTAATCATAGTTCCACCCCCTGCTAATAGGAGTTCAGGAGTTAAAAATAGAAAATGGTGTTAAGTTTTTTTAACAGACGTTTCTACCTTCATTGTGGCATATTTTCCAAGAGTGGGTATCTATCTTGAGGATGTTAGCATTTTTATTTTTCCCTAGGATGCTAAGGTACAAAGTTTTATTCTAGACACGAATACGCAGTTACCCACCTTAATTAGTAATTATATTAGTAATTATATTTCAAGCTGGGGATTTTATCTGAATTTAGATATTCAGATTAATAAGGTTCATGAATTGATTTACATTCCCAAAACTGTCCGGGTCCTACTATTAAAATTTGCTCATTTGGCATCATTAATTCCCAATAAGCAAGCCCAGAATCATCTTCTAAATCTGGTTCTAAAATTAGTTCATAATTAAGATCACCCTCAAATGATAAAATGAGTTTCATCTCATTACTATTAGCAAGAGTGACAAAATTAGTCAGTTTTGTATTTTCTAAACACTGTAACTGTATTTTAGCAAATTCCACAGTATTCTCATTATTTACTAACATAGACGAACTCCAGGAAACACCCTTTTTTAGCATTAAATACCAAGGTGTAGCCCTAGTGCTAAGTTGCCAGCTTCCTTTGCGTAAATGTGATAATTTAGGATGATTGTAGGCAGTCATTTCACCAAAATCTAACAGCAATTCATCCCCATAACTAAATGCAACTTGATGGCAAATTTCGCCAATAATTGGTTGAGTAATTTGATTTAGATCTAGTATTGAATTAGCAAGAGATGTTTTAGGAGTCATAATTAATATCCTCTAAAAATTCTTTAGCTTTCTGACGCAGTTCTGGATAAGTAAAATCACCTCTATCATTTAAAGTTCCACCATAACCATTTCTTTTTTCTTGCTCCAGAAATCTACCAAAAGCTTTTCTTTCTTTCCCTAACATACCAAATTCTCTCGCAATTGCATCAATTTGTTTAATATCACCTTTTTTACCCATAAATATAGATAAACCCTGATTTTATATTTTAACATCAAAATATCATAATTTGTCAGAAACAGGATATCTAGGATTTAAGGATTTACAGGATAGGGATATTAAAAACCTACAGATACCTTCATGTTCTTCGCTTCTATCCCTACGGGACGCTACGCGAACGTAGTTCATTTTTGACTAAGGGTAATTCATAAATTACCCCTGTAAGCGGGAAATTATACTGGTAAAATTAGGATCAATTTGCATCAATTCTTAATAGTTGCAATTACTTTTGCTGAATCTGGTGAATTTGAGTCTTTGTTTAGTTGGGAAGAAGATCAATCTTGAGTTATTGAATATTAAATACTCAATAAATCCTTATTGTTTTGTAAAAGGCTAAGATATCAATGTATAATTTTGAGATTGTAAAGTAATTGTAAGAAGGGTGTAAAACAAATTGACTACTATCGGAAGTTATCACGTAAAAGTTTTAATTGAATCCAACGCTGAGGAAGTTGCTTTTATTTCTCCAGCAACTATTGATGATATGCCCACAAATTGGTCTTGTAACTGGTTAAATATTTGCAATGAAACAGCCTTTTACTGTCAAAATATAGTTAAACTTGTTTATAATGATAAAATCTGGGGATTAATAAAATATAGTCTTTATCCATATACTTATCCTGATCCGAGTCCCCCTATATTTCTGGAAATAAATAATTTAGAAGCACACCCTACCAGTCGAGGAGATGTTGCTACAAGATTAATTGAACCTATTGGTAAATGGTTGATTTGGTATGCAATACAGGTTGGTTTCGAGTTTTGTGAACCAAAACCAGAAGCACCGCTAATTATACTAGATGCTTTGGATAAAGCTGTGCCATACTATAGAGATAAGGTACAAATGGAGTATCTTGGTTTATCATGTAGCACACCTGGAGAAGATTTATATGGCTTCAGATTTTCACGAACCGCAGCAGCAGAATTTTGTCAGCGACATGAAACAATATGGGGAGAACCCAAGCGATATGAGTAGTGACGAAATAATGGCAGGGTCAAAAGAGATAATGACTCATGCTCAAAGACAAGCTTTTCTGAAAACATCTTATGCAGGAAAGTTATTTGGTGTTGCACATTTACTTCCCGAAGTGATAGAGGTAATAGAAGAAAGATCAGAAAATTTACCACACTTAAAACGAGTACGCGGACTATTCAAGTCTGAAAAACAAAAAGATCAACAACATAATTCTAATAATACCGAAGTTGCTAAACATGGAAGTTAGGATTTAGAGCAACACTAATGATCAGAAAAGTTTTATTAGATGATGATATTCTTCTAGATATTCTGCTCGAAAGAGATCCATTTATAGAAGATTCATCAAAAATTTGGGAATTAATTGAAACTAAACAAGTAGAGGGTTATGTAACACTTACAACCCTCAATAAAATCTTTGATGTTGGTAGAGATAACGGAGGATTTGAGATTGCTTGGGAGGCTATATCTGAAATTCGATCTGTCATGAAAGTTTGTATTATTGATGATAGAATTTTAGAAATAGCTCATTCATATCACCTTAAAGATTTTGAACAATCTATACAATTAGCTTGTGCGAAATTTTTTAAATTAGACTATATTCTTACTAGAAAAGTTGAATATATTAAATCTTCTCTTCCAACTTCTCTTCAAAACTTAGGGGATTCTTATAAAGAATTTTTTTCTGTAGTTAAACCTACCTCATTTTTGTTTATTTACTTTCGTAGTCATTTGAGTTATGGTTTTTGCAACTCTCTTGAATTTTATAAAATTCTTTTTCAATATTACAGAAAACGTATAGAAATTGTTGGAAATATTACTAATAAAACAGATATTCTAGTTAATTATTCATTAAAATATCTCTTAGATTCTATTTCTACTCAATCAGTTGAAATACAAAATCAGCTAGAATCTGAAAACAAAATTGCTGTTGTACAACGAGATATTGCAACTATTATACGCTATATAATATATGCAATTTTAGCTGAAAAGTTAACTTTAGATGATAATTATATCAATAGTTGTTTTACAGAATGTAACTCTCTTAATATATCACGTCAATCTTTAATTATTGCTTTACAACATACGAAAGAATTAACTATTAAACTTACTACTCAACCAGCTAATCAAGATATTGATTTTTCTGACTTGAATTATAAGATTTTGGTTAATGAGATAAGCAGATATTTTGATCAATTTATAATTAAACTCACATCATATTAATTTTATATCCCCAACCTCTTAAAGAAGTCGGGGATATTTATAAACTCCTACAAATTAATTATTCATTACCTTCAATTGGCGCAAAACCTTGACGTTGGATGTTTTCTGTGATATGGCGTGGTTCTAGGAATTGCAAAAGATAATCTGGTCCTCCTGCTTTTGAACCGACTCCAGAAAGTTTAAATCCACCGAAAGGTTGACGAGATACTATTGCACCAGTTATATTTCGGTTAATGTATAAGTTCCCTACTTCAAATTCAGCTTGCGCTTGTTCAATGTGGGAAGGGGTACGAGAATAAAGACCACCTGTTAAAGCGTAATTTGTGTTATTGGCAACTTCTAAAGCTTCTTGAAAATCTTTAACTCTAATTACAGCTAAAACAGGTCCAAATATTTCCTGTTGTGCAATAACTCCATTTGCGGGTACTTCTGAAAAAATCACAGGACCGATAAAATATCCTTGGGTGGGTGCAGGTAACTCTAAAGCTAATTTAGCTTCTTTTTTGCCCTCTTCAATATATTCTAAAATGCGATCTTGGGCATTAGCGTCAATTACTGGACCTACTTGGGTACTGGGTAAATCCGCTTCTCCAATATTTAAAGATTTTGTCGCTTCTACCAACCTTTCTACAAAAGCATCATAAATAGGTTCAAGCACAATTACCCGTGAACAAGCAGAACATTTTTGTCCACTATAACCAAAAGCA
Organism: Dolichospermum sp. FACHB-1091; assembly: GCF_014697585.1. Taxonomy (GTDB): domain Bacteria; phylum Cyanobacteriota; class Cyanobacteriia; order Cyanobacteriales; family Nostocaceae; genus Dolichospermum. The sequence goes on along the minus strand of NZ_JACJSB010000030.1, from coordinate 22,888 downwards.
GATTGCACAACGCCGACAACAGCTTGGTCTAAATCAGCACTTTCATCAACAATGATGGCATTTTTGCCTCCCATTTCCGCAATCACTTTTTTGAGGTGCTTTTGACCAGGTTTTAAGATGGCGGCTTCTGCGTAAATTCTACATCCTACTTCCTGAGAACCAGTAAAAGCAATAACATGAGTATCAGGATGATTTACCAAATAAGCACCGACTTGAGAACCTTTACCAGGGACGTATTGAAAAACACCTTTAGGGATTCCTGCTTCTATTAATATTTCTGTAAATTTTGCTGTAATTACAGAAGAAGTTTCCGCAGGTTTGAGTAGAGTACAATTTCCTGAAACCAAAGCAGCGACGGTCATACCGCAAGCAATAGCTAGAGGAAAATTCCAAGGAGAAATTACAATTGCGATTCCTTTGGGCTGGTAAATATAACGATTAGTTTCGCCAAGAACATCGTAAATTATACCTTTATCCAGCCTTTCCATTTCCTCAGCGTAATAAAGACAAAAATCAATTGCTTCGGAAACTTCTGCGTCAGCTTCCTTGACGGGTTTTCCTACTTCCAAAACTATCCAAGCCGAAAGTTCAGCGCGTCTTTGTTCCATTAACGCCCCAGCTTGACGCAAAATATCAGCACGTTGTTTAACGGGAGTTTTTTTCCAAGCGGGAAAAGCAGCTTTAGCAAATTTCATTGCTTCCTCAGCTTGTTCAATGCTAAGTAAACCTACTTTACCGACAATTTGACTAAAGTTAGAAGGGTTAAGAGAATCTACAAAAGTTGTCGTATTTACATATTCCCCATTAATGAATGGTAAATAAGTTTTACCCAACTGCGGACGTACACCATCAAAAGCTAAACGCGAACTATCCCTGCTTTCTTCCTTTGCAAAATCGGTATCTGCTACACCGCAGAACCCCCCCTCAGTCCCCCCCGCAAGCGAGGGGGAAGCTAGAACTGGTATTGGTGGTGCTAACAACTCCTCAACGGGACGATTTTCTAAATTTTGGCGTAAAAAGGAGCTATTTGCGGTATTTTCCAACAACCTGCGAATTAAATAAGCCATTCCCGGTAATAAGTCACCGTAGGGACAATAGACCCGGACGCGATAACCCTTATCTACCAAGGCTTTAGCTATTTTATCACCCATGCCGTAAAGCACTTGCATTTCAAAGCGACGACGGGGAACTTGAAGACTTTCCGCAATGGCTATGGCGCGAGATTGCGATCGCACATTATGACTACCTATGGCAGAATAGACATACTGATGATTTTCTAGCAATAACTGGGTAATAGCTTCAAAATTGGCATCTGTCGCCACTTTATCATGATAAACTGGTTGCGGCCAATGTTTTTGAGCGGCTTTGATGGTTTCCTGGTCCCAATACGCACCTTTAACCAAGCGAATAGTAAGAGGATAACCCCGTTGTTTTAACCAAGCAATGATTTCTCTAGCGTCCTGTTCGCTGTCGCGGAGATATGCTTGAATGGTCATACCAATATCGGTACGTTGACGAAATTCCGCTTCTAGTAAAAGTTTTTTGAGAATGGTGAAAGTAATATCTTTATAGGCGTATTGTTCCATATCAAAATGGACTGCTGTACCTAATTCTTTGGCACGACGGAGTAAAGTCCGAATATGTTCGCTTACTCTCGCTTCACTACCTTCAGCATCTAAAGGGTCAAATTGGGAATAAAACGCCGTTAATTTGACAGAAACCTGGACTTTGGGGATATTTTCGCCGTCTGCTTCGTCAATAGCTGGAATTTTCGCCCAATTTTGTGATGCTTCCACCAACTGCTGCATTAATTCCAGGTATCTTTCTAAATAAGATTGTGCCTCTATTTCCGTAATTACCGCTTCACCAAGTAAGTCAATGGTGAAAGCCATTTTATCTTTTCTCAGTCTTTCAACGGTTTTGATGACTTGTTTAATATTTTCGCCTGAAATATATTTATGTGCTAAAGTTTGCACAGCAGTTCCCACGGTTGTCGCTGCTACCTGTGCGGGCATAGAATCCGGGTTAGCAAAGTTCAAAATTGCTTTTAAAGCTGCTGGTAATTCTACTGATTCATCTCCCAAATATTCTTGTAAATGGGACGCAATTTCTGATTTACTATGTAAAGCGGGTAAAGTATCTATGAAGCGAAATAATTGTACTCGTAAACCGGGGTTACTCATAGCCCAGTCGAGTAATTTATCGTCCCAGCGCATTTGGTCGCGTAAAGCAGCTAAAAATGAGCGATTTTCCTGGGTAACAGCTAAAACCTGTCTAGCAATTTCTTGGGTTTTCTCTTCGTATTTGTTGCTTTCTACTTGTAATACCATAAGATTTGTTAAAAGTATGAATTTCCCAGTCAGGTAATTATGTTCTTATCTAAGATAACCCAAGATTAAAGCACTCCCACCAATAATACTACCAGCTAAAATCAAGTAAATGCTATTAATGCGGTAGTGAATGACTAAAATTGCGGAAATAACAGCAATTCCTAAACCTAAAAAATCTAGGGAATTAGTTTTAGGTAATATTAAAGTAGCTATTCCTAATTGTATTGTAGTTACTGTCATTAAGGCTACAGCACTAACATTAACAGCATCTAAAAATGGTCTTGTCCAAGATGATTTACGAAGGGTATCCATAAAGGGATTTAAAATAGCAACAAACAAAAATGAAGGGAGAAAAATCCCCACAGTTGCTACAATTGCTCCCGGAAAACCAGCAATTATATAACCAATAAATGTCGCGGTAGAAAGCACTGGACCTGGTGTAAATTGTCCAATAGCAATACCATCTAATAATTGTTGTTGTGTTAACCAGCCATATTCTTCTACTAGTCCTTTTTGTAAAAATGCTATTAGTAAATAACCACCTCCAAAGAGGACACTACCAACCTTTAAAAAAAATAAACCCAATTTCCATAAAGGTACAGATACATGATTATTGATATTATTTATATTATTGATAACTGTACTTGTTGGGGTTGTTTCTAAAAACGTTCCTGTGGTTAAACCCAGAATAATTAAGTTAGTTTGATTACCACTGCGTAACCAAATCATTCCTAATATTCCTCCCATTAATAAAGCCACTATTTCGTTGATTTTAGTAAATTGATTTATTAATCCCACAACTATAGCAATTATCAATAATTTTCGCGTTTTTACTGCTTTTTTTCCTAAACCCCAAACAGCATTAATAATAATTGCTAAAACAACGGGTTTTATTCCATAAAGTAAAGGTGCAATTTGCGGTAATGTCCCATAACTAACATATATCCAAGCCAAGAAACCTGTAATTAAAACCGCAGGTAAAATAAAGCAAACTCCAGCAACAATTAATCCTAACCACCCTGCATAAATGTATCCTATATGAATAGCCATTTCTGTGGAATTTGGACCGGGAATTAAGTTTGTTGCACCTAATAAATCTAGAAAATGTTCTTGTGTTAACCATTGACGACGTTTGACTATTTCATCTTCTATCATGGCTATATGGGCTACTGGTCCACCAAAGCCAATTATACCCAATTTGAGAAATATTTGGGCAATTTCAGTTAAGCGATTTAATGATGATTTATTCATGGTTTTTGACTAAGGGTTAATAATAATTAAATGCAGATGAATTTGAGGATTTTGATAAGGGATAGATTGATTATTTATTTTTGATTAAGGTAGCAACATTTCTGCTTTACAGCTAGGTCTGGATAATCAGTAAATACACCATTTACTCCTAAATTTAAAAAGATTTCATATTCTTTTTCAGGACTTCCTTGTAAGTCTAAAGGTAAGAAAAAATCTTCATTTCTAAATGTCCAAGCATGAACTTGTAAATTGGCTGCATGAGCATCTATAATTAAGGATGTTGGTGATAATAATTTACCATGAATATCTCTGGGAATTAATAAGTTTTTATGTACCCCTATTGCTTGTGCATATTCGGCAATTTCTTGTAACCCTTTTGCTGTTAATAAATCTCTATATGTACGCTGATCATTGTTTATAACAAAATCATAGGGTTTACCAATATCATTAATTAATTGTACTAATGGTAAATCTGTTTTCTGAGATAATTCTTTGAGGTTACTCACCGCAAATGATTGAATAAATATGGGTAAATTAATGTCTTGCAAATTCGATAACAAGGCCGCTTCTAATGGTAAACCAATCTCTTGAAAATATCTGGGATGTTTGGTTTCTGGATAAATACCAATATTGCGACCAACTTTTTCACTTTTATCCTTAACTAAATCAATGATTTCTGTAAAAGTAGGAATAGTAAACATTCCGTTATAAATTGCATTTTGAGGACGAATTTCGGGAATACGTTCTTTAGCAGTTAAAGTTTTGATTTCTGCTATAGTAAGATCTTCTGTAAACCAACCTGTTTTAATTTCACTATCAATGATTTTAGTAGTTCTTAAATAAGCAAATTCAGCATGATCAACAATATCCGTAGTTTCTGATATTTCATTTTCATGACGCGCAATTAAAATACCATCTTTAGTCATTACCAAATCTGGTTCAATATAATCAGCACCTAAATCAATTGCTAACTCATAACTTGCTAAAGTATGTTCAGGACGGTAGCCACTTGCACCCCGATGAGCGATAATAATAGGAGACTGATTTGTGAAAGTTTGAATCATAGTTTTTCTCTATAATTAAAGTTTTGCTAAGTAGGTGAACGGAAAAAAACCGACATAAGTAACGAAAAGTAAAGTTTCCCAAAACCTCTCCCCTGTTCCCTGTTCCCTGTCCCCTGTTCCCTTGTCATAACGACAATTTTTAACGCCAACCTACTTACTACTTTATTCTTCCTTCTTGTCCTTTGCGTCTTTGTGGTTCATTCATATCAGTATTCTTCCCCTGAAAAAGGAGTATAATTCTTTCATTATGAAACTTATGATCTCAACTCAAACTGAATTAAAGCGTATAGAAGAATTACGATCTTTGTTACAAAAAGCTAGTTACGCTTATTATGTTTTAGATGCACCAATAATGGAAGATACAGTTTATGATCGGCTGTATCGAGAATTACAAGAATTAGAAACGAAAAATCCAGAATTAATTACTCCCGATAGTCCTACCCAGCGTGTTGGAGAAAGACCTGCAACCCATTTTACCTCAGTCCGCCATAATATTCCTCTGTACAGTCTGGAAAATGCTTTTAATATTGAGGAATTGCAAAATTGGGAGCAACGTTGGCGGCGACACATACCAGAACAGTATAATGCCGTAGAAATAGAATATGTATCTGAATTGAAAATTGATGGTGCGGCTTTGGCCTTGACCTACGAAAATGGACTTTTAGTAAGGGGTGTAACTAGAGGAGACGGCATAATGGGTGAAGATATTACCCAAAATGTCAGAACTATCCGCTCAATTCCCCTCCGTTTGAATTTTGACGGCTTGGAAAATATCGCCAAAGTGGAAGTACGGGGAGAGGCGTTTCTACCTTTACAGGTATTTAAAGAAATTAACGAAAAAAGACAAAAAGCTGGTGAACAAATATTTGCTAACCCGCGCAATGCTGTAGCTGGTACGCTGAGACAATTAGACTCCCGTATTGTCGCCCAACGACAGTTAGATTTTTTCGCCTATACTCTACATATTACCGGGTTAGATGATTCCAGTATTGCCAATACTCAATGGGAGGCTTTGGAATTATTACAAAAAATGGGTTTCCGCATTGATACCAATCATAAACTCTGCCATTCTATCCCTGAAGTCGCCGCATATTACCAATATTGGGATACAGCACGGCTCAATTCTCCCTATATGACTGATGGAATTGTAGTTAAATTAAATACTTTTAAACTCCAGGAACAATTGGGGTTTACACAGAAATTTCCCCGCTGGGCTATAGCCTTAAAATATCCCGCAGAAGAAGCTCCAACCCGTGTAGAAAAAATTACAGTTAATGTCGGCAGAACCGGCGCGTTAACTCCCCTGGCAGAAATGTTACCGGTACAATTAGCGGGAACAACTGTTTCCCGTGCTACCTTACATAATAGCGATCGCATCGCACAATTAGATATTCGCATTGGTGACACCGTAATTGTACGCAAAGCGGGAGAAATCATTCCCGAAGTAGTCCGAGTAATCAAAGAATTGCGTCCCCCTGACACCCAACCCTTTATTATGCCTTCCCATTGTCCCGTCTGTGGACAACTGGTAGTCAGAGAAACTGGCGAAGCTGTTACTAGATGTGTAAATGCCTCCTGTCCCGCCATTCTCAAAGGTGAAATCGAACATTGGGTAAGTCGTGACGCTTTGGATATTAAAGGTGTTGGAGAAAAACTAGTATATCAATTAGTAGAAAAAGGTTTAATACATTCCGTCGCTGATTTATACGAATTGACAAAAGAGCAATTATGTGAATTAGAACGCATGGGAGAAAAATCAGCGGAGAAATTGATCAAAGCGATCGCCCAATCAAAAATTCAACCTTGGTCTAGGGTATTATATGGTTTAGGCATTCGTCATGTAGGTAGCGTCAACGCCCAATTATTAACCCAAAGGTTTACCACCGTCGCTGAATTAACAGCCGCCAGACAATCAGATATTGCGGGCGTTTATGGTATCGGTGCAGAAATCGCCCAATCAGTGTATCAATGGTTTCATACAGTAGCAAATCAAACTTTAATTTCCCGTCTTCAAGCCATGGGGTTACAACTAGCAAACAGCCCAGAAACCAAAGCTGTAGGCGAGATTAATCAAAAACTTGTCGGGAAAATCTTTGTAGTTACTGGCACATTACCAACCTTAAAAAGAGACGAAGCAAAAGCTTTAATTCAAAAACATGGCGGTAAAATTACTGATTCAATTAGCAAAAAAACAGACTTCTTAGTAGTAGGAGCAGAAGCAGGTTCTAAATTAGAGAAAGCGCGAAATTTGGGAATTAGCCAATTGACTGAGGCGCAGTTATTGGCAATGCTGGCAGAATAGTTGTAAACAGACGCAAATTGTTAAATTCTGTTACAGTATTTATTGTCAAGTTGAAGTAACCGCAATATCAGATTTTGAAACTTTTTGGAGTATAAACCATGAATTCCCTATTCAGTAAAACAGTTAGTATCGCCATAGCTACAACTACTCTTCTTATTAGCGCCCCTAGCTTCGCAGAAACTAAGCCTCCTAAACATACTACACCCGTTACCAGTACACAGACCGTAGGAACAATTGTCGAAATTGCCAGCGCCAACAGTTCTTTGAAAACCCTAGTCACAGCTATCAAAGCCGCAGGTTTGGTAGAAACCCTCTCTGGTAAAGAACCACTCACTGTATTCGCGCCTACAGACGCAGCATTTAAAGCCTTACCAAAAGGAACTTTAGCAAAACTCCTCAAACCAGAAAACAAAGACACCTTAGTTAAAATATTAACCTATCATGTAGTTCCTGGGGCAATTACCTCTAAAGATATCAAAGCCGGTGAGATCAAAACAGTTGAAGGCGCTGTAGTTAAGATTCAAGCGAGAAAGAGGCGAGTCACTGTAGGTAACGCTAAGGTAACAAAAGCAGACATTAAAGCCAGTAACGGTGTGATTCATGTAATTAATAAAGTCCTACTTCCTCCCGATGTAAAATTGTAGACTTTTTCCTAACTTAGATTCCCGCATTCTTAAAGAATGCGGGAATCTTTTTGCTTATAAACGACTTACAATAAAAATTAGTAATTCAAACTTGGAAATAAATCTTAATCACGGGTATTATATATTTAATTAGTAGTGCAAACTGCGATTTTTGATTTCTGGAGCTATTCAATGTCAATTTATGCCGGTAATTTATCCTATCAGGTTACGGAAGACGCCCTGAAAGAGGTTTTTCAAGAGTATGGAAATGTTAAGAGAGTCCAAATACCCACAGACAGAGAAACTGGTCGTGTTAGGGGCTTTGCATTTGTCGAAATGTCATCAGATGCAGAGGAAGAAGCCGCAATTGCTGCTCTTGACGGTGCTGAATGGTTGGGACGGCAGTTGAAAGTTAACAAAGCTAAACCCAGAGAAGAGCGTGGTGGCGGAGGACGGGGTGGTTATGGCGGTGAACGCAACCGTTACTAAGTTTTACCACCAAGAGGTTGTTGGGAAAGTTTTGGATCGTGATTTTAGATACTTGCAGATCCCCCTGCCCCCTTAACAAGGGGAATTACAGTCTAAGTCCCCCTTTATTTGAGGGATTTAAGGGGATATGAAAATATTTGATACACTATGAGCGACTTTTCAAACATTCTCTAACACTCTAAAATATCATATTTTCAGGACAGGGTAAATCCCTGTCTTTTTTTATGAGGACTTACCCAAGAGGTAACTTCTCTCTCCTAAGAGGTTGATGGTAAATTTTGCGACTTCCCAAACAGCCTCTTATACCCAAACACCAAAACCAGTTCACCTTCGACCTTTTCTATATTACCCGGACTAACCACCAACAGCCAGAAGTATTTAACTATTCCTGGTACTTGACTATTATGTAAAAATAATTATTTTAAATAATTTATTCCATTTAGTCATTATTAATAATGCCTAAAAATTGCCGTTGATTAGTAATTTTTCAGGAGCGTTATCCATAATATCAATACCTGGGTGTATCTATATTAATTTGGGGGTTTTCCCTATCACGAAAACAACTATTACAATCTTTAGCTTATGCTTGAAAACAGAAAACCAATAATTTCTCAGCATTACCTTTTTTATCCCTAAATTCAGATAAAAAGTAACTTTGATTAATAGGATTAATTAGCATTATTCAAATTTTATTAATCAGTCAAAATACATAATCAATACTGATGTAGATAAATCAGTCATCTATTATGATCTTCAAAGAAATGCTGGTATTAGAACCTGAATATAAGTCCTTCTATCCCATTTCTGATTTCACTCATAAATATATCTGAGAATTAGAATACAATATAGATTTATCAGGGTGTCCAAATAACTACCAAAATTGAGCCGCGCTCAACAACATCACCATAAAAGTTAAGCGATCAATATGTTTGGTAATTGTGGCAAGAACCTGATAAAAAATTCCCTATTACTGATTTTATCAATGTTGCTGCCAACATTGGGAATAAGTAAATCTGCAATGGCAGCAACACAAATTCATGCAGCTTATTCAGCATTAGAAATTTCTATCCCCACTAGTGTTTTAGAAAACTATGCTAAACATGGTTTTGTTAATAAAAACTTTGCCCAATATTATCAATATATTCCCACAAGTACACTACAAGAATTAAGGAAAATTTTAATTCAACCAGTCAAAATTAGTCCTGCTGTAGTTTCTGAATTTCTCGACACTCAACAAGGGAAATTCATCTTAAAAAGGTTGACAGAATTAATTCAAACTAAATCCCATTCTCCAGAATCAGAATCTCAGAATTTACGCACAGCTTTAATTTCCGCTGCTGGTGAACCAGAAGGATTAAATTTATTAAATTTATTACGTAAATATCCTCAAGATAGTATTAGTATTGATCTGATTTCTGGCTGGAAAATTGCTAGAGAATTAGAGAAAATGATCAGCGAAACTCAAAAAGCGATCGCTACATTAACACAAGCATCAAATTTAGAAGCAGCAACCATTTCCCTAGAGAATTTATCTAAATTACCACAGCAGCCAAATTTCCCAATTCAAAAACAAACATTAAAGTTATTCGACTCATTGCGTAATCGGCATTTACCCACTGATATCTATATTCCTAATACCCAAAATTCTGCCCCTATAATTGTCATTTCTCACGGTTTAGGTTTAAATAGTAGTAACTTTCGTTATTTAGGAAAAAACCTAGCTAATTATGGTTTTGCTGTCGTCATTCCCAATCATCCAAGTAGTTATGAAGAAAAAGTAAAATCCTTAATAAATAGTAATCAAGTCATACAACCTCATGAATTTAAAGATAGACCTTTAGATATAAAATATATTTTAGATCAATTGGAATCAGATCCACAATTTCAGAAGCGGCTTAATTTCCAACAAGTAGGAGTATTTGGCCAATCTTTAGGAGGTTATACTGCATTAGCTTTAGCTGGAGCAAAAATTAACTTTCAACAACTAAAAAAAGACTGTGATTTAGACAAATTACGAAATACCTGGAATATGTCTTTGCTGTTGCAATGTCGGGCTTTAGAATTACCAAATCAATCAGAAAAAGAATATAATTTACAAGATAAAAGAGTCAAAGCTGCTATCGCTGTTAATCCTATCACCAGCTCCATTTTTGGCCAATTTGGTTTAAGTCAAATTCGCACCCCAATCATGATTATTGGTAGTAGTGAAGATACTGTAGCCCCAGCTTTATATGAGCAAATTTTACCTTTTTCTTGGCTTACTTATCCCCACAAATATTTAGTCATGCTACTTGGTGCTACTCATTTTTCTACCATTGGTAATAGTGACCCTGAAAGTACACAAATAGCATTACCTAAAGATATGTTAGGTGATGCTTCCCAAGCCCGTCATTATATGAATGCTTTAAGTTTACCTTTCTTTCAAACTTATGTAGCTAAAAAACCAGAATATATTCCCTATCTTAACGCCGCTTATTTTCAAAGTATTTCTAGTCAGTCTCTTGGTTTAAATCTTGTTCAATCTTTTGATCATATTAAATTAGCACCAGTTTTAGATGATCACTTTCATAAAAACCAACCTCGCAAAAAAAAACTTTCTCATACCATAGTCCGCATTGGATTTTGGATACTGGGTATTGGTGTTTCTCTACTTCACTTATTGATATTTTCTTCCTAATTCAAATTCCTTCTCTGAAGAAGTTGGCGATCTTATTCTTGACAATTTATGTAAAAATACAAAAATATCAAATCTTAAATCTAAAATTGTGCAAGGTTTTCTTAATTTAAACAAACCATTTGACTGGACCTCTCATGACTGTGTAGCCAAGGTGCGAAAACTACTGAAAATGAAAAGGGTAGGACACGCAGGAACTTTAGACCCCGCAGCTACCGGAGTATTACCTATAGCTTTGGGTAAAGCCACAAGATTGTTACAATATTTACCAGGAGAAAAAGCCTATCAAGCCACTATTCGTCTAGGTGTACAGACTACTACTGATGATTTACAAGGAGAAATTATTACCTCCAAACCTTGTCCCGGCTTGGATTTAGAAAATGTAAAAACCGCACTTTCCCAGTTTATTGGCAAAATAGAGCAAATTCCCCCTAATTATAGTGCCATTCAAGTTGATGGCAAACGCCTGTATGATTTAGCACGAAAAGGGGAAATAGTCAAAGTTCCAGTGCGAACAGTAGAAATTTTTCAAATTCAGCTATTAGACTGGCGAGACAGTGATTTACCGGAATTAGATGTAGCTATATCTTGCGGTGCGGGAACTTATATTCGGGCGATCGCTCGTGATTTAGGTAGTATATTAAATACAGGTGGTACTCTAGCCGCCCTCATGCGTACAGAAAGCAGCGGTTTTCAAATCCCAGACAGTCTCACATTCACAGATTTAGAAAACCAACTGCAAACAGGTAGATTTCAACCTCTAGCCCCAGACGCACCATTACAACATTTAGCATTTGTAACTTTACCAACAGTATCAGCTAAAAAATGGTGTCAAGGTCAAAAAATTGCCCTCAATCTTACTATTTCTGACTTTGTGCGGGTTTACGAAACAGAAGGCAATTTTTTAGGAATCGGTAAATTACAAGATGATTTCTTAATTCCCCAAATGGTATTTTCTGAACTGACAATTCCCTCTCTACAATCATAAAATCTTTAACCAGACTTTATTAAACCATTAAGTTTGTAAACTCTTCTGCAAGATTTCCTGATCAATTTCCTTTTCACCCTGATATTTCCAACCTAAACGGTATTTTCTTAGTGATTTGCTTCCCATAGCAGTTTTATTTCCATGCTCAAAAGCGAAGTATAAGGATAAGGATTAGGATTTTGCAGAAAGCAAAAATTTTATGTATGATAGTAGGAATAAAATTGTCACAAGTTACAGGTATAACAATATTCAGTTGTATTTGTTTCGCCAATTTTATTTCAGTTAATCTTGCATTGGCAGCAGATCATATAGTTGCTAAAAAGCAAAGTAATGAATTAATCACTAATCAATTCTCTAATCACAAAGAAGTGATAGCGAAAAAAGCAGAATTAGGAGAGAAAGCTGGATATATTCTTGAAAAACAACCACAGATAACTGCTCAAACAGATCCTTCCGTCCCTGCCAATAGCAGTCCGATTGATGCTAATAAATTACGAGAGGATTTATCAATTCAACCTCTTTTCAAAGTAGTTCCCAAAAAACGGACTTACCAACCTTCACTTACTTTTGCCAGTCCCAGTGCCTTCGGGGCTACTTGGGGTGACGTGTTCTTTGGAGGATCAGCAGCAACCGCTGGTAAAGCCAGGAAAGGTAGTCCAGACGGAAGCCTCAGTATGGGTTTTGGCTTAGGAGATGCCCGGCAAATTGGTCTAGAACTTGGCTACAATATTGGTAGTATCAAAAATTTTGCGTACAACGGCACATTTGACCTCAAAGCTAACCACATTGTCTATGCTCAAGGTAATACTCAAATAGCTGCTGCAGTCGGCTGGAAGACCTTTGCCCAGCACGTTAAGAAGGAAAAAGTTAGACCTTCCAGTGGCTATGGTGTAGTTACAACTTACTCCCTATTGAAGCCTAATGATCCAGTCAATCAAATGCCTATCTCCTTTTCTTTAGGAGCCGGTGGTGGTGATTTCCGAAAAGACCCTGCTACTACTGCAATATTTGCTGGAGTGGGTGTGCAAGTTCATCCTCAAGTAGGTATAGGTATGGGTTGGAGTGGAGTTGGTTTCAACATTGGTGCTTCCTTCGTTCCTATCCCTACTATTCCCTTGACAATTAGTGCTGTGGGCGCAGACCTGACAGATAATAGTCTAGGCGGTACAGTATTCGTTCTGAGTATAGGCTATGGTTTCAATTTCTTACCTAAATAAACACTTCAATTCTGAGAAAATCGCCATGTTAAAAATCAGAACCTTGATTCTAGTCCTCAGTCTTACACCCCTCTTGTCGCTCAATTGGCAGCTACCAAGCCAAGCCCAAAAATCACCTAGTGTGGGGACAGCCGGGGGTCAAAGTGGTGGTGGTACAATCGGCGGCAGTGGTACTACCAATTCCAATCCTAGTGTGGGGACAGCCGGAGGTCAAAGTGGCGGTGGTACAACTGGCGGCAGTGGTACTACCAATTCCAATCCTAGTGTGGGGACAGCGGGAGGTCAAAGTGGCGGTGGTACAACTGGCGGCAGTGGTACTACCAATTCCAATCCCAGTGTGGGGACAGCCGGGGGTCAAAGTGGCGGTGGTACAACTGGCTCAGGTACTAATAATCAAAACAATCAGCAAATTAACACTGGTTTGTCTGCGATCAGTGAATCACCTAATATTACTGTCACAACCGGAGAAAATGGATTTGTAACTCTTAATATTGCATCCCCAACTCAAGAGAGGCTCAATGCGGCTTTTACTGCTCAAATCAATAATTTAAGTTCAAGTAATCCCAAGCTCGCCATTGCAATTCTGCTTAATAGTGATGGTCAACAAGCTGCACAGGCCGTGGCTAAACAAATTGCGAAAATCTTAATTGAAGCCGGAGTTTCTGAACAATCAGCAGAGGCTCTCACGAATGCCTTAGCTCAGTTAAATACATCAGGATCAGTAGATATTAACAAACTGAGCATTGCTATTAATGCCTATAACAATATTGTCCGACAAAGCAGCCCGGAAACTCTGCAAACACTCTCACAAAATGAAGATTTCCTAAAAACCCGTAGCATTCTGACAACGTTAAGGAAATCTATTGACTAAGTAGGTTGGCGTTAAAAATTGTCGTTATAGTGAGGGAACAGGGAACGGGGGAGAGGTTTTGGGCAACTTTACTTTTCCTTACTTATGTCGGTTTTTTTGCGTTCACCTACTTAATTATCTTTCTCATCTCCGTAACAAAATCTACTCTACCAAAACTTGTTCTAGGAAGACGGGGTTATGAACCCAAATTTTTGATATAAAAGTTAACTTAAGAGAAAATAGGCCAAGAAAACGGGGAAACAAAAGTGAGTCCTGGATTTGATTACGATTTAGTGATTATCGGCGCTGGTGTAGGTGGACATGGTGCTGCCTTACACGCTATCAGTTGCGGTCAGAAAACGGCGATTATTGAAGCTGGAGATATGGGAGGCACTTGTGTAAACAGGGGTTGTATCCCTTCTAAGGCATTGCTGGCGGCTTCAGGAAAAGTGAGAGAATTACGTAACGCTCATCACCTCAAGTCATTGGGAATACAAATTGGCAGTGTCGAGTTTGAACGAGAAGCGATCGCTAATCATGCTAACAATCTCGTCTCCAAAATTCAAGGGGACCTAACCAACAGTCTCAAGCGCTTGGGAGTTGATATTATTCGAGGTTGGGGTAAGGTAGCAGGTACACAAAAAGTCACCATTACCACAGATAAAGGTGAGAAAACCATCACCGCCCAAAATATCATCCTTTCCCCCGGTTCTGTCCCCTTTGTTCCCCCAGGAATCGAAGTAGACGGGAAAACAGTCTTTACCAGCGACCAAGGCGTTAAATTAGAAACTCTCCCCAAATGGGTGGCGATTATTGGTAGTGGTTACATTGGCTTAGAATTTTCTGATGTTTACTCAGCTTTGGGTTGTGAAATTACCTTAATTGAAGCCCTAAATGAGTTAATGCCAGGATTTGACCGGGATATTGCTAAACTGGCAGAACGGGTCTTAATTAACCCCCGCGATATTGAAACTAAAGTCGGTATTTACGCCAAAAAAGTCATACCGGGTTCACCAGTAATCATTGAATTAGCTAACTTTGAAACTAAAGAAGATTTAGAAGTTCTCGAAGTTGATGCTTGTTTAGTCGCTACAGGCCGTGTTCCCGCTACCCAAAATCTTGGTCTGGAATCCGTTGGTGTTGACCTTGACCGCCGTAATTTTATTCCTGTTAATGATAATATGGCCGTATTAGCCAACGGCGAAGTTGTCCCCCACCTCTGGGCTATTGGTGATGCTACCGGGAAAATGATGTTAGCTCATGCGGCATCCGCTCAAGGTATCATTGCTGTAGAGAATATTATGGGTCGTCAAAAAACTGTTGACTACCGCAGTATTCCCGCCGCCGCCTTTACTCACCCAGAAGTTAGTTATGTGGGCTTGACAGAAACAGCCGCCCATGCTTTGGGTTTAAATGAAGGTTTTGAAATCGCCACCACTAAGAGTTATTTTAAAGGTAATTCTAAAGCTTTGGCGGAAAATGATACTGACGGTATGACAAAGGTGATTTACCGCCAAGATACAGGAGAAGTCTTAGGTGTACATATCTTTGGTCCCCACGCCTCGGATCTAATTCACGAAGCTTCGGCCGCTGTTTCTAACCGTCAATCTATCAAAACTCTTGCTTACCAAGTTCACGCTCACCCCACCCTTTCAGAAGTTCTAGATGAAGCTTATAAACGCGCGTTAGTTAGTTAATCGTTAGTCAGTTGTCAGTGGTCAGTTGACAACTGACAACCAACAACCAACAACCAACAACCAACAACCAACAACCAACTAATATGCAAATTCGTCGTCGTTCACCTAGCCCAGCTATTAATATTTCTATAATCCAATATAAATCCGCTATAGAGGGTGCAGCACCAAATAATATTTTAGAAGAAATTGTCTGGCATAAAGAAACAGAAGTTGAAAAAATGCGGGAAAAGCTCCCCTTGCGGGAATTACAAACACAAGCCCTGACTGTACCACCCACCCGTGATTTTATCGCTGCTTTGCGTTATGGGAAAACTAATCCCGCTTTAATCGCCGAAGTTAAAAAAGCTTCTCCCAGTAAAGGGATATTAAGGACAGATTTTGACCCAGTAGCCATAGCTCAATCTTATCAAGCAGGGGGTGCTAGTTGTCTTTCGGTGCTGACAGATGTTAAATTTTTCCAAGGTAGTTTTGAAAATCTGTCTTTAGTCCGTTCTACAGTGGATTTACCCCTACTATGTAAGGATTTTATCATCTATCCCTACCAAATGTATTGGGCGAGAATTAATGGCGCAGATGCAGTTTTATTAATAGCAGCAATTCTCAATGATCAAGATCTACAATACTTTATTAAAATTGCTCATAACTTGAAAATGGCAGCTTTAATAGAAGTGCATAATTTAGAAGAATTAGATCGGGTTTTAGCTTTAGATGGTGTTTCCTTAATCGGAATTAATAATCGTAATTTAGAAGATTTTACCGTTGATTTACAAACAACTTCTGAATTAATGACAGCTAGAGGTGAGCAATTACAAGCAAAAAATATTCTAGTCGTCAGTGAATCAGGATTGCATCATCCAGAGGACTTAAATGTAGTTAAAACAGCAGGTGTATCAGCTGTACTGATTGGTGAATCATTAGTGAAACAACCAGATCCTCAAGTAGCAATTACGAATCTGTTTGCTTAATTACAGCCCATGACCTGCAATTATTTATTTTCTGTGTAACAACTAGTTAAGGATTAGCTAAACTTTGACTAAAAGAAAATTAAAAAATCCCTAAATTGCAACTTCACAATAAACTACATGGAGCCAATTCCTTTACCCTCTCCTATCCATTACGAACTGATACTTCAACTTTTGGAAAAGCAAACCATGACCTCTTTAGGTCAAAATCAAGACCTTCGCAATCAAGTCAATCAACTGATTATTACCATGCGAAAAGCTGCATCCCAACAAAAACGGTTAGAAGAAATTTTTCAGTCTTCCTCTATGGTGATTGATCACCGTTGGTCTATCAATCATTTTCCAGATCAAGTTGATTGCTCCTGACGGTTTTGAACTACTATCCCTATAAAGGATTTTAGTAGATTTTTTTTGTGTTTTTATCCCCTTTAAGGGTTAATTTGGATCGTATTGAAATTTTCAACTAGGACATAACACACAGATGGATAATAAATTGATGCTGATGATTCCAGGACCGACTCCAGTTCCAGAAGCAGCTTTACTAGCATTAGCCAAACACCCCATTGGCCACCGTAGCGGTGAATTTAGCAGTATGATGGGAGAGGTGACAGAAAACCTCAAATGGCTACATCAAACTACAAGTGATGTACTGATGTTAAACGTCAGCGGTACTGGTGCTGTAGAAGCGGGAATAATTAATTTCCTTTCCCCAGGCGATCGCATTTTAGTTGGTTCTAATGGTAAATTTGGGGAACGTTGGGTAGAAGTCGGTCAAGCTTTTGGTTTAAATGTGGAAACTGTCACCGCAGAATGGGGACAACCTTTAGACCCAGACCAATTTGCAGCTAAACTGCAAGCAGACACCAACAAGGAAATTAAAGCTGTAATTATTACCCACAGTGAAACCTCCACCGGGGTAATTAATGATTTAGAAACTATTAACCGCCACGTTAAAGAACATGGACAGGCCTTAATTATTGTTGATGCTGTCACCAGTTTAGGCGCTTACAATGTCCCTGTAGACGCTTGGGGTTTAGATGTAGTCGCTTCCGGTTCTCAAAAAGGTTACATGATTCCTCCCGGTTTAGGATTTGTTTCCGTCAGTCCCAAAGCCTGGGAAGCTTACAAAACTGCAAAGTTACCTAAATATTATTTAGATTTAGGTAAATATCGCAAATCTACCGCTAAAAATACTACCCCCTTTACTCCCCCGGTTAACTTAATAGTAGCCCTACACACCACTCTGGGAATGATGAAAAAGGAAGGATTGGAATCCATCTTTACTCGTCATGAACGCCAAAAAAATGCCACCCGTGCGGCTATGAAAGCCTTAAATTTATCTTTGTTTGCGGCCGACGAATGTGCTAGTCCGGCCATTACCGCTGTCGCCACTCCAGGCATCGAAAGTGATAAAATTCGCTCTTTGATGAAAAAACGGTTTGATATCGCTCTAGCAGGTGGACAAGACCATCTCAGTAATAAAATTTTCCGTATTGGTCACTTGGGTTTTGTCAGCGATCGTGATATCCTTAGCTGTATCGCCTCCCTAGAAGTTGTTCTTCCACAGGTTGGCCACGAAAACTTCACCGTTGGCGCTGGTATAGCAGCAGCAGCAAAAGTTTTTGGAAAATAGTTATGAGGCTGGTAATGGGTAATGGGTAATTGGTAATGGGTAATGGGTAATTGGTCTCTCTTCCCTGTCACCTGTCACCTGTCACCTTTTCCCTATGCCGTTTCTAGCCAATCATAAATTTGTTCTAACTGTTCTAGAGTAATTAAACCATATTGCCAAAGAGTCATTGTTAAAGAACCAGGATCTTGATCACGGTTACGCAATGCTACGGAAAGGGAAGCAGTGGAAATTGCTAAATCTTCCTGGAGAAAATTAATCAGCCGAGAATATCTTGATATTACCATTTGTATGTCACATCCTTGGGGGAAATGTATAATTATAGATTGTTTATCTATTTTGCGGGTATTATGTAACCAGTATTTTATTTGTCACTTTGCTGCGAGTAGACTAACATTAGAAGGTTATACAGAAAATATTCCATTCTTTTAAATAACCCTTTTTTAAAGTCTTATATCAATAGGACTTACGCAAGTGTCACACCAATAATCTATTGTAGGGTGCATCAGATCTCAGCAATTTGCTTATTTGCTAGATTTCTGCGGTAGTCATGCGCCTTACTAATGTGCCAATTGCATAAGTCCTGGATAAATATTAACCTCTTCTCTGTTATTTATGCTAGTTTACGTAATATTTTTTTGAAAAGATAACCAAGTATCAGTTAAATATCTGACATATTGAGACTTTATTATATACATAACTTACGCAAAGAGGTCAAAGAAGTCAGAATTAAACTAGAAAACGCGGCGTTGCTGATAGCCTGGGTGGCCATAGACTGATAGAGGTATGAAATTGGAAAATTAAAAATCTCTTTTCCTTTGCGGGAAACATAACTGATAATGCCATTATGCAACACAAGAAACGCTATAGTCAGCAATTAAATACCGTTTACTGAGAAGTTTTAGGACTGACGAAATCAATTGTGATATTATCTCCTCTTTTTAAATTTAATTCTGCTGCTCGTCCTGACCTGAGTTCAATTACCTGATCTATAAGTACATTAGGACCATAAGTGGGACAAGGTTCTTCATGACAAGGAGGGGCAGATTCTTGTACATACTTAACTACACCTTTTTCGATAAAGATAATATCTAAAGCAACGGGGACATTTTTCATCCAAAATTTTACTGGTTGTGCTGAAGGAAAAACAAACAGCATTCCCCGATTATCAGCTAAAGTTGGTCTATACATTAAACCCATCATTTGCTGTTCCGGTGTTCCCGCTACTTCTAACTCAATTTTTACGTCTTTAGGAAAAGTTGCAATTGCTGAAATTGGCAGGTTTTGACCAGCATTTACTGCTATTTGAGTTTGATATTTCGGTGTCACAGGTGGAATTTTAGCAGTGGTGGGTGGTGAACAGCCCATGAGTAAAATACTGAGTAATACTGAACAGAGACTGAGCCTGGAAATCATAGGTAATAGAGGGAATAGGCAATTAGTTTATTGACTGGGATTCAGATTTTGACCATCTTACTCAATTTCTGCAAAATTGCCCACAAATTTGGATTTTATTTGTGATTGTTGCTCATTTCAGCAATTTTAGGATTCTCTGAGTACATAACCTACACCGCGTACGGTTTGAATCAGACGTTTTTGACCCTCTTCTTCAATTTTGAGGCGAAGATAACGAACATAGACCTCAATTACATTAGATTCACCCATAAAGTCGTAACCCCAAACATTCTCTAAAATTTGTTCGCGGCTTAATACTTCGCGGGGATGTTCCATTAAGAACTTTAATAATTCAAATTCCTTCATGGTTAAGTCAATAGCTTTGCTATTGTAAATAGCGCGACGCGTTCCTATATCCAAAACCAAATCTCCGAAGCGTAATTGCTCTGTGGTATCAAGATCCGGTTTCAGATAGAGATGAATCAGCTTGAGAAAATCTTCCGAACGGTAAGGCTTGAGAATATAATCATTAGCGCCAGCATCTAAACAAGCTATCCGATCATCTACTGTATCCCTAGCCATTAAAATCACTACAGGAGAAAGATTACCCATGTTTCTGAGATTTTTACATAAGGATAATCCAGAGTCGCCAAGGAGCATCCGGTCTATAACAATTAAAGCAGGTTGGTTATGGCTTTGGCCGCTGGAGGCATCGCGGCAGTATTCCAATCCATGGGCTGCATCATGAGCTACAATTGCATCATAACCAGCTTCTTGTAAATCAAAAGCTAACTGATTAGCTAGAGTTTCATCTGGTTCAATCACCAAAACAAAAACAGAGGGATTGTAAGTAGCTATCATTTGCTGGGAATTAGTAATCAATATGAGTTATAATCTGTGGCTGTGTTACTGACATTTGACACAATACTAACTCAAGTTACTAATTTTCTGGTGACATCTCTAGGGAAAATTCCCCAACCCAATTAAAAAAATAATTTTTGCTGAAGTAATTTCATATTTTTTCCGTTCACCTACTTACGTGATAATTGATTTCTTTTTGCTCAAATCTATCAGTATATAACTCCACCTTGTAGTAGCTTATAATACATAAAGACCTTCAGCGATCGCTTTATCTGTTAAAAATTCATGACACAGTTGAGGTTAATCTTGCACAATGGGTTTTCAACCCTTAATAATTTTATACCTTAATAATTTTATAATTGTCAGAAAAGGAAAAATTATGCAGTCTCCTCTTTACTTTTTCACTGTTGAAGAATATCTGGAATTGGAACAAATTAGCGATATTCGTCATGAATATTTTGCCGGTGAGGTCTTTGCTATGGCTGGAGGTAGTAAAGAACATAATATAATCTCTGGAAATGTTTATTCGCGTTTGCGTTCTCAGTTACGGGGTAGTTCCTGTAATGTTTTCATGTCTGACATGAAGGTAAGAATAAATTTAGCTCATGAGAATCAAACTATATTTTACTATCCTGATGTCATTGTCAGTTGCGACACGGAAGATCAAGACCGTTATTTTTTGAATTATCCTTGTTTAATTATCGAAGTCCTATCACCAAGTACAGAAACTATAGATAGACGGGAAAAACTTCTTAATTACCGCAGTTTAGCAAGTTTGAAAGAATATATTTTGATTTCTCAGGATGAAGTTAAGGTAGAGGTTTATCGTCAAGATGAAAAAAGAAATTGGACTATACAAACCTTGATTAATCGTGATGATAAATTACATTTAGATTCTGTTGGATTAATTTTAGAAATGACAGATATATATGAGGATGTTATCAATGTAGCTATCATGTAACTATAATGTGGCTATAATTTAGCTCGCTATGCTATGATGTTGAGTATCCACTGTCAGAATCAGGATATCCAAGATTATCAGGATGTACAGGATGAAGACAGGTATTTTATCGCTATATAAATCACTTAAATCACTGAAAATGGTGGGTTAAGCGATCGCTATTTATACCAGGAGTGCATTTTATGAAATTCAATCGTAGTCAAGTTAAAAAATACCTGCAATTATCGGATTTTACATCACTTTTTATTGAGGAATTAGGTTGGGATTATGCTGATATTTCTCCTATTTATCTATCTGTAAATGGGGAGAATTATACTATAAAAGCTATTTCCCAAAAACGTGGTTTAATGGTTTATCATTGTTTACCTGAAAATGGGATTTTACCCAACTCTCAAATTAGAAAAAAGATTGATATAGAAGTTACTAGTTATAGTCAAGAACATTTAATTATTTATACCGATAAAGGTCAAGAAAAACAAATTTGGCAATGGGTAAGACGCGAACCAGGAAAACCCGTCACTAGTCGAGAAAATCATTATTATATTCACCAGTCGGGGGAGGGTTTAATTCAAAAGTTAGAAACAATTTATATTAGTATTAAAGAGGAAGAAAATTTAACTTTATTAGAAGTTACTAAGAAGACTAAAAAAGCCTTTGATGTTGATAAAGTTACCAAGAAATTTTATGATCAATTCAAAAAGGAATATAAAACATTTTTAGATTTTATTGACGGTATTCCCGTTAAATTTGATCAAGAATGGTACGCTTCCTTAATGCTAAACCGTTTAATGTTCATTTACTTTATTCAACGTAAAGGTTTTTTAAATAACGATTTAGATTATTTGAGAACCAAATTAAATCAATGTCAAGAACACAAAGAAAATAATCAGTTTTACTCATTTTATCGTTATTTCCTGCTAAAATTATTTCATCAAGGTTTAGGAAATCAGAACAGAAATACCGAATTAGAAGCACTTTTAGGAAAAGTTCCCTATTTAAACGGGGGTTTATTTACAGTCCATTATTTAGAACAAACCTATCCTCAAATTACAATTCCCGATACCGCTTTTACTCAAATATTCAACTTCTTTGATCAGTATAATTGGTATTTAGACGAAAGACCACTAAAAAATGATCATGAAATTAACCCTGATGTTTTAGGTTATATCTTTGAAAAGTACATTAACCAAAAACAAATGGGAGCATATTATACTAAAGAAGATATCACAGAATATATTAGTAAAAATTGCATTATTCCCTATTTATTTGATGTTGTCAAAAGTGAAAATTACGATTTTTGGAACTTATTAAAAGATTACCCAGAACGCTATATTTATGAAGCAGTCAAAACCGGAGTAGATTTACCATTACCGGAACATATTGCTAAAGGTTTAAATGATGTTTCTCAAAGACAGAATTGGAATCAACCAGCAGATGATAATTATGGTTTACCTACGGAAATTTGGAGAGAATATATTACCAGAAAAACCCGTTATTTAGAAATCAGAGAAAAGCTAGTTAATGGAGAAATTAATCATATCAATGATTTAATTACTTATAACTTGAATATTCGTCAATTTGCAGAAGATGTCAT
>NZ_JACJSB010000003.1 GCF_014697585.1 Dolichospermum sp. FACHB-1091 | reverse complement strand
GTTAGGAAGTTAGCTCCTTCTAGGTAGGAGGATGCTAGTCCATGGGTGTACCAGGAACTAACGAAGGTTGTACCGGTTAACCAACCGCCTAAAGCGAGGAAGGCGCAGGGGAATAGTAATATTCCTGACCAACCTACGAATACAAAGCGATCGCGCTTTAACCAGTCATCTAATACGTCAAACCACCCTCTACTGGGGGCGCGTCCAACTGCAATGGTCATGAGAGTAAATCTCCAAAATGTTTTATAAGTACGGATATTATGCGTATGTAAATGGCGAAAATTAGCCCTCTACATAAAGTCAACCAGATTGTTAATCTAGTTTACAATTTTTTACGCTTTCTATCATAATAGGTGAAAATCTCTAATTTTGCTAGTGGACTAAAAAAAAATTTTATCTGGGGATTGGAGATACAGAAAAGTAGTCCAGAAAATTCTTAACAACTGACGCTAGAATGGGTTCTACAGTGAAAATTGATTAGTTCTAAATGTTTACCATCGACTTAAGCATCAGAAATACTGCCTTCCCTATATCAGTACAACGTAAGTCTACTGAGGATGCCGAAGCGGTCTATCAACTGATTTTAGCGGCAATGCGTTCTGGAAACCCTGATATTGTGGAACTCAAGTGCGAAGGGAAAACAGAAAAAAAAATTGCTGTCCGTGCCAGTGAAATTTCAGGAGTCCAGATTGTGCAGAAGGATGGTCCAACTACCACTAGTGGTAAAGCTCCCGGCTTTGCTGCTTTCACTACTGCTGAAGAAACTAAGGTATAAACATGACAGCAGTAGGCATCGAAGTTAATAATTTAAACTTCTTTTGGCCTAATGGAGAGCAGGTGATCAGATCTTGCTCTCTGCAAGTACCTAAAGGGGAATTTTGGATGCTTTTGGGAACAAACGGTAGTGGTAAATCTACTCTATTGAGATTAATAGTAGGACTATTAACACCTCAATCTGGGCAAGTTATGGTTTTACCCCCCGTAGGCTTTGTGTTCCAAAATCCTGATCATCAACTAGTTATGCCTACGGTTGGTGCTGATGTAGCTTTTGGACTAGTGGCGGAAAAGTTACTACCTAATGTAGTAAAATCCAGGGTAGAAGAAGCTTTAGATGCAGTAAATTTACTGTCTTTACAGCGACGGCCTATTTATGCCCTTTCCGGTGGACAAAAACAAAGAGTAGCAATTGCTGGGGCGATCGCTCGTCACTGTCATCTGTTATTATTAGATGAACCCACTGCTTTATTAGATCCAGAGAGTCAACTTGATCTAGTGGTTAGTGTGCGTAATCTAGTCAAAAGTCGCGGAATTACTGCTTTGTGGGTAACTCATCGCTTAGAAGAGTTAAATTACTGTGATGGTGCTTTTTTATTAGAAAAGGGTTGTTTAGTCGATATTGGTGAAGGACAACGTCTCAAACAGAGATTAATGCAAGAAAATCATTATTCATCCTAGACTCATTTTATCCTCATCAAGAATCAAGATAAATATTGGGAAGGATGCTAAAAAATTTTTAAATTCCCCTTCTGATCTCTAACTTCGTTCCCCTAGACCCCACAAAAACACTTTTTAGCAAACCCTTAATAACCAGATACCACAATACAGGATGCTGTAGAGGTATCTGGTTTTTTAGTCTGGTCAAACAGAAGCTTTTCAAAACTCGGAAAAATTATTGATTTCTCTGGATCAGGAATGGCAACAAGCCTGATATTAATAGGCATTTTCCCAATTATGACTTCTATCTTCAGGTTGAATTTTGACTCAAGGCCGGATTTTTTATTTTTTGTAACATAAAGTTACAAGCAATGCTTCATTTACTATAAGTCTTATGAATGATTTTTGTTAACTCTAGATAATTGTGATAAAAAACCATGCCCTCTTCCATCGTCTCAGCCGTGCTATTAGTAGACGGCTACAATATTATAGGCGCTTGGCCTTGCTTGAAAAAAACCCGTGACCATGTTGGGCTGGAAGCCGCACGGGGAGAGTTAGTAGCAGCCATGACTAATTATAGTGCCTTCCAAGGCTATGAAACTCAAGTTGTCTTTGATGCTCAGTATCAAAACACCCCTAGCAACAGAGAAACCATTACAGAATTTTTAACAGTCTATTATACGGATTTTGGCCAGACCGCAGATACCTATATAGAAAAAACCTGTGCGTCTCTCCGTCACCAAATAGCCCAATCTTTAATTTCTCGCATGATTGTCGCTACATCAGATCGAGCGCAGCAGTTAACGGTTCAGGGCTATGGTGCGGAATGGTTGTCAGCGCATCAACTATGTGGTGAAGTAGAAACTACAGTATGTAGGATGCGTCATAGGTATCAGTCCAAAAAACAACCTAAAAGTAGATTTCTGGCCAATGCCATTGATGCTAAAGCCAGAGAACGGTTGGCTGAACTCCGCATGGGATTATAAATTTCAAAATTCAAAAAACTCTGAACGTCATCAATAGAAAGGGTTTGGGGTATTTTAATCTGGATATTTTCCCAGCCACTAAAAAAAAGTTCAAAAATTTTTTCAAAACCTCTTGCATTAATTTGAATTGTGGTTTATTATGATTAAAGTTAAGAGCTTTCCTCAGTAGCTCAGTGGTAGAGCGATCGACTGTTAATCGATTGGTCGCTGGTTCGAATCCGGCCTGGGGAGTTTAAATTAGGGGCAGTTCCTTGCTCCTGCAAAATTTTTAATTGACATACTTCTTAATTTCTAACTAAAGGATAAAGTAGTAGGTCAATTATAGTTTTTTATTTCCTTGTTTAAGCGTTTTTGTTAACTCTTGATTCAGACCATTGTGCGTCCCTGGGTGCAAGAGAATGATAAGTTTTTCAAATCAGTCTTTTACAAAAAAAGGTAATCTCTATGTTTATTGACAAAAATATGAGTTCATTCTCAATATTATTGAGAATAATGTCAATAATCCCACGATTTTACTAGGGTATTGACATCTTGACTTTTTGTGGTAATATGAGGGTGTATGATTTTGCGCCTGTTTATGGCAAATTAGAAAATTAATATGAGAAGGTTTTCTCAAATTAAATAAGAATCTATTAAGATTGGTTTAATGGTTAATCGTTAAAATAGATTTATCTATATTTTCTGAGAAATACCATGCCAAAGTGGATAATTATAGAAGTCAATAATTGGTTTAAACGTGATAGAATTGTTCGTAATTTAGAGATTTTTCAGGATATTATTGTTATTTCTCTGTGCGTGGGTTTATTTTGTGTCATGCTGATTCGACTAGGGGATATGTTTTTATCTTTTTTACGTCCCTTAGATATACGACAGGTAACATCTGACATTTTGTTTATTCTCATCTTAGTAGAACTGTTTCGGTTGTTAGTTGATTATCTGCAAGAACGAAGTATTTCCGTAGGTGCAGCGGTAGAAATTACTATAGTTTCCGCTTTGCGAGAAGTGATCTTACGTGGTGTATTAGAAATTCCCCTGAATCAACTTTTTGGACTTTCTATATTCCTATTAGTTTTAGCAGGAATTTTTCTGGCTTTACCTTGGATGACTACTTTATCAGAACAGATGAAAATTGGCAAACATCAAATAATTGAACTAGAACCAGAATCATAATTCTATTTGGAGAATGGGAAAAGAATCATTTTAGGACTTATACAGGAGTTAGGAATGAACCACGAAGAAACAAAGAACACGAAGGAAAGAAGATTTCAGAGATATTTTGCATAAGTCCTAGATTTAATTAATTTCCTATTCTCTGATATAAGTTACAAATATAGCAGATTAGAAATCAATATTCAACATCTACCACTAATTATATGCCTGAACTAACGCCAAAACAATGGATTTTAATTAAACAGAAAACTACACCATATTTATTTTTATTACCCGCTTTAATTATTTTAACATTTACGGTCTTTTATCCAGCAATTCAAGCCTTTTATCTCAGCTTTACCAGCTATGAAAATATAGGAGATATACCCCAGTGGGTAGGTGGGAAAAATTTTCTGCGTTTATGGAAAGATACGGTTTTCTGGCAAACTTTAGAAAACACTTTTCTTTATTTAATTGGTGTTGTCCCAATTTTAGTATTTTTACCCCTGGTTTTAGCAATTTTGGTGAATCAGAAACTGCGGGGAATGAATTGGTTTAGAACAGCATATTATACACCAGTTGTAATTTCCATGGTAGTCGCAGGAATAGCTTGGAAATGGTTGTATGCAGAAACCGGACTACTTAATCAAATTCTCAAAACTCTAGGGATTTTTCCCGAAGGAATTCCCTGGTTAACAAGTCCAGATAAGATATTAGGAATTGTTCCCATTTCCTTAGCTAGTGTCATGGCCGTAACAATTTGGAAAGGTTTAGGCTACTACATGGTAATTTACTTAGCGGGATTACAATCTATTCCCGCTGATATTTATGAAGCTGCTGCTATTGATGGTTCTGATAGTATTCGTAAACATTGGGATATTACTCTACCATTAATGAAACCTTATTTAGCCTTAGTAGCTGTAATTTCTTCTATTGCTGCTACAAAAGTTTTTGAAGAAGTTTATATCATGACTCAAGGTGGACCTCTCAACAGTTCCAAGACAATTGTTTATTATTTATATGAACAAGCATTTGGTAATTTAGAAATTAGTTATGCTTGTACTATCGGTTTGGTACTATTTTTAATAATTTTAGTTTTATCAGTTTTAAGATTGATTGTCAATCAGCAAGATGGTAATGATTTTAATGTCTGATATTTAAGAACTTAAATTATTTACGTATTTACGTTTAAATTGAGATCAAATTATTGAAAACTCTCATGACATGGACTCCCCTCCACGCTAAAATACATCGTACCATCCACTCCCGTCATCTATTGGAGCGTAATCAACGGCTATTAGTTGCAGTTTCTGGTGGACAAGATTCTTTATGCTTAATTAAGTTAGTATTAGATCTACAACCTAAATGGGGATGGAATTTAGCTATAGCCCATTGTGATCATTGTTGGCGTGAAGATTCACTGGCTAATGCTCATCATGTCGAAAATTTAGCACAAAATTGGCATATACCCTTTTATCTAGAAACGGCTAATGAACCTGTTAAGAGTGAAGCTACAGCCAGAAACTGGCGATATCAAGCTTTAACTAAAATCGCCGAAATTCATGATTATAAATATATTATCACTGGACATACCGCCAGCGATCGCGCGGAAACTCTTTTATATAACTTGATTCGTGGTAGTGGTGCTGATGGTTTACAAGCTTTAAGTTGGCAAAGGCCGCTCACTGATAACATTATCTTAGTCCGTCCATTATTAGAAATTACCCGCAGCCAAACTGAGCAATTTTGCCAAGAATTTAATTTACCCATTTGGGAAGATTCCACTAATCAAAATTTACAATATGCGCGAAACCGGATTCGTCAAGAATTGATACCATACTTAAAAGAAAATTTCCACCCCCAAGTAGAAGCAAATTTAGCTCAAACAGCAGAACTATTCCAAGCAGAGGTAGAATATTTAGAACAAACAGCCCGTCATTGGCGGCTGGAAGCCACGGTAAAGGGTGAAAAACAGGATTTACATATTGATAGGCGAATCTTACAAAAAGTACCCTTAGCAGTGCAACGTCGGGTGATGCGTCAGGTACTCCAAGAAATACTACCTGACGCTCCCAACTTTGAACACATTGAAAAACTAACAGCTTTAATTACAGCCCCCAATCGTTCCCAAACAGATCCCTTTCCTGGTGGTGTGACAGCCATAGTACAAGGAAACTGGATTTGGATCATTTTTTCCTATAATCACAGGAAAAATGCTGATTTTAATGCTGATTTTTAAGACCTGAAATTTTCACCCCTTTAAAAAGGGAATAATTACTGTAAATACCGTTCCCTTTCCTAATTCACTATACAAACTAATTTCTCCTTGGTGCAAATCCACACATTTTTTGACTATGGACAAACCTAAACCTGTACCAGGAAGTGTCCCGACATTAGACCCGCGCTGAAAATACTCAAATAAATGAACTTGGTCTGCTTCAGGAATACCAATACCATAATCACTAATTTTAAAGATCAATTTGTCATCTTTCTTAGACAAACTAAAGTTAACTAAATCGTGATCAGGAGAATACTTAATAGCATTAGTCAGGAGGTTGGTTATAATTTGCCTCAAAAGTTTTTTGTCTGCCTGAACAATCTGATAATTGCTGAAAATTTCATCACCTAAATCTATATAAAAATCAATTTGATGGGAGGTAAAACTAGCTTCTATTTCCTCCTTCAGATGACGACAGAACTTAATGATATCTAATGGCTCTAGCTTTACTTCTATTTTTTCAGCTTCAGCTTGGTTAATCATCAGGACATCATCAAGGATTTGAATGATATGCTTGATTGTATTTTGGATTGTTTCTAGATGTTCCTGTTTTCTTTTTTCACTGAGGCGATCGCTAAAATTTTGTAAAATACCCGATGATGAAGAAATAATCGCTAAAGGAGTGCGAAACTCGTGGGAGGCCATGGTAATGAACCGGGATTTTAATTGATTTACTTCCTTTTCTTTTTCTAGAGCCTGACTTAATTCTGCTGTCCGTTCAGCAACGCGATTTTCTAGCTCATTTTTCATTTCTATGAGTTGTTGATTCTGGATTTCTAAAGTTTTAGTTAATTGTCGTAAATGCAAATGTCCACGCACACGAGCAAGTAATTCCTGTTTTTGAAATGGCTTAGTTATATAGTCCACAGCACCTAAATTTAACCCTTTAATTTTATCAACAGTATCAGCCAGAGCGGTCATAAAAATTACAGGTATAGACTTAGTCAAGGGATCGGCTTTCAATTGTTGACAAACCTCAAATCCGCTCAGATCAGGTAACATAATATCCAATAGGATTAAATCAGGAATACTCAAACTGGCTTGTTTCATCACATTTAACCCCTCTGCTTCGATTCGCACTTTGTAACCTGCTTGAGTCAAAGCACGATCAAGAATTTCTAAATTGGTAGGATTGTCATCAACTACTAAGATTGTGAACTGTCCAGGTAAAGTTTCCAAAATCTGTTCCTTATGATTTATCAATTATGAATGGTATTCTGTTGACTAGAGATACACTAAGTTTTAATATGTATTTTCTTAAATTATCCTAGAGATGTTTTTAATTTAATCATTCTCCTTTCTAGAGTACACTATTTAGGAAAAGAGGTCTATTGTTTACTGACATTTTGCAGAAACTCACGGATCTTAACAATTTTATATCCCCGCAGCATCAAAGTCATTTTATCTATAAAGGGGCGGTAGATTTCACCGCTTTGCTCCACGCGGTTTAGCTCTTGCTGTAGTTCCCTAATTTGTCCTTGCATAGCATATTCTAGCAATATGGCTAAATCCGAGGCTGGTGGCACAACCATTTCTGTGTTGGTAATTTTCACCGATGATTGAGTGTCGGTTACGACAGTCTCTGCATAAATCCAATTTAAATGAAGTTGTTGGGCTAATATCCAATAAAGTTCTTCTGCTTTTACTGGTTTAGGTAGAAAACCCTGTCCACCAGCAGCCAAGCTTTTTTGACGGTCTGTATCAAATACACTAGCAGAAGAAATAATCACGATTGTGTTTCTCAAATCGGCTAATTCACGTATTTGAGTCAGCATTTCCCACCCGTCCATAATCGGCATTTTTAGGTCAGAAATTATCAGATCAGGAGGATTTTCTATAGCCTTTTGTAAAGCTTCTTCACCATGTTTGGCTTCTATAACTACAAAACCCAAGGGAGCAAGTAAACTAACGATTACAGAGCGATTTTCCCAACGATCATCAACTACTAAAATTTGTCTACGCCGGCCAGAATATCCCACAATTTCGCCTAAATTAGTCCGAGTATTGGCTTTAGCCCAGTTATCAGCTAAAGAACACTGGATCTCAAATTCAAATAAAGTACCAATTCCCAATTTACTTTTAACTTCCAGGTGACTACCCATCATTTCTACAAGACTTTTGCTAATTGCTAAACCTAACCCAGTTCCTTCGGTTTTTTGTTTAGATGTTCCCGTCTGTTCAAAAGGTAGAAAAATTCTTTTTAATTCCTCGCAATTCATACCAATTCCAGTATCTTCAACCTGAAACTTTATTTTCACAAAAGAGGATGTCAATGTTTTTATATCATTATCATTAATAATAACTCTAAAAATAACTTGTCCTCTATTTGTAAACTTGATGGCATTGTTCAAGAGATTTAGCAAAACTTGTCTAACCCGCTTTTCATCTATAATAACTCCTGATGGCATATTTTCTGCTAATTCGTCAATAAAATCTAGGCTTTTTTCCTCTGCTTTAATTCTGGCAATTTCTGCTACTCCTTGTAATAAAGATGGTAAATAACAAGGTACAGGATCAAGTTCCATTTTCCGGGCTTCAATTTTGGCAATATCAAGGACATCGTTAATCAGGGTGAGTAAATGATTACCACATTGATAAATCACAGTAATTCCCCGCTGTTGCTCCTGAGTAAGTTGTGTCCGGCTCAAAATCTGGGCATAGCCTAAAATGCCATTTAGGGGTGTACGCAATTCGTGGCTCATGTTAGCAAGAAACTCGCTTTTGGCTTGATTTGCTATTTCGGCTTTTTCTTTAGCAATGACTAATTCTGCGGTTCTTTCTTCAACTCGCTCTTCCAAAGTTATCAGAGATGATTGTAATTGAATAGCCATTCTCTTGAAGGAATTGGACAGATTTACCAATTCTTTAATACATTTAACTTCCATTAAAGCAATATCTGATTCTCTCCAAAATGGTTGACAGTTGGCCAGTTCTAGAGCTTGGGTGGCTTTATTTAACTGTAGAATGGATTTATTTACACATCTAGTGGTGAGAAAACCCATCCCCGTGCTAATCAGTAGAGTTAGACCACACAATACAATGGTCAAATCAATATTTTTCTTAATTTCTTCAAAAAAATCGGTTTCAGGAATCACAACAACTGTTAGCCAATCTAAATTTCTATCAACCGACGCTGGTATAACTTCGACAAAATGCCGTTGCCCATTTTTGGATACAAAGATCAGGTTTTGTTTTGTTGTTATTCGCTCAATTCCCTGGAAATGTGCTAATAGGTTTTGAGTTGTTTCCCGAGTTAGATCGTTACGACTGTTCAGTGTATTTAATCTGTATTTACTCAAATTATCTGGTTTAGAAAAATTGAAAGAGGTTGATAAACCTAAAAGAAAAGGATCTTCACCAGTGGAACTAGCAACTAATAACCCGCTCCGTTCTAAAATAAAAGCTTGACCTGTCTTAGCTATTTTCAATTTTCGCAGGAAATCCTCTAGTTGAGATAGAGGAATAGAGGTACTAACAACTCCCTGAAAAGTATTATTCTGATCAAAGAATGCTAATAAATAGGCAATAATTAAAGTTGGTTCATTGTGGTTATTTCTTGAAACAATAAAGTCCCAAATTCCCTCTCCTGCTGCATTTTTCGCTGCTTGATACCAATGACTTGATCGAGTATCTTCCGAGGGTTCGGTTTGAGAATTAATGATATTTTTAGACTGATCGTAATTCCCTAGATTGTCAGTGAAGTAGGTATTCCATTTATAATTAGTTGACTGATCTCTGAGAATAATCATCCCAGATCCATCTTTTTGTTTAGCTACTGCCAAAAATCTGTTTTTCTCTGTAGCAATGGCAACATCATTTATGTGATCAACTATTTGTAAGTGCCGCCAAAAATAGTTTTTTACTGTGGCTAAATCCTGATAATTCATAATACCTAATTTGATCAGAGCCACATTATTTTCGCTAGTTTGTATTAAGTGTTCCAAATAATCATCTAGACTGTGATCAATGTGGTCAGAAATTTCTGTGATCAATTCTTTAGCCATATTCTCTACTACCTTTTCCCCAGTATAGTATGAAAGATAACCAACTAACCCCACAGCCCCGACAATTTGCAATACAAAGGGAATAATTAGGACTAATCTCAGGGGTATTTCTTTTAATATATTCGTGCTGTAGCTTTTCATTATTTGTTTAAATATCTTTAATAAGAGACTTGGTTTGACTAGGGATTCTCGGCTCTACATTCTTTTTTATCATTTATTAGGTGTCTATTATACACAATTGGTACAAGAAAAATAATTTTTACAGTCAGAAAAACTGATTAAGTGGAGAAGCGCGAAAAAATTAAGTATGTAAAGTAAAGTAAATTTTCGCCAACTCTTTTGCCCTTTGCCTTATAATCAAGACAATTTTTGCTTATATGTAATTTGTTTAACCATTATTTATTGAGTGCGTACAAGTTGGTGTATAGTGATTTTATAGTATTAATTTGTGAATCAAATCAAAGAAAGTCGGCAATATACATAGATAATTCCATAGGGGTCTACTTTGAGTCATGAGCTTAATTTTAGTAATCGAGGACGAAACTCAAATTCTCTCAAATCTCCAAGAAATTTTAGAATTGGCAGATTTCAACGTTATTACTGCTGTAGACGGAACAACCGGGCTACAATTGGCTAAAAATAAAAATCCTGATTTAATAATCTGCGACATTATGATACCAGGACTCAATGGCTATGAGGTTTTACAAAAACTACGACAAGAACCCAAGTGTGCTGATATCCCTCTGATTTTTCTCACTGCTAGAGCCAACCGGAGTGATTTACGTGAAGGTATGTGTCTAGGTGCTGATGATTACATTACTAAACCTTTTCAGCCTTTGGAAATATTACAAGCAGTAAAAGCTAGGTTGAAAAAACGTTTAATCCCTGGTCAAGCCTATCTAAAAGAAGCTCGGAAGTCAGCAAAACTGCAACAGGAAATCAAAACCAATCAGATTGAATTGCAAAACTCCAATGAACTGGCACAGGTTCGAGAAAGCCTATTAAGAAAAGTTTCTATAGACTTATCCAATCCTGTTTCTAATATCAACATGGCCATTTGTATGCTCAAAGAGGCCAAAACAGAAAAGCAGCGCGATCGCTACTTGTCAATTTTACAACAAGAATGTAGACGGGAAATCGAGATATTAAATGAGATTGATAGTCTGCGGGAATTATTGAGTGCTGAAAACACAAAATTGCTTCGAGATTATAAATTACTCGAGGTTAATTAACATTAAGAGGTAATTTGCTGTTCAGAGGATCTTTGAAAAGTAAAAAAAGTTTACAGAAAATCCCCATTTCCTTGTAGGGAATAGGGGATATTTTGTTATGTTTACTTGTCTCATGTATAGCATAGATCGTATTTCCTAGTCCACTGAGGCACAGATTTATCTGCGTTTATCTGCGGTTAATTTCTTATCCCTGATAGAAACTGACGCAAACTAAATAAACTGAGACTTTGACCTAAATTCAGGGGTAACATAGATACACCTTCTAAGCGTGACTGTACCCAACCTTCACCCCAGTACCATTCGTGAAAGCCGTCAATGGCTCCACTGAGGAGTAAGCGCAAACAATTAGGTTTTACGACCTCTACCCGATGATGAATGGATACAGGTCCTGTCCAAGTAGTAAATTCAAAGCCTGGTGGCAATTCTGTGGGCATTTCCGGGGGGAAATTTTGTCCTAACAGCCATTTTTTCAATTGTACTGGATGAAGAATACTATCATGAATGGCATCGGCTGATGCTGCAATTTCGATGCGGATTTGGCTTTGTTGAAATGTACCTAGCATGGTAATGGGTAATGGGTAATGGGTTAGAGGCTTCTACTGTTTGAGCTAAAATACAAAAGTCACCAAAAGAATTGTAAGGTTTTTCATGGCAGATCAATTAATTCGTGGGACTGCGGCGAATGGTGGGATTAAAGCAGTAGGCGTGATTACCACCCGGTTAACGGAAGAAGCAAGAGTTCGCCATAAACTGTCCTATGTGGCGACAGCAGCACTAGGAAGAACAATGGCGGCTGGTTTGTTGATGGCTTCAAGCATGAAACGACAAGGCTCTAGGGTGAATGTTCGCGTTAAGGGAGATGGTCCTTTAGGTGGTATATTAGCAGATGCAGGTTTAGATGGAACTGTGAGGGGTTATGTCGGTAATCCATCTGTAGAATTACCCCTCAATCACAAAGGTAAACTGGATGTTGGTTCTGCTGTGGGTGGGGGCTATCTTTATGTAGTCCGAGATATTGGTTATGGCTATCCTTACTCTAGTACAGTGGAACTGGTTTCTGGGGAAATAGGTGACGATGTAGCCCATTATCTCCTAAATTCGGAACAAACTCCTTCGGCGTTAGTTTTGGGTGTATTCGTGGGACAACAGGGGGTAACAGCAGCCGGGGGAATATTACTACAAGTGTTACCCAAGGCGGCTCAAGATGAAGAACTGGTGGCGACTTTAGAATCAAGAGTTTCCGCTTTATCCGGTTTTACACCACTACTACAAGCGGGAAAAACATTGGCGGAGATATTGCATGATTTGTTAGGAGATATGGGATTGAACATATTTCCTGAAAGTCAAATGCTACGCTTTCATTGTGGTTGCTCTTTTGAGCGGGTGCTAGGGGCGCTGAAAATATTGGGAGAGGCTGAACTTGAGGATATGATT
Organism: Dolichospermum sp. FACHB-1091; assembly: GCF_014697585.1. Taxonomy (GTDB): domain Bacteria; phylum Cyanobacteriota; class Cyanobacteriia; order Cyanobacteriales; family Nostocaceae; genus Dolichospermum. The sequence goes on along the minus strand of NZ_JACJSB010000003.1, from coordinate 237,095 downwards.
GTTAAAGATAATGGTGCGGAGGCAATTTGTGACTTTTGTGGTAATGTTTACCAGGCAACTAGTGACGATTTAACCCAGCTAATTCTAGATTTACAAAAAGAATCTTTAATTTCTGGTTAATGTAATTAGTCATACTCAAACCAAATAATAGTAATGTTATTGATGGGAAAGTGAGGATAGTAAGCATAATATTATCTATATTTATTGATCTACCTACTTTCATATCGCTATTCAATTAATTAGTGTGGTGTGAGCAATGACAGAGCGGGATATTCCAGATAATTGGTCTTTGGACCAAGTAGAAGAACCAATTGGGCTTGAGCCCAACTATATACCAAATGATCAAACGGCTGATACTACTGCTGTTGGTTCTCATTTTAAGTCAGTGAAGAATGGAAAAAATCAAGATGGCGCAGACCTATCTATAAATAATGCTTCTAAAGGTACTTTTAATCTCAGTGTTATGACGGGGAAAATGCCACCTTGGATGAAGGGATGGATACCTTTGGCGGTAGCGCTAACTTTGATTCCTGGAAGTGTGGGGTTTCTGGCGATATCTATGTTATTTAAGCTACCATCTGCCCCCAATTGTCCGCAGATTTTCTGGCCTTTAGCCAGTGCGTCAGTTAGGTTACACTGCGCTCAGTTGGCGGCTTCTAAGCAAACAGTTAATGATTTGCTCCAAGCGATCGCTTTGGTGAAACAGTTACCAGAAAATCACCCTCTACGGGGGGAAATAAATCGTTTTTTAGAACAATGGTCACGGGATATTTTACAACTAGCTGATGAAACTTTTCAGTCGGGGGATTTGCAGGGGGCGATCGCTACTGCTCGTCAAATTCCAGCGGATTTAGAAGCGAGTAAATTAGTAGAAGAACAAATTGAAAAATGGCAATCAATTTGGTCAAAAGCCGAAGGAATCTACCAGGAGGCGGAAAAAGAACTGCGCCAAAGACATTGGCAATCGGCTTTTATGCTCAGTGCTAGATTACTGCGGGTAAATAATAAATACTGGGCAAATACTAAGTATGAGCAATTAAATAATATTATTGTCACGGCGCGGGAAGATGGGGATAAACTTTACAAAGCTGAAAATTTGGCAGAAAACCGGAGTTTAGATAATTTACTCAAAGCGATTAAACTAGCTCAAACGATTAAACCAGAAAGTTATTTATACCAAAAAGCCCAGGATCTAATCACTGGATTTGCGCGGAAAATGCTACAACTGGCACAAGGGAAGATGAAAGAGCGAGATGCTGATACAGCGCTGGAAATTGCTCGAAAAATCCCCTCTATTCCTGAATTACAGGCGGAAGTCGATGATTTTATGTTTTTGGGTGAGGCGAAAAGAACCGCCTTTATTGGTACTGTGGCTGGGTTAGAAACGGCGATTTCTCAAGCTCAACAAATAGATGCTTCTAGGGAAAATTATAATGAAGCACAACAATTAATTGCTAGTTGGCAATTAGAAATTGAAGATGTTTCTCGGTTAGAAAAAGCTCGGAATTTAGCTAGTCAAGGTACGGTTAGTGATTTAACAGCGGCTATTTCTGAGGTACAGTTAATTCCTAGTAGTAATCCCCGTGGGAAGGAAGCCCGTCAGGAAATGGGGCGTTGGCGTGGCCAGGTGGAGACGATTGAAGATAAACCATATTTAGAACGGGCTGAACAAATAGCAATTAGTGAAGATATTAGCTCATTACAAATAGCGATCGCCGAAGTTAGTCAAATTCGTTCGGGGCGGGCATTATATCCAGAAGCGAGGAAAAAGATGCGTTTATGGAATGCAAAAATTGAGCGTATTCAAGATCAACCATACTTAGATCAGGCTAGGGCGTTGGCCGATAATGGTGATTTAAAAACTGCGATTAGTGAAGCTCAAAAAATCGCAGCATCAGGACGCGCTTTGTCGGATGAAGCCCAAACGGCTATAGATACCTGGCAAGACCAAATTCGCTCTCAGGAAAGTTGGCAAAAAGCCAAGCAAGTTGCAGAAATTGGCACACCAGAAGCTTTAGTTCAGGCCATGGAGTTGGCAAATCGGGTATCTAATCGTAACAGTTTACGTTTAGATGTGAACATCGCCATTGACCAGTGGAGTCAACAATTATTACAAATAGCACGTTCTCAAAGTGAAGATGATGTTGCCAAAGCTATTAATACAGCGAAGTTAATTCCTCGCGGTAGTAGTGCTTATACTGATGCTAGTGAACAAATTAGAACTTGGCGGCAATTACTGATTCCCAAATCACCACTTACTCCATCAGTGGAATCCACGCCAGAAGCAACACCAGCAGAAGAATCTCAGCCTTCAGGAGTTAGTAATTAGTTTGGACAGTATAATTTTGAATCACCAACTATTCTTCTGTACAATCTCTCCTCCGCGTCTGGGCGACTCTGCGTGAAAAAAAGAATTTTACCCTTGATTTTGAATTTGTCTAACTACCGTCAAAGCCGAATAACTTACCCCCGCAGTTCCTTCTCCAGGGTGGGTAGAATCACCAACTAACCACAAATTATTAATAGGAGTACGATTAGCAAAACCAAAGGGTCCAAAGGTGGAAATTCTTTGACCAATACCGCCTACAATTCCCTTTTCTCTGCCTGTATAATTAGCAAAAGTGCGAGGTGTGGCTGCTTCCACATAAATGATGGTTTCTGGTTTTAAATAGAAATATTGGGAAAGTTTGGATATTGCTTCTTGAGTAAATTTTTGTTTTAACTCTTCGTAATTTTCAGTTTCCCACCAGGGAGTAAAATCAACAAAGGAAGAAGCAATAATTGTCGCTTTTCCTAATGGTGCGCGGCCGTCTCCTTCATGACTTACAGATACAAATAGGGAATTATTTTCGCCAATTGGTCCATTAATATCATATAAAAATTGTAAATGCGGTGGACAATTGGCGGGAATTGCACTCTTATCTACACCTAGATAAACAACAAAAGCACCAGAAGCAGGAGGTAGTTTTTCTACTCTTTGTTTATATCCCCAAGGCGCATTTTCTCCTAATAATTTAACTAAGTTTTCAACCGTAACGTTAGCAATTATATGATCTGCTGATTCTGTCCAAGTTTCTCCGGTTTTCTGATTTTTAATGCTTACAGATTTAGCTTGGTTATTTTCAACTTTGATTTTTTCTACGGTATGTCTCATTAATAATTTACCACCATCCCGTTCTAAAGATTCTACCAAGCGATCGCTCAATACTTGCATACTTCCTTGCAGATGAAATAATCCTTGGGGTAATTGAGATACATTCAAAGCTGTGGCTGCATAAAGTAGGGCAGTTTCTTCCGCGCTAACTTGAGAATATAATTTGAGTTGTAGATCTAAAAATGTCCGCAGTCTTTTATCATTTCCTAAACCACATAATCGTAAAGCATCTCCCACTGTCATAAAGGTGAAAGGTGCAGTTATAAATGTACTCGGACGCACTGCTTTAATTAATTGTTTTAAATCCCATAAATTACGCGGTGGTAACACAGGATCACGTCCTTGAAATTCCCAACTAGCATTAAATAAAGTTGTTAATAATTGCCAAAAAGATTCACTTCCCGGAAACTGTTTTTGGCGTTCTTCTTGCCATTTTTCTGCATCACGCCAGACATTAATGGGTGTAGACTCTCCTGGAAGATATACCGCACAAGCTGGATCACAAGGTGTAGCTTCGGGTAATTCTATATTTAATTCCGAGAAAATGCGATGATGAATTCCCCCAGGTTCTAAACCTGCAACTTGGGTCGCACCAACATCAAAGGTAAATCCTTGACGTTTGAAGGTCGAAGCGCAACCACCAGGAACTATTGCTTGGTCAAGTACAAGGACATTATAACCTTTATTGGATAATAATGCACCTGCCGTAAGTCCACCTATACCCGCACCAATGACAATCACACGGGATTGATTTTTTCTATCAGATAAATTTGACATAATTCTTAATATTACTAATTATTAGTTTACAATGAAAAATTTTATTTATTGCTAACAAAATAGTTTAAATATAACCAAATTAAATTAAGCGTATATATATTTATATCACAAAAGGGAAAAGTTTGCACTCACAAATATTTGATTTTGACGTATACTAGTTTTAACAGTATTTATACTGTTAATAAATTCAGCAATAACCAGGAGTTTATGAGCAATAGTTTACAAATCTCAGAAATAGCGATTTCTATCGTCGCTAAAAATCTAAATCCCGCAGTTTTAAACCCAGATTTTCTCAAATATACGGGAATTATTCCTGCTGATTGGGAATTAGCAAATCAACCAGTGTACAATAACAATTTAGTGCAGTTGGTTTATAAAAATGGGGTGGGAATTATTGTTCAACCGAACCGACTAAATGTCTTAGAGATGATAGGACCGAAAACTCCATTAGAGATTCAAGTAGCAGCAGTTGCGAGTCAATTGATAGAAAAGTTATCTCAAATAGAGTATCAAGCAGTGGGAATTAACCCCAAAGGATTTGTCGGGTTTCCATCAGAAACGGATGCTTATCAATATATATGTGGTAAGCTTTTATCTTCCGGTTCATGGCAAGAATTTGAGGGGAGTAAAGTCAATGCTTCCTTGGAGTTAAGTTACCCCTTAAAGCGGGGAGTTTTGAATTTAGCTATTAATCAAGTAAATGTTCAATTTGGGGAACAGGTAACACCAGCAATTTTATTTTCTGGTAACTTAAATTATCCCCTATTAGGTAATACCATCACCGAAAAAATCCAAGACTTACAACAAGTAATTGGTAACTGGCAAAATGATGTCAAAACTTTCCAGGAATTGCTAGTGGATAAATTTTTGCCATTATCTTCTCCTGTGCAAGCAATTAGTGGTTCGGTATTTTTGAACTGAGTTAATTAGTGTAGAGACATTTCTACATTTCTGATTTTGCTATTTTATAGGTTGGGTATTTGTCCCAACCTAATAAGGAATAAGTAATAGAAATGATTTACAAAGAGAAGAAATTGAGGAAAAAGTAATTTACCTTAAAGTCCGAAATATCACCCTTCCTGGATACTCTTGTTGATTGATTTTGGCATAAACTCGCAAACAAGTTAATACCTCCCCAGGAGTACCACCACAATCTAATTGTAAGTCATCTTTAGAAAACTCACAAACATCAGCATACAGTCCTGATAATTGTTTGATTCTCACTTCATTACCCGCTTTTATCGCTTTATCAGCGGCTTTTCTCAGGATACGACGGGATTCTTTTTGTAATTTTCCCCACCAGGAATAACTTTCAGCAGGAGGGATAAATACTAGAGAATTAATGGCTTCATCTATATCAATCCATGCACATAATTCTAATATTATATCAATATTTTCACTATATTTTTGGATACGGTAAAAGCGATCTTTTAAAGCGTCAATATATTGATGACGTTGTTCTAATTTAGAATTTAAAGAAACTACATCGAAGCTAAAAATACTTTTTAAAGCATGATGTAAGTCTGTATCTATTTCTATAAATTTAATATATAAGAGTAAAAATCCTGCGACTGAATATAAGTTTTCAGAAAGATGATTTTGGGTAATTTCTGAATTTAGTAAAGCCTGTTGAGATAAACATAGTCCTTTGGCTTTAACTGTACCAGTCAACCCCGGATAAATAATTTCATCGCGGACAAATGGTAATTCTTCCAGATTTTCATGATCTACAATTGCACCTAATTCTTGTGCTGTTTTCAAGGCAATTTCTCTCCAAGATATTGCTATATCTTCGGGAACTCGTAGCAATTTTCTCTGAATTTCGTTCCATATTTCCCCATCATTTTGACTCTGAATTGGAGAAGTACCTAAATAAAAATTTAATTCAGGATCGTTATTAAAAGCTGCTTTTAATTTGAATAATTTTAAGTCGTTTATTAATGGAGATTCTTTTAATTCCCCTAGATCCTCAACTTCTTCCATAAGTCGGGTATGTTGTAATAATTCATCAAGTTCTTGTAGAAGTTCTTCACTTATTCCTATTCCTGGATCAATGGGATATTCTTGATTTGCTTGGGTTAAAATTGCAACTAATCCATATAAATTAAACCGCAATATTTTGGCTAATTCTGAGTTTTCTGTATTGAGTAGTTTATGTAAATTCTGCATAATTTGATGAGGATGAAAATAGAAAATTTAGGTTTTTTTAAGCCACAGCCTAACCCAGCAAAAAACAACTAAATGATTAATAATGTTGGGTTTCCTTGCGTCAACCCAACCTACGGAATTAAAGCTAATGAATACCGCAAAATGGATCACGTTCTTTATCAACTTCGTTGGGTTGTAATTCCAATTCTGTCCGATAAACACATCCTTCTTGTTCGAGACATTGTTGATGATTAGATGTCCAATAAGGAACTGCACCAGCGTGTATTCTTAATATTCCTGCATGATCAAGAGTTACATGATATTGACAAGGATAATCTGTGATCATATCCGGTTTATGCAGTGTACCAATTCGCAGCCATTTTTTTGTATTTGTATGACTATCAATTTGATAAATATAAAAAGTATGTTCACCACTTTGGGGAAATGGTGGTAAAGGTTTACTGATTAATCCTGTTCCCGGTTGTTTGACACCATCTTGTAAATAATGAAATGTTTCCATGGTCTTACTATCATTATTATCAACTGCAAATACTAAATGATAAGCATGAGGTTGATCAACGGTGGCTGCTTCTAAAACATTAACAGCAATATCACCATCATTTAAGTTATGCTGGGGGTTTTCTATGGCTATATTCCATTTTAAATTACCATTATTAAATAAAGTATTTTCCGGCGGAGATATAACTGAATTAATGTTAATACCAGGTACATCTATTAAGTAATGGGGATTACCTCGACATAGTAAAATACTAAATTGTAAAGCTTGATCAATCTCAAATTGGATTTTGATTTTTTTGAGAAATTCCTGTTCTTCCATACCCAATTTATCCATTAATATTTTACCGTCAAAACTCCCCCACAGGCGAAAAGTTCCCTTTTCATAATCTTGACGATGGATAATATTAGTTAATTGTATACCCTGCCAAGGTGTCCGCACTTTGGCAACGGTGTCTAAAGGTGCAAGTTGATATAGTTCTTGTCCAGCGGTAAAAATTGCCAATGGTTCGTTACTTTGGGTTTTGCGTTTGAAGTTACAGGGAAGATAATAAAACAGGTTTTTAACATCAATTTCTAATTGATTTGCGCCCTTGCGTAACAGATTTTTAGATTCTTCAGGATCAAATCGAAAACGACGCAATTTTTCGGCATAACAAGCACCTGCGGAGGTGGCAAGTTTTGTAAATTCTAAAACAAAAGTAATCCGTTCTGGGTTCCAAACAAAATATGGTGATTGACTAAATTCTTCATAAATTTGTTGTTGAACTAAATCAAGATTACAAGTTTTTCCAGATAGAATTAACCAATCTACTTTTTGATTAGGTTCTGAATTGAGACGACTTTCTATTAAACCTTTAGCAATACCAATTGCTTCTTTAATAGATGAGATGATAGCCCGGTCAAATTGTTGATTATCTAAAGTTAAGGAAATAGATTCAGGGCTTCTAACTTGAAATTTAACTGAACTTTGGGCTAGAAGTTCGCCTATTTGTTGTTCATTTAAAGTGAAGGTTAATAAAGAACCATCTTTGGGTTTTTTTTGTCCTAATTTAAGTTTAGCAGCTTCAGCATGATCCCACAATGTATAAAAGGTTTGCAGTCGTTGGGGTGCTTGTTGCCAACGAGTTGGTAAGACTTTTTCGGCTGTATCTAAAGCATCTTTAAAAGCAACGTCACCTTCGGGATTTTCTTTATCTATACATTTTAATAAACTACCGCTTTGAAATTTTCCGTTTTCTAAAAAACGTTCGTTTAATTCGGAGTTAATTAAGTCTTCTAATTTATCACTTTCAATGTCACCTGTAGTGACTGCGGTGAGAAGAAAATCAGAAATTGCAACTTTTAATAGGCGAAAAATTCGCAATGTAATTAATTCACCACCTAGTTGTAAATGTCCCGAAGAACCTAATAATTTAGGAGTTAATTTATAGTAACGTCCTCCTAAACCTCTATCTTCATTGTCTGCAAAAAATGGAGTTTTATCTTCTAGGGTAAGTTCAATTAAAGCTAAGTCTGTTGTACCACCACCAATATCTAAAACCAGAACATTTTGTGACCATTTATTCCCATTTTGACGACAACGAGTTTTGAAAGATTCAATGCCAATATTCAAATTACCGCCAAATTCTCGCCACAGAAAAAAGATAGCGACAGAAACCGCTTCGTCATAAGCTGTTTGTACATCATCAATACCTAATTCTTGTACCAGTTGCTTAATTTCTTTGCGAACTATTGGCGGGGCTACGGTGGGATAAGTGACAACTGCTGTTAAAAAATCGCCTTCAGAAAACCTGCGTCTAGCCCGTTGACGATAATCTTCTGTTAACTCAATTAATTGCGCCCAAGCTGCTTGAATTAGGCGATTAACTTGAATATTTTCTTCTTCGTTTTCTAGGATAATTGGGAAAGATCGATCCTGTCCAAAATAGCGTTTGGGTGAATGATGAAATCTGCTAATAATTTCTTTGACTGAAACAGTTGTTCCCTGGGCTATTGCTTTTTTTCTGTTATCTCTTGCGTCTCTACCCATCTGTAGTTTTAATGGGATTAATTGCGATACTTCCATTTCACTGGGAATTTCTGTATTGCGACGGTCAATATCTAAGATTACAGGAATTAAATTTTGTGATTCTAATGTAGGAACACGAAAAACTTCATGATATATAGCATAAAGTTTTTTACTAACAGCCCGACGAAATCTATCGCTTGTTCCTAAACATAATTCAATTTGTCGAATGGCTTCTAAAAATAATTCTTTGTGATCACTTTCAAAAATCTCACTTAATTGATCTGGTTGTATTTGTAAGTTTTTGCTAATATCAACTAGAAACTTTTCCCACTCACTAGCACTAACATCTGCTAAGGCTAAATCTGGGGGAGAATTTAACCATTCAGCCATGCGTTGTCTTAATCTCAGTTCTTGTTCTTTGGGTAAAACTTCTGCAATGGGGACTTCAATGGGATCAAAAAGTGTAACTGTGGAGTTAGAAGTACCAAAATCTAAAGCTAACCAACCCGGAAATCTTTTCTTTTGTTTTTCGTTGAGTTTTTCACTCAGTTGTTGACTTAAATTATTTAGATAGGTGTCAAATTGCGAATTGTTCATGGCTTGATGATTTCTTGTAAATGAATTTGGTGATTTTTGTATGGGTATAAACCAAAGATCACATTCGGCGGATATATGTTTAGATATAGACAAGTTTGGTTGTCCTGCACTGTCAGAGTCGAAGTATTCAACAATTACCTTTAAGGTACAGTCAACTAATGTTATTAAAGGTGAATCTAATTGACATATATCCTGTCCTAATTGACAGATATTAATGATTTGTTTGGGTGTAGCTGAGTGAAATTGTCTATAGGTTCTTTGAATTTTTGCTGCTAATTGATTTGGTGTCCCCCTCACTATACAGGTAATTCGAGAAATGTACGGAATGTTGCTATTAACAGCAACAATTTGAATCGAAGGTAGATGCAACTGTGAGTTTTCTTTAACACCTAATTTAAAACTAGGTGGAATCTGAATTTCCACAGGCATTTTTAATGGTCCTTATTTAAGTTGATGGTTGATCACTGAATGCTGATAAATTAAATAAGGCAGAATTAATGAGGTCAGATCCCCGAATCCTAAGATCAATTTATCATTTATTTACACAATTTGAAAAAGAAGTCAGGGATCTTATGGGAGATTGCTATAAATAAATAATTCAGCCTCATTAATTGTAGCAATATCGGCTAAAATGTCTAACCAGGTGGGAATAGCTAGTTCCCCTTGTGAATCTCTAGCTGCAATATATCTTAGTAGTGCTTCTTGTTTGGAAAGGTTTTGCAAACTGGGAATTATTTGATCTAAAATTCCATTGATTTCTATATTTACCTGCTGATTACTTTCATTGACATATTGTACTAGGTGGAGATTAGCACTAGCGGTAATTTCATCCCTTAGTCGCAAAACAAAAAGTTGATGATTAGCACTTTTCAGTGATGTTTGATTTTTCTCAGGAGACCAATCAAATATTTGTCCTACACTGTGTTTTTCATCTTGTCTCGCTAGGGGAAAAATACTGGCTGGGTTGATAGTTTGATCATGGTTATTTATTTCAGTGATAATGGCTTCTTTCCATTGACGAGGATCACATCCTAATAACAGTTTATAAAATAAATCAGCTTCTTCAGATCCAAATTTTTCTTCAATTTCTTGTTCCATTTCTGGCTGAAGAATGGCTTGCAGTTTTTCCCGTTCTAAGGTGATTTTATGGGCTAATGAGTTCAATAAGTCTATCACAGCTTGACGAATGCGATCGCTGGCAAAGTTTTCCAATTCTTTAATTGTTTTCTCAAAGGCTGGATAAAAGTCATCACTCTTAGTTGGTAGAGAGGTATTCACCCGATTTCCTCGATCAAATAATTTGCCGGCTGCACCTTTAAATTCCGCTAGGGTAATTGTACCATTTTGGATTTTATTAAATAATAATGTCCACTGATTCCAATTCAAAATTCTTAAAGTTAGTTCATCTTTAATCACATCACTAACTACAATTCCTCTTCTATCTTTCAGTTGTTCTTTCCCTAAATCTTTTTGAAAGTTTCTGTAGATTTTATCTAAACTTTCTATGGCTGATCTTAATTCTATCAAAGCCGGAGTATCAGATATAGGTATGCCTTGTTCGTGAATTTCGGCAAGAATTTCTTGAAGATATTCTTGTTGTTGACGAATCGTATCAGCAGCCCGACGGCTATCTTCATATAATTGCTTTAAGCCGTGATTAGCAACATGACTTTGAATCAATTCTCTTAATTTACTAATACCACCATCTTGAGCGAAATAACCTAATTGTCTTCCTAACTGATTACGACTATCTCCTGCTAATAAACCCGCGCTTAAATCACCCCATTTTTTTTGTAATTTCCTCGATTTTTCCAGATAATCTGGATAATCTAAATTCGCCAGAAATTCCGCAGAACCAGCTTTAACTTGACTAGAACGTTTGGCTAATTCAGCTAACCCTAATAATGGTGATAATAAAACAATTCGGTCTTTTTGAGAAGTAAATGCTTCCGCACCGTCAATAATAGTTTTTAGAACTTTGAGTTTTTGGAAAACTGTACTTATTTGTAATGGTTGATCATCAGATTGATTAGCAATTAATAAATCCAGTTCCCTTTCTCCTCCCTCACCTTCTAAAGGTAATTGATCAAAACGTCCTACACCTACTAGAATTAAATCCTTGATGTCTTGTCCATGGCGTTGTTGCTGCATCATGGTAAAGATTTTATTGGCGCGATCGCTCCCCGGAGATTTACCATTAAGTAAGACTAAAATTGTCTGTACCTGCGCCAATTCTCGTAATGATAAAAATGTATCTCTAGTTCCAGAATTAGCCGCACCTAAACCGGGAAAATCTAACAGCACAAATTCTTCCGCACCTGTGAGATCCCAAATTTCCCGTGATATTTTCACTTGAATATCAACACGACGAATTAAGAAAAAACTATTCCGTAATAATTGAATAGTTAATTTTTGCGGCGCACTAGATAAGCGAATATGCGCTGGTGGTAAATCCTCAAATTTCAGAGATTGAATCGCCAGGGGCATTTCTGCCAGTTGTAAACCTTCACGGGCTGTAATACCATCAATTTGGTAAAAGCGACCGCATAAAGCCTCACCATAAGCCTGATAAGCCCGCAAAAATAGCACTAACTCCCGCAGCAAATAACGCAACTCTAAATTATTGGAACTTTTCCAAACTTCCTCACACCAAATACTTATATCTTTACCAGTCTTAATTTTATCTACCTGCAAAGGTGTAACACCAGCGGATATGGCGCGACGGTTTGCTTCTTTCAGCATGAAGTGTAAGCACTCATTTACCCCGTCATGGGATAAATACTCTACAGTGTAATTATTTACTTGAGTAGTTGCAAAATCATCCTGGACTTGAATATGAATAGCGGTGACATTACCAGTGGTGGGATTTTCACTCACCGGTAAAGCGTCTGCATAACCAATGAGACTCCCTAGCAGCAAACTTTTACCACTACTAAATTCCCCCATTACGCCGATTTTCACCGGTGAGGTTGCCAGTTCTACCGTTTTCACAGCGGCTTCTCGCAGCCGCAGCAGACAATCATCAAGGCTAGTGGGAACCCAATCTTCCTCTTGGGAAGGATATTGGGGTACGGAGTCAATTTTGCGGAGGATAAATTCACCGTACTCTTTTATTCGCGCCAGCTTATCTGGTTCCATAGAGTGGTCTTTCGTTTCAGTTCATTTTCACAACAGGGTTATAACACAAAACCCAAAAATCACCACTACCAATGTAACAAAAAGTGGGCGGATCATGTCGAACCTGAAAAAGTTTTTTGGTGATAGAGTGGCGCAAGCCATAAAGTAGAAGTTATTTACAAGTATCATAACTCCTGACTCGGTGACTCCTAGCCACCACGAAAAGACTTTTTCAGCAAGCCGCAATTATTTGCCTATTTTGCGTCTAAGTTGTTCTAATTCATCTTCGGTTTCCCAACGGCGAAATTTATCTTCTAATTCATCAAAATTACTTTGAGAATTACTAGTAGTATTCCAACCATAGTTTTCTAACTTTTGCTGGCTTTGTGCTTTGGTTCTGGCTGTTTGCATTTCTGCTGCTTTATTTTGTACCTCTTGGCGACGTTTTTGAATTTTCCCAAGTAGTTCTTGTGATTGGGTAATGCGTTCTTTTAGTCCTTGCATATGTCCCCACATTTGATTTCCTTCCCGCAATAATGCAGCTTCTCGCTGTTGGGCTGGAGTGATTAGATCTTGTCTACCCGCAGCTTGGGCTTTTTGAATACGGATATGCCATTTTTGAATTTCTTGGGCTGTGGAAAGAATTTCATCTTGCGATCGCTTCTCTTGTAATTGTAACTCAGAAATTAACTTTAATGTGTCTTCTTCCTGTTCCCGCAGTTGTTCTAAAAGTGCTTCTAACTCTAAATGAGGGTTATTCCGCAAAAATTCTTCTAGACGACTTTCTAAAAAGCGACTTAGATCATCAAATAAACTCATTGTTAAAGCTCCAAATCTCAAATATATGTCTATTTTATCAGCAAATTACAAATTAGTTAAATTGGTGTAGTCCAATATTTAATTCCTTGGATGATTTTTTGTTGTAACCCGAATTTCGGTAAGTCCTCCTCTCTCCAACCTAAATATGTCCAATGGGGAAGATCATTAACTACTGTTTGAAACCAGCCATTTTCATTTAAAATCTGTTTTTGAGTCGGTGTTAATATTTCTAAATCAATTGCTAATCCCCACAAATGTTGTGATGTCCCTGGAGGTGCAACTAAACCAAGAATTTTTGTCTCTTTTCCAGCTTTGACTTGGGTTAATATTTCTCTATTTGCGTATTTATTCCAAAATCTTAAATTAGTGGCAAAATTACGCAAACAGTCCCCAGCATAACCAGATTTTAGAGCAATATTTTCTAACTCTTTGGCTTTATTTAAAGCTGCTGCTGCTCGTTTTTGTAAATAACATTCTTCTGTACCATTTACTAGATCTATACTGATTTGATCCTGAAAAGATTGGGTTTCTATTTCATTGTCTAAAATGACTTTTTCTGGTAGTTTAATTTCTGAGTCTTGATTAATAAATACTGTTCCATAGGAACGTAGTAAGGTATATTCAAATGTATCAATCTCAGGAACTGTGGGAATTTTATTGGCAATTGTTGTTAAAAAACGCTGTTGATCATCTAATTTCTGATCAGGAATAAATGGGACATTTACATCTATTTTTGGTTGCTGACAACTTCCATTAAATTTACTTACGCATTCTTTGACAATTTCAGGATTTGATGTTAACTGACTTTGGGAAATTTTGTGAGCAAAGACTAAGGTAACACTGACAAAAATAATTATAGTAACAAATGCTGCTATTTTCTGAATTAGTTTCATGAAAATATTATTTATTTTGAAAATTCCGATTTCATCATATCTTAGATCCCAGACTTCTTAAAGAATTCCGGGATCTTTTAAGAAGTTGGGGAATCTTGTTTTTTATTTTTTGTAACTTTAGATCAAATTCTTGTGTATAATTATTAATTATAGAATCAGGTCTATTTTTTAGTTCATCAATTATAATAAACAAAATTGATACTTAATACACCTTCGTAAAATGATGAATTTAAAAAACTCCCGACTGCAAACTTTACTTATTTATGCCATACTAGGAGCGATCGCTTTAGTCATGCTCTTTCCCATGTTATGGCTAATTAGCACATCACTGAAGTCACCAACGGAAAATATCTGGCAATCACCACCCGAATTATTACTTAGTCAACCTACCTTAGAAAATTTCTCTCAAGTCTGGCAATCTCTACCTTTTGCCACTTATTTATATAATAGTATCCTAGTATCTGTATTAACTGTCGGTTTAAATTTGTTGTTTTGTTCCTTAGCAGCTTATCCCTTAGCTAGACTATCATTTGTGGGCAGAAACGGAATTTTCATTGCTATTGTGGCCACAATTATGATTCCCTTCCAAATCGTCATGATTCCTTTATATATTCTCACAGTGCAATTAGGTTTGAGAAATAGTTATCTAGGGGTAATTTTCCCTAGTTTAGCTTCTGCTTTCGGTATATTTTTACTACGTCAAGCCCTGATAACTGTACCAAAGGAAATTGAAGAAGCTGCTCGTTTAGATGGTACTTCTGAGTTAGGATTATGGTGGTATGTAATGCTACCCGCTATCCGTCCAGCGCTAATTACTCTGGCTATTTTTGTCTTTATTGGCGCTTGGAGTGACTTTTTATGGCCTTTAATTGTGATTCAGGATGAAAGTTTATACACTTTACCTCTGGGAGTTGCTAAGTTAGCGGGGACTTTTTCTTTAGATTGGCGTTTGGTGGCCGCTGGTTCAGTAATTTCAACTACTCCCGTGTTAGTATTATTTCTGTTCTTACAAAAATACATTGTCCCTACGGATACTGCTAGTGGTGTTAAGGGTTAATTAATATTCTAAATTAATATTAGAGGGTGTTTTTCAAGTCAATGGCCAATTCTCGTTTACAATTATTAGTTTTAAGCAATGGTCATGGAGAAGATATCATTGCTGTACGGATTATCCAGGCTTTACAAACATTATCTTCCCCACCTGATATCTTTGTTTTACCAATAGTGGGTGAAGGACACGCTTATCAAAAAATAAACGTTCCCATAATCGGTAAGGTACAGAATATGCCTTCTGGGGGTTTTGTTTACATGGATAGCAAAGAGCTAATGCGTGATGTCAGCGGTGGTTTGATTCAGTTAACCTGGAATCAAATCAAATCTGTACGCCGTTGGGTGAGGCTACAAACAAGCTTAGGGAATCAAAAGGCTATTCTAGCTGTGGGGGATATTGTCCCCCTGTTATTCGCAGCTACAAGTGGTGCTAATTACGCTTTTGTGGGTACGGCTAAATCAGAATATTATGTGCGCGATGAAGCGGGTTTATTACCACGAAAATCAAAATCCGCAAAGTGGGAAAATTTTTCTGGTTCAATTTACCATCCTTGGGAAAGGTGGTTAATGAGTCGCAGCCGTTGTCAGGCTGTGTTTCCTAGAGATTCTCTGACGACGAAGATCTTAAAAAAGTGGTCAATTCCGGCTGTAGATGCAGGAAATCCGATGATGGATGGGTTAAAGACCAATTTTAGCAGCCCAGGGTTTGATCGTGGTAATGCTGAACACAAAGAACAAATTCGTCCTTTGATTGTGACTCTGTTGCCCGGTTCTCGCGCCCCGGAAGCTTATAATAATTGGGAAATGATCATGGTTTCTGTATCTGCCCTGGTTGCCAGTTTACAACAACAAGATTCTTTATTCTCTGGTGCTGGGACAATGATTTTTTTGGGGGCGATCGCTCCTGGTTTAGATTGTGGTATTTTATCTCAAAGTTTACATATTCAAGGTTGGCGACTTTGTGATCAATCTCCTGTACAAATTTCTGACCCCAATAGCTTGACTTTTAAACAAAAAAATGCTTATCTAATTTTGACACAAGCAGCCTATAATGAGTGTTTACATTTGGGTGATTTGGCCATCGCTATGGCGGGGACTGCAACGGAACAATTCATTGGTTTAGGAAAACCAGCCATTGCTATTCCTGGTGATGGCCCCCAATATAACGCCGCTTTTGCAGAAGCCCAAAGTCGGCTGTTAGGAATATCCCTAACCTTAGTTAATCAACCATCTCAGGTGTTACCAGCCATGCAGTCTCTACTGAAAAATCCTGATCTTTTGCATGACATTGCTAAAAACGGGTTACAGCGTATGGGACTTGCGGGTGCTGCACAAAGGATTGCAGAATGTTTACAGGAAAGATTGGTAAACTGATTAAGCTACCAAGCCAGAACGTAAAGCCCGAACTGCTGCTTGAGTACGATCATCAGCACAGAGTTTGTTTAAAATATTGCGAACATGAGTTTTTACCGTTCCTACGGTAATATATAATTTTTCTGCAATTTGTCCATTACTGCAACCACCCACAATCAATTCTAAAATTTCCAGTTCCCGTTGGGTGAGGGGGTAGGTTTCTAAAACTTGTTCATATTCTGTTTCCAAAGCCTCGATTTTTACAGTTTTCGGCTTATCGGATGATTGATTGTCAGCAGAGCTACCCTGACGTACTTTTCTTAATACCACATTAGCGATCGCTGGATCAATCCAAGAGTTACCACTGAAAGTGACTTGTACAGCTTCAGTAAATTTATTAATACTTGTTTCCTTCATATAATAAGAATCTGCCCCTGCTGCGAAGGCCGCCAAGACAGAATCTTCTGTATTATCCATCGTTAAAATCAAGACTTTGGTTTGTGATTGTCCTGTTTCAGCCTGATAACGTCTAAATTTGCGTGTCAGTTCAATTCCGTCCATATCTGGTAGACCAATATCTATCACAGCCACATCTGGTTTCGTCGTTTCTAAAAGTTTTAATCCAACAGTCGCATTAGCGGCCTCACCAATCACTTTAAAGCCGCCGTGTAACTGCAATTCAGTTCTGAGTCCCATACGGGTTAAATCATGATCTTCGATTAATAGAATACTAATTTCACTCATTGTTACACCCATGATAATCGGATTACTGCTGAGGTAGTTTCAGGAGGTAAGAGGGGATAGGTAGTAAAAAAGCTTGTTCGCCCTGCTTCTGAAGTTTTTTATGAATAGCTATATTCTATACATTCTACACGAACTTACTAACTAAAACTTTTTCTAAGCATTTTTTTAACAGTTGCATCTGACTCACCCGTATTCAGGATAGACGATCCTGTTACCAATTAACATCTACCAATGGGAATAATAAATCAGCAATTTTTGAATTTGGGTAGATGTAAAAATCTAGCTAAAGATATATAGATATTTCTCCCAAAACAAATGAGATTATTGAGACGAGTTGGAAAAATTACAGTTAAACACTATCCCCAAATTTGTAATTGACTAAATATAGCAGTTGCCAGCTAGGGGAGTAGTTTTTATTTGGAAATTTCACCATTATTCAAGTAAAAATACCCAAGGTTTTGGTACACAATGTTTCCATGCAACTCTCACTAATGGGTGAAGACAGTTAACTAATTGCTAATTTACAATATTTTCAACTAGATAAAGTATTTGATTTTACTACAGTGAAAATAAAAACCGATGGAAGAAACGCTAAAAATTTTAGTTGTAGAAGAGAATGAAGTAGAGCGTGTGCTATTAAATCTAGCTTTGAGTGAAACAGGTATTAGTATAGAACTTGATGAAGTCAAAGATAGTCATCACACGCTCTCGGCTCTGATCAATAATCACTATGATTGCATATTTCTCGACTATCACTTACGAAATCAAGATTGCTTAACATTAATTCACAAAATAAATTCTTCAGCCATCAAAGTTCCTTTAGTAATTTTAATAAATTCAGGAAATGAAGCAATAGCTGGAGAGTGTATTAAAGCAGGTGCTAGTGAGTATTTTATCAAGTCTACATTATGTTCAGAAACCATAGCCCAAATTTTACGAAGTGTAATTCGTATCCACCGCACCCAAATGCAGCTAGAGTTAGCAAATCAACAACTTAAAGAAAGTCATGAAGAGCTAATTCTCAAGCACAAAGAATTAGCAGCACAACAGCAACAGATTCATTTACACAACCTCGCATTTTTAGAAATATCAAGGTTAAAATCATTATTTTTAGCCACGATATCCCATGAATTACGAACCCCAATGAATGCGATTATTGGATTTTCCCAGATTCTATTACGTCCCAAATTTGGTAATTTAACAAATCAACAAATGGACATGGTAGAACGAATCCTCAAGAATGGTAAAAAATTACTAGTGTTACTGAATGAAATTCTGGACTTTTCTCACCTAGAAGCCTGTAAATTAGAACTCAAGCCAGAAATATTCGATTTATCAGAAGTTGTTAATAATACGGTGACAGAAATCCGTTCTTTAGCTGAAGCTAAGAATTTATCTTTGCTAGTCAAAGGAGATTTAGATAATAAATTAGTATTTAATGATGCAGTGCGATTACGGCAAATTTTAATGAATTTGCTTTCTAACGCCATTAAGTTTACAGAATCTGGAAATATTTTCGTAGAAATCAAAGAAATACATCAAAATAGAGTTACAATTGCTGTAGAAGATACGGGAATTGGTATTGCTCCTCAAGATTTTCAAAATATTTTTGCAGCATTCCATCAAGTTGATCAAGGTATCAGCCGTAAATATCCGGGTACAGGTTTGGGTTTAGCTATTGTTGATTCGTTAGTACGCATGATGGGAGGAAAAATATGTATCGAAAGTCAATTAGGAGTCGGTTCAATGTTTAAAATAGAATTACCACGGAAAATAAATTTGATAGCAGATTTAGGTAATATAGTTTCTCCTACTCATCAGCATCATTTTCATTCTATATATTCCTGTAAGAAAGCATCAATAAATTCAACACATTTGAAGTTGTAGATGATTAAAAGGTTGATTAATTATGTCTATTCTAAAAAAAGATCGAATTTTGTCCGTTGATGATAGCAAAGATAATCTGATTTTAGTGGAAGCAATTTTAGAGTATGAGGGATATCATATTGATTCAGTTGCTAATGGTGAAGCAGCTTTAAAAAACGTGGTAGAATTAGAACCAGATCTAATTATTTTAGATGTGATGATGCCAGGAATAAATGGCTATGAAGTGACGCGAAGAATCCGTAATAATCCAGGAATAAACTATATTCCGATTTTGCTATTGACAGCTTTTGACGAATCTAGTGTTGTGGAAGGTTTAGATGCTGGTGCTGACGATTTTATTCGCAAACCCTTTGACACAGAAGAATTATTAGCAAGAGTGCGATCGCTGCTAAGATTAAAGCACAGTATTGACGAACAGCGAAAAATGACACTACAGCGAGAAGATTTTGTTTCTCGTCTTACCCATGATTTACGTACTCCTTTAGTCGCTGCTGATCGAATGCTTAATTTATTTTTGCAAGAAGTCTTTGGCGAGATTTCTCCAGAAATGAAACAAGCAATTAATATGATAATTCGTAGCAATCAAAATCTCCTAGAAATGGTGAATACTCTCCTAGAAGTTTACCGTTTTGAAGCTGGGAAGAAAAGCTTAAACAGGGAATCGTGTAACCTCATGGAAATCGCCACTGAAGTAGTGGGTGAACTCAGTCCCTTAGCAGTTGAGAAAAACTTAATTCTAAAATTATATCCTCATGAATTAAACCAAACAGGAAATAATGGAGGAATTGTTAACGGCGATCGCTTAGAATTAAGACGAGTATTCAGTAATCTCATTGCTAATGCTATCAAATTTACCGATACAGGTAGCATAGAAGTCCGCATTTTTGAAACCTTATCCCCAACCAATCATCCAAGTCAAATAATCATCGAAGTTCAAGATACAGGCTATGGTATTGCAGCCGAAGATCAAGGAACAATTTTTGAGCGATTTCGCCAGGGAAGGAATAAAAGATCAGGTAGTGGTTTAGGACTACATCTTTCACAATGTATTGTCGAAGCCCATGGAGGTAAAATGGAACTTTCTTCAGAACTTGGTAAAGGTAGCACATTCACAGTCAGATTACCCAAGGTCACTTGATTACCATTAATAAATACAAGGACTTTGAACCTGATTCCCTATTTCCTATTCCCTATTCCCTATTCCCTGCTATATTCTTGAAACCGAACATAGCTGAAATTTTCTACCTAGTAACCGCCGAATAATTGCTTCTAATTCCTCGATCATATAGGGTTTACTAATGTAATCATCAAAACCAGCCTTGAGAATACTTTTTTTATCTTCAGTTCCAGTCAACACCGTGACAGCAACTACAGGAATATGACAAGTTAATGATTCTCCCTTGAGATATTGAATAACATCTAACCCACTCATACCTGGTAAGAAAATATCCAATAAAATTAAATCAGGCTGATACTCCTTAGCCATAAATAGCGTTCTTGAACTTTCTTTTTGACAAATAGATCGACAACCTAATAATTCTAGGGTATAGCTCATTAGCAATAGACTGTCATCATTATCTTCTACTGCTAAAACCAAAGGCTGTTGATGTTTTTGTCGTTTTTCATCACTCATAAATGAATGTGCTAAATACATCTCTTCTCCAGAGTAGTTAATAGGGAGTAGTCGTTTTTATGAGTAGAACGGACGAACCCACAAATTCTCATTGGTTGTTTATCTTCAGTAATTGGAACGGGAAACAAAAATCCAGTTTTAATCCTTTTAGTAGATATATTTTGATTATATGCAAAACTGCTAATAAATTTATTTACAAAAATCAACAAATTTATCATCCTACTTCTTCGAGAAATAGGGTTTATTGTTTTTATTTTTACTAACCATGGAGTTACTATTTAATTTTTAACCCAGCAGACAGGAGATAATTTTGCTAAATACTAAATAATATTGCTCAAATAGCTAAATTATGAGTAGAATAGTTGACACGAGTACCATTTGGGAATATAATATATTACCAATAATGGCTGTAACAAAAAATTGTGCATCATTGTCTCAGCAGAGAATAATTTAAATTATGGATTTTGACTATTTCAGAACTAACGAAAGTAATAACACCAATAAAAACTGTCAAAACTTATTATCTAGCGGTTGGCGGCCATTTCAAAGAGATTTTGATTGGGAATATTTCGGGAAAATTTTATTCCATGATACTCAGGAATTAACCCAGAAAAGTATTAATCTAGTCAGTTATTATGCTGATGCTTTAGCTAGAAAAGAATATGCTTGGTGGGCAAATATTTTAAATTTAGCCTCGGATTATACTCGTGGTGAATTTCAGAAATTTTGGAATTATATCACACCAGATATGCTCACTCCAGAACAGCGCCATAAAGACATTTTGAGTACAGAAACACCTCTTGTACAATTTGTGAGCCGTAATAGTATTCCTATTGATTATGTGCTGAATCTTCTGCAAGAAATCACCGTTCTCCGAGTCTTAAAATTATTAGAACGTCCTGATATTATCACTCAATATTACTCAGAAAGAGACTTTTATTTTCCCGTAGAAAAATTTGTGAACTGGGAAAGATTAGATGTGGTAAATACAGTTTATGCTTATTGGTCAAAACATGATATTTGGTTACAAATTGAAGCCTATGAAAGGGGCAGAAGGAATTATACTTTAATGTCCCAAAATATGAAACCTTTAATTAATAAAGCGACCTATGATTTAGCAGTAATGCTGAGTGGATATCAAAGTCGGGTGGGGAAAGTTCATAGTCAATATCCATTGCGGACATTTCCCCAAGACATCCAAAATTTTAGCGACTTAGTTCAACAAACAATTCTAAATCAAAACCAATTAGCAGTTGTAGTTCATGGCGCACCAGGTACAGGAAAAACAGCATGGACCCAGAGTATAGCTAAAGAAATTCTTGTCCCTTTAGGATATGTAATTTTCATTTTAGATCATGATGCTATTACCAACTTCGTCCCCCCAACATATTTAGAACGCATTTGTATTATCATCAACGAAGCTGATAATCTAGCTCAAGATCGGGCTTCAGAAGTGGCACAATATAATAACAAAACTGAGCATATTTTAGCCTTATTAGATGGCACATTATACCAGAGTATAATTGATGAATCTGGCATTCAAATGAAGCAGAAGTTAGTAGTATTAATGACTTGTAATACCACTGAAAGATTAGATCCAGCCATGTTACGCAAAGGTAGAGTAGATTTAATGTGTGAGTTTGTCAAGAAGTTCGTTTAATCACTTATTATATCTTCGACTGATATTAGAAGTCGGGTATCTGGTATAACTGTATTGAGAAGAGCAACAATTAGTTTTGAGTTTATGATTGGACAAGAAAAACAAGATCACCAAGCGGTAACACGATTATTTTCTCATCTAGAATTTGATGGTAATAAATTTCAACATCAACCAGGTAGTGTTTTAGGAAATACAGCTTTAATTGTGGGAACTACTGTTGGGGCTGGAATTATTGGACTACCAGCAGTAACCTTACCATCCGGTATTATACCATCTACAATTGCCATTATTTTTGTATGGTTTTATACTTTAATATCTGGTTTAATAATTGCGGAAGTGACTTTAAATATCATGCGAGTTGAGGGTATTCCCCATTTAGGCTTATTAGCAATTATAGAAAAGATTCTTGGTAAAGTTGGAGCGAGAATTGCTGGAGTCGCATACTTATTTAATCACTATGCTTTGTTAGTGGCATATATGACTAAAGGTGGAGAAGTTTTAACAACGACAGTTAACCAAGTTTGGAAGTTAGAAAATATTTTACCTCCTTGGGCAGGAACAGTGAGTTTTTCCCTAATATTTGGTAGCATGATTTATTGGGGAAAAAATAACTTTATTGAAAAATTAAATGAAATATTTACCATTATTTTACTCATGGCCTTTGTGGGTTTATTATTATTAGGAGGAAGCCAAATCCAAAGCTCTCAATTCTTAGTCCAAAATTGGACTGCTATTGGTGGTTCTCTTGCTGTTATATATGTGGCCATGTTCTACCATTCTGTTATCCCCTTGGTTGTGACTCAATTAGAAGGAGATATTCCCAAAATTCGTCAATCTATTATTATTGGTTCTGTGATTCCACTCTTGATGTTTTTGGCTTGGAATGCGGTTATTTTAGGCTGCGTGACTCCAGATATTGTACAACTTAGTCCAGGAAATGAGAGGATATTTGACCCATTAAAAATCCTCCGCAATGGTGCTTCTGGAGAATGGTTTGCAATGTTATTATCAATTTTTTCAGAATTTGCCATTGTCACATCATTTATTGGTATTACCTACGGTTTAACGGATTTTTTTAAAGATATTTCTTTGATTACTAAAAGCGAAATTTCTCGTTTACCTCTTTATTCCTTGGTATTGCTTCCACCTTTAAGTTTAGGAACATTTAATCCCACCATATTTTTCCAGGCTTTAGAATACACAGGTACGTTTAGTATTTCTATTTTAGCAGGAATTATGCCAGCATTAATGAGTTGGAAACAAAGTCAAAATCCAGAATTTTTCCATAGTAACCATCAAACCCTAGTTCCGGGAGGAAAAATAACATTAATATTCATCATTATGGGCGGAATCTTTCTTATAGGTAGACAATTTTTTTCAATATATAAATCCTAAAAATGACTAATTTCCGGTTAATAAAATGATGCGAGAAAACCTAATATTTTCTTTCTGGAGTTTGTTCGCTTTGGCTTAGACCAACATACTAGTTTTTGGTGATCATCTACATAATTAATATTCAAAAGTGAATAAAACCCCTCTTGTCGGGTAATGACAAAAGAGGATTTGGAGCTAAAGTCCGGTAGGGTAATCGGGCTATTTAATATATAATATTTAAAGTGGTTTAATCCAGTCCCCCTTTAGATATATAAATTGCTGATAATTCTGTGCAATTGGTATTATTTCAAAATTTATGGCTCTTCGGTACTTCTTATACTAAATTATTTTACCAAACCCGAAAATCCTGATATGGCAAGGATTTTACGTTAATTCATCGGTTAATTTGACATTGATTTGGTATTAAAAACATAGTTTATCCATGACCCTCCCCAGTTTATCATCGTTGAGATATTCTGGTTTGACTCCTCTTCCTATTAAATGCTCACAAGCTAAGTAGGTTGGCGTTAAAAATTGTCCTTATAGTGAGGGAACAGGGAAGAGGTTTTGGGCCACTTTACTTTTCGTTACTTATGTCGGTTTTTTTCCGTTCACCTACTTACAGCAGTTTTCGGCGATTTAAACCAAACTTTGATTACCTTCTTCCTTTGCGTGTTTCCTACTTTGCGCCTACCCTTCGGGATCTCTAAGAGAGATTGCGCGAAACAAAAACCGTGGTTCATTTACCTGAAATTCGCTGTAATTCAGATTAATTATTTAGTTACAGCAGCATAACCTTGAATATTTTCTGGGTCAAACTGCCTTAAAATCCGAGTAGCTTGACGGGTCAGAGTTTCCGAACCTTGGACGACAATTAAATACTTACCCGCATCTAAGCGATTACGATAGGGTAAAGCATCACCACCACCCTCAAACAAACCAACACCACCCCCCACAAATACACTACCCATAGCCCCGCTACCAGCACCCAAAATTCCGCCGATTACGTGATTACCGATTTCTCCAGCCCAAGCAAAGGTATCTAAACCAGTAATCAAACTGAAAGTAAAACCGGAAAAAAAGCCAAATGGGACTAACCAAATCGCCATTAATTTTACTTGTTTTTTTGCTTCTTCTTTGGGATCAATTAAACCAAATTCATCAGCACTTTTATAACCTCTACCAAGAATAGTCCCATTTATGCCTTCTTTTTCTAAAGCTAAATCGGCGGCTTCGGCTTGGATACGATCTGATAATACAGCAACAAGATAATTCATTAATCTTAAACTATTTTTTAAATTCCAGTTGACATCATCAGTATATTCACTAATCAGGATTGATCTGATTTTAGCAAGTCTAGAGGCTCACAAAAGTTATTTACACCTTGTTTAAGAACATAAATTAAAACCGGTGTGGCCAGACTTCTCGGAAAGGTCTGTATTGTCCTCAGATGTTCTATCATCTCTTGAATTGACCCATTTAGCAAGTCTTCTCGATATTCCTGTTCACAAATTACAGCCCGCCATTTTTTGGCTAAGGCATCTAACCATTCAGAATTAGTTTGTTCCGGTTGTTGTCCAGCTTTAATAGCCAGAGTCATTACCGCGTCTTCTAAATCTCCATCGCAGTCCTCTATCAAGTCTAATGCTTCCATTGCTTGAGAATCATCTACCATCAGAGAACGAAATTTTGCAATCTCTTGTGATGTAACTTTAGTCATGATCATGAGTTTTTGACCAAAAATCTGGGATACAAGCCCCGTCCACTTCGGCAAGCTCAGTGCATCGCTTTTAGGACGGCTTTATGTTAAAATTTGGTTATAGTCGCCATAGGGCATTGGGAGACTTTAAACGGACATGGAGGGACGATAAGACCACTTGTGGCGTGTTCCAGTGAAGTGTCAAGAATCATCGCACCTTCAGGTCGGTGAGTATGTCAATAGTTTAGCACTTGCAACATCATTGATCCTTGGTCATTTCTTGTAGGTTGGGTTGAGGCAAGAAACCCAACCTACTAATCTTACCTCTTATTTGACTCCTGATTCCTCTAACTGTTTTAATCCTTTGGCTGTAACATATCTTTGTAATTCTGTTAAGGCTCGATTGTAGTCTAATATGGCTCTGACGCGATTTCCCTCGGACCGTGTTAAATCATTTAATGCGTTAATTACATCGGTTTGAGTACCTACACCTGCTTGGAATCTTAACCGCGCTAATCGTAAAGATTCTCTAGCTTGTTCTAAGGCTACATTAGCAGTTTGTACGTTCTCTAAACTTGAGGCTTGGGTGGAATAAGCTTGTTCTACTTGAAAGCGAATCTGGTTTTTTTGTTCAGAAAACTGCGTTTCAGCAATCGCAATACTGGTTTTAGCTTGGGCTGCTCTTGCAGTTCCTGCTCCTCCACCATATAAATTAATGCTGGCTTGTAGTCCTAATGAATAACCATCGCTCACACTAGTTCCATCATCAAATTGATCTAATAAGTTATATCTCCCTACTAAACTCACCTGTGGACCAGAAGACGCTAAAGCCTGTTTTATCTGTGCTTCGCCGATTTTCCGCTGTGCTAAAGTTTGTTGTAGTTCAGGACGGTTTTGATAAGCTAAAACAATGCTCTGTTCTAGTGGTTGCTGCCATAAACCTGCTAATTTTACTGGATCAGCCGCACTAATGCTCACTGACTGAGACAAATTTAACAATGGCGCTAATTTGCGGCGGGCAATTTGTTGTTTAGAGAGGGCATTGGTTAATTCTTGTTGAGAATTGGCTAGGTTTACTTGCGATCGCAATACATCAAAACGAGTACCAACGCCAGCTTTTTCTAAGGCCATGGCATCTTTCAAACTAGCTTGAGCATTTTCTACCGCTGACTGGGTAATTCTCACGTTTTCGTCGGTTTCTTGCAGATCATAATATGCCTTAGACACATTTAGACGAATTTCCTCAGATTGTCTTTCGATATCTAATTCTTGTACACGTATCCTTTCTTCAGCCTCCTGAATAGCCCCATTACGTCTACCGGAGGTATACAAGTCATATCTTATCTGTGCTGTTCCGGTAAAGTTTGTGTTCGCTGGAGCATCATCTAGCAAAGGATTTGTTTTTCTAGCTTGGTCAATGCGTAGTGCCGTCCCAACGTCACGACCATTTGTTAAATCTCCGCTTAAATCTACACTAGGAAATAAAGCCGCTTGAGCTTCCCGCAGAACTGATTTACTGCGTTGCAATTGTAACAGGGACACTTGTAAATCATTGTTATTCCGTTTAGCCAGTTCCAAAGCCTCTGACAAACTAATTGGCCGAGTTGCCTGTATTTTTACTTCCTCCGCTTGTCCTGGAAATAACAGTGGATTCGGGTTAGGATTTAAGTCATTAGGAGTATTAGTAAAATCTACGGACTGACTAGGTGCAGGTTTTACATTCTCCCCAGGAAGAGGTGTACTAGTTTCTGGTGTATTAGGAACAGTTGTTTGAGCTATCCAATCAGAAGTTTTTTTAGGTAAACAGGTGTTAGAGGCAAGTAGTAAAGCTGCTTGACTCTTCTGCTGTGGGCATTTCCGAGATTCTAGTAATTCTGATACCCTAGTATTACCGCTGGTAAATTGCTGCTCAGAATTGGGATTATTAACAGCCAGCAAATTATGATTGGATAGATCAGAAAAATTGACAAATCTACCATCATCTTTTTTAAGTATTTTTACTTCCTGAATATCAAGATTATTGTCAGCGGTAATTATTGGCAGACTGTAGTTAACAGCAGGCTTTATACTACCCTGACGGAAATAACTGCTAAATAATAATCCTGGGTGATTTGTAACTTGTGTGAATGAATTTCCACTATTGGTAGAAATCAAAACATTAGGATAAGACCCTGGCTGTACCTCACTCATGTTCATAACATTAGCCCAAGCGGGCTGAGTTGTTAATACTGCTACCGTAAAACCGGGTAAGAAACTATGGAATAATTGCTGTCTTTTCACCGCGTCCCCTCACAGAAAAAAATATCAATTTAGCGGCAGAATACTTGTCTTCACCACAAAATATAGCATGATCCATAGATTTGTGAAGGAATATCGCACTCTTCCTATTTTAAGCATCAGAACTCTGTTTGTCTTCAAAACCCTTGACAATGCGAGAAAGTTCTGCTTTTTCATCTATAATAACGCGAGTAGGCGCACCGCTAATAATTCGCTCATAGTTACGCAGTGAATCTTTAATATCTGGTCCGTCGGCTGTGATATTATATTCACGAATGCCCTTATCATGCCAAGAGCCTCGCATTTTAAAGACGTTAATTGCCCGCGACATTTCTCCCCGAATCTCTACATACTGCAACATCAAAATTGTGTCTGTAATTGTGGAAATATGGGAGTCGGTAATAGAATGAGAACCGAGAAACTGGTCTGTAGTATTGGTAAAAAAACCAGTGATTTCTTCTTGTTTAGCATAACCTGTAACCCCAATGACAAATTGACGAAAAGCGTTATTACTAACACCTCTAGCCATGGCTGAAAGTGAATCAATGGCAATGCGAGCAGGTTTAAAATGAGATATTTCTGATTTAATAATTTGTAAATGATCTTCTAAACCAGTTGATTCGGGATAGGTACAAATTATTTTTAACAGTCCTTGATGTTCTAATTCCTCAAAATCAATCCCCCATGAATAAGCATTACGTGAAAGTTGAGCGCGAGATTCTTCATAGGCAAATAATATCGCTCTTTCACCATTAATACAGCCATCTTGGATAAATTTGCTCACTAATAAGGTTTTACCAGTTCCTGTAGCTCCTGTTGCTAAAATAATTGAGTCTTTAAAGAAACCACCACCACACATCTGATCAAGGATTTTCACCCCAGAAGATACTCGCACATTAGAGGATCTTTGTGTTAATCGCATTGCTCCCAAGGGGAATATATTAACTCCTTCGTTGGTAATTGTGAAGGGATATTCACCTTTCATGTGAGTTGTTCCCCGTAATTTGAGAATTTCAATAGTTCGACGACGGCGTTCTCCTTCTAAAACGTTGCGAACAATCACTACATTATCGGAAACAAATTCTTCAACGCCAAAAGATGCTACTGGTCCATATTCTTCACCTCTTTCAGTGGTAATGATTGTGGTGACGTTTAATTGTTTCAGACGCGCTACTAAACGGAAAATTTCCCGTCGCACTACTCCTACAGCTTCATATTGTTGAAATATGGCTGTCATTGAATCAATGGAAACTCTTTTTGCTTTATATTTACGAATTGCATATTGTAACCTTTCAATCAGGGCAGATAAATCAAAATTACCGACTATATCTTGACCTTCGGGATCTGGAGAAGCGTCGAGAATAAATAATTTACCTTCATCAATTAAATGTTGCAAATTCCAATTAAAAATATGGGAATTTTTAATAATATCACTGGGTGATTCCTCAAAGGTAACAAATACTCCTGGTTCGTCAAAGTAGGTGATGCCATTATAAAGGAATTGCAGTGATAACAAAGTTTTTCCTGTTCCGGAAGTGCCACTCACTAAGGTGGTTCTACCAACGGGTAAACCGCCATGACTAATATCGTCAAAGCCCTCGATCATTGTCCGAATTTTTTCTACGCCACCAACGGGTATTTTTTTTTGGTCAAACTGCTCTTTTCTTGTCATGTTATCTAATAAGGATATTCAACCTGGTTTTTTAAAATCAAGAAAGTTTTTGATCATTTTTCATAAATACGGCAGAATTTACGCAGTTAGGAGTCTTTTGGTAAAATCCGCTTAATAATTAAATTGATTTTTTATGAAAATTTTGTACTTCTTTTACCCCCAATCTACTGTATTTTATCCTACTCTTGTTCATATTCTTCACTCAGTTCTTCATAAAGCAGATCCAATCCAATCAATACTCTTTCTCTATCTGTAAGATCACCAATAATTTTCCGAACCGGAGGAGGCAAAATTTTTGATAATGTCGGAGTGGCAAGAATTTTATCTTCTTCAGCTAATTGGGGGTTTTTCAGGACATCAATTACTTTTAAGGCATAAACACCTTTAAATTCTTGCTCTAAGATATCTTTGAGGGTTTTTAAGGCTCGCACTGAATTGGGGGTGTTTCCTGCCACGTAAAGCTTGAGAACATAGGTTTTTTTGGCTTGATTCATACAATATAGACTCCTAAAAATAAGCAATAAATGTGACAAATAAACAAAGCAAAGGTTTTATCTATACTTCTAGTATTTACTCACAATGACTGGAGATGGAAATTCTGCTTGGCCGCATTCAATTCAATTGATTTTAGCAACAGTAGAACGATAGATTTCACAAAGATGTGCCAAAATATCTATTAAGGTTAAACGGTAATCTAGTAATGTTTCATCGCTTCTCCCTTCTAGTCTTAATTGTTTGGCAAATTCGTCAATGATTTCCATGTGTATTTCTATAATTTGTGGCACAGGAATATTAGCATAAAATAGGGCGTTGATAAATTTATCAATTTTTTCTTTTATTGCTTTGTCGGTTAGAAAATAATTTACAATAATTTGCCGATAATCTGATTTCAGTTGCTCTAATATCTCCTGTTTTTCGGTAGTAGTCATATCCTGAAAATTTTGTGTCTTTCTCTGCTGGGCAAAGGCCAGAAAATAATTATTTTTTCTATCTAATGTCTGATTAGGTAAATAGTATATCTGATCAGGTGTAGTAGTAATTGGCAGAGAATACCATTCGCTGATTAATCGGTAGTATTGGCTAAGGAATTTATTCATGAAATTCCATCCGTGAATAAGTAAACCTTTGTGCCTCCTTTGTGCAAATGGTCTACCGGAAATTTGTTTTATATTTATTATTTGTAAAAGCAATATAGGTACTAACATTTACGGTTGATAAATCATGGGTATTATGTAGGAGTGACATATATAAGTCAGTAACTAAGCATATTTAGTTGGCTTAAACAGGATAACTTATATTAATGGGCGTACTTAGGAATCATTGATAAGTACATTAACAAATCAAACTTGGACTTAGGTTACATTACTTTACTCCTTGATAAGATACTTAAACAAACTTAAAGAATTGTCGCATTTTAAATCATTATAATTCCTCAAGGTTCTAAAGCGAATCTTTGGAGTCATAATTATTGTTGTAGTTGTCACTTTCAAAAGTAATGACTTTCAATACAAGTAATAATCTTGTCAAGATGGTTACTTGTTGACTATGAAAATTCACATCTCGCACCGTGAGGGGGAAAATCATCCAAGATTGGCTTTGAGTTCATTTATTTTCAGTCCGTGGACTGTGCCGAAGTCATAGCCAAACCCCCAGCCTGGCTCTTAATCTAGCCTGTAGCTTAAGGCTTATCTACCTGTAGATAGTATCAAAATACTGACCGTATGTAACACTGATGAAAATACCAAAACTATTCAATATTTGGTTTGTCTGGATTTATCTGCTTTGAGGGAAATTCTTCAGCGCGGTTTGTCAATGTCAGGGCTTACCCACAAGTTACGAAACAACAAACGACGAAAGCATAAACCAGAAAGCAGCGTTCGCAAAGCACCCGCAAGGGACAGAACAGGAAGGAAAGAAGGTTTCTCCAGATTTCTCCAGATATTATATTGTGCGTAATTCCTAAATATGTAACCGGAATCCCACAATAGCGTAGCCATTCTCAATATTCTGGCCGGATACTGCTTCAGGCTTGAAGACCATCTCAACGAAGGCTAATGGTGAGGCCGGAGTTGATCATCAGCAGAATGACCACTGAGGAATTATATCAATGCTACAGTACCCGCTTTATCAATTTCTAGCAAATGTACCAATCTGCTTAGAAACAAATACTCTAGCAACCGTGCTGGATATTTTTACCAACCAACAGTGCGATCGCTTGATGGTAGTCAATTCACAACAAGTCCCAATTGGTTTGTTATACTCTGCTCGGTTACTGCCACAATTATTAGCAGCAACCACTGATGACTACCTTTTAAATTTACAGCGACCACTCTCACAGCTGGATAAATCGCTTTTAGAACCAATACAAACCATATCAGCAGCACAGAGTCTAGAACATTTCCGCCTATTTTTACAATACCAAGAAACTCAACAACAAAGAAATTTAGATTGGGCATTGGTTGACTCAGATGGTAAACTTCTGGGAATAGTGGACACTTTACGCTTATTGCAACTCTTAGCTCAAAACAAAAATCCTATTAACTCAATCATCAATCAGGAAAAAGAACCGCCAAAAATACACACATCCATAGTCCATTTGTTAGGGCAACTGCCTTGGCCAATTATGTTACAAAATAGTCATGGCAAAGTAATCACCCAAAATCCTGCTTGGTGGCAACAATTGGGAGCATTAAAAGACATCGAAGGTGTTAGAAAACAGGTAGAGACCATACTTGCCCCGACTCACTCTCAAAAATCTGCTTATATTTATGCTCATGAGTCCGAAAATCTGAAACCAGATCCTTTCACGAGTCCCAAAACAACTGTCTCCCCAACGGTTTTTTCAGATGACTCATCATCAGCTTTACCATTTCTGGAAGAGTCACCCGTCAATGTAAATAGTGGTTCTGACCGCTGTGTTTTAGATACGCATCTGGGTATTTGTACTTG
Source organism: Dolichospermum sp. FACHB-1091 (assembly GCF_014697585.1). Classification (GTDB taxonomy): domain Bacteria; phylum Cyanobacteriota; class Cyanobacteriia; order Cyanobacteriales; family Nostocaceae; genus Dolichospermum. The sequence goes on along the minus strand of NZ_JACJSB010000003.1, from coordinate 204,765 downwards.
TGTGGTGCAAATCAAAAATGGTCAAGAACGGGTTTGGCAATTTGCCAAAATCCCTTTGGATAGTAGGGAGTTGCAAGTTTGGGTTTCTGAGTCACCAGTGCCGGCAACTACCGATGACCTATGGCTAATATTAGCAACAGATGTAACGGAACAACAACAACTTTGCAAGGAATTGGCAACAAAAAACGCCGATTTGATTCAACTCAATCGCTTAAAAGATGAATTTTTAGCTTGTATCAGTCACGAATTAAAAACACCACTAACGGCAGTTTTAGGACTATCTCGACTACTTGTAGACCAACAGTTGGGACAATTAAATGAGCGCCAAGCTCGTTATGCTGGGCTAATTCACCAAAGTGGCAGACATTTGATGAGTGTGGTTAATGATATTTTAGATTTGACTCGCATGGAAACTGGACAAATGCAACTCACTTTCACCCCAGTACAAATTCAGGTAGTCTGTGAACGAGCTTTATCAGATGTAAAAAATATCTATCAGCAAAATAACAAAACTCAACAATTATCCCCAGCAGAAAATCAAAGTTCGTCTCATCGTCAATTTAGTCTGGCCATTGAACCGGGTTTAGAACAAATGGTAGCGGATGAATTACGCTTGCGTCAAATGCTGGCACATCTACTTTCTAATGCCTTTAAATTCACAGAAGTATCTGGAGAAATTGGGTTACGGGTAAGTCGTTGGGAAGGTTGGATTGCTTTTACTGTCTGGGATACAGGTATTGGGATTCCTGAACAACAACAACATTTAATCTTTCAAAAATTCCAGCAATTAGAAAACCCCCTCACCCGTCAGTTTGAAGGAACGGGTTTAGGATTAGTCTTAACCAGAGCTTTGGCTCGCTTACATGGTGGAGATGTCAGTTTCCTATCTCGTGAGGGTAAAGGTAGTCAATTTACCCTGCTTTTACCACCGAGTCCACCAAAACTCAGTTTTAACGACTCTGAAGATATAAAACCAGAAAAGCGGGAAATAGGCAACACTGCCAATTCTTGTCGTCAAAATCTCCACAATTCTCCACAATACCAACCTAATTCCTCCCCAAGATTAGTGTTAGTGGTGGAAGCAGTAGCCCAATATATTGAAGAATTAACTGAACAACTCAAAGGTTTAGGTTATCGTGTTGTCATTGCTAGATCGGGAACAGAAGCATTAGAAAAAGCTCGACGTTTACAACCAAAGGCTATATTTTTAAACCCTTTATTACCTTTACTCTCAGGTTGGGATGTTTTAACTATATTGAAATCTGATGCTTTAACTCGTCACATTCATGTTGTTGTCACGGCTACAGCGGCTGAAAAGGAGCAAGCACTTACTAAACAGGCTGATAGTTTTTTAAGTTTACCCATCAAACACCACCTATTGACTACACTATTAGAAAAATTATCCACATCTCTAAAAGTTCAGCATTCAGGGATGGAAAATAATCAAAATCCTCAGATTGTCCCTCTACGAATTCTCCGGTTAGTAAATCCAGAATTAGAAGCGGTTAATCTCTACCCTTCCCTCCGAGAACATCGAGTTATTGAAGTAGATGATTTAGATCAAGCAGATTTGTTAGCACGAGTCTGGCAGTTTGATGTGATATTACTAGATATGGAAATTTCTACGGCTCGCACTTATCTACAACAATTAACTAAACACCAGCGATTAGCAACTTTACCATTGGTCACTTGTGATGTTGCTACTACTTTAGCCGCTTCCCAAATACCAGGATTGTCTGTATTTCCTTGTTTAAGTCCCTTGCATCAGGAAAATGATGCCCACAATTACCAGGGAAATGCTTTATCATCTGTATTACAAATTGCTGCCGGCATCAGTTGTCCACTCAATATTCTCGTGGTAGATGTAACTATGTTGCATGATTTACCCAAAATCAATCGCAAACCAGTTAAGAATTATCAGTTAATTAAAAATTCTACTCTCAATCTCAAAAATCAGCCCGGTAATAGAGGCTATGAGTGGTTTCAAGCTCTAATTCAATACTTACAAACTGCTGGTTTTAGAGCTTCTATTGCTAGTTGTTGGTCGGAAGTTTTACAACAAGTTAGTCATAAAAGTGTTGACTTACTATTAATTTGTTTACAGGAAACGCCGATGCATCAAGAAGTACACAAAGCTATACAGTCCTTGGGGGATTTATCCTTTAAATTACCCCCAATTTTGGTACTTGACCAAAAATTAAATCAGCCTAATTATCACAATCACAATAGTACAAAATCCCGTAAGCAAAGATATACATCTTCTGTAGAAACTGCGGTAAGTGAAATTGCTACCCAGATATTACCCCGTTCTATTTCTATGGAAGAGCTATTAACTCAGATAAATCAAGCTTTATCTAGTTAAGTAGGTGAACGGAAAAAACCGACATAAGTAACGAAAAGTAAAGTTGCCCAAAACCTCTTCCCTGTTCCCTTGTTATAAGGACAATTTTTAACGCCAACCTACTTAGCTTAAACATTGTGGTGCAGGCATCTTACCCCCTATATCTGCAGCCATAAAAGTTATCTGTTTCAAGATAAGTTGGACTTACAGCAGCAAAACCCTTTAACTGCAAGGCTTTGTGGTTAAAACTTGTACCTCTTTGACTTGCAATCAATATGCTGTATTCTTTTTGTCTATTTTCACAGAAAGAGGAATACGAATTAAATGATAAGATCCTTTTACGACTAGACTTTTATAAGTATCTGGTTGTAAGTCCATTTCTTGAAATTTTCTTTGTTCAATTAGCATTAATAATGATGATAATCTAGTTTTTTGAGATTCTTGGTTTTGAATGTATTTTAGAGCTGCTTGGGAAAGTTCAATGTAATTAACATTTTGTTTCGTGTAGAACGTCAGAGTAGGTTTTTTAAACCCAACCATAATTAATTCTTCATTGGGTTGTTTTAATTCAACAATTAGGGCCGATAATTCTCTCAGAGGTAGTTGACGCTGTTGGTCCATGATCAAAACGGCAGGCATTAAAGCAAGAGCAACAAAGGCCATAAATCCGACTAAATTAATGACGATAATCTGTCGGTAACGGTGAGTTAATATCGAGCCAGACGAGATCAGAGCAGTTATTAACCAAATTATGCCCCCATATTTGAGTATACCTGATTTCTCCATTTCTGCATATAATTCAGGAGCAGCAGGATCAAGTACAACAATTTTGGTAAGATTAAACAGGGCTATGGAAATAAATGTAAGGAAAATTACATTTATCCAAGCACTGATACGTAAAAAGGCGAGATGGGTTGGGGTGGAGTTTTGTGAAGTGGGGAAAAGATCACTCCAGGATAATGCCACAAGAATAGCTGCTGCTGGCATCAAGGGTAACACATAACTGGGTAATTTGGTGACGGAAACGGTGAAAAATCCAAATACGCCCAAAAACCATAAACTGACAAATAAACCTAATTGTTGAGAACGTTCTTGTTGTAACCAATATAATCGCCGCCACAATTTTAGCCTAAATAGGGACGCAGGGATATATACTGCATAAGGCGCAAAACCCAGCAACACAACTAAAAAGTAGAAATACCAAGGCGCTGAGTGACCATTGACGACTTCCGTAAAACGTTCTATGTTATGATACACAAAGAAAGCGTTAATAAAATTCCAGCCATTACGCCAAGTTACTAAAATATACCAGGGAAGTGATAGGACTAAAACTATAACCATGCCCAAAATCGGCCGCATTTCCCGCCAAATCTGCCAAAATTTGCCGATATACAAGGCAAAAGCAATCATAATTAGTCCTGGTAAAACAATTCCTACCGGACCTTTGGTTAATATTGCTCCAGCAATTAAAACATAACTTGCTAAGTACCATTGATTAGGAAATTGCCAATTGGCAATGACAACTGGTCTGTGATTCTGAGCATATCCCAGAAAAAAACATAACAAAGTTGAACCTATACAGCCTGTGAGTAACATATCAGAAACCCCAGTTCTGCCCCAAACGATCATTTCTGGGTTAAGTGCTATTAAAGCTGCGGCCACCGCTGCTGTTAAGTAACGTCTGGGTAAGTTGGTAACTTGTTCTAATTCGTCCTTTTGAGTAAAACACCACTGTACAGTATAAAACGCTAAAGCAATTACGCCCATGGCTGCTAATACAGAAGGGATACGGGCAGCCCATTCATTCACACCCATAATAGAATAGGCGATGGCTTGACACCAATAAATTAAAGCTGGTTTGTCAAAGCGAGCTTCACCGTTAAAAAACGGAGTAATCCAATCACCAGTAAGTAGCATTTGTCGGGAAGCTTCGGCAAAAAGTGGCTCAGTTTCATCAATTAAGCCCACACCTAAATTCCAGCCAAAAGCTATCCAACCAATTACCAGTACCCATAGAGAAGAGAGAGCTACAACTAGAACTGGACGCTGCTGTAAATAATGAAACCACTTATCAACCATTTTACCAGGAATACTCAATTTTATGCTCATGAATTTGTACTTAAAGACGCGGTAATCGTGTCCTGGCTAATACACAATAGTTTATAATCAAACAAAATACAAATAAACTCCTGCTGTTATCAATTACCTATTTTGTAAGACCAACTGCCATTCTTGTCTTTGAGGTTGCCATTGGGGGGAGGAAGTTTCCCCGACAACACAGGGTCCCCAATATTGCCGAGAACCATCTTGGGCAAAAGCTACTAAAATGTCGCCTTTCTCCAGTCTTAAATTAGCTTGAGGCAAGGATAAAACTAATCCTCTCTCACTTCCTTCTTCTGGTGCAAAATCCCAATGAGCGGGAGGAGTAGATTTGATTTTATTAGCATTGGCACTTTTTTGAGATAATTGTCTGGCTAATAATACCAGACGTATGGGTTGAGTTGTTTTGTTGCTGACGCGCAGCAATCCTGGTACTTTAGTTGTAGTATCTGAATTAACCTGATCAGACAAAACGGTAGACTCTCTTTTTTGGCTACTTGATTCTACTGGTTGACTTGGTATACTATTAATTTCAAAATCAGTCACTCTAGGCAATGTGTTAGGGGTGACTGTTGATGCTGTTTCTGGATTTGTAGACTCAAAAGATATGCTGATATTTAACCATGCTGCTATTATTCCAATTAGTCCCAATGCCGCAAAAGTAATCATCAAGTTACGATACTGATACATGGAATTTTTCATAGTCGGATACATTTAGAAATAAAATTTTTGGTAGGCTAAATCCAATGGTTATTACTGATCCCCAATGGGAAGTAAAAGGGTTTACTTAGATTATCTAAAGTAGATTATCAAATTTCACAGCATCAAAACTAGTTTTTCTCACCCTGTTTTCTGTTCTTTGCTACCATGCAAAATACTCGTCTCAACAACCTGTTAGACACCATAACTAGAAGCCTAAGTCAATGGTTTCTTAATCCTTGGCGACGGTTATCATTGATACTAATTAGTTTTCTGTTTGGCTTTTTTTTGGGATCAGCAGTATCAACAACCGCTGGACAAAAGGCAGAATTAGACATCGTGGTAGCTGCATTTTTAGTGATACTTACTGAAATATTCAGTAGAATATTTTACAGTCGCTCCTGGTTGGCGCGGGCAGCACTTTGGGTAGAAACACTCAACTATCTGAAAGTTGGTTTTATCTACAGCCTATTTCTAGAAGCTTTGAAACTGGGTTCTTAATTTTATGAGTAGTGAATGGCTAAGTAAAATTTTGACAACGGATACGTCTTGGCAACTATTAGCACAAGCCGCCGCCCTGGCAGATCCTTTGAGAGCTAAGGTATTTAATATCACTGCTGATAATGTAGCCCCAGTTATGCAAAGGAGAGGGGACTTATTAAAGTTAGTTTTCCCTGATTTTAGTCAGTTTTGTGAAACTACTTTAAAAACTGAACCCCAAAAAATGTTAGAGGTACTATGGGATTTGTGGCTACCTTTGAGTATCAAAATTGCAGACCAGCGTCAACAGTTAGGTAAACCTTTTATCCAAGGTATTTTAGGTTCACAGGGAACAGGTAAAACTACCATGTCTAAAATACTGGGTTTGATTCTCCAGCATTTGGGATACCAGACTTTAAGTTTGTCTTTGGATGACTTGTACAAAACTTATAATGATCGCTTGGCTTTAATACAACAGGATTCTCGTTTGCTTTGGCGCGGACCGCCTGGAACCCACGATATTCACCTAGCTTTAAGTGTACTCGATCAAGTTGCTCAAGGCAAGGGTCTTGTCATGATTCCTAGATTTGATAAATCTGCTTATGGGGGCGCTGGCGATCGCACTACTCCTGAGTTTATCACAAATCCTGTAGATATTGTTCTCTTTGAAGGTTGGTTTGTGGGTGTACAACCAATTAATCCCAGAGCGTTTTTAACAGCACCACCACCTATTATTACAGATGCAGATAGACAATTTGCTGCTGATATGAATGCTCAACTTAAAGATTATTTACCACTTTGGGAAAGATTGAATAGTTTAATAGTCCTTTATCCTACAGATTATCGTTATTCTTTAGTATGGCGAAAACAAGCGGAAAAACAAATGATTGCTACTGGTAAATCAGGAATGAATGAATTACAAATAGAGGAATTTGTGAATTATTTTTGGCGTTCTTTACACCCCGAATTATTTATTAATCCTTTAGTGAAATCATCCTCTGTTGATTTAGTAATTGAAATTAATGCTGATCATAGTTTTGGAAAAGTTACATCCCCGACTTTTTGAAATGAACCACTCCAGGTACAGAGATCACAGAGGTAGTGAGAAAGGAGATATTTACATCTCTTTTATGAGCGATATACTGGTACGTACTTGAATGGATAAATTTTAGCCCCCTCCTCCCTTGCGGGGAAGGGGTTGGGGGTGGGGTTCTGGTATTACTTCCCTTTTTGCAGTATTTCTACTAAATCATAAAAAGGTTGCCAATTATCATTTTCAGTGATTTGTTCCCAAACTGACTCAATTACAGGTCTTAATAATGCTGTTTTTGGATTAGTTTCGGTTAAATTTTTCCCAATTTTATCCATTTGTTCAAGATCAAAATGATTCAGGATTTTATGATAGAGAAAACACCAATTATCAAAGATTACTGATTGTCCCAACGGGGGGATAATTTCTGAACCATTCATTACTAAAGCTGGATCATCTCTCCATTTACTAGAAAAGGTATTAGCTATATCAGCAAAGAATTGATGATAACCAACTTGACTATCATGTAAAAAGGTAATAGTTAATCGCAAAAATTCATCAGCTTCCTCTAATTGTAAATCTGCAAAACCCAATTTCCTCAACATCAAAGCTCGATATTCGGTTTGATAATATTCACCGAATTTAGATAAACTAATATCTAAATCATTTTGGGGAATTATCGCTTTTAAGGGTTCTTGCAAAAGTTCTAAATTCAGTTTGCAAATTCCCGGTTGTTGACTGTAACAATAACGTCTATAATAATCGAAATATGCCGCTGTAAATTGCAGATCATAGGTAGGAATAAAAGCATAGGGTCCATAATCAAAACTTTCCCCGGTAATTGACATATTATCAGTATTCAGCACTGCATGACAAAAACCCGCTGCCATCCATTGGGCTACTAATTTTGCAACTCGTTGCACTAATTCGGCGTAAAATAAAGCATATTTATCATCTTCAGCCTGTAAATGAGGGTAATATTGCTCAATGACATGATCTAAAAGCTTTTGAGTTAAATCAGGTCGTTGGAAATAGTTTAATCGCTCAAAAGTCCCAAATCGAATATGTGATTTACTCATACGTATCATCACAGAGGAACGAGTCGGTGAGGGTTCATCACCACGCCATAGTTGTAAACCTGTTTCAATCATACTTAAACAGCGAGAAGTACCCACACCTAAACGATGAAGTGCTTCAGCTGCGAGAACTTCCCGCACTCCCCCCTTTAGTGTTAGCATACCGTCACCACCGCGCGAGTAGGGGGTTCTCCCAGAGCCTTTTGTACCAAAATCGTATAATTCTCCGTCAATACCCCGTACTTGTCCATAAAGAAAGCCTCTACCGTCACCTAATTGGGGGTTATATTGTCCAAATTGATAACCGTGATAACGCAGGGCTAATAGGGGTTCTCTGTACTCAAATTTACCAAATGCACTAATAAAATCCTCGTCTTTTACGGATTTGGGATCAAGTCCTAACCGGGGTAATAGTTCGTCATTACGCCAACGGAGAGTATGTTGAGGAAATTCTTCTGCTACAACTTGATCGTAATATTCATCACCAAGAGATTCTAGGGCTGGTTCATAGTTGAGGGTCAGCAAAGGATTGGTAGAATAGGTATGATTGGGAGTTTCATCCAGAGTCATTATAATTAGGCTTAATTGATATTTCTTTAATAATAGACAAAAAAGGTCTACCATTGGCTGATAAACCTACCCTGAAATTCATTTTAGCGCCAATAAGTAAAGTTTACTAGAGTAAACTGGGGATTTTTAGTCATCTTCAGATGACTTTGGCTATGAGAATGGGAATTTATTCCCAGGCGGTCTTCAAAAAATCCAGGCTTTAAGGATTACAATATTCACATAAACTAGGATCAGCAAATTCTTGATTGTTGGGAAATAATTTTTGTTGGGTAAAACTGCATTTTTGACATTTAAAAATTACTGCTTTAATTGATGAAGTTGGCTGATGACAAAGTTCACAAGGTAGTCCGGGTATTTTCTGATTAATAATAAAACCAGGAGTATTACATCGGGGACATAAACTATTAATTTTATTAATTAGGTCTTGAGTAGTAAGGGCGATATTTTTCATCCTGGTAGGATTATACATTGCTCTCATATCTGTTTCTATATTAAATTTACCCTTTGTGTTTTTTATGGCAATTTCTACTGAATTGATCAAGTTTTCTTGGCTGGTAATACCTTTAATAAATTCTGTTTTTCCTGTGGATATATTATCAAATGAAACTACTAAACCATGTTCAGGAAAACCTACTTTTTTTCCAAATTCTTCAGCTTCTTCTAAACTAGAGATAGTTTGATGATTAAAGTTAGTTTCTGTGGAAAATACTTCACCAATAATTTCTAAATTATTTTCTTTATCCAAAAAAATAATTATTTCTCGGTTAGCATAAATATAGGGAATTAGGGGATGAGGTGTAAAACTTCCTTCACTAGCTATCGCTATTTTTTGATCATACATTTCTAAGGCTTTTTTAGCTTTTAACCTAGCAGTAATAACTTGTGTATCTGGACGTTTAATTTCTCTGGTGAAAGTCCCAAAAACATCTGTATTTAACCCTTCAGTAACTATCACATTCATTCCTAAATGTTCTTTCAATAAAGGAGAAATTACTTTTTCTTTATTGTGCATTGTCGCTAAAATAGCCCCGCGATTATTATAAATTGACATAATTTATTTCTCCATAATTATCTATAAATGACCGACTTTTTGAGGTATTATAATTCTGATCTCCAGTGGGGATTTGTCAAACTGGTGAAAATATGATCTTCCCATTTCCCATTAATCATTAAATAATCCCTAGCATATCCTTCGACTACAAAACCGAGTCTTTTAAGAACATTACCACTGCGGCGATTATGCGGCATATAATTAGCCATAATGCGGTGGAAATTTAATTCTTCAAAAACATAATTAATAGCAATAGAGAGCGCTTCTTTCATGTAACCATAACCTTGTGCTGATTCTGCTAAACTGTATCCTAACTGACAAAACTGAGCAGCATTATAAACAAAGTTGTTAAAATTAGCAGTTCCAATTACAATTCTTGGCTGATGTTGTAAATAAATAAAAAGTTTTAATGAATAGTTATTGACAAATTCCCAAAAACTGGTTTCTACTTGATATTGCCAATATTCTTCAGTAAAAAAATGTTTATCCCATTTAGGATAAAATGGCGTAAGATGTTCTTTATTTTCCGTAAAATATTTGAGTATATAGGGAATATCCTCTATCACGGCCATTCTTAATAATAGGCGATCGCTCCTCAAAATTGGTGGCTCTGATGTCATATACTCAAATGTAAATATTTTAAGAACAGCTATACTAATGAAAAATTAAACCACAAGACTACAAAAAGGATCATTACAGTGGAAATACGCTACAATTGGCAACCAACAGAGATTTTAACAATATATAACACCCCATTTCTAGAGCTAATTTACCAAGCCGCTACAGTGCATCGTCAATATCATAAACCAGAACAAATACAAGTTTGTAAGCTTATCTCTATTAAAACTGGTGCTTGTCCAGAAGATTGTGGTTACTGCGCTCAATCTTCCCGCTACAAAACCGAGGTAAAACCTGAAGCACTGCTACAAAAAGCAACAGTGATGAATATTGCGAAAACAGCCAAAGAAAGCGGTGTTAGTCGGGTTTGTATGGGCGCTGCTTGGAGAGAAGTCCGGGATAATTCCCAATTTGAGGAAGTCCTGGATATGGTCAAGGACGTAACCAGCATGGGTTTAGAAGTATGCTGTACCTTGGGAATGTTGACAGAAAACCAAGCCAAGCGTTTAGAAGATGCGGGATTATATGCTTATAACCATAATCTTGACACTTCAGAGGAATACTACAGCACTGTAATTACTACTCGAACTTATAGCGATCGCTTAAATACAATTGCCAATGTTCGCCAAACTAATGTTACCGTATGTTCGGGCGGTATTCTCGGTTTAGGGGAAAATATTAGCGATCGAGTCGGAATGTTACATACTCTCTCCAGTTTACAACCTCACCCCGAATCTGTACCCATCAATATTCTTTCCCAAGTTCCCGGTACACCCTTAGAAAATCAACCCGATGTCCCAATTTGGGATGTAGTGCGGATGATTGCGACTGCTAGAATTATTATGCCTCAATCTGACGTGCGGTTAAGTGCGGGTAGAGCAAGACTTTCCCAAGTAGAACAGGCTTTATGCTTCATGGCTGGTGCAAATTCCATCTTTTCCAGCGATGATCATAAAATGTTGACTGTAACCACTCCCTGTCCCGATTATGACGCAGATAAGGAAATGTTGAATTTACTTGGTTTAGAAATGCGTCCCCCATTTCAAAAGCAGGAAAAAACACCAACTCCAGCGATGATATAACAAAAGTAGGTTGGGTTAAGCGACAGCGCAACCCAACCAATTGACCTAAATTATCTTCTATTTCATTTAGAAAAATTGATATAATCAAAAATAGCCATAAGTCACAGCAAATTTTTAAGCGTTAAATAATATGGATATTGAAAAACTGAAAATACAAATCGAAGAACAGAGAAACTTATTAAACACCGATAGACTTGATGTTTCTTTCGGAGAAATAATGCGTATGTATGAAGATAAAGAAATTGTTATTAAACCTGCATTTCAAAGATATTTTCGTTGGGATGAAGAACAGAGAACACGCTTTATTGAATCTATACTTTTAGGTATTCCCATTCCTCCAATATTTGTAGCCGAAGATGGAGATGGAGTATGGGAATTAGTTGATGGACTACAAAGAATTTCTACTGTACTTTCGTTTTTTGGAGTTTTGAAAAGTGAAGATGAAGGTATTAGAAATAGAAATAATTGGGAGTTGATGAAAGGTGAAAGAGTAGAATCTTTAGAAGGATTCACTTATGAAACCATACCAAATCAATTTCGACTAAACATAAAAAGATCAACTTGCAGAGTTGAAATTCTGAGATGGAATAGTAAATATGATATGCGCTTTGAACTGTTCAATAGATTGAATACTGGTGGTTCTCCGTTGACTACTCAGGAAATTAGAAATTGTATTTACAGGGATATTTCACCTAAGTTTAATGATTTTCTTAAAGAACTTGCAGCTAATCAAGATTTTCGGACATTAATCGCTTTAAGTAATGAGCAATATGAGCAATTATATGATGAAGAATTGGTTTTGAGATTTATTTCTCTTTACAACAATCTCAAAGAAGTCCGCACCAGTATTTCACAACACATGACTAAATTTATGAAAGATGCTTTAGAAAATGAAAGTTTTGATTATGACGGATACAAAAAAATATTTACTCAAGTATTTGCATTGCTTAAACCTTTAGGAACAAAGATTTTTCGTCAGGATGACGGCAATTTTGCCACTGCGCTTTATGATGTTATTACAATTGGTGTGGCAGAAAACTATGATTATTACAAATCTCAACCATCAGAAGTGATCTTAAATAAAATAGATAAGGAAGTACGTAAAGATACAATTTTAATCAAGTTGTCTAGAAGAGGAGGAAATAATCAAAAAGACAGAATTATCAATCGTCTGACAGAAGCAAAGAGAATATTTGGAAACATCAATAAATAATGACTAATCAGATTACTCTTTTAGAACAAGAAATAATGTCAGACATTGAAGAAAGAAGAGAATTAATGTCACGGTTAAGATTGCTGTATGTCAGATACGGATTTTCGCAAAGAGATGAAGAATTATTTCTTTACCATTCAATCCCAATAATTTATTCTATTTGGGAAGGTTTTATTCAAACTGCTTTTAAAATATATGTTCAAGAGTTAAATAAATTAGAACTTACTATTGATAAAGTTTGTGATTCAATAATAATATATCATATTGAATATACATTTCCCCAATTTAAACAATATCCAAGTCCAAATAACTTTCAGGACAAAGTAAAGTTTTTCAATAAGTTGGGTATGTTTTATAAAACTAATCCACTGATAATAACAGAAAATGTAAGCACAGAAAGCAATGTAGGTTTTAAAGTCTTAAATAGAATATTATCTAATTTTAATTTGGATAAAATTCTAGACTATCCAGAACCTGGATCTGCATATTCCTTAACAGAAGAACTCGATAAATTCCTCCTCAAGATTAGAAATAAAGTTGCTCATGGAGAACCTGGTTCTATAGTAGTAAAGAGAGAAGATTTAGAAAGAGCAATTAAGCTGGTTGATAAACTTATGGATTTAGTGTTTGAGAGAATTAAAACTGGGTTTATAGAAAAGTCCTATCTCAAATAGTAAATATCTGAAATTATGTTCGCCCAATCACTTACGATATAGTTCATCATTGTACTTCCTTTTCCCAATTACCAATTACCCATTACCCATTACCAGCCTCAACAGATACGATCAGTATGCAACTGGACATGATATAATAGCAACATTTATTTCTAAAATACTATGCAACCTAAGCATCCTTGGTTACAAAAATGTATACAAAAGCTGGAAGAACTACCCCAGATAGAGACAACAATAATTATAGAACCTTTTTTAGAAAACACTCTCGCGGATGGACTTTTAACTATATATACGCCTCACAACAAAATCCACCAATATATAGTTGAAATTAAAGTTCCTATTACTTTAGATACAGTTGATGCAAATATTAATTATATCCATCATCTGCAAGAAAAACTAAGCCATGATAAGAGAACACTGCTCATTACAAATGCACTTTCTGACGCAGTTATGGATTCCTTGCTAGAAAACAATATTGAATTTATTGACACCACAGGTAATATTTACCTTAACAATTCATCACTATATATTTTAGTTAGAAGTAGTTCAACACAAAGGAAAAAATCTAAAATTACTACCAGCACACTAAAAGTTGCTTATCCTATACTTCAAGACCCATATATTTTACAATATCCTACTTTAGAAATGATAGTAAACGTTGCAGGTGTTGACTCTAAAACTGTAAAACGCAGTCTCGAAACTTTGTATCAACTGAATTATTTACAGCGTCAACGAAATGGAACATATAGAATTGAAAATTACACAAAGCTTTTAGAAAGATGGGAAATGGGATATATAGAAAATTTGCGTCCAGAACTTTTAATAGGGACATTTAGCACCAGAGAAAATATAGATTTTAACGATATATCGAAACAAATACTAGAAATAGCCCGAAATCAAAAAATTATAATTGGGGGAGAATTAGGTGCTGCAATTATCACAGGTTATTTAAAACCTATCAGCATGACTATTCATATTCCTGAAGAATATAATTATCGGACGATAACAACCATGTTACGTCTCAAACCAGATCCCAAGGGAAATATTATCATTTTGAAGCAATTTGGTAATAAAAATCAAGCTAAATATGACTCATTTGAACCTGTAGCAGATCCTTTACTTATTCATGCAGAATTGTGTTTATATCCAGATGAAAGACTAAAAGAAACAGCTAAACGTCTCTATGAAAAATATATTATTACAAGACAAGAAATAGCGGAAATGGTATAAACATGAAAAACTCATATCCTCAAATTGACTTAGAAACTAAAAAATTTCTTACCGATTTTAAATCTATTATTGATTCTTTAGAAGTTCCTATGCTGTTGATAGGCGCTCAAGCAAGAATATTAATCTTTGATAGTCAATATCAAGTTCAAGGTCGTGCAACAAAAGATTGGGATGTAGCAGTAAAATTAGATAATTGGGAGAGATATAATCTACTGATTAGTATAATGACGACTGGACAAAATCCCCTTTTTAAGAAAACTAGAGTCATTCACAAGTTTATTCATATTGAAACAGAACTGGAAGTTGATGTTATTCCTTTTGGTGATATAAGTAAACCAAATCAGGAAATTAACTGGCCTGATGGTAATCAAATGAATATTTTGGGTTTAGAGGAAGCGTTTGTAAATACAGAAATTATAACAATTGAAAAGTTAGAAATTCGGGTAGCTGATATTGACGCTTTTATAGCTTTGAAATTATTAGCTTGGAATAATAGAAGAGAAAATAAAGATTTAAAAGATATTATCACAGTATTACTGAAATCTCCTAATGAAGAAGATGAACAGCGCGTTTATGATGAATTTATTGATGAAATTATAGAAGGAAGATTTGAAGTAGACGAAGCGGCTATTATTTTTATAGGTAGAAATATCTAAAATAAATTTAAAAGTGAAACTATTAACAAAATCAAACAAATTGTCGAGATAATTTTGGGACAAGACACATATATTTCCCAATGTATGCCTAAAATTTTAGATATTGAAGAATGGGATGAAACTTTTGATAAAATAGTGAAACGGTTTGAATCACTTCAATATGGATTAACTAAGGAGTTGTGAATGCTAATAAATAATTAAATATTTAGTTTATAGACTAAACCCACATAAGGTGGGTTTAATTAACGTTTAATTATAGCCCACATTCCGCACCCTTAACTGTAACAATTATTGGTTATTATTCTGAATCTGTTCACTTTGAGGTAATATATAAGTTAAATCTCCAATAGCTTATTTGCTTGGTAATTTTGGGTGTTCTTGGGAGTATTTACTGACTAGGTTGGATACTTCCGGGTTATAAAGTCGCAGGTAATTCCAGTAATTACCGAATACTTGACGGACATAATTCTTGGTTTCATCAAAGGGAATTTCTTCCACAAATTCATCAGGATCTCTTTTGGGTATGGTTTGCAACCATTTAGCCACGTTACCCGGTCCTGCATTATAACTAGCGATCGCTAACATGGAATTATTGTTATACTGTCGGTGAGTATAATCTAAATACCAAGTCCCCAACATAATATTATCATTGGCATTTTCCAAATTGATTTTTTTGATATCTGCATTCATTTGTGGGGCTATCCACGCTGCTGTACTGGGCATAACTTGCATTAACCCTGTTGCACCCACAGGGGATTTAATTTTTGTCTGAAACCGAGACTCTTGCCGCATCAAAGCTGTTACTAACAGTGGATTAAGTTGACGGGAAATAGACCATTTTTCAATTTCCTGAAAATAAGGAAAGGGATAACGGGCTTGCCAGTAGATGCTTTTTTGGCTTAAAGCTTGATATTCGGCTTTTTCGGCGGGTTTTTCCCGGTCTTCTAATTTGGCAATTTTCTCAATCCCAGCCAGGTACTCACCCTTTGTTAATTTCATCAACCCTTCTGTAAATTCTTCAGCGACACTAGGCTGATTTTTACTCTGAAACTCCGTTTCCCATTGTAACCAAGCATCACGGTCTTGTCCTAATAAATACAATTCTTTAAAGGTTTCAGAACCCGCAGGTGGTACAGGACGTTGAAATGGTATAATTGTCGGGTTCATCAAGCGCAAGCTGTCAAAATTACCTACATTTAAACCCAAAATACTCGCAGAACGCCAGGCATAATAAGAGTAAGGAAATTCACTAATCACAGACTTATAAGCTGTGACAGCTTCCTCTTGCTTACCTAATATCGTCGCCCATTTACCTACCCAAAATCCGGCTCTGGGTGCTAAAATACTACTCTTGTTATTAATGGTAATTGGTTGCGCCCATTCCCATGCCCCTAAATAGTCATTGTTTTTTGCCTTGGTTTGGGCTGTTTTCCAACGAAATTCTGCCGCTTCATCACTGTTACTATATTTACCTATTAATAATTTATATGTGCTATCAGCCGATTCATGATCTTTCAAAGTTGTTAATAATGTGGCTTTTTTGACCAATGCTTGCGGCGCTATTTCAGGAAAATTACTAATAATTTCGTCAAGATAGGTAATAGATTCTTGACCTTTGCTAATGTCTGATAATCTTAATAGAGCTATACCTGTTTCTGTCGCAGTGGGGAATTTTTGCAGCAGTTGTTGATAAACCGTAACGGCTTGATCTTGCTGTTTATTTAATTGTAATCCCCTAGCAATGCGGTAGAGGCTGGTGGCCGTTTTCGGGGCTTGAATATAAGCATCTTTAGCTTTCGTGAATTGATTATTATTCCAGTAAACTGAACCAATTAGTTCCCAGTCTCCTGGTTTGAGTTGGCTTTGTTTGACTAATTGATCTAATACACCCACAATTCCCGGCTCGTCAGCGGCGTATTTAGCTAGGATTAATTGTAAGTTCGGCTGATTTGAGTTATCTTTTAAGCTTTTGCGGATAATTTCCCAAGTCAGAGGATGGGAGGGAAATTGTGCGATCGCTTGATTATATAATTTTGGTTGGGCGATCGCATATATGGCTTTGACTACGGCCGCTTCCTTGCTATATTCCTTTACTACCTTTTGGCGCAAATCTGAAGCTTTCCTATCTTCACCTAAAATATCATGAGCTTGGGCTTGTTTAAGTAAAATATAAGGAGCTAAAACAGGATAGTCTTTTTCTAATCCTACCAATAAACTCAGCGCTTTTTTTCCTTGGGAGGTTCCCACGTAATCACAGGCCAATAGATAACGAGCCCGTTCCCGATCTGGTGAACTACCTTTTTCAGCAATTTCCTGGAGTTTTGTTAATCTTTCTGGTACAGATTCAGACAACAGAGAAAATACAACTGACTTAACTTTATTAGCCTCAGATAACCCTTCTGGCTTACTCTGACTCAAGTTCAACCATTGACTTAGGGTTTTGCCAGCTTGGGGGGCTGACACCATTGCCCCAGCCAAAAAGGCACATAGTCCAGCACCAGCAAGCAGATAAATTTGTCTTTTTTGTAGTTTCTTTAACATTGATACTCGCTGTTTGCCTTGTGTCTCCAAAAGTTGGCGATTAATCTCTTTGCAACTCTAACATTAGGGTAACACCCATGACCAACTTTTACAGCTATAGTGGCAGACTTTCCACTAATTTAGAGCAATTCTTTGGTCTCAACAGGGAATAGGGAATAATCAGTTACCTTTTAAATATCCCCTAATTCGCCCCCCCACACCGGACAAATGGCAATAAATCCTCTAAAATCACCTCATGATAATGTTCTTGGGGGTAATGTCCCACATTATTAAGTTTGATAATTTCACCATTTGCTACAGATTTAACCAAGTTTTCCGCTATATCTACAGATAACCAAGGATCTATCATCCCCCATTGTACTAAAATCGGTTTTTGCCATTCTTTTAACCCATTTTCTATTTCTATCATCGCTTTTTCTAATTGTAAATTGCGAATTGTCCCTAGGAGACTTCTCCCAGACGCAGAACTTTTCAAAAATGGTTTTCTATAAACATCTAAATCTTGATCCTCAATGCGGTAACAACTACCACTTTCTAAGGTTCTATCCACTAATAAGGGGTCCTGGGTGATTATATCCCCAGCTAAAGGTAAACCCATTTGTTTGATTTTCCAAGGGATTTTCACCGACGTAGAAATCGGTGTATTTAAAATGGCTATATTAGCAATTTTATCAGCATGACGTAAGGCGTATTGTAACCCAACTGAACCTAAAAATCCTTGGACAACTAAGGAAAATCTCTCTAATTTTAGAGCTTCAACAAATCCTGCTAGTGCTTTGATAAATTCATCTGGAGTATAAGCAAAATCCTCCTTCTCTGGTTTACCTGAAAATCCGCAACCAATCCAGTCAGGAGCGATCGCTCTAGTTCCCTGTGCTGCTAAACTAGGAATAATATTCCTCCAACTATAACTTTGAGAAACTAACCCATGTAACAATAACACGGGAATTAAGTCCGTTCTACCCATCGGTTCAGCTTCCCGATAAAACCATTCTAAAGAATCTACTGTAATTTTATGTTCTTGAATTGACACTTTATTTTCCTATGTGGGAATTGAACAGTACCGCACAGATAGCACAGAACTTTCCTATCATCCTACTAGGTAATAGGCAACCAAATTTCACAAGACAAAAAAATAATTTTAAATATTTTTCGCATTTTATGAGTTAAGAGTATTGACTGGCGGCTGGGAATTTGCTATACTAAATCCTGACAAGGAAGAACCATCTCGCCATAAAATCACCGAAAATACCATCTTCACAAATTCTTATCCCTATTAATAAAACTCTTGTGGGGTGGGCATCTTGCCCGCCTATCTCTACTTTACTCAAATCATACAGGGGTTTCCGCTCTTATGAGGTACATCTTAAGCCCCCTCCTCGCACCCCCCTCAATCCCCCCGCTGCGGGGGGAAGAAAAGGATAAACTTTTGATATGGGAGGGGGTTGGGGGTGGGGTTCTTGTACCTCATAACATCGGGAAGTGCTGTATATACTGTAAGTTCAAATAATTTTCAATTTTTTTCGCATTTTATGAGTTAAGAGTATTGACTTGCGGCTGGGAATTTGCTATACTGAATCCTGATAAGGAAGAACTATCTCGCCATAAAATCACCGAAAATACCATCTTCACAAATTCCTATCCCTATTAATAATCAAACTCTTGTGGGGTGGGCATCTTGCCCGCCTATTCTACCTTACCCAAATCATATACACTGTAATTTCAAATAATTTTCAATTTTTTTCGCATTTTATGAGTTAAGAGTATTGACTCGTGGCTAGGAATTTGCTATACTAGATTCCGATAAGGAAGAACTATCTCGCCATAAAAAATATCCTAAACCCCAATTCCCCGTCCCTCTTCTCGCCATAATTGATTTAACCTAGTAGCCGGCATAGTTAAATATAGAACATCACCAGGGGCCAAAATAGTTTCCAATAAATCCCAGCCTTGGACAGTTTCGTGATTGATTTCCACATATAAAGGCACAAAATCCGCAGACTTAGCTACATCCTTTACCCACTCATCACAAAAAGGGTGTATAGGTGTAATCACAGTCGCAAAAGCTACCCATAAACTATCGGCGATCATACCATTACCAATAATCCTACCACCAATAGCCGCAGCAGCAAAAGCAGGAGCGGCTAATTCAGCGGGACTGAGTACAGCTTCAAAGTCAAATACCTGTTGCGCTATACCCGCGAAATCAGGATCAGCATAGTTGACAATTACAGGAATATTTGGCGCTAAAGCCTTCGCTTTGAGAGCAATTTCCAAATTCGTGGCATCATCACTAGTAACGGCTAAGACTGAGGTAGCAGTATTTATGTTACTCCTTTGTAAAGTAGCACGAAAACTAGCATCAGCCAGGATCACAGGAATACTCATGTCTCTTGCAGTAGTTACAAATCTGTTATTAGCGTCTGTTTCAATTACTACTACTTCATGGCCACTCAGATGGAGTTGTTGAACAATTTTAATACCAATACCACTTAACCCACAAACAATATAATGATTACGTTCAGGAATTCTGGCTGCGTCTAAAAATTGCTTTAAACGACTACCCAGAATAAAATCTGTTAGCATAGCATACCAAATCCCAATCACCGCCGCCCCAATGAGCATAATCACAACGGTAAATAATTTAATACTATCCGGTGCATTTTCTACCACTTTATCATTACCACCGGCTCCCGTAATCATGCCTACAGCAAAATATAAGGCATCTATAAAGGAGATACTATGTTTAGTGGAAATATAAGTAAATGTAGATAGTAGAATAATTACTAATAGTGCAATGGCCATACCAGTAACAGATTGGGCGTGCTTTTGAAATTCCCTGATATTGGCAAATATTTTGACCAGTTTTCTGATTAGTGATTTACGCGGTTGACGAATGCGCGGTTGTGTGCCGATAATTAAGCGATCGCCTACTCTTAATTGTTGTTCTGATAAAACCGCAGAAACTAAATTCATTTTTCCCTGCACAGGTACATAATAAATTAGCATCCGTGTAGGATCTTCCCATAAATCACTCAGTTTTTTACCTTTCCAAGGATGATTTTCGTGAATATATTCCTCCTGAATTGGCCAAGTTTGCTGGAGTAATTTAATTTGTCCAATAGCTTTATTTCCCAAAGCTGCAAAGGTAAATACTGGTGCTGCTAAACCAACAACACTCATACTTAAATGGTTTGACAAGGTTTGATCTAAACGCTCACCTAAATTTGTATTATAAAAACGATTAATAATCCGAATTTGCGGGTTTAGAACTCTTGCTTGCATCATAATTGACAAATTCAGCGCATCCTCAGTAGTTGTAATTACTAGAGTATGTGCTTCTTTAATTCCTGCTGCTTGCAGGGTAGAAGCTGCTTGTAACTCACCAACAATCACATTAGCAGCGGTTTCTCCAGAAACGGGTTGGTGGTGAATACCGACAACTATAGCGCCCTGTTGTCTCAGTAATCGCAAAATCTTATATCCAGTAAGTCCTAAGCCACAAACAATAATTCGAGGTTTCATAAAACAGCAGCATAAAGCATAATAATTTGTATAAAGGGCTATCAGTTATTCAATACCTATGCCAATTGTCCGAAAATAGGTCTCAAACCCAATAAAATCCTTACCCTATAAGCGTTCCAGGCTGTTGGCGAAGGTATTAAGTTATTAGAAATAATTCATATATAGGAATAATATTTGATTTATGAAAAGATACGGTTGGTGCGTCAGATATTACAAATCTGTTTATTGATAGAATTTATGCAGTAGTAAAGCACCCTACAATACCTAATTTTTTTCAAAAATCAAATACGAGTTCTATAGTTAGGAAACAGAGAACAGGGAAGAGGATTGAATGTTTTTTCCTGTATAGTTTTCTAGGTAGGGCTGGCTGATGATTAATTATTTCCTATTCTTGCTCAATTTGCCCCACAATAACTGTAACTGCTTATACACCAGCGACTTTAACTTCTTTGTCGCCCCCTCAATACAATTCCTCCAAACAGCAACAAAACTCCCAACCAAATCAAAGGTTGTGCTAACCTAATTCTTGTACCTTCCTGACTACCATTTTGTTCAGGTTGAGGAGTATCTACAGCCTTTCCTGTGGCCACAGTCACCGCAAACTTTAACTCAAAAGGTTGAAAACTTCCCCCATTGACAGATTTACCACTCAATTGCAACTGATAAGCCCCTGGTTTAGGAAAAATAAATTCTGTTCCTGGTATGCCTTGATACCGTTCAGCCTGAATGGGTTTTAATAGAGGTTCAATTAATGCCGGTTCTCCTGTGACATGAGGTTCAGCATAAACAGCTAATTGACAATGACAATCTTTTAAAGGAATTACCTGACCACCTTTACGGGTCAGGAGAAACCAAGCTTGAGTAACTTCTCCAGCGCGGGGATTATCATTAGGTTCTAAGTGGACAGTACCACCTACGTCTGCTGATATTTTTACTGTATGGGCTAAAACTTGAGTATTTTCAGCTACTATTAAACTAGATAAAACTAATAATAATAGATACTTAATTTTGATTTGGTGATAAGTAAAAATAGTCAAGATATTTAATCTAGCGCGATTTCTTGGGAGGAACATAAAACTTTTCTAACCCTAAATATATCCAAAAATATCGAGAACGTACCAATAAAACACCAAAGGTAATTATCCCCAACAAAATGACGGTTAATTGGTTTTGGAAGTAATGAGAACCCATTAAAACTGTATGAATAGCACTTAATAATAAAGCTGGTACACTAAAAAGATGAATTTGCCGCCAATATTTACCTAGTGACTTTTGCATAAAATCAAAACTTGTACAAGCAGCAGGAGTTATTAATACTAATGCTACAGCCCCAGCGCCCATTCCCCATTGAAATTCTAACGGTAAAAACCAAAAAGCGCTGAAATTCCAGTTTAGGGAGTGTTGAAGATGATGAATACTATGTACCCCAGATAGCACAAAAGCCCCAACTCCCAAAGCCCGACGGTAACGCAGTGGTGCAGACCAAAAACTATTGACAGGCCGAGCAATCAAGGACAGAATTAAACAGATTAGGGCAGCGTGGCCGCTATAGTCTGTCATGGTGTCTCCTGTCCGCAGTAAGGTAATAACACCAATAATCAAAGTTACCCACCCACCCAACTGGAATAATTGACTACGGCGATCTTTACTAATTAATGCCGTAGAAACACCTACACCTACCATGATGGGTAGTGTACCAATCCCAAAAGCTAACATTGTCGCTGCACCTTGCCACAAATTCCCTGTAGCCGCTGCTTTGATTTGGGCTGCGTATAAAAAACCACAGGGCATTAATCCCCATGTCATGCCCAAAAGTCCTGGTGTCCACCAATGAGTTTGTGAAGATAACTTCATCATGCCCGCACTGAGGCGGCTGTGTAAGTTACCTTTTAATATAGGGTGTAACAGGGGAATATGGGGTAAAAAGTCTGGTTTAATTTGTCCTAAACCAAACCAAATCAGCATCATACCGGCAATTATGGCTATCCAGCGCCGCAAGTCGCTGCCAATTCCCGCTAGTTGTCCACCTTCTACTAAGACTGAACCTAGTGAGCCAATGCCAGCGCCGACTAAAGTATAACTCAACATTCGCCCCAAGTTCAGTAAAGTATGAAATTTTAATTGTTGTTGCCAACTCGGATTTTCTTGCTGCTTGGAAAGGGAAAAGGCAACTGTTAACGGTCCGCACATTCCAAAGCAATGTCCAAAACTGCCCAAAAGACCTAGCAGGATTATAAGTGACAAGTCTAGCATATTAATTAAATTATGGAAACTGGAAAAGTATTCTATTTTTCATCTCTTACCATGGTGTCCATGTCAAAAGACAAGTTGTCAAACTTGCTATGGCCACGCTAGAACAATATCCCCGATTAGTGTAGGGTGGGCAATATCTAACCTACGTATATTTTACAGGATAATCCAAATATTACGTTAAAATTTAACAAATAAGAGAAAAATTATTTTCCAGTGTTTCCAATTTTTCCAGTTTTCCTTAACTTATGTTTTTGATTTGCTCTTACGGGGGTTTGAGGATTTAATTGTGGATTAGTAGTTGTTTTAGTAGTTGTAGTTGCTTGGGGTGTATACTAGGTGTAGAATCAGCAGCAAAAGCATTCTGAGACATTGCACCTAAAGTTAAGAAACTGATTAAACCTAGACTGAAAATTACTTTAGTTGTAGTTTTCATTGTTCTATCTTTCCTGATGTTAATTTTGTGCAAGATTGTTTTCTTGCCTATGTTTAACGATAGGAAGTAAAAGTAAAGAAGTTGGAAAGATTTTTAAATATTTTAAAAAATCCAGAAAGATAGCTATACACCAGTATTCAATCCCTGGATAATTAGTAACTTAATATACAGTAATATAATGAAATGAGGTACAAACATAAAGAATTAAACCCTTTGAGTGCGGGCATTTTGCACTATGACAATAATAATCACCGTTGCATGAGTGCCTCTTGCCTTGTGCTATATACTAAAAAAAGACCCCCGGTTGTAGACCGAGGGATTCTGCAAGTCGGAATTATCGCACAAAGACATTCGCGTACCTAACATAGCAAAGCAACAACTCAAAAAAATGCCAAAATGCCAAAACTTGAAATATCAGTATTTTTGGGATTCCATATTTTAAGTTTGATTAAAAATGTTTATTTTTTGCCAATAATCTTCTGCTTGAAGAGATAAGTAGGTGAACGGAAAAAAACCGACATAAGTAACGAAAAGTAAAGTAGCCCAAAACCTGTTACCAGTTAAGAGTTGCCTTGTCATAACGACAATTTTTAACGCCAACCTACTTAGTCTTACTGAATGGTGTTTTCCCAGGTAATGGAACTTAGACAAAACATAACATAAATATGACTTAGGCACTAGTTACAGAATAACAAACCACTTCAGGTACACAGATAAGAGAGAAATAAGGGTTTGAGAGGTATTCTGTGTAAGTTGTAATAAAAACAAAAAAGAGTATAATGGATATCTCCAAAAATGAGGTATTAACCCTGACCACACAGGGCTTTTATGTTCTTTTTACCAGATATCTATTGCAGATTGCTTTGGATGTGCCAGTAGAACTCACAAAAGTGTCATCATGAAATTTGATCTGATAGTAGGGAAGGGATTTTAAATGTCCAATAAATATCTACCACCATTCACATATTTATGAATAACCAAATGAATAACCAGCCCAAAATAATTGTCCTGGATGATGATCCCACCGGTTCCCAAACCGTCCACAGTTGTTTACTATTGATGCGTTGGGACGTGGAA
Source organism: Dolichospermum sp. FACHB-1091 (assembly GCF_014697585.1). GTDB lineage: Bacteria > Cyanobacteriota > Cyanobacteriia > Cyanobacteriales > Nostocaceae > Dolichospermum. The sequence goes on along the minus strand of NZ_JACJSB010000003.1, from coordinate 180,116 downwards.
ACCCTGCGTTTGGGATTAAAAGATGATGCCCCTATTTTCTTTATTTTAACCAATACTCGTTCCCTCACCCCAGAAGCGGCCGCATCTGTCACCAGAGAAGTTTGTCATAATCTCAAACTTGCATTAGCAGCGGAAAAAATTGTCGATTTTCTCATAGTTAGTCGTTCTGACTCCACTTTGCGGGGACATTATCCCATAGAAACCGATGTGATTGCCGAAGAACTAGGCCCATTTGATGCTCATTTTCTCGTCCCGGCATTTTTTGAAGGTGGAAGAATTACCCGTGACAGTATTCATTATTTAATTATTGATGGTGTTCCCACTCCCGTACATGAAACAGAATTTGCCCGTGATTCGGTTTTCGGTTATAATTATAGCTACCTTCCTAAGTATGTAGAAGAAAAAACCAAAGGACGAATAAAGGAAGATACTATTACCAGATTTTTACTTACAGATATTCGTGGTGGTAGTTTGGAACGCTTGTTACAACTTGAGAACAATGTGTGTGGTGTCGTGGACGGGGAAAATCAGGAAGACCTCAACACCTTTGCTGTTGATGTATTAACGGCCGCAAGTCAGGGAAAACGATTTTTATTCCGTTCTGCTGCTAGTATTTTAACAGCTTTGGCAGCCTTACCCCCCCAACCCATTGCCGCTGAAAATATGGCAGAATATGTGCGCGGTGGTAAACCCGGTGCAATTATTGTCGGTTCTCACGTTAAAAAGACAACTCAACAGTTAGAATCGTTATTACAAGTCGAAGGAACAGTAGGCATAGAAGTTAATGTTAGCAGATTGCTTGATCATGGGGTGGGGGAATCTGCTAAACTGCTAACAGAGATTCTAGAAAATGTCAACGTAGTACATAATGCTGGTAAAACTCCAGTAGTTTACACTAGCCGGCAGGAATTGACTTTTAAAGATGTTAAAACTAGGTTAGATTTTGGCAGCACGGTTTCGGCTTTACTCATGGATATTGTTCGAGCTTTACCATCTGATATAGGATTCCTCATCAGTAAGGGGGGTATTACTTCTAATGATGTCTTGAGTACGGGACTGGCTTTAACTTCGGCTAGATTACTTGGTCAAATTTTGGCAGGTTGTTCAGTGGTAATTACACCATCGGATCATACTTTGTTCCCTAATTTACCAGTAGTTTTGTTTCCCGGTAATGTTGGTAATGCTGATGCTTTGGGGACGGTTTATCAAAGATTGGTATGTGAATTGACAATTATCAATTGACAATTATCAATTTTAAATCTCAATGTTGGTATATTTTGGTTAGTATTGCATGACTTCTGATTCTGCTAAACCTAATGAAATGAACTCTGAAGTTCCTACTTCAGAGTCAATTGATCATGAGGTTGATCAAGGGGTAAATAATTCTAATTCTGGCGAGATACATACAGATTTTGCTAAACCTAATGAAATGAACTCTGAAGTTCCTGCTTCAGAGTCAATTGATCATGAGGTTGATCAAGGGGTAAATAATTCTAATTCTGGCGAGATACATAGAGATTTTGCTGATCAGGCAGAATCTAGTTCTATACTCCAGAATGCTGAGTCGAAATCTGTTGTTGCCTATTTTCAAGGTAATTCTGCTACTGAGAATATGGCTACACCACACAGGCTATCACAATCTAATATTCCTAATTTTATGGAATCTGGTTCTATTTTGTCTGATTTAACAGATGAGGACTTAAATTATCAGCTACAGAAAGCAGATCAAAATATTCAAGTTCAGTTGAAAACTCAAGGAGAGCGTCTATTATTAATTTTGCCCAGTGAATCTCAAGTACCACCATCAGAATTTAGTTGGTGGGAGATTTGGCAACAAATGAAACAGCGTTTAAATGCAGGCGATCGCTTACGAAAGCCAAACACAGCTCTGCATCTGGTAGCTAAAGATAGGTTGTTAGATAACAGACAACTGCAGGATTTGGCAGAAACTTTAAACACATATCAAATACAACTAAAATCCGTAGCCACCAGTCGGAGACAAACGGCGATCGTTGCTTGCACCCTGGGTTACTCCGTAGAGCAAATCCAAATAGAAACACCCCTGAGTGCCGATTTTCAAACTACCCCTACCCCACTGGCAGATGCTCTTTATCTGCAAATGACAGTCAGATCAGGTGTGGAAATTCGTCATGCCGGTACAGTAATTATCCTGGGGGATGTCAATCCCAGTGGTATCATAATTGCAGATGGGGATATTCTAGTTTGGGGACGATTGCGGGGAGTTGCCCATGCTGGGGCTGGAGGTAATCAGGAATCTCTGATCATGGCTTTGCAAATGGAACCGACCCAATTGCGAATCGCTGATGCTGTCGCAAGAGCGCCAGAAAAATCCCTAACTAATTTCTTGCCCGAAGTTGCACATATTACAGATGAAGGAATTCGCATTGTTAAAGCCGCTGATTTTTCTCGCAGTCAATTAAATAGTCGGACGCGATTAATTACACAAAATCTGAGCTAAAATTATTACCTAGTCAAGAATCTGTATGTAATTAATTTCGTCAGGTGACTTAATTAAAATCAATCAAAAGCTCTAAATATTTTACTGTTTCTGAATTTTATACAGCATTATCATGAGTCGCATTATTGTCATTACCTCCGGTAAGGGAGGAGTGGGTAAAACCACAGTTTCAGCTAATTTGGGCATGGCCTTAGCCAAAATAGGCAAGCAAGTAGCCTTAATTGATGCGGATTTTGGTCTGAGAAATTTAGATTTACTACTAGGATTAGAAAATCGCATCGTTTATACAGCAGTGGAGGTCTTAGCTAGAGAATGTCGTTTAGAACAAGCCTTGGTTAAAGATAAGCGACAACCTAATTTGGTACTCCTCCCAGCGGCCCAACATCGTAATAAAGAAGCGGTGACACCTGATCAAATGAAATTATTGGTAAATGCACTGTCTCAAAAGTACGAGTATGTGATGATTGACTGCCCAGCAGGGATTGAAATGGGATTTAAAAATGCTACTGCTCCAGCAAAGGAGGCTCTTATTGTCACTACTCCCGAAATTTCCGCCGTTCGTGATGCTGATCGTGTAGTGGGATTACTTGAAGCACAAGGTGTGAAAAAGATTAACTTAATAGTTAACCGGATTAGACCGGCAATGGTACAAGCAAATGATATGATGTCTGTACAAGATGTTCAGGAACTTCTAGCTATCCCTATAATAGGAGTAATACCCGACGATGAGCGTGTGATTGTCTCTACCAACCGTGGCGAACCTTTAGTATTATCTGATACACCATCTTTGGCGGCCACAGCTTTTGAGAACATTGCTCGGAGATTGCAAGGGGAAACTGTGGAATTTCTTGAGCTTGACTCATCTAGTAAAAACATCTTTTCCCGCTTGAGAAAGATGTTTTGGTCAAAACTTGTTTAATTAACTTCCCTAACTTCCCAGTTTCTCGTGCCTTACACATACCAGCAATGATTCTTGAAATTTTAGAAAAACTTTTTGTTCGTAGTCCCGATAACAGTCGCAATGACGTTAAACGTCGTTTGCAATTTGTTATCTCCCATGACCGTGCTGACTTGAACCCCCAGACTTTGGAAAAAATGCGGCAGGAAATTCTGGAAATCGTTTGTCGCTATGTGGAAATAGAAACAGACGGTTTGGAGTTTTCCTTAGAAAGCAATCAACGAACAACGGCTTTAATCGCTAATTTACCAATCCGTCGGGTTAAGGAAACTCTCGATGAGACCCAGTTAGAAAACACTGATATTTTACTTTTATAGTTTGTCGTTTGTCTAGAAAATAGCCTTACTTGTGACAATACCTTGGCCAACATCCTGAAACCCTGTTAATCTGGTAAGAATTTTATTGGGTTTCAAACCTATTTTTGGAAAATTGGCTTATGTATTGTTGTGACGCGACTATGAAGTAATTGGCGTTGCTGATTAAGAGTATGATTTTATTTCACGCAGAGGCGCTCCATTCTCAAAGGGTAAGAGTTTCATTTTTTTGATTTTTCAATTTCATACCCCAATTCAGCAACGCCAAATAATTTAGTGATTGAGATTGATCAATTATCGAGATGCAACCTGTGGATCAGCCCAAATTCTAGTTTTTTCACCAAAGGTTATCGGCTGGTCTTCCTCTGCTGAAATATCTACGGTTTTCCCATCATTAGCCACTTGCACCAAAGGCCAATTTTCTTCCCCTAGTTCACCCGCACGAAATAAAACATTGTTAGGTTGCTTTTTACTCCAACCCAACAAAATGGCTATTTTTTCGTGGTCATCTTCTGATTGCACAGGATTAACTACATTGATATTATTTTGTTGACGATTCCAAATTACAGCCTGATCCGTAGCATCTGCTGTGTTGAAAATAGCCACAAATTTACGTGCTAGAAAGCGATCGCCTTTTTCAGACCAACTAACAGGCACTAATACCCCGATTTTACCATCATTATCAGCTTTTTCAGACAAACTTGCCTCTTTATTTAATAAAGGATCAATCTCCTTATCGGTTGATATCATCACCCGCAACTTCTTAGTTTGTCTATCTTCCATAAACAACACGCTCTTAACTCTGCTATTGTGCATTTCTGGCTTCACTTCCATTTGCACCCGGCTATAAATCGCATATTTGCCATCAGGTGACATTACTGGTAAGCTGCGGTAATATCTGACACCAGAAACACCTCTACCACCAATCGCTTCCTGAGTTGCCATAATCCATTTCCAAGGTATGGGATGGGGGCTACCTATGGGATCATTATGTGTTATTTCTGACTCATTTATCCCCTCAATTACGGGTATTTCTCCGGTTTCATCTAGTTGTAATTTATTCCCTCCAGGTATAACTGTTGATGTTGCTAATACTTCTGATTCAGAACCCTTATTCTCTAGAGAATTAAACTCAGCTTCTTCCTTTGTGTTCTTTAATTTTTGACTTAAATTAACTTGATGAGTGGATATTTGTTCTTGAGCTTCTACAGCATCAACTGATGGTACAGTTCCCTCAACAGGATTATTCCCGGTTTGCTGGTTCTCTGTTTTTGCTTTCGTGATTACTTTATTGGTTGATAATGACTGTATTCCTTCCCCAATAGATATTTTTCCTGTCTGAGAATTGACTTGAGCAAATTGTAAATTTATTTTCCCTTGGGCATCAGATTTGTCATTTCCTGAATTGGTATTTGCTACTTGGGATTGTTTAGCTAAAGTACCATGAAGAGACATTCCTACAAAGGTTGAAATTACAATAGTAATAGCAATGTACTTGATAAATGGTTTAACACGGAACCATCCTAACACCAAAAGTGATTTAAGCATGATGAGACTCTCTGGAGGCAGTTGCTAAGTGCGGGCAGTATTTATACAGGAATGATAAAAGCTATGACTATATAATATATATATCAATAAAGCAAAAGCTTTTACAGGATAATTTATGCAAATGTTACAAGGCTTTACAAAAGTTTTAGTGTCACCATTCACCCCTCATAATCTCTAATATAATATACATACAGCAGCTTTCAGCTATCAAAGGCTTTGTGATTCAAACTCGTACCTGGTTTGCAATATGCTGTAAGGAAGTTATTATTGATGCACAGTCAATAATAAATAAATATGCTCAAGTGCAAACACTCAACCTGACAATTTACTGGTGTAATTAGTAAATTATAGGATGAAGCCAACGCAGTTTATTTGAAACGTGGGTAGTGATCGAATAATTTTGATTTAGTAGATAAATGGTCAGGTGAAGGACACAGTTAGACACACAAAACTTGTCAATAGTAGATGCAATTAGCGATAACTTCTCTTTGAGACACTTTGCGTTAGCGCGGCCTGTAGGATTTAGGAGACGCTTCCTCTAGCTTGCTTTTGCTCCATAGCCAAGTCGGTGGTTAGCATCACTTAACTAATTGACTTGACATCATAGTTAATTTCGGTCATTTTCACTGGACTAATAGTAGACACTATACCATGAAACCTTGAAAATTCATATCCTGCCGGGAAAAATTCTGTAATTAAATTTCGTGGCAGAGATAATTTCATTGATATTTAGATTTTGCAGTTGTCAACAATGGGGAACACACCTAATATTGATTAATGACTTATGACTCGTGATTAATAATTAATAACTAATGAAAGTAGTATTTTTTGGCACTCCTGATTTTGCAGTTCCCACCTTGGAAAAACTTTTATTAAATAGTGATTTCCAAGTATTAGCCGTTGTCACTCAACCGGATAAACGTCGAGAGCGTGGGAATAAATTAACACCTTCACCTGTGAAAACTTACGCTACAGATCATCATATTCCAGTTTGGCAACCTGAGAGGGTGAAAAAAGATGTGGAAACCTTAACACAACTCAAACAAATGGAAGCTGATGTATTTGTAGTTATTGCTTACGGTCAAATTTTGTCTAAGAAGATATTAGATATGCCAAAGCTCGGTTGCATTAATGTACATGGTTCAATTCTACCTCAATATCGGGGGGCGGCACCAATTCAATGGAGTTTATATCACGGAGAAAAAGAAACGGGAATTACAACCATTTTAATGGATAAAGGGATGGATACAGGGGATATGATTCTAAAAGCTACTACAGACATTCAATTACTAGACAATGCTCAGATCTTAGGGGAAAAATTGGCTATTATTGGTTCAGATTTACTAATAGAAACCCTATATAAACTGGAACGTCAGGAAATTCAACCTATTCCCCAAGATCATAGCCGTGCTACTTACGCATCTTTGATTCAAAAGCCTGATTATAATTTAGACTGGGGACGAAGTGCTATCCAATTACACAATCAAATTCGCGGTTTCTATCCTAATTGTACTACTGTTTTTCGCAATCAACCATTTAAAATCACTGCTAGTGTTCCCCTAGACATTGCCTATATTCAAGAATTACCAGAGCAGTTGCAAGAAAAAATACACAAGATATCTAAATCAATGGTATCAGGAAAAGAAGGAGAAGTAGTTAATATTATTAAAGGAGTAGGGGCAATTATCCAAACGGGTCAGGGTTTATTGCTATTGCGAGAAGTACAGTTAATGGGTAAGCGGCCTCAGTCAGGATGGGATTTTGTCAATGGAACTCGGTTGACAGTGGGTGAGGTAATGGGTAATGGGTAATGGGTAATTGGTAACTGGTAATTGGTAATGGGTAATGGACTAATGACTTTCATAAAAACGGCAGGACTTACAGGGTCCTGCTGGGTTAACTGCACAACGAATAATTTCCGAAAGAGCATTATAGTTACAAGTAGCATCACCAATAACCCAACGTCCCTCTACTAAAGTTTTTTCCTCTGGCCTTTGGGCTATTTGTACGTAAATAGCGATATTGTTTAATATATAGCGTCCACCTTGAAGCTGGTATCTATGACAACGCTCTAAGACTGCGTAGGTTTTCCCAGCAAAATCTAAATAATTTCCCGGTTGAGGTGTCCAATCAAGCTGTAATTTACCAAGAGATTGACGCGGATGTGTTAAAATTACCTCTGTGGGTAAGAAATTTAGCTCCATAATATGTTATCTGATTTACTTATTGAGCATATTATCACTAATTAGGATGTTTTTGCTAGAATTTAGGTCTTATCTAAATAAGGTTAAGCGTTTTTTGTTAAGTTATATAAATTATCTATATTTATATACTATTTAATCTTTGATCATAACTTGACAGGTATCTGAAAAATTATATAGATTATTAATTATAGGTGTTGTAGATAACTTCCAGGAAAATCACGATTAGTTTACATATCTTTACAAATCGGCACTTACGGGGAAAAGTGATTTAGGTAAACACTTGATGTCTATGTTGTTGATTATGACTGAATCAGAGGGATATTGGTAGATAAATTGTCCAAAGTGTCTATTACATTGTTTAAAGTTATGTAGCCTTTTGCTTACAAGCTATCAAGCCCTGGGGTAAACTATGCCTTGATTATGATTTTGTCATTCATTCTAGAAGAACACCCAAGAGGAGAAGTTTTTCAATGTCTCATACCGTAAAAATCTACGACACCTGTATTGGCTGTACACAATGCGTCCGCGCTTGCCCCACCGACGTACTGGAAATGGTTCCTTGGGACGGCTGTAAAGCTGCTCAAGTGGCTGCGTCTCCCCGCACTGAAGACTGTGTAGGTTGTAAGCGGTGTGAAACTGCTTGCCCCACCGACTTTTTGAGCATTCGCGTTTATTTAGGCGCTGAAACAACTCGCAGTATGGGCTTGGCTTACTAGGAATTGCAAATTTCTACAATTTCTAAATTCTTGGTAATTTAGTGTTGGGGAGTGAGAAGGGGGAAATATTGAGATTCTTCCCTCATTCCTCAACATTTTTGTTGTTCTTTGTGAGTGGTCAGTGGTCCGTTGTCCGTTGTAAAAGGTGAATTACCCATTACCCATTACCCATTACCCATTACCCATTACCCATTACCCATTACCAATTTGCTTTTATCTGCTAAAGTGGCTGAACTATCCCAGCAACTATACTTAAAATTTAATCATCCTGTAATTGGAGTGGTTTAAGCAATGTGTGGAATAGTTGGATATATAGGCACTCAGGCAGCGACAAATATTTTACTGGCTGGTCTGGAGAAGTTAGAATATAGGGGTTACGACTCGGCAGGAATTGCCACTATTTTGGAAGGTGACGTGCATTGTGTGCGGGCTAAGGGTAAATTACTCAACTTGCGTTCTAAACTAGAACAAATCGAAAATCCTGCCCAAATTGGTATTGGTCACACTCGCTGGGCAACTCATGGTAAACCAGAAGAGTACAATGCTCATCCTCATTTAGATACAGATTTGCGGGTAGCAGTAGTGCAAAATGGTATTATTGAGAATTACCGAGAGTTACGAGAACATTTAAAAGCTTTAGGTCACACATTCCGTTCGGAAACAGATACAGAAGTAATTCCCCATTTGATTGCTGAATGTTTAAAGCATTCTTCTGATAATCAAGTTTCTGCTTCTGTATTTTTAGATGCAGTGCGTAAAGCTGTAAGTAAGTTAGAGGGAGCTTATGCGATCGCTGTTATTTCTGCTGACTACCCTGATGAAATGATTGTAGTTCGTCAACAAGCGCCTTTAGTCATTGGTTTTGGCCAAGGTGAGTTTTTCTGTGCTTCAGATACCCCAGCAATTGTTCCCCATACCCGCGCTGTATTGCCCCTAGAAAACGGGGAAATTGCTCGTTTGACTCCTTTAGGGGTGGAGGTGTATAACTTCGCTGGACACCGCTTGAAAAAGCATCCTCGCACCCTGAACTGGAATCCTATTATGGTGGAAAAGCAGGGATTCAAACATTTTATGCTCAAGGAAATCTATGAGCAACCGGGGGTAGTACGGGATTGTTTAGAGGCTTATTTTTCTACGGAAGAGAGAGAAAATACTGATCAATCACCAGTAAAGTTAGGTCTAAATAACGAATTTTACGCAGATATAGAACAGATTCAAATTGTTGCCTGTGGTACAAGTTGGCACGCTGCACTAGTGGGTAAATACTTATTAGAGCAATTGGCAAAAATTCCCACTCAGGTACAATATGCTTCTGAATTTCGGTATGCACCATCACCGCTAACGGCTAATACTCTGACTATTGGCGTAACTCAGTCGGGAGAAACTGCTGATACTTTGGCGGCTTTGTCTATGGAAAAGGAAAGAAGACAGGGTAAAGAGGGTAAGTATCAAGCACGACTTTTAGGAATCACGAATCGCCCGGAGAGTAGTTTGGGTAATATGGTTGCAAATATTATCAATACCCATGGGGGAATTGAAATTGGTGTAGCCGCGACGAAAACTTTTGTAGCGCAATTGATGGCTTTTTATGCTTTGGCCTTAGATTTGGCTTATCGTCGTCATCAAATTAGTAATTTGAGATTTGAGGAAATTCTCACCGGGTTACGGGAATTACCAGGGGAAATTGAAGCGATTTTAGAAACTCAAGAACGTTATATTGAGCATTTAGTACATGATTTTTCAGAAACGAAAGATTTTATCTTTATTGGGAGAGGAATTAATTTTCCCATTGCCTTAGAAGGAGCTTTAAAATTAAAGGAAATTAGCTATATTCATGCAGAGGGTTATCCTGCGGGGGAAATGAAACATGGACCAATTGCGTTATTAGATACTAAAGTTCCTGTAGTAGCGATCGCTGTTCCTGGTAATGTATATGAAAAAGTGATTTCTAATGCTCAAGAAGCTAAAGCCAGAGATTCTCGTTTAATTGGGGTAACATCTGTTAAAGATGGTGAAGCGGGGGAGATATTTAATGATTTAATTCCGGTTGCGGAAGTGGAGGAAATTCTCTCACCAATTCTCACAGTTATACCGTTGCAATTGTTAGCTTATCATATTGCGGCGCGGCGAGGTTTAGATGTAGACCAACCAAGGAATTTAGCTAAGTCTGTGACAGTTGAATAATTGATATTTTGCTGATTTAGCAAATAATTAGGTGGGTATTGCCCACCTGATAAAATTGTATCTTTATGGAGTTATTTTTGAATTGTGAGCATTCTCTAAATCATGCAAATTATTAAAACCTAATAATGCCTCGCTTGAATTTTCTAAAACGCAATTTTATTATTCGCAATAAAAAGCGTAAAGAAAAACACACGCTAATTAATCAATACTTGATAATTTTAACAAAATTACCTATAATTAGGAACATTAATTAAAATTCGGGCAAATAAATAATATGGATTTCTCAGCTTGGTGGCAATGGATTATCAATTTTCTTTTACCTTTAATTGCAAAAATAGCTCCAGTAGTTGTGTTGATAGTGAATTTGCCAAAAATTTATGCTTGGGTGAGAGGAGTAATTGTCAGAATTGAAGTTAAACAGTTTACTCCAGGACTTACGCAAAATATCTCTCAAACCCTCTCTTCTTCGTTCTCTTCGTTCCTATCCCTGACGGGACGCTCCGCGAACGTGGTTCATTATTCCGTGACTTGTGCGTAAGTCCTATGCTCTTGTCGAAAGAGTTCCCGGCTTAGTCGATTTTCAACTTAATTTATGTATGCACGCCTCACATGGAAAGGCAGTGCTTAAAGGAATTTATCTGGTAAACGATAAACATAAATTCCATTTACGATACAATGAGCCAATTTGCTTATATAATGAACCAGATAACAATACACCAACTAATAAGGCAGAAATAAAACTTGCCATGCCTATGATTGAATTTGAGTTCACCCAATTTGTAGAGGATAGATTTAAAGAGTTGCTTTGCAAAAAATTGGAACAATCTCAAGTGGATATTCTCGGATTTGAAATTCCTGAAAATTCATTCAAATGTTTAACAATGGCTGGTAGATTAAAAGGAAAACTTGATGGCATAAATTTTTCAAATATTTCTTTGGAAAATTGGAGTGTCTTGGTTGAATATGGTACTGATAAATGGACACACACCACCAAGACAGAACTTAAGTCTTCGATTATTGACAATAATAAAACCATTTATTAACTATCAATACCTCCGTTTAATGATTCGAGTTGCAACAGCCATGAATTAAAGTGAGGCTAAGGATACAAACCCCGATCATTCAAAGCTTGAGCCACCCTACCTACACCCAAAGTATAAGCAGCTAACCGCAGATTTACTCCCCTTACCTTTGACTCATGAATCACCTTACGGTAAGCTTGAACCATTAAATATTCCATTTCTTTATTAACTCGTTCCTCGTCCCAGAACAGGTAGGAAAGACCTTGTACCCATTCTAAATAACTCACTACCACACCCCCAGCATTGGCTAAAATATCTGGTAAAACAGTAACACCACGGGCTTCTAAAGCTCGGTTAGCTTCTAAAGTTACCGGACCATTAGCAGCTTCCGCGATAAATTGCGCTTTGATTTGATTAACATTCTCTTGAGTAATTTGGTTTTCTAATGCAGCGGGAATTAGTACATCACAGGATAAAGTTAGCAAATCTGCATTACTAATAGGTTTACCTTGGGGAAATCCCACTACACTGCGGCGGTTTTCAGCAGCATAAGCTTTAACAACGGGAATATCAAGACCAGCTTCAGAAAATATACCTCCAGCACCACTGGAAACAGCGATAATTTTCGCACCTGCTTTATGTAGCAATTCTGCCGCAGCACTGCCCACATTACCGAAGCCTTGAATCGCTATCCGCGCTCCAGCCAAGGATTTACCATGATCTGCCAGGGATTCACGGATGATAATCATTACACCGCGTCCTGTCGCCATTTCTCGTCCTAGTGAACCACCGATAGATAGAGGTTTGCCTGTAACTACTCCTGGAACAGAATGACCAACATTAACAGAGTAAGTATCCATCATCCACGCCATTTCTCGCGCTGATGTTCCCATGTCTGGAGCAGGTATATCTACTGATGGACCAATGTCTTTAATTAATTCACTAATATAACGGCGGCTAATTCGTTCTAATTCCCCCACACTGAACTTTTTGGGGTCTATGGGAATTCCCCCTTTTCCACCACCATAGGGAATACCTAACAATGCACATTTCCAAGTCATGAGCATGGCCAGGGCGGAAACTTCCCGTAATGTCACCGCTTCATGGTAGCGAATACCACCTTTATATGGTCCTAAAATATCCGAATGCTGTACCCGGTGTCCTGTCAAAACCCGCACATCTCCATGGTCCATTTTCACTGGTATGGAAACTGTGACAACCTTGCGGGGATGACTAAGTATTTCTACGATACTTTGATCTAATTTTAATTCTTTAGCAGCCCATTCTAAATAGCTACAAGCTTGATCATACGGGCAAATATGAGCGGGAGAATCACTTTCCATAAGTGGGAGAGAGGTTGTTACCATAATATTTATTCCTGAGCATAGTATCTTTGTCAACTGGATTCATAAGGTTAGCTTACCCTGTTTTTTGCGAAATATATGAATTTTGTATTTTTTGTTACAATTTTATTGATCTGATTCAATGGTATGTGATGAACGGAATAAATGATGATGTTGAGGATGATATAAACGGGAGCGTCCGGTTACTGGTAAAAGCGCTGGACTGATTACATAAAGTGTAGTTCGTTGTAATTTCTCTTCATGAGTACAAGTGGTCATTTCTGCTAAAGTAACAACGCGGATTTTTTCATCCGGCCAGCCTAAGCGATAGCAAATTGCTACGGGAGTCTCTGGATTATAATGTTCTAACAACTGAGTTTGTGCTTCAGTGATATGATGGACACTCAGATATAAACATAAACTGGCCTGATGTGCTGCTAAACTCGCTAATTCTTCCCTAGCGGGAACATAAGTGCGTCCACTAATACGAGTGAGGATAATAGTTTGTACTAAACCGGGAACAGTTAACTCAATTTTCAATTTAGCTGCGGCTGCTTGAAAAGCGCTGATACCGGGAACAACTTCAAAAGGAATATTAGCCGCTGCTAATACCTGCATTTGTTCATGAATAGCGCTATAGAGACTAGGATCACCAGAATGCAGTCTCACAACAGATTTATGGGCTACTACGGCATCAATCATCAGTGGTAAAATTTCTTCTAGAGTCCGATTTGCAGTTTTGATAATTTCCGCATCTGGACGACAAACAGCTAAAATCTGTTCAGGGATCAAAGAATCTGCAAATAAAATCACATCAGCCCTAGCCAACAACTTTTGCGCTCTAACCGTTAATAAATCAGGATCTCCCGGTCCTGCCCCCACAATATAAACTGCTGGGTCTAGAGAATTTTGGTAGTTACTAACACTTAAGTTACTCGTATATTCCTTCATTAACTTTGCTCTGAAAAACTCCGACAAAAAACTTTTGGCAAATCCTTCAGTACCCTTCCGGATTAACTACTTTTGAATTGTAGAAATAGATGGTAGATGCACCCTGGTTAAGCCCTGGAGATTAATTACTCTGGGGCATTTTTTATTTTTAGTCATCTCCCTTGAAAGAGGAAACAACATCAGGTAAAGGACGCTTGAGTACATACAGCCAAGCTAAACCAACCATTCCTAAAAACATTCCTCCTAAACTGACCATTTGTGCCATTCGTAAAGGTCCTAGCATTAAGCTGTCCATGCGTAAACCTTCAATCCAAAACCGCCCCAAGCTGTAGGCTACCAAGTAAACTAAAAATAAAGTCCCTACTTTCAAAGGCGGTTTTTTAGATAAAGCTCGGAAAAACAAAGTTAGCAACAGTGCAAAAACCATGAAATTCCACAAAGACTCATAGAGAAAAGTGGGATGAAAATATTCAAAATTAACTAAATCTAAAGGACGACGTTCTGGGGGAATATACAACTTCCAAGGCAAACCAGTGGGACGGCCAAAGGCTTCCGAGTTGAAAAAATTTCCCCAGCGACCAATTGCTTGCCCTAAAATCAAGGAAGGCGCGACTAAATCAGTTAATTGCCAAAAGGATATTTGATTAAGTTTAGCAAAAATCAACGCCGCCACAACACCGCCAAGAATTGCCCCATGAATAGCAATACCTCCTTCCCAAATGGCAATGATCTTTTCTGGGTGTTGAGAATATTCTGACCATTGAAATAAGACATAATAGAGCCTAGCTGCAGGAATAGAGGCAATTACCAGCCAAATTGATAAATCATTGAGTAAATCTGGGTTAACGTGACGACGTTTGGCCAGATATTGGGAAAGGGTGACACCAATTAAGACAGCAGATGCAATTAATAACCCATACCAGCGAATAACAATTGGTCCTAATTTAACTATAATCGGACCTGGAGAAGTAAATTGAAACCCCAAGGGCAAAATCGAAAAATCCACTACCATGGAAAATTACCTATAGGAATATGAAATCTACAAAGACAAAGACAATAATAAGGCAAGAGGCCAGTTGGTTTGATTGTGTTAACCTACTTAGTCACTAATTCCCAATCATGAAGCATGAGATGTTAGATTTAACTAAGTTATGGAAAAAAGCTGTTAGTTTATTTAATATCTAGACCTAAGTAGGTGAGCGGAAAAAAACCGACATAAGTAACGAAAAGTAAAGTTGCCCAAAACCGTTCGGCTGACGCTCACGGCGAAGCCCCTTCCCTGTTCCCTGTTCCCTGTTCCCTGTTCCCTGTTCCCTGTTCCCTGTTCCCTGTTCCCTTGTCATAACGACAATTTTTAACGCCAACCTACTTAAAATAACATTGTGATTGCTATTTATCCTGGTAGTTTTGATCCCATCACCTTGGGACACTTAGACCTAATTCAGCGTAGTAGTCGCCTGTTTGAACAGGTGATAGTTGCCGTTCTTCGCAATCCGAATAAGATACCATTATTTACAGTCGAGCAAAGATTAGAACAAATTCGTATAGCTACAAAACATTTACCAAATATAGGAGTAGACAGTTTTGATGGTTTGACTGTAGAATATGCTCAAATGCAACAAGCACAAATTTTGTTGCGGGGGTTAAGAGCGGTATCCGATTTTGAAATTGAGCTACAAATGGCTCATACTAATAAAACATTGTCTACTCAGATTGAGACAGTTTTTCTGGCGACATCAAATGAGTATAGTTTTTTAAGTAGTAGTGTGGTAAGAGAGATTGCCAGGTTTGGTGGCTCTGTTGATCATCTTGTTCCCTCACACGTTGCCCGAGATATATACCAATGCTACAACCAAGTTCAATCTCAGCCCATGAGTCCAACCAAAACGGAAAAAATCCTACCTCACAAGATTATGTAAAGGGAATCCCTCAAAATGGGAATCCAGTGCCAACGGAAGGGGTGGATATTCAGCAAGAACTCAACCGCTTAGAGGACATAATTCTCGATAGCATGAGGATTCCCTTGACGGGACGTACCCTAGTAGATGAAGATAAATTACTCGAACAACTTGATTTTATCCGCATATCTTTGCCGACGGTTTTCCAAGAAGCATTAGATATTTTGACGCAAAGGGATGAAATTCTCCTAGAAGCCGAAGAATATGGACAACAGGTTGTAGACGTAGCCCAAGCCAAAAGGGCGCAAATTTTGGCTGAAAGTGATATTATTAGGCAAGCACAACGGGAAGCTGACCAACTGCGACGACAAGTCCAGCAAGATTGTGAAGCGATGATACAGGAAACCATGGCAGAGGTTGAGCGTAAGCGTCGCGCTTGTCAGCAAGAGTTAGAAGAAATGCGCCAAAGTGCAATTTCTCAAGCTCAAGAGATTGAAGATGGTGCTGATAAATACGCTGATCATGTTTTGAGTAATATGGAACAGGATATTCAAGAAATGTTACAAATTATTACTAATGGTCGCAAACAACTACGTGGAGATAATCCACAGCGGAGTTCAAATAATTCTAATAGTTCTAAAAAGAGTTTTCCTAAGTCAACAACAAAATAAACAAAACTAATAATAGTGTTAGTAAATCAAAATATGAATTTGTATCACGCAGAGGCGCAAAGACGCAAAAATCTAGTATAAGCCTTTTCAAGAATTATTCTTAATAATGGTTAAATAATTAGGTTAGGGCTTGCTGAAAAAGTGGAAAAAGGCAAGAAAAAAATTTACCAAGTAAGTAGGTAGACGGCAAAAATCCTAACTATGTTAAGATAAGTAAATACGGAAAATGTACTTATCGAGGTGAAGAATTATGGGCGTAGAGCCAGGGTATATCTTCAATTTACCGTTCTACCACTTTTTTGTATATATTGCGGACAGGTGTATTAGAAAAAATGTTTAATTTATCCAAAATGAATCGCTTTTGGCGTTTACCTGTAGGTAATAATTGGCAACAAAATAAGGGAAAGTCACCAGTTAAAGAGGTGGAAGATTCAATTCCTTTACGATTGCTAGTGCTGGTATTGGTTACATTGGGGATTGTAGCTACGGATATTGCGGGTGAAACTCAATTTAGTCTGTGGACAATACCACTGACTATGGTGGGGACATGGTGGAGTTACTACTGTCGTGGTCGTTCTAATATTCCAGTGCAGTTTTGTATTGCGATAGGAATGTTATTGGCTTTGGGGGCTTTTTTTGGCCGGTTTGCTGGTAATTGGAATGATACCCGGCTGAGTTTGGCAGAATTATTGATTCAATTGCAAGTGCTACACAGCTTTGATACACCTCGACGCAAAGATTTAGGGTATTCTATTGTAATTGGGTTGATATTGGTAGGTGTGGCGGCAACATTGAGTCAAACTATGGCCTTCGCGCCTGTGTTACTATTATTTTTGGCTGTTGCTTTGCCAACTTTGACCCTAGATTACCGTTCCCGTCTGGGTTTGAAGCAATCCAATGCTGAAAAATCCCCAAAAAAGAATTATCCTAGTTTTAATTTTAAATTTCTGATTTTAAATTTTTTGTTGATTGTGGCTTTAGGGCTGGGGATTTTTGCTATTTTACCCAGGTTTCCCGGTTATCAACTTCGATCTTTTCCTGTGAGTGCGCCGATTAAAGCCCCAGAAAATTTTACAGGACGTAGTATTATTAATCCGGGTTATGTGCGTGAAGGTAAGGGTAATAGTAATGATAGTGGTCGAGAGTCGGGAAATGCCGGCGAACCGGGGAAAATAGACGATAATTTTTATTACGGTTTCAATAGTGAGATGAACCAAAACCTGCGGGGAGAAATGAAACCCAAGGTAGTGATGCGTGTGCGATCGCAAGCGGAAGGATTTTGGCGCGTCCTGGCTTTTGACAATTATACAGGTAAAGGCTGGAAGATCTCCCGCCAGGATCAAGTTACCACCCTCAGACAATCACCTTGGTCTTACCGTATTTCTATTGACTCCCCACCCTTTATTAATATGACAAAGGAGGTGGTACAAACTTATAATTTGGTATCGGAATTGCCTAATCTAATTCCGGCGATGTCCTACCCGAAAGATTTATACTTTCCTACGCCAATGATAGCAGTTGATCAAGAAAATGGTTTACGTGCGCCAGTAGAGTTATCAGTAGGGCTAACATATACTGTAGTTTCAGATGTTCCCTACCGCGATCGCTCTTTGCTAGGTAAAGCCTCCACTAAATATCCAGCCAATATTAAAAAGTATTATCTGCAAGTTCCCCCAGAAATTGCCGATAAGGTGCGAAAACGGACTGAGGAAATACTGGCTAGTTATGATCAACAAAGGGTTTCCCGTTCTCCAGGTACTAAAAACCTCAATTCAGCTTACGAAAAAGCTCTCTATTTGGCTCAGTATCTCAAACAAAATTACGCCCTGCCCACAAATCCCTTAGAATTGCCTTATTTGGGTGAAAAGGATGATTTAGTGGCAACCTTTTTATTCAAAAATAAAGGTGGTTATCCCGACCATTTTTCTACTGTATTAACGGTAATGCTACGTTCAATTGGCATTCCA
Organism: Dolichospermum sp. FACHB-1091; assembly: GCF_014697585.1. Classification (GTDB taxonomy): domain Bacteria; phylum Cyanobacteriota; class Cyanobacteriia; order Cyanobacteriales; family Nostocaceae; genus Dolichospermum. Next base: position 161,861 of record NZ_JACJSB010000003.1, on the reverse strand, counting down.
GCGCGGTTAGTAGCGGGATTTGCTCCGGGTGAGTTTAATCCCTTTACAGGTATGTATGTTGTCCGTAATACGGATGCTTACGCGATGACGGAAGTTTATTTTCCTAAGTATGGCTGGTTTAGCTTTGATCCAATTCCGGGACATCCCTTGATTCCCCCTTCCATAGAAGAAGAACAAACTTTTAGTGTTCTGCGTCAACTTTGGAATTGGGTGGCTGGTTGGCTACCTTCACCAATTACAGCTATTTTAAATACTGTGTTTGGGACGATATTTAAGTTGTTATTTCAAGGGATAGTCTGGTTTTTGGCTTTATTTACGAAAGGTTGGTTAGGGGTATTAACTGGTTTAATTGTGGTGACAATTGCGGCTTTCTTTGGTTGGTTAAGTTGGGGACAATGGCGCAGGTGGCTAAATATCCGTTGTTTAAATAAATTACCACCCATGGAAAGACTTTACCAACAAATGCTGCAATGGACTGCTAACAAGGGTTTAGGTAAGCATCCTAGTCAAACACCTCTAGAATACGCCCAGGTTTCATACCAATACCATTCTCTAGAGATAGCTGAAGTAATAGATGAAATCTGTCGTGCTTATGTAAGTTGGCGTTATGGTGATTATAATCCTAATTGGCGGCAGTTACAACAAAAATGGCAAAAATTAAAGAAAGACTCATCTGTTGACTTGTGAGGGATGAGACAGAGCCAAAAGAACAGCGTTCCTAGCCTCTAACCAGGAACGACAGAAATTCTGCAACTCCACAATTCAGTTAAATTCAGGACTTTTATAATTTATAATTCACGTAAATTCAGTATATATTTGGAAGAGGGAATAGGGAATAGACAGGAAATACAGAGATTCGTGTTTGTTCCGAAAATGTTGAATTAATTTTGCTCAGGCAGTTATTTTCAGTTGAATAGCCAATAATAAAGGCCGTTGATCTAATTCTGGGAACTCCACCGCCAAAGTATAAGTTGCAGCAATTCCATCAATTTGTAACTCTATAATTGGTATTTCGGAAGTCTCAGATTTTATAAAATCTTGAGTATTATTAGCCTGGAGGTGTAGAATCCCAGGTATGGGTAATTCACCCTCAACAATTAACTTCGTAAATTTGCCTATATTCCATAACTCTACTCGGATACTCAGAGTTCCCACAGTAGTCAGCCATTGTCTTTCCACTAAGGGCTGAGTAGATGAAATCGGCAAAGTTAAATTTTCGAGCAGTTGTTTAGCTGCCATTAAGGACAACGCCATTTGTTGACGTGGTAGTAAATCAAAATAATCGCTCTCAATATTAGGTGCTGTCAAAGTATCGGCAGAACGATAAGAGCTTCTCAAGACTAACCCAGCCAAATCATTAATAGTCTGGGTATCCTTAGGGAACATACTTTCCACCACCTGAACTAATTTAGCTCCTAGTGGTACAGGAGATGCCAATAATACGTGAGCTTTTTCTAACAATTGCCAGAAAACTTTCTCAGGGAGAGGAATAGGCAAATTCAACTTAGACTGATGGAGAGTCCACGCCCAAATAGGAACTAATTCGGGTGATTGTTCTTCAACACATTCAGGATACTCTACTAATTGTGTTTCCCAGGGGAACAAAGGTGGATTTTGTATTATTTGGTCTTGTAAACGACGCTTAATAATGGCTTGAAAACGTTCTTGCACAGTAGGAATTTCTCCCGATTGAAAGGTTTGGGGCCTTTCTCCCAAGCTCAGTTCACCATAAAAAGGCCACCGTCTTGAGATAAATGTCTACCCCGTCAATTTCCTCACATTCTAACAAGCCATACCCGTAGGTGTTGAAGTTATAATTTTTCAATACCCAAGCAAGTTGATAATTTTGTGAAGATTCACAAGTCACCATTCATGGGTAGATGCACTAGATCCGGAAACTAGGGAGTTACGAATTTCCCAAGCTTCTTCGAGAATCTTAAACCAACGTTTCTGTAATTGTGCCATTGACAAGCCGACAGTCTTGGCTATTTGCTCGTCAGATTTTCCCTGCTGTTTTAAATCTAAGATGAACTTTTGTTTATCATCTAGCTGGGCTAAATAAGTTTCCCATTGAATCGGAGTTAAACCCAAATTAGTGGGTAAAGAAACTTCTAGCCACTCATGGACCAATTCCCAGCGATGTAAAAGAGAAAACCGAATTAAATGATATTTAAAGCGTTGCTGTAAGTAATCACGCTGCCGAGATGTTAAACCCAAAATTGACTCAATTTCTGGTGCTGATAAATCCTGAAGACGAAGAGCAAAGTAATCGGCACAGTCAGATTGTTCTTTTTCCTTTAAATAGTTGATTAATTCTGTAATTACAACGGAGCGCAGCGTATCTTCTTCCGGTTCAGGTTGGGAAGCCATAGCCGAACGCAATTGATGAATAACAGGCTCTTCCCAAGAACTGTCAGACTCACCGCTACCTCCTTCCGAAGCTTGTTCTATATCTACACTTGTTTCTGGAGGTTGCTGTTTTGAGAAAGTTTGCGCTCGGAGAATAATTAGTTGTTGCTGTCTTCCAGGTAGGGGAATCCGGCGTTTACCATATCTCTCGGTAAATGCCATGTATTCTCCCAATTCCAATAGAGTCTGTGGGCGATAGGTGGGATCTAGTTGGTTCTCCCTTCTAAAAGCATTTAAAGCCTCCAGATAAAAACTCTGAAGAAAATCTTCAATGATAGTCAACCGCCCTTGATAGCTTAATTGCTTGTGAGGAGGATTAATATAACGATAAACGATGGCACTCAGTGTGCCGTGTAGTTCTACCCTGCCACGACTTGAACCTAATTGATAATATCGGATACACTGTTGTAAGCGATGTTTAGCTAGGCTCATGGCTGAACTTTCTATAGACCCGGAAGTTTGAATGCGTTTACTTTCATTACAAATCCGTAGGACTTCATTGGTAATTCTCACAGATACATCATGACAATTTTGCTCCGAAGCCCTAGTTGACTGTCGAAGCTCCCTAAACAGGAATTGAAAGATGACCTCGACGCTGATAGAAATTTTCCCCTGAGTAGTTGCGATTGTGGCTGAATTCATAGTCCCAGTTCTCAAAAAGACCCTAACATATTTTGGACACGACTTGTTAGACTTTGGATATTAGCTTCATAGTTTTTTTCTTGAACCCAAACTAATTTACATTGAGGGTGTGGCCGCCAAAAAATATTGAACTCGTAAATCTCAATTTTCTGGGGTCTTCCTCTCTTATGTTTTAGCCATTACCCAAAAGTCATTAACAATTCATGATGGATTTAGAAGCACAAATTCAATTGCTGATAGATAATGCACCCCAGGATGGTATGACACCACAACTTATGGTATCAATCGCTCCTGTGTTAATCGCTATTGCCCAAAGGTTAAAACACCACCAATACTTTATTCTCGAAAATTCTGACCATGATTGGGTTTTAACAACATTGAGCAACCGCGCAAATCCAGGAATAGAAAAGCAAGTTATTTACGCTTTCCCTACCATACAGGATGTTTCCCTAATCTCAGATGCTGGGCGTGACCCTCTTATGCTGCCAGCCTCCATGTACGTCACCCACCTTTTGTTCCAATTAGTAGCTGTCAAACCATTACACAGCATAGTTTTTGTAGAAACACCAGGAATTATCACTAATACTGTCGAAGTGCGACGATCTGAACTGGAAACACTGATTGGGCAACAACTACAAAAATTTAGACGCTCAAGAAAAGTTCCTCCCCATATTGCCTAAACAGCCCGAAAAATTCAAAAAAACATAGGAAATCAACTGGGATTAAGGAGATTTAACATCCAAAATCCCAAATCTTAAATCTCCCTAAATTTTTTAGTAGAGCCGACTGAGTACATGTCCAGTCAAATCCATTAAAGCTTGGCGTGATTCTGATGGATCTAAAATGCTGATATGCTCAGTGGCCAGTTTAGCATGGTGTGCAGCTAATTCTTTAGCACGCTCAATACCTCGACTATCATGAATTAGTGCCAATGCCTGCTCTAAATCCCCACTCTGGGCAAACTCTCTGGCAATTAAGGCCTCCAAGTCAGGTTTTTCTTCTAAGGCGTATAAAGCTGGTGCTGTTAGGTTGCCACTTTTGAGATCAGAACCGACTGGTTTACCCAGAGTTTCTGTTGAACTGGTGAAATCAAGAATATCATCTACTATCTGAAAGGAAAGACCTAAATGGCGACCATAACTATGCAAGTGTTCGGCAGTTTCTAGGGATGCTTCACTAATTAATCCAGCGGCTTTAGAACTGTTGGCAATTAATGACGCTGTTTTGTAATAGCTCTTTTGCAGGTAAGTTTCTGTAGAAAGACTAGCATCAAAACGATTTAGTCCTTGCTGGATTTCCCCAGCTGCTAAATCCATAATTACTTCTGAAAGTAGTTTGACAACATCCAAATTGTTGAGATTCGCTAAATACCACGAAGATTGAGCAAAGAGGAAATCCCCCGCAAGTACAGCAATGCGATTACCAAACAAACTATGTACAGTCGGTACACCACGGCGGACACTTGACTCATCTACTACATCATCATGTACCAAACTAGCTGTGTGGATCATTTCTGTAATTTCTGCTAATCGTCTGTGACGCGCTGTGATATCTTTGTTTAACATAGTCGCCCGCGATATAAGTAGCACTATGGCGGGTCTGATGCGCTTACCCCCAGCACCGAATAAATGTTCGGCTGCGGCATAAAGAATGGGGTGGCGATTTCCAACTAGCTGTTTAAGGTTATCTGCTAGTATTTGCAGGTCTGCTTCCACAGGGGCAAACAGGGAGGTGGCTGGGGTCATGGATGGGCGGACTCTGGCTTAGGTTACAAAAGTTTACATATCCTTTAATTTTAAGATAACCCAGTAGCACGGCAAAGTTTTCCTCCAGCAATCTGATTTTCAATATCTATATCTATGGTCACGAGGCAATATTGACATACTTCCTCGTCCTAAAATCCCAGGATTCCTTGCTTCATTGGGTTGTGCTAGCAAAATAGTCTTATTATCCCTCGACGTTCGTTGATAGTCTCCTCATGCCGTAAATAAGGCTACTATATCTTGTTTTATCATAAAGCTGTCCTAGAAGGACGGGGCTTTTATCCCATATTTTTGGTCAAAAGGAAAATTTTAGATTTATTCAGCAAACTCTCTATATGAGTTTGAAAATATGTTACGATGGGGGCTAATTCGCTAAAAACCCTATTAATGGGGTAAGGATTTTATTCGGTTTGAGACCTATTTTGAGAAAATTGGCATAGGTATTGAATCAGGAATTACTTAAAAATAATAGATTTTTGTTAACTTGAGGAAGAAGTAAGTAATGATCCAAGATGTAACGTGATACAAGCAACACTTATATTTAATAAATTTAAGCTGGTTGTCAGCAGTAAAAAAATTTAAAATTTAGTCTAGAAGATAGCTTCAAATTCAGGCCGATTGTGTTACGCTAGGTTGTAGAAATATTAAATTTTTCAGATTATTCACTTCCGAAGTAAAATCATCACAGCGTGTTTTTGCTCAGTAGTGTTGTGAGTCTAAAATAACTCCCTGCCAAAGAGAAGATGGAAATTATTCCTATTTAAACTCTGTACGGCAAGCATACCTTTTGAGTTGAATTATGCTTTTCCAATCATGGAACTAACTCAACGTATTCAGCCCACCTTGAGTATCAGCGCATATCTATTTAAATTGGTGTGAGGTCAATAACACAGGCTAGGTAGACTGCTGATGAGCGCAGTTATTGGTTACTATGTAGCAATCTTACTGCTGTCAGATGTATAGCCTGGGAAGGTTGATACTAAAGAAAATAAATGGACTGACCAGAGAAATTCGGGTTTTCCTCTGGAAGTCCTGGTGTAGCTAACTACAGAAATCAAGAAGACACTTGGTTGACTGGAGTTTTGCTAATTTTGTGTGCAATTTTATATTCCTTAGCAATCAAAGATGGTGGAACAATGATTTACGGAAATATGCCTATGATGATATTTATTTTAGCTGCTGGCTACTTATTTAGTGTATACCTATTATTAGCACTAGCAAAGCGAACGGGCAGGAAAGATGTTCGTCGAAGCAATTCTAATACTATCCGAGATAATTACAAGCAGCAGAGGGGACTAACTGCGAATGTCACCGGAGTAGTCAATAGTCAATGACGGGGACTTTCCAGGAGGGGAGGGGGGAAGCAGGGGAAGAATTTTCTTATTTTCTCTCCCTCGTGACTCCTGACTTTAAGATACAACTGCATCAGCAAAACATACCTGTTCTACCATGGGAGTATAGCCCAACCACTGGAAACCAGACTGAGTAAATTGTTGAGGACAACCGCTGACCGCGAAGCGGGTAGGCATGGGTGGATGAGTATTTTTAATACCTAATATGTCTAACTCTTGGGAGCAAGCTGCTACCACATAAACCGCCGGGTCAATTAGCTTGACTTGGGTGGGGAGGAGCGATCGCAAAACTGGTGATAAATGAGGATAATGGGTACAACCATAAACTAAAGTATCTATTTCTTGGTGAAGTAAAGGTTCTAGATAAGTTTTGGCTATTTGAGTAGTATAAGGGTCATGGATGCGATTTTGCTCAATTAGGGGGACAAACTCCGGACAACTGACCTGCCAAACTTGGACATTAGATTTAATTTCTAAAATAGCTTGACGATAGGCATTACTTTGAGCCGTTGCTGGGGTAGCAATAACACCAATACGCTGCCCTTGCTGAACAGCCGCCTTTGCACCCGGTAAAATCACACCTAAAATGGGGAAATCAAATTCTTGACGGACAATATCTAATGCCAGAGCCGAACTGGTGTTACAAGCCATAATTGCCATTTTAACCCGTTGCTGGTGCATCCAGTGGAGGATTTCCCGGACAAATTGCAGAATTTCTGTTTGAGAACGAATACCATAAGGAAGACGGGCTGTGTCCCCCACATAAATAATTGATTCATTGGGAAGCTGTTGATACAGTTGTCGCAGTACGGTTAGTCCGCCGACACCGCTATCAAATACCCCAATAGGAGCGCGTTGAGGTTCTTGAGGGGAGAAAGCATGAAAATGACTATCAAAAATAGAAGGTGAATACACAGCAAATATTAATTTAGATTGTGGTTAGTGGTAAATAGAAAACAATATACCATTTCCTAGTCCACTGAGGTACAAAATTATCTGCGTTTATCTGCGGTTAATTCTCTATTCCTGTACCTATGAGGATGGGAAATGCTATGATTAGCGTTGTTTTAAATAATTGAGAACACCACGAGCTATGCCCTCAGCCATACGAGTTTGATACTCTGATGATCCTAAACGGGGATTATCTTCTCGACCAGTCATATAACCTGTTTCCACTAAAATAGCAGGCATAGAATTTTTTCTCAGCACATAAAATCTAGCTTTACGAGTTCCTCGATTATTCAGGGTACTGATATTTTGGAGAATGGCTTGACGAACAGTTTCTGCTAAACCATAACCACTGTCATAATAATAGACTTCTAAGCCATTGACATCAGGGCGATTATCCACGGAATTGGCGTGAATGCTGACGAACAGAGTAGCATTAACACGCCTGGCTATATCTACCCGTCCTTGGAGTTCCACAAAAAAGTCAGCATCTCTAGTCAGTACCACCTGCACACCATTTTGCTCTAAAATCCTAGCCAATTTTATACTAATAGGTAGAACAACATCCTTTTCTAGCAACCCACCTAGTCCAGGAGCGCCAGAATCTTTACCACCATGTCCCGGATCAATAACTACTAAAATTTTCCCTTTAGGGACTGGTAGAGGTGGCTGGGGTTTTGTTTGAGAAGTATCTGCGCTAAAACTTGGGGGATCTGGTCGTGGTATAGGAGGGACAGGGGGTATAATTCCAGGGCGTTGAGCGCGGAGGGTAGTTTGTAATGGTAGTGCTAACAAACCAGAGGTGACTTGATTGAGTACACCAAAGCTAACACCGGAAGCAGGTTGAACAAGAACAACTACGGTATTGGGAGCTTGGGGTTGAAGACGGACTTTAAGAATAGGGCTGTGAGCATTAAAACTAGGACCTTGGACCTGATTGGCTAACTTAGCATTAGGAATGGTGATGCGAAATAGACCTGAGCTTCTATCCCAGCCAGTGGTAGCAGATATTCTTTGATCTGCCCGAATCAGTAGTTGTGTGCCGTTTCCACCCATTTCCACAGATTGAATAATCGCGGGGGAGTCATTAGCTGATGGTGTATAAGATTGATCATCATTATTAGATGATTTACTAACACGATCTGGGATGACGATAAAACCGCTATTACTGCTAGCCATTGCTCGCCAATTACGACTAGTGCTATCTAACTGCAAGGTCATGCGAACAACAGACGGACTACTTGGTAATTGGCTAAATTGGATGCGCCGGACACCATAGCGATTAATTAATAAATCCCGTTGTCCCATATTTGGTGATAAAGATGCACCAATGATATCAATGTTTACAGAGCGATGATCATTGCTGGGATTGACTTGCAATTGAGGATTACCACCACTGCTACTAATAAAAAAACCATCTCCTGTGACTTGTAATTTCTCTATCTGAACTACGGTTGCTGGCGATATTTCCTGTTTAGATGGGGTAATGGGATTTGTTGTGACTACATTGTAAATACTTTGAGGGGGCAGTGTAGTTTGAGATGATATATCTGAAGGCGGTAGTGTTGATGGTTCTTCAGTTTCCCCAGAAGCAACTTCTGGCTTCGGTAATTCTACTATCCAGCGGTTACTACTTATGGGAACAAATTTGATTAGGCTAGAGTTGAAGGTGTAACCAGGAGCAAGTTCTACAACTAAGCGTGTTGTTTGTGCGTCAAATTGCCCAATGCGGACAGCGCGAATTTGGCCACCAATTTGTTGTATTAATTGCGGACGACCAAATTCCGTCCCTGGTAAGTCAATTACCAAGCGAGTCGGGTCAAAAATCAGTTGGGCTTGGGGTTGGACAGCAGTAGATGTATTAATTTCCAGCCGATTTTGATTAGGATCAAACCGCCAAGATTCTAATTTTCCAGCCAAAGCAGGGGAAGATAGCATGAAGACCGTGCCAAAAGTGCTGGGTATTAACCAATGTAGTTTCACAATCCTTTCTCCTGATTTGCATTCATCATCATTTGTCAATATCTCAATTTAGAGGCTAATCTTCACACACTTCACCGCTTTAACTTTGACTTTGCTCAAGTCCAAGATTGTGGCGTTGCCATAATACACGGCTAATGGCGTAACATTTTAGCATATAATTTTAGTTTTAAGATTTTTTGAGCAAATTTATTTTTCTGGCATTGGTGATTATGTGTGGTGTTGAGTGTTATAAATTACTATTTATCTGGATCTTAAATACTGAAGAATCCCCTGGGCGATCGCATCTGCCATTTTATTTTGATAGGCTGGACTATTGAGATTGGTAACATCTTCTCTGCCAGTTACGAAACCAGTTTCTACTAAAATTGATGGCATGGAGTTTTTGCGAAGTACATAAAATCTGGCTTTGCGTACATTCCTGTCTCTAACATTGAGATTTTGCAGAATTTTACTATGGACAATGCGAGCTAATGTTAAACCATTATCATAATAATAGGTTTCTAAACCGTTGACTTCTGGACGATTCGCACCTGCTGAATTAGCGTGAATACTCACAAATACATCAGCTTTAGCCCGTTGGGCTATGGTTATTCTTCCTGGTAAGGTAACAAAGTAATCAGAATCTCTAGTCATAATCACCTGAATACCGTTTCGTTCCAAAACTTCAGCAATCCTTTTCCCAATGGGTAAAATGACATTTTTTTCCTGTACTCCCCCGATACCAACCGCACCTGAATCTTTACCACCATGTCCGGGGTCAATGACAACTACTAATTTTCCTTTGGGAACTGTGGGTTGAGGTCTGTTTTCTGGCTGTTGTGGATTTAGGTCAGGTATTTCTTGCTTTGGTGGTGATAAAGGTGGTAAGATTAAAGGTGGTCTCATTAAACGAGATCCTTGTAGTTTTAAAGCCAACAGGTTGTCTCCGGCTGGATTAATAGGTCCAAGGCTAATACCTGACGCAGGTTGAATAAAAATAACTACAGTATTTGGCGGTTGAGGTTGAAGACGGAGTTTGAGTATAGGACTATTAGTTTCAAAGGTGGGACTTTTGATATCCGGCGCTAAGTTAGCGTTGGGAATAGTAATGCGAAATAAACCAGTGCTTCTATCCCAACCAGTTGTCGCAGATACAGTTTGATCGGATCTAATCAGTAATTGTGTGCCATTATTCACAATTGCTACAGACTCAATAGTTGCAGTCGAGCCGTTATTATCGTTATTATTTATACTTGGCGGCAGATTCCCATTTTCAGGTAAACTCACAACTCCCCTGCTAGGAAGCAGAACTAAACCGCTGCTACTGGAAGTTACTCGCCAGTCAGGGCTATTTTCTTCTACCCTCAAGGTCATACGCACAGATGTTGGTGTGGTTCGCAATTGAGTAAATTCAATGCGGGAAACACCGTATTTATTAACTGCTAATTTTCCTGGGGTTAAGTTTGGTGATAAGGTTGTATCTAGGATATCAACAAATATAGTAGTTTTATCACGGCTTCTGATGGTTCTTGTTTGAGGACTACCGCCATTAGTACGAACAAAAAAGCCGTCACCAGTAATTTGTAAATTCTCTAACTGAGTTTTTCCCCCACTACTACTCGCTATTGGTGAAAACTCAGGTTTAGATTGGGGGACGATATTAACTAGATTGTAATTATTATTAGTAGTATTTTCAGGATTTTCCCCCTGGGGTGATAGAGACTCCCTTTCTAATTTTGGTAATTGTACAGTCCAACGATTAGCACGTTTAGGGACAAATTTTACCTGATTAGGGTCTAGGGTATAACCAGGACTCAATTCTAAAACTATCCGTGTTGTTTGTTCGTCAAACTGGCCAATACGAATTTCCCGCACTCCTCTACCAGGTTGGGTTAACTGAGAAGGTCCCAATTTTACACCCGGTAAGTCAATTACTAAGCGAGTGGGATTAAAAATTAGTTGTGCTTGTGGTTGGACACCACCACTTGTATTAATTTCTAACAGGTTTTGATTGGGGTAAAATCGCCAAGATTCCAGGGTTGTGGCTAAACTCGGCGACGATAGCATGAGTATACTTCCAAAAGTACCGGGTAGCAACCACTCTAATTTCACAGTTCTTTTCTCCTGATTTATATTTATTGAATTAGTGAATATCAAATTAATATCTTTAAATTTCTCAAAAATTTGATAATTTATGACACTATTTCCATTATTTTCCTACACCTGAGAGTAAGAAGTTTATCAAAAATCCCTACTACACAAACGGAGTCAATACTTAGACAAGTTTAGTCATACCCTGGACTAAGGAAAATTTCCGGGTTTTGTTTGTATGATCTACCTGTTCTAGTGGTCAATGTCAATAAGAAATACCAAAAATACCCACCACTGTCAACTGCTGACATACAGCACTTCCCGATGTTATGAGGTACAAGAACCCCACCCCCAACCCCCTCCAATATCAAAAATTTATCCTTTTCTTCCCCCCGCAGCGGGGGGATTGAGGGGGGTGCGAGGAGGTGGCTTAAGATGTACCTCATAAGAGCGGAAACCCCTGTAAAAAATGCGGGTTATTCTCCTTACTAAAAAATCTACAGTTTATAACACTTAAACAGGGAAAAATAGATCGATAAAAGATGATCATGTCTACTAAATAATGGGAAACAAAGAAAAATTTATCAAACCAACGGGGAAATTCAATTAACCTTTCTATTTATTTTCTAGGTGAGATGATAACAATACCCAAAGAGACGGATCTTTCATGAGATAAGTTTCCTTTAACCTCCTTACTTAGTCAACTTAAAAGGCACAACAGATATAGAAAAACTAAATAGTTCGATTATAGCATTAATTCACCAGTTATTGACATGATTAAGGAACAAGTCGGGGATTTGAGACTTTTGTTGATTCAACCCCCTAAATACTTGCTTTTTAAATATAGGAATTTGCCTTCATTCCTGCTATAATAGTTTTTCAGTTTTACTATCTAAGTTGGCTGTAGTGTTTGATTCGGGAAATACGATTCTTAACAGGGGAGGAGCGATAAATGTGGTAATAATCACCATCATAATGATTGCTGCCCCTAGTGGTTTGGAAAGGACACCACTAGCAGCACCTACACCAGCGAATACTAAACCTACTTCACCCCTGGGAATCATTCCTACACCAATAGCCAAGCGATTAATTCCCGGTTGACCAAATACTGTTAGTCCTGTCACCACTTTACCAATAATGGCGACGGTAATCAGGAAAGTTGCCATGATTAAGGCTTCTTGATTTGTGGGAATGGCTGGGTTTAAGACTCCTAAATCAGTTTTTGCTCCCACAGTCACAAAGAAAACTGGAACTAGCATATCCGCAATGGGGATAACTTGCTTTTGTAATTCCTTGCGTTTGTCCGTTTCTTCGAGAACTAAACCAGCAGCAAAAGCTCCCAGAATTGCCTCTAAATGGATGACAGAGGCTAGGTAAGACATGATTATGGCAAAAATGAAGGCCGGGATGACTAATTCCCCTCTAGTTTTAAGTTTATCAGCGATCGCCACAAAGGATTTATTAAATACATTACCAAAAACCACCGCCCCAATCAAAAAAGCACTGGCGCTAATAATTAAATAAACCACATTACCGACATCAACCGCGCCATCTTTAGCTAAACTAGCAACTACAGCCAGCACGATAATTCCCAAAACATCATCAATAACCGCAGCACCCAGGATAATCTGTCCCTCTTTAGAATTTAAGCGACCTATTTCCGAAAGCACTTTAGACGTAATTCCAATACTAGTTGCAGTTAAGGCCGCACCAGCGAAAATAGCAGGTATAGCACTAACACCAAATATTGTCATTAACCCCACAGTTCCCGCAGCAAAGGGAACTATCACCCCCACGGTAGCCACAACAAAAGCCTGAATACCCACGGCCATAAGGTCTTTGAGATTAGACTCTAAGCCAATTTCAAACAAGAGGATAATCACACCCAATTCTGATAAAACCGAAATCACCTCAGACTGGGCTGCAAATACCTGTGGTGTCGCTTCTGGACTTAACCCAGCGGTGATTTGCAAAAAGGACATAATCAAAGAATTAGCAGCGTCTGTACCACCTTCAGGGAATATCAACAAATGCAGTACAGAGACACCGATAACCACACCCCCGACAAGTTCACCTAAAACCGCTGGTAAACCGATTTTGTTGGATAATTCCCCCCCCACCTTGCTGGCAAAGTAAATCACGACTAAACTCAATAGTACGGCCGCTAATACCATGGAACTATCTGCTGTTTCTGTGGCTGTAGCCAATAAGGGAACGTTAAAGTTGATTTCCATGAAAAACTGTATTGGTTATACAAAGATCCTTTTTTTTATTTTTACCTATTTTTGGTGGTAATTTGTGCAGTTAACTTGATCTGATCTGCTTTTGGTCGGAATTGAAAAGTTTTATCTCCCGCAGAGACGCGAAAGCGCAAAGAGTAAGTCCTGAAATAGTAGGGTGTGTAAGCATTGCGTAACGCACCTGAATCTATAGGTTTATTATTATACAGAAATAGTAGGGTGTGTAAGCATTGCGTAACGCACCTGAATCTATAGGTTTATTATTATACAGCCTATTAGGTTTATGAGGTACACCCCTTACTTGAAGGGGTGGAGTATTTTTGTACCTCATAAAGTTGAACTCTACTGTAAATTTGGTGCGTTACCTCGCGGATTTTATTTAATAGTTGATTTTATCATCTTTTAACGCTTCTAACGCACCCTACATACTTACTACTAATTTGCTATTTCTGGTCCAATAATTTTAATTCCCTGTTTTTCTTTTTCAGCTAATTCTAAATTTAATAGCAGCAGTCTTTCTAAAATATCATCTTCTGGGTTGAATTGATAAGCTGACATTACCAGTTTATCCAGTTGTTGATGTAGTTTATAAAGTTGACTGCTCGGTTCGGTGAAAAATTTATTATATAATGTAGTGATTCCCCATTGTTTGGTTTCCATTTGTTGACTACGATATTCATGTAGTTCTTCTGTTTTAGTGCGAATTTGTTGGACTAGGTTGATATCTACTGTTTGCGGAAAGGGGAAGGTTTCAAAACAAGTGTTGTGAGTGTAACGAGTGTCACCTTTTAAAGTCGAACTTTGCGCTTTTACCCAAACACGATGTACGTTAGATGTGAGAATACCAAGGATATAAAAATCATCTAATGCGAGAACAGTAATAGAGTTATTAGGTAGCCAATCTTTATTAACTCGTGAAAAAATAAACCATTTAGAATGACAAGGAACTGCAAAATAAAATGATAAAGTAGATAATGCTGTTCTCATTGCTGGTCTTTTTTCACCATATTTCCACCAATTCATTCTGGTAACATCTCTACGATTACTATCACGTTCATATTTAACATAGGTTTTAATGTGTTCAAAAGGTAATTGATAATCACTAGCATCCTCAAGACTCATATCATTAAAATCAATAATCCATCTTTTCGGTGTACCATGAGGATTATCTGTTAAATCTTGTGCTGAAATAGATTGTTTAAGAACATCTTGATTTTTTACATCTGTTTTTATCCAATCTGTAACCTGTTGTTCAGTTACAAAAAATCCTTTTCCCACAGGAATTACACCCTGAAAGCATTTATTGAGATTTACTTTTAACCGCACAGCTTGAGAAACATCAACACTAGATTTTAGAGAAGAATTGATTTGTGAAACTACAAGATCATCTAAATAATATTTTCGCGGTTTATCCTTACACCAATTAATAATACTCACATGAACCTTCGCAGCACCAGACCAAGGTTGTGTAGAAACAGCCTCATGAATATAACCACCATTTTGAGTAATATAATCTAAAGCCGCAATTCTACTTTTACCTTGACTTATAGAATTAGTACCAACCAAACCAACTCTACCCTTCTCATCAATTTTATCATGAGCCAACCGAAACCAATAAGCACAAAAATCTACATCTTTAACTTTCGGAAAACGTTGAAAAATTCTATCTACATATTCATCATTCAAATCCATTCTCATGTTTTTACCACCTAAAAACGGTGGATTTCCAATAATAGCATTAGCTTTGACCCATTCACCAAACAAAGCATCTTGACAAACAATATTATCATCCAAAGTATCCAAAGGTAAAGCAGGTTCAGTTAAACATAAATCATCAATCGCAATTTTCCGCGCTATCATCAAAGTTACCCGCGCTAATTCCACAGCAAAAGGATTTGTATCCATACCATAAAACTGTAAAGGTGTTACCAAACCCATTTCCATTTGTTGACTTTTAGACCCATTCAAAGACTGGATTTTTTCTAAAAGCATTCTTTCCACTCTTTTCAATTGCTGATATGCTATATAAAGAAAATTTCCCGAACCACAAGCAGGGTCCAAAACCCGATAACCTTGTAATTCTATCTGTAATTTTCCCAATTCCTTAACTGTATTTGCTTCCTCAATTTTATCCTCCCAATAACGACTAATTGTGGGACGGACAATTTTCATAATATCTCCCTCAGAAGTATAATGAATTCCCTTCGCGTGACGTTCTTTCTTATCTACCGTTCCCTCAAATAAATTCCCAAAAATCGCCGGACGGACCTTACTCCAATTCTCCCGCGCAGAAACATCTAAAAAATTTAATTCTTCCCTAGTTAATTCAATGGGGTCAATGCGAGAAAATAAACCCCCATTAAAATAATCTACACCTTGATAACGTCCCGCAGGAGTTTTCCCCGGTAGATTCATTTCCCGAAACAAACCACCTAAAAGATCATAGGAACTTGACCCATTCATACAATCTTGAACACAAGAAACAAACAAATCACGGGGTAACAACTGTCTATCTTCCGCAAACATAGCCAACACACATTGTAAAACAAACCGCTGTGCTGTTAACTTTTCAATACCCCTAGCTTCCAACTCTAATAATAACTCTCCCATACGACGAGCAGCCCTTTCCGTCACTTCCACCTGGTTATTTTGGAATATAGGAGTTTTTTGACCTAATTCCATAAAAGCCAACGCTCCCGACCGTGCTGGTAGTTCCTCAAGGGAGATTTTATCTACAGGTGTATCTATCTGAATATCAAAATCAAAAATCCAGAATTGATCAAAATTACATAAGATCACATATTTAGGACGGTTAGGAACTAACCTAGTCCAATAATCAAATGCTTGGGAATAATGTTTATTTAGGTCTTCTCCGCGCTTTTTCATTTCAATTAAAACGCGAGGTTTCCAAACCAAATCAGCAAAACCCGTTTTTCCAGATTTACTACCTTTTTTAATAGCTTCCTCATATTTCGCACCAGCCTCCAAAGCACCTTCATGACCAAAAGCCCGAAAAAATCGGTCAAGAAAAGTTTGTGCTTCTTTACGTTCCTGTCCGGTGATGTGTTGGTTGCAAAATTGGACGAATTTAGATAAACTTTCTGGTGTTGATGATGTCATAGTTTTTTTTCCGAACAACAAGATACCCAACCTGTCAATAATTACAAAAATAACATTTAATTTCCCCAGCAAGTCGCGCGAAAAAAGTAGAATTAGGGGTTGACAATTGATTTTAAAAATGTTATTATAGAACCGACAAGGAAGAACTATCACCAAATAATAAAGTTCAACAACAGAGAAAAACCCTGGAAAACCTCTTACCTTCCTGTTCTTCGTGACTTCGTGGTTAATTTATCTCCTCATCAAAGCCCGCGAAAAAAGCAGATTTAGGGCTTGACAATTAATTTTAAATGTGTTATCATAGAACCGACGAGGAAGAACTATCATCAAATAATTAAGAGATTGGTATTTATTGACTTAAAATAAGAGACTGTGGTATAGGTTCATTAAACCAAAGACAAAATGCGATCGCTATTTAGGAATCGCTGTAATGAAGCTATTGGTTGTGAAGTTAAACCAATTAATAAAAGACTTAAACCCAGTAGCTAACAGAAATGGTCGTAAATATGGATTTACAAGAAACCCAACTCCAAATTTATCAACTAAAGCAACAAATGACTTTAACTTTAGATCATCCAAAATCAGTGAAATTACAAGTCAAAAATATCAGCTTAATTCAAAAACAACTACGAGCTATTAAAAAAGAGGTGAATTTAGCTATTCGAGAAATTAATCAACAAGCTACACAAACTACCCCTGATAGTATCGTCTCTGTTGCTTTAGATTTATTTGGTAAACGTAAATTAGCAGGTCAATTAAGACAAAGTACCAGAAGGGCTATTCAGTCAGAAAAAATTAGCTTGAGACAACCTTACATGGATATTAAAGATTATATTGACCAGTTGCTTTTGGAAGGGGATAAATTGAAGCTAGAAGCAGAACAATATTTATCGTAGCATCTAACTATCATCTCCTTCATTACCTCATGGTTAATTTAACTCTTCATCAAAGCCCGCGAAAAAAGCAGATTTAGGGCTTGACAATTAATTTTAAAAATGTTATCATAGAACCGACGAGGAAGAACTATCATCAAATAATAAAGTTCAACAACAGAGAAAAACCCTAAAAAACCTCTTACCTTCCTGTTCTTCGTGACTTCGTGGTTAATTTATCTCCTCATCAAATCCCGCGAAAAAAGTAGAATTAGGGGTTGACAATTGATTTTAAAAATGTTACCATACAATCGGCGAGGAAGAACTATCACCAAATAATAAAGTTCAACAACAGAGAAAAACCCTGGAAAACCTCTTACCTTCCTGTTCTTCGTGACTTCGTGGTTAATTTATCTCCTCATCAAATCCCGCGAAAAAAGCAGATTTAGGGCTTGACAATTAATTTTAAAAATGTTATTATAGAACCGACAAGGAAGAACTATCACCAAATAATAAAGTTCAACAACAGAGAAAAACCCTGGAAAACCTCTTACCTTCGTGTCCTTCGTGACTTCGTGGTTAATTTATCTCCTCATCAAAGCCCGCGAAAAAAGCAGAATTAAGGCTTGACAATTAATTTTAAAAATGTTACTATAAAACCGACGAGGAAGAACTATCATCAAATAATTAAGATATTGGTATTTATCGACTATTGACTTAAAATAAAAGCGTGTCAGATACGGAATATTTTAGGTTAATGGGTATTTTCGTACCTCACGAAGTTGAAGGGTAAGTCGGTCTAAATTTATACGTTTATTTTCGATTAGAAAGATGCTTCCAGCACGCTACACGGACGCAGCTAAACATACAATACCCACTTTCGTGGGTTTATAAGCCTTGATTTTTCATTGTTTCAGGTATCCCTTACGGAACCGCGGGAATGGGTAGACTTCGCTTGTGTAGTAGCGTATCCCTGACGGGAGGCGAAGCCATATTATATTCGCCCAATACTTTTAAAACATCCTCTTAAGGCAATTTAGCAGAATCAACGTCCACAGTTTCTCTAGTCGGAGGTGTATAACTAGATGTATTTTTGGTACTATTTTCTACAGTCCCCTTTTTAGCCTTCCAACCATCAATTACTAATCCCGAAACTTCAGTAACGAATAAAGTTACAAGGAAAACATCATCAATTTGACCAATAATAGGAATAAAATCCGGAGAAATATCCAAAGGGCTGATTAAATAGGCCACAGTACCAATAATTACCCACCAACGGTATTTAGGATTACGTAATGTATTCCGATACCATGTATACAGGGATTGAATTGAGAAGTTCATACTCTTAACCTCCAGTGATTTTTTTATTTTGGCAAATAATCCTCTAAACTCCCGGTGGGAATAACCGTCAGATTGTGTATAGAAGATGTTACTTCTTAGCAATTAATTAGAAAATTTTGTGAATTTTGCATTAATCTCTAAAATGAAAATGCTTTGATTACTAGTAATGGAGTGAGGAAACCAAAACAGTGGATATTTCAGATTTGTTGAATAAGAGCGGGACCTCTATAGTTTTTGACTTGTTCAAGAAGGGTGGTCCTTCTATGTGGCCTTTGCTGGTTTTATCAGTGCTATCACTAAGTGTGATTTTTGAACGTTTTTGGTTCTGGTTACAGATTCTTACCCAGGAAACACAAATAGTTAATCGTGTTTTGGATGCTGCTGGTGAAAATTGGGAAATAGCGGAAGCAATTGCTGAAAAAGCAAGAAATCAGCCTATTGGTAGGTTTTTATATGCACCTTTACGTCTAAAGAAAAACGATCCAGAAACCTTTAGATTGGCGCTAGAATCAACCGCAGCAGACGAAATAGCAGGAATGCGACGGGGGGAAAAACTTTTAGAAGCTGTAATTGCTCTCTCGCCCCTGCTAGGATTGTTAGGTACAGTCTTGGGTTTGATTCATTCCCTGAGTTCAATTCGTATTGGTGATTTAGGTACAGAGTCTGCTGCTGGTGTTACAACTGGGATTGGGGAATCTTTGATTAGTACAGCCGCAGGATTAATAGTAGCAATTAGTAGTTTGGTATTCTACCGCCTATTTCAAAGTTTTGTTGTTAACCAAGTTAAGGTTTTCAACAAAGCGGGAAATGAATTGGAATTACTCTACCGTCAGTACCCTCCTGATCCTCATAAAATGAATTTAGGGATAGTCTCAAATGGAAAATCATTTCCCGACAATTCTGTAATTGAGTCAGAGGGTACAATTGATAATTCCCCCTTGAACTCTTTACCAGGAGAAGAAGATGAAAGTTAAGTTAGACACTCCCAGTGAAGACGTTCAGATTCAAATTATCCCCTTAATTGATGTTGTTTTTTGTATTCTGACATTCTTTTTATTAGCAGCTTTACAATTTACTCGTCAACAAGCAATTAATGTTGATTTACCTAAAGCTAGTACAGGTACAAGCTCTGCTGCTAATTCCCAAACTAAAAATAACATTTTACCCGTGACAATTGATGCTGTGGGGATGACCTATATAGAAAAAGAACCTGTAAGTCGGGAGCAATTGGAATCGCGTTTAAAGCAATATATCCAAACAAATCCAGAGGGTATTTTAGTATTAAATGCGTCACGTACAGCAACTTATAATGATGTTATTGAAACATTAGATTTGCTACGAAAAGTGGGAGGAAATCGAGTATCCTTGGGTATTATTCCCGGATCATCTCAACCACTGACAAATTCACCTAGCTTCCCTACTATTCCTATTCCGGTAATACCTAATAATCCTAGCAACCCAGGAATTAACCCACCAGGAAACTTCAATTCTTTACCACCCGGTAACCCAAATTTAGCTCCTGTTCCAGGAAAGGGAATAACTCCTGGTATCTTAATTCCCAATAATACTTTACCGCAAGCACCTGTAAAACCGGGAAAAAATAATTCCTCTCCTCAAAATTAATACCATTTCGCCAGAAATTTTGTTTTTGTATGTTTATATTATATCTCTCCATATTTTCCTCAATTACGAGTTTATGGGGAGATTTTTATTGATAAGGACAGTAAACCTAAAGATATTTAGAATAAATTCCAGTTCTGGAAAAAACTTCTGTTAATTTGTAAATAATTGGTTAAGCTACAAAGATTTTTACATCCACAAAACCAAGTTAACCAGGTAATTTATCACCAATCACCATTTACGTTTCAGGGGTTATGGTAATGGATATTACGACGCTGTTAATTGTTTGGTTAGTCACCGCTGTTAGTTTGTTTTTTATTAGTAAATTACCTTTGGGAGTGGAAATTGATACTCCAGAAAAGGCGATTTTATCCGCAGCAGTTTTAGGTATTATTACAGCACTTGTGAAGCCAATTCTCAAACTTTTGTTTGTGGTTCCAAGTTTAGCCAGTTTTGATTTATTATCTGGTATCTTCACCTTTATGATAGCTGTTGTTTGTTTTAGTAT
The DNA here is from genome assembly GCF_014697585.1 of Dolichospermum sp. FACHB-1091. Classification (GTDB taxonomy): domain Bacteria; phylum Cyanobacteriota; class Cyanobacteriia; order Cyanobacteriales; family Nostocaceae; genus Dolichospermum. The sequence continues at coordinate 140,993 of NZ_JACJSB010000003.1, read as the reverse complement.
TGCTGCTTGGTTGGTAGATGGTTTCTATTTGCGTTTTGGTATTTGGAGTGCTATTTTAGGCGCTTTTGCACTTACTATTATCAATAATATTATTTACAAATTATTGGGTGTATAACTGGTAATTGGTAATTGGTAATTGGTAATTGGTAATTGGTAATTGGTAATTGGTAATTGGTAATTGGTAATTGGTAATTGGTCATTACTTCCTATCACCTATCACCTATCACCTATCACCTATCACCGATATCCATTACTTATTCATTGATTCTAGATGGTGCGGTAGTTGTCTCCGCTTGTTGTTGTCGTTGATCCCGTTTTTTGCGGTCTGCTGACAATATATCTGCCATGACGATGAGTGCTTGCGCCATTTTTTCTAGGTTAGAACTGTATAGTTCTAAATCTTTGATCAGTTTGTCTTCTGAAAGATGTAACCCTTTGGCTATCGTTTTTAGTGCTTCAGTTCGTTGTGTATCATCTTTGACCAATGCCGGAGCAGATTCTGCCAATAATGCAAATAAACCAATAGCAAATAAGCGACTGTATTTAAAGTTAGAATTGGCTGCAATTGCCTCTAGTTGTCTTTGTAAATCTGCATCTTGATTTAAGAGAGTTGCTTGACTCAAACCGACAATTAAATCCTGAACTGGTACCTTGGCCGCTAAAGCTTGTAATCTAGAAGCATCTTGTCGGTAGCGGTGGGGGTCCTGTTCCACTGCGTGACAAATTGCTTGAAAAATTGACTCTTGATCTTGTTCTGGCTGGTAGCCAGCCATGAAGCGGTCAAAAGTTGTCACAACGCCCAAAGCATAAATCCCATCATAGCTAAAATCAACATTGACTGACAGTAGGTGCATTTCTACCATCAATTCTTCCACTACCCGGCGGTAAATAGTATTAATCGGCCTGGTATGAAGGGTGTAGAACGTTTTTTTTGTATCAGATACTGTACGGACGTTATTCACAAAGAGAATTTTTAAGAGGGACGTATTTCCATTTTCTAGTATGAACCAATTAGGGCTAAATAGTTCAAGTTCTCTTGAAGCTATATTCCCGGGTAAGCCCACCACAGTTAAGGTAAGTATCAAATCATGTATATGGGATGATACTTACCTATAAATGTCCTTTAGTGTCATGGTTTTTTAGGCGAATAACCGGAAGTTGATAACTGTCAATTATCAATCAATTATCAATAAATTATCAACTGCCTATTCTTGAATTGGTTTCCAGTTAATCCAATCTTGAGGTTTAAGGAAAGTCTCATACAACTCGGCTTCGGGAGAATTTGGTTCTGGTTGATAGCCATATTCCCAACGGACTAAAGGTGGTAAAGACATGAGAATTGATTCTGTGCGACCGTTGGTTTGGAGTCCAAAAATTGTTCCTCGGTCATAAACCAAATTAAATTCTACATATCTACCACGACGGTATAATTGAAAATTCCGTTGGCGATCGCCGTATTCCATGTCATGGCGACGTTGTACAATGGGGGTATAGGCTGGTAAAAATGCCCCAGCACAGTCTTGAACCAAAGCAAATATATCTTCCCAAGTGCGTGATGGTAAATCCCCCACCTGATTACTATAAATAGCAGCGTCCCCATGAGGATCTGGACCGCGATATATAGAACCTTGACCATCTTGATAATCTAAAAATAAACCGCCAATTCCCCGTGTTTCTCCCCGATGTTTCAGATAAAAATACTCATCACACCAACGTTTAAACACAGGATAATATTCAGGATGATGTTGATCACAAGCTTGTTTTAAAGTCTTATGAAAGTGTACTGCATCTTCAGCAAAGGGATAATAAGGTGTTAAATCTGCCCCACCACCAAACCACCACACAGGACCTGCTTCAAAATAGCGGTAATTCAAATGCACCGTAGGTACATAAGGATTGCGTGGGTGTAACACCAAAGAAGTACCAGTTGCGTAAAAACCATGTCCTTCTGCTTCTGGACGTTGGACTAAAATCGAAGGTGGTAAATGAGAACCCCAAACTTCAGAAAAATTCACACCAGCTTGTTCAAATATTCTACCATCTCGTAGTACACGCGATCGCCCACCACCCCCTTCTGGACGCTGCCAACTATCTTCCTGAAACTTACCAACACCATCTAATTTTTCTAAACCCTGGGTAATTTGGTCTTGAACATACTGCATAAACTGACTAACTCTAGCCTGAGCATTGACACCAGGGAGAAAATTAGATGATTCTTTTGTGATAGTGGGGGTTTGTGAGTTGGTTAACATAGATTCCCGAACCTAAAATTACAATTTCTAAACAATTACAAATTTTTGTTGTCAAAACTTGTCAGCAGTCAGAGTCAAAAATCCGGCTTAATCTGTCAGAACAGCTTTTTATTAGAGGTGAAAACACAACCGTTCAAAACGCCTGTCAATCTCCTTTAGCACGGAAAGTTATTCTTATCCACAGATATCATATCTGAGGGATCATTTTCCTAGTTATACAAATAATCTTATGATTTTGTTTACAGACTTTCTCCATAGTTTTTTTCACAAGGAGGAGTTTGAGTACAATTTTTTCAACAGTCATAGTTACCAGACAAAATATCAAGCAATGTTAAGCATTGTCACGGTTATATGCAGCAGATCAAAATCATACCAAATTGGTTATCCAAACTCATCCACGGTAAACGTCGGCGGTTTTGTGCGTCCCTAGTGCGAACCTATCGAGAAATCAGTTCTGCCTCCGTAGATGAACTTTGGCAAAAAGTCGTAGATTTAACAGATGTTTCCTGGCATCCCCTACTTAAAAGTACCAATGTTCCCTTAGGATTAGTCCCCAAGCCGGGCTTAATTTTTCAAGCAGTGACAAGGTTTTGGCCAATTCCGATTCGGATTTTTGTAGAACGAGTCAGTCCTAAACAGACGTTAAGTATCCGGGTTTTAGCAATTCCTGGTATAGAAGAAAGAGTAATATACCAAGTAGAATCAACCCTTTGCGGATCTTACTTATCTTATTCTGTGACTTTGCGTGGTTGGTTATCCCCCCTCATTTGGTCTTTATCTCGTCCTTATGTAGATCGGGTGGCTAGAGCGCTGATAGAATCTGTAGAAAATCCTGGATTATCCCATAAAAAATCTTTACATGGTGGCTGCTTTGATTTTTAGAGTCTGGGAAATTCTTGACCAATGACTAATGACCCCAACAGGACTTACGCAAAATATCTCTCAAACCCTCTTTTCTTCGTTCTCTTCGTTCCTTCGTGGTTCATTATTCCGTGACTTGTGCGTAAGTCCTACCCAATAAAGTTAAGATTCATCTATCAATGAAAATTTTTTAAGCTTTATAGAAGCAGCAACGGTAAACACATTATGTATGATGTCTTAGATTCCCATTCAGTCCTGGAAGTGTTGCGACCAGTAGAAGATCCAGAACTTCGTAAAAGTCTGGTAGAACTAAACATGATTCGCAACGTTAAAATTGACGGTGGCCAGGTTAGTTTCACTTTGGTGTTAACTACCCCTGCTTGTCCTCTCAGGGAATTTATAGTTGAAGATTGTCAAAAAGCTGTTAAAAAGTTGCCCGGTGTCACAGATGTAATTATAGAAGTCACAGCAGAAACACCCCAGCAAAAAAGCTTACCAGACCGCAATGGTGTTCCCGGAGTGAAAAATATTATTGCTGTTTCTAGCGGTAAAGGTGGTGTTGGTAAAAGTACAGTGGCGGTAAATATTGCAGTTGCTTTAGCACAAACCGGGGCTAAAGTCGGTTTATTAGACGCGGATATTTACGGACCAAATGATCCCACCATGTTGGGTTTGAGTGACGCTGAAATTAATGTTCGTTCCAGTGATGGCCGCGACATTCTCGAACCAGCATTTAATCATGGTGTTAAACTAGTTTCTATGGGCTTCTTAATTGATAAAGATCAGCCTGTCATTTGGCGTGGTCCCATGCTCAATGGTGTAATTCGGCAGTTTCTCTATCAAGTAGAATGGGGAGAATTGGATTATCTGATTGTGGATATGCCACCAGGAACAGGAGATGCTCAATTAACTTTAACCCAAGCTGTACCCATGGCAGGGGTTGTAATTGTGACTACACCACAAACTGTTTCCCTGTTGGATTCCCGTAAGGGTTTACGGATGTTCCAGCAGTTAAATGTACCAGTTTTGGGAATTGTGGAAAATATGAGCTATTTTATACCCCCAGATCAACCAGATAAACAATATGACATTTTTGGTTCTGGGGGTGGTTCTAAAACAGCCACAGAATTAGGAGTCCCCTTATTAGGATGTGTACCATTAGAGATTTCTACGAGAATAGGCGGTGATAATGGTGTACCAATAGTTATTGGTGAACCTGACACAGCCGCAGCTAAAGCCTTAACAGCGATCGCTCTTACTGTAGCAGGTAAAGTATCAGTTAATGCCTTGACATAGAATTTTGGGAAGAGGTGATTGGGAATAATTTATTACCAATTACCCATTACCAATTACCCCTTACCAATTACCCAGTACCCCTTTAAAGCCCTCCGCCTCACACAATGTTATCAAAACCTTCTTTCCCGAAAATGCGTTGGCAATATTGGCTCAAGCCTTGGCAACAAATGGACGGGCTATTGTTTTTTTTACCCGTTGCCGTTAGTATGTTTGGTGGGCTGATGATTCTGAGTACAGAACTCAACCAACCTGTAACCGACTGGTGGTGGCACTGGTTAATAGCCGGTATTGGCTCAACTATCGCCTTATTTTTAGCTCGTTGTCGTTACGAAAATCTAATACAATGGCATTGGTTTATTTACGGGCTAACTAACTTTAGTTTAATAGCGGTCATGTTTGCCGGCACTAGTGCCAAAGGCGCACAGCGTTGGATTAGTATAGCTGGTTTTAATGTCCAACCCTCGGAATTTGCCAAGATAGGATTAATTATCACCTTAGCTGCTTTATTACATAGGTCTACAGCCTCCACACTGGAAAGTGTTTTCCGGGTTTTGGCAATTACGGCTATACCTTGGGCATTGGTATTTTTACAGCCAGACTTAGCCACATCTCTTGTATTTGGGGCTATATTTCTGGGAATGTTGTATTGGGCAAATGCTAACCCCGGCTGGTTAATACTCATGATTTCCCCTGTCATAGCCGCCATCTTATTTAGTATATCTTGGCCATTATCAACACCCATAATGTTATCTAAAGAAATATCATTGAGTATATTAGGTTTAATATGGGCAGTGGCCATGGGAATAGTCGGTTGGTTTAGTCTGCCCTGGAAGAGATTTGGTATTGCTGCTATTGGTTCATTATGTTTAAATATGCTCGGTGGTGAATTAGGTATTTTTGCCTGGAATCATATATTGAAAGAATATCAAAAAAATCGGTTGAGTGTATTTATTAACCCTGAACATGATCCTCTGGGTGCGGGTTATCACTTAATTCAATCGCGTATTGCTATTGGTGCTGGTGAAATTTGGGGCTGGGGTTTATTTAAAGGTCCTATGACTCAACTGAATTTCGTTCCTGAACAACATACAGACTTTATTTTTTCGGCCGTTGCTGAAGAATTTGGCATTGTGGGCTGCTTAATTTTACTATCTATCTTTTGCTTAATTTGTTTGCGCTTACTTCATGTAGCACAAACCGCTAAAGATAACTTTGGTTCGCTTTTAGCCATTGGCGTTTTATCCATGATTGTGTTTCAACTTATTGTTAATGTTGGCATGACCGTGGGTTTAGCACCAGTGGCAGGAATTCCTTTACCATGGATGAGTTATGGGCGATCGGCCATGTTGACTAACTTTATTGCTATTGGTATAGTAGAATCTGTAGCTAATTATCGTCAACGTCAAAAGTATTGAGTTTAAATCACAAAAATCTAGTCCGATATAGTCGAATATTAACATCTGCGGCCTAAAAATATTGACACTCATTCCTCCCTAAAAGCATTAAGCTAGAAATAGGAAATCAAGGAGGGTAAATATAATATGATGATCCTGCCAGGAACAACTGTTCGCGTCAAAAATCCCGCTGATATATATTATCGCTCTGAAGGACTTGTACAACGAGTTAGTGATGGTAAAGTGGCTGTACTATTTGAAGGTGGTAATTGGGATAAAATAATTACTTTCCGTCTCCCAGAATTAGAATCTGTGGAAACTACAGTCCAGAAAAAGGGGAAATAGCAAGTTAGTCAGTGGTCATTAGTAAATATTAAATTCTAGACACGCAACTTGCATAATACATGAGATCGTAGTCAGGACTTTAGTCCTCTTTTTGAGACGCTATGGGGACAAAATCAGGGCTAAAGCCCTGACTACAAAGAAAAGATGATAATTTTTTGTGACACTTGCGTGTCGTCCTTTTTTAATTCTTAATTGTTCATGCGTTTACCTTTACCACAGTTCACTACGGGTGATAGCGGATTGCCACCTAGTAATCGCTATTCTCAACATTTTGCGGAAGTAATTGAAACCAACACTACAGAATTTTTAGCTCAGTGTTTAGAACCGGAAGACTTGAGTTTCCCACCAATGCCACCTTTTGGTAGTTGGGTGAGTGCTGTGGATGAAGAATCTGGTAATCAAGTTTATGCTATAGTCTATCATGCCACAACTATGCCTGTTGATTCTGTACATCGGGCAGTTGCTTTAGGGTTATCCTTAGAAGCTTTGCGTGAGGAACAACCCCAAATATTTGCTATGCTAAAAACTGAATTTAGAGCCGCAATTGTGGGATTTGAGGAAAAATCTATAAATAGTCATCATGGCAAGATGTATCAATATTTGCCACCTCGTCCCCCACAAATTCACCAAGCCGTTTATCGCTGTCAACCGGAGGCCATTATTCAGTTTACTGAAGATTTGGATTTTCTGCGAACATTGCTGATGATTAATGGTGCGCCAGTAGATTCTCTGGCCGCAGCAGCTATACGTGGAGTGTATCAGTTACGCAAAACTGAGCGAGAATGGTTGATTAAAGCCGGACGACACCTGAGTATATTACTCAAGGATGATTATGACCGTCTGCGCTTTATTTTGAGTCAAATCCACCCATAGTGATTTTTGACAAACCCTAATTAATTGCGTTTAACTAAGTAGGTGAACGGAAAAAAACCGAAATATATAACGAAAAGTAAAGTTACCCAAAACCGTTCGGCTGACGCTCACGGCGAAGCCTCTTCCCTGTTCCCTGTTCCCTGTTCCCTTGTCATAACAACAATTTTTAACGCCAACCTACTTAGTTGGCTTTCCCCTTTCCTAGATTAAGAGAGTTGATGATAATGATCAAATTACTTATTTTTGGACTAATCGTGATTTATGTTGGTGGTGTGTGGAAATTTTGGACTGGATTTAACAGAACTAATTTTAACCAAACTTTACCCAACCGCATAGGTTTAGCTTTGTTGTGGCCTGCTTTATTTTTGGCTAATCCATCCTATCGTCGCAATTTTAGAAAAGCGTTGAAAGGATAATTAATTCATAATTACCAACCAATTATGAATTAATTATCTTTGTGAGAATCTTTGTTAAAAATTGTGCAAATTGACTAAAAAGCTTGAATCCACTCCTTAACAGAATACTCTATCCAAATACCGTTTTGCCAATAGGGATCAGATTCCACTAATTGACGAACGGTGTTTTCGTCTTCGGCTTCATAAATAGCAAAAACTTGAGTTACATCTTTTGTCGGTCCAATAGTAATCAAAATCCCCGCTTGCTTCTGTTTTGCTAATCCTGCTAAGTGATCTTGACGATAGGGTTCACGTTTCGTTAATACGTCTTCACAGTAACTTCCCCACATTATGTATTTTGTCATAACTGCTGATGATTGATAGTTATTAAAAACTATAGCAACATGAGGTTTTTTTCAGATAGAGATTGATGATTAAGTTTTTACAGCGATTTTCGGGTAAATGAACCACATTTTATATCTCACGCAAAGGCGCAAAGACGCAAAGGAAGAAAGGAATAGAAAAATTAGCGTGTGGTACAAATACATGAAAAATGCTGTAATTTCACCAACATCTCTGTATACTTAGGGCTTGCTGATAGCCTGCGTGGCGTAGCCATAAAAGTTGTCTGTGAGGGGAGGGAACAGGGAACAGGGAACAGTTAAAACTGTCTGGATATCCTCAATTTTCCAAATCCGACAAAGGAAAATGCAATTCATTTTGAGACACCATTAGCCAAAACCAGGCACTTTTTTGTCTTAAAAATCCGCGAAATCCTTAATCCATACTTAATAACATTTAATATAAATCTCGGCATTTATACAGATATTTATAATTATATGAAGTATATCCTAACCTGCTAATCGCTGGCGGGGAGGTAGCTAGGTATGTGGTTATTACACCAATCCCAAACCAATGCCAATGAGAAAGAAATTATATTTTCATCTATCTTGAGGTAGATTTTTATTAAAATAAATTACAATTTTGTATAGCACATCACAGTTTAATAGTTAAATATGGAACTAATATCTCACTTTAAAAAGATAACTAATCAAAAATATGGGTAGACAATTTAACCGACGTAAGTTTCTGCTTTACGGTGCTGCGGGTATTGGTAGTAGCATTTTCTTAAAAGCTTGTGCTAATAATACCCCCAACACTGCGAATAGTCCCGCAGCATCTACCAGTACACCTACCGTAGCTAGTACGGATAGTAAAACCATCAAGGTAGGTATTTTACATTCTCTCAGTGGCACAATGGCCATTAGCGAGAAAAGTGTGGTAGACGCGGAAAAACTAGCAATTAAGGAAATTAACGCCGCTGGGGGTGTTTTAGGTAAACAAATTGAAGCAGTTGTGGAAGACGGCGCTTCTAATTGGGATACCTTTAGAGAAAAAGCTACTAAATTGATTGACCAGGATCAAGTAGCTGTAGTTTTCGGTTGTTGGACTTCCGCTAGTCGCAAAAATGTCAAGCCAGTTTTCGAGAGTAAAGACCATATGCTGTGGTATCCTGTGCAGTATGAAGGTCAAGAATGTTCTAAAAACATTTTTTACACTGGTGCAGCCCCAAATCAACAAATTGAACCTTCTGTTGATTGGTTGTTGAAGAATAAAGGTAAAGAGTTCTTTTTAGTCGGTTCTGACTATGTTTTCCCCCGCACTGCTAATAACATTATTAAAGCTCAATTAGAGGCTTTAGGTGGGAAAACTGTTGGGGAAGATTACTTACCTTTGGGTAATACGGAAGTAACAGCTATTATCACGAAAATTAAGCAAGTTTTACCAAAAGGTGGAGTGATTTATAATACTCTAAATGGTGATAGTAATGTTGCTTTCTTCAAACAGTTGAAAGGAGCGGGATTGACACCAGATAAGTATCCTTCCATGTCTGTGAGTATTGCGGAAGAGGAAGTTAAAGCTATTGGTGTGGAGTATCTAAAAGGACATTATGCCGCTTGGAATTATTTTCAAACAGTAGACACACCTGCGAACAAGAAATTTGTGGCGGCTTTTAAGCAAGAATACGGTGAAAATAGAGTAACAAATGACCCAATGGAAGCCGCCTATATTGCGGTGTATTTATGGAAACAAGCGGTAGAAAAAGCCACTACAACTGACTTAGCGAAAGTCCGGGTTGCGGCCTATGGTCAAACTATAGATGCACCGGAAGGAAAAGTGACAGTTAATGCGAATCATCACATATCAAAAATTGTGCGGATTGGTCAAGTCAGACAGGATGGCCTATTTGACATTGTTTATGCTACCCCCGCACCAGTTGAACCAGTTCCCTGGAATCAATTTGTGAAAGAGACTAAGGGATTTGCTTGTGATTGGTCCGATCCCGCAAAAGGTGGTAAATACAAGAAAGGTTAATTTTATGATCAGTTGTCAGCGGTTAGTTATACAATTGCATCTCAATGAGGTATGTATGGGCGGGCAAGACTTGTACTGAGCAGTTCGACAAGCTCACTGTAACACTTGCCGAAGTATGCCCACCCCACAGGAGTTTTACTATTCATATTTGTACTTTGTTGAGTAGCAATTTTGTGATGTGAAAATAACTAAAAAATAACTAATGGCTGACAACTGACTATTAAGAATAAATTGATAATTGCGGGGAGAAAATGTTAACAGGTTTTTTAGAAGCTGTCTTTAATGGTGTTAGTATTGGCGCGGTTTTATTAATTGCTGCGTTAGGATTAGCGATCATATTTGGCTTAATGGGTGTCATTAATATGGCTCATGGTGAGCTAATGATGTTTGGTGCTTATACAACTTTTGTTGTCCAAAATGTTTGTAAGCAATTGGGTGGGGTTTGGTTTGATGTTTATATATTTTTGGCTTTGATTATCGCTTTTGTTTTCACTGCTGGTGTGGGATTAATTCTGGAAAAAAGCGTAATTCGTTATCTCTATGGACGACCTTTAGAAACTCTGTTAGCAACCTGGGGAGTAAGTTTAATTTTTCAGCAGTTTGTCCGCAGTGTGAATTTATTATTGATCATCGGGATAGCTTTGTTTTCTCTTCTGTTTTTTGGGGGTTTATGGATTTTAAATTCTCGGAATAATTTGCAGAAAACTCGTAATTTGGTTGTGGGAGTTTTACTATTTTTATCGCTAGGATTGACAATTACAATTTGTGATCTGTTAGGTAAAACTTATCAGCAAGGAGTAACTTTACCCTGGTTTGGCGCTCAAAATGTGGATGTTACAGCCCCTAGTTGGTTACAAGCTGGCGTATCTTTAGCAGGTGTACAATTACCCTATGCGCGGTTATTTATTATTGCTTTGACGATTATTTGTGTGGGGGGAATTTATCTATTTTTGCAAGGTTCTCATTGGGGATTAAGAATTAGGGCTGTAACCCAAAATCGCAGTATGAGCGCCTGTTTGGGTATCCCCACTCAACAAGTTGATGCGATTACTTTCGCGCTGGGTTCAGGGTTAGCTGGTGTAGCTGGATGTGCAATTAGTTTACTCGGTTCTGTTGGACCAAATACTGGACAAAATTACATTATTGACACCTTTATGGTGGTGGTTGTCGGTGGTGTGGGTAATTTAGCTGGTACGATTTTGGCCGCTTTGGGAATTGGGACAATTAATTATTTGATTGGTTCGGGAACTTTGGCTTTGTTGTTGGGTGGGGTTAAGCCTTTGGCTGATTTATTGAGTTTTTTTGCAACTACAAGTATGGCTAAGGTGATGGTTTTTGCGTTGATTATTGTGTTTTTACAATGGAAGCCAGGAGGAATTTTTCCCCAAAAGGGTCGTCATGTTGATGTTTAAATTATGAGAAATTAACCGCAGATAAACGTGGATTTGAGAAAATGGATAAGTTAGGAATGATGAAAATTAAAAAGGGGCGAAATTTAATATTAGTTGAAGTTGGGGTGGTTTGTGCGATCGCTTTAATTTTGATTTTGATTATGCCGGTGTTACTTTCAGATTTTCGTCTGAATTTATTGGGACGATTTTTGTCTTTGGCTATTGTGGCTTTAGGAATTGATTTAATTTGGGGTTACGCTGGTTTATTGAGTTTGGGACATGGGATTTTCTTCGGTTTGGGTGGATATGCGATCGCTATGTACCTAAAATTGCAAGTTCCTACGGGGGAATTACCGGATTTTATGGCGCTTTATGGTGTTACGGAACTTCCTGGATTTTGGCGGCCTTTTTCTTCTTTTCCCCTGTCTATGGCTGCTGTGGTGATGATTCCAGGTTTGTTAGCAGGATTACTAGGATATTTAGTATTTCGTAATCGCATTAAGGGGGTTTATTTTTCAATTTTGACTCAAGCTGCAATTATTGTATTTTTCAATTTTTTTAATGGACAACAACAATTTTTCAATGGCACAAATGGACTCATAGATTTTACCACTTTTCCGCCTTTATCTTGGGGAATTAATGGCAGTGGTGCTATAGTTAGTGATAGCAAAACTCAATTTGTTTTTTATGTCTTGACGGTGATATTTTTGGCGGCTATTTATGGGCTGTGTCGCTGGTTAACTAGTGGACGTTTTGGCAGATTATTAATAGCTATTCGTGATGATGAAAGTCGGGTCAGATTTTCTGGTTACGACCCCACAGACTTTAAAGTATTAGTATTTGCAGTTTCGGGAGCAATTGCTGGTATAGCTGGGGCATTTTACACCGTTCAAAGTGGTTCTGTATCCCCTAGATCCATGGATATTGGCTTTTCTATTGAAATGGTGATTTGGGTGGCTGTGGGGGGACGAGGGACGTTAACTGGGGCATTTATTGGCACTTTATTAGTTAATTATGCCCGCACTTTTTTGAGTGAACAATTCGCCGAAATATGGCTATTTTTTCAGGGTATACTATTATTAACTATCGTTATTTTGCTTCCTGACGGCATCATGGGATGGTTAAATAAACAAAATATTCCTTTTTGGAAACGTCAGCAATTAAAATTTTCTGATACCTATCCTAGTTTAGAAGAAGATATGGAAGTGAAACATGAACGCCAAAATCTTGGAAACTGAAAATGTCACCGTTAGTTTTGACGGTTTTAAGGCCATAAATCGCCTAAACTTTAGTATGAATGTTGGTGAATTGCGGGTAGTAATAGGTCCAAATGGGGCTGGGAAAACTACCTTTTTAGATGTGATTACGGGTAAGGTGCAACCAACCATAGGAAGAGTTCTATTTAAGGGTAAAAATTTACGTTCTTTAGCTGAACATCAAATTGCACGCTTGGGAATTGGGCGCAAATTTCAAACACCGCGAATTTATCTGAATTTAACACCTTTTGAGAATTTAGAAATCACTAGTAATCGTCAAAAAAATGTTTTTTCTACCTTGTTTCGTTCGATCAATTCTGCGGAAAAAAATAGTCTCAAAGGCTTATTAGAAACCATTGGTTTAACTGCAAAAGCAAATATTCCAGCGGCTTTATTATCCCACGGAGAAAAGCAACGTTTGGAGATTGGAATGTTAGTAGCACAATCTCCTGATTTATTACTTGTTGATGAACCTGTAGCTGGTTTAACAGATGAAGAAACCTATAATATCGGTAATTTGTTATTAACATTAGCGGAAAGTCATTCAATTTTAGTCATTGAACATGATATGGAATTTGTGCGACAAATTGCTAAGAAGGTGACGGTATTACATGAGGGTTCGGTATTGTGTGAAGGTGATTTTGAGCAAGTCAGAAATGACCCCCGCGTTATTGAAGTATATTTGGGAAAACAGGAATAAAATTACACCCCTCCCCTCGAAGGGGTTGGGGGTTAGGTTACTGAACCTTTAATATTACCGGAAATACTTTTAAAACATCTTCCTATTCCCCTGATTCCTTAGGTTCTTTAGTTGCTGGTTGAAACACTTGGTAAATATAATATGTGGCCATTGGTATCACAGTAGCCGCAATTAAAAGCCCTACAACCCAAACAGTAGCATTCCCTTTATCAGTGTCTTCCGCTTTAGTGAATGTTCCTTCTACTTTTACAGTTTCTACTTTCTGTGGTGGACCTGGATCTGGTTTACCAGATAGAACCGCAACCAGGCGATCGCTCACATCCAAAAAACCTTGATTATATTTATTGCCATTACGCAATAATGTACCTAATGTTTCTTCAGTAATACTCTGGGCGATACTATCAGTCAATAGAGACTTAATATTATCACCACTAATTAAAACAGTACCATTAGTAACAGTATCAACTAGTAGTAACACTTGATTAGCTTGCTCTGCTGCTGTGGGAAACCATTTAGTAAATAATCCTTGACCAAAACTTTCCGGTGTTTCTCCGTAGTCAAGCCTGTGAATTGTTACAAGTCTTACTTCATAGCCAGTTTCCTGAGCCAAATCCTTGAAAGTCTTAGTCAGATTACCTTCATTAAATCGGCTAATCACATCACCTTGATCTAAAATCCAAGTATCTGCTGTTAAACCTGGCATTTCGTATACACCAGTAGCAGAAGCAGGTAAAATAAACAGCGAAGTCCCCATCACCATTACCAGTAGAGGTAAAAGAAGACGAGTAAAGTATTTTTTGTTACTAAATATTTTTTTGAGTAACTGTTGCATGGTATGAATCCTTAAACAGACTTGCAATCAAAATACTACATAATGAGGGACTTGGTAATTGGTAATTGGTAAGAAGTTCTTTCCGCTGTACTCCAGCGTCGGCGGGGATATGTAACTTTATTAAGGTAATATTAAATTTAATAAAAGTAAAAAAATCTTTGTTTAAGGAAATATCATGACAGCCTCTACCACCTTTGACTTAGTAGCACTAAATCAGCAATTGGAAACCGCAACTCCCAAGGAAATTTTAGCCTGGTCTATCAAGAATATCCCCACGGGACTGGTACAAACTAGTGCCTTTAACGTTGATGACATCATCTTGACACATATACTGTATACAGAACTTCAGCATCCAGTTCCTGTAATTTTTCTTGATACCCTTTATCACTTTCCCCAAACCCTAGAATTAGTTGCTAAAGCCCAAGAAATCTATAATCTTGATTTAAAAACCTATAAAACACCAGATGTAGATAGTCGTGAAGCCTTTGCTGCTAAATTTGGTGAAGCCCTTTGGGATACAGATATTGCTAAATTCCACGATATTACCAAAATTGAACCATTGCAACGGGGTTTAGATGAACTGAATACCGTAGCCTGGATTACAGGCCGCCGTCGTGATCAAGCCGTTACCCGTGCTACCATGCCTGTATTAGAATTAGATGGTAAAGGAAGATTGAAAATTAACCCCCTAGCTACTTGGACCCGTAAACAAAGTTGGGAGTATGTAGCTGAACATAAGGTAATTTACAACCCTCTCCATGACCAAGGTTATCCCAGTATTGGCGACGAACCTATTACCACTAAAGTAGGTGAAGGTGAAGACGAACGCGCTGGACGTTGGCGCGGAAGTGAAAAAACTGAGTGCGGAATTCATATTTAGTCAGTTGTTAGCAGTCTAGACGACTAAACCCCCGACTTCTTGAACCAGTCGGGGATCATCCTACAGCAGTTTTCGGCGATTTAAACCAGACTTTGATTACCTTCTTCCTTCGCGCCTTCCCTAAGTAGGTGAACGGAAAAAACTAACATAAGTAACGAAAAGTAAAGTTACCCAAAACCTATTCCCTGTTCCCTATTCCCTATTCCCTGTTCCCTGTTCCCTATTCCCTGTTCCCTTGTCATAACTACAACCTACCTATAAGTAAATAAATTATGAAAATTCTTCATCTTTCAGATATCCATATTGGTAGCGGTTTTTGTCACGGGCGTGTTAATCCCCTCACAGGTTTAAATACACGATTGGAGGATTTTGTCAAGACATTATCTTTGTGTATTGACCGGGCGTTAAATGATGGTGTAGATTTAGTTTTATTTGGTGGTGATGCTTTTCCTAATGCGACACCTGCGCCCTATGTTCAAGAAGCTTTTGCTCATCAATTTCGTCGCTTAGTAGACGCAGATATTCCCACAGTATTATTAGTGGGAAATCATGACCAACATTCCCAAGGTTTGGGAGGCGCTAGTTTAAATATTTACCGAACTTTGGCTGTACCAGGTTTTGTGGTTGGTGATACTTTGACCACTCACCGCATTTCTACCCGCCATGGAGATATACAAATAATTACTCTCCCTTGGTTAACTCGTTCTACTTTGATGACTCGTCAAGAAACTCAGGGTTCTTCTTTGGCCGAAGTTAATCAATTACTCACAGAACGTTTACAGGTGGTCATAGAGGGCGAAATTCGTCGTCTTGACCCTAGTATTCCTACGGTACTTTTAGCTCATTTAATGGCTGATAATGCAACTTTGGGCGCAGAACGCTTATTAGCAGTGGGTAAGGGTTTTACTTTACCTTTGTCTTTGTTAACTCGCTCATGTTTTGATTATGTGGCTTTAGGTCATGTTCATAAACACCAAAATCTCAATAAATCTAATCACCCACCAGTGATTTATCCCGGAAGTATTGAACGGGTAGATTTTAGCGAGGAGAAGGAAGATAAAGGTTATGTCATGATAGAGTTGGAAAAGGGGAAGGTAAATTGGGAATTTTGTCCTTTACCAGTGCGAATATTTCGGACGATTGAAGTAGATTTATCTAAACACGATGATCCACAAGCAGCTTTATTAAAAGGAATTGCTAAATATGATATTCAAGACAATGTAGTGCGACTGATTTACAAATTGCGCTCAGATCAATTGGATTTAATTGATAACTCTTCCCTCAACAATGCTTTAAAATCCGCCCATACTTACACCATTCAAGCAGAACTAGTCAGTCAATTAGCAAAACCCCGGATTCCTGAATTGAGTACGAGTAGTAGTATTGACCCAATGTCTGCTTTAAAAACATACTTAAATAATCGGGAGGATTTAAAAGATATCGCCCCGTCTATGTTGGAAGCAGCGCAGAATTTGTTAACAGATGATCAGGAAATTTTTTTAGTACCATAGGGGGGAATGAAAAAGCAACAATTCAAGAGTCAGAATATTTGTTTGTAGCAGAAATCTACAGTAGAAAATTTTTTCATCATTAGCAGCAGAAATTGATCAAATGATTTATCAAATTTATAATTTAACCCCAGAGGAAATTGAAACTATAGAAAGTTATAGCGGGTAGAGATTTACTATTACTAAACCCCTCAGATTAATTCATAAATAATGGATTAATAATTTAATTTTTTAAAATCTCCGTTCAAATTCAACTACAGCGCGAGTATCATCAGTTAAATTAGTAGAAGAACGCAGACGAAGTTCATTATTTATTCGGTAATTAATCCCCCATTGTAAAGGATCACGAGCCGTCAAAATCTTAATAGTAGAAAAGGAAAACTTCGGGGAAAGATCAATTCCTGCTTCTAAAGCCAATTCTAAAGATGAATTATTTCTCCCTGCTTCTGGCCTTTGGGAAAGAATAGTCGGAAATACTCTTAATTCGCTTAAACCAAAAGCATCACCAATTTGATTAAATGCACCTTGGAAATTACTAAAAACGGCCGAACCAGCAATATTAATTAAACCCAGTTTAATATCACCACGTTCTTTAGTATCAATGAACCCACCCCCTAACAAGGCCACAATTTGTGTTTCTGAACGTGAAGGATTACTTTTGAGTTGTAAATTCTTATTGATTTGACTCGCTAAACCATTAATACTTGCTTCAACTCGAACTGTTTCTAAACCCGATAAACCTAAAGAACCTACAGAATTTTGTCGGCTAATATCGTTATTTTCAACTACATCTAGAATTTTAGCAAATAAACGAATGTCTAAATAAGGGTCGCGGGGTTGACTAGAAACAAAAGTAGCGGTATGTTCATAACCTCGTGCTAAACCTAATTGGGTAGTAAATAAATTCACCGCACCTTTAGTTAGTTTAATAGTTCCTTCCGGTAAGGGTTCAGCTAAATAACCACCAACAATTAAATCCCCAGCAGCTTGGAACTTAAAAAGCGGTGGACTAGTAATTTGTACATTTTTACCTAAGTTTAATTCTAACTTATTTAACTTGGTAATTTTATTTTCTACCTCCGGAGATTTTTTAGAAATACCGATTTTAGCATTTGAGGAATTAACATTTTTAGATTCTGCTAACAATATTTGACCATCAAATAATTCTATCTTACCACCAATTACAGGTTGCAGCAAAGAACCCGTAATTTCTAAATTACCGCTAGCACCCCCTTGATATAGTCCCTTGAGGTTTAAAGCTAATTGTTCTAAATTAACAATCAGCGGATTTTCTGTTTTAATATTTTGACTGGTAAAAATTGGTAGTTCTCCCACAACTTCAACTTTACCATTACTAAATCTACCTTCCAGACTGTCTACAAATACCCGGTTTAAATCAAACTCTGCACTACCATTTATATTGGTTAATTTTCCCGGTAATGCTTGAGCGCTAAAGGTAGCATTACTTAGGGAAGCTTTACCTTCAACTAACGGTTTTTTTAAAGTTCCTGAAACTTTTAGATCTAATTCTCCTTGTCCATTTTCAAAAGCTACTTCATTAGTAAAAAGATTTAAAAGTGTTAAACCTTCGTTTTTGACTTTCACATCTAAGGTAATTTGATTACTCTCTGATTTTCTAGCAGCAAAAGGTATTTGATAAGGAATACTCCCCGAAATTTCAGTTCCAGATTCTTTCCCCGTTCCTGAGACATTGCTACTAAAGTTTAATCTTCCATTAGCATAATTGAAAGTAGCATTAGTTGATGCTATTTGTTTTTGATTAATTGTTCCTTCTGTAATGTTTAATTCTCCTATAGCTTGAGGATTATTAATACTACCTGCTATTGCTGTCGTTAAATTCAGTTTACCTCCAATTCCTACTGGTAGTTTCACTAAATCATTTACTCGCCCAAGAGGAAAATTTTCTACTGTCAATTTACCTGATTGTTTACTATTACCAATGTTTCCTGTAAAGGAAATTAGCTTTTCCTGATTTTGAATCTCCAAAGGTTGTAAACGGAAAATTCCCTCTTCAAAACTACCTTTAACTACTACTTTTTCCACAGCATAAAATCGGCTTGGTTCTGTTGGTTTACCCCAATTCAAATTTTGTCCTTGCAGGTTAAATTTTATCTTTGGTTGGTCGGATGAGGCAATATTAATAGTAATAATACCATTGACAATCCCTTTTAAGTCTCTTAATTCTGGTATGGGTGTAGAATCTATCCGCTTTTCGTCTTCCATAGCTACTAGGGCATCAATTTCTGATAACCTTTGAATTTGGGTGAATAAGGATTGATTTGGTAATTTTTGGGATTTAGCGGTCAAATCCCCAGCTTTGCCGTATTTTGGTGCTTTTAAACCACGTTGCAAGTCTTGAAGTTCAAATATTTGGACAACATTAAGAATGTTTTGAATATTGCCTTTGTTAATTTTTATGTTTGCTTGTAGTTGCGGTTTTCTAGTCCATGGTTTGATATTTGCATCAAAGTTATATCTGCTTTCACCTTTGCTAAATTCGCTGTTACTCAAACTGAATGTGCTATTATCATATCGCAATTGGGTTTGAAAACGATCGCCTTTAATTCGGCCAATTTGTGGTTTCTCAATGGTTATATTTCCCTCTGTCGCTAATGTCTGGGAATTAATTTGCAAATTTCCACTTAATAATCCCCCCACACCTCCTGGACTTAATGGCGTATTATTTGGTAAAACTATATTTAAGGTGTTTAATGGTAGATTATTCATACCCACGGCTAAGTTACCATCTGTTTCCATACCTGACAACAATGTTTGTTGCCACTTGACCAAAAAAGATTTAGGACGATTATTACCATCTAACTCAAATGCTACGCGCTCTTTTGCACCTGCAACATCTAAGCTTAATCCCTGTCCTGATATAGCTTTAACACTACCAGTTAGATATGGTTCAAAGGCAAATTTTTGAAGTCTTAAATCTGTAAATCCCAACTTACCTGTAATATTTGGTGCAGTCGCTTTTCCTCTCAACTGTCCGCTAAAATCCACATTTCCAGCAATATCTAGGTTTTTAGGTAATTTAATCGGCAACTGTTGCAGGTTATAATTATTTATATTTAAGTTGAAATTCATATCCGTAATTTCGGGAATACCTACTCTTTCTGCATTAGCTAATAAATAACCTTTAACTTGGAAATCAGCATTATTAGAACTGTCTATGGTTAGCTTTTTCCCATTCCAACCAACATCTAACCGAATAGGTGAATCAATACCTATCAAACCTCTATTAAACCGCAGTTGACCAACAGCAGCAATATCTGCTAATTTGGGAGCAGCTAAAGTTCCCGCTACTTGTAATTTCCCTCCCAACTGTCCTTGTAACTGCTGACCAAAGGAACGCAATTTTAACCCAGAAGTAGCCAAAGAAGCTTGATAATTTCCATCATTAACTCGAATATCAGCGGCCGTAACCGTTCCGCTAGGGAGTTTCAATCTACCTTTTCCCTCTCCCTGAATAGTTTCAGGTTGGAATGACTCCACAGAACCCGCTACTTGCAATTCACCTGTGATATTTCCTTGCCATGGGGATGGTACAGGTGCTAAACTGAGCAAAGGTACATTATCAGCTTGAATTTTCGCCTCATAGCGACCTTCCGCAACTTGAATATTCCCAGCTTTAATTTTCCCCTCTCCCACAGATAAAAAGGCCTCACCCAATGCTGTGATGGTTTTGAGTTGGAAATTTTCCCGATTACCCCCAATCATGAATTTACCTGTGAGGGGATAATTTAAAATCGGGTTGGTTTGTTTTTGTTTTAATATTGTACCTAAGCGTAAATTTCTCCCTAGTAACAAGGCTGTGAAATTTTGCTCTTGTAAGTCGAGTTGGGCTATATTGACTGTACCACCGGCAATGTTAACATTCGCATTTTCAGGAATAATTGTCTCAATTTTAAATGGTGAGGAATTTCCTGATAAACGCAGACCTCCATTAAATTCAGCCCCAGTTAAGGAAATGTTTTCCTGTTGTTTTTGGTCTATAAAGGAGGCTAGTTTAATCTTACTAGCTTGCGCCAAAGCTTGCCAA
This sequence comes from Dolichospermum sp. FACHB-1091, assembly GCF_014697585.1. Taxonomy (GTDB): domain Bacteria; phylum Cyanobacteriota; class Cyanobacteriia; order Cyanobacteriales; family Nostocaceae; genus Dolichospermum. The sequence goes on along the minus strand of NZ_JACJSB010000003.1, from coordinate 120,568 downwards.
CGACCATTAACATAAGTACCACTACCCCTAACTATGCCACTACCTACATTAGCAACTACATCACGAAAGTCAACCGTTTGGTCAGAATTAATAATTGTTGTTAACGTTGTGGGATATTTAGCTTCAGGTGCTTGCAATTTTACTACAGTCTGGGTTTTATTATCCACTCCTTTGAGTTGGGCTGTAGCTGATAATAGTCCAATGGGGAATCCTGTTTTAATATTGTATACTTGAGCGATCGCATCTCCGGCTATATTTTCCCCAGTCAAGTTAAAATCTAGTTGGGGTACTGGACTGAGTTTAATTGTTCCCCCACCTTTTACCTCACCTTGCTCTGTAGTTTTTCCTTGGATATCTGTAATTTTCAGCAGAGACTTACTGCTTATCAGTTCAAATTTACTACTAACTTTCTGAAAATCTACTTTATCAATTCGGACAGTTTTCAAACTGCTGACACTACCGGATAATACTGGCTGGGAAATTTCTCCCAATATCTGTACATCTGCTTGAGCTATCCCAGTTACAGGAACTGGTAACTTGACTTTCAGAGTAGTTTGGGCATTAGCTAAACTTACCGCATTGACACGCCCTTTTAAATTAAATCCAGCTTCCTGGTCAATTGTACCTGATGCTGTAACCGGGATTTGCCCATAGTTGGTAATTATCTGCTCTAATTTAATAGCTAGTCCATCAAAACTGAGATTCCCTTGACTATTATTTAATAATTGAGGTATTTTAGGGATTTGTACCGTCACTCCCGCTATGGCCGCCTTACCATATAATAAGGTTTTCCCTCTGGGAACTACTTTAATTTGCAAATCACCATTGACTCTACCAGTTTTTAAGGTTAGTGGTAAAGTGACAATTCGCGTAATATCTGCTGCGAGAATGTTTTCCGCTTGTAGTCGAAAATCCCCAGCTAAAACCTTCCGAGGAATTAAATCCCCGACAATGGAAATATTACCCCCACTCACTGCCTGACCAGCTAATTCTAATTTAATCAGACGATTTTGATTTAAGAGTTTAGCTGTGCCATTAATTCCTGAAAATGCTACTTTCTCTGGTAAAGAATTTTTTTCTAAAACCGATACTTTCGGCACTAATACTAAATTAGCATCACGAAACCGCAATTTATCCAAATCAGTTTTAATCAATGCTTTACCCGTAGGCGGAGTTATACTAGTAGTTAACCAGCGTCCTTGGGAATCTTGTTCAATATAAATATCTGGATTAATTAAAGTAACATCTAATAAAAGATGGCGGTTAATAACTAATTGCCAAGGATCAAATCCTACTTCAACAGCTTTTGTATTTACCTTATCTGAATCTGTGTTGGTAGTTGGTATCTCTGAAGCGTCAAAACTTACCCCTGTCAGGGAAAATGACTTAACTGCTCCCAATTTTACCGGACGGTTCAGGGTGGTAGTTAGATTTTGGGTAACTAATGGTACTAAATCATTATAAACGAAATTCCGCAACCGCCAAATACCAGCAATAATTCCCAGCACCAATACAGCACCTAAAACTAGTCCACCTCGACTTAATATTGTTAACCATAGACGCTCAAACCCAGAGTTTCTGGAGTGAGAATTTTGACCAGGAGAGTTAGACATCTTGTTTTCACCACAACTTATGGGATGAGGAAGCCCGCTAAATTTACGCTGCTGGATATTTGACACTCACCCTGCCTATTATACCAAAAGCTGTCTTTCTAGAACGGAGTTTTTAACCAAAATTTTCGGCAAAAAGAGAGGAAAAGCTATTGACAACGAGTTTTTAATCTGTTATTATAGAACCGACGAGGAAGAACCATCTTCTATTTTTATATGGATTAATATTTTTTGAATCACGCAGAGGCGCGGAGAGTTGGCACTTTTTCTAGGAAAAAAGTGGAAAAGGTATTGACAAGGAATTTTTAATCTGTTATCATAGAAACGACGAGGAAGAACTATCTTCTGATAATTTTAGAAATCTACAGCAAATAAGCCCAAGCAGATTTTATCAAAAATTATTTTAAAAAAAATAGTTGAGAAAGTCAAGCCCAAAAATGAACTTTTTTCGTCGAGTTATTGAGAATATTCTCAAGATTATTGAGAATAGAGGGGCAATTATTCGACTTTACCTTTTTTGTCAAATTCTTATTTAAAAAACTTATGGTTAATTAACTATATAATTGGAAAATCTTTTAGTTTAGCTGTGAGTCCTGAAAATCCGACAAAAATGATCTCAGACTTTTGCAAATGCACAACCTAGAACTCTAATATAAGTTAGACAAGAAATCAAAGGATGGATAATGCGTGTTTTTGTACTAATTTTTAATGCTGGTACGGATAATGAGGGCATTCATAGCGTTCGCATTACCAATGGCCAAGGGTTAGAAGGTAATCAAATCCTCATGTTTGAATCAGAAGATGATGCTACTCGCTATGCTTTAATGTTGGAAGCTCAAGACTTCGCTGTACCAACAGTGGAAATGATGGATGCTGCTGATGTTCAGGAATTTTGCGAAAGTGCCGGCTATGATTGGGAAATTATTTCCGAAAATAGTGAGTTAGCGATTCCTCCAGCAATGAACGTGGAAGAAACTGACTGGCAAGCTGAAGCTGAAATGGGATATACTGGAAAGGATTTCCCAGACACAGGTTCATCCGTCCCGGAAATTGCTAATTCTGATTTAGACAGCATTCGTCGTCAACTGGAAGGGCTATTATGATTTGTCATGGGTCATTAGTCATGAGCAGTAAATGACAACTGACTATTGATTTGTTACCACTGACCAAGAATATAGACTACACAAAATGACAAATTTCCAGGAACGCGGCCATCTACTGACGGAACAAGTTAATCCTCATAGTCTCAATTTAGATCAACTCAATTCCCTGGAATTGGTGGAGTTATTTAATCATGAAGACCACAAAGCAGTAGCAGCAGTAGCAGAGGCTAAAGTTCAATTAGCAGCAGCTATTGATTTGACAGCGGACAGGTTGCGTCAAGGGGGACGTTTATTTTACGTGGGTGCAGGGACAAGTGGTAGATTGGGAGTATTAGATGCTGCTGAATGTCCACCTACTTTCTGCACTCCGGCCGAGTTGGTACAGGGAATTATTGCCGGTGGCGCTGGTGCATTGGTTCGCAGTTCTGAGGATTTAGAAGATCGATCTGAAGATGGGGAAAGTGCGATTTCTCAACGACAAATTACCCAACTAGATGTGGTCGTCGGTATTACTGCGGGAGGAACAACACCTTTTGTTCACGGTGCTATTAATGCTGCTCGTCAACGCGGAGCTAAAACTATTTTTATAGCTTGTGTCCCCGCTGAACAAGTCACTATTGAGGTTGATATTGATATTCGTTTGTTAACAGGTCCAGAAATTTTGGCTGGTTCTACTCGTTTGAAAGCGGGAACTGTAACAAAATTGGCTTTAAATACTCTCTCCACTGGGGTAATGGTCAAACTCGGTAAGGTCTATGGTAATCGCATGGTTGATGTCGCTGTGACTAATCAAAAGTTACGCGATCGCGCTTTACGGATTCTACAAGACTTGACGGGCTTAAGTCGAGAAGCGGCGGGTTTTTTACTGGAACGCAGCGGTAAATGGGTGAAGTTGTCCTTATTAATGCACTGGACGGGTTTAGATCAGGAAGCCGGTAAGGAACTACTAGCTGCACATTTGGGTAATCTCCGTCAGGCTGTAACTAGTTATAATCAAGATCATAATTCGGGTGTTGGTAAATAAAAGTGTGAATTTCACTTCACCTATATCTTCACCTATATCTAGGGTGTTTTAGCTGTCTTCGTAACGCACCACTCCAGGCACAGAGGACGCACAGAGGAAGAGTGTTTATATGTTAGATTTGCGTCAAAATAGTGAAAGTTGACCTTCTTTTTTTAGTTTCCAACTGTTTTCTCCCATGCGTTCTCCTATGTCTTCTAACACACTCAAAATGGTTTGATCTTCTGGGGTAGTTCCATTTTTTAAAAGTGGTAATAAATGCAAAACTATTTGATCAAAGTTGGGATTTTTCTTTTCTCTTTCCATTCTGCGTAAGTAACTGATTAAGTAGTATTTAATTCTCAATTTTACATCTATATGTGATTTGAATTTTGCATCTTTTTTGAGAGTAAATAGTTCTGTTTTTTCATCATAGTCAAAATTACCTAATAAAATTGGTGTTAAATCAGAATATTCTTTTTTTAATAAGTCTAAAAAACCTAATTCTAAACCTTTAATAATTAGTTCGTCGTTAATTTGTTCTAGAGTTGCACCATCATTTTTAGCTATAATTCCTTCAATAGTTTGAATGACAATTTCTGCAATATCCATTCCTAAGTTAGCTTTCATAATAGCTTTAGGACTGCGAACTTTACGAAAATTAATGATTAATTGTCCTGATAAAACTGTGAAAGGGTTTTGTCTTTTTTTAAAGCTTGTTTGGCCATTTTTTTGTGGTACTGCACCAATATATTCAAAACCGCAACTTTCCGCAGTATCAATAATTAAATGCCAAAATTCAGGATCTTTATGAGCAAATACAAATGATAACCACCGGTCAAATTTTAACACTCGATACATTTCTTTGATGCTTTCAGCTATTAATTGGTTATATTCATCTTTAGTTTTTTGATGTTCTCCTCCCTCAATTGCTTCTTGTTCATAGTCTGCTTCTGTTACTTCTAAATCTAACCAAGCATTCCACATTACAGATAAATCTAAATAAGGAATTTTCTTACCATAGGGAGGATCTGTATATATATAGTCTACACTTTCTTTGGGAATAAAACTTAAATTTGTGGCTGAACCTTTAATAATTTGTCCATAAGAAATAGTTTTTTCGTTAATAAAATATTCCATCTCTTTTTTTGCTGCAACTACTTTTTTAAATCGCATTTCAAAATAAGTTAAGATATGTATATCCTTTGGTGAAGGAGCTATTCTATAACGATAATATTGAAATGCACTTGCATTACCCTGACCATCTTGTGTTGATGTTTTTCCTGTGTGGTATGTTAAATTGGCTTTTGTCAAAAGTCCAGAAAACATTAGCATTAATGAATTTCTAATATTTTTGTTTCTCTCTTTTTTAATAATTGACTTTAATAAACCTAACTGTGCTAATTGTTTATCACTAAATAACTGTTCTACAGTTTCCACGTCTGAACCTTTAGGTAATTGTAAACCTTGAGGATAGGGATATTTTATTAATGCTTTTTGAATATCAGTTTCCGTTTTAGGTTCTTTGTTTTCATATTCCGTTTTTACTTTTGCAAAAGCTACTGAAAGTTCATCAAAATCTACAGGAGTAATTAAAGAATTAACAAGAAATACAGCCATAGGATTAATATCTATACTAATGGCTTTTCTATTATTCATTAAAGCTTCAATAGCTGTCACTCCACTACCACCAAAAGGATCAAGAATTAAATCTCCAGGTTGACTAAAGTTTTTAATATATTCAGCGACTACATTCCAGGCTTGTTTAGTAAAATATCCATGAACTCCAAAATGTCTTCTTGCTGCTCTTTTTTTAACTAAAATTTCTTCCAATAAAGGACGAGAATTATAATCGAAACTAACTTGAGGTTTAGCTGTAGCTATGGTAGTTTCATAATTAAAGTTTTTACCAGATTGAAAACTATTAGGTGATAAATATTGAGTTAATTTTTCCCAATGATATTCAATTTCATCCAGGCTAAAAAATAAAATAGGTATATTAGTTGCGGTGGTTTTAAATATAGAAAACTCTACACCATTACAAAGAGCAAAATAATTACTCCTAATTTCCGGGTGGGTAGCATAACTATAAACCTGTTCTATATGATCACCCTCTTTAATATTCTCATTTGGTGCTTTTGCGTCAAGTACCCAAGCAAAATTATTTTCTACCTTCAAAACATAATCAGGAACAAGATTTATAGGGCGTTTTTTACTACCTATTTTCAAAAAAGGATGTTGTAATGTTTTACTACGAATTATATTGATTTCTGTATACCCAAGTGCTTTTAAAATAGGCAGAATAATTACTTCTCTAACGCTATCTTCTTTGAAATCTGGATTTTGTTTTAGTGTCTGCAAGTTTAAATTTCCAAAAAGATTTTTCATTTTTACCCCTGATCAAATTTTTAGATTAGATGATTTTTTCAGGCTATCTTTGAAGTTTATTATGGTAGATTCCCCTATTATAACACTTTAATCAAATAAAACCAAATCATACATAAAACTTAATTATTCAACAATTAAATTCAAATAAATTCAAAGTCTGACACTAATTTTTGAACAACAAAATCCCCGACTTTTAAAAATTAAATAAAAATCAAATAAAAATCAAATAGGAGTTTTATATATAGGTTAAAAGTTTTGATAAGAGAGACATCTTCATAAACATCAGTAAGTAGGGTAACGCAAAAAAACCGACATAAGTAACGAAAAGTAAAGTTGCCCAAAACCTGTTCCCTGTTCCCTTGTCATAACGACAATTTTTAACGCCAACCTACTTAATAGTTTAATTGTAATTGCTGTTATTTTTTAGGTGTTGCTTCACCAAATTTAATGACAAGGGAAATTGATATACTCACTATCAAAATCAATGTCATACTTAAAGCTGAACCAAAACCCCAATTTTGAGTAGCACCAAGAAACTGATTATAAACTAATCTGGCCGCTGTCATGCTGGAAGCACCTCCTAATAATTCGGGGTCAATAAAATCCCCTAATGCAGTAATAAAAACTAGCAATGAACCAGCCGCAATACCGGGTAAAACTTGAGGTACAGTCACTTTCAAAAAAGTTTGGATGGAATTTGCACCTAAATCAGCAGCAGCTTCTAATAGTCTTTTATCTAATTTTTCTAAGGAAGCATACAAAATTAATACCATGTAGGGTAATAGGCTGTAACTCATACCAATTAATACAGCTAAATTACTATTGAGAATATCTAAAATTGGTAAACCAATACTGGTTAACAAACTATTTAATAATCCGCTGGGACGCAAAATAGTAATCCATGCGTAAGAACGTAATAAAGAAGAAGTCCATAAAGGTAATACAAAGGCTAATACTAACAAATTTTGCCAGCGATGTGGTACTATTACAGCAATCCAATAAGCAACGGGAAAACCTAACATTAAGGTGATAATAGTAGTACCAAAGGCAAAAAAAAGTGAGTTGAATATCACTTTTAAATAAATCGTTGCAAAAATGTGAATATAGTTACTAAAACCACTGGGATTTACTAAATCACCAGGACGAATATCTGGGACTAAGCTTAACTCAAAAATGATTAATGTTGGCAAAAGTAATAATATTAATAACCAAATACCAGATGGTGCTAGTAATGTCAAGGGAGGTAGCCAATTTTTCCAGGCTGTTTGTAAGTCTGTTTTTTTCAGGTTGTTAGTAGATTCCATTTGAGTATTAGGGTTTGGTGATTTTGGATAGGGTTATATATTTAATATTTAATATTTAAAATTGCCATTTTTCTGTATTTTGGTTTTGTGTTTTAACTGACGGATAAATCTAACCACAGAGGCACAGAGAACACGGAGGTAAGAGGTAAGGAGGTGATGTTTGACTGGATCATTAATGTTTTTAAGTAGGTGAGCGGAAAAAAACCGACATAAGTAACGAAAAGTAAAGTTGCCCAAAACCTGTTCCCTGTTAAGAGTTCCCTGTTCCCTTGTCATAACGACAATTTTTAACGCCAACCTACTTATGTTAGTAATTGAGTCCAATATCTGTCATAGATTTCTTCAAATTTTCCCAAGGGGGTAATCCGTTCACATTTTGCTAAAATTGATTCGGGAGGAAATAAATTGCTGTTCTGTTGAATTTTCTGTGGTAATTGCTCAAATGCTGCTCTATTAGGGGTAGAAATATATAGTCTTTGGGCAATTTTGGCGGCTATGTCTGGTTGTAAAATTAAGTTGATCCAAGCATAAGCACCAGCTAAATTAGGGTTGGATTTAGGAATGACAATGGTATCTGTCCATAATGAAGAACCACTACGCGGAATGACAAATTTTAGTTTGGGGTTTTCTCTAGAAATTCTCACCGCGTCCGCAGAATAACACATGGAAATTAATAGGTCTCCTGCTAGGATTTTATTTTGCCAAGCATCTGTATCAAAAGCAGCAATCGCAGGTTTGAGTAATTTTAATTTTTGATATGCTTGTTTTATTTCATTTTCATCTTGTGAATTATAGGAGTATCCTAGCATTCTCAAGGTTGCACCTATCACTTCCCGGACATCGTTGAGTAAGGTAATCCGTTTATTTAATTTATCTCGATTTTGCCACAGATATTCCCAATCTTCGGGAGGATTTGAGAGTTTTTCTGAGTTGTATAATAACCCTGTTGTTCCCCAATTGAAGGGAATACTATAACGGTTTTTGGGGTCATAAGTGGGATTATTAAATTGTGGAAATAAGTTATCTAGTCCGATTAATCGGTTATGATCTATTTCTGCTAATAATCCTTTTTCTGCCATTTTCTGTACCATAAAATCTGATGGATAGATAATACTATAAGTACCACTTCCCCCAGCTTGCAATTTCGCTAACATGACATCATTGGATTCATATACATCTGCTATTACTTTCATCCCTGTTTGTCTGGTAAAGGTTGTTAGTAATTCTTTATCTGTATATTGTGTCCAGGTGTAAATATATAGTTTATCACTTTGATTAGGGTTAATATCTTTTGAGCCTACATTGGCTAGTCTCCAACCACAACTACCTAAAGATAAGGTGGAAAAAACTGCAATTTTTTTGAGAAGTTTACGTCTGTTAATCATTGGGGGAAATTAAGTGTTGATAATTGATTCATAAGATATTATGCTAGGAATAATTGACCGCAAATCAATTAAAGTTTGTTATTTTCACTAATAGCTAAACAGTCGGCTTTTTCCCACCAAGTATAAATGGTTGTATTTCTTTCTAGTAAGTTAGTGAATGTATTCGGTTGTAAAACATTAATTTTCATACCGTTGATTAATTCAACGGTATAATTAACATGAGTACCTGAATACATGATATTAATTAACCTTCCAGCAAAGCAGTTTATGGGTATATTGGGTGGATATAGGGAAAGTTGGATTTTTTCGGGACGGACGCTAACTACTACATTTTGGGATTTTTCTAGGGGTGTTTGTTCGCAGCGATTAACAATCATCGTTAATCCGGTTTTTGTTTCAATTTTCACACATTCTGCGTCTATTTCGGCAATTTTACCACTAAATAAATTAGTATTACCGATGAAATCAGCTACAAAAACTGTTTGGGGACCTTCGTAAATTTGACTGGGAGTACCAATTTGTTCTATTCTGCCTTGATTCATCACAGCAATGCGGTTAGATAGAGATAGCGCCTCTTCTTGATCATGTGTCACCATGATAAAGGTTAATCCTAACTCTTGGTGAAGATTGGATAGTTCAACCTGCATCTGTTTACGAAGTTTTAAGTCTAATGCTCCCAAGGGTTCATCTAATAGGACCACTGCGGGACGATTAACTAAAGCCCTTGCTAATGCTACCCGTTGTTGTTGACCTCCTGAGAGTTGATGAGGAACACGCGATCGCAAGTTTTCCATTTTTACAAGTTTTAAAGCTTCAGTGACGCGACTAGTAATTTCTGATTTGGATACTTTTTTTAATCGCAGTCCAAAAGCAATATTTTCCCACACATTTAAATGATTAAATAAAGCATAACTTTGAAATACAGTATTAACAGGTCGTTGATAAGGAGGAATATCGGTCATTAATTGACCTTGAATCAATAGTTTACCAGCATCAATTCTTTCAAATCCAGCAATTAAGCGCAGTGTGGTAGTCTTTCCACAACCAGATGGACCTAAAATACTAAAAAACTCTCCTTTTTTAACATTCAAGTCTACACCCTGTACTGCGGGTTCTTGGTTAAAAAACTTAAATACGTTGCATAATTCAACATCAAGTGTCTGTGAGGATTTTAAATCCCTTTGATTTTTGATCGCAGTTTCAGCCATAATATCCAGTCCAATGTCCTCATTTCATATTTAATATTGTCAATTGTTAATTTTTCCCTATTTAACCCCAAATTTCTTTGAGTCCTATGGCTATTTTACCACCATTGCTTAGTAGTCAAAAAAATACGCGCACAGTTGGACGTGGTGTCCAATCTACATTTGTAATTTTATTCACATTATTAATGTTATCTGGTATTGGCGCTCGATTGGTCTATTTACAAATTGTACAAGGAGAGAAACATCGTCAACGCGCAGAATCTAACCGGGTGCGAATTATTCCTAAACAACCAGAAAGAGGTAATATTTTTGACAGAAATGGCAAATTATTAGCCAGCACTCGTTATCCTCGGTCTGTATATTTATGGCCTATGGCACATAGAAAATCCTCCTGGTCTGTCGTCGGTCCACGTCTAGCGCAAATTCTGGAAATTCCCCAAGCAGAGATTGAAAAAACCCTTCAAGAATCTGCTGTTAATCCTTCTTCACTGATTCGTATTGCTCGCAACTTAAATGAAGCCCAAGTTACAGCATTAAGAGAGTATGAAAATGAACTCCCAGGTGTGGAAATAAATACGGAAGCTGTTCGTTATTATCCCTATGGTAAAGAGTTAGCCCATATACTTGGATACACCAGGGAAATTACGGCTGAACAGTTGGAAAAGAAGAAAGCCCAAGGCTACCGATTAGGCGATGTCATGGGTCAAATGGGTATAGAAAAGGCTTATGAAAAATCGTTAAGAGGGGAGTGGGGAGGTCAGCAAATAGAAGTAGATGGTAGCGGTAGACCCCTCCGAGTATTGGGAACTAAACAAGCAAAATCTGGTAATGATCTACATTTAACCATAGATTTAGAGACGCAAATAGCCGCAGAAAAGGCTTTAGGTAATCGAAATGGAGCAATAGTAGCCATTGACCCTAAAAATGGTGCTATATTAGCAATGGTGTCTCATCCCAGTTTTGACCCCAACATCTTTTCTAAACAAAAACTGTCCCAAAAAGATTGGGAAAGTCTCCAAGGTTCGGAACATCCTTTAGTTAATCGTGCTATTAGCGTCTTTCCTCCCGCTAGTACCTTTAAAATTGTCACCACCACAGCGGCGCTAGAATCGGGACAATTTTCTCCAGATACAGTATTACAAACCTATGGTTCTTTAACTATTGGTGGGACTAGATTTGGTGAATGGAATCATGCTGGTTTTGGACCATTGGGTTTTGTGGGAGCGCTACAGTGGAGTAGTGATACCTTCTTTTATCAAGTTGGGAAGCGGGTTGGCGGACCAACATTGATTTCATGGACTCGTAAATATGGATTTGGTCAAAAAACTGGTTTTGAATTTACTACAGAGGAAGCTAAAGGTTTAGTTCCCGATGAAAATTGGAAACAGAAAGTATGGAAAAGAGATTGGACTGTGGGTGATACTATAAATATGTCCATTGGCCAAGGGGCTTTACAAACTACACCTTTACAAGTCGCTGTCATGTTTGCTGTACCTGCTAACGGTGGTTATCGTGTCCAACCCCATTTACTCAAGGATAATGAAGAAGCTAAAAGTTGGAGAGAATCATTAAATCTCAAACCTACAACCGTCAACGTTTTGCGTGTGGGATTAAGGAAGGTAGTTAGCGAAGGCACAGGTAAGGTATTAAATACCCCTACTCTTCCCCCGGTAGCGGGTAAAAGTGGGACTGCGGAAGCTTGGAGACGAGGAGTTAAAGAAAATCACGCTTGGTTTGGCGCTTATGCACCCGCTGATAAACCAGAAATTTTAGTGGTGGCTTTTGCTGAACATTCCGGTGGTGGTGGTGGTAGTGTAGCAGCACCTATGATTTTAGCAGTAATGGAAAAACATTTTGCTCGCAAGTCAAATAGGTAAACCACCTTGACGTTGAAAACCATAGTTTTTGGGAATTACAGCAGTTTTCGAGTCAAAGTAAGCTGTTAAGCAGCTAAATTAGACAATTCTAATATAGCTAAATCTTGTGGTGCGGGCATCTTGCCTGCCACTTGTCCAATATAATTATAGAAATTAAATGCAGTGCATCTGACTACAAAAATAATCTATGGTATGCTGATACCAAGCTGTAATTAATCTCCGTTTATCTGCGTTCATCTGCGGTTAATTATTCAGAGAAAATATGTTCTATCAGGAAATTAAAATTTACCCTCTGTGCCAGCGTGTTCCTTCTTTGCTATCTATTAAGGTAACACCTTTTCTTAATAGTTGATCACGAATTTGATCAGATTCTGCGAAATTTTTGGCTTTCCGTGCTACCTGTCTTTTTTGAATTAAATCCTCAATATCAACATCACTTATACCATGATTAACGAGATTTTCTACTTCTGGTTGGGCATTTAAACCTAAAACATCTGCTAATCTAATTAGAGTTTGCCATTTTTGCAGTAATTCATTGGCTGGTGTTTCTGTTTTTCCTTGATGTATAATAATATTTCCTTCTCGATTTAGTTCTTTGGCTAATTCAAAAATTATTGCTAAACCACCAGGGAAATTAAAATCATCATTCACTGCTGTTTTAAATCTCTCAACCTCCGCATTTTGGATTTGAGATTTGAGATTTTGGATTTGGTTAGATTCATCCCACTTTAATTTTCTACCATGTTCATAACCGAAAAGTAAACCTTCTTTGAGCGTATGCCAGCCATTGGTTGCTGCTAATATGCCATCATCAGTAAAATCTATGGGTTTGCGGTATTGTGCCATTAAGACAAATAATCTTACCGCCATTGGGTCTATGCCACGATCTAATAATTGGCGAATTGTGATAAAATTACCCAAGGATTTGGACATTTTTTCACCGTCTACCTTAACCATACCATTGTGTAACCAATAATTGGCTAAAGGTTTGCCAGTTACCGCTTCTGATTGAGCAATTTCGTTTTCATGATGGGGGAAAATTAAGTCAGCACCACCAGCATGAATATCTATTGTATCACCCAAGCGATCGCGCACCATGGCAGAACACTCTATATGCCATCCTGGGCGGCCTTTTCCCCAGGGAGACTCCCACGCAGGTTCACCGGGTTTTGCAGCCTTCCACAGAGCAAAATCAAAGGGGTATTTCTTCTTTTGATATTCCGCGTCTTCGATATTTACCCGTTCACTCGCACCGGCTTGCATATCCTCTAATTTGCGTCCTGAAAGTTTACCATATTCGTTAAAATTCTGTACCGCATAATAGACATCACCGTCAGCGGGATAAGCAAAACCTTTATGCTCTAAATCGTGAATTAATCGCTGAATTCCATTCATTGTATGTGTAGCGCGGGGATATTCGTCAGCTTCTTTAATTCCTAACCGTGACATATCCTCAAAATACGCCTGAATGTAGCGTTCTGCGACGATTTCCATGGAGGAATTTTCTTCTCTAGCCCGTTTGAGAATTTTATCATCAATATCCGTAAAATTCTGGATGTAATACACATCATAGCCAATAAACTTCAGGTATGAACGCACTATATCCCAGATAATAGACGTTCTAGCATGACCCAAATGGCAGTAATCATAAACTGTCACACCGCAGCAATACATTTTCACTTTTCCAGGTTCGACGGTGGTAAATTGCTCTTGACGACGGGTGAGAGTATTGTAAATAGATAGGGTCATAATAGAGGAATAAGGCAATCTGACGATTAATAATGATAACGCAATTTGATGACAATGGTGTCATCCCAGATTAAGATCAAGCTGCATGGAGTAAGTTTATGCCTGAATTTTGTTATAGTTGGAGGTCTTAGTAGCTAATAACTATTAACTATTATTAGTAATACTTGCTAATCTCGTCAACACCTGGAGGTAAAGTATGATTCAAGCATTACCCAAAACTAAATCAGTCACTTTTGAGGAATTTGTGGAATGGAAACCAGAGGGAAAGTATTATGAATTACATCATGGAGTAATTATTGAAATGGCACAACCATTAGGAGATCATGAAGATATTACTGGTTTTTTGGCTGAGAGAGCCACGGCTGAATATCTACGCTTAAATTTACCCTATCGTATTCTTAAAACTGTTTTAGTTAAACCCCCTGAAAATCAATCTGCTTACTCACCAGATGTGTTGATCATCAATCGTCCTAATTTAATCAATGAGCCATTATGGAAACAACAATCTACCCTGATCCAAGGTGCATCAATTCCCTTAGTAATTGAAGTTGTGAGTACAAATTGGCGTGTTGATTATTTAACAAAAGTCAAAGATTATGAAGAAATTGGTATTCCTGAATATTGGATTGTTGATTATTTAGCATTAGGAGGAACTCCCTATATCGGAAATCCTAAACAACCAACTATTTCTATTTATGATTTAATTAATGGGGAATATCAAGTGAGTCAATTTAGAGGAAATCAAACTATAGTTTCACGTACTTTCCCCGAATTAACCTTAACTGCTAACCAAATTTTTCAAGCTGGTATGTAAATATTAGGACTTACGCACAAGTCACGGAATAATGAACCACGTTCGCGGAGCGTCCCGTCAGGGATAGGAACGAAGAGAACGAAGAAAAGAGGGTTTGAGAGATATTTTGCGTAAGTCCTGAATATGTTACTCTCGTGGACAAAATTAAGATAAAATCTAAAATACACCAACAATTCACTTTCCACCATGCAAACAATAGTTAATTCCGACTCTCAGACCATGGAACTTACTAAAAAAGGTTTACCAGTAACTATTATTACCGGGTTTCTCGGTAGCGGTAAGACTACTTTACTCAACCATATTTTGACAAATCAGCAAGGTGTGAAAACTGCTGTTTTAGTGAATGAATTTGGAGAAATTGGTATTGATAACGAATTGATTGTTTCCACTGATCAAAACATGGTGGAATTAAGTAATGGCTGCATTTGTTGTACCATTAATAATGACTTAGTTGATGCTGTTTACAAAGTTTTAGCACGGGAAGAAAAGCTAGATTATCTAGTTGTTGAAACCACTGGTTTAGCTGATCCTTTACCAGTGGCCATGACATTTTTGGGTTCAGAATTACGAGATGTAACCCGATTAGATTCTATTATTACTGTAGTTGATGCCGCCAATTATAGCTTAGATTTATTCAATTCTGAAGCTGCTTTAAGTCAAATTACTTATGGTGATGTCATTCTCCTCAATAAGACAGATTTAGTTGACGAAACCACTTTACAGGAATTGGAGAAAAAAATCAATAATATTAAAGAAGGATCGCGGATTATTCGGACTACAAAATCTCAAGTTCCACTTCCTTTAATTCTGAGTGTTGGTTTGTTTGAATCTGATAAATACTTTGATTCCCAAGCAGAAGAACATGATGATCATTCCCATTGTGAACATGAACATGATGATCATTCCAGTTGTGAACATGAACATCACGAACATCATGAACATCATCATCATCATGATCATTCTAACCACTTAGAAAATGACGGTTTTACCTCTATTTCCTTCCAGAGTGATAAACCTTTTTCTATTAGAAGATTTCAATATTTTCTAGATAATCAATTACCTACAAATGTCTTCCGTGCTAAAGGAATTATGTGGTTTGAAGAAAGTCCTCAACGTCATATTTTTCATCTTTGCGGTAAACGCTTTACTATTGATGATGATCAATGGAAAAATGAAAACAAAAAGCAAAATCAGCTAGTGCTAATTGGTCAAAATCTAGATAGCGAAACCTTACTCCAGCAACTAGAAAATTGTATTTGTCTTCCTTCTGCCAGCAAAGGTAGGGGATTTGGAAAGTAATCATTAGGAAATATTTTATAGGTTGGGTTAAGCAGTAGAGTAACCCAACAAATCTAAAAAAACCCATACAGGGGTTTCCGCTCTTATGAGGTACTTCATTTGCCCCTTCCTCGCACCCCCCTCAATCCCACCGCTGCGGGGGGAAGAAAAGGATAAACTTTTGATATTGGAGGGGGTTGGGGGTGGGGTTCTTGTACCTCATAACATCGGGAAGTGCTGTAAATTATCATTGAAGCTAATGGCTATTTAATTTGCAGACTAGGGCGAGCAAGATTCTCATCCCACAAGGGTCTGATAAAATATCAATATGCAAATCATATTTGTTTGAGCTAAAGAATTCGGGGATATTCATAGATCATTTTTTATTCCAAGGTAAAGCGTAAGTCCAAGGGAGCTTTTTAATAGTAAAACGACAATTAATAATTGACACTGGAGGAACATTTATCCCCGGAGCAATACCGGCTCTCATTTCCGAAATCCGCAGCACAAGTTGTAATGAAAATTCCAAATCCTTTTTGCTATCTATAAAGTCTTTATATAACTTTTTATTCCCTTTAACACCCGCGACATTAATTAAAGGAGAAGCTGGTTTATAGATTCCTGATTCTTTATCTCTTTGAAAAACATCCTCTGCGGTGACATTTTCGGAAATTGTTTTCTTAGGAGCAATAATTGTCGGAACTTGGGGTATAGCTAAATCACGGGTTAAATCTGGAGATTTGCGAATTACCCGCCGCGACTCCTTGCTATGTTCAACCACAAAAGAACTATTATCCCAGTCAACATATATAGCAATACTGTCTGATTTATTTTCAATACTCATGGATAATTCTTTTAGATCATTTTGCACTTTATCTAAACCATAAGTACCTGTTTTAAAGGAAATACCCACTGTATCTTGAAGATTTTGTTCTTTCAATTGATCATCAACAGCACCTTTTTGAAAATCAACTTTTACTATATCGTCTATAGATTCAATCATGCGGTTGAATGTCCAATAGATAGTAAGTATATAAATCATCAAAATAATCAGATTTTGGTCGCCATTTTGCATTTTTATAACCCTGATTTTCTACCAATTGACAAATAGTAACATAGTCTTAACTATGATTTGCCTGATTTTTTTGATTTACAGCACTTCCTGATGTTATGAGGTACAAGAACCCCACCCCCAACCCCCTCCAATATCAAAAGTTTATCCTTTTCTTCCCCCCGCAGCGGGGGGATTGAGGGGGGTGCGAGGAGGGGGCTTAAGATGTACCTCATAAGAGCGGAAACCCCTGTATGTAATCAAGTTTTGTAATGTGATTGGATATAATTTTCGCAAGTGTGACTCTAAATCAAAGACTATGAAACATCCAATGATTTTAGAGTTGATTCAATGATTATAGGACTTACGCACGAGTCACGGAATAAGGAATAACGAACCACTCTAGGTGCAGAGGTAACAGAGAAATCAGGGTTTGAGAGATATTTTGCGTAAGTCCCGGATTACTATCTTAAATCATTATCATCACCAAAATCTACCCAAATTATAATTCAGACAGTTTAAAGGGTAATAAAACCACCTGATCAATTAACTCGCGTGTTCCCAGTCACTGAGTGATTCAGAGGGCTGATTTTTCCTTTTTGTTTTACGGACTGGTATTTGAGGGGTTCCAATATCAACAGAAGAAAAAGGCTGTTTCTTCTTAGCAGACTTGCGTTCTTTTGTATTATTCATAGCTATTTTCACTTTCTAAAAACTTTAAACTCTATTTAAGTTTTCAATGTTTATTTAGCCAATACCGGACAAAAATTGAGGTAATTCATCAATCTATAAAATTTTATCATTTAGTAGGATTTACTACAGAAAATCCTCGTTTTTGAGGTTGGATATTTGCTAACTTTACTTGAAAGTTTATTTGATCGTATATCTTACCAATTCTGGCTTCTAGCCGCCAATTACCAGGTTGTAAATACCAAAATATACCATTATTTGATTGTGTAGATAAATGTTGATTATTTAGCCACCATTCCACAGACTGATTTATTGTTCCACTAACTTTAAATTCTAGTTTTTGTTGTTCTTCTCCACCGGGATACAACAGAAATAAATCTCCATTATGAGGAGAGATAATTCGGAAATTATCAGAATTAAAATGCAATTGTGGCTGTTTTCCTAACCATTGATCATACACAGGTGATAAATGGAAATCCGTATATTTTTCATAAGCAATTTTATCTTTTAAAGAGAAATATTCCTGAACTATTGAAGTACAGCTAGGTGTAGGTTTTAACCCTGTTGTGGCACAAATGGGTAATTTTATCATGTCTGCTGGAGGTGGAAAATCAGCAGAGGTTTGATGTTCATGCAGATGTAACATGATTCTATTCCACAAAGGTGCAGCCCCTGTGACACCAGAAACCTGACGCATGGGTTCGCCGTTAAAATTACCCACCCAAGTAGCCACGGTATAATCACTACTAAAGCCAACTGTCCAGGTATCACGATAATTAGAGGAAGTGCCAGTTTTAACAGCGACAGGAAAGGGCAAATTTAACACTGAGTCTACACCAAAAGCCGTGGATCTGGCATAGCGATCGCTTAACATATCAATAATTAATTGCCAATAATTAGAAACTAAAGATTGAGAATTGGCAATTGGGGCAATATTTAATGAAGTTACCAATGGTGTGATTTTACCCATATTTGCCATAGTTAAATAGGCACTAGCTAGTTCCCACAAATTCACCTCACCACTGCCCAAAGTTAAACCTAAACCGTAATATTCAGCACTTTGATTTAGATGTGCAAATCCCAAATCATGCAACCGATTTAAGAAAGTTTCTACACCCACTTTTTCTAATACCTTTACCGCAGGTACATTTAAAGAATTGGCTAAAGCAACTCTGACTCTTACCTGACCCAAAAAGCTATTAGTATAATCTGTGGGACTATATAATTTTGCCCCTGGAATTGCATAATGAGTAGGCACATCTGGCAAAATACTATGAGGACTAATTACTCCCTTTTCTAAACCTAATTCATACACAAATGGCTTTAATGTAGAACCTGGTTGACGTAACGCTTGAACTCCATCGTTTTGCCCTAATTCCACTTCATTAAAATAATCAGGCGAACCGACATAACTTAAAACCTCCCCAGTGGAGTTGTCAATTATTACCACTGCTGCATCATGGACATTATTAGCCTTTAAAGAAGAAATTACTTGTTGTACTTGTGCTTCCACAAATTGCTGTAAAGGGCGATTTATGGTAGTGCGGATAGGTGATGATTCTGAGTTAGACGTATTGTTTTTTGTTGCTAACCAAAATAAAAAATGTGGTGCAGCAATAATTCCCTGTTGACGGGGTTTAAATACTAATTTTTCTTTAGATATAAGTTCTGCCTCTTCGTTAGAAATATATTTTTCTGCTACCATTCTATTTAAAACATATTTTTGTCTTTGTTGTAATCTTTCTCGATGTTGATAAGGATTAAAATAAGTAGGATTATTAGGAATTGCTGCTAAAATAGAAGCTTGGGCTAAGTTTAAATCACTAGCAGGAATAGAAAAGTAAATTCGCGCCGCAGCTTCAACACCATAAATATTTCCTCCCATGGGTAGACGATTAATATAAGCAGTAAGAATTTCATCTTTAGTCATTCCCGCAGCTAATCGCCAAGATAGCCAAATCTCTTTTAATTTTGCGGTAATAGTTCGGGGTGAATTATCCAACATTCTCGCCAATTGCATGGTAATTGTGGAAGCACCAGAAACGATTTTTTTATTTTCAATTGCTACTTTTATCGCCCGAAAAATTGCTTTTAAATCTAACGCCCCATGTTGATAAAAACTACCATCTTCAGCAGCTAAAATTGCTTTGATAAATTGGGGTGAAACTTGATTTAATTTGATAATTGATGTATGTTCTTGATCACTGGTTAAAACAGTTCCTAATGGTAAATTATTGCGATCTCTAAACTCTATAGCTAATCGATGCTGGGCAATGTCTATACTATGAATAGGTGCAAAATAAGGGCATAATCGAATTGTTAAACAGATGAAAATGAAGGTGAAAATAATCTTACTTAATTTGTAGTTGCGCTTTAGTTTCAATTTATATGATTTTATCTCACGCAAAGACGCAGAGGCGCGAAGAGTAAGAGTTTTTAGGATACGAGTTAGTAAATTCATAATAATGTTAAGAATTGTATACTTTTTGGGAAATTGTCACGTTACATTAGTTATCTATATATCATTCCTGTTTTTTAATCGAACCACAGAGACACAGAGAACACAGAGGAAGAGAGTTGTTTACATTTTATTTAATATGATGATTAGAAAAATCTTTAAGTTCCTGGTTATTTTCACTCTCGTATTCGGAATGACGAGTTGTAATTTTATGACCATTAAACCAGGTAAGGAAAAGTTACCACCTGTTGAGTCATTAATTACGCCAAAATTACCAGATTGGATAGAACAAATCAGTCCTTTGGGAGATGCAAAACCTACCAGTCAAATTCGGATTCGCTTTCAGGAAGCTTTAATTCCCGTTGAAAGTCTTGATAGTCCCCAACAGCAAAATTTATTAACTAAATTTGCCATTTGGCCACCTTTACCTGGACAATTTCGCTTTTTAACTCCGCGCATGGTTGGTTTTCAAGCTGATAAAGCTATACCGAAAGCGACGCGAGTTAAGGTTACTCTCAAAGCTGGTTTAGCAGATTTAAAAAATCATCGGTTAAATCAAGATTTGGCTTGGAATTTTAATACTGAATCTATTCAAATTACTAATTTACCAGGAGTTAACCCGATTGAAAAAGCCCCGGTTGAACCAATTGATTTACAACCAAAGTTACAATTTACTTCAAATTTAGAATTAGATTTAGATTCTGTACAAAAGCATTTACAGTTAATTCCTGAAGGTAAAACTCAAGGTGTAGGTTTTAAGGTGGAATTGGCCAAAGATGAAAAACCAGAAAATTTAGATCCTTTAGAGAAATTTGATCCTTCAAGCCGAAATTGGGTTTATAATCTTACTCCTGGGCGAAATTTAGAAAAAGCTACATCTTATCGTTTGACATTTTCTCGTGGTCTTCTTCCTGCTAATGGTAATTTACCCAGTGAAAAAGAATTTGTGAGTAAATTAGAGACTTATTCACCTTTGAAATTTCTGGGAATTAAACCCTATGGAGAACCAGATTCAAGTGGAACTTATGGCAGATTTATTAAAGGTAGTCCCCAGTTAGAATTTAATAACATTTTATTAGCAGATTCTGTTAAAGACAATATTAAAATTAAGCCAGTACCTAAGGATATTGATAGTGTACTGAAAATTTCCCAGGAAGATAGAATTGTCACGATTAATCCTTATACTTTAGAACCAGCTACTACTTACACGATTAATATTGAGAGAAATCTTAAAGATAAATTTGGGCAAACTTTGGGTAAACCAGTCACAATTAAATATAATACTGGTGATATAGCTGGGAATATTTCTGTACCCTCAGATTTGAATATTTTTCCTACAGATAAAGATCTACAAATTAATATTGATACAATTAATTTGCCAGAATCAAAATATCAAGCAGCTTATCGAATTGTTAAACCAACGGATTTAGTTTATACAAATAGTGCTAATGATTTATTACCCCAACCTTCTAAATGGCAATATTTTAAAATTAGAAGTCAGCAAAATCAATCATTAAATATCAATGTTCCCCTGAAAGAAAAATTAGGGAATAGTCAGGGAATGTTAGCTTATGGAGTGCAAGCACGAACTCATAAATATCAAGAGGACGGTAAACAATTGTGGAAAGAACCAACAACTTATGGCATGGTACAATTAACCAATTTAGGTGTATTTTCTCAATGGTTTCCACAGTCGGGTTTAATTCGAGTTCATCATTTGAGTGACGGTTCACCAGTAAAAGCTGCAAATATTGAAGTTTATCAATCAAAATTATCTGAAAAATCTCGTCCTCAACCTCTACCTTGTTTAACTGGGAAAACTGACAAAAAAGGAGTTTTGATAATTGAGAATAATCAGTTAAAACAATGTTATCCTCAATCAAATTCCAGTCTACCACAATTATTAGTAATTGCCAGTGAAAATCAAGATTGGGCGTTTACGAGAACGGAAGAATATAGTGGTGCTTATGGTTATGGAATTGATGCTGGTTGGGAAACTGATAAACCAGAATCAAGAGGTATAATCTTTTCTGATAGAAAGTTATATCAACCCGGAGAAAAAGCTGCTTTTACTGCTTTTGCAGATTATTTAGAAAAGGGTAAAATTCAAGAAGATAAAAATTCAGTTTATCAATTAACTTTAGTTAATCCTAATGGGAAAAATACAGATTTAGGAACAAAGACAACTAATGAATTTAGTACGTTTTCTTTAGAGTTACCAATTTCTAAAAATCAGCCTTTAGGGTTTTATAATATTCAAGCTAAAGATAAAAATGGAAAAGAAATTTCTGGAGAGTTTCGAGTAGCAGAATTTAAACCACCTAATTTTAAAGTTGATTTACAGCTAAATAAAAAATTTGCAGTAATTGATGATAAAATTGATGTCCAGGTGGGAAGTAATTATTTATTTGGTTCACCAGTAGAAGGGGGAGAAGCTAAATATTTTGTTACTCGTCAACAAACTAATTTTACCCCCAAAGGTTGGGAAGAATTTAATTTTGGGAAACAATGGTTTTGGCCGGAAGAAAGTCCAAATGTTCCTAATGATGTTTTACAAACTAATACCAAATTAGATACTAATGGTAAAAGTAGTCAAAATTTAACTGTAGCTAAAGATTTACCTTACCCTATGACTTATCGGGTAGATGTCGAAATTAGTGATATTTCTAATTTATCCGTTGCTAATTCTCAAACTTTTACCGCTTTACCTAGTAACCGAATTATTGGGTTAAAAAGTAATTTTGTAGCTGACGCTGGTAAGGATTTTCCTGTAGAATTTATTGTCACTGACCCCACTGGAAAAATATTAGAAAATCAACGGGTACATCTGGAATTACAACAGATGAAATATAGCAGCGTCACCAAAATTGTTGAAGGTAGTAAAACCCCACAAAATCAAGTTGAATATCAGACAGTTGCAAAAACAGATATTACATCTAGGGATATTCCCCAAACAGTCAATTTAAAGCCTACGCTATCAGGTTCATATCGAATTCGGGCTAATTTTAGTGATAGCAAAGATGACATTACAGCCACAGATTTACAAATTTGGGTAACAGGAGAAAATCAAGTATTTTGGGGTGGAGAAGAAAAAGACAAATTAGAAGTTAAATTAAACAAAAAGGAGTTTAAAATCGGGGAAACTGCTACAGCTTTAATTCAATCTCCTTACCCAGAAGGAGAATTATATTTTGCGGTAATTAAAGATAAACCTCTCTATCAACAAGTAATCAAAATTAAAGGAGGTGCGCCCCAAATTCAGTTTACAATTACTCCAGAAATGTTACCTAATGCAGCAGTAGAGGCGGTATTAGTCAGACAAGGTAAACCACTAAATCAAGTAGGATTAGGAAGTTTAGAAAATTTAGCTAAAATTGGTTTTACAGCTTTTAAAGTTGACTTAGCAGATAAATATTTAAAGGTACAAGTTAACCCAGTTGAAAAATCTTTAGAACCTGGAAAAGAAGCCACAGTGGAACTGGAATTAAAAGATAGTCAAGGAACTCCCACTAAAGGACAATTTACTGTCATAGTGGTGAACGAAGCCGTGTTACAATTAACTGGTTATCGTCCGCCAAATTTAGTAGATACTGTTTACGCAGAACAACCAATTTCTACCCGATTTAGTGATAATCGTCGTGATGTTAAATTAGCCCCATTACCGACAAGTTTACCCAAGGGTTGGGGTTATGGTGGTGGCTTATCGAATGCTTTAGCAAATACTCGTATTCGTGAAGATTTTCAAGCTTTAGCTTATTACAATGGTTCGGTAATTAGTGATGAAAATGGTAAGGCCAAAATCACCTTTAAATTACCCGATAATTTAACAACTTGGCGGATAATGGTAGTGGCTACAGATGGAAATTTGCGGTTTGGGAATGGTGACGCAACATTTATAACTACAAAACCATTAATAACTAATGCTATTTTACCACAATTTGCCCGCACAGGCGATCGCATTTTCGCAGGTTTATCCGTTACTAACAACACTGGAAACACTGGAAATTTGCATATTAATGGTGAACTTAGCGGTCCTCTCAACTTCACGGAAAATAATCCTAGAACCACAACATTACAACCAAAAGCCGAGTCAGCAACCCAAGCTTATCGTTTCCCAATCATAGCAGGTAATGTGGGCGAAGGTAAAGTTAAATTTACCACAGAATTAAATAATAATGTTGATGCTTTTACTGTCCCGTTGGAAATTAAACCCTTAGAAATTACCGAACAAGTTGTCGAAATTGGTGTTAGTGAAAGACAGGTAAAAATTCCCGTAAATATTGCTAAAAATACCTTCCGTGAAGCTGGAGGTTTAGATATTCAATTAGCTAGTACGTTAATTCCCGCAATTAAAGCCCCTGCAAAAAAAGTTTTAGAAAATAATGATTTACCATTTGCAGAACCAGTCGCAAGTCAATTATTAATTGCTGCAAATCTGCAAAATCTCACCCAAAAATATCATCAAACATTTGCCGAATTTAATCCTCAAGCACAAGCAAAAAAAGCAATTGACCAATTACAAACACTGCAAATAGTAGATGGTGGTTTTGCAGCATTTCCAGGACAACAAAAATCCGATCCTTGGGTTTCTAGTTATGCGGTAGAATCTTTAGTTAAAGCTGATCAAATTTTTCCTGATTTAGTTGATAGTAAAATCATCTCCAGTCTCAAAACTTATTTACAAAATGTTCTTGCTAACCCTGGACAATTCGACTTTTGTAAACAGAAACTTTGTAAATCTCAACTACAATTAAATTCTTTAATTGCCTTAGCACAATTAGGAGATAAACGCAATAGTTTCTTATCAGATATTTATCAACAACGTGATGATTTTGATCTACTTACTCAAATCAAATTAGCCAGATATTTATATCAATTTCCTGAATGGCAAAATCAAGCCCAAATCATGCGCTTGGAGTTGCAAAAGAATATCTATGAAACTGGACGTAACGCAGTTGTAAATTTGCCTCAAAATTGGAGTTGGATGAGTTCAAATACTCTCACCCAAGCCCAAGCTTTACGGTTATTTATTGACCAAAAAAACAACCCAGAAATCATTGATAAATTACTGCAAAGTCTCCTGAATTTACGCAGAAATGGCACATGGGAATCTAGTTATAATAACGCCCAAGCCCTCACAGCTTTAGTTGCATATAGCCAGCTACAACCCACACCACCTAATTTTATAACTACGGTAAAATTAGGAAATCAGAAATTAGGAGAAACCAGTTTTAATGGCTATCAAAATCCTAGCTTACAAATAAATATTCCTATGAATCAATTACCTCAAGGTAAAAGTGATTTATGGTTGCAAAAATCTGGAAGAGGTAAATTGCATTATTTAGTCGCTTACAAATATCGTTTACAAGGAAATCAACCAGGGAGATTTAACGGTTTACGAGTAACGCGAGAAATTAGTAAAGTTAATGAAGAGAAAACTATTCAAAAAACTGGAATGTATGCTTTTGATAAACCTTTAACCTTACAATCTGGACAAGTATTTGATATTGGTTTAGAAGTAATTACAGATCATCCTGTAGATCATGTAGTCATAAAAGACCCATTACCCGCAGGATTTGAAGCTGTAGATGATAGTTTTCAAACAGCGACACCAGCATTACAAGCAAAAGCCGATAATTGGCAATTAGGATATAAAACAATCTATAAAGATCGGATTATTTCCTATGCAGATCATCTCGAACCAGGAGTTTACAGTTTACATTATTTAGTTCGTTCCGTTACCCCAGGAACATTTATTTGGCCAGGTGCGGAAGTACATCTTCAATATGCACCAGAAGAGTTTGGACGCAGTGCAGACTCCACATTAAATATTTCAAGTAATTAATTCTCTTTCTTATGTGTCCTCTGTGCCTCTGTGGAATTTTGGGGAGAATGGACTCCAACTGCAACAAAATTTCTTTTGAACAAACTCCCACTAATGTGCTGTTGGTGTACTAATCTTCCTCCACTCCCAACTGGTGGTGTCATGAGATCGGATAATGCTTGAGGAATGGTTTCTTTAGATTCTGGAGGGTATTCTGTGTAGTTAAAGTTTGCCCATTGTTGATCTAGAGTGTCGGTTTTTAGTTGTTTGATGGTGCGACTCAGAAAGAATTCGTCTTCACCAAAGTATAAGTATGTTGGCATAGTAGTACGGTAATTATATTGCCGTATATGAGCGTTAGCTCTAAACACAATGCTGACCGATAACTAATATAGAAATTAAGTGACTATCTATACATTAAACGAAGTTAATAAATTTAATATACTTTTTGTACTATTTTGATACTAAAATAGTACAATCTTAAAACATTAACAGTACAAAATCACAATTCGCAAGCTAAGTAACTACAATGTAATGGAATCAAATCAGGTAGACATTGAGGGTATCATCAATGCTGGCAGTCCACCAGAAAAACAAGACGAACAGGATAGAAGTGCCAGAGAAGTGCGTTTTCAAATGGTGATACCACCAGAGATGTGTAAGCTTATTGACAATGCACGGAAGTTGACGAAGACAAGCCGTAGGGCATGGTTACTTCAAGCGGCACAAGAAAAATTAGAACGTCAAGGAAAACTTTGAGTAGTTTAATGGAAACAATTACCCCAAAATTTGAACTTTTTGATGTCAGAAGCATCCGGCTTCTGGTCTCTAGACTTCATAGTATCTTTCGTGATAATGATAGCCAAAGTAACATTATTAATCGCTTTGATGAAATTACAAAGTTGATTTTTACAAAAATTGTTGCAGATAAAGCTCAAAAAGATGGTTTTGTAACTCCTTTTCTAATAAGTGGTAATTCTGTTAATACTCAAGCTATTAGAGACTATTATTATGAACTGGCAATGCAATACAAGGATTTAATTCCTGTAGGTTTTAGTGAGTTATGTTGCTCAGATCAAGCAATTTATGAGTGTGTTTTAGCCCT
The DNA here is from genome assembly GCF_014697585.1 of Dolichospermum sp. FACHB-1091. GTDB lineage: Bacteria > Cyanobacteriota > Cyanobacteriia > Cyanobacteriales > Nostocaceae > Dolichospermum. The sequence goes on along the minus strand of NZ_JACJSB010000003.1, from coordinate 93,727 downwards.
TCAATCTTTTGACTTTTCATCAACTCACTTTGATTTCAAAGGTCTTGCTTATGAAGAAGTCATCCGTAATACATTTGATAAAGGAGATCATCAACAATTCTTTACACCACCGCACATTGTTGAATTTATAGTTTCCTTATGTAAACCATATATTAAAGGTGATGTTTGCGATCCTGCATCAGGAACAGGTGGTTTTCTTTCAAGTATTGCTCGTCACAAATTAAACTATTCGTCTCTCACGAGTATTGAAATTGATGAACGTCTTTCTTGGATATCTGGAATAAATATGCTTCTTCATGAAGCCAAAAATATTCACAAAATATTTCTTCCTGATGGAGGTACTCTTGGTGCAGATATTGAAAAATATTTTTCGAGTTTTGATACTATAATTACCAATCCTCCTTTCGGAAGTGACTTTACAGATTCAAAAGTTTTAAAAACTATGAAACTAGGATTAGGTAAGTCATCCCGTCGCAGAGGAATTTTATTTATTGAACGTTGTCATTCACTCTTACGTGAAAATGGCATATTAGCTATTGTTGTTGAAGAAGGAATTCTTAACCAGACTCTTACAGTTGATGTGAGACGTTTTATTACTGAAAATTTTGATATAAAAGTTGTAGTAACCCTTCCAGATACAGCTTTTATGCCCTATGCAACAGTGAATACTTCCATTATTGTACTATCGAAGAAGAAAATATCTAATCATAATACTCAAAAAATCTTTTTTGCAAAAGCAGAAACAGTCGGACGTAAACCAAATGGAGACGATGATATTCAATATAATCAAGATGGTACAAGTTATCTTAATAGTGATTTTCCTGAAATCCTCTCAGCTTGGCACAAGTATATTGAAGATGGTATAATTAATCCGAAAGAAAATATTTATGTGACTGATATTGATTTAATTAACACGAAAGAAGAAAACAGTTATCGCATTGATTTTCAGTATAATCATTCATCAAGAAAAGTCAGCAGCGAACTTATTTCTAGTTGTGCTTATCCTGTCAAATATTTAAAAGATATTTGCATCGAAAGGAATGTTTCTATAGTCCCATCAAAAAATTTAGGTGGAACTATTATTCGGTACACTGGCCTTGCTAATATTGAGCCTCATACAGGTTATGTAGAACAGATACTAACACCTGCTGATTCATTAAAAAGTTCTGTAAAAATATATAAGCCTGGAGATATAATTTTTGCTAAAATGCGTCCTAATTTAAGAAAAGTAGCATTGATGGATTTTTCTGAGTCAGGTTATGTATCTTCTGAATGCTCGGTTTTCTCTGTTCGTCAAAACTCTGATGGTACACCAATAATAGATCCTTTTCTTTTAAGTATCTTACTAAGATCAAATTTTGTTTATGGGCAAATTATGCACTTAGTAACAGGGATTGGTCGTCCACGTATTAACTCACGAGATATCAATCAAATTATAATTCCGATTCCTCCTAAAAAAAATCAACATAAAATTTATCAAAATTTACTTAATCAACGACAAAAAGCAGAAAAACTTAAATTAGAAGCAGAATCTTTGATAGAAATGTCCCAAAATATAATAAAATCTTCTGTTAAAGAACTTGTTACTTGTTTTATAGGTGATAACTATGAAATTTGATGCTCTTAGCTTACAAAAATTTTTAATGGGTGAATGTGAACCTCTTGAGACATTAGTTTGGTTATCTGACATTTTTTTTGCCAGAGATAGTTTCTCGTTTAAATACTAATGATGTAAGACAAAGATTAGGAATATACGCAGGTGAAAAGATTCCAGAGAATGAAAGGAATCTTACAGATGTACGTAATCGTGTAAGTTTAATTTTTGAGTATGAACTTGCTCGTATAGCAACTCGTATTCTTGAGGATAATGGAACACAAAACCTTTTTTGGTGCTATGTTGTAGCTAATCGCTTTCCTGATTTAGAAGTCCGTACAACATCAGGAGAAAGAGGTCTAAGAGTTGAGGTAAAGTGTCTTCAAAGTATTGCAGAAGAGAAGTCAGCTAACTTTGATACTCTAAAAAAAGATATTCATCCAAAAACAGATTTTGTAGTAGTGTTTCTTTGGGAGTGGAAATATGATTCTCAAGAAATAAAATGGAACAGATCACCTTTTGTTCATAAAGCCTTTGTTTTTCATGCTTCATCACTTGCATATTTAAGAGATTGGTACTGGTTAAATAAGCCACCTCAAGACCTTGGTGATGGTCTTCAAGGGTTTGATTTGAGATATGCAGTAAACTGTAAAAATGGGATCTATAATCAAGAAGAAGGTAATTATGGAAAGCTGTTACGGATATGGAAAAAAGATTTTGAGTATCAGCCTCCTAAATCAACTCTTCTCTATCATACTGTTACAGATTATCTTTCATTCAAGAAAATAGTAATTACTGAAGGATTTAAAAATTTAGCTTATTTACTTTTACCTAAAATTACAGGCAGTAATGAAATATATCCAATTCATTATAATGATAATAATGATCAGTATTTTATAGGATGGCAATCAAAAAATGTTTGTTTTATTCTTAATTCTTTTTTTTCAATGTTTTCTAAAGAAAGGAAAAATGACATTCTGGTACATATCTTTACAAATGGAGCAAACAAAATTTATACTTTTAATGACAAATATGATTCAACGGAATATGATTTAGATGGTTCTCAGATGATAAAAATAAAACAACATAAAAAACCAAAATATCTTATTCAGGGTCTAGTCGAAAATTAATTACTGATTGACAAAGATGAAAAGCTGTTTTGCTGAACTGTAATCCTGAACAATGGTTGATAAAATCTGTCAAGTCATTAACCGTTAAGGTGATGACTGATTTTTTTTCAAAATTGTATATTTCGCATAGAGTGATGTTTTTGTCTTTGGGTAGAATATGAAAGAAATAACCACCTCGATCAGGATGTCCTTCTTGACTTCTTACACAAATACTAATTCCCTCATCACGAGACTTTAAAATCTTTGTAACTTCATCTACCGAAAGCGGCTCATTTACATCTATTTTAACTAAAGGTGGAAAAGGTATATTTCCAATCTTGTTTTTTGCCATTTGATTTGATTGAATCCCTACAAGGATAATTGCTTCCATAGAATTAACTAACATTACGTTGATAATTAGTCAATAGTACATAAGCATTACTCAGAAATTTAAGGCAAATTTAACAAAGGGAAACTCTGATAGTTAGGTAGTAGTAATATATTCCTGCTACAACGGAAATTTTTTATTTACCTGTTGATTCTGTTCAGACTGTGCGATCGCCCCTCCATTACTATAGGCGATCGCTCTCATCATTAGTATAATCCCCCACTGGAAACATCAATTTTGGCAATCTGATTCCGGCAATATTCTTGCGTCGGTGTCACAGAAACAACTTCCACTTCTACAGGTTTTTCTGGAGTAGGGTTAATAATAAATTCACTTGGTCCTTGATGGGGTTTTTGAGGATTTCCCCAGTCATAAGTATAACCTAAACCAGACCAAGGATAATATTCTTTTTTGGCATTGCTGTAGGAATTGGTGTATATTGCCTTAACAACAGGACTACTATCAGGAACAGGTAAAGGTAAAAGATTACAAGCAGAATCGTTAATTTCTCCATCAATACATGGTCTCATTAAATCTTCTCCTTTTACCCACATTTCCACAAAATGGGTTTTGGTGGAATATTTATTTAAGATTAATCCTAAATACTGTTGTAATCTCAATGATAGTTCAACATTATCAGGAATAGTGCTATCAATTGCTTGATATTTTTGACAAAATTCTTTTACTTGTGGTACTGCGGTAAACCAAGTTTGATAAGGTAGTAATTTCTTTGCACCTATTGGCCAATCTGTATTTGGGTTACTTGTGTATTTCCAAGTTGACATCAAATATTCTACTTTGCCATTATTTGATCTCGATTTTACTTGGGGATTATTTGTAGATAAAGCCCACAGATCATTAACTACTTCATCTGCTAATGGTTGTTTCGCATCTTCAATACTATCTGCCAATGTTTTTGTTAGCAAATTATAAGTTTCTGGTTGATATTGCAATAGATAGTCATAGACATTTTGAGTTACTTCTAATTGGGCTAATTGGGTTTTTGATGCGGGTGTATTATAGCTATTCATTCCTTCAGCTAATACCCGATTTTGCCATCCAAAAACTAAGAATGCACAACAAAGTAAGCCTACAAATAATTTGTACTGCCAATTTTTCATGATTAATCATTCCCTACTTTGAATTTTATATAGGAATCCTAAATGATTTTTGCACAATATTCGGTAGTGTTTATAGAGCATTGCCCACCCTACTTCTATTGCAACAATCCAATCTTAGTCCTATATCAAACCTGATTCTATATGAAAATACTATTTTACTTCTAGTAAGAATTGTTAATAAATAATTAAAAATACTGAGGGCTTTATCCCTTGTCTGTTTCCTGACAACTAACCGATAAATAACCGACCGATAAATAAATATTGCTATTCTGAATCATTTCTTAATTAAAGTTCAAATTTCTTAACAAATCTGTCTGCAAGTCCTTTAATAACTAGAATTTTTTATTTGTAACAGTTAATTTATATTTGTTGTCAAATTCTTCTCTTGGTTAGATACTAGGAATACAACAAAGCAATTATTTTTATGAACGCTATTTCTAATCTGGAATTTAAACGCTCAACTTGGCAAATAGCCATTCTATTGACTTTAGGCTTTTGGCTGAGTGCTAGTCTGGTTTTAGATTGGGTAATTATGCCTAGTCTTTACTTTGCTGGCATGATGAACGAAGCTAGTTTTTCTGTAGCAGGTTATGTAGTTTTTTGGAATTTTAATCGCCTAGAATTATTAGCCGCTACTGTGGTTTTAACTTCTGTATTAGCTATCAGCAAAACTCAATCTAATTGGCGTTTGGGTAGTATTGCATTATCTGGAATATTGTTAACAGTCGCATTACTAGATACTTATTTCTTAACTCCCCAAATGTGCGCTGTAGGAGCTAATTTCAGCTTACTCCCTAGTGCTCCAGTTCCAGCAATCATGAACTTATTACACAGCGGCTACTTCCTGCTAGAGGCCTTTAAGGTCATAGCAGGAGGTATACTTTTAAATTGGTGTTGGCGGGAAATTTAAGCCTCATCAGTGTTAGGTAAGAGTAGACGGATAGCAAGAAGCGCAAATCCAATGGCAGCGATCGCTTTTAAAATGCGTGTAGGTAAAAATTCAGACACCGCACCACCCGCCAATGCTCCCAAAAGACTAGTTAAGACTAAAGCACCAGCTGTACCAAAAAATATAGCCTTTCGAGATTGTCCTTGTCCAGAAAGAGCGATCGCTGCTAACTGACTCTTATCACCTAATTCTGATAAAAACACTGTCACAAAGCTCAGTCCTAAAAGATTCCAGTCCATATTTTCCTCGGTTGACAATATTTGACAATATTACAAAAATTAACCTTGAATGACATCCCAGACCAACATGAGGGAAATTAGTAGTAACATGACACCGGCTGATTTTTCAACCGTTTTAGGGCTGAGTTTCGTAGAAATCCAACCACCTAATAATACTCCTAATAAACTAGTAGTAATTAATGCTACGCCAGAACCAAGAAAAACTACCCAAGGAGCATGAGATTCCGCACTCATTAACAGGGTGGAAAGTTGAGTTTTATCACCAATTTCCGCGAGAAAAATCGTGATAAAGGTTGTCCCAAAGACCATAAATACAGATGTTTTGCCCTTGGGATCATCCTTAACTATAGTCTGATGTGACTGGTTTTCGGTTGCAGATAATTTAGGAATGCTGAATGGTGCAGTATCAATTTTCACGGTCGTTAGTTTGGTCTTTCAGTTGTTTTCATATTCCTTTCATTTTCTCATATTGTTATCATAAATTGCAACAGGATTTTTTAATATATTTATATATAAACACTTCGATAGAGATAATAAAGTGCTACTGCGAGTAAATTGATACAGACTCAGTTGTTATATTATGCAAACTTAAAATAAGTATGAAAATATTACCTATTAATCTTGAAGATTTAATTCACGCTCGCTCGGTTGAGTCCGTGAGGAGAGAATTTAAAAAAACTTGGTCACAGCCAATTGCAGAAAGTGTATTGCATAGTATTTGTGCTTTTGCCAATGATTTTTTCAACTTAAATGGTGGGTATATAATTATTGGCATCGAAGATAAAAACGGTCAGCCTATTCTTCCTCCCCATGGACTAGAAGATCAAAATTTAGATGAAATTCAGAAATGGATTCGTGGTAATTGCAAGCGAATTGATCCAGAACATCAGCCAGTTATTTCTCCTGAAATATATCAAGATAAGCAGATATTAGTAATTTGGGTGTCAGGAGGGGATGTTCGTCCATATCAAGCTCCCAAAACATTAAGCGGCAGAGACAGAGCATACTATGTTCGACAAGGAAGTGAAACTGTTGAAGCTAGAGGTGATATATTAACTCAATTAATGCAAATGGCGGCAAAAGTTCCATTTGATGATCGTCGTAATTCGGCCGTGTCTATTGATGTCATTTCTCCAACTCTGGTCAGAAATTTCCTATCAGATATAAAGAGTGAATTAGTTGCACCAGGTAATGTAATTCCCGAATTAGACCTATATCGAAATATGCGAATTACTACACCAATTAATAGTCATGAAGTACCAAGAAATATTGCTTTATTATTCTTTGTTGATAATCCAGAGCAATATTTCCCTGGCGCAAGAATTGAGATTGTGCAATTTGGTGATGATGCCGGAGGAAATTTAATAGAAGAAAAAATATTTCGCGGACCATTACATCATCAACTTCGTCAAGCTTTAGATTATTTGAATAACTTTAGTACAACGATGGTTCGTAAAGTTCCAAATCAATCAACGGCTCAGAGAACTGTTGCTTTTCCTTATGAAGCTATGGAAGAAGCTTTAGTGAATGCGGTTTACCATCGTAGTTATGACGGGGTTCAAGAACCAGTAAAAGTTTATCTTTATCCTGATCGTTTAGAGATTATTAGCTATCCTGGACCAGTTCCAGGTATTGAAATGAAACATTTTCAACCAAAGGCAATGATTCCTCCTGTTCCTTATCGTAATCGGAGAATTGGTGATTTTTTAAAGGATTTAGATTTGGCAGAAGCTAGAGGAACTGGTATTCCTAAAATTCGCCGCAAGATGACAGAAAATGGTTCTCCAGATCCCAGCTTTGATTTTGATGAAACACGAACTTATTTTCGCGTAACATTACCAGCACATCCACAATATATAGTTATTCATGCACTAAGAGAAAGTTCTCATTTATGGGCTGTAGGTGAACGACAAAGAGCTATATTAAATTTGGAATCATCCCTGAGTCGAGTTCCCAAATCGGGAGCATTAATCGCTCAAATTATTGAATATAGAACATCATTAGGTGATTTTTCGATAGCAGAGAAACTGTTTAGGGATATTGAATCTGACTTGACTATTATGGATCGCCATTTGCCTTACACTGCTATGGCAAAAATTCTTTTAGATCAAAGAAAATTTAATGAAGCTTCAGTAATTTTAGAACAAGCTCCTCTACCCATACAAGTTGATGATACAGTAGAGTTAGCAATTCTATATAAACGTGCCAAGCGTTTTCAGGAAGCTCACAGAATTTTTGCCGATAATTATGAATTTATCAAAGATGATCCTAAATCTCTTCAGGAATATGCTCAAACTAAAATTAATCTCTCGAAAATAAACAGAGATATGCACACAAAAAGACGATTAAATCGGGAGGCTGTAGAATTGCTGCGTCGTGCCATTCAATTGTCCGATGATAAAGTCAGAAATGCTTGGTGTTGGTTTGATTTAGCAAAAACATTAAATTCATTACGGGCATCTGAAACTGAGATTCTTCAAGCTTATAGCAAAGCGATGGAACTATTGCCTGATGAACCTCGTTTTCGAGAATCTTATGAAGCACGCAGACGGAAAAAAGATGGATGATGGTTACTTGTATCTATTCTGAGATAGTCAAAAACCGACAGCTTGATCAAAACGGATTTGTTCTAAACTGCGATCGCCATAAACCTCTTTAATTTAGTAAAAAGCAGTTAATATCAATCGACTAGCATTATTCTATTTTTTTATTAAAATTTATTAAAATTGTTGACATACTCCTGTCAAAATCATGGATGAATGTGTGATGCTAGGAAAAAACAATGACTATTAACAATCTTCCTGATCCTATTGTTACTAATCCTATCTTAAACGTAGTTGTCAATATTAATGCACCAGATACTACCCTGAATTTAAGTAATTACTTTGATGATCCTTTGACAACAGGGAAAGTTGCTCGTTTTAACTTAGCCAATACATCAACGGGAACCATTGGCAACGGCATCATTAATGTTGTACTATTTGACCAAACTGGAACTGGCGCACCCTTGACTGTGCAAAATTTCCAAAGTTATGTTAATACTGGCAGTTATACTAACTCTTTTATTCACCGTTCTGTTCCTGGTTTTATCGTCCAAGGTGGCGGGTATACTTACAATAATTCCACATTAACAACGATTCCATCTAATGCGCCTGTACAGAATGAGTTTAGTACACAACGCTCAAATTTGCGGGGAACGATCGCTATGGCAAAATTAGGTAATAATCCTAATAGTGCCACAAATCAATGGTTTTTTAACCTAGCGGATAATTCCAGCAATCTCAACAATCAAAATGGTGGTTTCACAGTTTTTGGTCAAGCTCTTGGCGCTAGTGATTTAACCACAATAGATGCGATCGCTGCCGTTAGGACTTATAATGCTGGTGGGGCGTTTACTAATCTTCCCCTGACGCAAGCTGTAATTAGTGATGCAAATTTTATTCGTTTCAGTAGTATTACAGTTACTCAAGAGGATGAACTGAGATTTTCTATAGTTAACAACTCCAAACCTACCTTAGTCACTCCCAGTATTAGTAATAAACAACTGTTTCTGGATTATCTTCCTAACCAAACCGGTAGTTCACAGATTACAGTTAGGGCTACAAATCTATTTGGTGAGTTTATAGATTATCAGTTTACTGCCACAGTTTTACCAACAATTACCCTAGCTTTATCTCCCACTAGCGTCTCTGAAGACGGGACAAATAACCTTATTTACAGATTTAGTCGCAATGGTGACTTAAGTGCCGCCCTCACAGCCAATTATAGCGTTGCTGGTACAGCTACCTTCAATACAGATTATACCAGAATAGGTACAGGAAATTTTACTGCCACATCGGGAACTATTACCTTTGCGGCTGGTGCAAGTACGGCTACTTTAACTATTGACCCCACAGCCGATACAATCGTTGAAAGTAATGAAACTGTGGCTTTGACTTTAGCTACAGGAACAGGTTACACTATTGGCACAACCACAGCCGTCACGGGAACAATCGTTAATGATGATTTACCTGTGATTAACCTCAGTGCTAATCAAACCATTGTTGAAGGTAACACCAACCCTCAAAACGTCACTTACACTGTTACTCTCTCCAGATCCGATACCAGAGTTATTACAGTCAACTATGCCACTGCTAACGGTACAGCTACAGCGGGTTCAGACTATACCTCCAGAACAGGGACTTTGACTTTTAATAGCGGTGTTACCAGTCAATCAATTAACATACCCATTCTGAACGATTCTATCAATGAAGTAAATGAAACTTTTACCCTCACCCTTATATCTCCCACAAATGCCAACTTGGGGACTCAAACCAGCGTCACTACAACTATCAGCGATACTCTCACAGCCTCTGTCACCACTACCCTACCGACCAACGTTGAAAACCTCACCTTAACAGGAACAACGGCTATAAATGGTACGGGTAATGCAGGTAATAACATCCTCCAAGGTAATAGTGGCAATAACATCCTGTCAGGACTCAATGGTAATGATACCCTGACTGGAGGAGTTGGTAATGATACACTTTGGGGAGGAGATGGTAATGATACCCTGACTGGAGGAGTGGGTAATGATAAATATCTATTTCAAAGCAGTGGTGTCTTTAGTAGTGCTTTAGGTACTGACTATATTACCCAGTTTGAAGCCAGACAAGATAAGGTTGTATTAAGTAAAACCACATTTTCCGCCATTACTAATGCTGTGGGGCAAGCTTTCACTGACTTTGCCGTTGTCCCCAATAATGCCTCAGTAGATGCTAGTAATGCTCCTATTGTCTTTAGTCAAGAGACTCGAAGTATATTCTATAACCGAAATGGCAACCTGATTAGTTCAACAGAAGTGTTTAAGTTTGCTGATTTAGGTAATTCGGGGATCACCCTCAGTAGTAGCGATTTCATTTTGGTTAGCTAGTTTATAAATATGGCTTTAAACCTTATGCTTATGCAGCGGTAATTAATTAATAAATAAATTACCGCTACTTTGCTTAACTATTCTCTACCAGTATGTGAACCTAATTTGTGGTTGCTAGGAGTGGGAGAAGCTTCACCGTGGGCTGTTCTTAACTTGGGTTTAGGACTACCGCCACCGTTACTACGTCTTTCATCGTTACCTTTACCCTCTTTTGACCAAGAAGAACGGCCTCTACCGCCTCCAGAACCACGTAAGCCACCACCACGTTCGCTTTCCCGTTCTAAACCATCACCGGAATCACGGCGTTTGTTAATTCTGGGTTTGGGAGTTGGGCTTTCTTCTACAGGTAAATCCACACCTGAGAGCAACCAAGCGGGACGGGTTTGATCATAAGCGATTTGTAAAGCAGCCGCCGCGATCGCATGAGCATCGTATTCTGCAATCATTTCACTGATAATGGGCAAGAATGAAGCTAACCGTTCACCTGTTAGAGCTTCAGCTACTTGTCCTCTTAACTTCTGAATATGTTGAGCTTCAATCTGCGCTTTAGTAGGAATAGACAGAATTTGCCAAGTTTGGCGGTTATGGCGTTCAAAAGCCTGTTGTTTACGGCGTTCAAAAGCCTGAACCAAAGAAATGGCTGTTCCTTCTTTTCCAGCGCGACCGGTACGACCAATGCGGTGAACATAGGTTTCCACACTATCAGGTAAATCAAAGTTAATCACATGAGAAAGTTGATCAACATCTAAACCCCTAGCTGCAATATCAGTAGCTACTACCCAACGCACTTGACGGTTACGGAAGCGAATTAATAGACGTTCCCGCGCTTGTTGGGACAAATCACCATGATATTCATCGACACTATGACCAGCAGATTGCAACTGACTGGTTAATTCTGCGGCTGTGCGCCGGGTGCGAACAAAGATTAAAGCTGTTTCTGGGTCTTCCATTTCCAGAATTGGTTGTAAAGCCTTGGCTTTTGTCCAGTGACGGGGAATAATGTAAGCTACTTGATTAATCTTATTTGGTGCGGCCTTGGGTTGTTCAACGGTGACAGTTACCGGTGAGTTCAAAAATTTATTTACCAACATCCGAATTGATGGTGGCATTGTTGCAGAAAATAAGGCTGTTTGTCTTTCTTCTGGTGCTTGGGAAAGAATTCTTTCCACATCGTCAATGAAGCCCATGCTTAACATTTCATCAGCTTCATCTAACACAAACCACCGTACTTGATCTAACTTCAAGCTACCACGATCTAATAAATCTATCACCCGTCCTGGTGTACCGACAACGATTTGCGCCCCCCGTCTCAGTTGCATAATTTGCCGGTCAATTGATTGACCACCATAAATGGCTGCTGCTTTCAAATAACTATTACCAATAAATTGGGAAATAGCCGCATGAACTTGAATTGCTAACTCACGAGTTGGAGTTAAAACTATTGCTTGTACAGCTTTTTGATCAGGATCTAGTCGTTCTAAAATTGGTAAAGAAAAAGCTGCGGTTTTACCTGTTCCTGTTTGGGATTGACCGACTACATCCCGACCATTTAATAATTGAGGAATTGCTTGGGTTTGAATATTAGTAGGTGCAGAAAAACCCATGTTTTCTAACAGTTCAGCACGTTCTTGGGAAATGCCTAATTCTTGAAATGATAAGTTCATTAACTCTCCTAGATTTTATTGTGAATTTTTGATTTGTAAACCGATACTTATTTGTAAATTAAGTCTTATGCAACAGTAGATAGAGAACGAGATAATAATCTATCGCTATTGACAACTTGACCATAAAGGTCATAGGCATCGGCGCTTTGAATCGCTACTTTGACGATAGTTCCTAGCCTAGCCTCTCCTTTCACATAGACTTGACCATCAACTTCGGGAGAAAATCTACCAGAACGACCAATTAGTTCGCCCGTTTCAGGATTTTCTTGTTCAATGAGGACATCAACAATTTTGCCTACTTCCTGTTGATTTTTCTGCAAAGAAATTGGCTGTTGTAATGCCATTAGTTGATCACGGCGTGCTGCCATTATTTCTGCTGGAATTTGATGGGGTAGATTGTAGGCTGGAGTCCCTTCTTCTGGTGAAAAAGTAAAGACACCAACATGATCAAATTTATGTCGTTGTGTAAACTCTAATAAATGTTGAAAATGCTCCTGGGTTTCTCCCGGAAAACCAACTATAAATGTGGTTCTTAGCACTGCTGATGGTAGGGAAATTTTAATCCTTTCCATAATCTCATCATTGATCTGTCCTTGCCAAGGACGATTCATCGCCCGGAGAATTTCTGGGTGAGAATGTTGCAGGGGTAAATCTAAATATGGTAAACAGTTGGGGGTTTCTTGGATGGCTGCCATCACATCTGGTGTTAATCCGGTGGGATAGGCGTAGTGCATTCTCACCCAAGGTATATCTACTTTCCCTAAAGCCCGCAGCAATTCGGCTAATTTGGGTTTTCCGTAAATATCTAGTCCGTAATTGGTGGTGATTTGAGAAATGAGAATTATTTCTTTCACACCTTGATCTGCCAGTTGTTGGGCTTCGGCTACTATTGATTCAATGGTACGCGATCGCTGATTCCCTCGCAAATGGGGAATAATACAAAATGCACACCGATAATCACAGCCTTCGGCCACTCGCAGGTAAGCTACTCCTTCGGTTGTTGTCCGATAACGCGGTGTGGTTTCATCAGCGATATAATTCGGTTCGGCGGTAATTTCTTTAACTCTCTCCCCTTGTTCTACTCGCTCGATCACATCCACTATTTTGTGATAATCCCCTGTTCCCACTACCGCCACCGCTTCTGGCAATTCTTCCAATAATTGTTCTTGAAAGTGTTGGGCCATGCAGCCTGTAATGACGATTTTCTTATTAGCCTCCGCTAGTTCTACTAGGGTTCTTACTGATTCCTGTCGCGCTGCTTCAATAAAACTACAGGTGTTAACAATTACGTAATCTGCTAATTCTTCGTTGCTATCTACACTATAGCCTGCATTTACTAGCAGCCCTAACATATGTTCTGTATCAATGCGATTTTTCTCGCAGCCCAGGTGAGAAATGGCAACTGTTGGCTTTTCACCCATCATGTTCAATAAATGTTCCGTTTTTCCTTGCTAATTAACATTTAAATTGGGTCGGGATCTATAGATAAATAATTCCTACCCAACTACCCGTTACTAATTATCAGATTTCACCTGTATCATTAGCAACTTTAATTAGTAAACACAACCCCTCAACCTCTTCTATTTTACAGATGAGGCCATATCATGATCCTTCTACTAATTTGTTTCCCAGGGTAATCTTGAGCATCTTTGGGTAAGTCTGACACTCGTAATATTTTTTAACAATTCGCTTATTGGTATTTTAAATTACCGCAGCGTGGGCTTTGTTAATTTACCCATTGGGAAGCCGACCTAGAGGTCTGTTTTGAGAAGCCGCTACCCAACCGGGAAATCGCACTGGCGACCACGCCCATCAAGCAGTAATGCTACTCCGGCATTTACAATCAAATGACGGGAAGCTGCCTTGCATCTTGTGAGTGGCAAACTTCTCTTCTATCAGATTTTATCTTAACATATCTTAGGGAAGGTTGAAAGTTAATTTCCATCTTGAGGAGGAGGTTGCAACCTGACCATGAAAAAACCGCTTAGGACTTACATACTATAGCAGGGAACAGGGAACAGGGAACAGAAAAACCGACGTTGCATAATGTCGGTATGAATTATGTTTCGCGCTAAGGCGCAAAGAGTAAGAGTTTGAGAATGTGCGAAGTAAATTAAAAACGTGGACTTATATCAGTTATTTAAAACCCGAACCCCAATTATTGGCGTAGTGCATTTGCTACCCTTACCTACTTCAGCCCGTTGGGGAGGTAGTCTCAAAGCAGTGATTGACCGCGCTGAACAAGAAGCTACAGCCCTTGCTAGTGGAGGGGTTAATGGGATTATCGTTGAGAATTTTTTTGATGCCCCATTTACTAAAAATCAGGTTGACCCCGCTGTTGTCAGCGCTATGACTGTGGTTGTACAACGTATACAGAATTTGGTTACTGTGCCTGTGGGGTTAAATGTGTTACGCAATGATGGCAGAAGTGCGATCGCTGTTGCTAGTTGTGTTAATGCACAATTTGTTCGTATTAATGTACTTACAGGTATAATGGCAACGGATCAAGGACTAATTGAAGGGGAAGCTCATCAATTACTACGGTATCGTCGAGAATTAGGATCTGAGGTGAAAATTTTTGCTGATGTTTTAGTAAAACACGCCCGTCCGTTGAGTTCTCCTGATCTGACGGTTGCGGTAAAAGATACTATTGAAAGGGGTTTGGCTGATGCGGTAATTTTATCTGGTTGGGCTACAGGTAGTCCCCCTGATCAAAAAGATTTAGAACTAGCTAGTGCTGCGGCTGCTGGAACTCCCGTTTTTATTGGTAGTGGCGCAAGTTGGGAAAATGTTAGCACTCTCCTACAAGCAGCAGATGGGGTGATTGTTTCTAGTTCTCTCAAACGTCATGGTCAAATTCAGCAACCCATAGACCCCATTCGCGTCAGTCAATTTGTAGAAGCCGCCCGCAGACCTCTATTGTCTGAACTATGATGCTTTTGATTTACCTGATTTAGATGATGAGAAGATTTCTAAATTAATTACCAATTACCAATTACCAATCACTAATATTATGACTCGTCGTCGCTCTACTCCTAGTATTTATAAATGGTCGCGTCCAGCCATTGGAGCGATCTCCGGTTTTGGTATCCTGAATACAGGATATCTCACTTTTGAAAAGCTGACCGGCAGCACCCCGGTTTGTACTACACCAGAAAATGTTAAGAGTTGTGTAGATGTCCTTTCCAGTCCTTGGGCTACAGTTTTTGGTCAACCATTACCTGTATTTGGTTTATTGGCATACATTGGTATGTTCATATTCGCTTTAGCTCCTTTGGCATTGAACTCAGGGGAAAATCAAAAAAGTCAGAAACAACTAGAAAATGTGACTTGGTGGTTGCTGTTGATAGGAGCGATCGCTATGTCTGTTTTTAGTGGATACTTAATGTATGTACTAGCATTTGAACTGAAAGCTATTTGTCTTTACTGCATTGCCTCTGCCTTATTTGCATTAATCATGCTAGTATTAACCGTCATGGGTAGGGATTGGGAAGATAGCGGACAACTTTTATTTACCGCTTTAATTGTAACGATTGTGACGCTAATTGGGACTTTAGGAATTTATTCTCAAATCAGTCCATCAGGTAGTATTACTGAATCAACTGATGGAAAACCTACAGCAATCACCTTTACCCCAAAACAAGACCCAAATCCTGAATTTGGCTGGGAAATTACCACTAAATCTGGAGAAGCGGAAATAGCCCTAGCCCAACATCTGGTTAAATCTGGTGCTAAGGAATATGTAGCCTATTGGTGTCCCCACTGTCACGAACAAAAGCTACTTTTCGGGAAAGAAGCTTATCAAATTATTAATGACAATTCTAAGGTAGAGTGCGCCAACGATAGTCCCAATGGTAAACCGGAATTATGTAAAGCCGCAAAAATTGAAAGTTTCCCAACTTGGATTATTAATGGTAAAAGCTATAGTGGAGTACAAAATCTAGAAGAACTAGGAAAAATCACTGGTTATACAGGTCCGAAAAACTTTAAATATTTCCGCTAATGCAACTATTTGGCATTGAACAGTGGTAATTGTCTATGGGGAATAGGTAACAAGAAACAGTTAATTAATTTTCTGCTGCTTTTCCTGTTTCCCTTGCCTGTTACCTCAGAAAATAATGATATTCTTTAGTAGCGATCGCTTATTAAAATAGAAAGTAAAGGGTGAGGGATAGGGAGGTGCTGCTGCAAGCAGATTGCATAATACTAATCTGTTGTATATTAGAATATCAATCATCACTAAAATATAAAGAGGTTAGACTGTGCCTAAAAATAGTAGACCATCAAAAAAACCACTGAACCCATTAGAAAAATGGCTGGCTTTAGAGTGGAATAGGCCAGAAAGATCCTACAATCCAGATGTCCGAGATTTTTTGGCAGGATTGCTTGATTATCCTAAAGATTATGTTGTCACAGAGGATGCAGGTGGAGGAGGATATCCAGATATTAAGCTTTTAACCTCTGAAAAAATTGCTTGGGTTGTGGGTGATTTAAAAAAAGATGATAAAGAACTGACTACAGAACCCGGACGACAAAAGTTATGGAATCAAAAACGCAAATATGTTGAAGGTTTAACTCGTTATGTTGTATTTCTGACGGCTCACTATCTTTGGATTGTTATGCCAACAGGTGAGGCTGTTGAAGGATTAGAAAATCCAATT
The DNA here is from genome assembly GCF_014697585.1 of Dolichospermum sp. FACHB-1091. Taxonomy (GTDB): domain Bacteria; phylum Cyanobacteriota; class Cyanobacteriia; order Cyanobacteriales; family Nostocaceae; genus Dolichospermum. Next base: position 77,090 of record NZ_JACJSB010000003.1, on the reverse strand, counting down.
TTTTTATCTAATATTACTTTTGAAGAATTGAGAGAAACCCTCAAATTTATTGCTTATTCACAAGCATCTCACAATAATCAATGGCAAACTTTTATTGAGGGAAAACTACCTTATATTTATTTAAAACTTGATGAAAATGATACTTTAAATCAATTACGAAAAGATTTACAAATTAGTTTTACAGAATTAAACGCTGCCGCAGAAGATGTTATTGCAGAATTAAGTAAAAATTATGAATATTTTAAGCAGCAAGAAAAAGAAGCTGAGGGCAATTTAGCATCTGCGACAGAAGATAGTAAACGTCGAGCAATGATGCGCCTGAAACGTAAGTTTAATTTTGAAAGGCATTTATGTGAGGATATTTTACCTCAGTTTGAAGATCAATATGGTCGAGAAGTTAATGCAAAAGGTCAACAAGCGCAAGAAAGAATTAGGGAAGCATTTGCAGCTGATTCTGTAGCTGTATTGATTGCACGAGTTTTATTTTTACGATTGGTAGAAGATTTGGGATTAACCAATAGACGACGACTTTCTAATGGTGGTCCACAAGATTGGTCAGCGTTTGTTGATCAACTAATCGGAGATGCAAAGGCATTAGTACAACTGGTTGCTGAGGATTTGGGGCGGCTGTATCATGAGCCATTTGAACAAAATGTGTTTGATTGGATTTATGAAACAAATGGAGCATTAAATGAAGCCTTGCAACGTCTGATTCTTCGATTTAATGCTTATGATTTTTCGGGGTTGTCTGAAGAAATCTTAGGAGACATTTATCAAGCATTTTTACCTGCTGCAAAACGCAAACGCTTAGGAGAATTTTATACACCTCCTGCAATTGTTGATTGGTTATTAGAACAAACAGTTTTCAGTCACGAAGAAGGAAAATTACTAGATCCCTCCTGTGGCAGTGGTTCATTTCTCGTGCGCTATGTTCATCGCTGTTTAGAAGATGCAAAAGCGAGAGATTTAGATGTAGATTTTGTATTGCAAGAGCTACAAAAAAATGTTTGGGGGTTTGATCTGAATCCATTTGCTGCTTTTATCAGCCACTTTCAATTAATGTGGGCAATGATAAGATTTAAACCTTCTAGAAATCAAACAGATATTCCCAATATTTATGTTTATAACTTAAACAGTTTGCTGCGGGATGATGATTTGGTTTCGATTTTAGGAGAAGATTTTTTATCTCCTGGATCATTGGAACGCGATCGCAGTCAGTGGAAATACATTCTCGGAAATCCGCCTTACATTCGTGCAGAACGGGTAAAATATGGCGAGGAAATGAAAGGACTATGGCAACAAGTCTGGGGACAAAATGCCGATACAGGTTTAGTTTTTCTCTATCGTTCTTTGACAGAATGGCTAGAACCGGGTGGTTTTTTAGGCATGGTGGTAAGTGGTGGCTATGCTAATTCAGAAGCAGCCGCAAAGGTTTGGAAACTTCTTTATCCCAGACAAAATGCAGCATTAAGAAAAATAGTTTGGCTAGAATTTGCTGGAAAACAGTGGGATGCAAATGTAATTCCTATGTTGTTAGTAATTGAAAAAACATCAGCCCAAGAAGATGATGAAATTGAAGTTTATGTACCGTCAAAATGGCCAAGTAATGAAAAATCGGTGAAAATTAAATACAAGGATTTTTTTGATGCCAAAATTAGTCCAAGAATTACTGCTATTGATCCAAGTAATCCCACAGAAGGTTTGTGGGGAGATTATTTGTTGCCATTATTGCATCCTAATGATGTTCCAATACTCAAAAAACTTTATCCAAACGGTAATGGTGCAAACGTTGTTGAATTAAAAGAAGCAGTTGCAAAACAAATCAGCCGAAATAACCGCCCATTTTGGTTTACCTATGGCATTCAAAGAGGTGGAACAGAAGTTACCCCAGAATCTACAGGAGCAAGTGCCGTTCAGGTCATTGCTGGACGCAGTATATCAATGGGTTGGGCTGGGGAGTTTACCGGTTGGGTTGATCTTGAAGCTGTTAAGAACAGACCCTACGGAAAACTTAGTCTTTGGGCTGATCAAGCTTATGATAATTTTCTTGCAGTTGCTAAGTTTACTCTTGCTCCAACTTCTGCAATAGTATCCAGCAACAGCAATGAGCAGATTTTAGCAGCAATTGATACAGTTATCGTTGCCTTGCCTAAACCCGACGGACCATTAATAGAGGCAGTTGCAGCGTATCTGAATAGTAAACTTGTTCGTTTCTATTGGGCTATAAGATTACGTTCAGGAGTGTTAGAAGGATCTTCACGAACAACTTTTTATCCTCGAACTCTTGAAACTTTACCCTGGGTGAGAAATTTAGAACCTGATATAGAACAGCAATTAGTAGATGGGTATAATAATCTAGCTCGTTTAGCTAGTATTGCCAGAAAAAATCCCAAGGAGTGGTTGTTATCCAAAGTGGAAACACAAATTCTCACCAGTCGGTACAGGTTGAGCGATCGCCGTTTGGGTTTAAACTTTTCTAACTGGAGTAAAGAAGACGTATTAGCAGAAGAATTAATCTTGGATAATAACTGTATTCGCACAGGTTTGTTTTCCATAGAACTGGTCAATGCTGATTTAGCCGAGTTGGTTTATTTACTCTTAACTAATAGCACTGATGAATCTATTTCTAGAGCCACCATTCAAAAATTGAATGTGCCTCAAGATTATATCACTTTGATGCAAACCTATCGCCGGCGATTTGCTGATTTTCAAGAAGTTGAATCCGATTTTTTCAATGCTCTTAACCAAATTGATGCAACTGTTTACACCATGTTTAACATCACTGATGAAGAAAAAAATCATATTGAAAATCGTCTTGGTAGTTTCCCGTTAAACAAGTTACAACCTCGATATCCCTGGCAAACAGTTAGACCCCGATCTATCAACGCATATACTGAAGACAGATTTGAATAGACGTATTGATTTGAGTGCATCCATATAACCCATCTTCCGTCCGCTATATCAGCTATTACCCATTACCCATTCCTGATTTTTCACCAGAGTATGCACTTGCCAATTAGGATCAGTTTGTGGATAATCTAAACGATAATGTCCACCACGGCTTTCAGTTCTAAAAACAGCACTTTTGAGAATTAATTCGGCCACATCTAATAAATTACGAGTTTCTGCCCAAAGCCGCAATTCCTTTTCAATTTTCGGTTGTTGAAAATTAACTGATTGTCCAGGCTGTAAACTTAATAATAATTGACTTAAAGGTAAAGCTGCAAAGTCTTTTTGCCAAGATTTGATTTGCAAAATGGCATTTTCTAAACTTGATTTTTCTCGACAAATACCCGCACTTTTCCAGACTAGACGGGGTAAATTTTGGCGAATTTCTGTTAATTGTCTTTGTTGATTTTCCCAATCAATTGCAGACGGGTTAACTGCAAAATTTCCATTTTTAATAAAGTTAACAGATTTCTGTTTTTGAATTATCAATTTTTCATGATCAAGATTAGCCATTTGCGCCCCAAAGACAATACATTCTAAAAGAGAATTACTGGCTAAACGATTTGCACCATGTACCCCCGTACTAGCGGTTTCTCCAACAGCGTATAAACCGGGAATATTGGTCGAATTAGTCACATCTGTGAGAATACCACCCATCCAATAATGGGCAGCGGGAGAAACGGGAATGGGTTGATTAAAGACATCAATACCCCAACGTTGACAAACGGCGATGATATTGGGGAAACGATGACGAATTTTCTCAGGGGGAATAGGGCGCAGATCTAACCAAACATGGGCTGTAGCCGGGTCAGAGGCGGTATTTTGTAAATGACTAAAAATTGCTCGACTCACCACATCTCGCGGTGCTAATTCCCCGGCTGGGTGGTAATCAAAAGCAAAACGTCGCCCGGTATCATCTACAAGGTGCGCCCCTTCACCGCGTACGGCTTCACTAATGAGAAAACGTCCCGGTTTACTCAAGGCTGTAGGATGAAACTGGACAAATTCTAAATCCCGAAGAATCGCCCCCGCCCGCCAAGCAATGGCCACACCATCACCTGTACTTACCTCTGGGTTAGTAGTTTGGGCAAATACTTGACCACCGCCACCAGTAGCTAAAATTACTGCTCCGGCTCTAATCCAGGTAATTTTACCGTGATAAAATAGGCTAATTCCCAAACATTGACCGGTTTGAGATTCTATCCACAAACTCAAAGCCAAAGCTTGCTGAATTACTGTGATATTCTGACGACGTAGAACTTGATTTTTCAGGGTAGTTGTAACTTCCCTACCAGTGGTATCAGCCGCATGGAGAACACGAGGACGAGAATGGGCTGCTTCTAAGGTTAAGGCTAAGTTACTGTCATGACGATCAAAAGCGACCCCTAAATTAACCAGGGATTGAATACAACTGGGAGCTTGTTCAGCTAAAAATTTTACAGCATCCAGATCACATAAACCCGCCCCGGCTTTTAAGGTGTCTTCAATATGCAGTTTGGGCGAATCTTCCGGGGACACGGCTGCGGCTATACCACCTTGCGCCCAATCACTAGCGGATAGGGAAACTGTTTCTTTAGTAATTAAGCCGACTTGTAAGGATGCTGGTAAACATAGGGCTGTATATAGTCCTGCTGCACCAGCACCGACTACTAAAACATCAAATTGGTTAGGAATATCTATATCAGACAAGGTGAGGTAATAGGTAATAGGTAATAGGTAATGGGTAATGGGTAATAGGTAATTGGTCATGGGTCATGGGTAATGGGGAAATCTATGAAACTTCTTGCCGCTTACCTCTACCAATCACCAATTACCAATTACCAACTAGGGTTATCTGTAGATACCGTTGTTAATGCGATCATCACCTTCGTTGAAGTTAGGCTCAAATTCTGTCACGGTGAAATTATCCAAGTTGGCTTGCAAAAGTACTTTTTGTCTATCGCTCAATTCTGGGATATTTAATACATCCTCTACTTTTTTGTAGGGAGCATTTTTGATAATTGTACTGCCCAAGGTGGGATATAGTCCTGGATACTTTTGGAAAGCAGCGATATTGGTATTATTCAAATCAATTTTTTTACCAAAGTCCGTTCCCAGTTTCTGATCTGCTTTGTTTTGGCGGGCAACTGCTAAAACAGGAACTTGATTACCCACAAAGCTATTGAAACTAAAAGCTTGGGCTGTTTGGGTAGTTCCCAATATTCCCCAACAACCTAGCAACAATGTAAATACAGTGAATAAACGCACCAATCCTTTCACGATTTTTTACCTCTTTCTATCAAACAGCAATTAAATTGTTGATTATTTGCAGCCACAAGCCATAAACCGTAGGGCATAAGCCTGAATTTTCAGGTTGTTAGAGCAGTTTCTATTCTAACTTAATCCTGGTTTTGTCATGGTTTAGCTTCTTCGTTTTAGCTTGGGAGCTTGCACAACAGTCATCAAGAACTAATATACAGCGTATCAATATCCACAATATTCACTACTATTTGGTTTACTTTGACTTTTGCCAAAAATTCTTCCTCATAGCACTTACGCGCCTATTTTTGGGTGTTTTCCCCAGTGATGGGAATTTCACGCTAGAACCGCTGCTATTAAGAATAGACTGTCTACTAGAATTGTACTCAAAATTGCCCCTCCAAAGGCATACCAATGGCATTGTTTATTCAGTAAAGAGACTGTTCCCACTGTCATCAGTATCAGGGCAAGAATAACCGCCCAGCCTTCTCCCCAGGGTGTTTCGACTTGTTCTAAGGCATTTTGTAAGATTTGTGAAGCTCCTGCCGGGGATGTTCTCATAATTTGTCGCCAATAGGGCATCAAATCTACTAAATAAAAATAAATATCGGTTAAAACTGTCCCCAGCAAAGAACCTAAATAGAACCAATTGCCGATTTTACCCCAATTTTTGCGTAAACACCACAAAGCAAAGGGTAATCCTAGTGATTCTATGGGTATATGCCAGATTGGTTCATATCTTAACCAACCCCAATAAATTGCCCCTGTCAACCAAGTCCAGCTAAACCCAAAGAGTAAATCTCCCCATAAATAGGTTCGTGAACTTGACATTAATCTCATACTGATCCAGAGTAAAGAGCCTGTTAAAAATACACTTAGCGCAGGAAATGATCTTACTAATGGTGCTTCCACAAACACTGGTACTGATACTAAAAATACTGATGCTGCAAATACTAACCAATTTTGTCGGGAAGATATCAAGTTTACTAAAGAGGTATTTTTAACACCATCACCAATATCTAAGGTCGGGTTAGTAGCCGTATATAAAGAGAATGTATGATTAATCAAAGTTTTTAATATTTGTTACTAAACTTTACTTATCTCACAATATCACAAAAGCAAATCCCCCCAGGGGGCATCTCAATTGTATATTAACTTTTTTATAAAAAGAGAGGTTATATTTTTTCTCCACCAAATTGTGATGGATGCGTTTAAAATTAATCTTCAATATTCCCAGGACTTACGCAACTGGCACATTGGTAAGGTGCATGACTACCGCAAAAATCAGGCAAATAAGTGGATTTTTGATATCTGATGCACCCTACAATAGATTTTTGGTGTGACACTCCAAGGGCGGGATTACCCCACCCTGACAATTTCCTTAACTAGCTAACAGAGTCTTTTCCAGAGGTTTCCAGCGGAAGGTACGATCTCCACCTCTCTCAATTACTACTTTCACCCTTGGTTCTAATTTGGGTAAATCCATTAAATACTCAACTTCCTGATCAGACAAAATATGTCCCTCAATTATCCACAATACCAACCCCTTAGACTTAGGAGGTAATTGTGCTAAATGAGAATCGAGTATTGGTGGTAAATAATATACATCACCCACCGCAGCACCACTACCAGTGCTTTTTTTACCCAAATGCGGCGGTCTCACACCATGAACCTGAGTCAAATACGCAGCCACGTCACCTAATCCTCTAGCAGTAATATGGAGGCCAACATAGCCAGCAGCCCGCAAACGGCGCAAATAGCGACCTTCATAGCCTCCTTCTAGGGGAACATAAACACCCAACGCACCAAACTTCTCCAAATTGCGGATGAAACCGTTACCAGTGGTAATTAAGGCCATAGATTTTTTTCCTATCCCATCTCAGATATCTCTATTATTCACTCTCTGCTAGTAGATTAAGTTAAATGAAGCTGCATATTTTCATCAACCTTGAGAATCTCAAGCTAAAATCTAGGCAAAATCACCCCCCTATCAGCATCCCATAATATATCTAGAAAAATAGTAGACAAAAAATAATGAATGGTTTATAATGTTAGATTGTGACCGAATAGTAAATTAGATAGCCATCTTATTTTAGAGTTACCAGCCAGTCCCGCCATCTGATATTCTAGTTAGTTCCTTCAGAAGAATAAATTAGCTTATCCAGACAAGGGACTGCTAAACTAAAAAAGCTAGGACACAAACCGAGAGCCAAAATTATATTTAAGCTCCCACAGCAAATCACTCCCGTAAATCCTAAAAAATTAGGCCAGACCTCAAACAATAGTTTAAACTATTAAGAGAAGTAGTTCCTGAACAATAATGTTGGTTTTATGGCATTATGTTGATGGTCAGGAAACGGATACTGAGGGTCAATGACCACTTAAGTCCCACTACAACGGTAGAGTGCCAGAGCAACTGCTTGGACGAAAGCATTGCTGCACACAGCGCAAAGCAATCAAACCTCGCATTAGGTAGAAGTAACACCTTCTCAATAGGGTAGGAAACTATTCCTGTGATGGTGATTAGATTAGGTAAGTGAAAATAAACAAATTCACTAAAACAGAAAGGGCAAGAATTGTTGCGGTGCCAAAAATTTGCACTGATTAACACCAGTTCAAATTTCTGAAGGTATAGTTTACCCTCAAGCAACCGTGACAAAACTTCCAATTCGATTTCCATTAGTCAAATTAGGAAGGAGAACCAGTAACTGTGTCTGTAGGTATTCTCGGCACCAAGCTGGGCATGACCCAAATCTTTGATGAAGAAGGAGTATCTATTCCTGTCACCGTCATCCAAGCAGGTCCATGCACCGTTACACAAGTTAAAACAAAACAGACCGACGGTTATGCAGCCATTCAAGTTGGTTATGGTGAAGTTAAACCCAAGGCACTGAACAGGCCATTGTTGGGACATTTGGCTAAATCATCTGCCCCGGCTGTCCGTCATTTGAATGAATATCGCACTGATAGCGCTGGTGATTATGCTTTAGGTCAAGAAATTAAAGCAGACATTTTTAGTGCTGGTGAAATTGTAGATGTAGTTGGCACAAGTATCGGTCGCGGTTTTGCCGGCAACCAGAAGCGTAACAACTTCGGTCGTGGACCTATGTCCCACGGTTCTAAAAACCACAGAGCGCCAGGTTCTATTGGGGCTGGTACAACTCCAGGCCGTGTTTATCCTGGTAAAAGGATGGCAGGACGTTTAGGTGGTACTCGGGTCACAATTCGCAAACTGACAGTAGTAAGAGTAGATACAGAACGCAACTTAATCATCATTAAGGGAGCTATTCCTGGTAAACCAGGAGCTTTAGTGAACGTTCTCCCAGCAAAGAAAGTTGGTAAAAAATAGTCATGGGTCATTAGTCATGGGTCATTGGCAAAAAAAGACAACTGACAACTGACAACTGACAAAGGGCAACTGACAAAGGACACAAAGATGGTAGAGAGTGTAATTAAAAATTGGCAAGGAGAGCAAGTTGGCGAAACCAGCTTTGACTTACGAGTTGCCAAAGAAACAACAGCGGCGCATATAGTACACCGCGCCCTAGTCAGACAAATGACCAATTCTCGCCAGGGAACTGCCAGCACTAAAACTCGTGCCGAAGTTCGTGGTGGTGGTCGTAAACCCTGGCGGCAAAAAGGCACAGGTCGCGCCCGTGCAGGTTCTATCCGTTCACCATTATGGCGTGGTGGTGGTGTAATCTTTGGACCCAAGCCCAGAGACTTTAACCTACAAATGAACCGCAAAGAACGCCGTTTGGCATTGCGGACAGCCTTTATTAGTCGTGCTGAAGACTTAATAATTGTTGAGGAATTTAGCAACGAGTTACAACGTCCTAAAACAAAGGAACTTGTGGCCGCATTAGCTAGATGGGGCGCTGCACCAGAACAAAAAACACTGTTGATTTTGTCGGAAATTGCAGAAAACGTGCTTTTATCAGCCCGGAACATTGAAAACTTAAAACTGATTCCTGCTAACCAGTTAAACGTTTACGACCTGCTCCATGCTGACAAAATTGTTGTCACATCATCAACTATAGAGAAGATTCAGGAGGTCTACAGTGTCTAAACTAGTTGCCACCCGTGACCTACCCGATTTAGTGCGTCGCCCCATTCTCACCGAAAAAGCGACCATGCTCATGGAGCAAAACAAATATACATTTGAAGTAACTCCTAAAGCCACTAAACCACAAATCAGAGCCGCGATTGAAGACCTATTTGCAGTTAAGGTCGTCAAAATCAATACCGCTAACCCACCACGGAAACAAAAACGTGTAGGTAGATTTATTGGTTATAAGCCCCAATATAAGCGAGCTATTGTCACCGTTGCTCCTGGGGACGAAGAAAAAATTAGAAAAGTTCTCTTCCCAGAAGTCTAGAAATTTTAGATGAGAGATTTGAGATCAGAAACAATCTAAAATCTAAAATCTAAAATCCAAAATTGATTAATCCAAAATTCAAAATTCAACTATGGGTACTCGTTCTTATCGCCCTTATACCCCCAGTACTCGCCAAGTTACAATCTCCGACTTTGCTGAAATTACCAAAACTGAGCCAGAAAAATCATTAACTGAATCAGTTCATCGTCCCAAAGGTCGGAACAATCAAGGGCGGATAACCAGCCGTCGTCGGGGTGGCGGACACAAACAACTTTACCGCATTATTGACTTTAAGCGAGATAAGCGGAATATACCTGCGACAGTTACGGCCATTGAATACGATCCTAACCGGAATGCGCGGATCGCTTTGTTATTGTACGAAGACGGCGAAAAACGTTACATTTTGCAACCCAATGGCATGACTGTAGGCACAAAAGTGATTGCAGGACCTGATTCTCCCATTGAAGATGGTAATGCTTTGCCACTGTCAAATATCCCCCTGGGTAGTAATGTTCACAACGTGGAAATGACTCCAGGTAAAGGCGGTCAAATCGTCCGTGCTGCTGGTGCAACAGCCCAAGTTGTCGCTAAAGAAGGTAACTATGTAACTTTGAAATTACCTTCAGGTGAAGTCCGCTTAATTCGCCGTGACTGCTACGCCACCATTGGCCAAGTCGGTAATACAGACGCGAGAAACCTGAGTGCTGGTAAAGCCGGACGGAATCGCTGGAAAGGCCGTCGTCCCAAGGTTAGAGGTAGCGTTATGAACCCTGTGGATCACCCCCATGGTGGTGGTGAGGGCAGAGCGCCTATCGGTAGATCCGGTCCTGTAACACCTTGGGGTAAACCTACATTAGGTGCTAAGACCCGTAAGCGCAAAAAAGCCAGCACTAAGCTAATTATCCGTCGTCGCCGCAAATCCTCTAAACGTGGACGTGGTGGTCGTCAGTCCTAGAATTTTAGATTTTAAATTTTGGATTTTAGATTGGGTCTATTTTTAAGCTTTCAAAGTTTTTGAAGCCTAATATGGGACAGCTTAGTTATCCAAAATCCAAAATTCAGAAATTGAAAATCCAAAATCCAAAATCCAAAATTGCACTATGGGTCGTTCTTTAAAAAAAGGTCCTTTTATTGCTGATCATCTCCTCAAAAAAATTGAGAAGTTGAATGCAAAAAATGAAAAACAAGTGGTTAAAACCTGGTCGAGAGCTTCGACAATTTTACCCTTGATGGTAGGTCATACTATCGCCGTTCACAATGGACGGCAGCACGTTCCTGTATTTGTCAATGAACAAATGGTAGGTCATAAATTGGGAGAATTTGCTCCTACTCGTACCTACAGAGGTCATGGCAAAAGTGACAAAAAATCAGGGAGATAATCGCATAAATTATGGCAACTGATACTACTGAAGTGAAAGCGATCGCCCGTTATATACGCATTTCTCCCTATAAAGTGCGCCGTGTACTTGATCAAATTCGCGGGCGTTCCTACCGAGAAGCACTAATCATTCTCGAATTTATGCCCTATGGTGCTTGTGAACCAATATTAAAGGTTCTCAGAAGTGCCGCAGCTAATGCCGAGCATAATGCTGGACTAGACCGGGGTAACTTGGTAATTAGTCAAGCCTACGCTGATCAAGGTCCAGTGCTAAAACGGTTTCAACCCAGAGCGCAAGGTCGAGCTTACCAAATTCGCAAGCCAACGTGTCATATAACTGTTGCGGTTTCCGCCGGCGCTACTGCTGACTAAACAGCCATATAGGCATAAGAAAATTGCGTACAGTCAGAAATTTTAGAGGAAGCATTTGTGGGACAGAAAATTCATCCAGTCGGTTTTCGACTGGGTATAACACAAGAACACCAATCCCGTTGGTTTGCAGAACCTGACCGTTATCCAGAACTTCTACAAGAAGACTACAAACTCCGTCAATACATTGAACAAAAACTAGGTAGATACGCGCAAAATAACGCCGGTATTTCCGAAGTGAGAATCGAGCGCAAAGCCGACCAAATTGACCTAGAAGTGCGGACAGCCAGACCAGGTGTGGTTGTAGGTCGTGGTGGTCAAGGTATTGAATCATTACGGTTGGGACTGCAAGGGGCATTGGGTGGTAATCGCCAAATTCGCATTAACGTAGTCGAAATCCAACGAGTTGATGCTGATGCCTATCTAATTGCTGAGTACATTGCCCAACAATTAGAACGTCGCGTTTCCTTCCGTCGAGTTGTCCGTCAAGCAATTCAACGGGCGCAAAGAGCAGGAGTACAAGGAATTAAAATCCAAATCGGTGGTCGCCTCAACGGAGCAGAAATTGCCCGGACAGAGTGGACACGTGAAGGCAGAGTTCCTCTTCATACCTTGCGTGCTGATATTGACTACTCTGGCTGCACAGCTAAGACAATTTACGGGATTCTCGGTATTAAGGTTTGGGTATTTAAAGGAGAAATTATTCCTGGTCAAGAACAGGCTCCCGTCCAACCAGCTAGAGAACGTGACCGTGACCGTGACCGTGGAGACCGTGAACGCGAACCCCGTCGTCGGCAACAACAACGTCGCCGTCAACAGTTTGAAGACCGCTCTAATGAAGCCTAGTAATGGTCAAGAGGCAAGAGGCAAGAGGCAAGAGAAAAATCAATATCTCCCTATTACCTATTACCTGACAACTGACAACCGACAACTGACAAATCATGTTAAGTCCTAGAAGAACTAAATTCCGCAAACAACAACGCGGACGCATGGAAGGTCTGGCCAGCCGTGGCAGTACCCTCAACTTTGGGGACTTTGGACTCCAAGCCCAAGAACCATCTTGGATTACCTCACGGCAAATCGAGGCCTCACGTCGAGCAATGACTCGTTATATTCGCCGGGGTGGTAAAATCTGGATTCGGATTTTCCCAGACAAACCAATCACCATGCGTCCTGCTGAAACCCGGATGGGTTCTGGTAAAGGTAATCCAGAATTTTGGGTAGCCGTAGTCAAACCAGGCCGGATTATGTTTGAAATCGCTGGCGTTGCTGAAGAAATTGCCCGCGAAGCTATGCGCTTGGCTGACGCTAAGTTACCAATTAAGACCAAATTTATTGTACGCTCTCAACCACAGGAGCAGGAGTAGGTTATGCCTCTTCCCAAAATTGCGGAAGCTAGAGAACTAAATGACGAACGACTGGCTGAGGAAATTGTTGCCGTTAAAAAGCAACTATTCCAGTTGCGCTTGCAAAAGGCCACCAGACAACTAGAAAAGCCTCACCAGTTCAAACACGCACGCCACCGACTCTCCCAATTGCTGACAGTAGAAGGAGAACGGAAACGGGCAGCAAGTCTTTCAGACCAAGAGCAAAAGTAGAAGATTATGGCAGTCAAAGAACGAGTTGGCTTGGTAGTGAGCGATAAAATGCAGAAAACTGTGGTAGTAGCCATAGAAAACCGCGCTCCTCACCCCAAGTACGGCAAAATCGTAGTTAAAACCCGTCGCTATAAAGTTCACGACGAAGAAAATACGTGCAAAATAGGCGACCGGGTGCGGATTCAAGAAACTAGACCCCTGAGCAAAACTAAGCGTTGGCAAGTTACGGAAATCCTAAACACCAAAGCTACAGCGTAAACAGTTGTATCATAAAGTACAACAACCCCAAAAGAGAGACCAGTTGTGATTCAACCCCAATCTTATCTGAATGTCGCAGATAATAGCGGTGCTAAAAAACTAATGTGCATCCGCGTATTAGGTGCAGGTAACCGCCGTTATGGTGGCGTAGGTGATAGAATTATCGCCGTTGTCAAAGAGTCTTCACCCAACATGGCTGTCAAAAAGTCTGATGTTGTAGAAGCAGTAATTGTACGTACACGCAAGGCTATTAGTCGTGACAGTGGCATGACCATCCGTTTCGACGATAACGCGGCAGTGATTATCAACAAAGAAGGTAATCCTAGAGGTACACGGGTATTTGGTCCGGTAGCTCGAGAACTGCGCGATAAAAACTTTACTAAAATTGTTTCTCTGGCTCCGGAGGTGCTGTAATGGCAAAGCAGCCACAACCCAAAGTTTTTTATAAAATGCACGTCAAAACTGGTGACACTGTGCAAGTCATCGCCGGCAAAGACAAAGGTAAAGTTGGTGAAGTGATTAAAGCACTACCACAACTGAGCAAAGTTCTTGTCAAAGGTGTCAACATAAAAACTAAGCACGTGAAACCCCAGCAAGAAGGGGAATCAGGGCAAATAGTCACGACTGAGTACCCCATTCATAGCTCTAATGTGATGCTCTATTCTACCAAACAAAACGTTGCCAGTCGCGTCTGCTACACTTTCACCGCCGAGGGTAAGAAAGTGAGAATGCTCAAAAAAACAGGTGAGATTTTAGATAAATAAACTGGTGAATGAGGATGAGATTTTAGATTTTTCACCAAAATCCAAAATCCAAAATCCAAAATCCAAAATCTAAAATTCCCTGACCAAGCCCAGGGAATATAAGGACAAACACTATGGCAACCACAAGACTCAAAACCGTATATCAAGAGACAATTACTCCCAAGTTGATTAGTCAGTTTCAATACACCAATGTACATCAAGTGCCAAAGGTGACTAAGATAACTGTAAATAGAGGTTTGGGAGAAGCTGCTCAAAACGCTAAATCACTAGAGGCATCCCTCAGCGAAATTGCCCTGATTACTGGACAAAAACCCGTAGTAACACGGGCAAAGAAAGCGATCGCCGGCTTTAAAATTCGTCAAGGTATGCCCGTGGGGATTATGGTGACACTCAGAGGCGAACGGATGTACGCCTTCTTAGATCGTCTGATTAACCTCACACTACCTAGAATTAGAGACTTTCGCGGTGTCAGCCCCAAAAGCTTTGACGGCCGTGGTAACTACACTCTAGGTGTGCGCGAACAGCTAATTTTTCCAGAAGTGGAATACGACAAAATTGACCAAGTCCGAGGTTTAGATATTTCTATTATCACCACGGCAAAAACCGACGAAGAGGGCCGCGCCTTATTAAAGGAAATGGGAATGCCCTTTCGTGATCAATAAGTTCATCTAAAGAGGGAACGATGGCGGCTAACGACACAATTGCAGATATGCTAACGCGCATCCGCAATGCCAATATGGCAAAACATCAAACTACGCAAGTACCAGCTACAAAGATGACTCGGAGTATTGCCAAGGTATTGCGGGAAGAAGGCTTTATTGCGGAAGTTGAAGAAGCAGGAGAAGGGGTAAAGCGTAACCTAGTTATTTCCCTGAAATACAAAGGTAAAAATCGCCAACCATTAATTACTGCCCTCAAGCGAGTCAGTAAACCCGGTTTACGAGTTTACTCCAACAAAAAAGAATTACCAAGAGTGCTAGGCGGTATCGGTATTGCCATTATTTCTACATCCAGTGGGATTATGACTGACCGCGAAGCACGCCGCCAAAATCTAGGCGGTGAAGTGCTTTGCCACGTTTGGTAATCGTCATTGGTCATTGGTCATTGGTCAGTGGCAAAACAACGAACAACTGACAAGTGACAACTAACAACTGACAATAGACAAAGAACAAAAAATCATGTCTCGTATTGGTAAACGTCCAATTACCGTCCCCGCCAAAGTTCAAGTGGCGATTGATGGTGTCAAAGTAGTGGTAAAGGGTCCTAAAGGTGAACTTTCCCGACAACTACCTAACAATGTCATCGTCTCCCAAGAAGGAGAAACATTGCTAGTTACCCGTCGTGATGAAACCCGGACTTCTAGACAAATGCACGGTTTGAGCCGCACCCTAGTGGCCAACATGGTAGAGGGAGTATCCCAAGGTTTTCAACGTCGCTTGGAAATCCAAGGGGTCGGTTATCGCGCTCAAATTCAAGGGCGTAACCTAGTTTTAAACATGGGTTATAGCCATCAAGTGCAAATTGAACCACCAGAGGGAATTCAATTTGCTGTAGAAGGTACTACTAATGTCATAGTCAGTGGCTATGACAAGGAAATTGTCGGCAACACAGCCGCGAAAATTCGCGCCGTTCGTCCACCTGAACCCTATAAAGGCAAAGGTATTCGCTATGCCGGTGAAGTGGTCAGACGCAAAGCTGGTAAGACTGGTAAGGGTGGTAAGAAGTAAATATGAAACTTACACGCAAGGAATCAAAGGAGCGTCGTCATCGGCGCGTTCGTGGTAAGGTTAACGGTTCAGCCGAACGTCCCCGTCTGGCTATATTCCGATCTAATGAGCATATTTACGCTCAAGTGATTGATGATACCAAACAGGAAACTATAGTAGCAGCATCAACCGTAGAACCAGAATTAAAATCCAATATCGCTTCTGGTGCTAATTGTGAAGCATCAGTGCAAGTTGGTAAATTAGTAGCCGTACGCGCCCTAGAGAAAGGCATCACTAAGGTCGTTTTTGACCGGGGTGGCAACCTCTATCATGGTCGCATTAAAGCCCTAGCCGAGGCGGCACGCGAGGCTGGTTTAGATTTCTAAGTCCGTCAGTAGTCAGTAGCAACTGACAACTGACAACTGACAACTGACAACTAAAAGAGAACATTGATTATGGTAACCGGTCGTCGTAAAGCAAGCCGTGCGAAAAAAGAAGAAACCAACTGGCAAGAGCGAGTTATCCAAATCCGCCGGGTGAGTAAAGTCGTCAAAGGTGGTAAAAAACTTAGCTTCCGCGCCATTGTCGTCGTCGGTAATGAACGTGGGCAAGTTGGAGTCGGAGTTGGCAAGGCCTCAGATGTAATTGGTGCAGTTAAAAAAGGTGTTGCTGATGGTAAAAAACATCTAATTGACATCCCTATCACTAAATCCAATTCTATTCCTCACCCCATTGATGGTATTGGTGGTGGAGCTAAGGTCATGATGCGTCCAGCAGCACCAGGTACAGGCGTAATTGCTGGGGGTGCTGTACGGACTGTATTAGAGTTAGCAGGAATACGTAATATTCTGGCTAAACAATTAGGTTCAAACAATCCTTTAAACAACGCTAGAGCAGCAGTTAATGCTCTATCTACCCTGCGGACATTAAGTGAAGTTGCTGAAGATCGCGGTATCGCCATTGAGAAACTCTATATTTAGTCGCCCTTTGTATCAGATTCTCAATCTCAAATCCAAAATCTAAAATCTAAAATCCCCAATCAAAATGAGACTCAACGATGTTAAGCCTCAAAAAGGCTCGAAAAAACGCCGTAAGCGCGTAGGTAGAGGTATTTCTGCTGGACAAGGCGCTAGTGCTGGTCTAGGGATGCGTGGTCAAAAATCCCGTTCTGGTAGTGGGACAAGACCAGGTTTTGAAGGTGGTCAACAGCCATTGTACCGCCGGATACCTAAACTCAAGGGATTCCCTCTCGTTAATCGGAAAATTTACACGATCATTAATGTAGAGAAGTTAAATGATTTACCTGCTAACTCAGAAGTAACTCTGGAATCTTTAAAGGAGGCTGGTATTTTAACCGCTGCTAAGGGGCCATTGAAAATTTTGGGAAATGGGGAATTAAATGTTCCTCTCCGGGTCAAGGCCGCTGCTTTCACGGGTCAAGCTCGTATCAAAATTGAGGCTGCTGGTGGGAGTTGTGATAGCGTAGCGCGGCCTACAGCCACAGCTGCATAAAAGATGAAGGATGCGGGATGAAGGATAAAAGATCAAGCACTGGAAACTTCACACCTCATACTTCACACCTCATACTTAAAAGGTAAAACTCTATGATCAGTCGAGACAAAGCCCCAACGGCTCAAGAAACTTTTATGCAGATGGCGCAAGCAGCCGGACTGAGAGGTAGGCTGCTTGTTACCGTAGGTATTTTAATTTTAGTTCGTTTGGGCATCTTTTTACCTGTACCAGGAATTGATAGACCTAAGTTTGCTGAAGCTATATCGGGCAATAATTCCATCTTTGGCTTGTTGGATATATTCTCTGGACGAGGACTCTCTACTTTGGGGATCTTTGCTTTGGGGATTTTGCCCTTTATTAATGCTTCCATTATCATCCAATTGCTCACCGCCGCTGTGCCTTCTTTAGAAAATTTACAGAAAAATGAAGGGGAAGCAGGTCGGCGGAAAATATCACAAATTACCCGCTATGTGACTGTAGGTTGGGCAATTATTCAAAGTGTGGCTTTTTCGGCATTATTCCTCCAACAATTCGCCCTCAACCCAGGTCCGATATTTGTGGCAGAAACGGCAATTGCTCTCACTGCTGGTTCAATGTTCGTGATGTGGGCATCAGAACTAATTACGGAACGGGGTATTGGTAATGGTGCATCTTTGCTGATTTTTGTCAACATTGTTGCTTCTTTACCCAAGGCTCTCGGTGATACCATTGACTTGGTACAGGTGGGTGGACGGGAAATTGTCGGCCGTGTCATTGTTCTTGTACTAGTTTTTATGCTCACTATCGTGGGTATTGTGTTCGTACAAGAGGGTATGCGCCGCATCCCTATTATTTCTGCCCGTCGTCAAGTGGGTAGAAAGGTTTTAGCAGAACAGCGCAGTTATTTACCCCTACGTCTTAATTCTGGGGGGGTAATGCCGATTATTTTCGCGGCGGCTATCCTGAGTTTACCGCTTTTAGTCGCCAATTTTACTAAAAATCCCGAATTAGCAAACATTGTTAATACTTACCTGAGTCCTGGTGGTTCTGCACCTTGGGTATATGCCCTCGTTTACTTAATTTCCATTGTTTTCTTTAGTTACTTCTATTCTTCGTTGATTCTCAACCCTGTAGATGTGGCTCAGAATTTGAAAAAAATGGGTTCTAGTATTCCGGGTATTCGTCCCGGTAAGGCTACTAGTGAGTATATTGAACGGGTGACGAATCGCCTCACTTTTTTAGGTGCTATCTTTTTGGGTTTGGTGGCAATTATTCCTACCGCAGTTGAAAGTGCTTTGAAAGTGCCAACTTTTAAGGGGCTTGGTGCAACATCTTTGTTAATCTTGGTTGGTGTGGCAATTGATACGGCTAAACAAATCCAAACTTATGTTATATCTCAGCGATATGAAGGAATGGTGAAACAATAGTGACGCGATTAATCTTCTTGGGACCACCGGGAGCAGGTAAAGGAACTCAAGCTAAAATATTGGCTGAATTTTTACAGATTCCCCATATTTCTACAGGTGACATTCTACGCCAGGCTATTCAGGAGAAAACAGATTTGGGTATCCAAGCCCAAGCTTATATGGATAAAGGCGAATTAGTCCCCGATAAATTAGTAGAGGATATGGTTGAGGAACGTCTGAAAAAATCAGATGCTAAATCAGGTTGGATTTTAGACGGCTTTCCCCGTAAAGTTACACAGGCAGAGTTTTTGGCAAAATTACTCGAAAATTTAGGACAGGGTGGTGAAAAGGTAGTCAATCTGGATGCGCCAGATGAAACTGTTGTTAGTCGCTTACTCGGACGCGGACGCAAAGATGATACTCAGGAGGTGATTCGTCGCCGCTTGGAGGTTTATCGTGATGATACTGCACCCTTGATTAGTTATTACAGCCAGCGCGAAAAACTCCTCACAGTCAACGGTAATCAGTCCCAAGAAGAAGTTTTTACTGCTTTGCAAAATATCATAGCTGCTTAAAAGAAATAGGGACAGTATTCTATGTAGGTAGAAGGAAAAAACTGATTTCATGATGGCCTATTACCTGTACCCTACTTTCTCGCCCAGGCACAAGTCAATTTTAGCTAAGATATATTCATAAACTGTTGAGATATTTCTCTAATTGTGTTCTTTATGCATGACAAGTGTACAAGAATAATAGGAGATTGTTGAGTTGAGGAAAAAACTTGTCTAAGCAAGATCTAATTGAAATGGAAGGGACTGTCACCGAATCTTTGCCTAATGCAATGTTTCGTGTTGACTTAGATAACGGCTTTAATGTCCTAGCACACATCTCTGGGAAAATTCGCCGTAATTACATTAAGATCTTACCTGGCGATCGCGTCAAAGTTGAATTAACGCCCTACGACTTAACCAAAGGTAGAATCACCTATCGTCTACGGAAGAAATAAATCTATGTCGAGAATTCTACCATAAATCAATTGGTCTTTTTCTAGTTACATAACTGAAATATTTCTTCTAGAAATGCTATAATCTACTATTTGGAGTCAAATTTAAAAGGCATGAAAGTCAGAGCCTCAGTTAAGAAGATTTGTGAGAAATGTAGCGTGATCAAGCGTCGTGGTCGCGTTATGGTGATTTGTGAAAATCCCAAACACAAACAACGTCAGGGATAGATTCAAATCTATCAAAGTTAAGAACGGGACTAAAGGCTTGAGGCCAGATCACGTTTTACTAACTGCAATTACGAAAACAATAGGGAGAAATTCATTGTGGCACGGATTGCCGGAGTAGACCTTCCCCGCGATAAGCGCGTTGAAATCGGTCTAACATACATTTACGGAATTGGTTTAACTAGATCACATCAAATTCTCGCGGCTACTGGTGTAAATCCAGATACCCGCGTCAAAGACCTAAGTGATGCTGATGTCACAGCCCTCAGAGGCGAAATCGAAAGCAACTATCAAGTTGAAGGGGATTTACGTCGTTTAGAAGGGCTAAATATTAAGCGTCTAGTTGATATTGGCTGTTACAGAGGTCGTAGACACCGCATGGGCCTACCTGTGCGGGGACAAAGAACTCGTACCAACGCCAGAACCAGACGTGGTAGAAGACAGACAGTTGCTGGGAAGAAAAAAGCTCCTGGTAAATAATTTTTCTGAACTTGCGGCTATGGGCAAGTTGTACCTTAAATTTACTCAACAAATATGGCCAGACAACCAACCAAAAAAACCGGGAGCAAAAAACAGAAACGGAACGTTCCCAACGGCATTGCCTACATTCAATCTACTTTCAACAATAGCATTGTCACGATTACCGATCAAAAAGGAGATGTCATCTCCTGGGCAAGTGCTGGTTCTAGTGGATTTAAAGGGGCAAAAAAAGGAACTCCCTTTGCGGCACAAACTGCCGCTGAAAGCGCGGCTAGACGAGCCACAGACCAAGGAATGCGGCAAATCGAAGTCATGGTTAGTGGCCCTGGTGCGGGCAGAGAAACTGCTATTCGGGCGCTCCAAGGTGCTGGACTGGAAATTACACTCATTCGGGATATTACCCCAATTCCCCACAACGGTTGCCGTCCACCCAAGCGCCGTCGAGTTTAAACAAAACTATTTTGGCACCCAAGCCTGTAGGTTGAAGCTCGGGAAAATAATCAGCAATGCCCTGTATGGCTGGTAATTTTGAACTATTTTCCCCAAGGGAGTACCTATCCAATTTAGACCCATGGGGTAAATAAGTTCGCGTCACAAAGCGATAATCAGCTTTCCCCCAGGTTGATCAACTTTGTGGAAACCAAAAACAATACCTGTAGGCTAAATTAAGATATCAAATTTAGGCGATAATTGCCAACTGTCAATTGTCAACTGGAAAATGAGGCAATTAATTTACCCTTATAGCAGCACCTTAAAAAGGGAGGCTACTCCATGGCGCAGTTTCAAATTGAATGTGTAGAGTCTAATGCCGAGGAAAGTCGGAGCTATTACAGCAAGTTTGTTCTCGAACCTCTAGAGCGAGGACAAGGAACAACTGTTGGTAATGCGTTGCGGCGGGTGTTACTTTCTAATTTAGAAGGAACATCAGTAACAGCAGTGAGAATTGCTGGTGTTAGTCATGAGTTTGCAACAGTTCCGGGTGTGCGGGAAGATGTATTGGAAATCCTCATGCGAATGAAGGATGTCATTCTCAAGAGTTATTCTGCTCAACCCCAAATTGGTCGCTTAGTCGTGAATGGACCTGCTACGGTAACGGTGGCACATTTCGACCTACCCAGCGAAGTAGAAGTGATTGACCCAACTCAGTATATCGCCACCGTCGCTGAAGGTGGAAAACTGGAAATGGAATTTCGCATTGAGAGAGGCAAAGGTTACCGCACTGTAGAACGAGGCAGAGAAGAAGCCACATCTTTGGATTTTCTGCAAATTGACTCAGTGTTTATGCCTGTACGGAAAGTTAACTATAGTGTGGAAGAAGCTCGTGGCGATGGTTCTTTGAAAGACCGACTCCTGTTGGAGGTATGGACTAATGGTAGCATCTCTCCCCAAGAGGCACTATCATCAGCCGCTGGAATTTTGGTAGATTTATTCAACCCTTTGAAAGATATCTCCCTAGAACTAACGGATATAGGTTCAGACTACCCAGATGACCCCACAGCCCAAATCCCAATTGAAGAGTTACAGTTGTCTGTAAGAGCTTATAACTGTCTCAAACGCGCCCAAGTCAACTCTGTAGCGGACTTATTGGATTATACCCAAGAAGACCTTTTAGAAATCAAAAACTTTGGTCAAAAGTCAGCGGAAGAGGTAGTGGAAGCTTTACAGCGGCGCTTGGGTATTACCTTGGCTCCAGAAAGAAGCTCCAAAAGCAGCTAAAGCAAAACCTAATAAATAAAACTTCATTAGTGCATTGTTATGCGTCATCGTTGCCGAGTCAAACAACTTAGTAAACCAGCAGACCAACGTCGCGCTCTCCTCAGAGCTTTGACAACAGAGTTGGTACGTCATGGTCGAATTACTACAACTTTAATCAGAGCGAAAGTTGTCCGCAGTAAAGTAGATAAAATGATTACTCTAGCAAAGGATGGCTCTCTAGCAGCCCGTCGTGAAGCTTTAGGTTATATCTACGACAAAACCCTAGTTCATGCACTATTTGAGCAAGCTCCTACTCGGTATGCTAACCGTCAAGGGGGCTATACTCGGATTCTCCATACCGTACCCCGTCGCGGTGATCATGCTCAAATGGCGATTATTGAACTAGTTTAAAGTTATTGGTTATTGTCATGGGTCATTGGTCATTAGTCAGTAGTCAAGAAAAACCACTGACAACTGACAATTGACAACTGACAACTGACAACTGACAAACAACTATGTTAGAAAGCCGCCAGCATTATCCCACTCAGCGAGTAGCCTTAGTTATTCAGTATCTAGGTACTCATTTTCACGGCTGGCAAAGACAAAAGGGACAGCGCACCGTCCAAGAGGAGATAGAAACAGCTATAGCCACGGTTTTGGGGTATCATGTAGCACTCCACGGCGCAGGTAGAACTGATTCTGGAGTCCATGCTGCCGCTCAAGTCGCTCATTTTCAGGCTACAGGTTTAATTCCTGCACATAAGTGGGCAAAAGTTCTCAACAGCTATTTGCCCCCAGATGTATTGATCAGGGCATCAGCGGGTGTAAGTGAAAGTTGGCACGCTCGTTTTAGCGCAGTTTACCGACGATATCGTTACACGATATACACCGAAGAATTACCGAATTTATTCGTAAAACCCTTCAGTTGGCATTATTATTATGCAGCCTTAGATGAATCCTTAATTACATCTGCCCTCAACCCACTGCTGGGAAAACACCATTTATCTGCCTTTGAGCGGGCTGGGTCGGTGCGATCGCATTCCTGGGTAGAAATACAAGCAGTAGAATGTCGTCGCAGCGGAGCTTTTATCCATATTGAAATTCAAGCTAATGGATTTTTATATGGCATGGTAAGGCTGTTAATAGGCATGATAGTAGAAGTGGGTTCTAGACAGCGGACAGTAGAGAATTTCACTGAAATTTGGCAACAAGAACGGCGAGAAGAAGTGAAATATTCTGCACCTGCTCACGGACTATGCTTATTGAGAGTCGGTTATCCCGATTTTCCCTTTCCACCAAAAATATGGTATGACACCCAACCATACTTAGTCATGAATAATGACAACTGACAACTGACAAAGGACAAAGGACAAAGGACAAAAAATGAGTAGTAAAACCTACCTTCCCCCTCAAGCATCTCTTGAGCGTGATTGGTACTTAGTAGACGCTACAGATAAGCGTCTGGGAAGACTGGCCAGCGAAGTCGCTATGATTCTCAGAGGGAAGAGAAAAGCCGAATATACTCCCCATTTAGATACAGGGGATTTTGTGATTATTATCAATGCTGAGAAAGTAGCAGTTACAGGTAAAAAGCGCACTCAGAAAATTTATCGTCGGCATTCTGGCCGTCCAGGTGGCATGAAAACAGAAACCTTCGCTAAGTTGCAACAGCGCTTACCAGAAAGAATCCTCGAACACGCCATTAAGGGTATGTTACCTAAAAACAGTTTGGGTAAACAATTATTTACCAAACTAAAAGTCTATGCAGGACCTACCCACCCTCATGCAGCACAACAACCTAAAGAAATCACCATTAGTACAATTCCTGGAGAAAATTAATGCAGGTAGCAGAAATTAATAGCGGTCGTGCCGTTTACTGGGGTACTGGTCGTCGTAAATGCTCAGTGGCCAGAGTTCGCCTAGTTCCTGGTGCGGGTAAAATGACTGTTAACGGTAAAGATGGAGAATTGTATTTCCAATTCAATCCCAACTATTTAGGAGCTATTAAAGCACCTTTAGAAACATTGGGTTTGGAAAACGAATACGACATTGTTGTGAAAGCTGAAGGTGGTGGCTTAACTGGACAAGCTGATTCTATCCGTCTAGGAGTAGCCCGCGCTTTATGTGAGCTTGACCCGGATAACCGTTCACCTTTGAAAACAGAAGGGTATTTAACTCGTGACCCACGAGCTAAAGAACGGAAGAAATACGGTTTACATAAAGCCCGGAAAGCACCTCAATACTCCAAACGTTAATCACTTTTGGATTTTGGATTTGGGGTTTTTCTCCACCAGCGCGGCAATATGTATTGTCTCTGAGAGACGATAGAGATATATAATAGCAAAGCATGGCCTAAGCCATAGAGATTTATCTCAAAATCTAAAATCTAAAGTGTCAAAATTTATATAGATTCACAACACAAAAAACAATGGCTAAACCTGATATTCACCCTAAATGGTATCCAGACGCTAAGGTCTACTGTAATGGTCAAGTAGTGATGACCATTGGCGCTACTAAGCCCGAACTCCACGTAGATGTTTGGTCTGGAAATCACCCCTTTTACACTGGTACTCAGAAAATGATTGATACTGAAGGCCGTGTAGAACGCTTTCTCCGTAAATATGGTATGTCCAGCGCTCAAACTGCTGACGATAATCAAAAGTAGCGGGTTGGCTATAGCTATTTAAGCGAGTGCATGGCGGAAGCCATAGACGACCCCGCACTGCGCTGGGTCGCTTCTCATTTTATGCTTGAGCCAACTTGTTATTTTTTAGGAGCATTTATAGTCATCATGGCAGAATTATACTTACGGTCGAAACTTAAATCCGTTGAACAAACCTTTAATGAATTAACACGCCGTTTAGCTGATCCTGATACCGCTAGTAATCCTGATGAGTATCAAAAAATTGCTAAGTCTCGTTCTTCTTTGGAAGAGGTAGTTAATACCTATGAAACTTGGAAAACAGCCCAGGATGAATTGGTAGGGGCCCGTCAAATACTCAAAGAGTCTAATAGCGACCTAGAGTTGCATGAGATGGCCGCATTGGAAGTTAGCGAACTAGAAGAAAAGCTAGAATATTTAGAAAGTCGCTTAAAGGTATTGCTGTTACCCCGTGACCCCAACGATGATAAAAACATTATGTTGGAAATCCGCGCTGGTACGGGTGGTGATGAAGCAAGTATCTGGGCAGGAGATTTACTGCGAATGTATTCCCGGTATGCTGATAACCAAGGTTGGAAGGTGAAGTTAGTCAGCGAGTCCCCTGGGGAAATGGGCGGTTTTAAAGAGGTAATTCTAGAAATTCAAGGTGATAGTGTTTATAGTAAACTCAAGTTTGAATCTGGTGTACATCGTGTACAGCGCGTACCAGCAACGGAATCTGGGGGAAGGGTTCACACTTCTACCGCTACTATAGCGATTATGCCGGAAGTGGATGAAGTGGAAGTCCATATTGATCCGAAAGATATTGAAATGAGTACAGCCCGTTCCGGTGGTGCGGGTGGACAAAACGTGAATAAGGTGGAAACAGCAGCTGACTTATTTCACAAACCTACAGGTATTCGGATTTTCTGTACAGAAGAACGTAGTCAGTTACAGAATAAAGAACGGGCGATGCAAATTCTCCGGGCTAAATTGTATGAATTAAAACTGCGAGAACAACAGGATGCTGTAACTTCCATGCGGAGATCCCAAGTTGGTACAGGTTCTCGTTCGGAAAAGATTCGTACCTACAATTATAAAGATAACCGGGTGACTGACCACCGTTTAGGTCAAAATTTTGGCCTTAATCCTGTCTTGGAGGGTGATATAGAAACCGTGATACAGTCTTGTATATCTCAAGACCAACAAGAACGGTTAGCAGAATTAGCCGCCTCCGGTTCTAGTAGCTAATTATCACAGGAAACAGGAAAAATAGATAGTTAACTGTTCTCAGGTTTAAGGACTAAATACCTTAAACCACTTATTTAAAACTGTATTAATTGTTTGTTTAATTTGATGGTTGCGATTCCATCTTTGAAAAGCGATTTCGTAATCTTCCCCTTTAGTTTGAAAAGTATTCCAAATATCTAAAGATATGGCTAATGCAGAAGCGACTAAGATATAAAGTGACCAAGAAATACCGCCACTTAGGGAATCCATGGCTAGGAAAAAAATGTTAATAATTGCGTAATTTCCGAGACGTTTTTTAAATTTACTGCGACGATAAAGATTAAAAGCTTGACGCTGTTCGACTTCGCTTTGTTTAACCAACCAATCTCGTTCCGCTTGTTGGAGATTATCAGGTGATATTTGTAACTCTTTAGCAATTTCCAATATCTGTTGATAGGAAAATTCTTGATTATTGTCATTGACTTGACGAGAAATTGCTAATTGTAGGATTTGCTGTACATCCTCTTGAGTATAGGAACGCAGGGTATGAGAATTAAATTCTGTCATAATTCTTGCTCAAATAAACGTTTTGATAGAGAACCACACTACTATCAGCAATATTGGTACTACTTCCAGGTTAGCAAATTTAAATCTATTCTGGTTTAGTTCTTTCCTGTGTGTTCTAGAGTGGTATCTGTGCTTAGATGAAGATTTGAAGAATAATTAACCGCAGATTAACGCAGATTAACACAGATGAAGACTGATGAATTTATTTTGAGATATTTTTATTGGGAAATCTCTAACAGCAATACCCAGTTAAATTACCAAGAATTTAAAAAATTCCATCCTTCTTTTTCTCCTGTTTCGGGTATTTCTTCTGTTACTGGTGTGTTGATATTTTCATCTTGAATTAAACGATTATATGCTCCCGAATCAACCCATTTTAATAATTCACCAGTTCGCATGACTAACCAAGAAAGATGAGATTCTGAATAACTTAATATTTTCGTAACTTGATCTAGATTATCAACACTATTAGCAGTAAATTCGCGGGATTGAATTAGGAAATCTTCGATGACATTAGGGGTTAAATACTCTTCTGGTAAACCCGCAAGTTTCATTAATGCGGTAGTTGCAACATCAATATTTTGACAAGCTAATAAACCTGCACGGTCTGCTGTAAATTTTGCCATCATTACCCAATTATATAACGCTAATTCTACACCACTAGCGATTAATCCTCCTAATCCTAATGTGGTACTACTTAACCATATTTTTAATGCCGGCATGACAATTGATATTTGATGATAAATCATATGTTGACTTTTAATTCTAGCAATTTCGTATCCAAAAATAAATAGTAATTCATCATAGTTTAACCATTCCATTGCTTCAATATTAATCCCAATAATAGGTTTTTCTACGCCAATGATATAGGTTTTAATATGTCCTGTGCCTCGAAACAAATACAATTCAGGAATAGTTGTTACATCCAGAATTTGACAAGCTTCTAGCAAAGGTTGATACAATTGAGGAAAATTCCGGGGAGTAACTCTGATTTCACTAGCAATACTTTGTAATCTCAGTAAACGATCAATACCATATTCATTGACTTTTTTCAGTAAAGGAGAAATACCAGGCATATTTTGTAAAGAAGCCAAAGCTTTTCGATCAAAAGGGTGTTCGTAAGCTGTTGAACTGATTCCAGTTAATATTTTTTTTGTCATGGGTAAGTAGGTTGGCGTTAAAAATTGTCGTTATGACAAGGGAACAGGGAAGAGGTTTTGGGCAACTTTACTTTTCGTTACTTATGTCGGTTTTTTTTTGCGTTCTCCTACTTAGTGGGTTAATTTGGTAATATTATTAATATAATTAAATTATATAGCTAATGACACCCTCCGCAAACGTAAAAAAATCCCGTTCAAAACTCAAATATATTCGTAGGTTGAGTTGAGGAACAAAACCCAATATTTTCGAGTTTTCATCTAAATGTTTTGTCGCTTATGTATATTTTATACTATACTTTTAAAAACCTTTAGCCAGAATTTACTCTATTCTAACTTGACTTTGTCATTTTACCAGAGCGATCGCTTCTAGAAGATGTTTGCTATTGCAAAGAACTTTGAGGAACTAAGCCAGATATTCTATCCTATTTACAAAGTTTCGGCGCATTTGTTGGGTTTCACTTCGTTCAACCGAACCTACAAACAATGGTCAAGTTATTGTTTACAAACCCATATTTTTATTCACCAATTCTAATACAGGTTTTGGTTTAAATTGTTCCATAACGTACTCCATAACTACAGGTTGCAAAGTATATTTACCTGCTTTTTCCTGAATTAAAGAGCGTAAATTTAGCCTTTCTATTGCTTGCCAAAAATGGGATCTAGAAATATCAGGTAATATATTTGCTAAATCAGTAATTGTTGTTAATTGCGAATTAGTTGCCAAATAATAGATGATTTGCTTTTCTAGCTCACAGAGACAATTTAACTGTTGTTCTAGCAACCTGTGAAGATGATAACTGACTAATAGGGTATTCTGTGCTAGAAATTTGCTAATATCACCATTAAATAATTTGATGATCGCATTAACAGCTATTTGAATTTTTAAAGGATTATTACCATATAAATCGCATAATTCATATTTTTGTTGTTCTGTCCCCAATAGTGGTTTTGATTGTATCAAGGAAAACGCTGTTTTAAAAGAACCAAACAATCTCAAAGAACGCACTGAGGATGACCAATTTTCCAGTAAACTAATTTGGTCAGGTTGATTTCGACAGGTGAAAATTAGACAGCTTTGATGATTGGTTTTCGCAATTACTTGGATAATATGATTATATTTGCTATCAAACGCATCTAAATCTGTTTCGATGTCATCCAAGATAATCAGACAACGATAGGCACGCAAATAATGGATAATTCGATGAATATTGGGTTTACTTTCCTTGTAATTGGACATCAAGGATAGCATATCAGTGATCATCTCATCAAAAGACAAGACAGTAGGCACAGAACGCCAAAAAACGTAATCAAATTGATCTTGAATTTGTTTTGCTAGTTGGGTGGCTAAAGTTGTTTTTCCAACTCCAACCATACCGAATAATCCCAGTACACGACAACCATCTTGTAAAATCCATGACTGTAATTGTGTCAGTTCTTGGCTATATCCGTAAAATTCTGAAATATCAATTGCAGTTCCCCAGTCTAGAAATTGATTTGCATTTGGTTTTTTTTTGCGTATTTGTGCGTATGCGGGGGGTAGATATTACTTGAACACTGGTAGTAATTTCTTGCCAATCTAGATTTAATTTACGACACAGTTCTTCAAAGCTTGTATAACTAACAGGTTTACCAGTCAGGAAATTACTAATTGTAGCTAAGGACAATCCAGTATCATAAGCTAAAGCTCTTTGGCTGGGGTAGCCATTAAGTCCAAGTGCCATATTAACCTGTTGAATACGGTCATTGCTTACCTTAATTGACTTTGACATAATGTTAAATAATTTACATCAAGACGGCAATAATTCACTCTTTCAAACAGATTTGACTAAATTCCAGATGTTATGAGTGATATCTTCTCATAATCAATCCGTCATGTAAATCTATCTTTAGATAGATGACATGATTGTTTTGTTTTTTGGTGTCAAAATTAGCTCTCAAGTCAGATGAAGTCAGATGAAGTCAGTGTTTCTTAGTACGGAAGTCAGTTAGCAGTGGAATAGTCTATTTAACTAGAAGGATTTTTCCTATAGATAGAGGGTTATCTTCATGGCAAGATTTACAGTCACCAACAATAACGACAGTGGCGCAGGTTCTTTGCGTCAAGCCATCATTGATGCGGGTAATGCAGTTGGAGTAGATATCATTGATCTCACCAGCGTCAGCGGCACAATTAATCTCAACAGTTCTCTCGGCAATCTGAATACAGGTAACGATATCAATTTTGTTGATGATGGTAACACCACCATTAGTGGTCAAAATGCCTATCAAATTCTTGCGGTAAATGGTGCTAGTGTTACTTTCTCCAGACTGACCTTTGCTAATGGTTTAGCCAGAGGAGGCGATGGTAACGGTGGTGGTGGCGGTGGTTTAGGCGCTGGGGGGGCGCTGTTTATTAATGCAGGGAATGTCACCCTGAATAATATCACTTTTACCGGTAACAGGGCTGTTGGTGGTAATGCCAACAGCAATGCAGGTAGAGGTGGTCATGGAGGAGAATATTACGGTAGAAATCGTAATGGTGATAATGGTCAAGCCGGAGGCGGAGGTGGAGGATTAAATGGTGGTTCTGCTTCATCAGGTGGTGTTGGCGGGAATACAGTAGAGGGTGGTGCTGGTGGTGCTGGTGCTGCTGGTGCTGCGGGTAGTTTTGGAGTAGGCGGTGGCGGCGGCGGCGGTGGTGCCGGTGGCGACCATAATGGTGGTGCTTGGAGTTGGAATGGTGGTGTTGGTGGTGCTGGTGGTGCTGGTGGTTTTGGTGCTGGCGGTGGCGGTGGCGGTGGCGGTGGTGGTGCTGGTGGTAAATGGTCGGATAAATATCAGGGATCTGGCGGCAGTGCTGGTACTGCTGGTCAATTTGGTGGCAATGGTGCTGGTGGTGCTGGTGGTAAACGAGGTGAATGGTATGGTGATACAAGTGGTGTCGCAGGAGCTAATGGTGGTCAAGGTGGCGGTGGTGCTGGTTTAGGAGGTGCGATCTTCGTTAACTCTGGTGCAAATTTAACCCTACTAAATAGCGTTTTTACTGGCAACTTAGCCACAGGTGGTACTGGTGCAAATAATGGTCAAGCTCTTGGTGCGAACATTTTTGTCAATGGAGGTACAGTCCAATCCATTGGCACAACCGCAACCATTGCCAGAGACTATACCAACGTTAACTATACCAACAACGGTACAATCAACGCTGTCTCCTTCCCCACTAATCCCAATCTCTATGAGTATAACGGGTCTATTTATCGCCACACTACCGCTGGAACATGGCAACAAGCTCAAGCACAGGCACAGAGTTTAGGAGGAAATCTTGTCACCGTCAACAATCAAGCCGAGCAGGATTGGTTAGTCAATACTTTTGGTCCTACGGAACGGCTATGGATTGGCTTGACAGATGAGGAGACAGCAGGCCAATACAAGTGGGCGAGTGGTGAAACATCTATCTACCTTAACTGGGCTGGAAATGAACCATCTGATAGTGCAGGCCATGTTCAAGATTATGTGTATATTAATTATCTTTCTCCGGGACAGTGGGATGATTTAGGTACAGGTCAACTCAGAGGCATTATTGAAAACAAGTTTTACGAGTATAACGGCAGTAAGTATCTCTTAACAGGTCCTGGAACATGGAAACAAGCTCAAGATCAGGCACAGAGTTTAGGGGGAAATCTTGTCACCGTCAACAATCAAGCCGAGCAGGATTGGTTAGTCAGTACCTTTGGTGGTAGTGAATTACTGTGGATTGGGTTGACAGATGAGGTGACAGAAGACCAGTTCAGGTGGGCTAGCGGTGAAACCTATACTTATACTAATACTAACTGGAATTGGAATACTGGTGAACCAAATAATCTCGGGAATGAAGATTATGCGGGGATGAATTGGGGTGGGGCTGGTAAATGGAATGATTACCCCAGTACCTGGTCTCAAAGAGGCATCATTGAAATCAATCACTATGGTGCAGTGGGGGGTAATCCTCAATCTCAGTTTTTCAGTTTAGCTAAACCCGAAAAACTTACCATTAGTGTTATCGGCGGTTTTGGTCCTGATATTTTCCAACTCAGATCCTACGACGGCTTAACTACATCTCAACAGGTTTCCGGTGGGCAAGGCGGTGATATATTTAATATCTCTCTTGAAGGCTCATCTGGGATAGTTGGGCTAGATTTCAATGCAGGTAAACTCAAAGATCTAGCCACAACGATAGTAACACCCAACTGGGATATTAAGAATGAACGTAGAATTGCGAATATGGCTCATGCCTCCATTCAAGCAGGTATAGATATTGCTTCGGGAGTGGCACAAGGAATTAATATTACAGGCATAGGGAATGGTTTGATTAGTGCTGCTGCTGCTGCTGCTAAGGGAGCTAATACTATAGCGAATATAGCAGCAAACTACTTTTTAGACATCAAAGAAACTAATGCCAAGTTAAATCAACTCGGTAACTTCTTTGATGGTCAAGGAGCAAATGGCTGGGGAACCGTTAACATCACCCAAAGCCGTTCTTTGGTGGAGATTCTGGATTTTGAACCAGGGATAGACACCATAACCTTACCCAAGCTAACTGGCAATCAGAACTACACTTTTACTTTAGCGGCGGGTAGTCAAAATGCGGTATTAGTTGCACTTTACGACGGAACCAATGCGTCTATACCTTTTTTGAAAATTAACATTGCTTCAAATCTTCAGGGACTTGTAAATGGTCAGAATATTGGTTTAGCGCAATTTATCCAAAGCTTGTTAGTTAGCAAGTCAGAGTCAGCCAATAGTGTTATCGGTAAGACCCTTAGTGTTATCGGTAAGACCCTTAATGATTCTAGTGAAGTAGCAGTTAGTGGTGCAATCTACACTGGAACTATTGCCGGGGATTATATCTATGTTGATAAAAATAACCCCACTGTCGGCTCTGTCAAAATATACGGTAATGCTGGTGATGATATTCTGGCGGGAGGTGGTAATAATGGCAGTAACGAAATATATGGTGGTGATGGGGATGATTTCATTGTACCCGGTGGAGTGAATGACACTATTGATGGTGGTACAGGATATGACCAGGTTAATTATTCACTGAATGCGGTAGGAATTTCTATCACCAGTAGTAATAGTACCAACTTCAAAACCGTTGAATCAGTTACAGGTACTGTCTACAACGATACTATCAATTACAGTGACTTACAAGTTGCCCCAGATGACGGATTACCCATAAATTTAGAGGGTAGGGCAGGAAATGACAACCTTATAGGTAGTCAATATCAGGATGTCATTGATGGCGAAGATGGCAATGATACCTTAATTGGTGGTGCGGGTAGCGATATCCTTAAAGGTGGTGCGGGTGATGATATTCTTAACCCAGGTTATAGCCAATACTCCACTGATACAGTTGATGGCGGCGATGGTAATGACCTACTGCAAGTAGATTACAGTAACAAGACTAGTGCTAGTGTAGGTATTCATTTAGGATTTCAAAACAATAATGTCATCTACCATCGTTCTGGAACTAATGATAATTATGAGTTAGTTAAGTTTTCCAACATTGAACGTTTTGATATCATTGGCACACAATATGATGATGCTTTTGAGGGACGTTCAGGTAATGATACCTTCAATGGTGGTGCTGGTAATGACTTCCTTGATGGTGGTGATGGTAATGACATCCTTGATGGTGGTGCAGGTACAGATACTCAAATTGGTGGTTTAGGCAACGATATTTACGTTGTAGATAGCACCACTGACATCATTACCGAAAATGCCAATGAAGGTACAGATACTATACAATCTAGTGTCACCTTGACTCTTGCTACCAACGTCGAAAATCTGACACTGACAGGAACAGCAGCAATTAACGGTACAGGTAACGCGGGTAATAACGTCATCACAGGTAACAGTGCTAATAACATCCTTGATGGTGGTGCTGGTAATGACACCCTCAATGGTGAAGATGGTAATGATCTGCTATATGGCGATGTCGCATCTTACGGCGGATCTACCTTATTTAACTACAACGGCAACACATATCTGTTAACCACTGCTGGAACATGGCAACAAACTCAAGCTCAGGCACAGAGTTTAGGCGGAAATCTTGTCACTGTCAATAATCAAGCCGAGCAGGATTGGTTAGTCAGTACCTTTGGTGGTAGTGAATTACTGTGGATTGGGTTTACAGATGAGGTGACAGAAGGCCAGTTCAGGTGGGTAAGCGGTGAAACCTCTACTTATACTAACTGGTCTCCTGGTGAACCAAATGATGCCAATGGGGGAGAAGATTATGTGGGGATGAATTGGGGTGGGGCTGGTAAATGGAATGATTTCGGTAGCGCTTCTTTTAGAAGCATCATTGAAATCGTAGGTGCTAATGACATCCTCAACGGTGGTGCTGGTAATGACACCCTCAATGGTGGTGCTGGTACAGATACCCTAATTGGTGGTTTGGGTGATGATATCTACATTGTTGATAGCACCACTGAAATCATTACCGAAAATGCCAATGAGGGTACAGATACTATTCAATCTAGTGTCACCTTAACTCTTGCTACCAACGTTGAAAACCTAACTCTGACAGGAACAGCAGTAATTAACGGTACTGGTAACGCAGGTAATAACGTCATCACAGGTAACAGTGCTAATAACATCCTTGATGGTGGTGCTGGTAATGACACCCTCAATGGTGAAGATGGTAATGATCTGCTATATGGCGATGTCGCATCTTACGGCGGATCTACCTTATTTAACTACAACGGCAACACATATCTGTTAACCACTGCTGGAACATGGCAACAAACTCAAGCTCAGGCACAGAGTTTAGGCGGAAATCTTGTCACTGTCAATAGTCAAGCCGAGCAGGATTGGTTAGTCAGTACCTTTGGTGGTAGTGAATTACTGTGGATTGGGTTTACAGATGAGGTGACAGAAGGCCAGTTCAGGTGGGCCAGCGGTGAAACCTCTACTTATACTAACTGGTCTCCTGGTGAACCAAATGATGCCAATGGGGTAGAAGATTATGTGCATATGTACAGTAATGGTAAATGGAATGATTCTGGTAGTACCGCAATTCTAAGAGGCATTGTTGAAATCGTAAATGCTAATGACATCCTCAATGGTGGTGCGGGTAATGATACCCTTGATGGTGGTGCTGGTATAGATACCCTAATTGGTGGTTTAGGCAACGATATTTACGTTGTAGATAGCACCACTGACACCATTACCGAAAATGTCAACGAGGGTACAGATACTATTCAATCTAGTGTCACCTTAACTCTTGCTACCAACGTCGAAAATCTGACCCTAACGGGAACAGCAGCCATTAACGGTACTGGTAACGAACTCAATAACGTCATTACTGGTAACACTGCTAATAACATCCTTGATGGTGGTGCTGGCAATGATACCCTAATTGGTGGTTTAGGCAACGATATTTACGTTGTAGATAGCACCACTGATACCATTACCGAAAATGCTAACGCAGGTATAGACACCATTCAATCTAGTGTTACTTACACTATTTTAGCCGCTAACGTAGAAAACCTGACCCTGACAGGAACAGCAGCAATTAACGGTACAGGTAACGCGGGTAATAACGTCATCACTGGTAACAGTGCTAATAACATCCTTGATGGTGGTGCTGGCAATGATACCCTAATTGGTGGTTTAGGCAACGATATTTACGTTGTAGATAGCACCACTGACACCATTACCGAAAATGCCAACGAAGGTACGGATACCATTCAATCCAGTGTTACTTACAGTATTTTGGCTGCTAACGTTGAAAACCTGACCCTGACAGGAACAGCAGTAATTAACGGTACAGGTAACGAACTCAATAACGTCATTACAGGTAACGCTGCTAATAACATCCTTGATGGTGGTGCAGGTAACGACACTCTTAATGGTGGTAGTAGGGATTCTTTACTGTCTTTAGATGGTGTCAATGACTATGTGAATCTCAACAATCCATCTCACCTGAATTTCACAGGAGAGATTACCATAGAAGCTTGGGTGAAAGTAAAAGCTACAGATGGACTGCGGGATATTGTCGCTCACGATGATAGTTATAATCCTTTTAGTGCAGTATTTCTGAGGCTATGGAATGGTCAATATCAAATTGGCTCTTGGAATGGTACAGATTACATGGCTACCTTTGTTATACCCAGCGCAGATATTGGCAATTGGGTTCATCTGGCTGGAGTATATGATAGTCAGGCTCAGGCATGGAACCTCTACCGCAACGGTGTACTCGTTAATTCTACTGCCTCCAGCGTAGGAGCATTGCAGGTTAATGAGAATTGGACAATTGGTGCGAAGGGAAATGGAGCAGAACGATTCTTCAACGGCGACATTGACGAAGTTCGTATTTGGAATAAAGCCAGGACTCAGCAAGAAATTCAGGCAAACCTGAACCAAACTCTGACTGGAAATGAAGCTAACTTAGCTGGTTACTGGAATTTTGACAACGTTGCTGGCTCGACAATTACCGACTTAGCCAAAGGCAATAATGGTACTTTGACTAATGGAGCATCTATTATTGTAGCCAGTGACATCCTCATAGGCGGTACAGGGGATGATACTTACATCGTAGATAGCACCACTGACACCATTACCGAAAATGCCAACGAGGGTACAGATACTATTCAATCTAGTGTCACCTTAACTCTTGCTACCAACGTGGAAAACCTGACACTGACAGGAACAGCAGCCATTAACGGTACTGGTAACGAACTCAATAACGTCATCACTGGTAACAGTGCTAATAACATCCTTGATGGTGGTGCTGGTACAGATACCTTAATTGGTGGTTTAGGCAACGATATTTACGTTGTAGATAGCACCACTGACATCATTACCGAAAATGCCAACGAGGGTACAGATACTATTCAATCTAGTGTCACCTTAACTCTTGCTACTAACGTGGAAAACCTGACACTGACAGGAACAGCAGCCATTAACGGTACTGGTAACGAACTCAATAACGTCATTACTGGTAACACTGCTAATAACATCCTTGATGGTGGTGCTGGCAATGATACCTTAATTGGTGGTTTAGGCAACGATATTTACGTTGTAGATAGCACCACTGACACCATTACCGAAAATGCCAGCGGTGGTACAGACACCATTCAATCTAGTGTTACTTACACGATTGCGACTCTTGCTCTTGCTAACGTGGAAAACCTGACACTGACAGGAACAGCAGCCATTAACGGTACTGGTAACGCAGGTAATAACGTCATCACTGGTAACGGTGCTAATAACACCCTTAATGGTGGTGCTGGTACAGATACCCTAATTGGTGGTTTAGGCAACGATATTTACGTTGTAGATAGCACCACTGACACCATTACCGAAAATGCCAGCGGTGGTACAGACACCATTCAATCTAGTGTTACTTACACGATTGCGACTCTTGCTAACGTTGAAAACCTGACTTTAACAGGAACAGCAGCAATTAACGGTACTGGTAACGCGGGTAATAACGTCATTACTGGTAACGGTGCTAATAACATCCTCAACGGTGGTGCAGGTACAGATACCTTAATTGGTGGTTTAGGCAATGATATTTACGTTGTAGATAGCACCACTGACACCATTACCGAAAATGCCAGTGGTGGTACAGATACCATTCAATCTAGTGTTACTTACACTATTGCTACCGTAACCAATGTTGAAAATCTGACTTTAACAGGAACAGCAGCAGCCAACGGTACAGGTAACGCTGGTAATAACGTCATTACTGGTAACGGTGCTAATAACATCCTCAACGGTGGTGCTGGTAATGACATCCTCACTGGAGGATTTGGAAAAGATACCTTAACTGGAGGGCTGGGAGCAGACCGTTTTGACTACCGCACTTTAGCTGATTCTGTTTTCAGTAACTTTGATGTCATTACCGACTTCAATGCTAATACTGGCAATGATTTATTCCTTGTTTCCACGGCCCGCAGCGTGTTCAATAATGTTACCACACCTGTGGCAACACTTGATGCAACCGGAATTGCAGCTAGGTTAACTAATGCTACTTTTACAGCTAACTCTGCGGCTCAATTCACCTTTGGTACTCGTACTTTTGTCGCTATTAATGATGCTACCGCAGGATTTAGTGCCACTACGGATGCCATTATTGAGGTGACAGGTTTAACTGGTACTTTAGGAATCAGTAACTTTACTACTACCTTAGTGTAGTTTCTGGTATTCTTGAGGTAAACCACTTTGTAGAGATGTTTCATAAAACGTCTCTACATTATTCTTGTTATTGATGGGATATGTAAGGGTTTAGCAGTGATTATTGGTGTCAACTTAACGTAAAACCCATAACCCAACTGGGAATTAATTCCCAGTCTCATAGCAGAAGTTGTCTTTTGATGACTAAAAGAATTAGAAAGGTTAGATATCACTTTTTTGTCAAGTCAATAGGGAATTTTGGCGATCGCTCAAATTAGATCATTTCTGAGTAAATTTATGGCTAAAATTGTTGAAGGAATAGCTATTAATTTTGTAAAGTTTTGTATCAGCCGGGGAAATTACAGCGATTTTCATGTAGTTAAGCCAGAAAATGAGGTAAACTAGAATAAATATATTGTTAAATTATATGCCAACACCTTATTCAATAGATTTGCGTAGTCGCGTGATTATGGCCTGGGTTGCTAAAGAAGGGTCTCAACGCCAGTTAGCAGAAAGATTTAAGGTCAGTTTATCATTTATAAGAGACTTACTGCGTCGTTATCGTGAAACTGGACAAATTGAACCAAAGCAATGTGGAGGATACGAAAAGCCTATAATTGAAGATGAATATCTGAACATGATTAAGTCTTGGCTCGATGAAAAAAATGATTTACTACTTTCAGAATTATGCGCTCGCTTTAGGGAAAGCACAGGAATTAATGTCAGTATCCCGACCATGCATCGTGCTTTAAAAAAGTTGGGATTACGTCATAAAAAAAGTCTAAAAGAAGAGTGAGCAAGATACGCCACGGGTACAAGAATTAAGGCATGATTATCGTCGTTGGCTAGATACAATTGATATTAGAAACTTAGTATTTGTAGATGAATCTGGGATAAATTTAGGAATGTCAAGGTTGTTTGCTAGTGCTATTTTACCAAAACATGATGAGTCAGCTTGGTTTCCCGATGCTAGTTTTAAAAATATTGGTATGTCTCCATCTCCTGAACATATCATTTCTATGATGAACTGTTTTAAATCTGGTCTGTGGTCACGGGAATAACCATAAGTGATGGTTATTTCTTTTGGTGATTTTACTGCTATTTCTTCTAATTCTTGGTTATTGACTACTTTTTGACTCTCAAATATTACTTCTGGTAAGCTAGTGTTATACTGTCAATGTACGTGCATTGATGATGAGTCTAGATGTGATGTTGATAGTGATACTCCAAATTTTTGTGCTGCTTTTAAAGCAATGATAAAAAATATTGTATCTAATCCTTTGATAAATAGTTTATCCATGACTCTCCCCAGTTTATCGTCGTTGAGATATTCTGGTTTTACTCTTCTATTAGATGTTCACAAGCGATTGTTTCAAAATATTTAGGAAACATATATAACGGTTTAGAGACAAATCCTAACCCGTTTATTATCATGGCTTTTACTACTTGACCTGCATTTACTTTTTCGTCTTTTTCGACTCCTATTAATTCATTTATTATTTCTACTATTCCGATTGAATCTATGATTCCTGCTACTATCCCTAGATGGTCTATGTTCTGAATTTCTATTTCTTGGGGTTTTAATTTCATAACAGTTTTCTCCACTTGTCTATTATGATTCTCTCATTTGTTGCTTTCTGAATAATAAATTTTTTAATCATCTTGAATTTTCTTTTTCTTTCGGCATCTTTAGGAAACTTTACTTTCTCACACCACCCTCCTTTTAATGCTACTTCTTCTCATTAAGACTCTTTCTGTTTAATTTATTTTTAGTTTTTATGTACTACTTTAAGGGCTTTTTTGATCTGTGCCAGTTCAGGGTGCAGAATGTGGGTTAAATTGATTTATTGAGTCATGACCAATAGTAAGCACACAGCTAGGTTGTCAAGAAAGACACCTAGCCTCTTGTGAGAAGATTTATTTGAATATAATTAAGAACATTATAAGCCCCTAAAACACCCAAAAAAAGCATAAATCCATAAGAGAGTTGACCTGTAAACTTCTCTCCAGGTAGGTTGGGTATTTAGTTCACCTAGATGTACTAACGCGAAGCTTTACATCACAGGTGTAGGGTAAGCCAAAGTTTACTAACCATTGTTTTCAACTTGACTTGGGGGACTATAGCCTGTGTAAATTCTAAGCTTTGGTTTCTACAGTGTCAAGCTTGATTCACTACTTAATATTTCTTAATATAAATATCTTGACTGAATTGACATAGATTGACATATAATCACAAAAGAGACAACTAAAAAAAACTAACCAATAAGCTAAAAAGCTTAGTGAGCTAGGGTTTCGGGGTTATAGCGCAGTTGGTAGCGCACCTCAATGGCATTGAGGGGGTCAGCGGTTCGAATCCGCTTAGCTCCATTCAATTATACTATGGTTGGCTAAAGGTATCAACGATGCCGGCCGGGGACAGTTCATAGCCATACTTTCCAATCAAGCTGAAAATGCTGGTTGGAAAGTAATCGTTGTCAACCCAAGTGGCACGAGCCAAGAATGTTCTAGTAGTCTGTCAAAAAGTTAAAAAGCCTCTATTCCAAAGAAAACGCAATTGTCCAATATGTCATGGAAACTTGTGTAGAGATTTGAATGAGGCTATTAATAGACCTCTTGCAAAATTAATTTTATGTTATGATCGGGGTTTGTGTTAATTTTAGATAAAAGTTAGAGTTACACGGCTATGGTTGAATTTGCGTTCGCAAAGAACACCAAAAATACATAAAACCTAAAACCCCGTATCTTACCACGGAAACAATTGTGCAAGAGGTCTAATATCAACAATCCTGGGGTGCTGGATCTTAAAGCTCACCTGAGACGAAAATAATTTGACCCCTCTCCAAACCTCTCCCCGCAACAGGAGAGGCTTAAAACTCTGATTTTATGCTGCTAAAAACAAACCAATATGCCCCTCTCCGATGCGGAGCGGGTTTGTGTTGAGGTTCATCGAATTCACGTAAAGCTCAGTTAATGTCCTCTATTAGGATTCACTGAGAAACGCACACTCACCTAAACTGCTCAATAATTCCCCCACCTAATACCTTGTCTTCGTCGTACCAAACCGCAGCTTGTCCGGGTGTGATGCTAAACTGTGCTTCATCAAATACTAAGCGCGTGCGGGAATCTGCCAAAGGAATTACTGTCACAGGTACCGGTTGAGAACGATAACGAATTTGTACTTCTGCTCGAATGGGGGTGACTGGTTCAGCAATAGAAACCCAATTTACTTGATTTACTGTACATTCTGACTGAGTTCCTTTAGTGCGATCGCCTACAACTACCCTGTTATTAACAGCATCTAAGGAAATCACATACAAGGGTTCAGCCGCAGCGATGCCTAAGCCTTTTCGCTGACCAATGGTGTAATGATGAATACCGTCATGTTGTCCCAAAATTTTGCCAGTAGTATCAACAATATCACCTGATTTGGGAGCTAAATATTTATCTAAAAATGCCCGCATAGAACCATTACTTTCTACCAAGCATAGATCTTGACTTTCCGGTTTATCAGCGGTTTTTAAATTGTATTCTGTGGCAATTCTACGGGTATCTGTTTTATTCAAGTCACCCAGGGGAAAAATTACGGACCCTAATAAATCTTGGGATAAATCATAGAGAAAATAAGACTGATCTTTATTGCGGTCAACGGCTCGTAACAATTGGTAACGATTAGTAGCGTCATCGTAACGAATTTTGGCATAATGACCTGTAGCGATGCGATCACATTCTAATTTTTCTCTTGCATATTCCACCATTGGACTAAATTTCACCGTTTTGTTACATTGAGAACAAGGTAATGGCGTAATTCCCGCACTATAACCTGTCACCAAAAAATCAACAATTGACCTTTGAAAAACATCCCGAATATCAACAACTTCATGGGGAACACCCAATTGTTGACAAATATCAGCCGCGTCGATCATTCCTTCGGAGCAACATTGCCCCTTGCCTTTCATCAGCCAGAGGGTTAAACCAATTACATCATAGCCCTGATTGTGGAGCATAGCGGCGGCTACGGAACTATCAACGCCACCCGAAAGACCAACGACAACTTTTTTCATAATTTACACTTTTCACAGTGCTTGCAGCTTATTTTCGTAAGGAAGGAGTTTTTTATTTTCCCACAAAGTGCGGGACTGTCCGATTATAGCACACACAAGGAATTTTCCTGTTGAGGTAGTTCATATATCCGTAATACAATAATATCAATATTCTAGTAGAAAACTTCCACAAAAGCTGGTAACAAATATGCCAACTCTAACAGTCAGTCACTTTACTCCTTTTTTATCCATATTTTCTTTACTTGTGGGTGGGTATTGGGCGTTAATGTTTGATTATAGTCCAGTTCAGGCTCAAATCCCCATAAATAGCCAATTTTTATCACAAGGGACGCAGCCATTAGTGAAGTCACCACCAGTGCAAGCAGGAGAATTGAACCAGTATAACCAAAATTTTGACCGATATTTTGTTTATGTTGATAGCAGTGATTTCCAAATTTTGCAAAGAGTTCGCCAAATTGAGAGGAGTGCCTATATCCGCAATTATAATGGACGTAATGTTATTCAAGCTGGCGTTTTTAATGGAGAATCTAATGCCCAAAGCCGGGTAAAAGAATTGGAATTAAATGCTATTCCTGGTGCTAGAATTGTTAATTATGCAAACATAGAAATAACACCTAATTATTCTGGTCAACAGGAAGAAAGAAAATACTACTATGTAGTGATTCCCGGTCATCCTAATAATTTAACTTCCTTTGGCAGAGAAATTCGACAGAAAATAAGTGCAAATATTAGTGTATCTATGAGAAATCAACCACGAGGAGCGCATATAGCTGTCGGACCATTTAGGGATAAATCTGAAGCAGAAATATGGAATAGCTATTTCCAAAATTCAGGTTATGGTAATGCTAGAGTTTATTATGGAAAATAGGGTAATGGGTAATGGGTAATGGGTAATTGGTAATGGGTAATTGGTAATGGGTAATGGGTAATTGACAACTGACAACTGACAAATGACAAATGACAAAAGAACAATTTGTAGTTACCGCAGCGCAAATGCGAGATATTGAAACCAGAATATTTACTGCGGGAATGCCTGTAGCTGCTTTAATGGAAAAGGTAGGGGGATTAATTTTCCAACGCTTACAAACTATTATTTCTCCAGATAAATGTGTGGGCATTTTAGCAGGTCCAGGTCATAATGGAGGAGATGCTTTAGTAGTAGCGCGTGAATTGTATTTTCACGGTTATAAAGTTTGGATTTATCAACCTTTTTCTAAATTAAAAGAATTAACTTCACAACATTTTCAATATATTCAAAGTTTGAAAATTCCCTGTTATCAACAAATTAACGAATTACCAAATTGTGATTTCTTAATTGATGGTTTATTTGGTTTTGGTTTAGAAAGAGAAATTACCGACTCTATAGCTGCTGCAATTAATCATTTTAATCAAAGAAATCAGCCTATTATTAGTATTGATATACCTTCCGGTTTACACACAGACACAGGGGAGGTTTTAGGAACAGCTATTCAAGCAAGTTATACATTTTGTTTGGGTTTATGGAAACAGGGTTTATTACAAGAACAAGCATTACCTTATATTGGTAAAGCTGAATTAATTGATTTTCATATTCCCTTAACAGATATTCATGCGGTTTTAGATAATGTTCCCCAAATCAAACGCATTACTAAAACAACAGCATTATCTACCTTACCCTTATCCCGTCCCCTGATTACTCACAAATATAAACAAGGAAATTTACTATTAATTTGTGGTTCTCGACGTTACGCAGGTGGAGCAATTTTAACAGGTTTGGGTGCGCGAGCTTCTGGTGTAGGAATGTTATCAATTGCTGTGCCAGAATCTCTAAAAATGTTGTTAGTTTCCCATTTACCAGAAGCGTTAATTATCGGTTGTCCTGAAACAGAAAAAGGAGCAATTGCTAATTTACCATTAGTAGGGTGTGTTAGCGATAGCGTAACGCACCTGATAGACTTAAATTCATTTACTACAATTGCTTGCGGACCGGGTTTAACTACAGATAATATTTCTATTCTTCCCGAAATAATAGAATGTGAATGTCCTCTAATTCTCGATGCTGATGCTTTAAATATTCTCGCACAATTAGGAACTATTCCCCTATTAAAATCACGAAAATCAGCCACTGTAATTACACCCCACACGGGAGAATTTAAGCGTTTATTTCCCCATATTGATTACACAAATAGAGTCAAATCAGTACAAGCAGCAGCCCACGAAAGTGGGGCGATAGTCCTGCTCAAAGGGGCAAGAACGGCTATATCTAATCCTCAAGGTAGTGTTTGGATAAATCCCGAAAGCACCCCGGCCTTAGCCCGTGGAGGCAGCGGTGATGTATTAACTGGCCTGTTAGGTGGACTATTAGCACAAACTCCTCCCCCAGAACTTACCATGGAGGATGTAGTCGCAAGTGCGACTTGGTGGCATTCTCAAGCAGGAATTTTAGCAGCACAAGCAAGAACAGAGTTAGGAGTTGATGCTTTTACACTGACACAACATTTATTACCAGTCTTGAAGCGACAATACAGCGAGC
Source organism: Dolichospermum sp. FACHB-1091 (assembly GCF_014697585.1). Lineage (GTDB taxonomy): Bacteria > Cyanobacteriota > Cyanobacteriia > Cyanobacteriales > Nostocaceae > Dolichospermum. The sequence continues at coordinate 32,840 of NZ_JACJSB010000003.1, read as the reverse complement.
GGTACGCACTTAAATAAAATACATCGTATCCCCCTCCTCGCTTGCGGGGAGGGGGTTGGGGGTGGGGTTATTGTATTTTACCCAACCGAGAACCGCTATAACGTAAGTTAGTAATTAGGAAAAAAGGTGAAAAGCAAAAGGTAATAATTACCAATTACCTTTTACCAGATAACAACTACTTAATTACTACCTTACCACCAGCTTCTTCAATCCGCTTCTTGATATCCTCAGCAGCGTCCTTAGCTACACCTTCCTTAACAGCTTTAGGAGCAGCTTCTACCAGTTCTTTAGCTTCTTTCAGACCTAAACCTGTGATTTCACGGACAATCTTCAAGACAGCAATCTTCTTATCAGCAGGTACAGAATCCAAAATTGCATCAAACTCGGTCTTTTCTACTACTTCTTCAGCAGGAGCAGCAGCACCAGGGGCCATCATCATCATGCCACCAGTAGCAGCAGCGCTAACACCAAAGGCTTCTTCGATTTGCTTGACTAATTCAGAAGCTTCTAATAAGGTGAGGGCTTTCAATTGTTCTAAAATTTGTTCGGTTGCAGCAGACATGGATATAACTCCTAAATAATTTTTGATTTGTTTTGATTTGTCAGTTGTCATTTGTTAGTGGTTAAGCACACCACCATTAATTAGTGCGTTATGTATTTGCTAATACACACTAAGAAGCACTTTCGGAACTATCACCATTTTCTTTTTCAGCGATAGCTTGCAAAGCGCGAGCCAAGGAACTGGGAACTTCGTTGATACCAACAGCCAGCTTGGTAGCCACAGCGTTGATAGCACCGGCGATTTGACCCATGAGTTGTTCTTTAGATGGTAAGTCTCCTAGAGCCTTAACATCAGCTTCACTCAGGACACGACCTTCCATGACACCACCGCGAATTTCTGTTTTCTTGGTGGCTTTTTGGAATGCTTGATAAGCTTTAATCGCGGATAAATCTTCTTTAACTAGCAGAAATGCAGAAGAGCCTTTCAGCAATTCCGACATTGGCTCCCATTCTTTCTGATCCTTAATGGCAATGCCCATGAAGGTGTTTTTTGTCACCTTACATATAGCACCACTAGGACGGAGTTGCTGACGCAAATTGGTGATTTCGGCAACTGTTAGCCCCTGATAATCAATTACCAGTGCTAAAGTTGACTTACTCAAGGTTTCCTTGAGATCAGCTACTATCTCTTTTTTGTTTTCTAACGTTCTTCCCATACTTATCTCACTTCCAATGTCAGTTGTCATTGGTCAGTTGTTAGTTGTCAGTTGTCAGTTGTCAGTTGTCAGTTGTTAGTTTTGACTCTATTTCCTGTCACCTGTCACTTATCACCCATTACCTTTTTGCTGACCTGCCGAAAACAGTTAACCCTAGCTAACTTAGCCAGGGTTTCAAAGTGGTATTTTTAATACTGTTGTTGTCACAGTTTGACTGTTTAAACTTCAGATAGTTAAAATTACAACCTCGGCAGGATATTAAGCTATTAGCACCTGCTGTCTCCGGCTTTATCTATTTAATTTTGGTTATTAGGATTAGTTATTGGTCATTAGTCATTGCTGATTATACTCATCTATCACCAATTACCAATTACCCATTACCAATTACCTATTACCAAATTATGCAGCTTCAGTGAGTTTTAATTCCCGTAAGGCGCTGATATCAATGGCAATTGATGGCCCCATAGTCGAGGACACATACAATGACCGCCAATAACGACCTTTAGCACCTGAAGGACGGTTACGGTCAATGGACTCTTGTAATGCCTTCAGGTTGATTAATAAATCTTCAGGTGCAAAACCAGCCTTACCAAACATAACATGAACAATCCCAGTCCGATCAGCCCGATATTCTAATTTACCAGCTTTAAATTCGGCGATCGCACTACCAATATCAAAGGTTACTGTACCACCCTTGGGTGACGGCATCAAACCACGCGGACCTAGCAATTTACCCAGCTTTGCTACCTGTGGCATTACATCTGGTGTCGCAATCAGCTTATCAAAGTCCATGAAGCCCTTCTGAATCTGCTCAATCAGTTCTTCTGAACCAGCTATATCAGCACCAGCGTTAGTCGCTTCTGTGACTTTTTCCCCTCTAGCGATCACTGCTACCCGGATTATTTGTCCCGTTCCTTTAGGTAATGCTACTGTTGTCCGTAACTGCTGGTCTGTATACTTAGGATCAATTCCTAAACGGATATGAGCCTCAGCAGCTTCGGCAAATTTAGCGGTTGCTGTTTCTTTTAACAGAGCTAATCCTTCTAAGGGCGTATAATCCCTATCTTCTACTTTTTCTAGTAACGCCCGCAAGCGGCGTGATACTTTTTTTGCCATTTTTTTCTCCTGGGGTAATCTCGAAGTTATGCTTCTCCCCCGATATGATTTTAGATTTTGGATTTTCGATTTGGCTATTAGTTATTCACTCAAAAGCACAAACTCAAAATTTATCACTTAATCACTTAATTAATCTGTGATAGTTACGCCCATGTTTTTCGCAGTTCCTGCCACGATTTTCATGGCTGCGTCAATATCGTTAGCGTTGAGGTCGGGAAGTTTGGTTTGAGCAATTTCCCGTAATTGATTTCTACTAATGCTACCAACTTTCTTTTTGTTGGGTTGCTCTGAGCCTCTTTCAATTTTCGCCGCTTTCCGAATCAATACTGATGCTGGAGGAGTTTTGAGTACAAATGTAAAACTTCTGTCTTCATAAACAGAAATTTCTACTGGTATCACCATTCCCGCTTGGTCTGCTGTTTTAGCGTTGTACTCTTTGCAGAACATCATGATATTAACACCATGTTGACCCAGTGCAGGACCAACTGGCGGTGCTGGGTTGGCTTTCCCAGCATTCAGGGCCAATTTAATGACCGCTACTAATTTCTTCGCCATTTGTATTTAGCTCTGTTTTTTAACCTGATTAAATTCTAATTCTACTGGTGTATCTCGTCCAAAGATTGAGAGTAGAGCTTTTAGTTTACTCCGTTCTGGGGAAACTTCAATTACCTCGCCTTCAAAATCCTTAAATGGACCAGAAAGCACCACTATCTTATCACCTGTAGCCATATCAATTTTGACTACTGGTTCTTGTTCCGTGGCTTGTTTGAATATGCGTTCAACTTCCGCAGGATTTAAGGGAACTGGCTTCACGTGGCCACGACCTCTACCGCTACCACGTTTCTGCTCTGCGCCCACAAAGTTAATGACGTGGGTGGTATTTCTTACCACTTGCCATGTATCATCATTCATTACCATGCGTACTAACACATATCCAGGAAAAACCTTTTCTTCTGAGGGCTGACGTTTACCATCTTTACGGATTTTCACCGTTGGTGTGTGGGGAATTTCCACTTGGATGATTCTATCAGCTACATCAAAAGTTTGGATACGTTGCTCTAAGTTTGTCTTTACTCTTTTCTCACAACCGGAAGCTACTTGCACTGCATACCAGCGTAACTCTTTAGACGCTGTTCCCAGTGCTTCCTCCGACTGCAATTCTAAATTACGTGGTTCGTCTGTTGCAGAAGTCATCAGAACACCTGTTTTGCTGCCCAACTGAACAATCCATCGACCAAGTATATCAAGGAGGCGGAGAGTGTAACCATTAATAGTACAGCTGCTGATTCACTCACCAACTGTTTCCGACTGGGCCAAACTACTTTTTCAAGTTCTTCCTTTGTTCCTTGGAAAAAATTGTTTAAGCTAAACCCATTTTCGGTTGCTGGTATTTCTGCTTCGTTTTTTTTGGCCACAGTCGTTATACCCTCGTTTCTTGAATAGCTTCACCTTGTGATTTTTTCAAGGTTTACAGTTTCTACCTCAATTGACTGGCAATAGGAAAGCTATATTTTAAAAAAATTATACCCGAAATAATTGACGCTTTCTGCTGTTTTGGCAGTGACGTTATTGCTTCGGGCAATATTTTTCTTTTTGAGCGCGCCCTGGAGGACTTGAACCCCCGACATCAGGTTTTGGAGACCTGCGTTCTACCAACTGAACTAAGAGCGCACAAGCTTTTCTCTTTCCGGTCATTGTGATTAACTTTTTTTAGTTTAGCACAATTCGACTCTAATTGTCATCTAAATTGTCACTTATTTTTTTATTTTTGGCAAGTTAGCGGCGAATGCCGCTCACAGCTTGGGTTTTGTCTGTTAATTCCCCATTTTGAATTAGAGGGCGCGGTCGAATCTTTGTTTAATGCGGGTTGCTTTACCGACCAAGGCGCGTAAATAGTAAAGTTTAGCACGTCTAACTTTACCACGACGTAATACCTTAATGCTCTCAATGCGGGGAGAATGGAGTAAAAATACCCGTTCTACACCCACACCTTGGAAAACCTTACGAACTGTAATGGTTTCGTTAATACCACCATTCCGCATGGCTATAACTACACCTTCGTAGGGTTGGACGCGGTATTTAGTACCTTCTTTGATTTTGACTCCGACTTTTACTGTGTCACCGACATAGATATCAGGTAAATCAGATTTCAATTGTTCCGCTTCAATTGAGCGAATAATCTCTTGGGCGTTCATTACTTTTCTGTTTTCTGAAAAAACTCACAATCACTAATTATAAATCTATAATCGCCCCATAGTCCAGCTATTTATTGAAAGACTCACTGAGTTAGGAGTTAGAAGGAAAGAAGGAAGAATAAAATTAACTAATGACCACTGACCACTGACAACTAACCACTGTCAACTATCAACTGTCACCTATCCACTATCCACTAACAACTATTAACTATTAACTATCACCTGTCAAACATCACCTATTACCTATTACCTATTACCTATTACCTATTACCTATCACCTGTCAACTAACCAATTTCTGTTGTAAAATAGACAGTATCAGGATTCAGGGGGAACCAGGTAACTGGTCTTAAACGCCTATAGAGACTATTTTTGGTAATATTCAAGGTTTAAAGTCCAGCCAGCTAAAACAACTCCAGCGGCTGTACCATCAGCGGATATCAGGGGATTGTATTACTACATCTGAGTTTGCACAACGTCTTGCAGCAGTTAGTACGGAAATTAATCAACCTGTTTGTACTTATATCAACCGTCGCGGACAAGTGATTCGGGTTGGTGTGGGTACTCCGCGTCAAACTCAAATCCCGCCCATGGAAATACCTCGCTACGGTGCTGAACGTCTGAGCGGAATTCGCTGTTTATCTACTAATCTCAAGTCAGAACCGCCAAATGAGTCAGCATTGACGGCTATGGCTTTACAAAGATTGGATGCTTTAGTAGTTTTAAATATTACTGGAGGCGGATTTACTAAGCGTGGTGGTGGTGCAACTGGATACGTGAAAGAAGCTTATTTAGCCCACCTTGTGGCTAATAATAGACAGTTAGTGACTACTAAATCTTCTGATATTAGTATGGCTGATCCTGGTATATATTCCCACATATCACCGCCTCTAAGTTTAGATGCTTTGGCTGACCAGGATTTTCTCGAATTGGTAGAAAATCTAGAAGCGGAATTTAGTCGGGAATATGTAGCTCAGGAAGTGGACGGTGATCATGATCGGGTGGTCATTGTAGGAGTATTAACGGATAATACTAGCCCGCAACAATTCGAGGATATTATAGCAGAATTGGCACGGTTGGTAGATACGGCAGGGGGTGATGTATTACAGACTTTACAACAAAAGCGATCGCGTATTCATCCCCAAACAGTCATCGGTGAAGGTAAGGTCCAAGAAGTTGCTCTCACGGTGCAAACTCTCGGTGCTAATTTGGTAGTATTTGACCGTGATCTTTCACCTTCCCAAGTCCGCAATTTAGAGTCCCAAATTGGGGTCAGAGTAGTTGACCGTACGGAATTAATTTTAGATATTTTTGCCCAACGCGCTCAATCTGGTGCTGGTAAATTACAGGTAGAATTAGCGCAGTTAGAGTATATGATGCCACGACTCGCTGGCAGGGGTCAAGCCATGTCCAGATTGGGAGGTGGTATTGGAACTAGGGGACCTGGTGAAACCAAGCTAGAAACGGAACGTCGGGCTATTCAAAAACGCATTTCTCGACTACAACAGGAAGTTAATCAATTACAAGCACATCGTTGTAGATTACGTCAACGGCGACAACACCGAGAAGTTCCCTCTGTGGCTTTAGTTGGTTATACCAATGCTGGTAAATCTACTTTACTTAATGCTCTCACTAATTCAGAAGTATACACGGCTGACCAATTATTTGCTACCCTTGACCCCACCACACGGCGGTTAATGCTTCCCCACGCTGAAACCGGCGCACCCCAGGAAACTTTAATGACGGATACTGTAGGGTTTATTCATGAATTACCCGCGTCTTTAATGGATGCCTTTCGCGCTACTTTGGAGGAAGTAACAGAGGCAGATGCTTTATTGCATTTAGTAGATTTATCTCATCCTGCTTGGTTAAGTCATATTCGCTCAGTTCGGGACATACTCGCGCAAATGCCCATTACACCGGGTCCAGCGTTAGTGGCTTTTAATAAAATTGATCAGGTGAGTAGTGAAACCCTGGCTTTAGCGCGGGAAGAGTTTCCCCTAGCGGTTTTCATTTCTGCTAGTCAGCGTTTAGGAATGGAAACTTTACGTCAACGTCTATCACTGCTTATTCAGTACGCTGTTGATGGTGGTTGATGATTTTCAGATTTCCGACTTCTCAAAGAAGTCGGAAATTTAACCCATCTTTTCAAATACTTTGAACATCGGCAGATACATAGCCAGCAAAATTGTTCCCACCATTCCCCCTAGTATAACGATCATCACTGGTTCTATGATGCTTGTGAGTGATTTAACGGAATGTTCTACTTCATCCTCGTAGAAATCGGCAACTTTCGCCAACATTGTATCTAGTTTACCTGTTTCCTCACCAATACTCATCATTTGAATTGCCATAGGTGGAAAAACATTTTCTTTGGCTAAGGCGGCACTAATTATACCACCTTGTTGCACCTCTTCATAAGCCGCGTCAATAGCGTTAGCAACAACTTGGTTTCCAGATATATCCCGCACAATTTCTAAACAACTTAAAATTGGTACTCCAGAGCGAGTCAATGAACCAAAAGTCCTACTGAACCGAGCAATAGCAGCTTTTTGAATCAAATCACCAAACAAAGGCAGTTTTAGAGCTATGCTATCAATATTTAACTTACCAGTAGGGGTTTTATAATACTGCTGACAGGCAAAGGATAATGCGAATAAAATTGCAATAATTAATATAGACCAGTAACTTCGTAATATTTCACTACAAGCCATTAAAAATTGCGTCAGTGGAGGTAATTCTACACCTATACCTTTGAAAATATTTGCAAAAATTGGAATTAGAAAAATTGTCATCCCGAGAAAAATAGCAGTTGCCAAAAAACCTACTACTATTGGATAAGATAGAGCCGATTTAATTTGGTTCTGCAATCGTGCCATATCTTCTAATAATTTAGCTAGACGATTCAAGACCTCATCTAATACACCCCCCATTTCTCCAGCTTCCACCATACCGATATACAAACCATCAAAACATTCAGGATGTTTACGCATAGCAGATGAGAGATCAACTCCAGTTTGAACATCAGCACTAATTTCCATCAGCGCGGCTTTAAGTTTAGGATTACTACACTCTTCAGACAGTATACCCAAGCCTCTAACTATAGCCACACCTGAATTTATTAAAGCAGCAAATTGCCGGGAAAAAACTGCTTTATCTTTTACAGAAACCTTAACAAAGTAATTCTGAATTTTATTAATATCCCAGGGAGAAGCCAATTCTTGATATTCTTTTATATCTTGAATAACAAAACCTTGGTTTCTAAGATTAGTTCGGGCATTAGGGAGGGAATTAGCTGTCAATTTTTCGGTTCTTGATTTTCCTTGGGAGTCACGAATACGAGCAAGGTAGGTAGGCATAATAGGCATAATATAGAACTCGTATTTGATTTTTGAAAAAAATTAGGTATTGTAGGGTGCTTTACTACTGCATAAATTCTATCAATAAACAGATTTGTAATATCTGACGCACCAACCGTATCTTTTCATAAATCAAATATTATTCCTATATTAATTTACTTTAGCTCCCGCCGGAAATGTTGGGCCAATCAGACGTTGTAATTCATCTATTCTAGATGTTTTAGACATGGCTGCTTCCAAAGAAATAACTTCAGCTTTGTATAAATCGGCTAAAACTTTCTCTAAAGTTTGCATTCCCAATTTGGCACCAGTCTGAATAGCCGAGTAAATTTGTGCTGTTTTTCCTTCTCGAATTAAGTTAGAAATAGCCGGATTAAGAATCATAACTTCTTGGGCCATTACTCGTCCATATTCACCTGATTTAGGATTTTTCTTAGGTATTAAAGTTTGACTAAAAACTGCTAGTAAAGAGTTGGACAACTGTACCCGCACCTGAGTTTGTTTTTCTGCTGGGAAAACGTCAATAATCCGGTCAACGGTTTGTGATGCCGAACTGGTATGTAGTGTGCCAAATACTAAGTGACCTGTTTCTGCCGCGCTAATTGCTAAAGCAATGGTTTCTAAATCCCGCATTTCCCCAACCAGAATAATATCAGGATCTTCCCGTAAAGCTGCTTTTAAAGCATTAGCAAAACTTTTAGTGTCTTCTCCTAATTGGCGTTGATGAATCAGACTTTTAATTGGTTTATAAACAAATTCAATGGGGTCTTCAATTGTTAAAATATGTTCTGCCCTAGTGCGGTTAATTAAGTCAATCATGGCCGCTAGGGTAGTAGTTTTTCCCGAACCTGTAGGACCAGTAACAAGAATTAGTCCTCTCGGTTTTTTCGACATTTCTCTGACGATAGCTGGTAAACCCAATGTATCAAAGGTAGGAATTTTAGCACTTAATGCTCGTAAACAAGCAGCATAAGCACCACGTTCTCTATAGACATTCACTCGGAAACGAGCCAATCCCTTGACACCGTAAGAACAATCTAATTCCCATGTCTGTTCTAAGGTTTTGCGCTGATTGTTATTAAGCATACTGAAAATTAGCCTTTGACACTCATCCGCTGTGAGACTGTGGTCGCCAATGGGTGTAAGATGTCCACTGATGCGGAAATAGGGGGGTAAATCAGCGGATAAGTGTAAATCTGAACCACCCATATCAATAAGTTTTTCCATCAATTCTTCAATCATCATTTCCATGTTATTGCTTTGCTCCATTTAAAAATTCAAGACCCAAACTTGTTGGCTTAACCCGTAAATCGAGGTGTCATACAATAGGGACAATCTAACCATTCTGGTTGTAATTCCGCGCTACAAGTACGACAAGTTAGACCACTTTTGCGTTTAGCTTTTAATTCAGCCTCTAAACCAGTATCTGTAAATGTTACTCGTTCTACTTCTTCTAAAGTGGTAGTACCTTGACGGACTAAGTCCAAACTGTAAGCTAGTAAGGTTTTCATACCCTCTTCAACAGCCAATTCTTTAATCCGTTCTGTGGGTGCTGCTTTGTTGATGAGAGTTTGTAAGTTTTCAGTAATTCGCATCACCTCATAAACACCACAACGCCCTTTATAACCAATACCATGACATTTTGGGCAAATATTGGAGCTATGGCTGGGTATTTCTTCAGGTGGTATGGTATTAGCTTTATAGAAAGTCACAGAAGTCTCTTGAGAAGCTGATAAACCATAGCGAGCTAATTCTTGGCTAGTGGGAGTATAGGGAATCCGACATTCAGAACAAACACGACGGACTAGACGTTGTGCTAAAACACCAATCAGAGAACTGGAAATCATGAACGGTTCAATGCCCATTTCTCCTAAGCGAGCGATCGCCCCTGGTGCATCATTAGTGTGTAAAGTAGTTAATACCAAGTGACCTGTTAATGCGGCTTCAATTGCCGTTTTAGCTGTTTCCTTATCTCGTGTTTCCCCTACCAGTAACACATCTGGATCTTGACGCAAGAAAGCCCGCAATGCTGTAGAAAAATCTAATCCTTTTTCCCGAATTACCTGTACTTGAGTGATCCCTGGTAAACTATACTCAATCGGATCTTCTACGGTACTTATATTAATACCAGGATAATTCTTTTCTGATAGTGCCGAATACAATGAAGTGGTTTTACCAGAACCTGTGGGTCCTGTCACCAGAATCAACCCGAATGGCTTACTAACCATATCTTTGACCATATTTAAGGTTTCTGGATCAGAAATTAACTTATCCAAACCCAATTGGGTGGAAGAGTTATCTAAAATCCGTAAGACTACCTTTTCCCCGTACCGACTTGGTAGGGTATTTACCCGGAAATCCACCTTCCGTCCTTCAAATAACCGCCTAATACGTCCATCTTGAGGTAAACGTCTCTCAGCAATATCTAAGTTAGAGATAATTTTAAATCGGGCTGTTACTGCTGGGATGATTTTTTGAGGCATATTTTCAAAGGCCTCACGTAATACCCCATCTTTGCGGAAACGAACGCGAAGATATTCTTCTTGAGGTTCGATGTGAATATCGGAAACACCTTCATTTAGAGCTTTCAACAAGATACGATTGACAAGTTTAATGATTGGTGCATCTTCAGCACCCCTTACCGATGAAATCAGATCAACACCATCGTCAGAACTTTTATCTAATTCTAGAGTGCCTAAATTTTCTAAATCGGACTGAATATCATAGGTTTTTTGTTGATCTAATGTCTTTTGCTTTCGAGATTTTTCATCTAAGTATTGGTTAATGATTTGTTGGTAATCTGCCTGGGTAATTACCATACGCCGCCAGGACAAGCCTTGAAAACGAAATATTCGGTTTAGATCATCATAAGCTTCTAGGTGATCGGGATCAACCATCGCCACTACAACGTACGGCGGGTTTTGCTGATCATTTCTCGTCCAGGGGACTAACTGATACCGACGACAGATATCCACAGGAATAAGGGTTTCAATTAAACTTCCCACCTGTATTATGTTAATCTGCTGGACTTCTAGATCCAAAGCCTCAACGCCGTATAAAATTTTTAGTTCAAATAAATGTTGTTTTTTGTATGCTCTGACAAATTCCGGTGATAATTTTCGCCCAGTGATGGACTCTAATATTTCTGTCAGTTGTCGTCCCGATTTGCGGCTTTCGATCAGAGCCTGCTTCATCTGCTCATGATTGAGATAGCCAGATTGTATTAGTTTATTACCGAAAGGCGAAAACCCAGTCCTTGTAGTCAGTGCTGTACTATTTCCTTGTGGTGAAGAGTAAGTCATAAACAATTAGGTTAAGTAGCTAAATCTCGGATTTTAGTCACTATTTATCACATCATGATAATAGTGATAACCATAACATAATACAGCATAAGCAGCCACCTATCTAGGTTTTTAAAACTTTCTAGTCTATAGGGGTGGGTTGGTTTGAACCTGAAAATTATACAATTTTAATTGGCGACAGCTTATAATTTCGGTAGTTAAATTAGTGCTGTTAAAAGTATTTGGTATTGGGTTTGATGGGTAGAGTAGATAATAGTAAACGAAAATAAACAGGTAAACTATATAAGACTAAGTTTCCCTCCTACCATATTTTCTCATGAAAAGTGACTCCCCATCGGAAATTAACTCCAACCAATCTGACAGCAAGGTTACTGAGCAGGTCGTAAACCAAATGAATCAACATGAAGATACTCTTCTCACTGAAGATAGCGGCGACGCTGGTTCACAGCCCATTGAGATCAACACTGCGGCTTTCTCAGATTTGAACCAGCAAATTGAATCCCTTAAAGTTCAATTAGAAGAGCGCAGCACTCAATATATGCGGATCGCAGCGGATTTTGAGAATTACCGCAAGCGTACTAGCAAGGAAAAAGAGGAAATAGATTTACAGGTAAAGCGAAACACAATTACAGAATTATTACCTGTAGTTGACAATTTTGAGAGAGCGCGATCGCACCTCAAACCCCAAAGCGAAGGTGAAATGACAATTCATAAAAGTTATCAAGGGGTTTATAAACAATTAGTAGATTGTCTAAAACGTTTAGGTGTAGCGCCCATGCGTCCTGAAGGTCAACAATTTGACCCGAATTTACATGAAGCCGTGATGCGAGAAGCCACAAATGAACATCCAGAAGGAACAGTTTTAGAAGAGTTAGTTCGCGGCTATTATTTTGGCGATCGCGTACTCCGTCATGCAATGGTGAAAGTAGCTGCTCCCAAGGAAGATGTATCGTCTTCCCCAGAAGATCAGTCCACCGAAAATAACGGTTAGGTTGTAACACTCCATTCTATAAAACTTACCCCGGCTAAAAGCCGGAGGTTAATTAACAGTGGTCTAGAAGCTAACGATTACTACCAAGTATTGAGTTTTATTCATATCTAATGTTGGATCACCAGCTTGATATGTTCTTCTCATCGTTTTGAGATTTTGGTGCAAAATTTCATCAAGATTTGGGATGCTATGAAAGGTTGAGAACGGGAAAAAGTATCAATGGCAAAAGTTATTGGAATTGATTTAGGTACCACTAACAGTTGTGTGGCTGTTTTAGAAGCTGGCAAACCAATAGTAATCGCCAACTGTGAAGGTGGACGCACTACTGCCAGTATTGTTGCTTTTACTAAAAATAGAGATCGTCTAATCGGACAATCAGCAAAGCGACAATCCGTCACTAACTCAGAAAACACAATCTACAGCATTAAAAGATTCATTGGCCGCCGTTGGGAAGAAACAGAATTAGAGCGCGGTCGTGTTTCTTATAACTGTGTCCAAGGTAGAGATAATACCGTAGATGTGCAAATTCGCGGACAGAACTACACAGCCCAAGAAATATCAGCGATGATATTACAAAAGATCAAGGAAGATGCGGAAAACTTCCTAAACGACAAGGTAGAAAAAGCAGTAATTACCGTACCAGCATATTTTACAGATGCCCAAAGACAGGCCACAAAAGATGCCGGTACTATAGCAGGGTTAGAAGTATTAAGAATTATCAACGAACCCACCGCCGCCGCCCTAGCTTTTGGTTTAGACAAACAAGATCAAGAGCAGTTAATTTTAGTATTTGATCTGGGAGGAGGAACATTTGACGTATCCATACTCCAACTTGGGAGTGGAGTATTTGAAGTCAAAGCCACATCTGGTAATAATCACTTAGGAGGAGATGACTTTGATAATGCTATAGTCAGTTGGCTAGTGGAACAATTCCAGGTAGAAGAGAAAATAGATCTTACCCAAGACAAGATAGCAATGCAACGACTGCGAGAAGCAGCAGAAAAAGCTAAAGTTGAACTATCCAACATGATTAGCACCTCTATCAACCTACCATTTATTGCTGCTGATGCCACAGAACCAAAGCACCTGGAACTGGAACTCAGTCGCGCTCAATTTGAAGAACTGACCAAGCACCTAGTTAAGGATACTATTGAACCAATTCTCCAAGCCCTCAAAAGTGCCGACCTCAGCCCAGAAAGTATAGATAGAATTATTTTAGTAGGTGGTTCTACTCGTATTCCCGCTGTGCAAAAGGCATTAATTAAGTTTTTCAATGGTAAAGCCCTAGATCGTTCCGTTAACCCAGATGAAGCAGTAGCAATAGGTGCAGCTATCCAAGCAGGAGTTTTGGCGGGAGAAATAACTAGTCTGCTGCTTTTAGATGTTACACCGCTATCTTTAGGAATTGAAACACTAGGAGGAATATTCACAAAAATTATTGAAAGTAATACTACCATTCCCACAAGCAAATCCCGAGTATTTTCTACAGTTATTGATGGACAAAACTCCGTAGAAATTCATGTGCTGCAAGGAGAACGGGCAATGGTAAAAGATAATAAAACTCTGGGGAAGTTTTTTCTCAGTGGAATTCCTCCTGCTCCTCGTGGTATACCACAAATTGAAGTAGTTTTTGAAATTGATGTGAATGGCATCCTCAATGTTACAGCACAAGATAAAGGTACAGGGAAAAAACAAAGTATACGGATTGCTAATACAGGTGCCTTGAGTAGCAGCGAAGTTGAGCAAATGCGGAAACAAGCGGAGTTGTTTACTCAAGAAGACCAAAGACATAAAGAATTAGTGGACATCAAAAATCAAGCTGATAACTTGTTATTTAATCATACTACAATACTGTGGGATAACCGCAATTTACTTAATCAGGAACTGATAAACTTGCTCAATGAGAAAGCTGGTGAACTACAAATGGCAATGGACAACCCCCTTATTTCCATAATTCAGTTGAAAACACTTGTAGAAGATTTTAAAAAAACTCTCCTTTCTGTTGGTGCAGATATTTACGAACAGATTAGGTAGGTTGGCGTGAAAAATTGTCGTTATGGCGAGGGAACAGGGAACTCTTAACTGCGAACAGAAAAGAGGCTTCGGGCAACTTTACTTTTCGTTACATATTTCGGTTTTTTTCCGTTCACCTACTTAATAAAGGTGAATAGTGTCAGTAATTCAACTCCATTGGGAACACACATAGCACAAATGTAAATAAAAGTATAGGTTGGGTTTTCCACATCTCATGGTACGGCTAGTTCCCATGATCCGTGGGTGGGTTTTTCCACACCTGAGTAGCACAATGATAAAAGGTTAATCAAAATTAGCAGCAATAGTTAATAATTAATCATTAATTGAGTGCTATAATTTGATCAAAAATGGAAATTTGGCTGACATTGTCTGATAGACAAAATAGGTCAAAAACCAAAACCAAACCTAATCAAAAAAATAGGAAGTGCTTATAACCATCTTTGTTTACCTTCTTTCGTGTTGCTTTAAAAATCTAGATTTATGTACTTATGAGCAAACTTTAGCCAAAAAATACCAATAAGATTAATTATTAACAAAAATTAAAGTGTTACCTTAAACCTATTAGCTGCTATCCACGGCTTAAGCTACGCTATCGGTACTTTTGCTTCCTTATAACTTTTAACCCTGCTATATGGCCCGAGACTATTATGAAACCCTGGGTGTCTCTCGTGACGCCGACAAAGAAGAGATTAAACAGGCTTACCGCCGCCTAGCCCGAAAATATCACCCAGACGTTAACAAAGAATCTGGGGCTGAGGAGCGGTTTAAGGAAATCAACCGCGCCTATGAAGTACTGTCAGAACCAGAAGTTCGCGCTCGTTATGACCGCTTTGGTGAAGCTGGTGTTTCTGGGGCTGCTGGTGCTGGTTCTCCAGATGACATCAGTGGTTTTGCTGATATTTTTGAAAGCATTTTCAGCGGCTTTGGTGGCGCTCCAGGTGGACAAACTCAACAAAGACGGCGTAGCGGACCGGTGAGAGGTGATGATCTGCGCCTAGACCTGAAATTAGATTTTCGGGAAGCGATATTTGGCGGGGAAAAAGAAATCCGCATTTCCCACTTAGAAACCTGTGAAGTTTGTAATGGTTCGGGCGCTAAACCAGGAACTCGTCCCCGCACTTGTGGAACTTGTAGTGGTTCAGGTCAAGTTAGACGAGTCACAAGAACTCCATTTGGTAGTTTTACCCAAGTATCAACTTGTCCCACCTGTGATGGTACAGGAACAGTAGTTGAGGATAAATGTGATGCTTGTGGTGGTAAAGGCGCGAATCAGGTGACAAAGAAACTAAAAATCAATGTTCCCGCTGGGGTAGATAATGGCACGCGTTTAAGGATTTCCCAAGAAGGAGATGCGGGTCAACGGGGTGGACCACCTGGTGATTTATATGTCTACTTATTTGTCAATGAAGATCAAGAATTTCATCGGGATGGAATTAATATTATCTCGGAAATTAAAATTAGCTACCTACAAGCAATTTTAGGTTGTCGTTTAGAGGTAAGTACGGTAGATGGTCCAGTGGAGTTGGTAATTCCCCCAGGAACTCAACCAAATACGGTGATGAAATTAGAAAATCGTGGTGTCCCCCGTTTGGGTAATCCTGTGAGTCGTGGTGATCAAATGTTGACGGTGTTAATTGATATTCCCACGAAGATCCTCCCAGATGAACGGGAACTCCTGGAAAAACTGGCTAAAATTAAGGGGGATAGAACAGGTAAAGGTGGTTTAGAAGGATTCTTGGGAGGCTTGTTTAAGTCATGAGTGGGTCTTCTATATTAACCCCTGACGCTCAACTCGATTTACGTGGTACTCCTTGTCCCATTAATTTTGTGCGGACAAAACTGTATTTGGAAAAAATGCCCCCTGGTGGTTTACTGGAGGTCTGGTTAGATGCTGGTGAACCTATAGAACAAGTTCCTGATAGTCTGACTATGGCTGGTTATTTTGTAGAACAAATTACCGACTGTTCAGGCTATTTTTCTCTGGTTATTCGTCGTCCGGTTGTTACGGAATGACAAGGGAAATTGTTACTACTGGAAAGTTATTCGGTACGGTGTTGGCTGTACAGGCGAATTTTTACCGCGTACAAATGGATGAGTCAGTAATAGGATCTGATCCTTTGATTCTTCTCTGTACGCGGAGAACACGCCTGAAAAAAATTGGTCAACAGGTAATGGTGGGAGATCGTGTTATTGTTGAAGAACCAGATTGGGTTGGGGGACGAGGGGCTGTGGCTGAGGTTTTACCGCGTCATAGTCAATTAAATCGCCCAGCGATCGCTAATGTCAATCAAATTCTGCTGGTGTTTGCAGTTGCTGATCCTCCCTTAGAACCTGTACAATTAAGTAGATTTTTAATCAAAGCTGAGTCTACTGGTGTTGATGTACTACTATGTTTAAATAAGTGTGATCTAATTTCTTCCCTGGAAAAACAACAAATTAATGATCGTCTCCTGGCTTGGGGCTATCAACCTTTATTTATTAGCGTTCAGAATCACATTAATATCAATCAAATAGCCACATATTTGCAGGATAAAATTACTGTGATTGCAGGTCCTTCTGGTGTGGGAAAGTCCAGCTTGATTAATAGTTTGATTCCCGACGCTAACCTGCGGGTAGGGGAAGTTTCCGGTAAATTAGCTCGTGGTCGTCATACCACCCGTCATGTAGAATTATTTGAAATGCCGAAAGGTGGTTTATTAGCAGATACCCCCGGTTTTAATCAACCTGATTTAGATTGTAGTCCTGAAGAACTAATTCACTATTTCCCAGAAGCTAGAAAACGTCTGGCTGTTGCCCATTGCCGCTTTAGCAATTGTATACATAAAGATGAGCCTGATTGTGCTGTTAGTGGAGAATGGGAAAGATATCAGCATTATTTAGAATTTTTAGATGATGCGATCGCGCATCAAAACCAGATTAATCAACAATCTGACCCCGAATCTAGTTTAAAATTAATATCTAAAGGTAAAGGTCAGAGTCAGTACGAACCAAAACTAGAAAGTAAAAAATATCGTCGAGTTTCCCGGAAAACCCAATTACAAGATTTACAGGAATTATATCGAGAAAGTGAGGATTAATACTAATTGACACTCTCAGGGCTAAAGTCCATTTCTTGCTTTGTTGGGTTAAGCGACAGCACAACCCAACATAAGCGTTGGGTTTCATGCTTCAACCCAACCTACAAATCAAGGCTTTTTCTAATTTGGACAAGGTATTGCTTGAATGAACCGAATTTACTAACTATCCTGTAAATCCTTAAATCCTGGAAATCCTGATTCAGACAAAATGAAAAATCTGTGCTATAGTGAATCAAGACACCAAAACCAGATTTTTGTAGAAAAATATTTTCCGCCTAACGGCGGTGGGTTAAGAAGGGAAAAGAAAAAAAGAGAAGAGGGCAAAAGAGCAAGAGTGTAAAGGGCTACTAAGTCCTCGCCGCACCACTACATACAACCCGAAAACCAACATCGAGGCTGCTGAGGCCGAGGTTGTAGTAGCTGCGATAAGCAGAACGGCAATAAGCAGGAGTGTCGTACCACGAACCACCGCGCAGCAGCTTTGCGCTCCGGCTTGGACTTGTCAAAGCACTGCCATCTGTAGGCGCGTTTATATAATCATTTTTATAGTCATCTTGACACCATTCCCACACATTACCGTGCATATCGTACAAACCAAAAGAGTTAGGGGGAAAAGTTCCTACATCTGTGGTCTGCCGACGATATTTTCCTTTTGGTGCAGAAGCATAGGTATGATTACCATCATAATTTACCAAATCTGGAGTAATACTTTCACCAAAATAAAATGGTGTAGTAGTTCCGGCACGACAAGCATACTCCCATTCAGCCTCGCTGGGTAATCTGTAGTTTTTTCCTGTTTTTTGACTTAACTTTTTACAGAACTCAACCGCATTATTCCAACTAACTCCTTCAACAGGGCGGTTATCGCCTTTGAAGTTGGAAGGGTTTCTTCCCATGAAGTTGAAAGGGTTTCTTCGCATGATAGCTTGATATTGTGCCTGTGTCAATTCATATTTTCCCATGTAGAAACTGGGAACTGTAACTTGGTGTTGGGGACTTTCACTTGAGGATCTATTTTCTTCGCTTGTCGGTGAACCCATGATAAATGTTCCCCCTGGTATTTCCACCATGTCCAACGTCACACCATTTCCTAAGTCTTCTGTAAAGTATTTCGCGCTTGCGTTGCGTCGGTTGGTGATATTTCCCCGTGCGTCTGTGGTGACAACTTCAAAACTAAAGGTTTTAAGGTTATTGGAAGGTATTGGTGCTTGGGGTTTTGGTCGTTGGGGTTTTAAAGCTTTTTCTATTGCTGCTATTCTTTGCAAAATCACCTGAGTATTTTGAGGACGATCTTTATATAAACGCTGCATCATATCATCTAATAAATCTGCCAACATAGATGATATTTGTGGTGCATGATTCCGCCAATTTAATCTTTCATTATAGGAATCATACATGATTGGGTCAAGTGGTTCTTTACCCGTGAGTAAATAAACAAATGTCCGTCCTAAAGCAAAAAAATCAGATTGAGGTACAGCATTATGATTAATTTGTTCCGACGGTGTGTAACCTGCGGAAATTATTCCTGTGACACCACCTTGTTGTTTAAATACTGTAGATGTTACCTTCCTCACAGTCCCAAAATCAATTAATACCAATTCGGCTTTTTCAGACCGCAACATAATATTAGATGGTTTAATATCTCGATGAAAGAAGTCTTTATTATGTACCTGTTCTAAAATAATGATTAGATCTTTTAGCCATTCTATAGCTGTAGTTTGGTTAATAGGACGCAAACCACGTTTTTGCATATATTTTTCTAAATCTTCTCCCACAACTTTTTCCATTACCAAACAATGAATTGGATTTTGGCTATTGTAGGGATAATATTCAAAATAAGCGTCTAATTCTACATGAGGAATACCGGAATGATGGAGTTGACTTAAAACATCAGCTTCTTGTTTAAATAATTCTACAGCTTTAGGGTCGTTATTAATCAAGACTTTGAGAACTTTAGCCTGATTGGTTCTGACTTCGTTAATCTCATAAGTCACACCAAAGCCACCCCGTCCTAACTGACATTGTACCCGATAACGTTGTTGTAGCAAAACTTCCGAGCTACAGGCTTGACAAAAGATGGTATCATCTGGATTTTGTGGCTTTGGGCAGTTAGAATTGATGCACAGGCTCATAATCTTGGTAGTTAGCACGTTTATTCGATATTTTACCTTGATTTAAGGATTTGAGGTTTTGCCTGTGTAGACGCGGTTTATAACCGCCCGTTTAACTTCCGCGCAGCGGTGCTAGGCCAAAATATTTTTCTAATAACTATTAACTTAGCATTCATGACCAATGACCTATATAGTCTTAAAATATTCTTAATTTCCCCACACAGACTTTTTGTCTGTAACCTCCAAGTACCACACAGAAAAATATTATGGCTATAGGCTACGTCGCGCTTGTACTTCATGCACATCTACCCTTCGTTCGTCATCCGGGAAGTGACTACGTGCTAGAAGAGGAATGGCTTTATGAAGCGATTACAGAAACTTACATTCCCTTATTAAAAGTATTTGAAGGCTTAAAGCGAGATGGTGTTGATTTTAAACTCACCATGAGCATGACACCTCCCTTAGTGTCCATGCTTCGTGATCCTCTATTGCAAGAACGCTATGATGCTCATCTAGCCCAACTAGAAGAGCTTGTAGAATTAGAAGCCGAACGCAATATCCATAATGGTCATGTTCGTTATTTAGCGGAACATTATGCAACTGAGTTTAATGAAGCGCGGGAGTTATGGGAACGTTATCAAGGTGATTTAGTTACAGCATTTAAACAGTTCCAAGATAGTAATAACTTAGACATTATTACCTGTGGTGCTACCCATGGCTACTTACCACTAATGAAAATGTACCCCCAGGCTGTATGGGCGCAAATTCAGGTAGCTTGTGAACATTACGCGGAAACCTTCGGCCAAGCCCCCAAAGGGATTTGGTTGCCAGAATGTGCTTATTATGAGGGTGTAGAACGAATGCTGGCTGATGCTGGTTTACGTTATTTCCTCACAGATGGACATGGTATTTTATACGCTCGTCCCCGCCCACGTTTTGGTAGTTATGCCCCAATTTTTACAGAGACTGGTGTAGCAGCTTTTGGTCGAGATCATGAGTCTTCTCAGCAAGTATGGTCTTCTGAGGTGGGTTATCCTGGTGCAGCAGAATACCGGGAATTTTATAAAGATTTGGGTTGGGAAGCTGAATATGAATATATTAAGCCCTATATTATGCCCAATGGACAGCGGAAAAATACAGGTATTAAGTATCATAAAATCACTGGTCGAGGCTTGGGTCTTGCGGATAAAGCCCTCTATGATCCTTACTGGGCAAAGGAAAAGGCCGCAGAACACGCCGCTAATTTCATGTATAATCGTGAGCAGCAAGCTAAGAGTTTACACGGTATGATGGGTCGGCCACCAATTATCGTTTCTCCCTATGACGCGGAGTTATTTGGTCACTGGTGGTATGAGGGTCCTTGGTTTATTGATTATCTGTTCCGTAAGTCGTGGTATGATCAAAAAACTTATCAAATGACCCATTTGTCTGATTACTTACGTGCTAATCCTCAGCAGCAAGTATGTCGTCCTTCCCAGTCGAGTTGGGGCTTTAAGGGATTTCATGAATATTGGTTGAATGATACTAATGCTTGGGTTTACCCGCATTTACATAAAGCTGCGGAAAGGATGATTGAAATTTCCCAAATGGAAGCAGAAGATGAGTTACAATTAAAGGCGCTTAACCAAGCTGCGCGAGAATTGTTATTAGCACAATCTTCCGACTGGGCTTTTATCATGCGGACCGGAACAATGGTTCCCTATGCGGTGAGAAGAACTAGATCACATTTAATGCGTTTTAATAAATTGTATGCAGATGTGAAAGTGGGTAAAGTTGATAGTGGTTGGCTAGAAAAAGTCGAGTCCATAGATAATATTTTCCCCAATATTAACTATCGCGTTTATCGTCCTGTATTTTAATGGAGTCGTAGATCCTCGACTTTTTCTTCATGTCAGGTCTATGCCTAGAAAAGCAAAACCCCCAGTTATAATCCTGGGGGTTATTTTTATACACATCTTGTCAAGCTGCCATTAAATACTATTGAGGTAAATTACGGCTGTTGTAAGCATCTATGGCATAGGCTGGAGTGCGTTGGCTATAGTCTGTATCTAAGCCAGTAATAGATTTAGCTAAAGCTTCAAACTTATCAGAAGCCCAATTACGTTCGTGAATGGGCTTGCTTTGTTCACCCATGAAGTATGCTAAAGAACCAATAACAGAAGCTGCTACCCAACCAACAACCAATAGAGAGATTAAAATAGTCATTTGAGAACCTCGGTTTTTACTTTTTGTAACCTTATGTGAATAAATATAACAGATTATTAAGAAAGCTTGCAAATTGTTTTTTGGTGTGTATACCCGGCAAAGAGGTGAGGGAATCACTACTGTAATTATTTCGTAACAAAACACACTGATATAAAATTAGGAAGCCCTATTTAAGTTCTTGAATTTATAAATAGGTTGGCGTTAAAAATTGTCGTTATGGCGAGGGAACAGGGGATAGAAAAGAGGTTTTGGGCAACTTTACTTTTCGTTACATATTTACATATTTCGGTTTTTTTCCATTCACAATAGTATCGGGAATTAGATCAGCAACGATGTTACAATAACCCCGTTTGGTGCAAATGCCTTTTTGGAGTTGATTATGAATTTAGCAATCAAAAACCCATCCAAGCCATTAACAGATACAGAATTAAAGAGAATTAATGCTTACTGGCGTGCTGCCAACTATCTTTCGGTAGGACAAATATACCTGCTAGATAATCCATTACTGAGAGAACCACTTAAACAAGAACACGTTAAGCCCCGACTATTAGGACATTGGGGAACTACCCCAGGGCTAAATTTGATTTATGCCCACTTAAACCGAGTTATAAACAAATACGATATCAATGCAATTTACATAGCTGGACCCGGACATGGTGGACCGGGAATTGTCGCTAATACATACTTGGAAGGGACATATAGCGAATATTATCCCAATATCTCCCAAGACGAGGGAGGAATGCAAAAACTATTTAAGCAATTTTCCTTTCCTGGAGGTATTCCCAGTCACGTCGCTCCAGAAACCCCCGGTTCTATCCATGAAGGGGGAGAATTAGGATATGCTTTAGTT
The DNA here is from genome assembly GCF_014697585.1 of Dolichospermum sp. FACHB-1091. Lineage (GTDB taxonomy): Bacteria > Cyanobacteriota > Cyanobacteriia > Cyanobacteriales > Nostocaceae > Dolichospermum. The sequence continues at coordinate 10,385 of NZ_JACJSB010000003.1, read as the reverse complement.
CATGCTTATGGGGCGGTATTTGATAACCCTGATTTGATAGTTGCGGCGGTTGTGGGTGACGGAGAAGCGGAAACCGGACCCTTAGCCACTAGTTGGCATTCTAACAAATTTATTAACCCTGTTACTGATGGTGCGGTTTTACCAATTTTGCACTTAAATGGTTATAAAATTGCCAACCCGACAGTATTAGCACGGATACCCCATGCAGAGCTAGAAAGCTTATTTATCGGCTATGGTTATAAACCATACTTTGTCGAAGGTGCAGATCCTGCGGAAGTTCACCAACAAATGGCAGCAGTATTAGATACAATTATTCCTGAGATCCAGGGTATTCAACGAGAAGCGCGGGTACATGGGTTTCAAAAAAGACCGCAATGGCCGATGATTGTTTTACGCACTCCTAAAGGTTGGACAGGTCCCAAGGAGGTAGACGGGAAGAAAACAGAAGATTATTGGCGATCGCACCAAGTGCCTTTTAGTGATATAGCTGGTAAACCGGAACATCTGCGACTATTAGAAGATTGGCTAAAAAGTTACAAACCTGAAGAACTTTTCGACACCAACGGTCAACTCATTCCCGAACTCGCAGAACTAGCACCCAAAGGTCAGCGTCGCATGGGAGACAACCCCCACGCTAACGGCGGAATTTTGCTGCGTGATTTGAAAATGCCTGATTTTAGCACCTATGCTGTAGAAGTAGCCAAACCAGGAACAATTAACGCTGAAGCTACTAAAGTTACGGGTAAGTTTCTGCGCGACGTAATGAAATTAAATGGAGATAGCCGCAATTTTCGCGTTTTTGGTCCTGACGAAACCGCATCGAATCGTTTAGATCCTTTATTTGAAGTGACAAACCGCACTTGGAATGCGGAAACTATCCCCGAAGATGACCATTTATCTCCCGACGGTCGAGTTATGGAAATCCTCAGCGAAACCAATTGTCAAGGATGGTTAGAAGGATATTTATTAACAGGTCGTCATGGTTTCTTCTCCTGTTACGAAGCTTTTATTCACATCGTTGATTCGATGTTCAACCAACACGCTAAATGGTTGAAAACAACTCGTCATATTACCTGGAGAAGACCAATTGCTTCTTTAAATTATCTTCTCACTTCTCATGTTTGGCGACAAGATCATAATGGTTTTTCTCACCAAGATCCTGGTTTTATTGATCATGTAGTTAACAAAAAATCAGAAATCATTCGCGTTTATCTTCCCCCAGATGCTAACACCTTATTATCAGTAACCGACCATTGTTTAAAAAGTCGTAATTATGTCAATGTGATTGTAGCAGGTAAACAACCCGCATTACAATATTTAGATATAGATTCAGCTATTAAACACACTACTAAAGGTTTAGGAATTTGGGAATGGGCGAGTAATGATCAAGATGGTGAACCAGATGTAGTTATGGCTTGTGCTGGGGATATTCCCACCTTGGAAACCTTAGCAGCAGTAGATATTTTAAGACAAAATTTCCCAGATTTAAAAGTGCGGGTTGTCAATGTTGTTGATTTAATGACTCTACAGCCACAAAGTGAACATCCTCACGGTTTAAGTAATAAAGACTTTGATACAATTTTCACAACTGACAAACCAGTTATCTTTGCATTCCATGGTTATCCTTGGTTAATTCATCGTCTCACCTATCGGCATACAAATCATCAGAATATTCATGTGCGTGGTTATAAAGAAGAGGGAACAACAAGCACACCTTTTGATATGGTGGTGATGAATGATTTAGATAGATTCCACTTGGTTATAGATATTATAGACCGTTTACCAAAATTAGGTTCTCAAGCAGCTTATGTAAAGCAAAAATTACAAGATAAGCTAATAGAACATAAACATTATATCAGGAAACACGGCGAAGATATGCCAGAAATCCGCGATTGGACTTGGCCGTATTAGAACGGAAAAAACTTTTTTCTTTGCTAATTAAGCCAAACTGATTTTATTACAGTCGATCGCTCCTTGTGCTAAAATGTGAGCGATCGCATATACAGAAGGTGCTAAGATATTACTGAACTTATAAAGCTATCTCAAGTACATCATTCCGAAAGAGTTTAAAAGAGAATGGCTACACCAAGTTATTATATATAAGGTATTGGTCAATTAATTGTGTATTCTTGTATTCTGTTTCGTTTACATTATTTTCCGTGGCTAGAACTCGTGAACCCTTGATTAGTTTAGCACTGTATCACGCCTTTAAGTGGTCGGTAGTTAGCCCCCTGTTACACGCATACTTTCGGGGCAAGATTTATGGGGCGGAAAATGTCCCCCAAACTGGTGCGGTTATCGTTGTCAGTAATCATGCTAGTTATTTTGACCCACCCATAATTTCAAATTGTGTTCGTCGTCCAATCGCTTACATGGCCAAAGAAGAATTATTTAAGGTTCCTGTTTTAGCACAATTAATTAAATTATACGGTGCTTATCCCGTAAGTCGTGGTAGTGCTGACCGGAATGCTATTCGTTCCGCCCTGGAATATTTAGAGAATGCTTGGGCTGTGGGTGTGTTTTTAGAAGGTACACGCACTCCCGATGGTCGCATAATTGACCCAAAAAGAGGTGCGGCACTCCTCGCCGCTAAGGCCAAAGCTCCTTTTTTGCCAGTAAGTTTATGGGGAAGTGAGCAGATTTTACAACCGGGTTCTTCCTTCCCCCGTCCCGTACCTTTGACTATTAGAATTGGTCAATTAATTGACGCTCCCAGTTCTACTAATAAGGAAGAATTGGAAAGAGTGACTCAAAAATGTGCTGCGGTAATCAATGAAATGCACGATTTGGGAAGATAAAGTCTAAAAAGAAGATGCACTTTTGGAGGTGATCCAGGATTGTAAAAAACTTCTTAAATTCTCCTTCTGATTCCTGTAAAGGCGGGTTTACCTCGCCCCTTCATTTCACCAAGGTAGTTGTTTTCAGTAGTCGGGAATTATTACAATACCTACATATTCAATTCAAAATTCTGAAAGCTAATGGGTGAGGAGGGAATCGAACCCGCAACCAATTGATTAAGAGTCAACTGCTCTACCGTTGAGCTACTCACCCGCTGATAAAGCTATAATATCAGACTTTTGACTTTTTCGCTAGTGTTCCAGTGAAAAAACTGGCTGGCTGGAATTTAACCTATCTTCCGCACCCTCAACTGTCACAATCGTTTTTTACTGCTTTTTATGATGATATGAGGCTGTATCATATACCGAGCATCAAGCAATTAACGGATACAGGATACCGGAAAGGCGTAATTTGTATCTAAAAACCAACAAAAAATTAAGTGATAATACTATGTAACACGCCAGGGCGCAGAATGTGAGCTAAAATAGTCAAGGATAGTCAGTGAAAATTGGGATTGAAGGGGTGAATTATATCCCATTCCTGATCAATTAGAGGGCTGTGGCTGATTTGGCGTTTTTTTCCAACTAATACCGGCAGCACCAATTGTAAGCAATATAATTCCCATAATTTGCAAAATATCTAGGGATTCTTGCAGCATTAAACCGGCGAAAATTACCGTAAAAATAGGTACTGTAGCTCCAAGTAAAGAAGAAAGAGGAGCGCCTAGTTTACGAATGCCAAAATTATTGAATAAGTAACCACACAAAGTCAAAACACCTAATATAAAAGCACTTAAAATCAGTTCGAGTACATTAGATGAGTTAATTGCTAAACCTAAATTAGTTGGTAAAGATATGATTAAGCAGATAAAACTTAATAACAACATGGTAGTAAAGTTAATTAGTGTCAAAGATACGGGATGTAGTTTGAGTTTAGTGGAGCATATTCTAGTAACAATGACGTAAATCGCAAATACTATCCCGGATAGAATGGCTGTAGCGCTTCCTAATGAGGTATTATTCACCCCTACAGACTGACTACCTAAAATTAACAATTCACCAGCGAAAATTGCCGCTATTGCACCAGTAATCAGTAAATTAGGACGCTCCTGAAACAAAAACCACGACAGAAAAACACTCATAACCGGATAGATAAAGAAAAGAGCGATCGCCATTCCCGTTGTCACTTCGCCAATAGCCAGATAAATAAGTACCTGCGATAAAAATAATAAGCAACCGCTAATTACTGATAAAAATAAAGCCTGTTTAGTTGTCTTTTGTCCGGCAATTGTTTTCCCCCGTAATGAAACAAATAAATTTTCTAGGTCTTGCCAAATAGGGGGATGTAATATAGGCGACAGCAATAACATTAATGGCACAACCACTAATAAACGTAGCATTAAAATTAAGAAAATATTACCTAATGTCGGTAAGATTAACTGCTGTGTTTGCAATCCTCCCAAGGAATTAGGACTTGTAAAGAAAATCGCTTTAATAGCCACGTTGTAAAGAGATGAAACCACTGTAGACAAAGAAATTAAGAAGAAACCCGTCTGTAACTGTGACCAGTTGGGAGATGTTCGGGATCTTAGTTGTTTTGGAGTTGTTTGTTGCTTAGGCGTTATTTCCCGTCTTAATTTTGGTGCGGGAGGTCTTCCTGTTGATAATTTATGAGTTAAGGTTGAATTAAGTTCGGTTGGGGTATCTGCTAGCGATGGTGCTGTTAATACCTTAGAAGTCAAGATAGCACCAAGTATGGCTTCACCACGCAGGTTATCAGAAGTTTTATCTTCGGGTGAAGTTGTTGATAAATCTGGATTTACAAAAGAATCGGGTTCAGGAGTTTTAGTTTCTGGCGACGTTGTTGATAAATCTGGATTTACAAAAGAATCGGGTTCAGGAGTTTTAGTTTCGGGTGGAGATAATATAGCGATTGTTGCTACTGATGTAGAATCACTCTCTGGTAATTCATGAGGAATCAAAGCAAGTGGTTCAATAATAATTTTTTTTGAGGATTTGTCCCCACTACCATTTTGATGAGTTATGGCTTCGTCACGCAGACTATCAGCCAATTGTAAAACTGTTGGTGCGCCTCCCGTTGCTATATTTGCTATATTAAGAGAGTTTGTGTCTCTATTTTTTTCTAGTTCATTTCGTAGTCTGTTAACAAACTCTGCTAATATCGTTTCTCCTTGCTGCTGTTGACTATACATCCGCGCCAACTGTTGAGAAAGATCACTTTGATAGTTTTTGAGCTCTTGTGATAGTGAACTAAAGGCATTAGTGACAGTATGATCAAGACTGTCTATCATGGTACTAACATTCTCTCCGATTTCATTAACTGCATTATTATTTAGTTGATCATTTTTAAGCGCAACCTGGCTAGAGAAGTCATGCTCTACGGCTTGGGTAGCTAAAGTTTTCAATGAGGATTGTAATTGGGAAGAGATGTGTTTAGCTAAAACCTCTGCTAACTGACGAATTAACACCTGCTGTTCAGTAATTTGTCGTGATTGCTGTAACTGTTCTTTTTCCGCAATTAATTTTTGAATATCGTGAGATAATCGGTTTTTTTCCCCTTCTAGCCGTTTTACATCTTCCTGTAACGTCCTCAAGAGATTTTGTTGAAGATTTTCTAAATCCTCAACTACATCCCACAGAGCATTTTCTGCGGCTCTGGATAGCTCACCTCTAATGCGTGGGTTTTCTGGTCGCTTCTCAAATCGCCCCATCAGTTTCTAGCCTCTAACACCTTGATGATTAAGTCGCTGCTCCGAATAACGAATCAACACTTATATTAAGTTTCCTTCATAAAATAGAGGAAACTGAACAATTTCACTGGATTTATAAATTTACTTAACCTATACAAGATTAGTACCTATCTTATGATTAGGGAATTATAGTTATGAACGCGCCAGCATCTGCTAGCTAAGAGAACATCTGAGAAGTTAAATTTATGTCTCTTTCTTCTTAATTATAGTGATTAATGGCCAGAAATTGTGCAAAAATCTTCTCTCTTTTCCAGAGGGTGTGGCAAAATTCAAGAATTTACAGGTGGGGGCTGAGGTCGAGGAGGAGGAATTTTCCTATTTATTACCCATTACCCATTACCTATTACCGACAGTGAAGATAATAGCGCTCAGGGCGGCGCTGATGGGGACTGTAATTAACCAGGCGGTGGCGATATTTTGGATAGTGGAAAGTTTGATAGCTTGAAGATTTTGTACCAGTCCAATACCCACAACTCCACCGACAAGGGCGTGGGAAGTGGAAACGGGTAAACCTAAACGGGAAGCTAGTAAAATTGTCATTGCTGTGGCCAGTTCGGCGCAAAATCCACTGCTAGGTTCTAAGGAAATAATATTTTCGCCAATGGTGGTGATAACTTTTTCACCCCAAACTGCTAAACCTGCCACAATTCCTACAGCACCTAAAAGCAGAATCCAAAGGGGAATAGTGAGTTGATGACTAGGGATTTTACCTTCTTGATTGATGTAGTAAATTACTGCTAGGGGAGCGATCGCATTACCAACATCGTTAGAACCGTGAGCAAACGCGACAAAGCAAGCACTGATAACTTGAAATTTGGCAAATAAACTTTGAATTTGATTGTCAATTTCAGTATTTACTAATTGTCGCCAACTGATCAAAGTCAGAGCTATTACAGCTATTCCAGTGATGAATAGGGTAATGTCCTGAGGGGGAATATTCAATTTTCCCTCTGTGAGTAAAAACTGGCTCAAAGGTTGCGTGATTGTGGGGATAACAATAATACCAAATACACTCAATAGCAATGCACTTAACCAGGGAATCCATTCCTGTAACTGGGACAGGGGATGAAGTTGGTTAAAAATCCAGTGTTGAATTAGACTATATAAACCAGCGGAGATTGTACCACTAATTATGGGTGTTAAAATCCAGCCAATGGTAATTAAACCGATAGACGACCAATCTATCGCCCCTATTCCTAATGATACCCAAATAAAGCCAGCGATCGCCCCGACAATGGCATGAGACGACGATATAGGTAAACCCCTGGATGTGGCAACTTGTAGCCATATTCCACTGCTGAGGAGTACCGACATCATTCCCATGACTAAAGTTTGTGGTGTAGTAGCAAACAAGGCTGGATTAGCAATTTTTGTTCCCAGGGTAGATGTTACCTCTTGTCCAAATAAGACAGCACCAAGAAACTCTAACGCTCCAGCCATAATGATTGCCTGTTTGAGTGTAATCGCCTTAGAACCGACAGAAGTTCCCATGGCATTAGCGACATCATTTGCACCCAAATTCCAGGCGACGTAGAAGGTTAAGAGGGTGACTATCACAAGTATTGCCATAAAATAAACCATTCGCACCTGCTAACAGGTAAAGAAAGATTGTGATGAATGATTTATATTTTCCATGTTTTTGGCTGTAAAAATTCGGGCGAGTTGGTAGGCTAGGCAAAATGGTTCACAAAATAGCTTGAAAACTGATTAACGCCCAAATATTGAACCATGACTACGTCACCCTATCAGAAATGTTTGAGTAATTACCGGATGTTTTGATAGGATATTGAACAATTTTCGAGGGATGAAGTGCTCTAACCGTCTATGTTTTTAGCAGAGGAATTGAAATACTCATAGCTTGCGTAGTGACCCAGCAGCCATGGGACTGATAAAAGATATAGTGCATATAGTGCTTGTAACTATCTATATCTGATGCCAGTGAAAGGAAAACCTTGAACAATAGAATTCAATAAGTGTAGTGCTGTAACTGTCTATGTCATCTCAATACAAGAAGTAGCAGGTAGAAATTGAAATATCCGATTGAATTCCTGGCAACAGTGCTTCGCTATCGTTGGCAGTTATTAAGCTCCAACTAACTGTTAAATAACAAAACTGACAATACCTAAAGTTACCCTTCTAAGCCTCTGCGACCACTACCTCGATGAGGATTGGGCGTTTCTGGTTGATTGGGGCTAGGTTTAGAGTTATCAGCCAGATTGAACTTGGTTTCACCAAGGGTGAAACTCTGGTAATCAGACTTGAGCCTAGACAGAACGGAAAAATCAGTCTGTACTGCTTCGCAGTTAAAAGCTAAGGAGCCAAATACCAGACTCGATACTAAAAGTGAAATGGCAGCACGCATAGTAGATGTCTATTTTAGAACTCTCTACTTCACTAATGCTTAATATTTATATGTCTGTCCGGAAAATTTGAGAAAAAGTATTGTATTTTACTGAATAAAAGTTAATTTTATACTTCTTCAAGATGCTCAACGAGCAACCAATTCCCGGACGAATTTGGCCGTCCCCAGACTTTGAGTATTTTTTCTGATGGAAAAGCTTGTAATTGCTGGTCTATATGCGATCGCAATGCCACAAGTTGCCAATTTGTTGTAGTTAAATTGGTTTCTCTTGTAATATTAAATTGGTAGTTTTGCTGATCCAGCCGTTGAAATTTCCCTGTAAAGCAATTGAGGTTTAATTTGTTATCAGTCTGGTCAAAAATACAAGGACAGTTACCATCGGTAGGATAAGCTTCTGGATTGTGCAAATAATAAGTTTGCCAGTGCAACCAATCAGGATGATTAGTGGATAAGTTAAACAAGGGAACAATGATTCCGGGTGCATAGTTATCTGTCAATAATGCAGCCTGTAAACTCTTCACGGGTAAATCTCTGGGCTGACAGCCTAGCACAACACTCATAGCAGCAGCCATACCCGCTGCTTGACCAATACCCATGACCACAGGTTGGAGTCTAGTGGCCCCATTAGCAATATGGGAAACGGAAATGTTTTTTTCGCAAACCAGAAAACCATCTGTAGCGGCGGGAATGAGCGCGGAATAGGGGATAGTAAAGGGTGTTCCTGTCCATCTTCCACCCCAACGAATAGATTTAGGTTGCAGTGAAAACTCAACATTAGGATAATGATGATCATTGGCATAGTTACCGACAGCAATCGCATCATGAAATGGCTTGGCGGTTTGACCGTTCGCTAAGGGCAAAATATCTTGTTCACAAACGGTTGTTAAACCTACTAAGCGACGACTTTCCCGATAATAGGGATGGAGGGCAAAAGCGGAGTTAGGATGAGGAAAAAGTTTTACAGCTAATCCGTAACGCCTACCAACCTGAGTTTGAATGAAGTGAGCGAAATTCTGACTGTGCCAAAAACATTCTCGCATAAATTCGCGCTTTTTTAGCGCCGCATCTAGCAAGCGATTGGCATTTTGGCAGTAGTCGTTGCCCGCAATAGGCCAATTAATCATAAATCTATCTGCCGGCAAGCGTCCATAGTTCAAAAATTTTTCTGAACCATAGTCATCCCAAGCCCCTGTAAACTGGGATGGATCATAGTTAGGGGCTGGAAGAATTTCTGGGGAGGTATTTTCTCCAAAATCTTGCATTACCACTACCCAAGTGGGTGCTTGCACTGGATAGGTTTGGGTCAGGGAGTTAAAATTTGCTGGTGCGCTGGGTTCTCCCCATTGTGATTGTAATTCCCAACCCCAACGATAAGGTATTTCTGCTAAAGCTAATAAATCTCCTAATTCTGTAGCGTCCAGAATTATTTTGGCGTTAACGGTCAAGTCTGCAAAGCGTACACCTGTGATACAGTCTTTTGTTCGCAAAACCTCTAAAGGCACTTTTCCCGAAATCCATTGGAGATTAGGTAATTCTCGCACCCAGTCGGCAAATATTTCTGCTCCTATACGCGGATCATAACTAAAAAAGCTGACCCAACTATGATCTAATCCTCCTGGTTGTCTACGTTGCAATTCTTGTAAAAAAGCACCCCATAAACCTGTTTGAAAGGCTTCTAATTCGTTTCCGTCAGGTGCTGATACACCCGCAGAGGTAAGCATTCCTCCTAACCAGGGAAATTCACTCACTAGGATAGTTTTTACACCTTTTCGTGCTGCTTGGATAGCGGCCGCAGTTCCACCGGTTCCACCACCAACTACTAAAACATCGGTTGTATAAATTTGATTCATAACAAATACATGGATTGTTGATATCTGATGCACCCTAAATTAGTACAAAATACAACATCAATATCAATCATGGATAAAAATCCGAAAAAACCGATTGTGAGGGGGCGCGGAATGTGGGTTATATACTAACGTAAGTTGTTAGTTAGGGAAAATGTCTGGGTCATGATGTCCAGGATTAAAGGATTTACAGGATTAAAACGGAAAATTCCTCACCAATGACCCATTAACCATTACTAGCCTCAACCAGATAACCAGCAACTTGAGTTACTATTAAATAGTGATTGCTTCCCTATCTCTCGGCGATAGCTGCGCTCGTCGAAGGCATCCCTTGTGCTAGTTGCATAAGTTCTGGGAAATTAAAGCTATGATTCTAGAATTTACTGTAGAGGCTAATTAACAGTAACTCAAAAGCTAACAATTAATAACAATTAACTACTTATGCTTCCTATGCAAAGTCACACCTCTATGGTAACAATATTGGAATTTTGTTGTAAAATATCTTCATGCTACTAGGATTCAAGACAGAACTCAAGGTAAACAAGCAACAAAAACTACTACTGGCACA
>NZ_JACJSB010000029.1 GCF_014697585.1 Dolichospermum sp. FACHB-1091 | reverse complement strand
TGTGCCAGTAGTAGTTTTTGTTGCTTGTTTACCTTGAGTTCTGTCTTGAATCCTAGTAGCATGAAGATATTTTACAACAAAATTCCAATATTGTTACCATAGAGGTGTGACTTGGCATAGGAAGCATAAGTAGTTAATTGTTATTAATTGTTAGCTTTTGAGTTACTGTTAATTAGCCCTAGCACCCCCAAAAAAAAGTCAAAGAATCTTGTCTGTCTTTTTTCTGCAATTTTTCAGGTTCAAACTCACCCTAATCAATATAACCAACTACTAAGGCTGCGCTTAAAGATGTTATTATTTACTTATACTGATAATTCCGGACCATTGCACCTTTTTCTGCTTTTCTCGACGATAGGAAAAGAAATGTTCTGGAGTTTGGAAAGTACAATAGGGAGCGATCGCAATTTGTTCTAAACTAATTCCCAACCGTTCTAACTGCAAAGTATTTACCTGACGCACATCTAAACGAACTTTTCCTGGTTCTATATCTCCAAGTAAAGGTGAATTGGGTAAATCATGTAAAGCGGCAATAATTTTTTCTGGGTTATTATGTGGTACAATTGTTGAGCCTATTTCCGCAGCCACTTCCACAGCAACTTGATAAACTTCACCCGCAATAGCTGGACCCATTGCCACGCGCAAATCTGCTAAACTACTACCGTGGGCTTGCATTCTTTTAACAGCTTTAGGGACAATTTTCGCCGCAGTGCCGCGCCAACCAGCGTGTAAAGCCGCTACTTGTCCTGTTTTGACATCTCCAATCAAAACAGGTGTACAATCAGCAGAAGCTACCCACACAGCTTGTAAAGGTTGCTGAGTAATTAAGCCGTCTGCTAACGCCAAATCATCATCACTGGTGTTAACATAATGATGAATTTCCTGGGGAGTCAAAACAGTATTGCCATGAACCTGTTTTAAACGATAAGCCAAAGCCCCTGGTTGTAGTGCCTGAGTTAGCTCATGGGGTGAACGTGGCCAAAACCATTGGGTAAAGAAACCATGAGTCCAGGGTTTTAGAAGATTACAAGTCAGGTAAGGTAGACCTTCCCAATTGTGCCAATGCCAAGTGTGCATTTTTAACCAAACCTCAACAGAAAATTAACCATCTTTAATCAATGCTAACTTGAACAACAGCCAAAAAAGATTTGCCAAGAAAATTTTGAATTATGGGGAACTGCGGTGGAATTTAATCAGCAACTTTTGGTAGACAACTTAAAAGTAGAATATGAGCATCAAGACTTACCATTCTCCTTACATATTTTTAACACAGTATCTTCCACAAATCAAACCCTGTGGCAACTCATTGATCAAGGAGAAAAGCCTGGTTGTGTAGTAATTGCTACCCAACAAACATCTGGCAGAGGACAATGGGGCCGTCAATGGCAGTCTCCCACTGGTGGGCTATATCTTTCAATGGCAATAGATCCTCAATTAGAAGCTACCAGCAGTTATCAGCTTACCCTGGCTAGTGCTTGGGGAATTACAGCACAATTAAGAAAATGTGGTATACCCCTGGGCATAAAATGGCCAAATGATTTAGTATTAAATGGTCGCAAATTAGGCGGCATTTTAACGGAAACCAAAGTCAATAAAGGACAAATCTCTCAAGCCATTATTGGTGTTGGCATTAACTGGGATAATCTTGTTCCAGCCACGGGAATTAATCTGAAACTTTGGCTTAATTCCCAGGATCATCAGATGATAGATCACCTGGAAATGCTAACTTCAAAGGTTTTACTAGGAATTAAGTCCGGTATAGATTGTCTACAGGTAGAGGGAATAAGTATACTTTTGTCTCACTATCTTGATCTACTGACAAATATGGGTGATCATGTTTATGTCAACAATCTTTTAGGTACAGTAGTTGGTGTAACTGAAGAGGGTAATCTCCGGTTAAGAATAACAAATTGTGAGCCAAAAGCAGCGGTAACATCAGAAATTTCCTGCCAACCAGGTACAATCAGTTTGGGTTATCCTCAAGCTTCGGTTCAATGATATTTTTGTTAAAAATATTACCTACTGTAACAGCATATCCGATAATGACATGATTTCATCAGCTTTATTACACACAAAAAAAGAGAACAAATGACGCAGCATCATCAATCTGCTCGTAAAAATTTTTACCTATGTGGTATGAGTAAAGGTTTTGCTTCTAAACTACCTGAACGAAGCTTGTGTTTACTAACTAGCTTTAGTCTTATCGGTAGCGGTTTTGTGACTGCAAGTGAAACTTCATCAATAGACAAAATTGTCCCAACTATTAAGAGTTCCCTTAAGAGTTCCCTGCCAACAGCAGCAGCCAGTCCCGGACATCAAGAAACTATTGTGTCACCAAAAGCACAGGCAACCACAGATTTTTCTGCTCGCCTTGCTACGCTGAAAAAAAGGCTAAGTAGCAGAAGTAGATCCACAATACAAGTTATTGGAGATGGAAAATCCAGGGGTGAAAATGCTCAACAGACCGCTAATGTTAGTGAAGCTGACTCAATAGTCAAAAAACTCCCAGAAGTCTCCCAATCGGCGAATACGGCTCAAAATAATATCAATATCATAGATGCAGAGAGTAAAGCAAAGGATTACAACAACAATTATATTGATCCGACTGAGTACAACAATGCTGACACGGGCAAATATGAATCACCAAGTTCTGTAGTAGTGACAGAACGGGATCAGGGTTGTCAAACAATTTTAGCAGGGGGTGCTTGCACCAAGCCCAGTCAAATTCCTTCTATAGCAAAGTATAAAAGGTCATCACCGACTTGGCTGAAACGAAGTGAAACCGCTAAACTACCGACGGTGTTATCGAGCAAAAAATCAGCCTGGACACCTATAACGACAAATAAGAAACAGAGGGAGAATATTGCTGAGGCTGTTGTTAGGAATGGGAGCAAAATTGGTCGGACTCGCAATAATTGGCAGCCAAGAGAAATTGAAAATAGAACTAATATCAGCAGTCATACAAAGGCCGCCTATCGTCATCACCTTATCCCCCGTCCTGAGAAATTTAGCGCTACAACTGTCAGCACTACTCCAGTCCCTCCCCAGGTGGGTATTTTACCAGCGCCAATGATGGAGGGCAATGTTGCTCCTCGTCCTAGTATGGTGTCTTATAACTTCTCCCTGGCATCAGTATTGCCAGAAGTTCCTTATACTCATACCATTGCCTATCGTGGCGCTGGCGGTTCGGGAATGATTTTTCCTCTAGCTATGGCCGCCCCAATTACTTCTTTGTTTGGCTGGCGGGTTCATCCTATCACAGGTGATAGCCGCTTTCACGCTGGTACAGACTTAGGTGCGCCCGCGGGAACGCCAATTTTAGCGGCGGCTAAAGGTCAAGTCGAAACTGCTAATTGGGTTGGTGGTTATGGTTTAGCTGTAATTATTAATCACAGTTCGGCTCAACAAACTCTCTACGGTCATATGTCGGAAATCTTTGTTCAACCCGGTCAATGGGTAGAACCGGGAACAGTCCTGGGCCTAGTTGGTAGCACTGGTAACTCTACAGGACCTCACTTGCACTTTGAAGTCCGTCACCTCACCCAAAATGGATGGGTTGCTGTTGACCCAGGTGTACAGTTAGAGGGTGGCCTCAGTCAATTGATACAATCTTCTCAAAGAATAGCCCAAGCTCGGTAATTAGGGTAGAAAAGAGGTGGAATGGGGAATAATTGTCAGTTGATAATTATTCCCCATTTCTAGTTAATTCTCCCTACAAATACCCGTTTTCTGCTAAGAATGCAGTTGTAATTTCCTCTTGTTGATGGTGATTATTTCCAGGAGTGAGAAATTTTTCCACGTATTTACCCAATATGTCTCCTTCTAAATTTACCCAACTCCCTGGGAGTAAATGACTCAGATTGGTTTCGGCATAAGTCAGGGGTATGACTGCGACTGTAAATTGAGATAACTCTGATTTATATTCAGCGACCGTTAGGCTGATACCATTAACAGCAATACTACCTTTAGGAACAATATAACGAGCGATCGCATCTGGGGCAACAAAGGTCATTTCCCAGGAGCTAGCAGTTTGTTTAGATGTTATTAACTGACCAATTCCATCTACATGACCCATGACAAAATGACCACCGACTTTACCGCCTACTCGCAAAGACGTTTCTAAGTTGACATATCTTTGCTGAGTTTCTTCCTTACCTAATGTTGTGCGGCCGAGGGTTTCCGGTGAAGCGGTGGCAATAAATCCATCTTTTAATATTTCCTCAACTGTCAGACAGACTCCATCTACGGCTACACTATCACCATAGGCCAAGTCCTGAACGATTGTCTGTAGGCGGCTAAGATAACTAATCTGCCACAAATTTCCCGAATGGGGTTTTATCGTTCCTAAACCTTGAATTAATCCTGTAAACACAGCTTTTCCGAAACTAATTTTATTTATTGCTTAATTTTGGCGGAAATCAACTCATAATTCTCGGAAAAAATGTAAAGTCCGTAAGTTTAATTGCTTTCCCGATTTTGCTAAATGAATATTAACATATTAACATCAATCCCAAGGCATACTTGAATTAAAAGGTTAAAGAAGGATAAAATATGACGGATAAATAAATTAGTTGTTAATATGGTATGAAATGGGTTTATTTATACCTGATTGCTAGGATACCACAACAACAGTCAACAAACCATTAAAAATTCCTAAAAAGCTCGTTTAATCTGCTTTTTTAATTTTTAATTATTAATTTTTAATTTTCCCAAAAGTGTATTGTCTGCTACATAGTTCCAAGCGATTCAAGTATTTTAGAGGCTGAACCAATGATAGAAATGAAAGTCGCTGGTATAGCATTAGATGCCATCACCCGCAGCCCGATTGTACTCCTGAAGGATGGTTCAGATCGTCGCGCTTTGCCCATTTACATCGGTCAAGAACAAGCGAGAGCAATTATGGGGGCTATGGAAAATCAAAAGCCTCCTAGACCTTTAACCCATGACCTGATGGTGAATATGCTGGAAGCATGGAATATGACCTTGGATAGAGTCATTATTCATACTCTCCAAAAGGATACCTTTTATGCTGCGTTAATTCTTCAGCAAGGGGATGTCAAAAAAGAAATTGATGCTCGTCCCAGTGATGCGATCGCTATTGCACTCCGTACAAATACCCCGATTTGGGTCATGGAAGAAGTAGTTGCTGATGCTTCTATCCCCGTAGATCGTGATGCTGATGAAGCTGAACAGGAGGCCTTCCGCGAATTTATTTCTAATCTCCGTCCCGAGGATTTAATTAAGCGGTTTGGAAATAGTGAAAGCTAATATCGGTTTATCAAAAGGAAAAATTAACAATTGAAAATTAAAAAAGCAAATAAAAAAAGCTTTTTAGAAATTTTTAATAGTTATTTAATTAGCTGGACAGAATTAATTACATATTAGTTATTTACCACTTCTTTGCTAGTCAAGGATTTCAGTCGGTATTTTTGTGTAATTAATTTTGTCTTATTACTGATCTGTTCTAAGTGATTGACCGAAAATAATGGGATACAAGCCCCGTCCTTCTAGGACGGCTTTTTATTAATTCTTAATTAATTCTTAATTACAGCACTTCCCGATGTTATGAGG
This sequence comes from Dolichospermum sp. FACHB-1091, assembly GCF_014697585.1. Taxonomy (GTDB): domain Bacteria; phylum Cyanobacteriota; class Cyanobacteriia; order Cyanobacteriales; family Nostocaceae; genus Dolichospermum. The sequence continues at coordinate 56,993 of NZ_JACJSB010000029.1, read as the reverse complement.
TACAAGAACCCCACCCCCAACCCCCTCCAATATCAAAAGTTTATCCTTTTCTTCCCCCCGCAGCGGGGGGATTGAGGGGGGTGCGAGGAGGGGGCTTAGGATGTACCTCATAAGAGCGAAAACCTCTGTAATTCTTAATTTTCTAATCAATTCTCTAAGCACATCAGATTTTGTAATAAATGTATTAACGGTGGGTTAGGCTGTCGCTAACGCACCCTACAAGGTAAAAATCGCCCAGTTGAAACCGTCAGTTGGTATGATCAGGTTTAAATTAAAATTATGCTTTTTTCCTGAAAAATGAGTAACGAAATTCGTACTATATTTAACCGCATTGCTCCCGTATATGATCAACTAAATGATCAATTAAGTTTAGGACAACACCGAATTTGGAAAGAAATGACAGTCAAATGGAGCGCTGCTAAACCTGGTGATACTAGCTTAGATCTATGTTGCGGTACGGGTGATTTAACTTTTCGTTTAGCACGTCGTGTGGGAAGGACAGGAAAGGTTTATGGAGTTGATTTTTCCCCTAATTTACTGAATAATGCTCAAGAACGCTGCAAAAATTATTATCCTCAACCTCCGATTAATTGGGTAGAAGGAGATGTATTAAATTTACCTTTTGATCATAATTATTTTGATGCAGCTACTATGGGATATGGATTAAGAAATGTTAAAAATATTATCAAAAGTCTTCAAGAAATATACCGTGTTCTTAAACCAGGAGCTAAAGCTGCGATTTTAGACTTTCATCGTCCCAGTCATCAACAGTTACGCGCTGTGCAACAGTGGTATTTAGATAATTGTGTAGTTCCTATAGCCACTAATCTTGGTTTAAAGGAAGAATATGCTTATATTAGCCCTAGTTTAGACCGCTTTCCCACGGGTAGGGAGCAGATAGAGTTAGCGCGTCAGGTTGGTTTTCAGGAAGTTAGACACTATCCCATTGCGAACGGTATGATGGGAGTATTAGTAGTAATTAGGTAATCCAAAAGCCGTGGATTTGTCTCAAATCTTATTATATGTATCACCCCCAATTCTGGGTGGATTAATTGGCTATTATACTAACGATATAGCCATAAAAATGCTGTTTCGTCCCTACAAACCAGTTTATGTTTTTGGGAAAAGAGTACCATTTACTCCTGGGTTAATTCCTAGTAATCAAGAGCGGTTAGGACAAAATATTGCTAATGCGATTATGAAGTCCCTACTGACTCCAGAAGAACTGCAAAATCTAGCGCGAAAACTTTTACAACCTGAACGGTTACAAGGAGGAGTTCTGTGGTTATTACGTCTGCTATTTGAGCAAATTAGAGATGATAAAAACCCCCGTACTACTAAAATTGTAGCGGGAATTTTACGGGATTTATTGGGTGAATCTTTACCGCGTCTTTTGAGGGTATTAGCACGACAGGAAACATTTTTAGAAACTCAAATTAACCAAATATTTGATAAGGTATTACTAGAATTTCAACTTAGTGAAGAACAGTCTAACCGGTTAGCTGATTGGTTATTAGAGATAGTTTTACCTCCTGATAGATTACGACAAATTATCATTGATTTCTTAACAGATCGGACAATTCAAACTATTGATGAAAGCTTTCGAGAAAAAACCAGTGGTACTTATTGGGTAGTTGCAAATTTGTTCGGTTTAAAGAATACTCTAACCCGGTTACGGACATTTTGTTTAGATGAAAAAGAAGCGACCAATGAACGATTACAAGAATTAATTAAAGATCTAAAAATGCGCGATCGCATTAAGGGATTATTACAGAATTTATCTTTACAAAATCTCCCCGTCGGTACTGTACGTCAACTGCGAAAAACTATTAGAGATAATGTACGTCAATACCTGCAAAATAGTGGTAGTGATTTACTCAAAGAATTAACAGAATCCGCTGACTGGGAAAGGATATCTATTATATTACTAAATCGCTTGAGTAATTCACCAGTTGTCAATACTTCTTTAGAAGTAGTTTCTGGGGATTTGACCTTAATTTTAGAAAAGTATCTAGAGAAAGATTTAGAAATTATTGTAGCGCAAACAATTCCCATTTTATCTATAGATCAAGTAATTGTAGAACGAGTAAAAGCTACACCACCGGCTGAACTAGAAGACGCTATTGAAGGAATTGTCAGAAATGAATTACAAGCAATTGTGACTTTAGGTGGTATTTTAGGGTTTTTTGTTGGTGTATTACAAACCGGATTTTTATTCTTTAATTAATCTATAAAGTACCTAGTTTATGTATTTTTGGGCGGGCTAGAAGCCCACCCCACAATTACCAATTACCCATTACCAGCCTCAACTAGATAACTAACAACTTGAGTTAATAATATGAGCCTGTTTTCCGGTGGTTAATAGCAGTTATCGCATCAGGTTTAAGTAATTTACCATTATCTACAGTTGCATATATTACCCAATGATCACCGCATTCTAACCGCTGCTGTACTGAACACTCTAAGTATGCACAAGCATCGGTTAATACTGTACAACCATTGTCCGCTTCCGCTGTGGGGAAGTTACTAAAGCGGTTTTCTCCTGGTTGGAAATTTTTGCGGAAATGTTTCATATATTCCACGTGAATACCTTCAGGGAGGATATTCAGCACCAATTTACCACCAGGATATAATAAAGATTCGATCGCTCTATCCTTGGCGATCGCTACCGTAATTCCCGGTGGATTAAACGTAGCTTGAGACACCCATGCGCCCATCATCCCCGTAGAAAATTCCCCCTGTTTAGCTGTAATAACGCATACAGAACCGATAATCCGGCCTACAGCTTGTTCCGTAGGGGTTGCTGCTTGTTGGGGAACGCGGACTTTCTTGGCCTTTCGCAAGCTTTGAGCAAAATCTGTACCCACTTCTTCACAATATTTAAGAGTTACTTCATCAGGTTTAAATTTTACCTTCAAAGTATCAAAACCAAAACGATATCCAGCGTCTCTAAGTTTACCTTCTACTAAATCTAAAGCTTCACCACTCCAACCGTAAGATCCAAATACTCCCGCAGGTTTACTATTATCACCCGTAGAAAGAACAATACCTAAAGCAGTATGAATAGGTGTAGGTGCGTGTCCTCCAATAGTAGGAGTTCCAATAATAAAACCGTCTGCTTGTTCTACAGTAGTACAAATTTCATCAGCAGAAGCAAATTCACAATTAACAGATTTAACCGCAACTCCACCTTTTGTTAATCCTAGCGCCATTGCTTGTGCTAAAGTTGCAGTATTACCATAAGCAGAAGCATAAAGAAGTGCTACAGATATTTCTCTATCTTTTTGGGCGCGACTCCACTCATGATAAGATTTTGTTAATTCAATTAAACTAGTACGTACTATAGGTCCATGACCTACAGCATACATTCTCACTTGTAAATCAGAAATTTTCTCCAAAGCTGATTCTATATGTGTCGCATGGGGAGCCATAAGACAATTAAAGTAATAGCGTTGATCTTCTTTAAAGCTTTCCCAGTGATCATCAAATACTTCTTCACCACAAATATGAGCGCCAAATAACTTATCTGTAAACAGAATTTGCGTTTTTTGATCATAGCTACAAAGTGCTTCTGGCCAACGAGGACTAGGAGTAGGTAAAAATCTTAAAACATGATCTTTACCCAAATCTAGTATTTCTTTTCCTCGCATAACTAAAACTTTAATATCTTGGTCAGTGAAAGCCGCACGTAAATTATTAGCAGCAGGAAGAGAACAAACAAAAGTAATTTGTGGCGCAATTGCTAAAATTGCTTTTAACGTTGGAACACGATTAGGGTTAAAATGTCCTAAAATTATGTAATCTAATTTTTGAACATTAATTGTTTTTTGTAACGCTTCTAAATAAATTTCTGTAAACCCTTCCGCTGGTGGGTCAGTAATAGCAATTTTATCTGCTTCTATTAAATAACAGTTAGAAGTAGTACCGCGTTCTAGTGCATATTCAATTTCAAATCTGAGTCGTGATTTACTCCGCGCTCTTAAAACTTTTGTGTTAGTACCAATAGGTAAAATTTGTACATCTCTGGGTCGAGAATCATTCATAGATACCTGTTGAGGTGAAAAAACTTGAGAAACCCAATTTTTAGCTGATTCAACAGCGTTAGAAAAAGAATCTGGAATTGACATATTAATGATCTGCAACGAGTAAATAATTATCTAGATAAGAAACAATTAATAATTGATAATAAATTATTACCAATTAAAAATAAGTAATGGATTAAATGCAATTAACAATGGATTAAATGCAATTAGCAATGGATTAAATGCAATTAGCAATGGATAATAAAACTTAATTTATTGTTTATTATCCATTATTTATTGTAATTAGTAGTAATTTCCTACTTTACGATGACGAACTGCTGTAATACCATCGGGTTTAGAAACTTTACCATCATTAACAATGCAATATAAAATCCAATGATCACTACATTCCATACTATTAATAACTTCACATTCCATATATGCGAGTGCGTCGCTAAGAATAGGTGAACCATTTTTAGCAATTTGGATTTTTACATCTGTAAATCTATCAATACCGGGAAGTAAACGTTTAAGAAAATGTTTTTTCAAGTCTTGATAATTTCCTTCTTCAAGAACATTGAGAACAAAACGATCATTAATTTGCAGTAAACTATCAAGAGCGCGATCTTTAGCAACCGCAATAGTAAAACCTAAAGGTTGTAAACTAGCTTGTGTTACCCAAGAAGCAATCATTGCACCACTAACATCACCTTTTTTAGCAGTAACAATATATAAACCATTGCTAATTCTTCCCAACGCTTTTTCCATATTCACGTCGAGAGCTTTGATTTGTTTAATATTGCGTTCTCGTACTAACAATTGTCCTAAACCAGTTCCCGCTTCTTCACACAGTTTATAAATAGATTCATTAGGTGTTTCTTTGATCCGAATAGCTGGAAAAGCTTCCTTAATACCTAAGTCAATAAATTTGCGTCTAAGAGTATCAATTGGTTCATCATCTCCACCATAAGATTCAAATAAACCAACTACTTGTTTATTTTTAGCAACTGCTAATAGAGAACTAATTGCGGCTTGTGCTTTAATTGCACTAGTAGGAGGCATACCAATAATTAAAGCAGATGATCTTCCTGCTAACTCTTGAATTTCTTGGCTTTCTGCGGTGCTAAGATCCAATATTTCCACACCGATACCGGATTTTTGTAAACCCTCAGAAATACTATGTCCTAAAAGATCACTATGTCCATAACCAGAAACATAAAATAAACCGACAGTAGTTTCTGTTTTCGTTTGTTTCTGACTCCAATGCTGATAAAATTCAGTCAGAATATCAAGATTATGATAAAGCAATGGACCATGGCCATTGGCAATAATTTTAATTTTACCAAGTTCACCCATTCTCTTCATTGCATTTAGCAAAGAACGAGCATTTGGACCCATTAAACAATCATAATAAAAGCGAAAATCAGCTTCAATGGCTTCTAAATCTTCGTCGAAAGTGCGATCATCACAGAAGTGCATCCCAAAAGCATCACAGGTGTAGAGAATTTGGGTTTTGCGATCAAAACTAAAGATAGTATCTGGCCAGTGTAAATTTGGCGCACTCACAAATTCTATGTCATGATCTTGACCGATTTTAATCCGATCTCCACTTTTAACAATGCGTTTAGAAAAAGGTTCATGTACCAAACCTTCTAGAAATTGTAAAGCCACTTTTGATGCTAAAACAGTTGCTCTGGGAGCTAATTGTAAAACATCTTCTACTAAGCCACTGTGATCAGGTTCAGTATGACTAACAATGATATAATCAATATTTTTAGGATTAACTAAACCTTTGAGAGTGTCTAAATAAAGTTGACGAAACTTCTGATGAGAAGTATCAATTAAAACTGTTTGTTCACCCCTAATTAAATATGAATTATAGGTTGTACCATTTTGTAACCCAAATTCAATATCAAAACGATCTCTATCCCAATCAAGAGAGCGAATTGCGGTGGTATTGGGGGCAATTTCTACAGTTTGTATAGTTAATCGGTTCTGAATGTTCTCTGAGATAGCTACCATGATTTCACAACAGCAAATAAACTATTATTTCTTCTGCCCCCCATTCTCCCTATTATTTTTTTTTAAAGCTGTAATGAAAAGTATATTTTGGAAAATTAAAAGTGTAATAATAGCTGCAAAAAAATTAAAAAACGACTGACAACTAACAACTGACCACGGACAACTAACAAATCAGTCCACTTTCACGGTAAACTCTTTATGTTGCAATAAAAGACATTTACCCTCATGACTGGAGAATTAAGACTTTGGGCATAGAACTACGCAGTTTCGTATTTCTAGACAACCTGCAACCTCAACACGCTGCATATATGGGAACAGTAGCCCAGGGTTTCTTACCATTACCAGGGGATACATCCTTATGGATTGAGATTTCCCCTGGTATCGAAATCAACAAGATTACGGACGTAGCCCTCAAATCTGCTTCTGTCCGTCCCGGAGTGCAAGTAGTAGAACGTTTATACGGACTTTTAGAGGTACATTCTGGCTCTCAGGGGGAAACACGAGCCGCTGGGGATGCGATTTTGGCGTTTTTGGGCGTGAAAAAGCAGGAATGTCTCAAACCTCGTGTGGTTTCTAGTCAGATTATCCGCAATATTGACGCGTATCAAACTCAATTGATTAACCGTACTCGTCGAGGACAACTGTTATTAGCAGGACAAACTCTGTACGTATTAGAAGTTGAACCAGCAGCTTACGCAGCACTAGCAGCTAATGAAGCAGAAAAAGCAGCACAAATTAATATTCTGGAAGTTCAAGCTGTGGGTAGTTTTGGCCGACTTTATTTAGGGGGAACGGAACAGGATATTTTAGCAGGAGCAGCAGGAGCGTTAGCAGCAATTGAAAATTCACCTGGTAGGGAAAATCTTCAAGGTAAGCGGAACGAATAAACAATTAAAAGTTAAAAATTAAAGGTTAAAGATTTTTTCTAATCATATAAATGATGTATTAAACTCTTTAATTTTTGTTAATTTTTGATCGAGGAGGAAAAAATGGCGAATCAACAACATCTTAATTTATTACGATCTGGGGCAGTTATTTGGATAGAATGGAGAAATCAAAATCCTGAAATTGAAATTGATCTTAGTGGTGCAAATTTACTAGGAGAAAACCTGCGAGGGGCAAATCTTACAGGGGTAAATTTTAATCAGGTCAATTTAGCTTATGCTTTGTTAGTGCGAACTAATTTTAGTCAAGCAAATCTGAGTAATGCTATTTTTTATGAAGCTAAATTAATCGCAGCTAATTTGAGTCAAGCTAATTTGAGTATTGCTAATTTGATCGGAGCAATTTTGACCGCAGCAAATTTAAGTTATGTAAATTTAATTGGTGCTGATTTAAGTGGAGCAAATCTAGAAAATGCTATGATTAATGATGCTAATTTAATTGGTACAAATTTTCAAAATGCTAATTTAAAAAATGCGGATTTATCAGGGTCAAAACTTATTCGCAGTCATCTCAGTTTTGCTAATTTAATGGCGGTTAATTTAATTGCGGCTAATTTAAGTCAAGCTAATTTATATGAAGCAGAATTAATCACTGCTCAACTTTATCAAGCTAACCTACATCAAGCTAATTTAACTAAAGCTCATTTAGGAAACGCATTTTTATCTAAAGCTAATTTAACAGAGGCAAATTTGACAGAAACTGATTTAAGTTGGGCTAATTTAAAAGGTGCGAATTTAGCAGGTGCAAATTTACAAGGTGCAACTATTAGGGGAGCAAATTTTCAGGGAGCAAATTTGAAAGGCGCGAATACCAAGGGGGTAAATTTTCAGAGTGCAAATCTAAAAGGAACGATTCTAGAAAAAGATTAATGTTCTATAAAAACCTCTTTTTGGGTTTTGATAAATTTGTTTATCTCAGAGGTTGCTTGAAAAGTTAGGACTTACGCACAAGTCACGGAATAATGAACCACGTTCGCGGAGCGTCCCGTCAGGGATAGGAACGAAGAGAACGAAGAAAAGAGGGTTTGAGAGATATTTTGCGTAAGTCCTGAAAGTATTAGATGAAACTGATAATCTCCAGAAACCTAACCCCCCTTCCCTGCCTCTCCCTAGCCCTCTCCTCTTAGAAAATGAAAACCCCCTGCTTACAAAGCAGGGGGAAACAGAAACCCAAAATCTAAAATTTTTCGGTCAACCCAACCCGAAATTTTGATTTATATAAACGGTGTTAAATCTAAATGTTCTTCAATGTGATTCCCTAAAGATTCTAAAAGTTGTTCTCGCTGTTCTCTGTAATTTCCTACACCTGTGGGTAAAGATTTCAAACCTCGTTGTTGACGAAGACGATTTAACCAAGCACGTCGCCAAGGTCCATTATCAAAAATTCCATGCAGATAAGTTCCCCAAACTGATTGACAACTATCTACTAACCCTAAATTAACATCATCAAATAGAGGTTGATAGGATTGTTGATCTAAAATTGAGTTTTCTATGCGTGTACGCCCTTGGTGAATTTCAAAGCCTGTGACAGGTAAACCCGCTTGGGGATAATTGGAGGTAACTTGACGCTGACGGGCAATTTTATAACCTGTGATTACTGTTTGTATTGGTAATAAATTTAACCCTTGATATCTACCAGATTGTCCTTCGTTTGCTTCTGGGTCGGCTATAAATTGTCCCAGCATTTGGAAACCGCCACAAATGCCTAAAACCGTGCCACCAGAGGCTGCGTAATTTTGAATTGCTTCTGCCATACCGCTTTTTTGCAAAGCTATTAAATCGCCAATGGAGGTTTTTGTCCCAGGTATAATTACTGCATCTGGATGTCCTAAATCTTGCTTAGGATGTAAGTATTTTACTGTTACTGATGGTTCTGATTCTAGGGGGTCAAAATCGGTGAAATTGGCAATTCTGGGTAAACGAATCACCGCAATGTTTAGTTCAGAGTTAGCTTTTGTGGGTTTGCGTTCCAGTAAATCTAGGGAGTCTTCTGCGGGGAAAACCTGTTCTAAATAGGGAATAACACCAACCACAGGTATACCTGTCCGTTCTTCTAACCATTTAATTCCGGGTTCGAGAATTGAGCGCTGTCCTCGAAATTTGTTAATGACTACACCTTTAATTAAGGCGCGTTCGTCTGGATCTAATAGTTCTAATGTGCCGACGACATGAGCAAAAGATCCACCCCTATCAATATCTACTACTAATAATGTAGCTGCATTTAAATGTTTAGCAACCCGCATATTAGTTAAATCCCGGTGTTTGAGATTAATTTCGGCGGGACTACCAGCACCTTCACAAACTAGGACTTCATAATCTGTAGATAGGCATTCTAAACATTCTTTGATGGTCTGCCAACCGAGTTCAAAATATTGTTCGTAGTAATCTGTGGCGCTGACTGTACCTATGGCTTTACCTTTAAGAATGATTTGGGATGTCATATCCCCCTGGGGTTTAAGTAAAATTGGATTCATTTCTACCCGAGGTACTATTCCCGCAGCCCAGGCTTGTACTGCTTGGGCATAACCAATTTCTCCCCCACTGGCGGTAACATAGGCGTTTAAAGCCATATTTTGACCTTTAAAGGGGGCTACTTGCAACCCGCGCCGGGAAAGAATCCGACAAATGGCGGTGGTTATCAGTGATTTTCCTGCGTGGGATGTTGTTCCCACTACCATAATTGATTTCATTTTTAACTACTATTTAGTATTATTAGATGCAGTAGTGTATCAGTGAATAAACTGTTATTTTTTCAAGTTGTATAAGTATGGCAGCCAGGATGCCTACCATACAAGATTTTTAACCACAATTAAGTTAGTTAAAAGGGTAAGCGTAACCAACGGGTGATAAAATCATTTAAGCGATCGCTCAGTGTAGCATCAGGAAGATTGTGATTTTTTAACTTTCCGATCAATTGATGACCAAGGGGCGTTAAACGAAAACTGTCTGTAATTCCCTGGCCGTCAACTTCTCGTCGCAATACGCCTACATCAATTAACCAGGCTAAGGCGTTTTCACAGCTTAATTCTGATAATGGGCGGTTGGTGTAATTTTGCTTAACTCCTTTATCCATTGCTATAGCACCCAATTGGATGCTTTGACTAGTCATGGCCATAAACAAATTCAGATTAAAGGGCGAACAAATTAGCGATCGCTCGGCTCTTTTTAGTGCTTCCTTAGTATAAACTAGGGGTTTGAGGTTTGGAGAATCCACAGCAGACATTTTTTCTTACTCTAAATTGGGCTTTTTGTCAAGGCTTTGAAAATAAATACTTCTGGGGGAACATATTGAATAATCAGGTTATTTAAATATTGTAAATTATTGTAAAATCTTGATTGCATGAATATTTCTTAAACAGGATAAGGTGAATTATGCCTCTAGCAGTTGGTACAGACGCACCTGCATTTACCACTAAAGATACTAACGGTAACACAGTTTCATTGTCTGATTTTGCTGGTAAAACAGTGGTTCTCTACTTTTATCCCAAGGATGACACACCGGGCTGCACTAAACAAGCTTGCAGTTTCCGCGATGCTCAATCAGAATATATAAGCAAAGGTATCGTGGTCTTAGGTGTGAGCGCTGATGATGAAGCTGGTCATCAAGCTTTCACCCAGAAGTATAATCTAAATTTCCCCTTATTGGCTGATACCAACAAAAGCATCATTACAGCTTATGATGTTGATGGTGGTGGTTATGCCAAGCGTGTTACTTACATCATTGATGGTAATGGCAAAATTATTGATGTTGATGCTTCTGTTAACACTTCTACCCACGCTAGTGATGTCTTAGCAAAAATTGGGTAATCATCAGCATTGAGTTTTTTTCCTCTGGGTTCTGTGTCTCTTGGGTAAAAGGTAATTTATTACAGCACTTCCCGATGTTATGAGGTACAAGAACCCCACCCCCAACCCCCTCCCCGCTTGCGGGGAGGGGGCTTAAGATGTACCTCATAAGAGCGAAAACCCCTGTATCTAACCACAGAGGACACAGAGTTAAGAGGTTTATGAGAATTTTTCCGGCTTCAGGTTTTATTTGCCTGATGATGGTAGGGTTTTTAAGGGCAATTCTGATGCAGTTGGATTTTGTTGTGACTGACTTTGAAGCCGTTTCTGTTGTGCTGCTTTAAATGCTGTTGCTGCTTGATCTAATTGTTGATTCTGTTCTTCAGCATTCCATTGGATAGTCCCCATTTGTGCTTGATGAATCAGGTTGAACATATTAAAATCTGAGCTATTACCAGATAAAGGGTTACTATTGCGATCACTTTCCAAACTGCTAAAGGTTTGGTTAGGATCAGCTAAGGCAGGTTCTAATGTGACTATAGTAGCAGTAATACTAGCAATAGTCACGGCCATAATTTTGTGAATTGCTAAAAATGATCTTTTCATGGATTTTCCCCTCCTATTCTGCTTTTTGGATTAAGCAAGACTGCGACGTATTTGCGATTGTATACTAAGTAAAGCAAAGAGGGCAAAACCTAGTAAGACTAATAGTGCAGACCCAAAGGTAACATTACCCCAGAAGGCTTGCATGACTATATTATCTAATCCCCAACTGCTATGTAGATATAAGTAGCGAATTGGTTCAATTGCGTAGCTGAGAGGGTTGAGGGTAGCAATAACCTGTAACCAACTGGGCATAAAGGATAAAGGCGCTAAGGCTGTACTGGCAAATAATAAGGGAAGATTAGTAACAAAAATTACGGCTATCAGTTCAATGTGTCCCGGTAATGCAAAGGCCAAACCTAGTGATATTGCGGTGACACCCAAGGCGAGAAGAAAGACAATCAAAGCGATCGCACATAATCCGGTAAAATCAGGTAAACCAGCCCCTAAAAATGCCGCTGCTGCCACAATTACCGCCGCTTGTAGTAAGCTTTGGCTAATGATAAAGATAGCAGATGCAAAAACAATTGAAAAGCGTGAGGCTAAGGGTGCAACCAGTAAGCGATTTAAAAAGCCAAATTCTCTGTCAAACATGACGGGTAAACCGGCATTTAAAGCCCCAGCAAACGCGGTAAATACTATTACACCTGCTGCAAGAAATTGACCGTAATTAGACGTACTACTAAATAAACCTTTGGGGGCATTTTGGAATAATGCACCAAATAAAACTAACCACATAACGGGCTGAATAATCCCTGCTATCAGGCTGGAAGGTCGTCGTTGCAGTTGAATAAACAGACGACGGGTTAAAGCAAAGGTTTCTTGCACAATTTCCCCGAATAAATTGGAGTTTGTATCACCAATTACATCTGGTGTGGTTAGTTGTTGCCAGTTCATAACTAATTTATCATTACTCATACAAAATGCTAAAATCAAAAGGTATCAATTATAAACATCCCTGCTATGCTAAATTAGCAAAGAATATTTATGATTCTTAATATTACATTATAGGGCTTGCTGAAAAAGTTGTCTGTGAGGGCAGGGAACTCTTAACTGGGAACTCTTAACTGGGAACAGGGAACAGTTTTAACTGTTTGGATATCGATATCCTCAATTTTCCAAATCCGACAAAGAAAAATGCAAATTTTGAGACACCATTAGCCAAAATCTTGCACTTTTCTGTGGTAAAAATCCGCGAAACCCTTTGTTAATAAATGGTTTTAGGTTTATATGGCTAACGCCACGCTACGCTATCAGCAAGCCCTAACTAAAATCATTACAGTATATAACGGGTATATCAAGTCTAGAATTTGGTGAACAGCCGTAATTCATTGAACTGTATACAGAATATACTTGTGAAAAAAGTTAAAATTAATACGTTTATAAAAAGTCTGAATTATGAGTGAAGCTTTATTTGTTGTGGAAAATCTGCGTGTAGCCTATCCTCAACGCAGTGGAGAAAGGGAAAACTGGGCTGTTGATGATGTATCTTTTGTTCTCAAATCTGGTCAAAGCATGGGATTGGTAGGAGAGTCTGGTTGTGGTAAATCAACTATTGGTAGAGCAATTATGGGTTTATTACCAGCCTCCAGTCGTGTGGAAGGATTAGTAAAATTTCAGGGAGAATCTGTATTTAATTTAACACCAATGCAGATGCAAAAGTTTCGGGGTGAAGCCGTGGCTTTGATTTTCCAAGATCCCATGACGCGATTAGATCCATTAATGACTATTGGTAATCATTGTATTGAAACTTTACAGGCTCATGCACCAGAATTATCCAAACAGCAAGCCAAGGAAAGAGCTTTAGCGACTTTAGACAAGGTAAAAATCCCTTCTAATCGTTGGCATCAGTACCCCCATGAGTTTAGCGGAGGAATGCGTCAACGGGTAGCGATCGCGTTAGCTTTGTTATTGAGTCCTAAATTAATTATTGCGGACGAACCAACAACTAGTTTAGACGTGACTGTTTCTGCTCAAATTCTCCAAGAATTAACGCGATTATGTAGAGAAGAAAATATGGGATTATTGTTAATTTCCCATGATTTAGCCATGGTGGGGGAATATTGCGATCGCATTGGGGTGATGTATCAGGGTAAAATAGTCGAAATGGGGAAAACGGAAACTGTATTTGCTCACCCTGAACACAAATATACTCAATCCTTATTAAAAGCAGCGTTACATATTCAACAGGAAGAGGGAAAAGAGAACGGGGAACAGGGAAAACTCAACCAAGAAAATCCCATTTTAAAAATTACCGAACTCAAACAACATTATACCATAGAACCGAATTTTATTGAAAGAATATTTAAAGGAGAAGGTCAAACAGTTAAAGCCGTAGATGGAATTAACTTAGAATTGTATCCAGGGGAAATTTTAGGATTAGTAGGAGAGTCTGGTTGTGGGAAAAGTACACTTTCGAGAACCATCTTACAATTGATCAGTCCCACATCAGGAAAAGTCGAATTTTTAGGACAGGAATTAACCAGTTTATCCCGTCAAGAAATCCGTTTTTCCCGGAGACAAATCCAAATGATATTTCAAGATCCTCATGCTTGTTTAAATCCAGCCATGACCGTAGGGGAAAGTATCACAGATCCTTTATTAATTCATAATTTAGCTCATGGAAAAAAAGCCAAAGAACAGGTGTTATGGATGTTAGAAAAAGTTGGTTTAACCCCAGCAGAATTATATTATCACCGTTATCCTGCTGATTTATCTGGAGGACAACAACAACGGGTAGCTATAGCCCGGGCTTTAATTACTCGTCCGAAACTGATAATATGTGATGAACCGGTGAGTATGTTAGATGCGAGTGTACAAACCCAAGTCCTCGATTTAATGTTACAATTAAAAGCAGAATTTGATTTAACCTACTTGTTTATTACCCATGATTTATGGTTAGCACGGTTTTTGTGCGATCGCATTGCCGTCATGAATAGTGGTAAAATAGTAGAAATAGGACAGACTAAACAAATTTTTGCTCATCCTCAACACCCTTATACCCAAACCCTCCTAGCTGCTGCACCTTTACTAGCAAAAGCTTAAAGGAGTTAGGAGCAAGAAAATTACCAATTACCAAAGTAATAAATGTCTAAAAATTCACCTGCTAATACTTATAAAACCAATAACTATTCCGCTGATAAATGGCAAGAAAGAATAGCACAAATAGCATATCGTTTTAACCGTCAATATCAAAATCAAAAATTTACATTACCCGAAGAAATAGAAGCAATGCCAATATTTCAGGAATGGATTAATGGCAGATTAAATGATAGAATAGTTTCACCATTTTGGGAAATTGCTCAACCTCAAAAAAATCAACACTGTTTAGACATTGGTTGCGGTTTTAGCTTTTTAATCTATCCTTGGAGAGATTGGCAAGCATTCTTTTATGGACAAGAAATTAGTAATATAGCCAAAGATACTCTTAATTCCCGTGGTTCACAATTAAATTCCAAACTGTTTAAAGGTGTAGAATTAGGACCATCTCACCATTTAAAATATCCAGAAGATCAATTTGATTTAGTAATTGCCACAGGATTTAGTTGCTATTTTCCCTTAGAATATTGGCAAGCTGTATTAATAGAAGTCAAACGAGTATTAAAACCAGGAGGAAATTTTGTTTTTGATATTCTCAATTCCGAACAACCCCTAGCAGAAGACTGGGCTGTACTCGAAACCTATTTAGGTGCGGAGGTGTTTCTCGAACCGATTTCAGAATGGGAAAAAATAATTAAAGCTGGGGGTGGTAAAATTGTTAAACAGCAATTAGGAGAATTATTTGAATTGTACAAAGTCCGGTTTTGAACTACCCACACTGACTTGGAGTATCAAGTGCAGTGTTGGCTTCTGTACTCACGGAGGAGTAGCGCAACTTGGACTTTCCTCCTAGCTTTGGTCTTACCTCCCCTCATACAGCAGAGACGGCTGAACCTTCCCCCTTAAAATGGTCTAAAAAACTCAGCCAGGAAAACCCAAACTGGTGTTTTAGCACATTTTCAAAAATTATCTTTCTATATGGGAGTGGGGGGACTTGAACCCCCACGACCGTTTAAGGTCAACGGATTTTCATTCTCCTGCAGTTTTCACTACTACTCAGTTGCTAAAGCAGTTCTAAGTTTTGAGAATTGGACTCTCTCTTTACCCTCGTCTTGACGTTAGGGTAGCTCCCGTCGAGTCTCTGCACCTTCCCATAGTCTTTAACTTGAGAACTTTTCATCTCAAATTTTAGATTTTTTGGGCTTGGCTCAGGATTGCCATATCTATAAACTAAATTTAGGTTATGAGATTTAGGTTTCCCTGAGTTTGAGAGCTTCCACTTGAAAGGTTTCCCAATCAAGGCTCAATTCCTTAAGTCCGTAGCGTCTACCATTCCGCCACACTCCCGAAGGGTTTTTAGTTTTTTGTGCAGTTTTTCGCCTGCTTGTCTGTTATACCACTAATTACTTTTTTTTGGCAAGTAGATTTTGAAAAAAATTTCCAAAAAATTTAGTTTTTATTTTTCTAACTTGAATATTTGGGACTTGGCCCCAAACAAAACAGAAAGTTAGTCTTTTACTTGCTCAAGTTTCCAGTTTAATGGTTCTATCCGATTATATCATAAAGTTGAGATTTTGAGCAAATTAAATTTTTCCCGTGTTGAGAAATGGAGATTGATACACTAAATTGCTGATTACTGATTCCCTTAATCCGGGCATTCAGCGTATTATGAAGTGAATACACCAAATATAGTTTTCTCAAATTGCGGTAAGGAATATGGTTGTAGCACTACTGTATCTGAGTTTGGCTGGCGCTTATCTGCTGGTGATACCAATTGCTGTCTTGTTTTACTTGAGTTTAAGATGGTATGCGGCTGGTTCTGTGGAACGGGTGTTTATGTACTTTTTGGTGTTTTTCTTCTTTCCGGGTTTACTCGTTCTCTCACCATTTGTAAATTTGAACCCCCGTCCGCGCAAAATTGCTTAAATTAAGATTTGGTAGGTCATAAAACTCATGCGACGTATTGACGCGATTGGTATTGGTTTCGGCGTTTTCGTAGCCGGTGGTTTGGCTTATGTGGGTTTGCAGCTAGTAGGTTTAGATAGTCAAAATGCTGGGATCTGGAGTCAGGTATTTTTGATAGCGGGTCTAATTGGCTGGTTATGCACCTATATTTTCCGAGCAATGGGGAATAAAATGACCTACCATCAACAACGAGAGGCTTATGAAACAGCTTTTTTGCAAAAGCGTCTTGATGAACTTTCTCCTGAAGAATTAGCCAAACTACAGGCGAAAATTGAACAGGAAAAAGAATCTCAGGTTTAAGGTTATCATTGTTCAGTTGTCAGTTGTTTCTTTATGTTTCTTTATAAATAACCACTGACCACTGACCACTGACCACTGACTACTGACTAGGTGAAATGACTGCTATTTCTCGTTGCTTTGAAAGTTTGAGACGGAATCAGGAGTGCGCTTTGATTCCCTTTATTACCGCTGGTGATCCCGATTTAGAAACTACAGCTAAAGCTTTACAGGTTCTAGATCGTTCTGGTGCTGATCTGATTGAGTTGGGTGTACCCTATTCTGATCCCTTGGCCGATGGTCCAGTGATTCAAGCTGCTGCTACTCGTGCCTTGCAACGGGGGACAACTCTAGAGCGGGTATTAGAAATGCTTAAATCTATTAGCCCAAGCTTGCGATCGCCGATTATTTTATTTACATATTACAATCCGATTTTACATCGAGGTATTGATAAATTTCTCCAGCAAGTTCAGGAGGCTGGAGTAGCGGGTTTAGTAGTTCCTGATTTACCCCTAGAAGAGTCAGCAGGGCTAATAAAACCTGCCGCCGAGAGGGGGATAGATTTAATCCTATTGGTAGCTCCTACCAGTGATCAGGAGCGGATAAAAGCGATCGCTCGTGCTTCCGGGGGCTTCATCTATTTGGTAAGTGTTACTGGTGTCACTGGTATGCGAACCCAGATACAAGGACGGGTTTTTGATTTACTCCAAGAAATTCGTCATGTTACAGATAAACCCATTGGTGTGGGTTTTGGTATTTCCGAGCCTGAACAAGCGCGACAAGTAAGGGAATGGGGTGCAGATGCAGCAATTGTGGGTAGTGCTGTAGTCAAGCGCCTAGCAGAAGGAACGCCAGAACAGGGACTAGAAGCCATTGGTCAGTTTTGCCAAAGTCTCAAGACAGCCCTCAACAATCCCATTTAAGCAAAAATAAAAACAGTGTATTTTTTGTGATTTTCTACTGGACAATTTGACTGTAATAGCGTTAAATAATAACAGCATATATTAGAATAGGCGAAAAAATAACTGATACACTGTTTTAAAACTTGATTCTTACACATAGGAGGTAAGTAAAAATTATGGGTGTGAGAGTACATCTGTTAAAAATGAATTACTGTTCATTAGTATTAAGGGGTAACAACAATGAGTGAAAGTATGGCATTTATTGGTGGAGTTGCCGTAGCTGGGTTAGCGGCTCTAGTTTTGCTTAAAGGGACAAATACCCCTTTATCATCAAATTTTGCTGTCAGCCCACAAATGCCAGGAACAGTAATGGCACCCCAGGTAATGCAGTATCCTCCTAATTACGGGCAACCAGTGTATTCTAATCAGCCGCCAACTGCTCCCAACTCTGATCAGCGGTTAGAAATGGAAAAGCAGAAGATGCAGATTGAGAAGTTTAAAAGTGACTATGAACAACTAAAGTTACAAAACCAACAACTCCAACAACAACTGCAAAGTGCTACTCAACAGCAATGGCAAGCCCAATTAGCTAGTCAACAACAAAAAATGGCTGCGTTACCACAACCGGAGCAAAATGATTGGCGAAATTCCCCCATGCTTTGGGCTGTGGGTGGTGCAACATTAACCATTGGTGGGGGTATTGTGGTTGCTGGAGTATTGTCCTTATTTGCGCCGAAACAGCGTCCTATTCGTACTGTCCAAGTAATTCATCCTTCTTACAATGGACAGACACCGCCCTTAGCCCCTGTTCGTCGCGCTGAGTTTTTACCTTCTTCGCGTATGGAAGCAAGAAGGGTAGAAACCGCTGAATACGACGAAATGCACTAAGAGACAACAGAAAGTTACACATCAAAATGTAGTTTTCTGGATTTTGAACCAATCAAAAAGCATGAGCAATACTTAGGTAAAAGAGTTAAAAAAGGTTTATTTAATTCCTAGTCTGGTAAACATTATTCAACAGACTTAAACGGTTCTTTGAACATATTAAGAAAAGTAGTTGGGGACTCTATCTTTGATAGAAACTCAGTTTTAGTGGCTTGTAGTTAGTCCTGTAAGGTGTAGGCCTTACCAAGCTAGAAATATTTGACTATATTTCTAGTAACTATCTGAAAAAAGAATTTAGAATTAAACTCTGTTACCGATAAAATACAAAAGTGCCATTCGTACTGCTACACCGCTAGTTACCTGAGATTGAATCAAACTAAATTCAGGGTCATCCATTAAATCAGAACTAATTTCTACACCACGATTAACTGGTCCTGGATGTAAAACTTTAACGTCAGGTTGACAAAGTTTTAATTTAGGGCGAGTAATACCAAATAATTGATGATATTCTCTTAAACTAGGTAATAAATTGGCTGTCATGCGTTCTTTTTGTAAACGTAAAGTCATGACAAAATCAGCATTTTCTAAAGCTGGTTCTAGTTGCCAATGGGTAAATAAATTATGGGAATTTTCATGAACACCCAAATATTCAGCGAAGAATTTAGGTAATAATGTGGGGGGTGCTGCTAAATGAACTTCTGCCCCACTAGCAATTAAACTCCAAATATTAGAACGGGCGACACGGGAATGTAAAATATCTCCAACAATAGCAATTTTCTTACCTTTTAATAATTCAATTCTTGGTTGTGCAGGATCAATTAAATTACAAATAGTAAATAAATCAAGTAATCCCTGAGATGGATGTTCGTGTTGTCCATCACCAGCATTAAGAACGCTAACTTTTACACCTAAACGATCCATTTCTTGGGCTATACTCAAGGGTACTCCGGCATCTTTATGGCGGATTACCATGATATCAGTTCCCATTGCTAAATAGGTTTTTGCTGTATCTAAAATAGTTTCTCCCTTAGTCATGGAAGATGTGGAAGCAGCAAAATTAAGAGTATCTGCACTTAACCGTTTAGCTGCTATTTCAAAACTACTGCGGGTGCGGGTAGAGGGTTCAAAAAATAAATTTGCTACCACCTGTCCCTGTAATGTGGGGACTTTCTTTGTCCGTCGTGATAGTACCTCTTGAAATGAAGCCGCAGTTTGTAAAACGGCGTTATATTCGGCCGTTGTAAAGTCCGCAAGTGTGAGAATATGATGACGATTCCAGGTAGTTGTAGGCATTTGGATTTTGGATTTTGGATTTTAGATTTTGGATTTTAGATTTTGGATTTTGGATTTTGGATTTTGGATTTTAGATTTTGGGTTATTAGATTTTGGATTTGAGATTTTAGATTTTGGATTTTGGATTTTGGATTTTGGATTTTGGGTTATCAGATAATTAGTAATAATGAAAATAATATATACAGGACTTACGCAAAATATCTCTCAAATCCTCATTTCTCCGTGATCTCTGTGGCTGGAGTGGTTCGTTATTCCATGAATCTTGCGTAAGTCCTAATATATAATTACCCGTTACCAATTACCAATTACCCATTACCCATTACCCATTACCCATTACCCATTACCCATTACCCATTACCAATTACCCATTACCCATTACCCATTACCAATCTTTTAAGATTGTAAATGAAATATATTTAAAGCCATAGAAACCATACTGAGAAAGGTTAAAAAACCGATGGTATCTAACATGGTTGTGACTAACGGACCACTCATTAAAGCCGGATCTAATTTGCACCGTTTTAAGGCCATGGGTAACAAAGTTCCCAGAGTCACAGCCACCATTGTATTAGTGGCCATGACTGCCCCTGCAATTAAAGCTACCCATTTTTCTTGAGGTTTAGCCCAAATCAGGGAAAGGGCAATCATTGTTATTCCTAATGCTAGGGCTGTTCCTAAACCAGCTAAGAGTTCTTTACGGAGGATTTTCCAGGTATCTTCAGGTGTAACGTCTCCTACGCCTAAACTACGAATAGTTACGGTAAGTGCTTGTATACCGACAGTGCCGCCAGTATTAGAAAATATGGGCATAATCACGGCCAGGACTGGTACAGCAGCAATCACAGATTGAAAAGGAGCGATCGCACTGGCCGCGCCAATGTATAATCCCATAATCCCCAATAACCAAGGCAACCGTTTCCGAATGGTGATGTGTGGGGCAGATAAAGCTTCTTCGTCACCACTGACCCCGGCCAATTTTTGGATATCTTCTGTAGCTTCTTCTTCTAAAATATCTACTACATCATCAATCGTAATAATACCGACTAATCTATCTTCCCTATCAACCACAGGCATGGCGATTAAGTCGTAACGCTGCATAATCCGGGCGACTTCTTCCTGGGCTGTTTCTGTTCTCACTTTGACAACGTGAGGGCTGGCAATATCTTTAATTAAAACATCGGGAAAGGTAAATAATAGCTGACGCAAAGAAACTACACTCACTAATTTGCGGTTATCATCAGTTACATAGGCGTAGTAAATTGTTTCCTTGTCTTGGTCTTGCAAGCGGATTTTACTGAGGGCTTCACCCACCGTTAAGCCTCGCCGCAAGCGGACATATTCCGTAGTCATTACCCGCCCCGCTGTCCCCTCTGGATAGCCGAGAATCGTTGATGTGGCTTGTCTTTGTTCTGGGCTGAGTTGTTGTAATAGTCGTTTAACTACTCCCGCTGGTAGTTCATCAAATAATTCCGCCCGTTCGTCGGGACTCATTTCTTCCACCAGGTGGACTACCTGGGCATCGTGAAGAGAGTTGATTAGTTCTTCCTGTACTTCTGTGGGTAAATATTCAAAGACATCTATGGCTTGGTCTTTGTTGAGTAGCCGAAAAGCGATCGCCCTTTGTTTTTCCGGCAATTGGCTGATATAATCTCCCACATCTACAGGTTGTAGACAATTCAAATCAAATTTAAGCTGATTTAAGTCAGCAAGATCTAAGGAACTACGAATTTCCTGGGTCAGCATAATAGACATCTCCTAAAGTCTCCCCCGCGCTGGGAGACTGCCTCGCCAGCTTAGAGGAGGGTACTACTGCCATCTGTTGGACTTTTGTCCATAACCTCTCGTGAAATTTAATATAAACACTGAAATCAAATAGCACTGCTAATTGATGGGTTTAGCCTGGAATTTGATTTCCCGATAGACGCTGTTTAACATTTTAAGGGTAAGTTGTCACTTGTACAAGTGGTGACAGCAAATTATGGGTAAAGACTGGGAAGAAATTAATTATCCAATCTTTGCCCCCAGATGTCTATTAGACATCTGGTGAAAATGAATGTAGAGACGTTCTATAGAACGTCTCTACAAGGGTTTCAAACCACGCACATTTAATTACCCCAGATGTCTATTGTGTACATAATCAAAAAAAGCAATTTCACCTTTCCCAACTCCATGTCCCGTGGCGATATTTCACTCGATCCATAATAAGCTGTTACGCACCTAAATTTTCTCATCCTAAAATGGTTAAATCTTGTGGGGTGGGCATACAACGGCCAAACCAGACTTATACAAATTAAATACACAACAGCTTAGTCCCACTAAGTAATGACTTTAGCCTGAAATTTGGTTTTCCGATTGGTAGTGTTAAAAACTTTTTCATCAAAATATCATGGTTTGCGAGAATTGATATTAGCAAATAACCAAGAAAGAAGATTAGCAACTGTAGCCGCACCAAAGGAAAATAGGGCAATAATGGCATCACGAGGTAAAACACCATCTAACCAACTACCTTGAATACTAGAAACAGGAAAATCTTGATCTAATCCGATTTGAATTTTTTTAGTTTTCCCAGAAAAACGGGCTTGTATACCTTTCTTTTCGGGAATTATTTGCATATTGTTGATTACTTGAATATTTAAGGGTTTATCACTGTTTTCTCCCATGAGAAATTGATTTTCTTTAATGTCTCTATCCTGTTCTACCATACGAATTTTACCTTCAATAATAGTGGATATTTCTAAATCATTTTTGGGATCGTTACCATCTTTCAATAATTGAGTAAATTTTACATCTTTAGTTTGTATTTTCCCTTTAAACCATCGGTTTGATTCAGATTTTTTTGGTGGTTTTGATTTTGATTCAGATTTTTTTGGTGGTTTTGATAAGGTCAGATAAAGATTAATATCCTTTTGAATTTTCAAGTTCAATCCTGGATTATCGGGGGTGACAATAAATTCTAATTCTTCTTGATCATCTGGTGATTTCGGTAAATTTAAACTGGGTATTTTATAACCTGCTACGGTCACTTTCACGGGTTTTTGACCTAAAAATATTTCTAAGATATTGGGATGATTCCGAGAATTGGGAACTACAGAAAAAGCTAATCCTTGACGCTCAAAATCATAATTTAATTTAGTTATTCTTGTTTGTGGTTGCAGTTGTAATTTTTCTAGTGTAATGTCACTTTCTGTCTGAGAATTAGCTGGACTAATAATAATTTTACTTTTCTCTTCTAGAAGTTGGATTTCTAATGAATTTGATTTATTAATTTCTGGTAATTGACTTTCAAAACTGCCAGTAAAGGTTAAAGTTTGTATACCTTCGTTTTCTAATTCCTGAATATTTTTAATATTTCGCAGAAAAACTTTAGGTTGTGGTTCATTATAAGTAAAACTCATTTCTTGAAAAATAAGATTACCTTCAAATGTATGATTTCCTGGAGCAATAGCAGCAATAGTAATAATACACAAAACCGCAAGCAATATGATCACTAAAATAGATGATTGTTGCCGAATTAGATATTGTTTCAAATTTGGCAATTGCTGGAGAAAATTATTAAAATTATTATTGATATTATTAAATTTTGTCTGAATTAAGCCAGACTTAGTAATAATAAAGTTCTTAATCTTAGTAAATCTGGAATTTTGAGAAGATTTCTGTCTGCCTTTTTGCCGAAATGCCATGATTTATTTTAACCAATTGGGATGATGTTCAAATACAATTACATTCTCAATGCGATCGCTAGGTTCATTAATTCGGTCAATAAAAGCAATATAATGTAACTTATAGCGTCCCCCAGGGGCTTTACTACCATCCGGTTTACTACCATCCCAGGTAAAACTAATTTCACCACTATTTGCAGTCTTACGAGATGTATTATATATTGGATTTTCCTGATCTTTATCTTCGAGAGGGAAGATTTTTAAACTATTAAATCTTACCCGATCTTGAGAATAAAAAACAAACTCATATTTACCAGAACTTTTTGCCAAAGTCACAGGAACATAGACCTTTTGAGAACCGAGACTATAGGACGCTAACGCGCGGAGTTTATTTGCGGGTATATTGGCTTTTTTCAGAACGTAGGTATCCCAGCTAAAGCCAAAATTTGCACCATTATTAGATAATAGCAAATCATCTAATATATAGTTATATTTATCATCCCATGATGTCACTAAAACTTGAGGATTGTTACCTTTTTTGATGCGGGGAACTTGTAAGCTTATCCTATTGCCATAATCAGTAATATTGCGAGTAGCAATAGAAATTAAACTCAAACTATTACCGCTTATTGGTTGCACCTTAATACCTTCGCAACGGTCGGGAGTTTTACGACGGATATAATCTGTAGAACGGGGATTTCCTTGCGGACAATAAGCATTAGCAGATAGAGGATTAATGCCGAGGATTAATAAGCTGGTAAGAAGAATTTTGTAATTCATAAATCATTGTTTGGTGAAAGTAATTTTCCAGATGGACAGTTGTTTTTTAACCTGAGATATAGGATAGGCAAAATTTCTAGTTTCACCTGGTTTTCGGGCATAAACTATGGCTATGAACCTATTTTCTGAGTCTATCACAGGACTGCCAGAATAACCAGGTCTGAGTTCAGTTTCAGATATTTCTAATTCTTGATTTTTAACAATGATTTTTCCCGATTTTACAGACCATGATTTATCTTCACCTCGTTGGGCATCATGACCGATAATTTGAATAGGCATTATGGGGTCAATGGTGGTAGAGATTGATAAAGGTTGGATGTCTTCTGGCAGTTTACCGCTAATTTCCAACACAGCTAAATCAAGTTTGTCCTCTGTAGAAGTCATTTTCAATAGTTTGGCATTTCGTTTCATTCTGACTCTATTTGCTGGTGGTACACTAAAAAACTCCACCTGAATATTTTTACCCTGGTCATTACCATCAAAAATCACATGACGACCTGTGAGAATTAATGTCCGGTTAGCATTTCGCTGGATAACTACACCAGTACCAACCTCAAGCCCCTGACGTTCGCTATTAGAAAACTTAGCAGTAATGCGTACTACAGAACGCTTAACAGGTAGATTTGGGTCATTTTTGGGCAACCATGGGCTATCATCTTCTACACTACCTAGTTTATTCTCTTGTTCAGTCAATAAATCTCTTGCTGCTTTATTGTTGTTACGGGCATATATATAATCGGGGTCAAGTTTTTCTGACTCATCAAAATATTGTATGGCTTTTTTTAACTCACCTTGGTCTTGCAATGCTAAACCTAAACCATTATTTGCAAGAGTATGGGCAGTTGTTGGAATTACTGAAGTATCTTCTGGTAACGATAGGGCTGTTTTATATTTGGATATAGCTGCATCTAATTTCTTCTGGCCTCTCAGGACCTTGCCAAGATTGTTGTAAGCAGCAGCTAATTTAGGGTCAAGTTCAATAGCTTTTTGGTAAGCAGCAACAGCCTCATCTAATTTCTTCTGGTCATACAGGGCATTGCCAAGATTGTTGTAAGCAATAGCATATTTAGGGTCAAGTTCAATAGCTTTTTGGAAAGCAGCAACAGCCTCATCTAATTTCTTCTGGTCATACAGGGCAATGCCAAGATTGTAGTAAGCAGTAGCATATTTAGGGTCAAGTTCAATAGCTTTTTGGTAAGCAGCAACAGCCTCATCTAATTTCTTCTGGTCACTCAGAGCATTGCCAAGACCATTGTAAGCAATAGCATATTTAGGGTCAAGTTCAATAGCTTTTTGGTAAGCAGCAACAGCCTCATCTAATTTCTTCTGGTCACTCAGGGCATTGCCAAGACCATTGTAAGCAATAGCTAATTTAGGATTAAGCTGTAAAGCCTTTTTATGGTACGCTAAAGCTTCCTCTGGCTTACCTTGGGCATTTAATACATTACCTATGCCAACATAAGCTTCTGCATCATTATGATTGATTTGTAAGGCTTTCTGGTGTGCTGCTAAAGCCTCCGCTAATTTTCCCTGTCGTCGTAAAGCATTACCCAAATTGTTATAAGCCTTGCCATTATTGGGTTCAACCCGCAAAATCTCACGCCAAATCGTCTCCGCTTGGGAATTGTTACCCACTGCTTCCGCTGTTTCACCTTGCTTAAATAGCTGTTGGACGGTATTTTGAGCAAATACAATCTGAGTGGTGCTAGTTAGAGATAAAGTCAGCAATAAAGTAATAAATATCCGATTCCTCATATATTTTGAGATATTTGCCATAATTTGACTTTTTTATCTCAATAAAAAAACAGAGCATTTATGGCATTACATAGACGATATTATCACAATCACGACAATATTTTATTTCTTCAAAAACTTTTGTCGCATCTTAATTACAAAACTATTCACCTCAGGAATATTCATTCTCGAAGCAATAAGAGAAAAAACACCAATTCCCACCAAAGCAGATATAGATAATTCTATTAATAAAGTAATTAAATTTGGTTTACCCAAAACTTGACGAGAAACTATTAAAGCTCCAAAACTAGCTAGACCCGATATAATACTACCACCAGTTAAACTCAAAATAGGAATACACCATTCCCGCCAAGGTAAACCATTAAGTTTGCGGTTCAGCAAAAATAACAACATCAACATGGAACTACAATTAACGCCAACTGTAGCCAAAACTAAACCCGGTGCGCCAAAAGGTTCAACTAATAAGAAATCCAATATAGCATTGAGAAAAATATTAAATGTACTAATTTTAAAGGGTGTTTGTCCATCACCTAAAGCATAAAATACTCTGACTAAAACATCACGCCCTAGATAGACAAACATCCCAATTCCATAGGCAATTAATAGAGAAGATACTAACTGAGTTGCTTCCTGTTTAAATGCTCCCCGTTGATAAACTATCTGGACAATTGGTTCAGATAAAGATATCATTAAAGCCCCTAAAGGTAGCATGGTGACAGCAGTTAGTAAAAGTCCTTGACGAATGCGTAATTTTAGTTCTGGCCAATTGTCCGGGTGAGAAAGTTTAGCAAATGTTGGTAATAAAGGCAGTAAAATAATATTAGAAATAATTCCCAAAGGAGTTTGCACTAAAAGATTAGCATAGGTAAAACCTGCTGCTGCACCGGCAATAGGACTGGCAAAATAAAGGTCAGTGGCGACATTTATTGGCATCATTCCTGATGATATGGTGGCTGGAGTCATGATTTTAATTACTTCTTGAACACCAGGAGATTTAAAATTAAATCTTAGCCTTAATGTCCCTAATCCTAACCGCCATTGGACAATTAATTGCACTAACCACTGAATAATTCCTCCTGCTAAAGTCCCCCAGGCTAATACCATGCCACCGATGAAAGCATATTCGGGATTAATAATTTGTTTACCATATTCTAGAACTAAAATACCGATACCGATAATAACGGCTAGACTGGATAATAAAGGACTAATTGATAATAACCAATATTGATTAGCTGCATTTAAAGTCCCAAAACCAATCCCAATTAAGCCCGCGAATAAGGATAATGGGGACATAATTTGGATTTGACGAATTGCGATCGCTCTTGTAGTCGCTTCTAAGCCATGACCAACTAAATCAATAATTAACTCAGCGCAGAAGATTTGGGCAATTGTCACTACTAGCAACAACCCACCCACAAGAGTTGTTACTGTTTCTACTATAGGTGCTGCTTCTTCTTCTTTATGTTTAGATAAAACACTGACAATGGCACTATGTAAAGGTCCGTTGACACCACCAAGTAAGATTAAAAGAAAACCGGGGATAATATAGGCATAACTATAAGCCGTAGCTGCTGCACCTACACCAAAAGCCGCAGCGATTATTTGTTGTCTAATTAAACCAAATACCTTACTAATTAATGTTGCTGCGGCAACAATACCAGCAATTCCAGCGAAAGAACGGGCAGTTTTTTTTTCTTGTTTTGTCACAAAATATTAGTTGTCAGTGGTCAGTGGTCAGTTGTCAGTTGTCAGTTGTTAAGCTGTTACGCAGCTAAATTTGATAACCACAATTTACTTGAACTTTGTGGTGCGGGCATCTTGCCCGCTATAATTATACAAACTAAATGCAGTACAGCTTAGTGGTCAGTTGTCAGTTGTCAATTGTTCAACGACAACCTAAACTGTCGCGGGTAGAAATACCAGTTACAGAATTAACACCATTTGCTCTTTTACACAGCAGCGATACTTGATAACGGTCAATGATTGCATTTGTAAAATCAGCGCCAGTGATATCAGCATCATAAAAGCGGCTGCGGGTCAAAGTTGCTTCTGTAAAAACGGCATTTCTTAGATTAGCACCATCTAAGGTAACACGATCAACTAAAGCGCCAGTTAAATTTGCATCTTCTAAATTAGCCTTTAATAAAACGCCTTTGGTAAAAATTGCGTTAGTTAAATTTGCACCTTGGAAATTTGTTCCCCGCATTTCGGCTGCTACAAAAGTTCCACCGACAAAATCAGTATAGGAAAAGTCACGATTATTTAAGTTAGCATTACTGTAGTTAATGGTATTAACTTGAGCCAATGTTACTTGCGGAAGCATAATACACAATCCCGCCAAAATAGAAATTAAAGTTAAATATCTTAACAAAATTTTGTTCATAAACTTGCTAAGTAGGTTGGCGTTAAAAATTGTCGTTATAGCAAGGGAAAGTTCCCCCCTTTCCCCTTCCCAGTTCCCTGTCCCCTATTCCCTATTCCCCGTGACCAAGTTCCTTATTTCCAATCTTTACCAATGCGAATTGTCAGGTCAGATTCTAGATCACCGTTGCCTGAAACCTCAACTTGTCCTAAACCTAAAACCTGTTGCAAATCAACTCCTGGTTTTCGGTTGCCTTTTTGGACAATAATCTGAGTTTGATTCTGGGTATCTGGCCAGTCTGGAACTGGGTAAACATTAGTAAAACCCTTCTGTTTAAGATAGGTAATTACCCTTTCCGTTAGCTGAGGTTGATTAGTAGTATTTTGAACAGCAACTCTCCGGGCAGAAATAGGCCTGGTATCCGACGTAATACCAGCGACATTTACACCAGTAAAATCACTTAACAAGCTTTGTTGACCAGTCATATTTAACCAATAGCTATTAGCATCTTGACTCAACTTGCTAAAAGTACCGGGTAACATTGCCATTTGGAAATTATTTCGTTCTACATTCACGGAAAAATTCGCCAATGCCATCATTTCCTCCGTTTTGAGGTTGGTATCAAAATACTTTCGCATAATGCGAGTTAATTGGGGCAACCTGGGTAAAACAGTGGGACTGTTGAGCTTTTGCATGAGAGCAGTGATTAGTGCTTGTTGTCGCTGAACTCTGGGTAAATCCCCCATACCTTCTTCACGAAAGCGGGCAAACTGTTCTGCTTGTTCACCATTAAGACTTTGCCAACCGCTGACTAAATTGATTGACAACCCACCTGAGCGATCTTGATAATTCATAGTTTGGGGGACAAATACATCTACTCCACCCAACTGGTCAACTAATTGGCGGAAGCCACTAGTTGAAATGCGGATATATCGATCTATAGGAGCATTGTTTAAACTGCGACTAACTACCCGTGCGGCTAAAACTGGACCACCCTTAGCATTAGCTTCAGATACCTTAGTTAAGCCCTGTTCCGGGATAGCTATCATTGTCCCTCTGGGAATTGACAGAACGCGAATCGTCTGATCACTGGGATTTAAGCGCACCAACATCATGGTATCACTTTTACCAGCAAAACTTTCCCGTGAACCGTCTACAGTCCCCGCAACTGGTTCAATACCCATAATTAAAATATTCATGGGTCTTGATAGTTTATACTGAGAAAGCTTAGTCCATAGATCTCCAGGTACTTTGACTTGATCTTGTTTATGAGAACCAAATTCATCATCTTTCGTTTGGTCTAGATTGCTCCATAGAGGAGTCCATAGTGCTAAACTGGATGCTAATAAACCAGATACAGTGATGCCTAGAACAACGGTTAGCACCCACAATAACCAGCGGGGAATTGATAAGCCTAGTCGCTCATAGAGTTCGTTGGGAATAGCGCCCACTGATTCCACGACGTTACGAGAAGAGTAGACTGATTCTGGCGGTTTTGCCAGGGGGGTTGACACTGTTACCGGTTGAGGTGTTACCTGATTTTCTGACTTTTGAACTGGTGGCTGTTTCACCTCCTGTTCTGGCGCTGTTACCTGTTGAGGTATAACCTGATTTTCTAACCATTGAATTTGTTTAATCACAATTTTCTCCCCACTCAACCACTCCTTAAAGGTATGTTAATACAAGCTACAAATATTGCCACTGTAAAAGTTGACAGTGCAAATTTTGGATTTTAGAAAAGCATCAGCCAGATTTTGTTGGGTTTTACCGTTCTCACAGTTTTAATCTGTGATAATTACAACATACTTAACTAACCGAAATTATCAGTCAAGATCATCCAAAATTCAAAATTAACAAAATTAAATGGATGTAAACTTGTATTGTTCTGCATTGGGTATGCTTTCCAGTATGAATAATTTATTTTTTCCTGTGATTTTAGCAGGTGGTAAAGGTGAACGTTTTTGGCCTTTGAGCCGACTGGACAAACCTAAACAATTTTTAAGTCTTGATGGTAGCTCTAAAAGCTTACTACAAGCAACTGCTGAACGATTGTTACCATTAGCTGACGGTTGGCAAAACTTGTGGGTAATTACCTCTAGCGCCATTGCCCAAGGGGTGAGAGAACAACTTCCTGATTTACTAGAATCAAATTTACTCATTGAATGCGTGGGACGAGACACTGCTGCTGCTGTGGCTTGGGCAAGTTTAGAAATTAAAAGGCGTTACGGAGAAAACGCTATGATTGGTTTTTTCCCGGCTGACCACTGGATTGCTGACCCAGAGGTATTTTTAGCTACCCTGTCTGCTGCTACCGAGTTAGCAAGAAGTACCCCGGCAATAGTGACCTTGGGGATCAAACCTAATTTTCCATCAACTGGCTATGGTTATATTGAGCAAGGTGAAAAATTATGTGACTTTAATAGCTTGCCAGCTTATCATGTTCACCGTTTTACTGAAAAGCCGGACCGGGAAACGGCCGCAACTTTTTTATCTACGGGACGGTTTAGCTGGAATAGTGGTATGTTCGTTTTTCAAGCCGGTGTTGTTTTAGCAGAATTACGCACTCATGCACCGGAAATTATCCAACCTTTAGAACAATATGGCCCTGATATTTATCCCCAGTTACCTAAAAAAAGTATAGATTACGCGCTGATGGAAAAAACTAGTTTAGCTTATGTTTTACCTGTGGCATTTGGTTGGGATGATTTGGGTGATTGGAATGCTATTGAACGTTTGCTAAAACAAGAGGATAATCCTAATGTAGAACTTGCTACTCATGTTGGCTTAGATACTCAAGGAGCTATTATTTATGCCTCCAATCCTGATGATGTAATTGTTACTATCGGTTTAGAAGATGTGGTCATTGTCCGCGATCGCAATGTTACCCTAGTAGTGAAGAAGGATCGTACCCAGGAAATTAAGCAGATCCTGAAAACTTTGCAAAACGATGGCCGATTTACGGACTTATTATAGGATTTAAAATCTTGGTAGATAGCTCAAACTGTTGTTACTCATTATAACTTATATATTGTATTCTGTGAAATAACAGATTTGAGCCTGTTTTTTGGTGTTGCATAATAGCGGTATTAATTATCTTTATCTTTCCCATATTTTCCACTAAGATGCGAAGGTGCAAAGTTTTCTTGATAAAAAGTCAGCAGAAGTTAATATAAGTTAATACAAGTTAATATAAATTAATCCTATCAGGACTTTACAACTATACGTAAGTGTAGTTATTATATTAATCCATAGTCTCATTGCCATGCTCTGGGTGGGAAAGAGAAAACGAGAAGGGGATCTAAAAAAAAGGAGAAATATAAAAATGACTATTTACAAAGCATTAAACGAAATTCAATCAACTTCCACCTCTCCCCGTGATTTAGGTGATAAATTTGAAAGATTAATGTTAAATTATCTCAAAACTGATCCCTTTTATAAAGACCATTTTAGCCAAGTTTGGTTATGGATGGATTTCCCTAAACGCGGAAATATGCCAGATACAGGAATTGACTTAGTAGCAGTAGAGCGCAATACTGGAGATTATTGTGCTATTCAATGTAAATGTTATGATTTAGATTACACTTTACAAAAATCAGATATAGATTCATTTTTCACCGCTTCCGGGACAAATTTATTTAAAACACGGATGATTATTTCTACTACTGCAAAATGGAGTAAAAACGCCGAAGCAGCATTAGAAAATCAACAAATTCCTGTTATTCGTGCTGATATTTTTGCTTTACAAAATAGTCCCATTGATTGGGATAAATTCAGTTTAAAAAATCCTGATCATTTAGAACTTAAACCTAAAAAACAAATTCGTCCCCACCAACAAACCGCTTTAGAAAAAGTCCTCGCTGGGTTTAAAACGGGAGATAGAGGTAAATTAATTATGGCTTGCGGTACGGGTAAAACCTTTACTGCTTTGAAAATTGCGGAAAATTTCCCTAAAGAAAATAATTTAATTCTCTTTTTAGTTCCTTCTATTTCTTTACTTTCCCAAACTTTGCGAGAATGGACTGCTGAAACTGATATTAATTTTCATAGTATTGCAGTTTGTTCTGATGTGAATGTGGGTAAAAATAAGAAAAAATCTAAAAATGATGATGTTGCAGATATTACTGTTAATGATTTAGCGTTTCCTCCCACTACTAACGCCCAAGATATTATAAAATCCTATCAAAAAATCCGTGAAAATAATACCGCAAATGTTAATAATACCCCAAATGTAGAGACGTTCCATGGAACGTCTCTACAAAAAAATCCAACGTCTCTACAAAAAAATCCAACGTCTCTACAAAAAAATCCAACGTCTCTACAAAAAAATCCAACGTCTCTACAAAATCAAAATCAACATAATCAATCAGAATTAACCGTTATTTTCTCAACTTATCAATCAATTCAAGCAATTTCCGATGCACAGAAAAAAGGTTTACCAGAGTTTGATTTAATTATCTGTGATGAAGCCCATAGAACCACAGGAGTAACTATTGCTGGTGAAGATGAATCTTATTTTGTGAAGGTACATAATCAAGATTTTATCCAAGCTAAAAAACGTCTTTATATGACAGCAACCCCGAAAATTTACAGTGATGATACCAAAGTCCAAGCACAGGAAAACGACGCTTTTTTATGTTCAATGGATGATGTAGATATCTATGGTCAAGAATTTCATAGGTTAAATTTTGGGGAAGCTGTCAGCACTGGTTTATTAACTGATTATAAAGTGATGGTTTTAGCTGTTGATGAAAAATTTGTTAGCGCAACTTTTCAACAACAATTAGCAGACGCAAATAATGAGTTAAATTTAGATGATGCAGTTAAAATTGTCGGTTGTTGGAATGGTTTAGCTAAACGTTTACTCAAAGATGCAACGGGAGAAGATATAGAAGATAATAACCCTATGAAACGTGCAGTGGCTTTTTCTCGTAGTATTAAAGATTCTAAAAAGATTGTTGATGTATTCGCTGATATTATTAATCAATATCAACAATTGAATCCTGATGATGAAGATTTCTTAGAATGTAATTTAGACCACGTTGATGGTACTCAAAATTCTTTAGAAAGAAACAGTAAATTAGAATGGTTAAAAGCTGAACTTCCCCTAACTCCTACAAAGGGGGGAAATAGCGGTAATATCTGTCGAATTTTATCAAATGCGCGGTGTTTATCCGAAGGTGTGGATGTTCCTGCGTTAGATGCTGTGATGTTTCTCACTCCTCGTAATTCTGTCGTGGATGTGGTACAGTCCGTTGGTAGAGTGATGAGAAAAGCTGAGGGGAAAAAATACGGTTATATCATTTTACCGGTTGGTATTCCTGCTGATATACCTCCCGAAGTCGCTTTAAAAGATAATCAAAAATATCAGGTAATTTGGCGAGTTTTACAGGCTTTACGTTCTCATGATGAAAGATTTAATGATACTGTCAATAAAATAGAATTAAATAAACGTCGTCCTCCCCAAATTGCTGTTATTGGAGTGGGAGGTAAAACTGAAAATGATGGTAGTTCTCAAAGTGCAAAAAAAGGCAGTTCTTACAAACAATTAGAATTAAATTTTCCCATTGAAGAATGGAGAAATGCCATTTATGCGAAAATAGTTACTAAATGTGGTGATAGACAGTATTGGGAAAAATGGGCTAAAAATGTAGCGGAGATTGCTGATACTCACATTTCCCGAATTAAGGCTTTATTAGAAAATTCAGAATCGGAAGCGAAAAAAGTATTTGATGAGTTTATCACAGGATTACATCAAAATATTAATCCTAATGTCACCGAAGATGAAGCCATTGAAATGTTATCTCAACACTTAATTACCAAACCGGTTTTTGATGCTTTGTTTGAGGGTTACGAATTTACTAAATATAACCCGGTTTCCCAGACAATGCAAAGAATGTTAGATGTGTTAGAAGGTCAATCTTTGCAGAAAGAAGTCAAGACTTTAGACAAGTTTTATGAAAGTGTCAGAAAAAAAGCTAGTGGTATTGATAATGCGGAAGGAAAACAGCGGATCATTATTGAATTATATGATAAATTTTTCCGTGCGGCTTTTCCCCGGTTGGTAGAAAGATTGGGAATTGTTTATACTCCCGTGGAAGTGGTAGATTTTATTATTAAAAGTGCTGATTTTGCTTTAAAACAAGAGTTTGGAGTGGGTTTAACTGATGAAGGTGTGCATATTTTAGACCCCTTTACTGGGACGGGTACTTTTATGGTGCGGTTGTTGCAAAGTGGGTTAATTAAACCAGAGGATTTACAACGGAAGTTTAGTTATGAGTTACATTGTAATGAGATTGTTTTATTAGCTTATTATATTGCAGCAATTAATATTGAGGAAAGTTATCATTTTTTAACTCAATACCCCCCAACCCCCCTTGCAAAGGGGGGCTTAGATTCCCCCCCCCTTAATAAGGGGGGGGTAAGGGGGGGGTATCAACCTTTTAATGGCATTGTTTTAACTGATACATTTCAAATGTTTGAAAATGAAGGTTATTTGTTAGAAAGTATCTTTCCTGAAAATAATCAACGGGTAATTAATCAAAAGCAAAGGGATATTACTGTGATTATTGGTAATCCTCCTTATTCTGGCGGACAAAAAAGTGCTAATGACAATAATCAAAATCTCAAATATGAAAATTTAGATCAAAAAATTGCCAATAGTTACGCTAAATATTCCACAGCTACGAATAAAAACAGCCTTTATGATTCTTATATTAGGGCTATTCGTTGGGCAACTGATAGAATTAAAGATAAAGGTATAGTTTGTTTTGTTACAAATGGTTCTTTTCTTGATAGCAACTCTGCTGATGGTTTAAGAAAATGCTTAGTAGATGATTTTACAAGTATTTATTACTTTAATTTAAGAGGAAATGGAAGAACTTCTGGAGAAACTTGTCGTAAAGAAGGACATCCTTTATTTGCTGCATTAGGTGGAAAAGGAGGAAGTTTAGCACCAATAGCTATTACTGTACTTATTAAAAATCCCGAAAATAAAGGAAATTGTCAACTTTTTTATCATGATATTGGTGACTATTTAAAACGAACAGAAAAACTAGATATTATTAAAAATTTAGGTGATATTTCTACTATGAAATGGCAAGAAATAACCCCTAATGAAAATTATGATTGGATTAACCAACGCAATGATGATTTTGAAAGTTTTATTTCATTGGGTGATAAAAAAGAACAAAAAAATATTTTTATACTTTCATCCAATGGACTTCAAACAAATAGAGATTCTTGGACATATAACTTTTCTTATTCCTCTGTTTTATATAATATGAAAAGAATGATAGAAGTTTACAATAATCAAATAGGTAAGGATGAAATCAATAATGATCCAAAATGTATAAGTTGGACAAGAGGACTAAAAAAAAGGCTAAGTAAAAACGAAAAATTAGATTTAGAAGCAGAATCTATTAAGATTGCTATATATCGTCCTTTTTGTAAGCAATGGCTTTATTTCAGTAGAGAGTTTAATGAATATGTATATAAAATGCCAATATCTTTCCCAAATAATTTAGTAGAAAATCAAATTATTTGTATAACTGGAATAGGTGCTAACAAAGATTTTAATTGCTATATTGTAAATCAATTACCAGATGTTCAATTACAATCTAATAACCTATGTTTCCCCTTGTATACCTACGAAAAACAAAGCGAACTAGGAGAACTATTTGCAACAGCAACCACAGAACAATACACCAAAAAAGAAAACATCCCCGATAGCATATTAAAAGAATATCAGCAAAAATATGAAGACACAACCATCACCAAATCAGATATCTTCTATTACATTTATGGAGTATTACATTCACCCGAATATAAACAACGCTTTGCGTCAGACCTGAAGAAAATGTTACCACGAATCCCCTTTACAGCCGATTTTTGGACATTCAGTAAAGCGGGAAGAGAATTAGCGTATTATCATCTCAACTATGAAACCATAGAACCTTATGAATTAGAAGAATTTAAAAAAGATTTATATTTAGATCACCAAGATTATCAAGTCGAAAAAATGGTCTTTGGTAAGAATAAAAACGGCCTAGATAAAACCATCATCATCTATAATAGTAAACTTACTCTATCCCAAATCCCCCTAGAAGCCTACGAATATATAGTAAATGGCAAATCAGCCCTAGAATGGATTATGGAAAGGTACAAAGTCACCAAAGATAAGGATAGTGGCATAATTAATGACCCTAACCATTGGTCAGAAAATCCCCGTTATATAGTGGATTTAGTCAAAAGGATTGTGAGAGTCAGCTTAGAAACCGTGAGAATTGTTAAAAGCTTACCAGCATTGAATGAATGGTAATATACAATCAACCTAGGGGGTAATTCATGAATTACCCCTACAAATAAACGGAATAACCATAAAACCATCAGCGTTTATCTGCGTTTATCTGCGTTCAACATTATTATAGTCCGAATCAGGATAACCAGGATCAGTTAGTTTATTAGCCAATGATATGCAATAATTAATATTATTCCCTATTTCCTATTCCCTATTCCCCTATGTCAATTATTGTTGCAGAAAATCTGAATAAATCCTATCCAGTAGCAATTAAAAATCCAGGAATAAGAGGAACAATTACCCACTTTTTTCGTCGTAATTATCGTTTAATTAAAGCCGTTCAAGACGTTTCCTTTACTATTGAACCTGGGGAAATTGTCGGTTTTTTGGGTTCCAATGGTGCAGGGAAAACTACGACTTTAAAAATGCTAACAGGATTAATTCATCCTTCGAGTGGTGTAGTTAAGGTCGGTGGTTTTGTTCCCTTTCGTCGTCAGGAAACATTTCTCCAAAAAATCACTTTAGTCATGGGACAAAAACAGCAATTAATCTGGGATTTACCCGCTTTAGATTCTCTCAAAATTAACGCCGCAGTTTATAATATTTCTGATAAAGAATTTCAGCGTCGCGTTGGGGAATTAACAGAAATGTTGGGTTTAGAAGGTAAACTAACTCAACCGGTGCGAAAATTATCATTAGGGGAAAGAATGAAAGCCGAAATATTAGCCGCACTTTTACACCGTCCCCAAATCTTATTTTTAGACGAACCCACTTTAGGGTTAGATGTTAATGCTCAGGTAGGAGTCCGTCAATTTTTAAAGGAATATAATCAACTTTATCAAGCAACTGTATTATTAACCAGTCATTATATGGCTGATATTACAGCTTTGTGTCCACGAGTATTATTAATTCACGAAGGAAAATTAATGTATGATGGTAGCTTAGAGGGATTATTAGAAAGTTTTGCTCCCTATCGAGAAATTTATGTCGAATTAGCTCAAGCATTACCATTAGCACAACTTATGTCCTATGGTGATGTACAAATGGTCGAAGAAAGAGCGGTAAGATTTATTGTTCAACAAGAAGCATTAACTCAGACTGTATCCCGGATTTTAGCTGATTTAGCAGTGGTAGATTTAACAGTTACAGAACCACCAGTAGAAGAGGTCATTGGCCGAGTTTTTCAAAAAGGATTTATTTGAAAACCCCACCCTAACCCTCCCCTTAGTAAGGGGAGGGGACTGGACTGTAACCTGTAACCTGTCCCCTGTAACCTATAACCTGTAACCTGTAACCTGTCACTTATCGA
The DNA here is from genome assembly GCF_014697585.1 of Dolichospermum sp. FACHB-1091. Lineage (GTDB taxonomy): Bacteria > Cyanobacteriota > Cyanobacteriia > Cyanobacteriales > Nostocaceae > Dolichospermum. Next base: position 19,095 of record NZ_JACJSB010000029.1, on the reverse strand, counting down.
GTTTTTCAAAAAGGATTTATTTGAAAACCCCACCCTAACCCTCCCCTTAGTAAGGGGAGGGGACTGGACTGTAACCTGTAACCTGTAACCTGTAACCTGTAACCTGTAACCTGTAACCTGTCCCCTGTCCCCTGTCCCCTGTCCCCTGTCCCCTGTTCCCTGTTCCCTGTAACCTATGAAAAAAGCGATTAAAAAAGCCTTAACTTTACTGTCAGTTTACTATGCTTATATGCTGGAATATCGCTCAGAATTAATCCTATGGGTTCTAGCAGGTTCTCTACCAATGATTATGATGGGTATTTGGGTACAAGCAGCCGAAAGTGGTAAATTTGGTTTTCAACCTGTGGATTTTGCTCGGTATTTCTTTGCTGTTTTCCTGACTAAACAAATTAGTGTAGTTTGGGTAATTTATGACTTTGAAAAAGAAATATTAGAAGGTAAACTTTCTCTAAAATTATTACAGCCTTTAGATCCAATTTGGCATCATCTTGGTAGTCATTTAGGTGAAAGAGTCGCTCGAATGCCTTTTGTATTACTTTTATCCACATTCTTTTTTGTTCTCTATCCCCAAGCCTTTTGGTTTCCTGATATAGGTAATTTATGCTTATTTATCTTGACAGCAATTATGGCTTTTGCTTTAAGATTTATCATTCAATATACCTTTGCTATGTTTGCATTTTGGACCGAAAGAGCAGCAGCTTTAGAAAATTTATGGTTATTGTTTTTTCTATTTTTATCGGGTTTAATAGCACCTTTAGATGTCTTTCCTGAAAATATCAGAAACATAGTTATGTTAACACCTTTTCCCTACATGATTAATTTCCCAGCCAGTATTTTGGTGGGACTACCTGTAAATTTAACTAGGGGATTTTTGTCAATTATTGGTTGGTTTCTTGTATTTTTGGGCGCTAATCGTTTTTTATGGCGTAAGGGTTTAAAACGCTATTCTGGTATGGGGGCTTAATACGGTCTTAATTTATTAGGTCTTAGTTAGGGTTTTAGTTTTGTTTAGCGAGGTGTAAATGAAATTGTACAAGTATTAACCTATTTATGATGTAGATTTTTACTTATGCAAAATCGTTCCATTGTCGCACATAAAGTAATTTTTATTACTTATAAAAGGACAAAAACTGACCCTAATCAACAATCTGCTAAAATCAAATTCCACTCATTTTCAGACAAAGGTATCACCTCTATTTCCATAGCAAAACAATCACAAGCTGCGGCTATTAAAGCCTTAATAATTGTTTCTTGATTAATACTTTCAGGAAATTGAATGAAATCAAAAAACTCCTGATTAAATACCTTAACAAACAAATCCCCATCTGGATTTAATCTTATAGAACCATGTTGAAGAACTGCGTCACCTCTGCGTAATTGGGCGCTACCAATGAGTTTAGAACCATCTGCTAAAACCAAATCTGCACCAGTGGCCGTTCCAAAACAATTAGGATTATGAATATAACCGCGTCCAGCCTGACCATAGTACAACTCTATACCAAGCGATCGCCATCCTTGGATTAAAAATTCACAAATCTTTGCATATATTTCTAGAGTATTTCCCCTGACTCCAGAACTGACAACAGAGTAAGTTAAATCACCTTGATGTAAAACCGCTCTCCCACCAGTAGGACGACGCACCAAATCCAATTTTTGGCCTTTCCAGATTAAATTTTGCCAAAATTCAGGATATTGACGTTGATGATAACCCAGAGAAATTGCCGGGGGAGACCAAGTATAAAAACGTAAAGTTGGTAAACATTTTCCCAACTCATGCTGTACTAATAACCAACGGTCTATAGCCATCTGGATAGAACCAGAAGCTGCTAAAATCGGAATAAGTCGCCATACCCGCTGCTCAGGCATTAAAAGTCAACCCCCAGGCTAAAATACTAAAATAGTTACAGCAGTTTTCATGTATTTAAACCACAAAATCAAGGTATTTCTTTGCGGCTTTGCTCCTTTGCGTCTTAGCGCGAAACATAATAAACATAATTTATACCGCAAATACCTACACTTTACAAAACTCAGATTGCAGATATTCATCATTATCATCAGCGATAGTTGCAACGATAGTAATGATCCGGGAAACTTCCCCCGGAGACAACTCTGCTAAGGTGCGTGTAGAAATCACCACCACTTGATTGTCAATAATCCCAAAACGGGCTTCAAAGGTACTAACACAGTTCAATTCTAACAAATAGCGTGTTAATCTGGCCTCATCTTGAACTGGTAGTGTTAGCACAGCAGACCAAACCGTAATTGTATCCTCATCAGTAGTTCCCGTCAACTGTACAAATACTTCTACACTCCCATACTGGAATTTCCACAAATACCCACCCTGGGACGAATGGCTCACCATTGCACTTTGATCTTCCGCTAGAGTATTAATCACATTTTCAATAACTTCTACATGATTAAGCGGTGTGGTTTCTTGCATAACTTGATCAAGCAACTCTTCTGGAGATTGGGTTTCTAGGTAGCTTGCCATACAGATTTTTTTCCAAAAATATAGTTCCTAGTGTAATCTACTATGATGCTACCAGAAATGCCAGTATCTACTTTGCTTGTTAATCTGGCCCTAGCATCAGCGTACATGAAAATCATTAGATATATATTCAATTTGCTTTAATCTTTTTTGATAAATACAAATAAAGTCATAACTATATAATAGCTTATGTAAAATTCGGTCAATCTGACAATTATTTTTTCCCGGTTTCAGACGTTTACATCCAGAAATATTAGATGTAACTCGTCTTTACCAGCATTGGGTGTCAACATCAGGAAAGACTCTCCAATTTGTTGTTTACTGCGTTTTATCAGTTACACACAAGCCTATCCATCCTACTCTAATTGCCAAAAATGCCTTTTGTCTGTTACATAAACTACAAACTACTAATTTGATTGATAAATTTAATCAAATTAATTAAAAACAGTTTATTTGGTATAGCCCAAAAATTACCCGACTTACTTAGTGTTACAAAATGCAAGAATAATAGAAAAGGAGTAATTTCTTGATTTATAGTATCAGGGAATACGGAAATATAAGTTAAATTCTGCACTCTTTCATGGAGTTCTCTAAAAACTCAAGTTGACAACTTGGGGTGATATCTGTTCCGTTTGTTTACTAGGCAATCGGTAAAATACTATATATTCTCTGTCTTCTCTGTGTAATTCTTAGTTAGTTGCTGTTAAGACATGAATCATGGCTATGATTTTAATCTAGCAATGTTTATAGAGTGTTTGACAGCAGCTTATCTATCAATTGTGATTGAGTTTAGAGGTCTTCGGTTCTGGGATAAATCCCTACATCAAAACTGCTCAACTTTCCAACTCACCCTGTTGATATTCCATTAAAACCCGAAACTAAAATTATTGTCTGCCAAATTGCCAAAACCTTAGATCATGAATGCAACATTTCTGGAAATATAGGTTTTGCAGATGAAGCGAGCATTTGGTTTCCAGAAGTTAGATTAATAATTTCACCTTTATTTCATCTGGAGTTGGCATCTTGAGAGATGAACAGTATCGAGCTAATAACAATGCTTACTTACTCTCCAGAACCGACCCTGAGAACCAGCTTATCAAAATCACCCCTATTTGCAACGGTGACGGAAGCACTAGGTAACGTTCCTATTGTCCGCTTAAATCGAATTCATGCCAGTTGTCAAGATCATCATTTATATTTAAAACTAGAATCTTGTAATCCCGGTGGGAGTATTAAGGAAAAAAATGCGGCCTATCTGGTGAATGAAGCCGAAAAACAAGGTTTGTTGCGGTCAGGTGGTACAATTGTTGAATCTAGCTCTGGTAACTTTGGCATTGGATTAGCAATTGTGGGCGCAACCAAGGGTTACAGGGTGATAATTATTATTGATGCGAAAACCCCTGTCACCATGCGAAGAATGCTCACTGCCTATGGTGCAGAATTGGTACAAGTTCCTCTGAGTGCGGCTGACGCTCAAGGTTCGATGCAGGTAGCAAGAATGGCAAAAGCTCAGGAATTAGCCACAAATATTCCTGGTGCATGGTATCCTTGTCAACATAAAAATCCTAGCAATACTGATGCCCATTCCCTGTGGACGGCGCGGGAAATTGAAGCTGCTTTCGGTGGCGCGCCAGATGCTATCGCGATTGGAGTCAGTACAGCCGGACAGTTAGGCGGTATCGGTCACTACTTTAAAAAGTATTATCCCCAAACCAGAATTATTGGTGTAGATGTGGCAGGATCGGCTATTTTTGGTACACCCAGACACCCTTATAAGATGACTGGACTGGGTTTATCTTTCGTTCCCCCCAATTTTGACCCGCAAGTGTTAGACGCAGCTTATAGCGTGGATGATGGTTTAGCGTTTTCTGTTTGTCATGCTTTGGCTAAACAGGAAGGTATGCTTTTAGGTGCTTCCACAGGTGCAATTGTGGCAGCAGCCTTAGGGGATGCTGGTAGATTTACTCAGCCTCAAACTATGTTACTACTTAATCCTGACCGGGGCGATCGCTATTTAGAAACAGTTTACAATACTGATTGGCTTACAGAACAAGGAATCAATATTCTTGAACATTCCCATCTCACAGAAGCAATTGCTAATCTTCTACCTGTACCATTAGATATTGTCGGTAGGAGTCAAGAGTGAAATTACAAGAACCCCAATCTCAATCAGTTAGTTTCGGGACTTTATGGCGGGAATTTTTGCCTTTATCTCTTAGTGATGTGACTATGGCCTGTGGTGATCCGATGATTACCACTACATTAGCTCATCTTCCTGATGCTCAAGTTAACCTGGCGGCTGTAGGTATTGCCAAATCTTTGGCGATATTTTTTGAAAGTCCGATTATTATGATTTTGCACGCTTCTAATGCTTTAGCTGGTTCTCAAGATTCACGCAAAGCATTGTGGCGGTTTACATTATTGGTGGGTGGAGGACTAACTTTTTTATTAAGTTTGTTGGGACTACCGATTATATTTAGTTTTGTGGGTGTGAGTCTGTTGGGTATACCATCAGCAATGTTAGCCACTGTTAGTCAAGTATTATTACTAATGGGGGGTTGGCCATTTGCGATCGCTTGGCGGCGTTATTTTCAAGGATTATTAATTTATCATGGTCAGTCTCGCGCTGTAGCTAAAGCTAGTATTCTCAGGTTATTCACATTAGGATTAGTCCTCACGGGTGGATTTTTCTTCCCCATATCTGGGGGTATACTTGCTGGACTTGCCCTCATCAGTGGGGTGATTGTCGAAGCAGTAGCTGTAACAATTTTTGCTCGGATTTTTGCTGCAACTATACCGCCGGAAACAGTCACACAACCTAATTTACCCCGCAACTTAGCACAAATTGGGAAATTTTATTTACCCTTAGCTAATTCCATGATGGTGGTTTGGGGCGGAAGGGCGATATTAATTAGCGTTATTGCTCGCGCTGAAGATGCCACAGTGGCTATTGCTGCTTGGTCTGCGGCTTGGGGACTGGTTCTCGTAATTGCCAATTCTACCCGCATGATACAGCAAATGGTGATTAAATATCATCATCAAGTGAGCGATAAGCAATTACTGACTTTTGCTATCAGTGTCGGCGCTGCTTGTTCTACCTTACTATTATTCATGAGTTTAACACCTGTAGGCGATCGCATTGTCCAAAGTTTTATCGCTAATGATCTTACCCTGGCTAAAAGCATGAAACCAGTTCTTTTAATCTGTGCAATTGTGCCATTATTAGTAGCTTTACAAAATGCAACTCAAGGTTTTTTAGTCAGTGAAAATCGCACAGGTCACGTCAATCTATCTACTTGGTTAGGAACAGTAACTTTATTAATAATTGCTACTTTAGCTATTAACAAAGGCATGAATGGGGCAATATCTGCCGCTATGGCTATGATTACATCTATGTTAGTTGAAGTTACCTGTTTAATTTGGAAACGAGCGGCAAAATCACAGTAAATGTACTGCCCTTATTTACATGACTTTGTACTTCTAATTTGCCTTTATGAGTTTGGACAATAGCCAAAGTAATAGCCAAACCTAATCCCGAACCACCAGTATTGCGAGAACGATCTGCATTAACTCGATAAAAGCGCTCAAAAATGTGGGGAAGATCAGAATTAGGAATACCAATACCTGTATCTTTGATAGTAATTACACCTTGATGCTCATTAGTTGTCAGATGAATATTTACTTCCCCAGATGCAGGAGTGTATTTAATGGCATTACTAACTAAATTCAACAACATTCGATAAATTTGACTTTCATTACCTTGAATATAAAAATCAGATTGATCAGGAATATGACTAGATAATAAAACTTGTGCATCCATAGCCATAGGCATTAATTCTTCTTCTACATCTGCAACTAAATCATTTAAACAAATTTGTTGTAATTTGGCTTCTTGCAATCCACCTTCTAGTCTAGATAATAACAACAAATCCTGTATTAAGGTTACTAATCTTTTAATTTGTCTCTCCAGTGCTTTTTGAGTTTCTGGGTTAATTGAATTTGTTTCAACAATTGTTTGTAAAGATGTAATGGGAGTTCTTAATTCATGTGCCGCATCAGCGGTAAATTGTTGTAATTGTTGATATGATTTTTTAATTGGCCGCATAGCTAAACCTGCTAACCACCAACCTGCACCACCAATGATGATCATAGAGGAAGGAACACCTAATCCTAATAACCAATGTAAACTATTCATATAATCATTTAATCTTTGTACAGATCGTCCAACTTGTAAATATCCCCACAATTGATTATTGTTGATTTTTAAGGGCATTAAATGTAAATGATAAAGTTCACCATTGCGATTTTTAATATCGTAAGAAGGATAAATTTGTAGATTAGGGGGAAACTCATCAGGATTATTACCAATAGCTGCAATTACTTCTCCTGATAGTGTTAAAAACCTCAGATAATATCCTTCTACCAATAACCCCAGTAACTCTGATTCTGATTTAATAGGTAAACAAGATTGTTGTTTAAAACAAATTCCTGGCAAAGATTTCTGAGTAGTAATAGATAATTCTCCAGGAATTTTTAACTCTGTTTTTAATTGATCTTCAAATACCTTACCAAAAAGTTCTAATTCTCGATCAACTGTGCGAGTAAAAGCCTGTACCATAACAATATGAGCCATATAGCCACATATTAATAAAGTTGTTCCCATCACACCAGCATAGGTAATGGCTAATTTTAACCGAGAATAATTGAATAGTGAATTATTATTCATCTGAATTTTAGATTTTGTAAATATAAGATCCCCGACTTCTGGCATTAATTGATAACTTATTGACAAAATAAAAAAGAAGTCGGGGATCTCAACTATGCGGAAAAACGATAACCAAAACCTCGGATAGTTTCAATTGCTTTAGAAAAACCACATTCTGATAATTTACGTCTTAATAATCTTACTTGTGCAGCAACAACATTACTCACAGTATCACTTTCAAAATCCCACAATCTAGCGCGAATTTGTTCATGATTTAGTATTTGTTGAGGATGTTGCATAAAATATTCTAAAAGTTGAAATTCTTTAGCTGTGAGAATAATTGGTGAAGAATTTTCCGCTTCTAAATTCACAACTGAAAAATTACTATAATCTAACATTAATGAACCTATTTGTAATTGCGGTGGTTGAAAATTTGGTAATCTTCTCTGTAATGCTCTTACCCGCGCCAATAATTCTTCCATCCCAAAAGGCTTAACAAGATAATCATCTGCACCCGCATCTAAACCCGTAACACGATCATTCATACTATCTCTTGCTGTTAATAGCATAATTGGTAATTGATTTTTTTGCGATCTTAATCTTTTACACAATTCCAATCCTGACAACTTTGGTAACATCCAATCTAAAATCGCAATTTCATATCTTAGTGGTATTGTCTGTAAATAATCCCAAGCAGTCTCTCCATCTTCCACCCAATCTACTACATAATTACATTGGGTAAGAGCATGATGAATACTCATTGCTAAATCATGTTCATCTTCAACTAATAATAAACGCATATATAAAATATAAAAACAGTATTTAATAATACTAATTATCGGATACAGGGAACAGGGAATAAATTGGTGTGTACTTCATTAGACTGGGAGACGATACATATAAAAATTATATTTAATAATACTGATTATTAGGGTGAGTCAGATATGAAATTTTGTCCATCTTTTCTCACTTATTGAGTCTGAAACACCCTATAATTTCTGAGTACGATTTTCACAATGGTTCACAAAGGCTTCGACTTATACCAACTTTGATACCATTGCTCCATCTGGTTAATTTCGACCGTTTGAGTTTTAATGATAGACTTAGCCAAATTACGGATTTCCGGCTTGGTAGTTGTTTTAGCAATCATCTGTGACATTTTGACAGCCATACGATGATGAGAAATCATTTGACGAATAAACTCTTTGTCAAAATCTGGTGCATTTTTTAATGTTTCTAAATCCATATTCATGCAGTGCATTTTACCATTCATCGGCATTTTCATCGTGTCTGGTGGATTCATCTGCATCTGTTGACACATATTCCCATGACTTGCCATCATTTCTTGATGAGTCATAGCCATTAAGGGTACTTCCTTACCGTACCATGCCTGATACCAGGTTCGCAGTTGTTCAATTTCGCGGTTTTGGTCTTTTTTAATAGCAACTGCTAGATTCTTAATTTCTGGATGTTGAGCGCGAGTTAATGCGATATCAGCCATTTCTACTGCTTGCTGATGGTGCGGAATCATCATTTCTATAAAATGCTGATCTGTTTGCATCACCATTCCTTTTTTGGGGGGATTAGCTTGTTTAGATGGATGATGAGAATTGTGTTCGGAATTGGGAGTTTGCGCTTGTGTACTACTGATCATCAATAATCCACTAACAGCACTACTACTTAGTAACCCAATTAAACTATAAATCAAATTTTTAGTCTTCATAATTTTAGCTCCTTGAGAGCATGAATATCTGCTATATAAAACCTAGACAAAACTAGAATTTACTTTCTACTTCAACGGGAGCATAGAAGTAGTTATCCCACCCTTAGGGAAGCAAGGTACAGTAGACTTACACGCTGTAACCCAATGCGATAGATTACAATAGATTACAGCAGTTTTCGGCGATTTAAGCCACACTTTAATTACCTTCTTCCTTTGCGCCTACCCTTCGGGATCTCTAAGAGAGATTGCGCGAAACAAAAACCGTGGTTCATTTACCAGAAAAATCGCTGTAATTGCTCTTGCTGATTATTTACTATCAGAAAATTTTTGAAATCAAAAAGCGTCCGGGAGTGTTGCCGTGTTTCCACCCCAGACGCTTTTTGAGTTTTCTCCTCACACACAAATATAACTTATCACTATTTCAATTAAATGGCAAGTACCTTAGACAACAATTTTAGAAATTGTTTTTCCAAGGCAAGAATAAGTAGGTGAACGGAAAAAACCCGACATAAGTAACGAAAAGTAAAGTTGCCCAGAACCTGTTCCCTGTTCCCCGTTCCCTGTTCCCTGTTCCCTTGTCATAACGACAATTTTTAACGCCAACCTACTTAATGTAAAAAGTGCCGGACACCAGTTGTAACCATGAGTAAGCCTAGTTCATTAGCGGCCTTGATAGAATCCTGATCTCGAAGACTTCCCCCCGGCTGGACAATGGCAGTAATGCCAGCAGCAGCGGCAGCGCGAATGGTATCATCGAAGGGGAAGAAACCGTCACTGGCTAAAAATGCACCCTGGGCTTTTTCTCCGGCTTGGGCAATAGCGATTTTTGTTGAACCGACGCGGTTCATTTGTCCAGCACCAATACCTAATGTAGTGCGACCGCTTGTAATCACAATAGCATTTGACTTGACGTGCTTACACACTTTCCAAGCAAATAATAATTCACCCAACTCCTGGGGAGTAGGTTGACGTTCAGTGACAACTTGCCATTGAGTAGGGTCAGCAATGATATCATCAGCAGATTGGACTAAAAACCCACCCGCGATCGCTTTTACAGTTTCTTTCGGTCCAGTCAACAAGTCTGGTAAAATTAAAAGGCGAACATTGCCCTTTTTAGTTAATATTTCTTGGGCTGCTGCGTCACAACCAGGAACAACTACGCATTCCAAGAATGTCTTTGTTAACTCCGTTGCCGTGGCCGCATCAAGAGGACGATTTAAAGCCACAATTCCCCCAAAAGCCGAAGTAGAATCGGCATTAAAAGCCTTTTGATAAGCATCGAAAATGTTGGTTGCTTCCGCAGTTCCACATGGGTTAGTATGTTTAATAATTGTCGCTGCGGGACTGTCGGTAAATTCGGCAATTATGCGCCGTGCGGCTTCCAAATCTACCAAATTATTATAGCTGAGTTCCTTCCCTTGCAGTTTGGTGGCTGCCGCCCAACCTGTGGCTTCACTGCCAGTTTGATACCAGGCTGCCGGTTGGTGGGGATTTTCCCCATAGCGTAAAGATTGAATTTGTGTCCCAGCAAGAGTAAATTCTTGTGTTTGCGTACCAGCTAAATAAGATGCTATGGCATGATCATAACTAGCAGTGTGCAAAAATCCCTTTAAAGCGCATTTTTGGCGAAACTCTAAAGAAACTACTTCATTTTGGCGTAATTCTTGTAAATACTCGCCATATTGGGCAGGATCACATAATACCGTTAAATGGGCGTAATTTTTAGCAGCAGCCCTTAACATTGCCGGACCCCCAATATCAATTTGTTCCACAGCGTCAGCTAAGGTAACACCAGGTTTAGCAATGGTTTCCGTAAATGGATAAAGATTAACCACCACCAAATCAATGGGGCGAATTTGGTTATTTTCCAGGTCTATGATATGCTCTTCCATATCCCGCCGTGCTAAAATACCGCCATGAATGCGAGGATGAAGAGTTTTCACCCGACCGCCTAAAATTTCTGGTGAACCTGTATAATCAGAAACTTTAGTAACTGGTATTCCTGCATCTTTGAGGGTTTTGGCTGTTCCCCCACTGCTGATAATATCAAAGCCAAATTCTTCAACCAAACTCCGGGCTAAATCGCCGATACCAGTTTTATTAGATACACTCAGCAGGGCTAAACGCGCCATAATTCCCCAGATTCCTTTGGACTAAATTACAAACAAAAGAATATTTTACCGAAAGGTTGCTCAGATTGATAATCAACTTGGGGAGTATTGGCAAAATTATGTTATGTAATTATAGCGGGCATCTTGCCCGCAGCACAAGATATAACTGCATAACAGTTATTACCCATTACCTAATTTGCGTTGTAATTGTTTGCAAAATTGATATATTTCCGGTAATCGGCTATAAATTGCTGATGCTTTCAAGTATATTTTGTGGGATACCGCTGGAGTACCAGAAACAATTTCTCCCGGTGCTACGTCTTTGTGGACACCAGTTTGAGCCGAAGCTATGGCTCTGTCTCCAATTTTAACCTGATTGGCAATTCCCACTTGTCCAGCTAAAATTACCCCATTTCCAACTTTTACACCTCCAGCCATGCCTGCTTGACCTGCTATGGCGCAACCAGCACCGATTTTACTACCATGTCCTATCTGGACTAAATTATCAATTTTGGTATTTTTACCAATTCTCGTTTCTCCCACGGTGGGACGGTCTATGGCTGTATTACAACCTACTTCGACTTCATCCTCTAACACAGTATAACCAGATTGTTCTATTTTTAACCAACCTGTGCGGGTAGGAACAAAACCAAAGCCTTCAGCACCAATGACAGCACCGCTATGAATGACGCAATCTGCACCGATTAAACTTCGTTCATGAATGGTACAATTAGCGTGTAAGATGGTGCGATCGCCTATTTTCACTTCTGGATAAATAACGACATTGGGGTGAATTATGGCCAAATTGCCAATTTCCACCCCTTGAGAAATGACGACATGAGGACCAATATAGACATTATTCCCGATGTGGGCTGTGGGGTGAATAACTGCCGTAGGATGAATTTCTGCACTAGGATGGTATGGTTGATAAAATAGAGCGATCGCTTTGGCAAATAGTAAGCGTGGTTCTGTAGTTGTTAACCATGCAATACCCCTGGCCGTTGCTTGGATTTGCAATTTTTCATCTTCTGGTAAAATCAAGGCACTTGCACCAGTAGAATCAATCAAAGACGCGAATTTTGTCCCTTCTACATAACTCAAAGTACCAGATGTAGCTTCATCTATGGCAGCAACTCCAGTAATTTCTAAATCCTGATCTGGTTGTATGGTCAGGCTTTCGGCTTTAACAGCTTCACTAAATTGGCTGATGATTTTACTTAATTTCATAATTATTTACTAAAAAATTTTACAGTTTTTTGTCTCACGCCAAGCCAGAAATAAGCTGTACTGCATTTAATTTGTATGATTATAGCGGGCAGGATGCCCGCACCACAATATCTAGCCATATTAGGATTGTACAATTTAGCTGCGTAACAACTTACAGCAATTTCCTGGTCAATGAACCAGAGTTTTTTGTCTCACGCCAAGGCGCAAAGACGCAAAGGCAGAAATAAGTTAATTGTCTTCTGTTGTTTTGATCATGGACTGACCAACTAAATATGCGGTTGTCCAAGCACTTTGGAAGTTAAAGCCACCAGTGATGCCATCAATATCTAATATTTCCCCTGCAAAATGCAAGCCCGGTACTAATTTACTTTCCATTGTTTTAAAGTTAACTTCTTTCAGGCTGATACCTCCACAGGTGACAAATTCTTCTTTAAATACACCTTTACCTGTAATTAGGTATTCTCCTTGGGATATTTCCTGGACTAGCTGATTTAAAGTTTTATTAGATATGGCTGCCCAACGATCTTCTGTGGTAATATTGACGCGGTTGATAATATATTGCCAAAGACGATGAGGTAATTCTACACCACGATGTAAGGCGATCGCTTTTTTTCCCCATTCGGCTTTTACCGTTAAAAGTTTTTGTCTCACTTCCTCCTGTGATAATTCGGGCAACCAATTGATTAATAATTGACATTGATAGCGGTGGTCATGGAGAATCCTCGCCCCCCAAGCGGAAAGTTTCAACACTGCTGGACCACTTACACCCCAATGGGTAATTAATAAGGGTCCTGTTTGTTGTAATTGGGTTTTACCTGGGAGCAATAACCGTAAATTTACAGAATTAACGCTAATTCCTGCTAATTCCCGTAATTGACTATCTGCAATATTCAAGGTAAAAAGAGAGGGTACAGGAGGTTCAATTTGATGACCTAATTCCCTAGCGATTTTATACCCAGCTAAACTACTACCTGTAGCTAAAAGTAAGCGATCGCATTTTTTACTTTCTCCTGATTTGAGGAGAATTTCAAACCCGTCATTTTTGCGAGTGACAGCAGTTACAGGTGTACCAATGCAGATTTCTATTTTAGCCGCAAAAGCAGCTTTAATCAAACATTCCGCAATAGTTTCCGCTCGATCTGTAATGGGGAACATTCGCCCATCGGCTTCAGTTTTTAAGTTTACCCCATGAGCCGCAAACCAGGCAATAGTATCTAAGGGTTGAAAACGGGTAAATGCACCTAATAAGGCTTTACCACCTCTAGGGTAATTCTGGACTAAACGCTGTGGTTCAAAACAAGCATGGGTAACATTACAACGACCTCCACCGGAAATTAGCACTTTCGCCAAGGGTTGACGACTGGCTTCAATTAAAGTAACATGAGCTTGGGGATTAGCTTCAGCACAAGCGATCGCACCGAAAAATCCCGCAGCCCCACCACCAATAACGACAATTTGCAAGGGTAACAAAATCAAAAATCACAAGTTTCCGTAATATCCATATTACTCTTCATATAACTCAAAGTCATCTTTTTGGGCAGCACAAACTGGACAAACCCAATCATCTGGAATATCTTCAAAAGCTGTTCCTGGTGCTATACCGCTATCTTCATCACCTATTTCTGGGTCATAGATATAACCACACACCTTACATATATATTTTGTCATTTTTATACACCTCAATAATTAATTCAAAAACATTAATCTGTGACAGTTGGGGTTGCTGAATGAGAATGATAGAAAAAGTTAAGTTTGTTTGCTAATTTGGTTTTAAGGGAACAAATTCACCCCAATTTCAGCCTTGATGTTCATAAGGTGGCGATAAGTACCACGACAGAATTAATTATATATTAATTATCTGCTAATTCTTAATTACTAAAGAATTTCAGAGCAAATTTTTGTGTAATTATTTTGTCCAATTACTTAACAACAACTTTCCTTCGACCGTTGACATTTGTAAGAACACTAGTGAAAATACCCGAAACACATAAGTTATGAGTCATCAAAATTTCCAGAATAAATCTATCAAGTTTGCACAAGCATCCCTAGCTGCGGCTGCACTAATGATAGCTTCTATTGGGACTGCCTTTGCCAATGACCAGAATAAAGTTAAAATTGTAGGTGCAGGATATGGTGGTAATGGTTGTCCTGAAGGGTCTGCTAGCGTCAACGTTAGCCCCGATGGTCAAGAACTAACTCTTCTATTTGATAAGTTTATTGCTGAAGGGAATAAATCACAAGAATCACGCAAAAGCTGTAATTTGAGCATTCCTATTCAAGTCCCCCAAGGTTTTCAAATCTCCCTCTACGATGCTGATTATCGAGGCTATATTGCTCCCAATACGAGCGGGAAACTAAGAGCAGAATACTTTTTTGCAGGTCAGCGTGGCCCGGTTTTTTCCAGGACATTTAGAGGCGAAACTGACTACAATGTTCGAGATCAATTAGTGACTGTGGGTGATGTTTGGTCAGCCTGTGGTGATAGTGTAAATATGCGGGTGAATGCTTCAATGAGTGCTAATGGTTCAGGTATAGCGACAGTTGACTCCTTTGATCTCGCCCACCGTGGTTTAGTTTATCACATTAAATATCGTCAGTGTCGGTAATTAATACTAATTCCTCGCTTTGAAAAGCGGGGAATTGACAACAGATTTCAGGTAAATGAGGTATAAGTTTAAGAACGCCACCATCTCTTGGAACAATAACTTAAAATTGCCAATGCGATCGCCCCGAAAAACAGTAAAGTAATTAAACCACCAGGAAAATTAGTAATAATGCCAAAACCTCTGAGTAGAAATAAGGCTACACTTATACCCAAGAGAATACCAAAACCCTGGATTAATTTGCCACTTAAGGAAGATTGACTCACGCTGTTTTCCTCTTAACTCCAATTTACGCGCTGATGCACAAATTATGATCTGATCATTTAAAATCAACTTTAGACTAATTGTCTGCGAAAAATCCATGAATTTGACTGTAATTAAAATTGAGTGACGTAAATTCAATTCAGGACAAGTAAAAAATCCGTTAAAAAGTCGCCAAAATTACTATATCTGCGAGAATATCATATATGTCAAACTCCAATCTTAAAAGTATACCTGATGCCAGCTTACCATTATCAGATATACTCTGGAATCAAGATCAGCAGAGATTATTGATTCAGGGTGAAGTGTTACTACAAACGAAATCCCATACTCACTGGGGTGGTGCTGTTACTGCTTGTATGTATATTCCCTTAATTAGATCCCATGTTTGGCAACAAATTACAGATTACCCCCGTTGGGTACAATATTTTCCTGATATTACTAAAAGCGAAGTTATCTCTAAAGGTGATGTTAAACGTCTGTATCAATCTGCACAAAAAGCCTTTTTATTTTTCACGGCTCAAGTAGAAATTTATCTGCGTGTGGTAGAAGTAGTAGGACAACAGGTTCAGTTTCGCATGGAAAGAGGCACATTTACAGATTTTCATGCTAATTTAGAGCTTAAAGACATGGGTAATGGTACTCTATTAGCTTATACTGTACAAGCTACGCCCCATATTCCCATTCCCTCAATTTTTATTCAACAAGCCATGAATTTGGAATTACCAGCAAATCTCTGTAAAATGCGACAGGTGCTTTGTAATTATAAATAGTTGTCAGTGGTCAGGAAAATACTTTGTCCTTTCCTGTACCACTGTACTCTGTACCCCTGTACCCAGGCTAACCCGTAAACACTTCTGCGGGTAAGCGATTAAAGGAAAGACGCTCATTTTGCACATCTACAAAAATGGTGTCACCGTCACTAAAATCACCCCGTAAAATGGCTTTCGCTATTTGGGTTTCTAATTCCCGCTGAATAGCCCTTTTTAAGGGTCTTGCACCAAAAACAGGATCATATCCTACTTCTGCTAAAAAGTCAAGGGCAGAACTAGATAATTTCAAAGATATTTTTCTGTCAGTTAATCTTTGTTTTAACCTATCTACCTGTAATTGGACAATATGCCGTAATTCCGATTTTTGTAAACTGTGGAAAATAATTAATTCGTCTAGACGGTTTAAAAATTCTGGACGGAAACTATTTCGCATCGCTTCCATAACCCGATTCCGCATTTCATCGTAACGGGTGTCATCCCCAGCTACATCAAGGATATATTGAGAACCGATATTACTGGTCATAATGATGATACTATTTTTAAAGTCCACTGTGCGACCTTGGGCATCTGTCACCCGACCATCATCAAGAATTTGTAGGAAAATATTAAAAACGTCAGGGTGTGCTTTCTCGATTTCGTCGAATAAAATCACCGCATAAGGACGACGACGAATGGCTTCAGTTAATTGTCCTCCCTCTTCATAACCGACATATCCAGGAGGCGCACCGATTAAACGGGAAACATTATGTTTATCCATGTATTCGGACATATCAATCCGTACCATAGCTTCCTCTGTGTCGAACATATAAGCCGCTAAAGCCTTAGCTAATTCAGTTTTACCAACACCAGTGGGACCTAAAAATACAAAACTAGCAATGGGACGGTTGGGGTCAGAAAGTCCAGCGCGAGAACGTTGGATAGCGTCTGCTACAGCGGTAACAGCTTCCTGTTGACCGACAACACGATCATGTAACTCGTCTTCTAAATGTAACAGTTTTTCTTTTTCTGATTCTACCAATTTATGCAGGGGAATACCTGTCCATTTAGAAATAATTTCCGCGATATCGGCTTCTGTGACTTCTTCCCGTAATAGTGATTTTCCGGTTTTTTGGGTTTGGGAGAGTTCGGTTTCTACTGCTTGTAATTGGCGGTGTAGGTCTGTTAATTTACCATATTTTAATTCCGCAGCCCGGTTAAGATCATAGTTTCTTTCCGCTTGTTGAATTTCTAAATTTACGCGGTCAATTTCTTCTTTGATGGACTGAATTTTAGTAATAATACCTTTTTCAGATTGCCATTGTACACTGAGAGTTCTTTGATCTTCCTTTAAGTCAGCCAGTTCTTTTTCTAATCTTTCCAAACGTTCACGGGAAGCAAGATCACTTTCTTTTTGTAAAGAGAGTTTTTCCATTTCCAATTGCAGAATTTTCCGGTCTATTTCATCCAGTTCTTCAGGTTTAGAAGTAATCTCCATTTTCAGTCTAGCAGCCGCTTCATCTATCAAATCAATGGCTTTATCAGGGAGAAAGCGATCGCTAATATAACGATTAGATAAAGTAGCCGCAGCCACAAGAGAACTATCAGAAATTCTCACCCCATGATGAACTTCATAACGTTCTTTCAAACCGCGTAAAATGGAAATTGTATCAACCACATTAGGCTGATCTACATAAACTTGTTGAAAGCGTCTTTCTAAAGCCGCGTCCTTTTCCAAATATTTGCGGTATTCATCCAAAGTTGTCGCCCCAATACAGCGTAACTCACCTCGCGCCAACATCGGTTTTAATAAATTCCCCGCATCCATCGCCCCTTGGGTAGCACCAGCACCAACAACGGTATGAATTTCATCAATAAATAAGACAATATTGCCACCAGATTCTGTGACTTCCTTTAATACGGCCTTGAGACGTTCCTCAAATTCACCTCGGAATTTAGCCCCCGCAATTAAAGCCCCCATGTCCAAACTAATCAGTTTACGATCTTTGAGAGATTGGGGAACATCACCCGCAACTATGCGCTGTGCCAAACCTTCCGCAATTGCAGTTTTCCCCACCCCAGGTTCACCAATTAAAACCGGGTTATTTTTGGTTCTACGGGAGAGAATTTGTACCGTACGTCTAATTTCATCATCACGACCGATTACGGGGTCTAGTTGACCTTTGCGGGCGGCTTCCGTGAGATCCCGTCCGTACTTCTCTAGTGATTGATATTTACCTTCTGGATTTTGGTCAGTCACCTTTTGTTTCCCCCGAATTTCTTTGATAATATTTTTGAGTTTGTTTTCATCTAAACCAAATTCTTGACACAGACCCTTGCCAAAACGGTCATCTTTGGCGTAACCTAGTAATAAATGTTCAATAGAAATAAATTCGTCTTTAAATTCTTGACGATATTTTTCTGCCCGGTCTAACAATGTATCTAAACTGCGTCCTAAATATACGGAAGTGCTAGAACCGGATACCTTGGGTTGACGTTGAATGAATTGATCAGTACGATCACGGACTTTTTGCAGGTTTGCCCCGGCTTTGGTGAAAATCGCACTGGCCAGTCCTTCCTGTTCCAGTAACCCTTTCATCAAATGTTCACTTTCTAATTGCTGTTGCTGATACTGTTTGGCTACATCGGGGGTGTGAGCGATCGCTTCCCAGGCTTTTTCTGTAAATTGATTGGGGTTAGTTGGCTGCATAAGCTTTTAGAATAACAAACTACTGTTTAATAGGATCATTGTAAAAATATTTGGCAGAATAGCTAGATCGGTCTTCACATCTTTAAAATGTAGTATTATTGCCCAATCTGGAGTAATAAGTTGTCAGTTGTCAGTTGTTAGTTGTCAGTGTTTTTTATCTATTCCCTATTCCCTATTCCCTATTCCCTATTCCCTATTCCCTGTTCCCTGTTCCCTGTTCCCTGTTCCCTGTTCCCTGTTCCCTGTTCCCTGTTCCCTGTTCCCCTTTTTGTAATTAAAACTTAATTACCAGATTGGACTTGTAGGTTTTTCAGAGGTGGATTTTTCCAATCTAAAGGATTTAATTATCGTGTCTTCCACAGTTTTCGCAAACTCTGGATAGGATTTATCTTCAGCGCGATAGGTGAGCTTGTCCTAAGTTGACAATTTAATAGACAAACCTGTACACTCATAGACACACCTATGAGTGACTTTATGTTTAAACCTCATGAATTTGCTAAAAAAATCGGAGTTTCAGT
>NZ_JACJSB010000028.1 GCF_014697585.1 Dolichospermum sp. FACHB-1091 | reverse complement strand
CACTTCCCGATGTTATGAGGTACAAGAACCCCACCCCCAACCCCCTCCAATATCAAAAGTTTATCCTTTTCTTCCCCCCGCAGCGGGGGGATTGAGGGGGGTGCGAGGAGGGGTCTTAGGATGTACCTCATAAGAGCGGAAACCCCTGTATCATAGATAAAAATGTCTGAATCAGGATATGCAGGATTTCAGGATGATCAGGATCAAAAAAATATAGATAATTAAATCAAATCCGGAACATTCTTAAATCTTGTCAATCCCAATTCAGATCAATTAATTGTTGAGAAAAAAGAATTTTTGGGTTACTGATTCCAACTCTTTAAAACACCTGGTTCTTGCTGAATTGGCAAAACATCTAAAATGTCAGTTTGAGAACAATATTTCATGTCTTCTAAACATTCTAAACGCAATAATCGTTGACCATGACTAGCTTGATTTAGTAGTCCTAATAAGTCATTTTGCCATTGGGAATAAAGAGAGATTGCACTAATCAATTCATCATTACCACTGATTTCCCCCAGAGAAGAATTAGTTTTTTGCCAAATACTATGAGCGATCGCACCAGCACATACTGTATCCTCTAAAGAGTAACTACCCTCCCAACCAGAACCAACAATCCAAACTGTTTCCGGTTGCTTTTCTAAGAGAAACTTCACCACCGCTGCCCGATTAATCAAAGCTGCTGCGAGAACAATGGGAGCTTTTTCTATTCTTTGTAAAGCCCTTGTACCATTGGTGGTACTAATAAATAACCGTCGTCCTGCCACTAAATCTGCTGTACAATCCAAGGGTGAGTTACCTAAGTCAAAACCAGCCACTTTAGCACCACCCCGTTCTCCGGCTCTTAATCGTTTTTCTGGAGGCCATGCTTCACTCACCGTCATAAGTTGATTTAAGTCGCTAAAAACCTGCACAGCTTCACCTCCAGCGGCTAAAACTGTGGCCATTGTACTAGTTGCCCGCAGAACATCAACAGCGATCGCGCATTCTGGTACTGTATCAATGGGGGTCAATTCGGGGGTGTGATATACAAATATCTTCACGTGCTGGCTATACCTACTTTATAATACTGTTGTCATATTCTACCCACTTGATGCCACTAATTGGTAATACTAAATTCTGCCTTTTCAGTAGTAAATAAATACTAATAAATCATGCAAATCCTATTCAGTAAGCTTTTAAGCTTGGTATTACATCTTATAATCGAACCCACATTCTGCACCTCTTAGTCCCTACGGAAAACAAAAACCAGAAATCCCGATACAAACCGGGAATTACCGCTAAGGTACATCAATCTGAATATGTATATGTTTCTTGCCGAATAGGAAAATATAAATGATGGTTGGGTTCTAATTGTTGAAGGATGTCGTAGTATAAAATATACGCTCTTAAAGCCTTTTCTAAATCGGCAATTGGGGAGTTACTAATAAAACTTTTAACTCCTACTGCTATCTTTTGTCCAGTTTTCTCTGCGGCTATGAGTTTTTCTGTACCTAAAATATATAAATCTCTTGCAACCCATTTTAGCACAAGTTTATCTTTGGTAATTTGCCAATTTTCTTTTTCTAGGGCATTTTTAACTTGATGATCATAAATATCTTTCAACATAAATATCTTTCAAGAGAATGTTTTGGTAAGATGAAATTTATACAAATTGATTGACAATAATATTGATTATGGCAAGGTAGATAAAAGTCTCAGAAGGTTCGGGTAATAACCGATAATCTCTGACCAAATGGGGACACCCCTACTTTTGAAACCCTCTACGTTGTCCATAATATATGGTTTTAAATTTGACCTGATTTGTGCCTGGATGATAAATAGTGTAAGTAGCTTCTCCTGGGGTTCGTCCCACATTTCCTACCCCAACTACTTGACGGGAAC
Source organism: Dolichospermum sp. FACHB-1091 (assembly GCF_014697585.1). GTDB lineage: Bacteria > Cyanobacteriota > Cyanobacteriia > Cyanobacteriales > Nostocaceae > Dolichospermum. Next base: position 60,774 of record NZ_JACJSB010000028.1, on the reverse strand, counting down.
TGGTGGTGACTATTTCTGGGGAAAATTGACTATCTAGAGTGGTAATTTTACTGTTGATAGAACCCCCTTGTAATTTGTATTGGAAGGTTAAACCAGAACGACCGCAAAAGAGGTTATTCGCTTGCATTCGTGATAGTCTATCTAACATTTGTATAGGAGGAGTTTGGGGATTAAGTTCTTCACTCACACCCACGGTTGAACCATGTATTAATAAACAATCTAACTCAAAAAAACCAAAATCGAGCGATCGCAACCATTGTACTGTTTGATGAGAAACACAATCCCACAATCTTTGTACAGTCTCACCTCCATATTTTGCTATCAATTCTGGTGCGTCTGCGGTTGGTCCTAAACCATGTAAAATTAAACATTGTTCTTCCCACCATCCTTTACAAATCATCGGTGCTAATTCACCCCGTCGCTGTGATTTGACTCTTTGTACCAACTCTTCAGATTCCTGTCTTGGACCGACTAAATCACCGATAATGTATAATGCCTCTATATAACGGCTTTGACGTTTAATATCAGCCATTACAGCCTCATAGGCCGACAAATTTCCCTCAATTCCACTCAAAATCGCCCACATAATCAATTTTAGATTTGAGATTAGTTATTTTATCTGGTACAAACATGAGTTGGATCATCTGCGCGTTCTGCATATTCTAAGCCATGAGCCAAGCGCCAAGCAAAAATTTCTGGTAATCCTTTTTGGATAATTGCTGCACAGGTTTTTTGATAATCATAAGTAACTTCTCGTAAAGTCACCGCTTGATTATCCGTTTCGTAAATTACATAAGTTGCATTTGGTCGTCCATGACGTGGTTCTCCCACAGAACCTACATTAACAATCTTTTTCAGAGGAGATAAAAAATTTATTTTACGTGATTCTCCTTGAGCGTCAACTTCGATTTGTAACTCACCAGCATTCAGATCACGAGCATAGGGAACGTGAGTATGTCCACAAAATAGCACATCCGCACCTGTAGAAAGTACCCGTTCTAAAGCCACAAAAGCATCAAGTTCTGGTAATAAATATTCATGGTTACTATGGGGACTACCGTGAACAAAGGCCAAATTTTGCCATTCTAGACTATAGGGTAAATTAGCTAAAAATTCCCGATTTTCTGGGTTAATTTCCTGATTTGTCCACTGGTGAGCTTTAATTCCTCTTTTTTCTGCCAATACTGAAGGATAACTACAATCACAAGCGTTTAATCCCTCTACAACATCTTCATCCCAACAACCAGCGCAGGTAGGAATATCTAAAGAGCGAATTTGATCAATTACAGCATTTGGGTAGGGTCCATATCCCACTAAATCACCAACACAAAAGATTTTTTCGGCTTTTTGCTGGTCAATATCTAACAGTACAGCATCTAAAGCTTCATAATTACCATGAATACATGACATAACGGCTATTTTCATACTTGTTGACCTTCTAGTAAAATTTGTTGTACCTGTTGTTGATATTGAAAAATTAATGATTCAGATAAAAAGCAATCTAATAATGTTTCTTTTAAGGCTGTTTCAGCTAGATTTTTTCCTACTATTTCTATCCCACTAAATCGTTGAGGTCTTCCTTGTAAATGTCGTGGTAAATCTAATTCTAAAAAGTCTATTTGGGGAACACCAGAAACAAAATCACAGTAAAGGGAACGTCCGTCATTAACATCAAAAATTGCCTTAGCGCGAGTAACAATACCATAAGCACCATGAGTTATTTCATACCAAAATTCCTCTAAACTATTTTCATCTATAACCTGACCTGTAGTTTCTACTCGCCACAGATTTTCTATAATTATACTTGGAACTGGCGCACCATATATAATTTCCTTTGTCCAATGATCATATTCAGAGTTTTTCAAATCGGGAGGGATAATTGCCACGGCGCGGTAATTTAAATTACCCAATATTTGTGATATAGCCTTTAACTCTAGATAAGAACCTAATTCGATATAAACACTATCTGCGGTAGGGATATGATCAATAAATTCAACTTCTTGACCGTCACTAAATATTTTTAAATCAGGAAAATCAGTAGCCATTTTAGTTTTATCAATGGGAATATTACCCGTTCCCAAACTAAAATAAATTACTTTTTCAGAAGATATAATCTCTCGAATCTGTTGACAAATCCAGGTAGTTTTGCCAGATCCAAATAATCCAGCCACAACAGTAATCATGGGCGTATTCATGGGTAAACTAATAGTAAAAATTATGTATAGGTTGACAAAATTTCCACAGAATTAAAAAAACAACTTCTTGCTCCAGTATGACAGGCTTGATCACCAACTTGGTCAATCTTAACAAGAATTGTATCACCATCACAGTCATAAAAAAGCTCCTTTAGCTTTTGAATATGTCCAGATGTTGCTCCTTTATGCCATAATTGGGAACGAGAACGACTCCAATAATGAACTTCACCGGTAGCTAGGGTTTTGACAATTGATTCTGCATTCATCCAAGCCATCATTAAAACAGTACCATCATAGTAATCTTGAGCTATGGCCGGAATTAAACCCTGCTCATTAAATTTCAAATTTTCAATCATTTCAGTAGTATTTGCTAAATCGAATTTTATCTTAATCATTTATCTCTCATTATCTGCGTTTATCTGCGGTCAAATATTTTTCTTTTTACCTCTAATAAATTCAGGATTGATAATTCATAATGTAGAGACAGATATATCTTATCTCTACATAATATCAACCAAATTTATCTCAAAAAAGGCCTTTAGTAAAAGTTAGGATTGTGTCGAATCAAATTCATAAATTCTTCACGAGTAGATGAGTCTTCAGAAAACACACCACGCATGGCGCTGGTAACAGTCCAAGAACCTGGTTTTTGTACTCCTCTCATCACCATACACATATGAGTTGCTTCAATGACCACTGCAACCCCTTTAGGTTTGAGTAAACCTTGCACTGCATCAGCAATTTGTAAAGTCAACCGTTCTTGTACTTGTAAACGTCGAGCATACATTTCACAAATGCGAGCAATTTTTGATAAACCAATGACTTTACCATTAGGAATATAAGCGACATGAGCGCGACCAATAATCGGTAATATGTGGTGTTCACAGGAGCTAAAAAGATCAATATCCCGGACTAAAACCATTTCATTAGCATCTTCGGTGAAAACTGCTCCATTTAATAGTTCATCCAAAGATTGATGATATCCATTCGTCAGAAACTTTAAAGCTTTAACAACTCTTTTGGGAGTATCTTTTAACCCTTCTCTATCAGGATTTTCTCCTAATCCAATCAACAAAGTGCGTACAGCTTGTCTCATATCAGCTTCTGTTACAGTTGGTAATTCTTGCCGATATAAGGATGAAATTTCAGCGGTAGAATTTAGCTCTGGACGAATAGATAAAGTCATTTTTTTAGGTTAATGGGGATGATTTATGGGCAAAGTTAATAGTTTGATTTATAAACTATATCTATAAATAGCTATTAACTAAATTTGATTTGATGAATTTGAGAATTAATCAAGACTGTTAAACTAACTATAACAAACATTCGTTAAGTTTTGCATGAATCTCACTAGCTTCCAATTTTCTACCAATAAAAACTACCTGATTTTTAGGTTGATTAGGCCATTCGTCAGCGTGCAAAGTGTAACGAGGTCCACTGAGTTGAAAGATATGACGCAACTCACTATCACTAAACCATAAAATTCCTTTAGCACGAAATACGTTCTGAGGTATTTCTTCAGTCAAAAAATGCTCAAATTTATGGACATCAAATGGTTTATTACTTTGGAAAGAAATTGAAACAAACCCATCATTATCTAAATGATCGGAGTGATGATGATGATGTTCATGTTTATGGTCATGTTCATGTTTATGGTCATGGTCATGTTTATGTTCATGTTCATGTTTATGGTCATGTTTATGACGATCTTCATCATCAATGACAATATACTTATTTATTGGTGTTAAACTCACATCTAAGATCAATGGTAAAGCAACTTCACCATATTGAGTATGCAAAATTTTCGCTCCCCTTTTGACATCATGGATAAAATCTTCTAATTCTTGTATTTTTTCTGGCTTCACAAGGTCTATTTTATTGAGGAGAATAATATCTCCATAGGTAATCTGTCTTAAAGCTGCTTCACTATCGAAATGTTTTTCATCAAAGGCTTCAGCATCTACCACTGTAATAATTGAATCTAGGTTAGTTAAATCCCTCAATTCTGTTCCCAGAAAAGTTAAAATGATTGGTAAAGGATCAGCAACACCTGTAGTTTCAATAACTAGATAATCAATGCAATCTTCTCTTTCTAGAACTCGATAAACCGCATCAACTAAACCATCATTAATTGTACAACATATACAGCCATTACTAAGTTCCATCATAGCTTCATCTACAGAAATTAGTAATTGACTATCAATGTTAATATCACCAAACTCATTGACGAGGACAGCGACTTTTAAATCTTGTTTGTTTTGAAGAATCTGATTTAAAAGCGTAGTTTTACCACTTCCTAAAAACCCTGTAATTATAGTTATTGGCATTCCGCGTTTGGGTATTTCAGGAATTGTATTTGTTGTGTTTAGAGTGATTGTATTCATGTCAAAAGTTTTTTACCTTCTGTATCTTAGTTAATCAGATAATGCTAACTGTTTTAATGCTGACTTTGTACTGTTTGGAGATAAGAAACAATTTCATTGAAACTCATCACCCCTAAATCTCCATTCTGTCTGGTTCTGACACTCAAAGTTTGGTTTTTGACCTCCTGCTTACCAATAACAATAACAACAGGAATTTTTTCTAATTCCGCTACCCGAATTTGCTTACCCAAACGCTCACCACTGCTATCTAATTCTACCCGAAAGCCATTTTTTTTGAGATTGTTGGCAACTGATTTTGCATATTCTCGGAAATCATCACTTACAGGCAACAATCGCACTTGTACTGGTGCTAACCATAAAGGAAAATCACCTGCATAATTCTCGATTAAAATACCAAAAAAGCGTTCTAAAGATCCAAAAATAGCCCGATGAATCATGATTGGTCTTTGACGACTACCATCATTGGCAATATATTCCATGTCAAATCTTTCTGGCAAATTAAAATCTACCTGAATAGTTGAACACTGCCACATACGACCAATAGCATCTTGAATTTTAATATCTATTTTCGGTCCATAGAAAGCCCCACCACCAGCGTCTACAGTATAATTCCAACCTTTAGTATTTAAAGCTTGTTCTAGGGCTGTGGTAGCTAATTCCCATACATGATCAGTTCCTACAAACTTATGGGGACGGGTAGAAAGATTGACCTCATATTGTTTAAAACCAAAGTCTGATAAAATCCGTTCTGTGAGTTCTAAAACTCCTAAAATTTCATCAGCAATTTGGTCAGGTAAACAAAAAATATGAGCGTCATCTTGAGTAAATCCCCTCACTCTCATTAACCCATGTAGTGACCCAGACCGTTCATAACGATAAACTGTCCCTAATTCTGCCCATCTTAATGGTAATTCTCGATAGGAATGGAGTTTATTTTTATAGGTGAGAACATGAAAAGGGCAATTCATGGGCTTAATCTGATAAGCCTGATTTTCCACATCTATGGAGTCAAACATACTTTCTTGATAAAAGTCAAAATGACCCGATGTTTTCCATAAATCAAGATTGGCTATATGAGGTGTATACAGTAGTTCATAACCAGATTTAAGATGAGCTTTACGCCAATAATCTTCAATTATATAGCGCGTAGTTGCCCCTTTGGGATGCCAAAATACTAAACCACCACCCGCTGCTTCTTGAATACTAAATAAGTTGAGTTCCTGACCCAATTTTCTATGATCTCGAAGCAAAGCTGCTTCTGTTTGTTGGATAAAAGCCTCTAATTCTACTTTTGTTTGCCAAGCTGTACCATAAATTCGTTGTAGCTGAGGTTTAGTTTGATCACCTTGCCAATAAGCACCAGCCACATTTAACAGTTTAAAAGCATCAGCATCAATTTCACCAGTAAAATCAATATGTGGACCGGCACATAAGTCCCACCAATATTGATCCCCTAATTGAATTTCTGTGGCAAATAATGAAGCTTCTGAATTACCAGTTTCAGGAGTACCAATCAAGTAGCGGGTAATAATTTCTGATGCGGGTATATGTTCTAATATCTCTAGCTTGTAGGGTTCATTTAACTCCACAATCTCACCACGAATTTCTGCTCTTTCTACCTCTTCACGGATAATCGGTAAATTCGCTTTTATGATCCCTTTCATCTCGATTTCAATTTTTCCTAAGTCATCAGGGGTGATACTAACTGGACAATCAAAATCATAGTAAAATCCAGTGTCTGTGACAGGACCAATTGCTATCTTAGTGCCTGGAAATATCCGTTGTACGGACATGGCCATGATATGGGCGCAGGTGTGACGAATTCGTGTAAGTTTATCAGAGTTATGCGCTTTTAAACTATTTTGAGACTGGCTTAATAAACTGACCATAGCTAACAAAAATGATAACCGTTATCAAGTTAACACAAAAAAAGTCAGAATGTAAATGATTTTGTCATTTATTTGCCAAAAAATCTTTGCCACTTCCTGAACAGAACCTTAACTCAACATCAAAGCCACTTCTTTGGCAAAATAAGTTAAAATTAAATCAGCACCAGCCCGCTTCATACTGGTTAAAGTCTCTAAAATCACCTTTTTCTCATCAACCCAACCCTTTTGAGCAGCCGCTTTAATCATTGCATATTCACCACTAACATTATAAGCTGCAACTGGTAAATTTGTGGCTAATTTTACTTGACATATAATGTCTAAATAGGCCAAAGCTGGTTTCACCATAATAATATCCGCACCCTCAGCAATATCAAGTTTAACTTCTTTTAAAGCCTCTTTAGCGTTAGCCAGGTCCATTTGATAGGTTTTTTTGTCACCAAATTTGGGCGCGGAATCTAAAGCATCTCGAAATGGTCCATAATAGGCAGAAGCATATTTAGCCGAGTATGCTAAAATCCCCACATTTATATAACCTTCAGCGTCTAAAGCTTGACGAATTGCGCCAATTCTACCATCCATCATATCAGAAGGAGCAACAAAATCAGTTCCTGCTTCTGCTTGAGAAAGTGCCATTTTCACCAAAACTTCTATAGTGGGGTCATTGAGAATAATTCCATTTTCATCCACTAAACCATCATGACCATGGGTAGTAAAAGGGTCAAGAGCGACATCAGTAATGACAATTATTTCCGGGACTAGCTTTTTAATAGCTTTAACCGTTTCCTGTACCAATCCCTGCTGGTTGTAACTTTCCGAACCTGTTTCATCTTTATCTTCCTCTGGAATTACCGGGAAAATTGCTACAGCATTAATTCCCAATTGTGACACTTCGGCAATTTCTTTCAGGAGTAAATCGAGAGAAAAACGATAACAACCGGGCATAGAAGATATCTCTACCTTTTCCCCTTCCCCCTCCATGACAAACACGGGATAGATCAGATCATCCACAGTTAAAATTGTTTCCCGTACCATGCTCCGTAGAGTTTCAGTACGACGCAGACGGCGGGGACGTTTAAGCAAGCTTTGAGACGACATAGAAGATTCACCAAAATGATAATCATTATTATAAATCATCTCTTTTAAATCCCCACCACCAATTTTATTTATTTTAATTTTCCTCCGTGTTTGCAGCGAATTTGCGCGAAACAAAAACCAGAAATCCCGATAAAAATCGGGAATTACCACTAAGGAACATCAATAGGAATCAAACCATTTTCCGGCACATAACTAGAAAAACAACCATCATCAGATAACACCAAAATTAACCGTAGAGGATAATCTGGAGGAACTTGCAAATCAGCCCAAGGTATTGCTATTTCTAGACAAGAATCTAAAGCAACTTGAGCGCGAGTAGCACGGGGATACCATAAATGATTGTCTCCTGCTGCTCTAAATTGCACGGACTGACTCAGTAAATTAACTTCTAAATGATGGTGAAATAGATAATTCAAGGGTGCTGTATCTGGTACTTCAGCTATAGGTATAGAACTATTCACCATTGTCCGCTCAGGATAATACCAGAATAGGTGTAAATCCGGTGGTATGTCCCGACCGGGAACAGCACCAGTTTTAAAATCTACCCGCACGTAAAAGTTTAAATGGTCTACACCATACCAAAGACGCTGAACAGTGCTACTACTGTGCATTGTTCCCCTTGCACCACCCACTTCTATCCGTCCGGCTCTATCCCAATCTTGCTCATCACCTTTACCATCTATGTTAGGATGGATAAATCCCTCTGGTTTGTGGTCTAAACGGGCTGCATGGATTTCTAGGGGACTGTGGAGATAGGGTGGTATAGGTTCATTTAAGGCTGTGTAAATACCGTGCAGATGTTCCCGAAATAATTGGTCAAAAATGGCATCTTGGTTAGAAGAATGGCCTTCTCCAAACCACCAAAACCAATCTGAACCTTCAGCAGCATATAAGGCTTCCCAGGCTGCGGGGTTGTTCTCTTCTGTAGCTTCCGGGTGATTTGCTAATACTTGTCTAGCTGCGGTGAGATAGTCCCAAGCGCGGTTTTTAACTGGGTCTCCTATCCATGTGGTAAAATTGCCATCTACCCAAGAACCACTATGGAGTTGTTCACTTTTTATGGTTGCGGTGGGAGGGAACTGGTCAATAAATTCCGAAACAGTGACAAGTTTGATGTGGGGTTCATGACTCAAACTTTCGTATAGTGTTTCTAGGAAGTCTTTACCGTCATGGGGATAAAATTCCCAACAATTTTCCCCGTCTAGGGCAATTGTAACTAACCAAGGTTGATCATCATCACTTTCTTTTTGTTGTTTAGCGATCGCTTGCAAATGTCCAATTAAATCCGCTGCTGCTTTCTTTGCCGGCATAGATCCATAGGTAAAACCAATTAAATCCGATAACCTATGATCACGAAAGACTATAGATACATCCCCAGCGGCGGTTTGCAGACGATAGGGACGATAAAGCAGTTTTGGTTTTTGCACATTTCCCACAGCGTCTCGATGAAAAAAGTGTTTTAATGACCAGCCTAAAACCGCTTCATCTGAGCAAATCCATTTAAAACCTTGTTTAATAATATACGGTAAAATTTCTGGACTAACGGACTGTTCCGAAGGCCACAAACCTCTAGGATCTTGTCCAAACCTATCTATATATAAATCCCAGGATTTTTGTAAATGTCGAGGAATATCTTCTACCCACTGAAACCTCTGTTTAGGTAATGTCATCTGCGGTACTGCTACCCGTCCAGCGTTAGTATCAGCTAATAACGGTAGAATTGGGTGAGTATAGGGAGTCGTGGTAACTTCTAGTTGACCACTTTTCTGCATTTTCCGATGTTGGGGAATAATTTGACTAAGAATTTGCCGCTGTTTGGAATAAATGCGCTGGCGATCGCCTAAACTAAAATTACGTCCTTGTTCTAACCAAGCAGCAATTTCCGGGTCATGCCAAAACAAAGGATCAATCCAAGCCAAATTATGCCAAGCTAATAAATCGCCATAATCTGACAATTTCCAGTTTGCTAAACACCATTGCTGTCCCTGTTCCTGTCTTTGATAATATAATTCGGCATAACGAGGATGGGGATCAATCAAAGTATGATGGTTAGCATCAAAGAAATGTTGAATAATAAACTCTTTTTGTTCACGGGTCAACTGTTCCACAGCAGTCAAACTAGCAGTTAAATAGGGGTCAAAAGCCGTACCCGCAACATAATCTTCCAGTTGTAATATTAACGAAGGTACTAAATTTACCGTTTGGTGCAACTTAGGATACTTTTCTAACAATAATACTAAATCCAAATAATCCTTAGTGCCATGTAACCGGACCCAAGGCAAGCGATACTGTTGACTAGTCACCAGAGAACTGCCATTTTCAGGAGACTTGTACAACGGTTGATGTTGGTGCCAGATAAATGCAACGTGCAGAGGATGAGACATAGTGTTGAAAATAGGGAATAGGGAATAGGGAATAGGGAATAGGGAACAGGGAACAGGGAACAGGGAACAGGGAACAGGGAATAGAGAACAGGGATATCTTACCCATTACCCATTACCCATTACCCATTACCCATTACCCATTACCAGTAATTTAGATAACTTGTTCTACTTCAGATATCTCAGGAATCATTTCCTTGAGACGACGTTCAATACCCATTCTCAAAGTCATAGTCGAACTAGGACAAGAACCACAAGCACCCTGTAACCGGAGTTTAACAATTGGTCCATCTAATTCGACAACTTCCACGTTACCACCATCAGAAATGAGATAAGGGCGCATTTCATCTAGTACGGTTTCTACATTTTCTAGCGTTAATTGCATTGTTCCTGTCCTACTTCTTGATAAATTGGTAATTATCCGAGTTGCTAATGATCTAGTTTAGGCTGGGAATGGATAATTGGTCAGTTGTCAGTTGTCAGTTGTTATATTTTTCTCCCCTACTCCTTGCCTGTTCCCTATTCTAGTAGCTGAATATGAGAATAAACAAACTCAGTAATTGATTGGGGAATTTCAGTTTTCCCATCTTCATACTCTGCCACTACCTGCTTTGTCGAAATATAATAATCACTAAGCTTTTGATATGTATCCGTAAACTTGAGAATGCTATTAACATCACCTGTTTGGGAATTACGAAAAACCACATGATATGAAAGAGGAAGATAACCGGAGTCTGTATCTAGAAATTCCTCATAATTCATCTCCAAAGCCATACGACCCATAACCCGAACTTCTTGATATATTTTTTGGTTACGGATTTGATAGTGAGAATCAGTATTCCCACCCTTGACAAAAACCTTTACACCACCATCTGCTACCGATTCACCTAAAATAAACTCATGTTGACCATAGGAATCTAAAAAACTGGTTTTTTGACAGCGGGTAACTACTTCCTGTAACTGAATATCAATTCCTGCTGCTATTTGTTTATCTGCGACTTCTGTAACTTGTATATTCAGGCTGGGGTCAATCTGCATCTTACCAGTATAAACCTCACCTTCCTGTAGCAGTTGCACATTGGCAGCATAACCAGGAAAATTCTCATCCCAAGTGTAACGACTTTCATAAGCAGTTTGAAATAAAGTTTCTGCCGTTGACTGACTTGCCATATCCCCACTTTGACTGCGCTTTTATAGCTTTTATAATAGTTTAATTCAAAGTTGACAATTCCTACGCAAAATATATTTGTATTTTTACATGGGAAGTAATAATTTCGACTTTTGTACAGCAATACCGCCCAATTTCGACCCCATAGTAACACAAACTAGGATCATGTCAATCATATTTTGATAACTTTGGCGATACAGAGGTTTTCACTCTTATAAGGTACAGTAGCATAAATTCCAAAACTAATTACTTAAATAGGGCTTGCTGAAAAATTTGTCTGTGAGGGTAGGGAAATCTCAACAGTCAACAGTTATTAATAAACGAAACAGTTTTAGTTTTATTCAGCCAGCCCTAAATATTGATGATTAACCAATTGCACCTGGTCAGGCCGGGAAGTGCTGTATTTTAATAAGTAAGAAACATGAGCCAACAAATATCTTGTACATAAGATCAATCACACTTAGAGTGGGTTGTTGTACAACTCTTATTGTTGAGTTTATTGTTGAGTTTTAACCTAACGGGACTGACGGGGCTCGAACCCGCAACTTCCGCCGTGACAGGGCGGTGCTCTAACCAATTGAACTACAGTCCCTCGACTTGCACTTCAATCATTATGCCTGTTCTTTTTGTAATTGTCAAGTAGTTCTGGAAATTTTTTTTGAAGTTCCTTTTTAGTAGGTAGGGAATAGGGAATAGGGAATGTAGGTTAGAAAATTTAGCAGGTTTAGTGGATAGACGGGTGAAAATTAATTAGGGCTTGCTGAAGAATTTATCTATGAGTATAGGTGACAAGGTGACAGGTTAAATCACCCTTGGTGACGCTCGGACGCTGGGAGAGAAAAATTCATCTCACACAAATCAGCCAAGTTACAAACATCACAACCAGGAGAACGGGCTTTACAGACAGCCCGTCCATGATAAATTAATCTAATCGACCAATTTTCCCAGTCTGGTTGGGGTAATAACTGCATTAGATCTTTTTCAATTCCCACCGGTTCAGTATTTTTTGTCAACCCTAAACGTTGACTCAAGCGCTTAACATGAGTATCTACCGTCACTCCAGCATTAATACCATAAGCATGAGCTAAAACCACATTTGCGGTTTTGCGTGCTACTCCCGGAAGCTTTAATAATTGCTCCATTTGATTAGGAACAATAGAGTTAAAATCATTGACAATCATCTGACAAGCAGCCTTGATATTTTTAGCTTTGTTACGATAAAAACCCGTTGAACGAACTAACTCCTCTAATTCTAATATATCAGCATTTGCTAAACCTTTCGCATCAGGAAATCGTTTGAATAATTCAGGCGTAACCTTGTTTACACGGTCATCTGTACATTGAGCGGAAAGAATAGTTGCTACTAATAATTGTACAGGTGTTGAGTAATTTAAAGAGCAAGTTGCATCTGGATAAAGATAGTGAAGACGGGAGAGAATTTCTAAAGCCCGCTGTTTTTTAGTTAATGATTTACGAGTCAATCAATTTTCAATTTTGAGTGGTTAGTTATCATACCAATTTTATGTGAGGCTGCACAAAAAAATAATCATCCGTATTTATCTGCGGTGAATTATTATTAAATCCTAATCCTTGCAGCTTCATCATAATTTGGTATTAGCAGTCAGGTGATCATCCGAGCATATTTACTGTAACAATTTTTGAATCCATTCTAACTGGGTTGTTTCTTTGACAATTAAGAAAATACCCAATCCTAAAAGGAAGAATAAACCAGTTTGCATGACACCTTCTTGAATTTTGCTAGGTAAAGGCTTACCAAATAAACCTTCAATTAATAAAAAGGCTAATTGTCCACCATCTAAAGCGGGAAGAGGCAAAATATTAATAATTGCCAAGTTAATGCTAATAATTGCGGCAAAAGAGAATAAATTTGTGCTATCACTAGCGGCTAATTGTGCGCCAATTTGGACAATTTTCACGGGTCCTGAAACTTGCCCGACAGTCTTGCCAAAATTAGTAATTAACTGTCGAAAACCTTGAAATGTGCCTACAACTAACTGTTGAAAACGATTAGCAGCAACTTTTAAAATTTCGGTAATATTTTGAGGACGACGATAGTTTGCTTTACCATTGGCTACTAATTCAATTCCGACGACACCTTTACCGTCAGCACCTTGTTTAGGTGTGATTTTCAGGTAATTTTGTTGATTTTCATGTTGAATTTTCAGGTCAATTTCTTGATTGGGATGGGTTTGAATTTCCTTTGTTAATAATGTGGTTGCGTCTTTACCTAAAGGAATTTCTTGACCATTCACAGCCAGAATAATGTCTCCTTCTCGAATCCCTGCTTGGTAAGCAATAGATTGTTCATTTACGGGTTTGACAACTACACCTGGTTGATACTGAAATTCTTGAGGTATACCAACGATTCCCAATTGCAAAGCTAACATTAAATAAGCAAAGATTAAATTAGCGATTACACCCGCACTAATGACAATGGCACGGTCTAAAACAGGGCGGTTACGCAGCAGATTCGGGTCATTGGGGGGAATTTGGCTATCGGGATCATCATCAGGAAAGCCAACAAAGCCACCCAAAGGGAAAGCGCGGATGGTATATTCCGTTTGTGATCCTTGGTACTTTAAAAGCGTCGGCCCAAAACCCAGAGAAAAGCGGTTAACGTAAATGCCTTGAGAACGGGCGGCTATGAAATGTCCTAACTCATGTACTAAGATCAAAATAGCCAAAACTGCGATCGCTGCTAAAACTGACATAGAGCTTAATCAAAATATTCGGATATATATTCTAATTGTAGTTTGGGAATGGTCAGACAGACACCATTTTGAGTAACTTTAGCTAAAGTATTGTTTATGGAACAGAATATTATAGGCCTGATGTGAGTTAAGAGATTGGATGTTGTTCAAAAGTAAGAACATCAATATCTGACTAGATTTTTGTTGTTTAAACCTAATACTGAGAATTTACCATATATAGCGGTTCTTGGTTGAGTTCAGTACAGGAACCCCACCCCAACCCCTTCTCCCTTGGGGGAGGGGGCTAGGATGTACATCATTAGATTAAGAAGTGCTATAGACTGCCATTTTAATTTTTAATATTTTTATTTCTGGGATTTAGTATTGCGATCGCTACCCAAATTTCGCTACAATGTCAAGGCTGTGGGTATGTTCAAAGTCGCTGAGAATCAAGCTACAATCTTGTCAGCCACACTGATGACATCCAAATAACTAAGATCTTACAAAGAAAAGCGAAAAACAATGGCGAAACGTGTGCAATTGGTTTTAACAAAAGATGTCAGTAAACTGGGAAAAATCGGCGACTTAGTAGAAGTAGCTCCCGGTTATGCTCGTAACTATCTGATTCCCCAGAGTTTAGCAGATCGGGCGACACCGGGTATTCTCAAACAAGTAGAACGCAAACGGGAAAAAGAACGCCAAAGACAATTAGAACTCAAACAACAAGCAACTGAACAAAAAGCAGCTTTAGAAACAGTTGGTAACTTAAAAATTGCCAAGCAAGTTGGTGAAAATGAGGCTATTTTCGGTACTGTTACTACCCAAGATGTAGCAGATGCTATTTTAAAAGCAGCTAATCTAGAAATAGATCGTCGTGGTATTACCATTCCTGATATTAGCCAATTGGGTACTTATAAAGCGGAAATTAAGCTCTATTCTGAAGTGACAGCAGAAATTAATATTGAAGTCGTCTCTAACTAACGGATTTCGATTTTAGATTTTGGATTTTAGATTTTAGATTTTGGATTTTAGATTTTGGATTTTAGATGGACTCCAGTAATTAGACCGGGGACTTATCAATTTGGGATTTTGGATTTATACCCGCATAAATTTGGCGGACTCAGATTCAGATTTGAATTTTAAATCTTTAATCCAAAATTTTAAATCTTTAATCCAAAATTTTAAATTTTGACTTACAGCTTTTGGTATAGTTCAAGTATAAATGCAAACTATAAAAATCCAATAAACCTAATGGCTGAAGAACTAAGTTTTCAAAGTGATGGTAGTAATCGCCTACCACCGCAAAATATCGAGGCAGAAGAGGAGATTCTAGGGGGTATTTTACTAGATCCTGAAGCAATTGGTCGAGTGAGCGATCGCCTGGTTCCTGAAGCCTTTTATATTAGCGCCCATACAATAATCTATAAGGCCGCTTTGCGTCTTCATACGCAACAAAAACCCACAGATTTGCTTTCTATCACCAATTGGTTAACAGACAATGATCAACTAACAAGAATTGGTGGGAGAAATAAATTAGCCACATTAGTAGACCGCACGGTTTCAGCGGTAAATATTGATGCTTTAGCAGGGTTAGTGATGGAAAAATACCTGCGACGACAATTAATTAAAGCAGGTAATGAAATTGTACATTTGGGTTATGAAACAGAAACAGAATTACCAATTGTTCTAGATCAAGCCGAACAAAAAGTTTTTAATGTCACCCAAGAAAAACCCCAATCAGGACTAGTTCATATTGGTGATACATTAATTAATACTTTCCAAGATATTGAAACTCGTCATCAAGGTATTGCTTTACCAGGAATACCCTGTGGTTTTTATGATTTAGATGGTATGACTAGCGGTTTTCAGCGTTCTGATTTAATTATCGTTGCTGGGAGACCGTCAATGGGGAAAACAGCCTTTTGTCTTAACCTTGCTCATAATATTGCTGCTGGTTATAAACTACCGGTGGCTGTTTTTAGTTTAGAAATGTCCAAGGAACAACTAGTACAAAGACTATTAGCTAGTGAAGCGGGAATTGAAAGCAGTTATTTAAGAAGTGGTCGCATTAGTCAAACTCAATGGGAACCGTTAAGCCGTGCTATTGACAAGCTTTCAGAAACGCCAATGTTTATTGATGATACGGCAAATATTACAGTTACACAAATACGAAGTCAAGCCCGAAGACTGCAAGCAGAACAAAATGGAAATTTAGGATTAATAGTCATTGATTACTTGCAATTAATGGAAGGTGCAGGTGATAATCGTGTGCAAGAATTATCAAGAATTACCCGTTCTTTAAAAGGTTTAGCGAGGGAATTGTCTGTACCGGTTCTTGCTTTATCACAGTTAAGTCGGGGGGTGGAAGCAAGAACTAATAAACGGCCAATGTTATCTGATTTAAGAGAATCGGGATCAATCGAACAAGATGCGGATATAGTAATGATGTTATACCGTGATGAATATTATTCACCAGATACTCCAGATAGAGGAATTGCTGAAGTAATCATAGCTAAACATCGGAATGGACCCACAGGAACAATCAAATTATTATTTGATCCTCAATTTACAAAATTTAAAAATCTAGCGAAACAAAACAGTTGGTAATATGTTAAAAAAATACTTTTTTAGCTTGATATTTCTATTTATCAGTATCCAAATTGGTAGCATTCAGAAAGTAGCTGAAGCACAAACAGTAGTTCCAGAAGTTACTACTAGCAAATCCCTTTGTCCCGCTCAATTATCATCAACAATTAATACTATTATCAATCGGTCTGAATTTAGTCGAGGACGTTGGGGAATTTTAATTAAAACATTATCATCAGACAAGATTCTTTATAGTCAAGATAGCCAGAAATATTTTATTCCCGCTTCTAATATTAAGCTATTTACCACTGCTGTAGCATTACAGAAATTAGGTTCAGATTTTCGGATTCGTACCTCTATTTATGATGATGGTAATGGTATTTTGCGTGTTGTGGGTAGGGGAGATCCGAGTTTTAAAAACCCTCAATTAAGATTATTAACAAAACAACTCTATCAACAGGGAATTAGAGAAATTAATCAGTTAATTGTTGATGATAGTTATTTTCAAGGTGAAGTAGTTCATTCCAGTTGGGAATGGGAGGATATACAGGCTGATTATGGCGCTCCTGTGAATAGTTTAATATTAAATGAGAATGCTTCAGAATTAAGTTTTTTACCCCAAAATATCGGACAACCATTACAACTAAAATGGACTGAACCTACAGAAGCATATCAGTGGAAAATTGAGAATAATACCATTACTACCCAAGCAGATAAACCTAGTTTTGTAGAAATTAACCGCGATTTAAAAGGACAGATTTTGAGGATAAAAGGACAATTAGCGGTAAATTCCCAACCGGAAATTACTGCTATAGCTGTATTTGATCCAATTAGCAATTTTTTAAAACAATTTCGTCATAATTTAATTACAGTAGGAATTACTGTTAAAGAAACTGTAATTAGTAATTTGAATAAAAATGGCAAAGAAATAGCCGCAGTAGAATCTCCACCTTTGTCTGAATTATTAATAGAGACAAATGTAAATAGCAATAACTTGTATGCTGAGGCTTTACTCAGAAGTTTAGCTATCAAAAAACCAAGAGAAATAAATCAAAATACGGCTGATATCGGATTACAAGTCATGAAAGAAACTCTAACTCAATTAGGAGTTGAACCAGAAAGTTATGTAATTGTAGATGGTTCTGGTTTATCTCGGAAGAACTTAACCACTCCCGCAGCTTTAGTACAAGTTTTACAAGCAATTGATAAATCACCTCAAAGAGAAATTTTTCGGGCTTCCTTACCCATTGCAGGTATGACAGGTAGCTTAAAAAATCGCTTGATTAATACTGCTGCTGCGGGAATTGTCCAAGGAAAAACGGGTTCAATGACAGGAGTTTCTGCTCTTTCTGGATATGTAAATTCAGCTAATTATGAACCTTTAGTTTTTAGTATTATGGTGAATCAATCTGAACAACCTAATAAAATTGTGAGAACAGCAATAGATGAAATTGTGGTTTTATTAACCCAATTAAAACGATGTTAAAATAATTTTAAGCAATGCTACCGCGTTTTCTGGCTTCTTTAGAGGAAATACCGACATTTTTAATCCCGGCCTTGATCATTTGTCTTTCTAACAGGGCAAAAAAACGGGTCCTATCACCACCTTTGATTACAGCCTGATTGTGAGCTTCCGCAATAGCCACAGGATAACCGTATCCTTTATTTACCTGTGCCAACATTAACCCTAGTGCTTGATCAAACATAGTTTTATTGGCGACAACCCAAGCAGGGACTTCAATCCGGGCGATTTCTGTACCGACATGGACGTAACAAAAATAAATAATTTGCTCGTCATACAATTCTAAAATTCGTGCATTACTCCGCCATAAAGGTCCTCGTTGTCCAGGTTGAAGTTGGCTAGTCATGATGGTTGTATCGCGCAAAGTATCAAATTTTTTGCAAGGTACGTATTCTAGTTGGTTAGGGCAATGAGTGATACAATCGGGGACGGGATAGGGACAAGCCAAAAACCGTAAAAAGTTAGTAGATTCCGTGCTGCGAGAGGCACTAAGATAACCCATGAGGGGTATTTGAGCTTGTTGAAGTTTTTGCCAAGCTTCTAAAATAGGTGGTAAAATGCGATCGCGGGCATCCATCGGTAACTGATCTAAAAACCAGTATATTAAAGAACCATCAACCATGGCTAAAGTTGGTGCTGCTGTTTTCACACTACAGGCTAGTTCAGCTAATACCGTAGCTTCGGAAGCAGTACGCCGATAACCCATCCATTCTTCCGTTCTAATTCCCCATTGACGGGAGATATATAAATCTTCAGGGCGATAAAATACCTCCGGTAAACTATCGAGAAGGGGGTGAATATTTTGACCATAGTGTAAAACTACCCTGCCGATATTGAGTAAGTAACAATACGCAATTTCATGATGATTAGGGGCGATTTGCGAACCATCAGTAGAAATGACAGTATGAATTTTCGGGGGAACAGGAATAGTAATACAGGTTTCTAAAGGTTCAATTGGTGTAGCATTAGCAAAGAGAATCCGATTGTGCCATTTTTCCTGACGTTCAACTAACTGCTGTTGACACTCTACAGCCTGTTTAAAAAATTGTTGTGCTAATTCTAACCGCTGATGACTTGCGGCCACTTCTGAAGTCAAATGTTGACTGAAACCTTGCATTTGTCCCGATATTTTTGTTAAATCAAGCATATTGGTTGGGTTTATTGGTGTGAATAAGGGAACTCTTAGCTGGGAACAGGGAAGAGGTTTTGGGTAACTTTACTTTTAGTTACTTATGTCGGTTTTTTTCCGTTCACCTACTTACCTCAAATCAGCAACGCCGAAATCCGTTATGATTCCTATAGAATAGATACGATTGACGTAAAAACTAACTATATGCAACCAAATCCTATCCTCCCACAACCCGGACAAGAATCAGTTTGGGATTATCCCCGTCCCGCAATTTTAGAAGATACTAACAAACATCTAAAAGTAATTTTTAATGGGATTGTTTTAGCAGAAACACATAAAGCCAAAAGAGTTTTAGAAACTAGTCATCCTCCTGGTTATTATATTCCTGCTGAAGATATTAAATTAGAATACTTGATAGCAACACCTAGAAAAACTTGGTGTGAATGGAAAGGTTGGTGTCAATATTATGATGTTTCAATGGGAGATAAATATGTAAATAATGCTGCTTGGCGATATATTCAGCCCAGTCCTAATTTTAACTCAATTCAAGAATATTACAGTTTTTATGCCAGTAAAATGGATGGTTGCTATGTGAATAATGAGTTAGTTAAACCTCAAACAGGTGATTTTTACGGAGGATGGATTACTACTGATATTGTTGGACCTTTTAAAGGTGAACCAGGAACTAACTGGTGGTAAATGAAGGACACACATTCTAATTATATAACTCTTTTAGGGTGGGCTTCCTTGCCCACTTTTTTGTAATTTAGATAAGATATTATGTCTGAGTAAGTATTCTCTACCTTTAGCATCCCTCAAGGTTTAGCAAGGAAAAAAATACTGAAAAATAGCCAGTTTTCCCACTTGACTTCTGGTTAAAAAGGTATACATTTAGAGAGATTCATTGTTGTAACGTTAATATTTTCTCCTTTAATTGAACCGCATCAAACTAAACCAATTTACACCTATACAGGTAACTTCAACTAATGATATCAGATAAATTAATAAATATGACTACACCCAGCCAGCTATCAGAAAAAATTGTTTTAGATGGAAAAACATTTATTTCCGCAGAAAAATTACCAATTCCAGAATGGCCTTGTGTTGTCAGTGAAAGACCACAACCAACGCTGACCGTTAAAGATGATGATTTATTTTTGGTGACGGATACTATGGGGAATATTTCTAGTTGTTCTCCAGATGAAAGTAATTCTAGCATGGGGCTGTTTTGTCGTGATACTCGGTTTTTGAGTCGTTTAGAATTACAGATTAATGGGCGATCGCCTGTATTACTGAGTAGCACTACTGACAAGGGTTTTGCTCTATCGGTTTTATGTACAAATCCCAAAATCACAGAGGAGTTAAAACCTGATACAATTGGGATACGCCGGGAAATTGTTCTCAATGGCGCACTATTTGAAGAAATAGAAATAGCGAACTACAGCACCACCACCATTAATTTTGAACTAAGTCTCAGCTTTGATGCAGATTTTGTAGATTTATTTGAAGTTCGGGGTCATAGTCGGGAAAAACGGGGACAAATTTTACGTTTAGTAGAACCAAAAAATCCAGAAATTGACCTAATCCCTTGCGTACAATCTCAACACCAAAAAGAAGAATCCCTAACTCTAGCCTATCAAGGTTTAGATAATTCGATCATGGAATCGCGGATTCAATTCCAACACCGACAACCGGATGATTTTCAAGGTTATACTGCGATTTGGCGGCTAGAATTAGGCTCTCACGAAACCCAAAAACTCGGTTATCGTTTGAACTTGTTAATTAATAACAATGGTGGTTCAACGGTAAATCCAGCTATTACCTTAGCACAAGCCAAAGCCTCGGAGATGATGGAGGAGCAAAGTTGGGTACAACAAATTACCCGCATTAGTTCCGATAAAAGTCTTTTCAATCGAGTTATTGAAAGAGCAGAACAAGATATTTACTTATTACGCCAATCTTTTGGTAAATATAAAACTGTTTCTGCTGGTGTACCTTGGTTTTCAACGTTATTTGGCCGGGATTCTATTATTACCGCTTCCCAAACATTGATGTTAAATTCCCAAATTGCTAAAGAAACATTGATGTTATTAGCTGATTATCAAGGGAAAAACGAAGATGAATGGAAGGAAGAAGAACCAGGAAAAATTTTACACGAATTGCGTTTAGGAGAAATGGCGCGGTGTCAAGAAATTCCCCATACACCCTATTATGGGACAATTGACGCGACTCCATTGTGGTTAATGTTATATGCTGAATACTACGCCTGGACTCATGATCAAGAAACCTTAGAAGCACTTTGGCAGAATGCTTTAGCCGCCATGGATTGGATAGATCGGAATATGCAAAAAACCGGTTATCTTAGTTATTATCGGCGGTCAAAACGTGGGTTAAATAACCAAGGTTGGAAAGATTCTGGTGATTGTATTGTTAACTTCAAAGGAGAATTAGCCATAGGTCCAATTTCTCTATGTGAAGTTCAAGCCTATGTCTATGCTGCTAAAGTTAAATTAGCCGAAATTGCAAAAACGAAAAAACAGCTAGATTTAGCAGAAATTTGGTTAGAAGAAGCTAGAGATTTAAAAACTCGTTTTAATGAAGATTTTTGGATAGAAGATCAAGATTTTTGTGCTTTAGCTTTAGACGGAGAAGGTAAACCAGTGGACAGTATTACCTCCAACCCTGGACACTGTTTATCTTTAGGAATTTTTCTCCCAGAAAAAGCCTACAGTGTAGCCGAAAGATTACAAGCGCCGGATATGTTTAATGGTTGGGGAATTAGAACTTTAAGTAGTTTATCACCCGCTTACAACCCCATGGGTTATCACATTGGTTCAGTTTGGCCTCATGATAATAGTTTAATTGCCATGGGATTAAGAAGTTTAGGTTTAATAGATCAATCTTTGGAATTATTTCAAGGGTTATTTGACATGACTTCCCAGCAACCTTATCAACGACCACCAGAACTATTTTGCGGTTATGAAATGAAAGGTGATAATGCACCAGTACAGTATCCTGTTGCTTGTACACCCCAAGCTTGGGCTACTGGTAGTATCTTTCAATTATTGCAAATGATCGTGAATTTAGTCCCAGACGCGCAAAATAATTGTTTGCGAATTATTGACCCGGCTTTACCAGAATCCATCAATCGTTTATCATTACATAATTTGCGTGTTGGTGGGACTATTTTGGATTTAGAATTTGAGCGTTCTGGTAGCACTACCGCTTGTCGGGTTGCGAAAAAACGCGGTAATTTACGGGTAGTGATTGAAGCGTAAATAGTCTCAATCAGGATTTACAGGATTTAAATATCTACAGGATGACTAAGCTGTTACAAACCTAATAATCTTGTGGCGCGGGCATCTTGCCCGCTAGAATCATACTTAATGCAGTAAAGTATTAATCAAGCTCCTTCTGAATGATCAATTCTCTGACTAGGGGAAGATTCATAAAGAGCATCTAACTGTTCTCTCGCATCTTCAACATTAATGGAACGCATGACCAACAAAGGTTCTTTAATTATATTACCAGCACTGTCTAACAATTCAGGGTGAGGAACATATTGCCTTCTAGCTGCATAATAACCAAAACCACCTGGTGATGATTGGTTGCTAGAATAAGTCCTTTCCCTGTCAAAACTGAACATGATCAAATTCCGAATTAAATTACCAACGGCGATAAATGCTAGAACGGTGAAAGCTAAAATATAGAGCAGGTGTAGCATCGAATTTTCCTCCAGAATAGCAAGGTTGAGAATGTTTTTTTGTAAAACTTAAACTCCGTAAATAAACTATCTACGGTAAAAGAGAATGTAAAATCCTGTACCTATGCCCCTATGTTATCTAGTGTAATCCTTATATTCAGATTAAGGTAACATGAGAGACATTATTTTTTTATGAAAACAATGTTAAGAATTGTCTAGTATTCTGACGATTTTCAGTTGATTTAGATTGATTTAGATTGTTTCAAAGGCTTTACAATTCCTTTAATTGACCTAAACGCATTCCCACACCCCAACATTCTGTAACTAATTGATGCCAAGGTGTTACAGTTGCCATATCAATTCCCACTTGTTTACCTGTGACTGTAAACAATATCTTGGCTGTGTTGAGTTCATTTTGTGCATTTTCAACTCGTTTTAGTAAGTTAAATTGCTCTTGTTCACTCATGAAAGGGATTTTCTCATTTTCCAGAATTTGCTGATATCGCTCAAACCAATATTGAAAATCCTCTAACAGCGGTTGTAAGACGGCTTCCAGTAAATCAGCATTTGGTAGATTCGATTCCTCCATATATGAGAAGCATATTTCCTAATTTTTTTTATATTAACGTTATTTACGATTCTTAACAATCATTTCATAGCCTCCCATACGAAAAAAATCAGAAAATCTGTAACATTAGTATACAGGCCACAATTATATAAATTTAGCAATAGTCTTGTAAAGCCCCTTGGGAGTAAGTCTGGATACCTCTAAAGGAGGAAATAAACCCCATTTGAGATTTATGAAGTTTTTTAGGAAAAAGTTCAAAAAAGAAGACTCTAGGCATTATATCTAGGCACTATATTTTGCATATACTAGGTTAAGAATATCCGGTTTGAGTTTTGATTATACTGACTTACGTGCCGTTGAATTGGCTAATTTTGGCCTTGCTGAACTGAGGTATGAAAGTAAAAAATTCTGTTTCTCAAACTCTTCCTCTCCGTTCCTCCGCGCCTCAGCGTCAGACAAATTTATACTTTTATTCACTTAAATGGTATTACTAGGTCGCGCAACGTTTATGCTTTATAAGTGATCGATTTTATTTGCACTTGTTACCCTGTTATTTTGGTATAGTATTGCTGTTTTGATGTATCAGAAACGTTGGTTTATTAAAGTGTAAATTTTGCTCAGGAAGGCGTAAAGATGTTAATAAAAACTTGGCGCCTTTGTTTATTTACATCTTTGCGCGATCTGGCCACTTTATTTATTTTTATTTATTTTTACGACTAATTCAAGAGGCTTGATTTAATATTAATTAACAATTCCATGAGATTTTTTATCAATGCAAGATGTGATATAAGCTAGATTTGGGGTATAATTCCCCATGATTGATTTGAGAATCTTCAGAATGATAGAGCCACTAATGTTATTATTACAATGATTATTTTCTTTATGTTGTATATACCAGGGATGTTCCTTGATGGATACTTATCATAGAAACTGTCAGCTAGGTGCTTCTCGTCGTCGTCTAGAAGATGCTGAAACATTACATAAACAAAAACGTTGGACGGGTGCTATTTATCTCGGTGGTTATGCCGTTGAATGTGCGTTAAAATCTCTAATATGTTATGAACAACGAAAAAACCACTTTAAAGAAACAACCGTTTTCCAGAAAATTCAAGGTGCTAGTTTGCATAATTTAACAAACTTACTCAATGAGTTAGAATATACTAAAAAAAGTATACAATTAGATAGAAGTAATATCTTATTACCTGCATGGAAATTAGTATCATCAATGTGGCTTAATGATGAATTAAGATATTCCGATAAATTAGGTGATGAAAAAGATAGTAAAGAATTTATAGCAGCAGTAAAAATATTACACACCTTTTTTCTAGCAAAGCAAAACGAGACATCATGATAGAAAATATAAACTTAACACCTGAGATTATTTATCAACACTTACATGAAAATCTTAGCCGTGAAGATGAACAAGTAGAAGTGAGTGTCAAAAGGATTTCATTAGGTTGGGTAAAAATTAGAGTAGTTACTCAAAAATTTGCAGGTAAATCTTTAATTGAAAGAGAACAAAAAATAGATGAATTATTAGCTAGTCTTGAACCTAATTTCAATCTTGGTCAATATCCCATATCTGGCTATGAATTACTAACACCAGAAGAAGCAATAAAACAACCTCCTGAATATGTTAAAGTACCACTTTGGTCGGATATTTTAATGGCTCCCGAACCTGATCAAGCGGTAGAAGTAGATGAAGATATTCCTGTTAAAAAACCTTTAATTGTTACCTTTTATTCATTTAAAGGTGGTGTAGGTAGATCCACCGCTTTAGGGTTAGTAGGAGGGATACTAGCAACTCGCAATCGTCGTGTAGTCATGGTAGATTTTGACTTAGAAGCTCCGGGAATTTCAGTTATGTTTCAGGAAGATGTTAAAAAGACCAGCGGTGAACATTTTGGAGTCTTGGATTACCTACATCAAAGGTCTTTAACTCCTGAAGAAAATATTCCTAATATTCTTGATTGTATTCAACAAATAAATTTACAAACTCGCGGGGAACTTTATTTAGTTCCCGTAGGAGAATATGATGAAAATTATATTCATCGGTTAGCTGATTTAGATATGCGTTCTTTTTATCGGACTGCAAAAAATCCAGTTAAGCAACTGATAGAAGATATTAAACAGCAACTAGAACCGGATGTAATTTTAATTGATGCTCGTCCTGGATTTAATGATGTAGCTGCAATTACACTTTTCGATTTAGCCGATACAGCAATAATTTGTTTTTCACCAACTGATCAAAGTTTTCAAGGATTGCGTTGGGTAATCAAAGCAATTCTTAAACAAAAACAATATCAGGGTAAGCCTGATGTCAGATTTCTATTAACTCCCATTCCATCAGTTACACCTAATCAGTATAAAGATTTAATCGGAACAGTTGAAAATTGGATTGATCAATATTGCTATGAAGATGATTTATCTATATCTGCCGGTGCAAAAATTGATGAACTACATCACACAATTTTCTATAATCCTATCATCACAACTCTATCTAGTCTAGTTAATGATGTACCCAAAAGTTTATTAGATGAATATATACCAATTGCCGATACTATTGATGCTAGTTTACCCGATATCAAATCCAGTATTGTTAGTAAAACTATTGATGATCGGAAAAAGATTCTTAATGAATTAAAATTTCAGGCAGCTACAGCACAAGAACTAGAACCAGAAAATATTTCAGAAATATTTCAACGTACAGAAGATTTTCCTAGATTTTTGAGTAATAAAATCTGGTTAATTCGTGGTGCTAAAGGAACAGGTAAAAGCCTATTGTTTAGACTGTTTGTAGAACAACCAACAGCAGCAAGAGAACTAGCTCAATCGGATGTCAATTTAGATCATGTTCACTTTGTTTCTGGTCATGGTCAACTTAGAGTATCAAGCACAATTTTAGATAGGTTTGATCTTGAAAGCTACGAAGATCAAGCTGGTACAAATGACTGGCAATTTTTCTGGCTCAATTATGCTCTTTTACAACTTTGTTATCGTTTAACTGAATTACGTTCACTACCTGGTTTAGATGAAAAATTAGTTGCATTAAGTAATCAAGAAAAACCTGCTCACTCTGATATTATTACATGGCTGGTAGAAAGATCCAACTCACCACAAAAGAAACCACAAGCTGCTGATGAACTGCGTTTAATTGACCGAGCGTTACAAGAAAAAAATCAAGTAGTATGGCTATTATATGATGAACTAGATGCAGGTTTTGGTTCTACCCCAGAAGATTATGCTCGACGGAGAAGATCCCTAGAAGCTTTGCTGGACTGGTGGTTAGAAAGTGGTATAAATCTTAAACAAATTGTCCCTAAAATATTTTTACGTGAAGATATTTGGAAGCAATTTAACTTTACTAATACAGGACATTACAGCGGACGTTCACTAGAATTACGTTGGGAGGAAGCTGATCTTTGGCGACTTGTACTCCGTCAAGCCCTTAAAAGTTCCCCATCTCTAAGCAAATCGTTAGGAGGACTTACTGTTGAAAGATTAGATATAATTGTGCTGGAACAATTGCGCCAAAGTCTTTATCCCCTGTGGGGTGAGCGCATGGGAAGTGGTAATAAAGCCTATACTTATAATTGGGTGAGAACTCGTATTGCAGATAGTCAAAAAAACTGTTTTCCACGCAGTTTAATATTACTCTTAGAAGAAGCTGTCAAAATTGAAAAAGGATTTTCTACAGAATATTCCTTAGAAATAACATTGCGACCAAAAGCTTTAATTAATGCTTTTCCTAGTGTTTCCCAGCAGCGTGTGGCTGAGGTTCGTAATGAATATCCTGAATTGAAAGATTTTCTAGAAAGACTTCAAGGTGAACGCTCTCCTATTGATGAAAATCGTTTAGCTGAAATATGGAAAGTGCAGGATGGTGAATTAGCGCTGCGTATTCAGGATATGGTTGATGCTGGTATTTTGACAGAACGCTCTCGTCCCAAAGATTCTCCTCCTCGCGTCTATGCAGTTACTGAATTGTACCTGTATGGACTAGGGATGGTTCGTAAGGGACAACGATAGCGAAACTAAGTTAAAATAACAAAATCAACCCACCAATTAAACCCCAACCTCCTGGGCTTCCAAGGCATTAATTTCATCTAAAATCCGCCAAATTTCCTGCATCATGGGATCTAAACCAGTGCGAGTTACAGCGGAAATTATGAAAACAGGAGCTAAAGCTAGATGATTTAATTGAGTAGCTAAGGCCTCTAAATCAACCGTTTCCCTATCAACAGCATCTATTTTATTCAAAGCTAAAATTTGCGGACGTTTAGCTAAACCTCTACCATAGGCTTTAAGTTCTTCTTGAATGGTATGATAATCAGCAATGACATTTTCACTTGTCGCGTCAATTAAGTGTAATAAAACCCTTGTCCGTTCAATGTGACGTAGGAAATCATGACCTAAACCCGCACCATGGGAAGCACCGGCAATTAAACCAGGAATATCAGCGAAAACCGTACCATCACCCGTGGGTTTTTTGACCACACCCAAATTAGGAATTAAGGTAGTAAATGGATAATCAGCTATTTTGGGACGCGCAGCCGATAAAGAAGAAATTAATGTAGATTTACCAGCATTTGGTAAACCAATAATTCCCACTTCTGCTAACAGTTTCAACTCTAAACGTAATACCTTTTTTTCACCTTCTAAACCAGGAAGTGCATATTCTGGAACACGGTTACGGTTACTCAAAAAATGTTGATTTCCCAGTCCACCTTTTCCACCTTCCGCAACACGAAAAACTTGTCCAGGTTCAATAATATCGCATAGTAAAACACTCGTTACCGCATCATAAACAGCAGTACCACAGGGAACTTCGATAATTAGATCTTTCCCCCCTGCACCAGTGCAATTATTTGGACCACCGCGTTCTCCGTCCTCGGCTTTAAACAGATGTTTATATCGAAAATCTAGTAAGGTTTGGAGGTTGGTATCAGCCACAAAAATTACTGAACCACCTTTGCCTCCATTTCCCCCAGAAGGACCCCCTGCGGGTACATATTTCTCTCTTCGGAAAGCGACAATACCATCACCTCCTTTACCTGCTTCTACTTCAATTACTGATTGGTCTATAAATTGCATAATTAGTCAGTTATCAGTTGTCATTTTCTTTTTGAAAAATTACCAATATATTTTTCGGTAATTCGGTAATATACCATTTTCTAGTCCACTGAGGTACAAAATTATCCGCCTTTATCTGTGGTGAACTTCTCTATTTTTGTACCTAACTAAGATGGGAAATGCTATTAACTTTAAATATAAGGTGTAATATCCTCACCACAGTCATCTGCTAAGTATGAAAGAGCGCGGAAGCGTAAACCTACCATTTGTTCATAAAGGGGGTTAATTTTACAAAGTGGAGGAATATGAACTATTTTCCGGCCAAATAAAGTTACATCTCTTTCAAAGGGACATTGGGAAGGAATCATTTTACACAAAAACCTCGCCACTCTGGGATCTTGAATATCCAACCCGTCTAACCATTGACGCAAAGGATTTAAAACATCAGGTGTTGCGGGGGGTTGAAGTCCAGCCGGTGGGGAATCTTGGGTTTGTGTGCTATCCTCTAGGGTATGACGTAAAGCTGTGAGTAAACTTTCTTGCAGTTCTAATTTTTGACATAATTGCTGAAGTAGATCATCTTCACTAGGAGAGTATATACCATCAGCGATCGCTACCATTACCGCTGTCCGCAAAAAATTTTCCGCTATGGGTGTACCTTTACCCAATATAGCCGCTAATTCATCAACTCCAATTATTTCTAGGCTATCCCATTCCACCGCAGGGGCTAATTCATTTTTGGTTAGATTAGTAATTAATTCCTGTTCTTGAGCATTAAAATTACCATCTGCCCAAGCAATTGTCAGTAATCCACGCAACCAAGCAATAATTTGTTCGCTACTGTAAGGAGTTTGAGTAACATTGATCATAATAATTCACGCCTCAAATTTTTCTTAGTCAATATTAAGCTATCTTGAATCTATATAGTTGTTTATAGTAGTTGAATAAAACTGGTGCAAGAAGATTTTCGCTTAATAGTTGATTTGGTTTCGGTGTTTGCTGTCGCCGCTTGTGGTGGTCTATTGGCGGTGCTTTTGAAGCAACCTGTTTTATTAGGATATATCATCGGTGGTATGGTTGTCGGACCAACAGGACTAGGGTTAATTAAGGAAATTGTCCAGGTAGAAACTCTAGCCCAGTTTGGAGTGGCTTTTTTGTTGTTTGCTTTGGGTGTGGAATTTTCTTTGACGGAACTCAAGAAGGTTAAGGCCATTGCCCTGGGAGGTGGTACTTTACAAATTATCCTCACTATTATCTTCACTGTGTTGGTGTGTGGTATTACTGGCGCATGGGGAACTTTACCTGCTAAAGGTGTATTCCTGGGTTCGATTTTGTCTTTGTCTTCCACTGCTGTAGTCCTCAAATGCTTGATGGAACGCAATGAAACGGAAACACCCCACGGACAGGTAATGCTAGGGATTTTGGTAGTCCAGGACTTAGCTCTAGGATTAATGTTAGCGGTATTACCAGCCCTCCACCAACCAGGAGAAGCTATTGGTGTAGCTGTGGTTATGGCTTTGGTGAAGATTGGTTTATTTGCGGCTGGCGCTTATGCGGCGGGAATTTGGTTAATTCCACGTTTATTAAGATTATTAGCTGGTACGGAAAGTAAGGAGTTATTTTTATTAGGTGTTGTATCAATCTGTTTGGGAATTGCTCTCCTGACAGAATATTTAGGGTTATCTATTGAAATGGGTGCATTTGTCGCCGGTTTGATGATTTCTGAGGTGGAATACGCCGATGAAACTTTAACTATTGTTGAACCTTTACGCGATATATTTGCTAGTTTGTTTTTTGCAGCCATTGGGATGTTGATTGACCCGGTATTTTTGTGGCAAAATCTGGAATTAATTCTGGGATTAGTGGCTTTGGTTTTTGTGGGTAAGTTTTTAATTATTACTCCTTTAGTAAGGCTATTTCGCTACCCTTTAAAAATTGCTTTAATTGCTGGTTTGGGACTAGCTCAAATTGGAGAATTTTCTTTTGTTCTTGCTAGTGAAGGACAAGCTTTGGGTTTGGTTTCTCGGCGCATATATTTACTAATTTTAGGAACTACGGCTGTTACTTTAATGTTAACTCCGTTTGTCCTGCGATTATTACCTTTTTTATTCGATTTTGCGGAATCTATTCCTTGGCTTAAATCCTATTTAGTCAATGATCAAGCTCTTGATTTATCGGCAGATTTGCCACAGAAAGATCATATAGTAGTTTGTGGTTATGGCCGCATTGGTCAGAATTTGGTGAAGTTGTTACAGCAATATCAATTACCTGTGGTGGTTATTGACCAATCGGAAAGTCGTATTCAGCAGTTACGGGAAGCGGGTATACCCTATGTTTATGGTAATTCTGTCAGTCTTCATGTATTAGAAACTGCTGGAGTAAGTCACGCTCAAGGTATGGCCATTGCTCTCCCAGATCCGGCAAGTATTCGACTATGTTTAAAACGGGCTTTAGAACTATGTCCAGAATTAGATACAGTTGTCCGTGCTACTCAAGATAAAAATATTGAGGTTCTTTATCAATTGGGAGCAAAGGAAGTAATACAACCCGAATTTGAAGCTAGTTTAGAAATGGCAAATCACCTATTAATTGGTGCGGGTTTGTTGCCAGATTTGCTACAACAAAAAATGCAAGAAATTCGCCAAAATCATTATTTAGATTTACGTCCTGAACGTTCTCCTGCTGAAGTTTCTCAGTATTTACAAAAGGTAACTCGTGATCTAAATCGTCGTTGGTATGATTTACCAGCAAATTCTCCTTTTATTGGGATGACTTTAGAAGAGGTGAATATGCGTTATTTAACTGGAGTCAGTTTAATGGCTATTCGTCGTGCTGATGGTGAAGAAATAGATTATCCTAATCATCAAACTACATTTCTTTTAGGCGATCGCTTGTTGGTGGTAGGATCAAATCAGGAACTCAATGCCCTAGTCGAAATTGCCGAGGGTAAAATCACTATTTTTCCTGGTTTATAACCCACACTCCGCAGATGTCACTCGGATTATTGATATTTTTGAAAAATTGCAGCCAGAAAAATTTCATTTATCTAATTTTTCTGGTTTATTTTAAGTTTCTCTACCAAAAAATACAGAATATTACCGATATTTACTACCATATTAACACAACATTAATGGTAATCTTCTCAATTGACATCATAAGCATCAACATCTTCAACTTTAAAAGTTATTCGCCAAACGCGATCGCATTCTCTACATTTCCCTTGATACATTGTGTTAGATTGAATATGTTTCGATTAATTGTCGTAATCTTTGCCATTCAGGTAAGTATTGCCAAATATCACTAATTTTTCTCATACCTACTAACATTCTTTCTTTAAAATCAGCAGGAGTACCCAATCCCAAACGATCTAAATCTTCTTCCATAGCACAAAGTAAATCTTTACCTGCAAAAAAAGTTAAATAATTCTGATTTTCAAAGTAAAATCCGCCTGGTTGACAATAAGTTAACATTTGTGTAAGCCTCTCAACAATATCATTCTCTTGAGGTATTTGTGTGTTTGTATATTGGGTATGAATCCGTTGAATTTCTAAAAGACAAGATGCTGCATCTATTATTTGTCCAAAGGGAAATTTCGTACTCCATCTTTCTTCACCCCAATCATTAGGTAAAGGTAATAAACGAGGAACACGACATAATGATAATGCTATTCTTGCTGCTGTATATGTAGCAATTTTTAAAGCTGCTTGTTCTAAAATTCTTTGATATTCAGCAGATAAAGTCGGCGCTTTCTTACCTAAAACTGGAATAACTATTTGTGGATCAATTAGGTAATTTTCTATTTCTTTTCTTTCCCAATACCAACCAATTTGAATAAAGTTTTGGTTATCTTGCACTATCCAGTTTCTTGGTATAAATTGAGGTGAAGATGGATTTTGAGCAAAATCATCAAAGTCTCTATCTCTGATACCTGCAATAATTGTATCAGGTTTCAATTCTCTACTGATTAAAACTTTTTCCCTAAACGCGTATTTACTACCAACAGATTGAACTGTACATAAGTCGCTTAAAAATAAATTAAGAACACGACTGTCTATTTTCTTTTTTCCACCTTCACAGTATAATAAACTTACAGACATAATCTCCCCCCTTTAATACGATAAATTTCATCATTACCAATAATTTCGGTAACAGCCTCTGAATGAGTGGTAAAAATAAATTGAGAGGTGGGACTTATTTGAGGTAATTGGTTAACGAAGAATTGAGCTAAAGGGGGGTGTAAATTTAAGTCAAGTTCATCAATTAAAACAATTGAATAAGCAATTTGTTGACGAACAAATTCATATAAAATCGGGAAAACTGAATATTCACCGCCAGACATTTCTACAATGTCATAGTTTCTATTTTCGTCATTAAGAACAAAAAATGGTTCATCTCCTTGATTATTAGATGGTTCTAATCCTGCAAATGAACGTCCTTTAAAAATACGTTTGTAATAATTTTCTAATTTGAGGTAATAATCATTTTCAGAATGATAATTAGGTGTTTTTCTTTTTTCTGTCCAATCGAGTAAATAAGGACGTAAACTGGCTATACTTTCAATAGATGCTATATCATCTTTTTTACCATCTTCTGTATTACCACTATCACTGGTTTTTAAACGATATTGATCAAACCAAAATATTCCCGGTAATTGAGCAAATTTTGAGCGAATGCTAGGGTTTTTTTTGAGAGTTTTTTGGACATAATAGCGTCCTTGAAATTGTAACCGATCTTTTTCATCATCTCCTACTTCCCAATCTTCACCATCTAAGACAACTCTCAATATTTTTTTATCTGCTGGTTCAATGAATTCTCTTCTATCTCGGAAGTAATCAGGTAAAGAATCAAACCAAAGTTTAGCTACTTCTTTTGTCGCTTCTATTTCTTCATCCACAAAAGATATTTCTAGTTCAATGTGAGGTGTTCCCCATCGCCAATACCGACTAGCTAAAAATCCTATCCAATTAAAATCAGCTACTTTTTGAATTTTCTTAGTAGCTAATGCTAATGGTAAGGCTATCGCTTGCAAAATGGTTGTTTTACCTGAACCATTATCACCTAAAATTAGAAACTGATCACTGACTTCTTGTAAGGTTTTATGTTTAAAAGAAATAGGAGGTAAATTCTCAAATCGTTTAAAGTTTTGAATAGATATTGATTCAATTTTCATAAGTTTTTTGATTATGTATAATCTCTTAGGTTGGCGTTAAAAATTGTCGTTATGACAAGGGAACTCTTAACTGGGAAGAGGTTTTGGGCAACTTTACTTTTCGTTACTTATCTCGTTTTTTCCGTTGACCTACTTATTATATCAAAAATATGTTGGTATACCAAAAATAAATCGCACCCCAACATCCCCGAAACAGCGAACTGACAAGTCAGCACTTGCGCTATAGCAATCCTACCCCAACCTTGAGAAAATACGTAGATAAAAATCCTTGTTTTATAAGCACTTTAGCCTTATTGAACTCTCACGTATCATTTAGGATTGCTATATCACTCTCCCTACATCTCAAACAAGCGATCTGTCCTCTTGACAAAGTATTTTCATGCAATTAACCAGGACTTACGCAAAATATCTCTCAAATCCTCATTTCTCCGTGACCTCTGTGCCTGGAGTGGTTCGTTATTCCATGAATCTTGCGTAAGTCCTATTAACATGAAATTATCAAATAATTTCTTAAAATTATGATGTTTAGCCTAAGCAATATTCACCCCCTATCAGAATTTCAGCGAGGAACAAAAAGGAAACATAAGGCATACCGGATTGAGATTTCACCTAGTGCTATTGCTGATATTGAGAGTATTTTCCTGTGGATAAAAGAGGATTAAACAATGTATGTCTAATTATCAAGAATTGTTAGAACAAGCTAAAAATCTGACTCCTGAAGAACAGCTTAAATTAGTCGAAAATTTATCTATCTTAATTCGTCAACAATTGAAAATGACATCAAAACCAAAACGTAGTATTTTAGAATTGCGTGGTTTAGGTAAGGAAATTTGGGGAAATATTGACGCTCAGGAATATGTCAATCAGGAGCGTGATTCATGGAATAGTTAAATAAATTACACAGAGATTACTAGGTTAGTTTTCGCTATCGCATTTATTTATGATTTTGTACCTTCCAATAATTTGTTAGACCTTAGTTTTGGTTGTAGTGTAACAACTTTATGTCCGCTTGAATTTTGCTTTTTTTGTAAGTCCAAAAATATGGCACGCAAATCATAGTTAAAGGACTTAGCGTAGGCTTCTCGAACGTGATGAATTTCTTCTACAATTTCATCTTCCCACATAATTTATCGCTCCATTAATTCGTAAGGTGTACAAATAGTTGGCATTTCATACCCAAAGTCTAAACTGACTTGAGCCAATTTTTTCTGAATTTGTGCGTTAGCAATATGTTTACAATTCCATGTTAACAGATAATCGATACCATGAATTGTAGCTAGTGCAATATGTATTGCATCTGTGGCAGCTTTAGAAGGTAGGTTACTTTTATTAATAAATTGTTCTGCAAGATTTATAACAGTTTCGTTTATTGATAAAAGTTCAAAGTTTTCTAGCAATTCTAGACGTTTATTAGCTATTTCTAAATCTCCTGCGGCAACTTCATCTAAAATAGCTTGAGAAATGTAAAGATTAAAATCATGACGGCGATTTTCCCACCAGTCTCTCGTCGTTTCCATGTTGGCTGCAATAATTAAATTTTTGGTGAATCTGGCTGTTAAATAGCCAATAACACTGGTTTCTATGTAGACGGTTTCACTCATTATATTATGTGCTATTGATGGATTTATTGTAACCAACCTAAATCTTTCTCTATCAAAAAGCAATAACTAAGGTAAAAAGATCGCACCTCTCACACTCCCAAAAAGCGATCGCACTTCCCACATCCCCAAAAGCGATCGCATCCCCACATCCCAAACAGCGATCGCACATCCTCCACATCCCCCAAAACAGCGATTCCTACGGAGCGCTTCGCTATCGCATCACCCCCACATCTCCAAACAGCGATCGCACAGTTACTTGCTATTGTTAGAGTCGGTTTCTTTTGTATCCTCTGGTGTTTCTGCTGGTAGTTCTGATAAATTATCATTTGTTTTTTCGTTCATGATTGTTGTTTCTCTCTCTAAATCTTTTTCTTCTTGTCTCTGTGGAGATATTTTTTTATCTTCTTCTGAGGTATCTAAAGATGATTCTCCTTTTGGTTCTGGAGATATTTTTTCTCTGTCTGATGAATTAATTTCGCTGCTATTACCTAAGATTTTTTTATTATCTTTTGCTGAATTATCATCTATTGGTTTCTCGATGGTTAAACTTGATTCTTGTTTCTCATTGCTAGTTCTATGTCTTTTTCTTGACATAGAATCACTAAAATTTAAAAAACTACTACCTGCATTTGCTATATTTGCAGACATAGATGAATGTAATTCTTCTATTTTACCATTTTCTGCTTCAATTAATAAGTCTATAAACTTACTAATCAATTTATTACGTGGTGTATGCTTTAAATAATCTTCTAGGTAAGATTTGTATAAATCTATTAGTTCAGAATCATTTTTTAATGTGTAACCATCTCTCATCCACTTATCCAAATCTGATAATAGTTGATATTTTTTACTGTCTTTTTTCTTAAGTTTTAACAAGTTTTGGCGATATGGCTGATCATCTAACTTAGTTTTTTTATTCCCAGCAGAATTTTTACTTGTCTGAGAACTAACCAAATAAGAAAAAAGGCTAGAATCTATTTCTTCTTCTTGCAGAAGCTCTAATGCTTGATTAATTTCACTTTCAGGAAACTCATTAATAATTGCAATCATTATAGCTATTTTCATAGCACTTGAAAATTTTTTGTCTTTCATTGTAATCCTAGTAATCCTATAACTTCTAAAAATTCTTCACCGACTTGATAAAGTTGTTCCTCGACTTGAGTTTGTACACGATCTACCATAAAAATTGGTTTGGCATCTTTTGAACTAGATGGATAGAAATCAGAATGATAAAATTCATTCTTAAATACATAATATCCATAGTTTATAGCAAAACTAATAACATCTTTGGAAACTTCTTTTTGGCTAGTGGAGCTATTTTTTTTGTTACCAGTAAAAATAATTCCACTAATTTTAGCGTTATTATCATAATCTTCATAATGTTCCATAAGAGATTTACGTAAGAGTGGTAAACCTATCTTAGCTAAAAATTCTGGTTTAACGGGTATAATCAGGTGATCACTAGCAAAATATGCTGCCGTAGTAAGAATTGAATCTGTGGGAGCGCAATCAATTATTATGAGGTCGTATTTATCATCTAATTGGTCTAAAAACTTCTTCAATCTTTCAGCTTTACTTGTTGGATTTTTTAGAGTTTTATTAAGTTCTAACGTACATGGGATCAAATCTATCAAACCACGATCCTCCCATTCATCATTGTGGATTTTGATAACATCTTCTGGTTGGAACTTCCGTTCTGGTGTAAATCGCTCAAATATATCAACAATTGTTTTCTGATTATCGTTATCCAAAATATAATTTTGATACTTTATTTCCCCCAGGAAATACTGACTTAGGTTAGATTGTGGATCTAAATCAACAGCTAATACTCTTAAGTTAGCTTTGCAAGCACAATACCAAGCAAGATTAAAGGTTAGTGTCGTTTTACCCACTCCACCCTTCATATTAATCATAGAAACTACTGTTGCCATACGAGATGATTACCCCTTTAATACTCAAAGTCTAATTTAACACATTTACAATATTACCAAATCATCCCCAAATTCAAAACAAACCCCTTTAAAACATCTTCCCCCGAAACCGTAACAGGAGAATCCAAAACCTCAACCTCCTTACCAGGTCTATAAATTTCCACCTGACGAGATTTACGATTAATTAATATACCCAAATGCACACCATTATCTATATATTCTCTCATCTTTTCCTGTGTAGTCTTCAAACTATCACTAGGAGAAAGTAACTCAATTACAAAATCAGGACAAATAGGAGGAAACTTTTGTTTTTCCTCATCAGTTAAAGCATTCCATCTTTCTAACTTAATCCAAGAAGCATCAGGAGAACGATCTGCACCATTAGGTAACTTAAAACCAGTAGAAGAATCAAAAGCTATCCCAGTACCATCAGCATCAGTCCAATTCATTACTTGTTGAGTAATTCTCGCATTTTTATTTCCCGTTTCTCCTCCCGTTGGTGGCATAATTATTAATTCCCCATTTGCATTTCTTTCAAATCTCAAGTCGCGGTTGTTTTGACATAGCTCAAAAAACTGCTCATCAGTCATTTCTATTACTGATTTAAAATTGACAGTTAAAGCATTCATAGTCCTATCCTCATAAAAAGTTAAGGCAATATTTTTAACTATTTCATCTCCCATTATATACCATTAATCTGATTTTTAGGTATTGGTATATTATATTTAATAAATCTTAAATATTGCTAATTATTAAAGCTAATTATTAAACCAAGTTCATGACTTTATTATATTCTTCCTGATAAGTTTGCAAAGCATCCCAAACATCAACCTTTTGCTGAAGATTTAACCACAATCTCGGTCTATTACCCAACGCTTTACCCAGACGAATGGCAATATCTACAGTAATTGATTTTTCACCATTAATAATTTCTTGAATTGTTTGATGAGATACTCCTAAAACTTCGGCAAAATCGTGATAATTAATTTCTAAATCATCTAAAATATCTGATATTACTTCACCTGGATGTATTGGTCTTGCTAATCTCTCATCAGTAATATTTTGCCAATTATTCATAATTAATATTCCTTAAATAATTAACCCACAGCATATTCTGTAAACTTCCTCATAAAAGGAGACTGAAAACCTAACACAATATCCTCTTTACTCACTCCCGCAGCTACTAAATTAGCAGCAATATCATCCTCAGTACCATTCCAGCCAAATTTTACCACCTTTAATATCAATATGAATGATACAACTATGTACCCAACTTTGACCTTCCCAACCAACATGAACTATTTGATAATGATCACGTTCTGTATCAAAAATCGTCTCAACTTCTATATTGCCGTAAGCTGGTTGTGCTTCACCATATTCTTTTAATATTTCTTGAACTATTTGACGGTATTGAGTTAATTTATCCATTGAAAAATCACCTCTTTCTCTACATCATAAATTACCATTTTTACACTATTTTCTAAAATCATCTCTTTGGGAAAGTCAAGTTGAAAAAATGTTTTGTAAGTTGTTAAAGGTACTGCTAAATATAAAACACGCTCCGGTTCTAATCTTTTCAATGCACCTCGATAGTTAATAAATTGTCCTAATGCTGTGTGAAATTCAGAAATAGCAGACGACCTTTATAAAAAACTTTTGACTTCAAAACTTAGAAAAAATATTGAATCTATGCTTTAACTGATTTTTCAGCAGCATTAATTAAAATTTCATCCATCCAAGCATTGATACTTTTTCCAGCTTTTTTAGCTGCAATAAAAATTTTTCTGTGATGTTCTGGAGTAGTTCTAAATGGCAATTTTCCAGAAAAAGGTTTATCCGGTTCTTCTCCTAATTCTTCACAAAAAGCTAAATAACCATCTATAGAAGTCTGAAATTCTTGACGTGCTTCTTCTACCGTTTTCGCTTTAAAAGTAATTACATCATTAATATCAAGAACACGACCAAAAAGTATTCCTGCTTCTACATCTACTTCAATTGATGCTGTGTATCCTTTGTAAGTCAACATAATTTTAATAATCCTCACTCAGTTTTTTGTGGTTGATTTTATTACAAAATATTTATGGTTCAATTCCTGCTTTTATCAAAAATTCTCTCACTGCTTTTACTGCTCCTTTATCGGTTTCTTTTTCTGGATGTGGTTCATGAAAATAACCTCTAACATCATTTAATTTAACTCTAACTCTTGAACCGCTACCTTGACTAATATCAGCACCTAAAGCTGTAAATAAATTTTCTATATCTTGCTAAATAATATTTGCTGGTACAGGATTTGTAAAAATTAATTCTAAAATCTTTTGCTGTTTATTATTGAGATTCATCCTTTTTTACTTTTAACAGAAGCTAATATATAAGATATCACATTATGATATCATGTCAATAGATATTCTGAATAAAATGTGATTGTATCTCTTAAAACAGCGATTCCTACGCGCTTCGCTATCGCACTCCCACATCCCAAAACAGCGATCACTGTCAAAATATAGGAATAATATTTGATTTTTGATAGCTTGCGTGGCGTAGCCATACAAGACTCAGTAGGTATCAATTCTGTCTTTCTTCCTGTGTTCCCTGACCACACAAGTAAATTCACAGAATCAAACCCGATTCCTATATAAAATTATGATATAATTTAGTGGTACTTTTAAGAAAAAAAATGTATGTCTAATTATCAAGAATTGTTACAGCAAGCTAAAAATTTAACTGCTGAAGAACAACTTAAATTAGTAGCTGAATTAATATCAGTGGTTCGTAATCGCGTTATAGATAAATCAAAAAAGCGTAGTATCCTAGATTTAGAAGGTTTAGGTAAGGAAATTTGGCAAGGTATTGATGCTCAAGAATATGTTAATCAGGAACGTGGAAAATGCAATGGATAGAACAATTACAGGGAGAAACTGTGGCTTTAGATACTGCACCACTGATTTACTTTATTGAGCAAAATCCTGAATATATAGAAAGGGTAAGGCTGTTTTTCAGAGCATTAAATAATCGTGAATTTAAGGTAATTACATCTGTTGTAACTTTACTGGAAGTATTAGTTTATCCTTTGCGACGTGGGGATATAATATTATCTCAACAGTATCGTGATATCCTCTTTGAGGATGAGGAAATTTTAAAGGTTATAGAACTTTCTCCAGATATAGCGGAAATAGCAGCACAATTAAGAGCAGTATATAATTTGCATTCTTTAGATGCTATTCAAATGGCCACTGCTATTTATGGGGGTGCGTCTTTTTTCTTAACAAATGATATTCGTTTACCTTCTTTACCAGGGTTAACGGTTTTGGTTTTAAATAACTTAATAAGTTGATTATTTTTGAATATAGCGAACTGACAAGTCATTGCTTGCGCGATCGCACGTTCCAAATCCACTAACAGCTATTCCTGCGGAGCGCAACGCTTACGCCTAAATTCATCACCAGAATAAAAAATGATAAGATACTAATAAAATTTTATTCATATTAGAAACTTATGAATGTGAGTTTTCCGATACCAAAAGAACTTGAGTCTTATCTTGAAGTTCAGCTTCAATCTGGCAATTATGCTACTGCGGCGGATTATTTTTTGATGTTATTGCAGCAAGATCAACGGCGTAAGGATGCTCAAGCAAAATTAGCTAGTTTGTTGCAAGAAGGTTTGGACTCAGAAGCTGAACCTGTAACTCCTGAATATTGGCAGGATTTGCGCCGATCAATCTTTGGTAAGGCGCAGTAGTGAGTATGGCTTTTCAGGTAATTAATTATTCGTAATCGTGCTACTCAGGATATTAGACAACAAGCAAATTATATTTTGGTGAATGGTAATCGGGAATCAGGGGAGAAGTTTTTGGAGTTTGTTGAGTATGCTTTTGCTCAATTGGCGATAACTCCCAATATGGGTAAGGTTGTGTCGTCTTTGTCTGATATGGGAACAATTCGTCAGTGGCGGATTAAGAATTTTAAGGACTATTTGATTTTTTATAAGGTTCAAGAGGAACGGGTGGAGGTTCTACGGGTTTTGCATGGAGCGAGAGATTTAGAGGATCTCTTGCCATTCTTAGATGAGGAAGTTTAATTTTTTAATCGCACTCCCCACATCCCCAAAAAGCGATCGCACTCCCCAAATTCCCTAAAAGCGATCGCACCTCTCACACTCCCAAAAAGCGATCGCACTTCCCACATCCCCAAAAGCGATATCCCAAGTAATTATACAGTCACTCTCTGTTGTGTTAGTGAAAGATTTGATTCAGTAAGTTTTTCTTGACTCATCTCCTCTCTTGTAGCACTTTCGCTATTACAAAATTGATCAAATAATTCAAAAAAGTTATTTAGTGCATCTCTTTCATCCGCAGAATAAAAAAGAATAATACTATCCCATCCATGCGAAGAACTAATTTTAAATCTTGTCTGTACCCATTCTTGAAATTGATTAAATTCTAGCTCTTGTTGAGTTGGTGGTAAACCTAAATCTGACCTAGATCCCATATATCCATCTAAAAAAGCTCTTAGTCGAGTAATTGAACATTGACCTAGAAACATTCCTGGTCTTTGTTTAATTCTTTGGAGCATTTCATAGAAATATTCATCGGGAATTAGAGTAATACTATGATGATTGTTTTCCATAATCTTTAACACCTAAAAAGTTTCTTCTGTGATTTGGAACTGCTGCCCGTTATACAGTTTATTATAAAACAGTAAGTTAGCTAACCATTGATTTTTGATGATTCCATCAGGGTGATGATTATCAAATATCATTTCTACTCCATCTATTATAATCATAATCCCTTGATGACGACCATTAATAGAGATTGCATCCCCAGAAACACTTTCATCATAGATATAACTATCGCGTCCTATTCCTGAACCTGTATAAATTTTTAGCCGCTTTCCCGAAATTCTCTGTGATACCAAGTAATCTTGGATAGCTTGAGCGCATTCAACACATTCCAGATTCTTATATTTGGCAATAATTTCTTTAACTTTGTAGATTTGCTCAATACTAATTGGAATCAAGTTTTCTCCTAAAGAGTCAAAGATAAGTGGTTATTTTATCACTAAAGCGATCGCTGCGGAGCATTTCGCTACACCCACAAAAAGCAAACTACTTGCAGCAGCGCAACGCTTACGCACTCCCACACCCCAAAACAGCGATCGCTTTGATAAACTTCCAAAAATGGCAACGTCTTAAAATCCAAAAGCTAAAGTATCCAACATATATTTACTTTTTTCACGTCCAACCTCTAGATAAATTTCTAGCAGTTCCTCATAAGCAGTTGCTCCCCCCACAATATTCCAAAACTCATTTCCGATAACAACAGCTTCATCAAAAGGTAAATAACTTTTTGCGTGCGTCCATTTATAATCAACTTTAGTTGCACCATAAGGATTATAAGGCATTGCATAATAAGCTTGTGCTTTAGGACGGTTAACCCCGTGCAGTAAATGAAACCTCAACAAACGTTGTAAAACTTCTAAACATTGTCCTTTGTTGGGTTTGGGAGCTTTGATTTCAAAGAAAAATTCTGTCCCATCTTTTGCAAGAATATAAAGATCAACAGGAGCTATTTTTAGCTCTAAATCATTACTACCACGAGCATTCATCACTGCTGTTATCATCTGCTGAAAAGATGGTTTTTCTTTTTCCTGCTTTGCGGCAGATTCGTAATTTTGTTTTTGAAGTTCAGCTTCTGCAAAAGCTGCAATACTTACCTGATTTTTAATATCGTAACCACGACGGACATCTTGATGATGTTCGAGAGCAATTAAACGAGCGCATTCTTCAAAAGAATTACCTAATTTTGTACTTAAACCTCTTTCAAATTGATTAATACGTATTAGTTCTGGAGGAATAAGTGCTGCTTGAAATGGTTTTAATTCTCCATTAGATGATGATCTTGATAAATACTCTTCTGCACTGGTGGGCTTTAAAATTTTACGCCCTTTATACTCATCTATAAGACCCTTGATAAAACCTTCTAGATAACCTTTAATTTATGCACGAGTTTTTGAACTAATAGCTGTCATATTCAAAATTAAACCGATAGAATGATTGTTAACAATGCCTTTGCTAAATGGTAAATAACAGGAATAGAAACTGCATTACCAAATTGATGTTTGGCTGTATTTTCATTATCCGCTATTTTGAAACTTTTAGGAAATCCTTGTAATCTTGCGTAATTTTCTGCGGTTAAAGGTTTAAATCGCTTTGGTTGATAAATTTTTTTGATAAATGTTTGCTTATATGCTTCAGGTTCTTCACATTCTATAGATATAGTAGCCACATAATCTCTTGTTCCAGTTGCGGTTAAAGTTCCAATCGCATCAGCATGAGGTAAAAATATTTTAGAAATACCATTAATACCTGAAGAAATTTTAGAATTTACAAATTCATAACCTTTACCTTCTACAAGACGAAGAATTTCTTTGTCTACTAAGCTGTTAATTTCTGCAATCTGTAAATTAGAAGTTAAAGATTCTAATACTTCAAATTTTAAAGGATTACCATCTTTTTCACCATAAATTTTCTTTCTTCTATTTTTCAAAATAGTTTGACATATTAGCTTTTCTCTATAATTTGTTTCTATTAATTCCCAAGAATGAATTGTAGTATGTCCATCTCTAATATCAGCAAAAGTAAAGAAATCGTTTAATTCATCTATTTTTTGGAATCTGCCTCTAGAAGCTGGAATTTTGCCATCATTAAATAAAACTTCTGGAGGAAATTTCTTTTTAGTAAAATTACTTCTTTCAATTCCAGGAATTATATCATAAAGTTTTAAGCGTTTATTTAATGGTTTAGGAAAAGTAAACCCCCAACAATTTGCAATATCATTTCTAATACCAACAATAAATATTCTGTCTCTATCTTGAGGTAAACCAAAATCATAGGAATTTAGCACCTGATATTTAACTATATAGCCAAATGATGTTAAATTACTAAGTATATATTCTAAACTTTGTCTGTTTCTTGGCTCGGTTAAACCCTTGACATTCTCAAATATAAATGATTTAGGTTTATTAACTTCTACAACTCTAAAAACATCAAGCCATAGTTTACCTCTGGGGTCATCTAAACCTTGCATTTTACCTGCTATAGACCAAGGTTGACAAGGCACACCACCAACTATTAAATCTATTTCAAAAGGTAATTTGTTTAAATTTGTAATATCTCCCAAATATGGTTCATCTGCATTATGATCACTAATAAAATTATTTTTATAAACCTTAATAGCTTCTTTATCTATTTCTGAATACCCTAAACAAATTCCTCCTAATTCTTCTAAAGGAATTCTAAATCCACCTATTCCAGCAAATAAATCTACAAATGTAAACTT
Source organism: Dolichospermum sp. FACHB-1091 (assembly GCF_014697585.1). GTDB lineage: Bacteria > Cyanobacteriota > Cyanobacteriia > Cyanobacteriales > Nostocaceae > Dolichospermum. Next base: position 16,335 of record NZ_JACJSB010000028.1, on the reverse strand, counting down.
TCTTGTACAACTTATAATTTTAGTCGGTTGGAATAATTGAAATAATTCTAATTGTTGAGCATAAGTGCTGCTTTTCATAGGGGTTATCAGTGAAGTTATAGATAGATTCTTACATTCTATACTGTCACCAGTAAAGCGATCGCACATCCACACATCCCCAAAACCGATCGCACTTCCCCACATTCCTCAAAACAGCGATCGCACCCCCAACATCCCCAAAATAGCGATTCCTACGGAGCGCTTCGCTATCGCACTCCCACATCCCAAAACAGCGATTCCTACGGAGCGCTTCGCTATCGCACTCCCACATCCTCAATAAGCGATCACCCTTCCACAACCATAACAGCGATCGCACTCCCACATCCCAAAACAGCGATTCCTACGGAGCGCTTCGCTATCGCACATCCCCACATCCACAAAACAGCGATCGCACTCCTCACATCCTCAAAAAGCGATCGCACTCCCACACCCCAAACAGCGATCGCACTCCCAACCCCAAAATAGCGATCGCATCCCACACATCCCCAAAAGCGATCGCACTCCCAACATCCTCAAACAGCGATCGCACTCCCAAAATCCCCAACAAGCGATCGCACCCTCACATCCACAACAGCGATCGCATCCCACGTAGCTTCATTAACAAACTTGTTATCATTTTGCGTAATTATACTGTTTGTAAAGATGCACATAATTTTTTAATATAAAGCCAATATCATCTCATCCGCATTAATTAATAAACCATGAATTCAAATAGTTTTAACCAGGAACAAGATAAACTTTCCGTTTGGAGAGAGGATGATTGTATCATTATACAAAAGCTAAACCATCCAAAATGTGTAAGCCAGTTTATTCGAGCTTTATTTAGCATACATGAAAATGGTTATAAAAATATATCAGTTGTTTTTCAAGATGTTAAAGGTGTTTTTCCTAATTCTGCTGTACCCATAGCTGCTATAATTCAGCATTACAGAAATCTCGATATTAATATAAATTTATATGATCAACCTACTATACTTACAAAAGTAAATTTTAATGCTCCATTACCTGCAACTGCCAATATCTTAACAAATGAAATAGATCCTTTATCAAAAATATGGAAATTTCAAGATGATGTAATGGAACATCAACTAGCATCAGCATTGATAAAAGCTATTAGAGAAAGAATACAATGTAACCCTGGGGTTTTAGAGGCTTTTAAATGGTGTTTAGATGAAGTAATGGGAAATGTTTTTGATCATTCTCAAGCCTGTGAAGGTTTTGCTATGGTTCAAGTGCATCCTGAATCTAAACGATTAGCCGTGTGTATTGCTGATACTGGTATTGGAATTTATGGTTCTCTTTCCCAATCTGTTCATAAACCAAAATCACCTGTTGATGCTATAACTATGGCTATTAAAGAAGGTATAACTAGAGACAAGACAACCAATCAGGGTAATGGACTCTGGGGTTTATTAGAAATCATTAAAGATAATAGTGGAAGTCTAAGTATTACATCTGGTTCTGCTTCATTATTGATACGCAATAATGAATCTAAATCATTTTCTAACATTCCTTTCATAGATAAAAATCATCAGGGTACAATTATTGATTTCCAAATTGATGTGAGTCAGGATATTGATATAAAAGCTGCTCTTGGTGGCTACCAACCTGTAAATTTATTTCTGGAAAATTTAGAAAATGATACAGGTGAACATTGTATTTTAATTAAGGATCATACATCTGGATCTGGGACAAGAATTGCCGGAGAAAAAATTCGTACATCCGTGATTAACATAATTAATATGGGTGCTTCACGAATTGTTCTAGATTTCTCAGAAATGGGACTTATTTCTTCCAGCTTTGCTGACGAATTTATTGGTAAACTTGTTGTTATATATGGCTTTTATGGATTTCAAAGTATTTTTAGAATAAAAAATATGAATGAAGTATCTCAAGCTATTCTACATAGATCAGTAGCTCAAAGAATGATGAATAGTATTGAAAAAAAATAACTAAAATAAATAATTATTATCAATTTTAATTTAATGTAGAGACGTTCCATGGAACGTCTCTACATCATGGATATCGCATCTTTATAAAATTTGATATCACATCCATAAACCTGATGAATTATTCTTGTCATAATCCCATTTTAGAGGATTATTAATAATATATTCCCTAATATGATCCACAGATCCATCAGCACGAATAATTTTATCAAAAAATCGTTGTTGCCAAGCAAAATTAGGATAACCATTCATATTGCACCAACGGGTAACAGCAGCTTTATATGACCTAATAATTACACTCAATGAACCTGCTTTTGGGGACATTTTCGATAAATTCCTGTAAACATCTGTTTCATCAAAATCATCATCCGATGTTGTAGAATTATCATTCCCATCCGATTTTGTAGAGACGTTCCATGGAACGTCTCTACATTGGGTAACGTCTTTACTTGGGGAAATTTCTTTAGATTCAGGATTATCAATGACAATAATTCCGTGTACATGATTTGGCATAATCACATAAGCATCTATATATGTATTTTTAGAATGTTGAGGAATTTCAGCCCAAAATTTTTGTGCTATTTGACCAATTGTTGATAAATGAACTTGACCATTTACAACATCACCAAATAACCATTCACGTTCATAAGTGCATATCGTCACAAAATACCAACCGTTTTGTGAATAATCACGATTTGGTAATCTGGTTGATTCAACTCTATATTTATTTTTGAATAATGTCATGGTGTTATTTATATATGTGAAAAATTACGATTAATAAAAATGTGGGTTATGTAATATGAATAAATGACCCACAATATAACGAACAAATTACAAAATGTAAAAACGTTTTACCCAAAATGTAGAGACGTTCCATGGAACGTCTCTACAACATCAAACGTCTCTACATTTATTATTAGGAATTAATCAATTCCCTCAATCCGATTTTCCACCTCCTGATACAACTCTCTTAACCGGTCTAAATTCTCCTCACTTGTCTCCCAATAACCGCGTCCATTCATTTCCAACAAAGTAGAAACAATCTTGCGGAAAGAATGAGGATTGAGATTCATGAGACGCTTTTGCATTTCCTCATCTTTGATGAAAGTCTCATTCGTGTCCTCATAAATCCAGTTATCCACAGCGCCAGCAGTCGCACTCCAACCAGTAGTATTAACCAACCGTTTAGAAAGTTCCCGCACACCTTCGTAACCGTGAGATAACATCCCCTCATACCATTTGGGATTTAACAACTTCGTCCGCGCATCTAAACGCACAGTTTCTGATAAAGTTCTCACCTGTGCATTCGCAGTAGTTGTATCTGCAATGTAAGAAGATGGTTTCTTACCATCTGCACGCAGACTTGCCACTAACTTAGTAGGATCTGAGTCAAAATAGTGGGAAACATCTGTTAAACTGATTTCCGAAGAATCGAGATTCTGGAAAGTTGCATCAGCAGTTTTCAAAGTCGTTTCAAAAATCTCCCTTGACTCATCCATAACCCCAGGATTATCAGAATTGAAAGAGAAAGATTTGCGCTTCAAATACATTTCCTGTAACTCAGCTTCACTATCCCAAGTGCTATTCTCCACCGCTAAGTTAATATTAGAAGAATAAGAACCAGAAGCATTAGAGAAAACGCGAGTTGCAGCTTGACGCAGATTTATTCCCATGTCCTCAGCTTGTTTCAAAGCGTGCTTGCGGACAAAGTTCATTTCCAAGGGTTCATCAGCTTCTGCTGCCATTTTTACACCTTGATCCAGCAAGTTCATTTGGTTAATGAACAAGTCACGGAATACACCAGAACAATTGATCACCACATCAATTCTAGGACGACCCAATTCTTCCAAAGGTATCAATTCCAACTTGTTCACCCGTCCCAAAGCATCGGGAACTGGACGCACTCCCACCATCCACATAATTTGGGCGAGGGATTCGCCGTAGGTTTTGATGTTATCTGTACCCCAGAGGACACAGGCGATGGTTTCTGGCCAATTTCCATCATTTTCTGACTTGTTTCGTTCTAGCAGCCTATCCACGACGATTTTCGCCGATTGGACTGCGGCAGATGTGGGGATAGATTGGGGATCTAGTGCGTGGATATTTTTACCTGTGGGTAATACATCAGGATTACGGATAGGATCACCACCGGGACCGGGGAGAATATATTCACCTTCCAAACCTTGCAATAAACCACCAAGTTCGTTATCTGCACAAACTTGTTTTAAGCAAAATTCCAAATATTCAAACAGAGGTTTTAACGCAGAAGTATCAACTTTGGTGTAACCTGATTGATGCAGTGATTCTACCCAAGGTTCTTTTCTCCCCATGTTAAAGAAATTCAACTTGGAAACCGCTATCACTCTACCTTCTGCGTCAATTTGTTCTTGAACTAAGGCTGTAACAGCCGCACGGGTAGCGAGGGTGATATCTTGTAGTAGTTGTACATCTGCCAAAATTCCGGCATCGTTGTTCTTGTAGATATCCTCAATATTGCGACCGAGACTTTTGGCAATAATTCCGGGTAAACCTTGAATTTCTTCCTCTTGTCGATCTAAACTAGCTATATTGACCAGAGTAGCGATCGCTTCTTCGGCAGTGGGAGGTTTACCAATCACGTGCAGTCCACAAGGTAATAAGCGCGATTCAATCTCCATTAACCGACGATAAACGTTACCAACGATATTATCCCGTTCCTCCGAGGTCATATCCTTAGAATCGGTTTCAGGAATGTGAATATCCTTGTCTAAGTTGACAATACGGCACTTATCCATGATGGAATTGACAATGGAAACACCGCGTCCTGTGTCTTTCAAAGTTTGGTAAGAAGCAATTAATTCGCTAAGTTCCTTCAACCCTTTGTATAAACCAGCATTTTCCGCCGGTGGTGTTAGGTAAGAAATTGTTTCTGCATAACTGCGACGTTTAGCGATTGTAGCTTCACTGGGGTTATTAGCTGCGTAATAATACAAGTTGGGAATTGAGCCAATTAGTTGATCTGGGTAACAATCACCAGACATTCCCATTTGCTTACCGGGCATAAATTCCAATGAGCCATGTGTCCCAAAGTGTAACACAGCATCAGCGCCCCAAATCCGTTCTAGATAGGTGTAATATGCTGCAAAACCGTGGTGGGGACTTGCGGAACGGGAGAATAACAACCGCATGGGGTCGCCTTCATAACCAAATGTCGGCTGCACACCAATAAACACATTACCAAATTGTTTCCCATAAATCAAGAGATTTTGGCCGTCGCTGTTCAAGTTTCCGGGAGGTGGTCCCCAGTTTTCTTCTAAGCGTTGGGAGTAGGGTGTCAGTGCTTCATATTCTGGCACAGACATTTTGTAAGCAATGTTGAGTTCGGGACTGTTGTATTGTGCTTGTGCGTCGTGGATGACTTGTTCTAGTAACTCTTGGGGGGTTTCGGGAATGTCCTGCACGTCGTAACCGTTGTTTCTCAGTCCTTTCATGACTTCATGAATAGAACCGAATACGTCTAAATATGCGGCTGTACCCACGTTACCTTTGTCAGGAGGGAAGCTGAAAACGGTAATAGCAACTTTTTTGTCTAGTTTGGGTTTACGGCGCAGATTCGCCCATTTTAATGCCCGTTGAGCGACTATTTCTACCCTATCTTGTAAAGCGATCGCTCTGCCTGTTGCCCCATCTTTACCTGATAGGATAATCGGCTCGATTGCGCCGTCTAGTTCGGGTATAGCAATCTGTAAAGCCACTTGAATGGGATGTAACCCCAAATCGCTATCTAGCCATTCTTCGGTGGTTTGGAAGACCAAAGGCAAGGCTACCATGTAAGGGCGATTTAACCGTTTTAATGCTTCAATGGCTTTAGGATGATCCTGTCTAGCAGGTCCACCGACTAAAGCGAAACCAGTTAAGGATACTACCGCGTCTATTAACTGCATTTTGGTAATTGGTTCATAGAAGTAAGCTTCTATTGGTTTAGAGAAATCTAAACCACCTGCAAAAACAGGGAGAACTCTTGCCCCTAATGATTCCAATTCCTGGACAATTGCCACATAATGGGCATCATCCCCAGTAACGAGGTGAGTCCGTTGTAATACCAAACCTACGCATGGTGCAAGGGGATCTTTAAGGTGACTAGAAATGTCTTTGCGAGCAGAATACCAGTTAAGATATTCTCGCACATCCTCAAACATGGTTGGTGCTAAAGGATGCCAAATACCCATGTCGGGATAAACAACTGGAGCTTGATATTCAGCAGCGACAAAGCTTTCTTTCTCTATACCTTTTAGTACGTATTTATCAGCCAGCATCAGTAAAAAGTTTTCCAGGTTTTCCGCTGAACCACCTAGCCAATACTGAAAACTGAGCATGAAGTTTCTCGCGTCTTGTGCTTTTTCCATGGGGAGGAATTTCAGCACTTGGGGGAGAGTCCGCAATAACTTCAACATTCCGTCTTGGAAACCAGCGCCAGATTTCTCTTTGCGCTTTTTCATGAAGTTAGCGATAACGCTCTTGGATTGTCCTAACTGCGCCAAAGAGAAGCTACCCATTTTATTGAGGCGCATAACTTCGGGCATGGAGGGGAAGACAACGGACACATCGAGATTATCACGATGGGGTTCGACTGCGGCAACTACTTTCTGTGCTAGGTCTTCAATAAAAATTAGAGAAGCAATGAATATATTAGCACTGGCTATATCGCGTTTCAACTCCTCATAGTTTTCAGAGTTGCGTAGTTCTTCAATCAAGTATCCACTGATTTCTATGGCAACGCTGGGATGATTAGCGTTAATTTCCCGTACCGCTTGAGATAATGCACTTTGGTATTGGGATTCTAGCACGACATAGACAACCTTGATTAATTTACGTCCCCGTAAATCGTCAGGTGCAATATGTCTAATAGTGGACTTGACTTGGGTAAACATTCAAATAAGCTCCTTTCAAGCGTGTTCTCATGAAGTTAGTCGCGGTATAACCGTTTGTAACTTCAATTATTTTCGGCAATAAGAGTTTTTTAGCAGAAAACTCGGATTCTGTGGGGGTTTTGTCCTATATCTGACATAAAATGATATAGAAAACAACACATTTATTAATGAATCTTAACAAAGAATACAGGTTCTCTCACCTGATTTTAAATTTTGTTTACAAAGCGATGCTGTTATGTAACAAAACGTTAGTGCTGACAGTATTGTGATATTCTGGTTTTGAGTTGGGCGATCGCTCAATTGTGCCGTTGTACGGAAAATTTCTGCATAACTTGACAAAATTCCTTAGAGGCAACAACAAATGTATTTTAAACAACTACTGCTAGGATTAATGCTAGTAAACATTACAGCTTTTTTTGTAACTCCAGTCCGTGCTGATAATCCTTATGATGCTAAAGCTAGATCACTTGAATCAGAAGCAGACAGGCTGATAAATGCAAGTAAATCAACTTGTGATTTACTTTCTATTAAAGCGCGTAATTCTGGAGATGCTTACAGGGCTAGAGCTAAAGTTTTTGGAGAATATGATAAAGTTGCTTTACAGCATCTCAAAAATGGTATTTACTATGCCAGATTTGCTAAATTAAAGGGTTGTTCTTGGGCAAAAGATTTTAAGTATTAGTGTGATCGCTGTTTGGAGAATGTTGGGGTGCGATCGTTGTTTGGGGATGTTGGGAGTGCGATCGGTTAAAATTAGGGTTGTGTGCGATCGGTTAAAATTGGGGTTGTCTGCGATCGCTGTTTGGGGATGTTGGGGTGCGATAGCGAAGCGTTGCTGCAAGCAGTTCGTTTAAAATTGGGGTTGTGAGCGTAAGCGTTGCACTCTAACTAGATCCCCGACTTCTGAACATAACAGATAATTAATTGATATGATCAAAGAAGAAGCCGGGGATCTTATAACCCAGTTTATAATCTTCTTCCTCTGTGTCCTCTGTGTCTGGAGTGGTATGTCTTCGACACGCTACGCGAACGTTATTTCTTTAAGTAGGAAAATTACAGATAAACAATAATCAAGAATTGGTTTGTGGTCAGTTAGAATTTTTTTGTCTGAATCAGGATAACCAGGATTAAAGGATTTACAGGATGTTATTTAATAATTGTTGGTGAAAATTTGGGGATGATTTTGTTTATTCTGATATGGCTAACGCCACGCTACGCTATCAGACAATTACAACATTAACCACCAACAAACAAAAGAGCAATATTTTTATATTGACGATAAACCCTAAAATCACTATCTAAAGTGAAAACACTACTTCCTCTAATTAATTCACTCATTCTTACTAAACAAGCATCAGCTAAAGACATAGGAACGGAGTGATATTGTTTCATTAATTGCTTAATTACTGTTACTTCTTCACTTAAATTAAAAGGTATTTTAATTACTTCTGCTTCCAATAAAGATAAAATAGCACTTTCTCCTCCATGAACATTTTGTAATAAAAAACAAGATTCCGCAATAACCGCTTCACAAGTAAATAAAGGGGGACGTAAATTTTTCCATTTTTCTACTGTCCATTTATGAAGATTATCACTTTTATCAATAAAAGCCACTAAAGGCGAAGTATCTATAATAATTTCTGATTTCATTATTTACCAAATCCTTGAAGATACCTTTTATTAGTAGATAAATCACTAATCCCACTTTCTACAGATCCAGCCCATTCCTTAGCTAAATCATAAGCTGAAACCTCTTGATTGTCTTGTGATTTTGTTTTTTTACTGTGCATAAATTCCATAAAATCTAAGATAGTTTGTTGTTGTTCAATAGTTAGATTTCTAAATTTATCTAACAGTGTGTTTTCTTGAATTATAGGTTTATCAGTTGCTTGAGACATAGTTTTTCTGCAAAAATTAAACAGTTTTCATTAACATCATATCAAATTTTTAAACCTTCTACAAATTATTTGTGCGATAGCGAAGGGATACGTAGGAATCGCTGTTTGGGAATGTTGGGGTGCGTAAGCGTTGCGCTGCTGCAAGCAGTTCGTTTAAAATTAGGGGGTTGTGAGCGTAAGCGTTGCGCTGCTGCAAGCAGTTCATTTAGAATTAGGGGGGTTGTGAGCGTAAGCGTTGCGCGACCTAGGAATCGTTTAAAATTGGGGTAGTTATGAGCGATCGCTATTTGGGGATGTTGGGGTGCGATCGCGTACAGCGCGACCAAGGAATCGCCAATCTTGTAGTGCCAGGATACTACGAAGAACCGTTTGCTATGATTGAGATTAATTCTACAAATATTATAGTAACTATGAAGTGGCGAGTCATACTTGAACCTGATCCAGAAACAAGCGAATGGGCAATTTGGTGTCCAGAACTCCCTGGATGCACCTCTGCCGGTGTTACACAAGAAGAAGCCCTTAATAATATAAGAGAAGCGATCGAGCTTTATTTACAGCCCGATACTATTCAACTTCTTCCTGGAGCAGTAATCCGTGAGGTTATGCTCGGATGACTCGACTCAGGAGAATGAAGGCTGATGATGTTGAACGCATATTACGTAAACATGGCTTTGAACTGATATCTCAGAAAGGTAGTCATAGAAAATGGCGTAGTCAAGCTCAAGACACCCAAGTTATTGTGCCTTTTCATCAAGGTAGAGACTTGCCCACTGGAACATTACGTAACATTATGGTTACAGCTATGATCCCAGAGGAAGAGTGGAAATCTCCTTAGAAGTCAACCAGAGGGGGCAATAGTGCAAGCTATAACTTGTCAGTTCGCCGTTTAGGATGTTGGTTGGGAGTGCGTAAGCGTTGCGCTGCTGCAAGCAGTTCGTTTAAAATTAGGGTGGTTGTAAGCGATAGCGAAGCGCTCCGCAGGAATCGCCACTTAGGAATACCTTGGAAGTGCGTAAGCGTTGCGCTGCTGCAAGCATTTCGCTTAAAATTGGGGTAGTTGTGTGCGTAAGCGTTGCGCGACCTAGGAATCGCTGTTTGGGGATGTTGGGGTGCGATCGCTTTATTTTTGTACTAATTTAAAAAATGTTTCTTTGTCAATACCAATATCTTGAATCATTCCCATTAAAGTACCTGGTTTAATGTCTTTTCCTTGATGAATTGGAACAACAACTCTTAAACCATTAGTATTCTTGTAAATAGCATGACTACCTTTTTGTCTGTCAAAATAAAAACCCAAATTTTCGATAACCCTAATAAAATCTTTAGCTTTTATACTTGGTAAATTACTCATAATAAAATACTTAATGGCTTAACAATTAAATCCTCTTTAGGAACAGGTTGATTATCAGCTATTAAACTTTCAATATATAATTCAATAGCTTCTGTAATATTCTCAATTGTTTCTTCAAAAGAATCTCCTTGAGAATGACAACCTTTCAGAACAGGACAAAAGGCATGATAACCACCATCTTGTTCCTTTTCCAAAAGTACAGTGTAATTGTAAATTTGTTTACTTTTGTTTTCCATATATCTTGACGTTTTTTGAGTTAGTGATTTTTAGCTTTGATTTATTCCATGATAAACGGTTTGGGGAATTTGGGAGAAGTGCATTAGCGTAAGCGTTGCACTCAGTAGGAATAGCTGTTTAGGAATAAATTGGGAGAGCGATCACCTAAAATTAGGGTGTTGTGAGCGTAAGCGTTGCGCGACCTAGGAATCGCTATTTGGGGATGTTGGGGTGCGATAGCGTAAGCGCTGCTGCAAGCAGTTCGTTTAAAATTGGGATGTTGGGGTGCGATCGCATTATCAATGAAATTAATCACCTAGAGTGAGCTACCATTTATTTAGTCATTGTTAGGATCAGAATTGATTGTGACTACATCTCTCAACATCAACGAAGCCTTACTAAAAGAGGCATTGGAACTTGACAATCAGGTGAACATAGATTCTTTAGTAGAAACAGCACTGCGCGAATATATTCAACGTCGTAAGCGGCTCAAAGTATTAGACCTGTTTGGGACCATCGAGTATGACGAAGACTATAACTATAAGCAGCAACGTCATCAAGCATGAGTATTATTGTTGATACTTCCGTTTGGTCATTGGCTCTACGTCGGAAAACACCGTCTGATTCTTCCCCAGCAGTCACAATATTGCAGAATCTAATTACTAATGACCAAGTTGCCTTATTAGGCGCGATTCGTCAAGAAATTCTTTCTGGAATCCGCAATTTTGAACAGTTTACCCGTCTGCGAGATTACCTTCGAGCTTTCCCTGATTTAGAACTCATGCCTTATGTAACTGGTCAACAATTAGCAATGTCATTAATGACCGTAGCTGAACTGTTTCAGTGGGCGATTTTGCGTCAATGGAGTGTAATATAAATAAGAATTAGATTTTTCCAAAGCACAAACAGAGTAAACATCATGCAAGAACAATTAACTGACTATCAACAAGAACTAACAGAACGCATTTCTCATGTTGTAGATAAACTATTTCGTGGTAGTAGTTTCTACATGGTGAAATTAGATCAGTATGAAATGACTGAAATGTTAATAGAATTATTTAGCAGATTTTCCCCAGAAGAAATGAGAGCAATTAAAGAACATGATTTAACCAGAAGGATTGGCAAAATATTAACATTAGAAGCTGTTGCTGGGACATTAAATGATTTAACACCAGAAGAAATAGCAATTTTTGATGCAGCAGTAGCGAGAAAATAAACCCATGAATTTTTTACTTGATTCAAATATTGTTAGTTATGCGTTAAAGAAAAATATAACTATAAATAATAAATTGAAAGAGTTAAGCTTTCTCGGGTCAGAAATATTTATTAGTTGTATCACCTACTATGAAATTAAAAGAGGTTTAATATCTCTCAATGCTACTAAACAATTGGTAGATTTTCATGGATTTTGTAATGATTATCCTGTATTATTTTTAGATGATTTAGAAATTATTGAAAAATCCTGTGAAATTCATGCCAAATTAAAAGCTAAAGGTACTCCTATCCAAGATGCTGATGTTTTAATAGCAGCTACAGCAATTGTCCGGGATTTAATTCTCCTTTCTAATGATTCTGATTTATTAAGAATTGAAGAACTTAAATTAGAAAATTGGTTGTGATAAAAATTTAGGAATAAGTTGGGAGATCGATAGCGATCGCGGAGCGTCCCCGAGTAAACTAGCGCTTCTGCAAGCAGTTGGCCTAAAATTAGTGTGGTTGCTATTAATTGGTAACTAATAATATATAATAGGATGTGAGATAGTTAAATTTTCTCCCCAAACATTCAATTTGGATTTTTTATGAGTAAGTTTGCAGAATTTGGACAGGTAAGATGCCCGTCCCACAAAAGTTTTATTTAGACTTTAATAAACCAGCGTTTCTGATACATCAAAACAGCAATACTATACCAAAATAACGCGGTAACAAGTGCAAATAAAAATGAACCGTTGAAATTTCCTGCCCAAGATGCAAAAATATTTTGATAAATCCAATTATAGATACTAATGGCATTTTCACCTGTACCAATTTGGGTTTTCACTGTAATTTTAATTAGAATTACTGAAGCCACGAAAAGAGCGATCGCATTTAGTCCCATAATTTCAAAAGGTTTACTCCAGCGTTTTATTAACCTCACTTCTATCATTTCATAACAAGCCGCTAATAACATTAATGCCCAACCAGTGGTATATAAAACATAGGAACTCGTCCAAATTTTCTTATTAATAGGAAATACCACATCCCAAATAATTGCAATTACTAAACAACACAAACCAAATAATACTAAATCCATGCTAGTTTGTGCAGTAGCCTGTTTTTTATCTTTGATCCATTGTCCAGTAAAATAGCCAGCCAAAACGCTAACTATGGCTGGAATAGTGCTAAAAAGTCCTTCAGGATCTCCCATAAAATTAAACCCATCACCTTTATATAAATGTGCTTTGGGAATAATTAATCTATCAATAAATGAGCCAAAATTACCTTCTCTGGTTAGCATTCCTGCACCATAATTAGGAACAGGAATATACATCATTATCAACCAATAAGCAATTAGTAATCCTCCTGCTACTAACCATTGACTTTTGCGCGGTAATTTTAAAACTATCAAAGATGCAAATAGGTAAGTTAAACCAATTCGTTGCAATACTCCCATCAAGCGGATACTACTTAAATCAAATGTCCAAATACCTTGATTCCAAAAACCATTTAATAGTAAACCTAAAATAAATAAAATAGCAGCGCGACGGAGAATGTGTAAATAAACTGCTTTGTTAGGTTTGTTCTCTGCTGTATATTTTGACAGAGAAAAGGTCATTGCTACACCCACAATGAATAAAAAGAAAGGAAATATTAAATCAGTGGGTGTACAACCGTGCCATTGGGCATGACTGAGGGAAGGATAAACATGACCTGCAACTCCTGCCATATTAGCAAGAATCATTGCTGCAATGGTAATACCACGAAAGACATCAAGTGAACTCAGACGCATAGACAGAATATCTGATTTGAGAATTTAACTTTACTCCTCCTGATGCACTTGATCAAGGGGAGTGGATAATCTAATTTACAGGGTAAACTTTTATTAAGTAATGTTTGAATTTTAAATTTTTTATATGGCTATCAAAGTTGGAGATACCGCCCCTAATTTTAACCTACCTGCCCAAAATGGCAAAAATGTCAGTCTGGCAGATTTTCGCGGTCAAAAATCTGTTGTCCTCTATTTTTATCCCAAGGATGATACACCAGGATGTACTATAGAATCATGTGCTTTTCGAGATCAATATGAGGTATTTCAAGCCGCTGGTGCTGAAGTTATTGGTGTGAGTGGTGACTCTAGCAATTCTCATCAAAACTTTGCCAATAAATACAATTTACCTTTTACACTTCTAAGTGATCAAGGTGACAAAGTAAGAAAACAATATGGTGCAACCACGGCTTTCGGTCTCATTCCTGGTCGAGTCACTTATGTGATTGACAAAAATGGCATCGTTCAATATGTATTTGATTCCATGTTGAATTTTAAAGGTCACGTTGAAGAAGCATTAAAAACTCTACAACAGTTAGCAGTGAAGTAATAAGCTGTTACGCATCCAAATTTGATCATCCTCATCTAGCTAGATGTTGTGGTGCGGGCATCTTGCCCGCTAGAATTTACAAATTAAATGCAGCACAGCTTATACCCGACAATAACTACCTCTGAGGAGACGATTAAGATAAGACACTGTAGAGACGTTTCACGAAACATCTCTACCCATGAATAACCTCATCAGACTCTATTTAGAGTGCGACTTCTCTGTGACACCAATATTGGCGTTAGCTGATTTGCCATTTCTGCTGTTAGAATGACTGTTATTCCGAGGTTGAATTACCCCATAACCGCCGTGGTTACGTTCATAAATAACATTAATTTCGCCCGTTTCTGCATTATGGAACATATAAAAGTCATGTCCTACCATTTGCAATTGTTCTTGGGCTTCTGCCACTGTCATCGGAGGCATGGAGAAGTATTTGGTGCGAACTACCTCTTGGGGTAATTCCGCGCTGCGGTCGCCTATTAAATCCGCTGCAACGGTTTCTGGCGCTACTGCTTCGTTAGTTGATATAGGTTGGGTTTTATGATCCTGTCTTTTTTCTTTATATTTCCGCAATTGCCGGGCAATTTTGTCTGCAACTAGGTCAATACTTGCATACAAGCTTTCGCTGCTTTCTTCCGCCCGGATAATACTACCATTAGCATAAATAGTTACTTCCGCCGCTTGTTTTGTACTAATGCGGGGATTGCGAGCCACGCTCAAATGGACATCCACTTCATTGGTGATGTTCTGAAAGTGATTAACCGCCTTTTCAATTTTTTGATGCACATATTCTCGGATGGCATCGGTGATTTCAATGTTTTTACCGTGGATGACAAGTTTCATGTAAACTCTCCCGCTCAATATTATATGTGATGTTTTTGGGTAGGAATAGAGATTGCGTTAATGTCTATCACTGCTACCGACACAAGTAACCTATTTTTAAAACACTGCTCTGTTCCCCATGTTTCTCCCATCTTCAGGTTCGCGCTATTCATCGTTTTAATTTTAGTTTTTATCCTTTACGACGACTCCCAACCGGTTGTTAAGCAATGGGCTGTTCAACCACAACTATGGAATTAGGCAATTTAAAATATGGTTTTTTAACCGCCCCCTTCTGTGCAACTGTAAAACACAGGAGTACGTACTTCCGTCCCCGTCTCTTGGTCTTGTTCCCCATTGTAGAGAAAATGTGACCAATTTGGGAGGTTCGATCCTGATTGATGCAAATTAATTCTGGGAACATCATCAGTCAGCGTTATTGGTTTCTCTTGTCTAGGCTTGATACTTCTGGCAAATTCCTCCCAACACCATTGAGGTTATATATTCAAACTAGCACTTTATTGGTTGTAAAGTATTTTTCCTTGACGTTACTTTAAAATCCTTTGCATACCTTGACATTTGTTCTGGATATTTTTGTCAAGTGAGTGCTATAGATGTCCAGTGAGGCAGTTAATCTTTTTATTTCTCCTGTTCTGTGATGATTCATAATACTCAATTTCCACCGTACCGTTGTTTACTATATAATCCTGGTTTAATACCATACATAACGGCTCATCAGTGGCAGCGATCGCTAGTTACTGAGCGCATTCACAACCCAGAATTAGATGATGTACTGATTTTGCTGGAACATCCCCCTGTTTATACTTTGGGGACAGGAGCAAATCTAGAATTTCTTAAATTTAATCTTGACAAATGTAACCATGATGTGCATCGCATTGAAAGAGGTGGTGAAGTTACCTATCATTGTCCGGGACAATTGGTCGCTTATCCAATTTTAAACTTACGCCGTTATCGTCAAGATTTGCATTGGTACTTACGCCAATTAGAGGAGGTATTAATTCGCGTTTTATTACATTATGATTTGCCTGGGGAACGTATTGCTGGTTTTACTGGTGTTTGGTTGGAAGGATACAAAGTTGCTGCTATAGGTATTAAAGTTAGTAAATGGATTACTATGCACGGTTTTTCCTTGAACGTTTGTCCAGACATGACAGGGTTTAAGCACATTGTCCCCTGTGGCATTGTTGACAGACCAGTTTGTAGTTTGGCTGCATGGATTCCTGGTATTACTTGTGATGAAGTGTCTTCTGTCGTCAGTCAGTGTTTTAGCGAGGTATTTAATGTCAAATTAGTTGCAGCTAAATCAGAGAAATTATGGGAGATGGACTAGAGCAAATGTGTATCAATCCTCTAATTTCTGAGAAGTTTTTCCGTTGTTGGTGAATTAAAGGCTGAATTTTGATCACGCAGAGGCGCAAAGAGAATTGTAAGAAAATGAAGATAGTTCTTCCTTATCCACTTCATGATAACATATATTTAATTATCTGTCAATACTCTTTTTGAGAAGTTTTCCGTTGTTGGTGAATTAAGGGCTGAATTTTGATCACGCAGAGGCGCAAA